>JAXLRT010000010.1:0-173593 GCA_046330955.1 Kineosporiaceae bacterium | reverse complement strand
TGCACGGCTGAACCCGAGATCACCGTTGGATCGCAGAATCCACCCGCTGAAGCGGAGCGGACTGCGATCCAACGGTGATCATGGCGCAGGAGTGATCTTTAACCGGGAGTGATCGTGGCGGAGGGGTGGGGGGTCGGGTCCGCAGCCCGTAGCCTCGGCACATGACCGACCGGACCGATGACCGGAACGCCGGGCAGAACGCCAGGCAGAACGCCGACGCACCCACGGACCTGCTCACCCACCTCGACCGGCACACCGAGGCGCTGCTGGCCACCATCGCGACCCTGACCGACGACCAGCTCGGCAGCGATTCGCTGTGTGCCGGCTGGACCCGCGGTCACGTGCTCAGTCACCTCGCGCGCAACGCCGAGGGCATCACCCGGCTGGCCCGGGCCGCCCTCGACGGCACCGGCGAGACCATGTACGCCAGCACCGAGCAGCGCGGCCTCGACATCGAGGCGGGGGCCCGGCGGCCGGTGGCCGAGCAGCTCGACGACGTCGCGACCACGGCCGCCACCCTGGACGGCGCGCTGCGCCGGCTGCGGCCGGAGCACGCCGACCTGCAGCTCGAGCGCACCCCAGGTGGCCAGCGCGTCCGAATCGGCAACCTGCCCGCGATGCGGCTGCGCGAGGTGGTCTACCACCACGCCGACCTGGCCGCCGGATTCGGCTTCGACGACGTCGAACCCGCTCTGCTGCACCGGTTCACGAAACTCGAGATCGCGCTCTGGGACGACGCGGCGCAGGCGGGCAGGGCACCCGGGATCCAGCTGCGCACCGACGACGGCGGTACCTGGACCGCCGGGGACGGTGCCCAGCTGGTCGAGGGGTCGCCCGGGGCGCTGCTGGCCTGGCTGGCTCGTGGCCTGACCGACGGGGTTCGCGCCGACACCCTGCCGACCCGACCCGCCTGACCTCGGAGGTCGCATGCCGGTCACGACGCGCTCCACCGCCCGCAGCCGGTACCTGATGCGGCGCTGGAGCCGGCGGGTGCGGGGAGTGGTCGGCGCCGTCCTGATCGTCGTGGGTGGGGTGGCGATGTGGCTGGGGTTCCTCGGCGGCGTGCTGACCTTCTTCGTGTTCCTCGACCGGACCTCCGGGCTCGACCCGGCGCTGCGGCCACAGATCCTGACCGTGTTGCTGTGGGTCGCCGCGGTGGCCATCTCGGCGCGCATCTCGGCCCGCACACTGCGCAACACCCCGCGCCGGATGGTGTTGTGGCTGAGGCGGTTCCGGCACGCCGAGTCGATCCGGGCGGTCTCCAGCGCGTTGGACCACCTGGGCTACTCCTGGCGCGTGGTCACCCTGGACGACGCCACCGCGCAGCCCTACGGCGCCGCCGCCGGGTTGCGGCTGGGGGTGTCGGCGGCGACCGCCGTCCAGCGGGGGGTGGCCGCCCTGCAACGGTGGGCCTCGGCCTGGGGGGTCTGGGTGGGCCGCGGATATGCCGCGGCCTGGGTGGCCCTGGTGGGGTGGACGGTGTGGCAGGGCCGGCCGCTGACGGTGCTGGACGCCCTGGCCGGTGACTGGCGGCAGTGGCCGGTGCCCTGGCCGACCGCCGCCGCGCGACTGCTCGCCGGCGCGGGGATCGGGTTCTTCGTCGCCCTCCTGGTGTTCATCGCCGTCGGGCTGGTGATGATGCTGGCGCTACCCCTGATCATGTCCGCCGGGTCCGTGGGCACGGGGGTGCGGGCGGCCGAGCAGCACAAGCGGCAGCAGGTGGCCACCCTGGCCGACCTCGCCGAGGTGTCCGACACCGTCGCCACCGCCTCCCGTGCCGCGCTGGCACCCCGGCTGATCGTCGTCACGGTCGAGTCGGCGATCTGGCGCGAGGCGGTGCTCGCCTTCGCCCGATCGTGCCAGGCCATCCTGCTCGACGTGTCCGCAGCCTCCGAGGCGCTGCTGTGGGAGGTCCGGGAACTCGGCGCCAGCGGGATCCGGCTGGTGTTCGTCGGTGAGCAGGGCGCGGTGGCGCGGCTGCTCTCGGATCGGCCGGACGCCGCCCTGACGCCGAACGACCATGCGCTGCGGGCGGCGCTCGAGGGCTGCGAGATCCTCACCTATCGCCCCACCGCCTGGGGCCGGGTGAGGTTCCAACGGGCGCTCTACGGCACGTTGGAGGCCACCGCCGCCCCCCGACCGAGCCTGATCGCGGCACGCCGCTGGGCGGTGGCGGTCGTCGCGCTGGTCATCGTGGTCGTCGGGCTGCGCGAGGTGATCTCGATCCTGCTGGGCTGGCCGTGGGGTGAACTGGTCGCCTGACGCGCCCGCCGGCCACCAGAGCCGAGAGACGAGCAGTCGGAGACAGCCGGACGAGACCGTCAGCACAGGGATTCAGCACAGGGATTCAGCCGAGATCCAGCAGAGACCTTCCAAAGAGAAGTGGAGCGTACCGGGCTCGAACCGGTGACCTGTTGCTTGCAAAGCAACCGCGCTACCAACTGCGCCAACGCCCCAGGGCAGGAACCAGCGTACGGCGTCGGGACGCCGTCGAGCGACTCCGTTGTGGCCGACCGTGTGGCCGACCGCGTGGTCGGCGGCGGTCGACCGGGTGGTCGGCTCGGTGGTGGGCTCGGGACTACTTGACCGGGTCGGTGACCTCGGCCCACAGCTCCTGCTCGGCCTTGCCGGCCTCGACCTTGCGCCACACGGCGAACGCTGCGGCAGCGGCCAGAACCACGGTCACGATCTTCTTCACCGGAACTCCCTCAGGTCACGATGTGCCGACCGGCGTCGGCGCCGGGTGACGCGTCCGACCGTATCGCGCTCGGGCCGAGATGTCCGATCCGAGCGTCGGCGGGCTTCCCGTGGCCGCCGAGCCGAGGGCCCACCCGAACGGGCGTCCCCCGATCGGGTCAAGCCCGGGCCGCGGCCGGCCGACTCAGACGACATGACAGGCGACGGATCCACCCCCCGTACCCCGGCGACGGCGTCGCGGCCCGCGACCACCTCACGGCCCGCGCCGCTGTCCGCGGCGTCCGGGTCGGCGTCCGGCTCGCAGCCGGGCCCGGCTCGGCGCAGGCGCCGGCGCGCCGCCGCGGTCGCCGGTGGGGTGCCGCTCGTGCTGTTCGGCCTGCTCACCTCGATGACCCAGACCGACGCCGCCCCGAACGCCCCCGCGGGTGGCGGCGGCGCGGCCGGCCCCGGCACCGTCCCGGCCAACGTCTCCCGGGCCGCCGCGGCCCGCAACGGTGCGAACTGGGCGCCCGCACCGGCCACCTTCACCGGGCTGCGCACCCTGGCCACCACCGACAGCCGCGGCCTGCGCCTGCTCACCAAGGACGGCGTCCGCAACTTCATCGCCGGCGTCGATCTCGGGGTCACCACCCCCGGTCACCAGCCCGGCGAGCTGGCCATCGAGGCGGCCGACTACCGGCGCTGGTTCGAGCAGATGGGCCGGCTCGGCATCCGCGCGGTGCGGATCTACACCATTCACCGGCCCGAGTTCTACGCCGAGCTGTTGCGCTACAACCAGCTCCACCGCAAGGACCCGATCTACCTGGTGCAGGGCGTCTACATCCCGGACGAGACCTACCTGCGCAACGGCACGCTGTACGACCCGGTCACCGACGACGGCTTCGCCGGTGAGATCGCGGACGCCGTGCGCGCCGTCCACGGCACCCTGAACCGCACCCGCCTGCCCGGGCGGGCCTGGGGGCGCTGGACCGCCGACGTCTCGCCCTGGGTGATGTCGTGGATCATCGGCGTGGAGTGGGACCCGCACGCCACCCAGCGCACGGATGCCCGGAACGCGGACGCGCCGCAGGTCAACGGGCGCTACTTCCGCTCGACCGCGGACGCGACGCCGACCGAGCGCTGGATCGCCCGGCACATGAACGCCCTGGCCCAGCTGGAGGCCGCCCACGGCCGCTCGATGCCGATCGCGTTCGCGAACTGGCCGACCATGGACCCGCTGCACCACCCGGCCGAACCGAACCTCGAGGAGGACCTGCCCGGGGTCGACGCCAACCACGTGCTGCCCACGCTGGCCTGGCCGGGGGGAACCTTCGCCAGCTACCACGCCTACCCGTACTACCCGGACTTCCTGCGCTACGAGCCCGAACTGCAGACCCCGCAGCTCACCGGCCCGGCCGCCGGCACGGTCGACCCGTACGCCGGCTACCTCACCGCGCTGAAGCAGCACCACGCGCCGATGCCGGTGATGATCACCGAGCTGGGCGTGCCGTCGTCCATCGGGTCGGCGCACACCGGTACCCGCGGCCGCGACCAGGGCGGGCACACCGAGGACGAGGCGATGGCGATCGACGCCTCGCTGCTGCGCCTGGTCAAGGGCCAGGGCCTGTCGGGCGCGTTCCTGTTCGCCTGGACCGACGAGTGGTTCAAGTTCACCTGGAACACCATGGAGCACCAGGCGCCCCGCGAGCGCCGCCAGCTCTGGCACGACGTGATGACCAACGAGCAGTACTTCGGCCTGATCGCCACCGACCCGCGGCGGCTGCCCGGCGCCCGCGTCGAGGAGTCGCCGGACGGCGGCAAGATCGCCAAGGTGACCCTGGACGCCGACGCCTCCTTCGTCTACGTCGACGTCGCCTACCGCTCGGGCACCGGGGCCGGCGGGGGCACCGGGGTCACGGCCCGCGAACCCCTGATCATCAGCGCGGACGTCGTCCCGGGCAGCACCGGGCGCACCAGCGACGGTGACAGCGACTACCGGATCGAGATCGACCCGCGGGCCGGTAACGGTCGAGCGCTGGTGCGCGCCGCGCTCGACCCGGCCCGGCTGGACACCTGGGAGGCCCTGCCCCAGGACGGCGAGCCCTGGCACCTGTACCGGTTGATCACCAACCGCTCCTACGCCGGGGTGACCGACTCGACCATGGAGTACCAGGACGTCGGCACCCTGGTGCGCGGTCGCTGGGACCCGACCGACCCGGGCTACTCCTCGCTGGCCACCTGGCGCGCCGGCGGGGACACCGTGCGGGTGCGGATCCCGTGGGCGATGCTCGGTGTCGCCGACCCGTCGAGCCGCACCGTGCTGGGCGCCGGCGACCCGGCCGCCACCCAGACCGTCTCGGGCATCACCCTGGGCTTCTCGGTCGGCGGCTCGGTGCCCTACCGCACCCGGTTCAGCTGGCCGACCTGGAACGAGACCCGCTACACCGAGCGGGCCAAGGCCGGCCTGGCCCAGGTGGGCGTGGCGTTCGGCGCGCTCAACCGCTGAGGCCGATCACCCGGTCGTCGCTCAGCGCAGCGCCCCCGCGGCCTCCGAGGCCAGGAACAGTGCCCGCCGGGGGCAGGCACTGATCGCCGAGCGGGCCGCGCGCAGATCCCGGCCGCCCACCTCGGCCGGGGGCATCACGGGGTAGCCCCAGGAGTCGACCCCGATCACCCCCGGGGCGACATGGGCGCACATCCCGATGCCCTCGCAAGCGGTCGGGTCGACCCTGACCCGATCGGTGGCATCCCCGAGACGTCGGCGTCCGCTCATCAGGAGACCTCCCGCCCGGGGATCGGCAGCACCGCGACGTCCGTGTGGCTGCAGCCGGCACCGGCGAGGTGATCGTCGAGGTCGTCGGCGAAGACCCGCAGCGCCGACAGCGTCAGGTTCACCGCGGCGTCCGGCAAGGCGCACGCCCCGCGGCGGGCGACCTCGCCCGAGATCCGGGCCAGGTGCTCGGCGTCACCGCGCCGGGCGGTGCCGCGGGCGATCCGGGTCCAGGTGTCGGCCAGGGCGCGGGTGCCGAACAGGCACGGACCGCATTGGCGCGCACTGGAATCGGCCAGGTAGGTGGCGATCGCGGCGGTCTCGGTCACGCCGCAGGCATCCACCGGCAGCGGGGCCAGCACCCCGGCGCCCAGCGTGACGTCGCGCGGTTCCACCCCGGCCCCGGGGGAGCGCCGCCGGTCGAGGCCACCCAGGTGCAGGCCCGCCGCCTCGTCCCACCGCAACCAGGTGCCGCCGTAGCCCCCGATCAGGACGGCGCGCGGCGCCGTCCAGTGCCCGTAGCGATCGAGCACCGCATCGGCGACGGTGCGCTCGGGGGCCAGCTCGCGCACCGTGAGCACCGGCTGGTCGGCCGGGGTACGCCCCAGCACGCTGACCAGGACGCCCGGCATCGGGGCGTGGGTGCCGGTGCGGGCCAGGAGCGCGGTGCGGGCCAGGGTCTCGACGTTGTGCACCAGCGTGGGCATGCCGTCGATGCCGCCCCCGGCGGCGACCGGAACCGGCCGGAACCACGGCAGCGCCGGGCCGCCGTCCAGGGCCCGGACGACGGCGTTCGCCTCACCGGTCAGGTACCGATCGGGCCCGGTGGCGATGGTGATCGGCAGCTCGTCCAGCCCGGCCTCGCGACGTTCGGCCAGCGCCCGGGCCACGGCGGCCCGGGTGGCGTGGGCGCCCTCGTGGAGCCACACCACGGCGCGGGTGGCGCCGATGACCTCGGCGACACAGACCACGCCGTCGAGCACCAGGTGGGGACGGTGCTGCAGCAGCGCCGCGTCCTTGGCGCTGGCGGGCTCGCCCTCGGCGCCGTTGGCCACCAGGACGACGTCGCCCGGGGTGGTGCCGGCCCGGCGGTGCCGCGCGGCGTCCTCGCGCACCGCGGTGATCACCGTGTGCCACTTGGCGGCCACCGGGAACTGCGCCCCGCCGCGACCGGCCAGGCCACTCTCCTCGACGATGCGCAGCAGCAACGCCCCACCGTGACCGGAGGTGATCGGCCGGGGGCCGTACCGGGCGACGTGATCGGCGAGCAGATCGGTCTGCGGGCCGAACACCCAGTCGCGGTGCCGGGCGTCGTAGATCGCCTCCTCACCGAGCAGCGGATGGCCGGGGGCCAGCGAGGTCGGCGTCCGCGGGGAGTCGGTCGGGCTGAGCTGGGTGACCGGCGTGAGCGGGCTCGGCGTGGGTCGTAGCACGCTGACCGGGGTTCGCGGCGATCGGCGACGGGCGGCCAGGTCACCGAGCGGGATCGGTCGGGTCCGGTCGGGGGCGAAGCGCACCGTGCGGGTCCGCGGGAATCCGCCGACCAGGTCGGCGAGGTCCATATCGGCCAGATCCAGGTCGGCCACGGCCAACTCCTGGGTCACGGACGGCAGGTGGCGCTCGGATGCGGCGGTCACCCGAGGTCCTTGCCGCCGTGCCCGGCCCGGGCCGGGGCGCCGGCCTCGGCACGCAGCTCGATGACGCGGTCGGCCGGGGTACGCACGATGTAGCGGGACGCCGCGAGCAGCACCAGGGCGAGCGCGGTCACGGCGTACAGCCAACCGAGCGAGCGGGTGTCGATGCCGGTGAAGACGCCGTGCAACCAGGCCAGCACCAGGGTCAGCGCCGAGACCTTGTGCACCGGCCACCACACCCGGCCCGCCCACCGGCCGGCCGCCGAGGCGGTGACCCCGGCCAGGATGCCGGCGTAGGTCGCGATCACCCCGAGGGTCACCGGCATCGGGCGGTAGTCCGAGGCCATCGGCAGCAGGGCCCCCGCCCAGCCGACCTTGGCGTACTCGTCGGTGGCCAGCACCACGATGTGCAGCACCAGGAAGGCCAGCGTGAAGACGGCCAGGCTGACGTGGATCCGAATCCGGACGACGGTCGCGGGGCGGCGCCACCGGGTGCGCCACGGGTGCGACAGCACCAGGCCGAAGGCCACGAGCGCCACCAGCAGCAGGTAGGCGCAGATCCCGGAGGCCCGGCCCAGGATCCAGGGGGCGTTCTTGTCCCCGGCCACGGCTCGGGCCGCGCTGCCGGCGAGCCACCCGGACAGCCCGGTCGAGACGGCGATCAGCAGGATCGTGCGCAGCGATCGGGGGGCACGGCGACGGTGGTCGGGCTGGGGTTCGTCGGCGGCGGGGGTGGGGCGGGGAGCGGGGACGGCGTAGAGCGGCATGCCCTGGCGTGGGGTGGCAGGTCCGGGATGGCCACGCCGAGAACGGGACACGAGCCGCCGCGGGTCGTCAATGGACATGGGAGGCACTCCAGATGATGTCGTCGCGGATGGCCTCGCTCGCCTCGAGCCGGCCGGTCTCGTCGACCCACAACGCGGGCAGGACCTTCGACTCGGCGAGCTCGGCGATGCGATGGCGCCCGGCGATCAGCAGGGCCTTGCTCCAGACCTCGGCCCGGGCGGTGTCGGAGTCGAGCACGGTGACCGAACGCAGCCCGGTATCGGCACTGATGCCGGTGCGGGGGTCGACCAGGTGGTGCACCTGGCGGCCCTCGATCTGCCAGGTGCGCTTGCGCAGTGAGGAGGTGGCGCACCCGATGTCGGTGATCTCGAGGACGGCGACCGGGTCGTCACCCCCGAGCGGGTCCTCGACCCCGACCCGCCACGGTCCGGCGTCCGGCCCGGGCCCACCCAGGGCGCAGTCACCGCCCGCCTCGACCAGGTAGCCCTGCCCGGCCTCGACCAGCAGGTGTGCGGCCCACCGGACCGCCAACCCCTTGCCGATGCCGCCGAGGTCGATCGGGCGAGGCCCGACCCGGACCGCTCGCAGGTGGCGGTCCAGACCCGGCGCCCAGGTGGCCGGACCCATCGCCGATGGCGTCCCCGCCCCTGCCGAGGGCGTCGAGGTCAGCGGCACCACCGAGGGGATGCCGTCCGGGGTCCGGCCGGCCGACAGCCGCACCGGGCCCTCGGCGAACGGCAGCGTGCGGTCGTAGCCCATCGCCACCAGCGAGGTCAGCACCCGAGGGTCGAACAACCCCTCGGTCTCGAGGTGAGCACCGGCCGCCTCGGCGATCGCCAGGTAACACTCCTGCGGCACCTCGCACCACTGCTCACCGGCGGCGTTGGCCTGCATCAGCGCACTGGTCGGGTCGAACCGGGTGCAGCTGCGCTCGACGCGCACGAACACCTGCTCGGCGTCGTCCAGGAGTGTCGCCGCCCGCGGCCCGGGCCCGACCACCTGCAGGGTGACATCGGTGTTCATGGCCCGGAACCGGCGGACGGTGGTGACCAGCCCCTCCGCAGAGGGGCTGGTCACCGGGGTACCAGGGCTCATCGCCAGATCCGTCACGACCCACCGGTGCTGGCGGTGGTGGTCGGCGCCGGGGCGGGTTTGGTGGTGGTCGGCGCCGGGGCCGGCTTGGTGGTGGTCGGTGCCGGAGCCGGCTTGGTGGTGGTCGGTGCCGGAGCCGGAGTGGTCCCGCCACCGCTCGGCGGGGTCGTGGGCGGGGTGGTGGTGCCGGTGCCGGGCGCCTTGCCCCGCAACGCCGCGACGTCCTTGCGCAGCTTGGCGACCTGCCGGCGCATCGTCCGGACCTGAGCGATCTGTGCCTTGACCTGACGCTCGAGGTCGGCGTCCCGAGCCGAATCCGAGCCCTTGTGCTCGGTCTGGACCTTGGCCTGGGTCAGCGTGGTGGTGGCCGCGGCCGGCACGACGGGCTTGTGGTCGGAGGTCCAACCCATGGTGCCCGCGAAGACGGCAGCGGATGCCGGCGCCAGCAGCGCCGCGGCCGACCAGCGCGAGTGGCGGCCGACCTCGGGGGTGGTGGTGTCAGTCATCGTTGCCGGACTCCTTCTCGTGGTCATTGTTGCCGGTCCTGGTGGGCTGGGCGGTGGTCGACCCGCTGGGCGAGCCGCCGGTGGCGCCGCTGGCCCCGGTGGTGACGTGCGAGGACGGCGCGGTGGTGGGCGCCTGCGAGGTCGGGGCGGGTGCCGGTGCGGATCCGCCGCCGGACGCGTCGTCCCACCACCAGCCGCCGTCGTCCGGGGAGCCGCGACGGCCGTGCCCGGAGTCGTCGGAGGGTGACGTGGACGCCGTCGGCGTCGGGCTCGGTGAGGTGGTCGGCAGACCCCCCACACCCTCGGCCCGGGCCAACGCGATCTCCTGCTTCAGCAGCTCGGCCTCGGCCGCCAGCTTGGCGTTCTCGGCGGCCAGCTGGGCGAGCGCGGCCCGCACCCCTGGGCTGTGGTGGTGTCGAGCGGTCTGCGCAGACCCACCGAGTGACTGCGAAACCGGCGAGGCGGATGAGGCGGAAGCCGTTCCTGAGCTCAGGCCGAGTGCTACGCCTGCACCGCCCAGGAGTACGGCGGTCGCGGCGGCGGTTGCACCGACCCGACGTGAGTGATTCATCGACATACCCCAGACCCCATCGGCCGGGGATGAGGAATCCGGGGAGAGCACCATGAGAGGGCTCTCATGGTGTCGATCAGGACGGCGGGTGGTTCAGGACGGCGGGATGGTTCAGGACGGCGGCGTCACGTCCCGCAGCCGGTACCCCGCGCCGCGCAGGGTCTCGATCCGTTCGGCGCCCACCTTGCGGCGCAGGTAGCGGATGTAGACGTCGACCACGTTCGAGCCAGGATCGAAGTCGTACCCCCACACCTGGCTGAGCAGTTGCTCCCGGCTGAGCACCTGGCCCGGGTGGCGCATCAGGGTCTCGAGCAGGGAGTACTCGCGGGCCGACAGGTCGACCTGCCGCCCCGCCGCCAGCACCCGCCGCGAGCTGGCATCGAGCGCCAGATCGCCGTAGCGCAGCACCGACGGCTCGGGGGCGCGGCCCTCCGAGCGCAACCGGAGCCGGATCCGGGCCAGCAGCTCCTCGAACCGGAACGGCTTGGGCATGTAGTCGTCGGCGCCGCTCTCGAGGCCGGCGACCGTGTCGTGCACGCCGGTACGGGCGGTGAGGATGATCACCGGCAGGGGGCTGCCCCCGCGGCGCAACTTGCCCAGCACCGCGAAGCCGTCCAGCAGCGGCAGGCCGATGTCCAGCACCAGCAGGTCGTGATCTCCGCTGGCGGCCTCGTCGTAGGCGGCCTGCCCGTCACCGACGACCGTGACCGAGTAGCCGCTGGCACGCAGGCCCTTGTCGATGAACGAGGCGATCCGGGCCTCGTCCTCGGCGACCAGGATGCGGCTCATGACAGCCCTCTCTTCGGGATTCCCGTCGGGGTTCCGGTCGGGGTTCCGGTTGCTGGTCCGGTCTCGGGAGTCACGATCTCAACCTCACGCTGGACGTCGGGGGGCCGTTGAGCGGGTCGGGCCAGGGCGACGGCGGCTGCGTCCGGGCGACGACGGTCAGCGGCATGATCAGGGTGAACCGGGCCCCCGGTTGTCGCCCGGGCGGGGTCTCGGTCGGCTGGCTCAGTTCGACGGTGCCACCGTGGGCCGCCGCGATGCTGGAGACGATCGACAGGCCGAGCCCCGAACTGTGGGTCTCGCCGCGCGACACCCCGGCGCGCCCGAACCGGGTGAAGATCCGTTTGGCGTCCTCGGGCGCCACCCCGGGGCCGCTGTCGCGGACCCACAGGTGTACCTGCCCGCGCGAGAGGACGCCGCCGACGGCCACCACGTCGTCCGGCTGGGTGTGGCGCACCGCATTGTCGGTCAGCTGCAGCATCGCCTGGGTGAGGCGATGGGCGTCGGCGACCACGATCGCGTAGATCGTCGAGTCGAGCACCCAGTGCCGGTCCGCCAGACCCTGGGCCTTGTCGAACACGTCCCGCAGCAGGCGATCGAGGTCGACGCTCTCGAACCGGACGAAGTCCGGTCGGCCGGTCTGCGCCAGCACGATCAGGTCGTTGACCAGCCGGCCCATCCGGTCGAGCTCGTCCATCACCAGGTCACGGGTGGCCTCGACCTCGGCCGGGTCGGCGGCATCGAGCACCTCGAGGTGACCCTGCACGATGGTGATCGGGGTGCGCAGCTCGTGCCCGGCGTCGTCCAGGAAGCGTTGCTGGGTGTCGAAGGCGCCGGCGAGCCGATCGAGCATCGCGTTCACGGTGCGCGTCAACTGGGTGACGTCGTCCCGGCCGGTCACCGGGATGCGCGAGTGCAGGTCGTCCGGTGAGATCGCCTGGGCCGCCTCGCGCAACACCCGCAACGGCCGGAGCAACCGACCGGCCACCAGCCAGCCACCGGCCCCGATGATCACCAGGGCGATGCCGGCCAGGATGGCGAACTGGGTGGCGCTGGTGGCCAGCCGGTCGAGAGCGGGCCGCAGGCTGATGGCCACCACCAGCGAGCCGACCTGCGTGCTGCCGGTGCGTTGCAGCTGCACCACGACGTAGCGCACCGGCCCGGGCGTCACCGAGTCGATCTGGCGGATTCGGGTCGGGGCGGTGGGTGGCAGGGCGGCCACCTGGGCGAGCAGTCCGGGTTCGTCCAGGAGCCGGAACGGGGGGTCCGCGGTGACGAAGGCGAGCTGCCCGTCGAGGAAACCACCGACCACCTCACCATCGACCGGCACGTGCCGGCCCATCACGGTCGGCAGCAGTTCGGACATCGTCTGGCCGGGCAGCTGGCCCACCTCTTGGTGGAACTGACCCACGTCGGCCAGCAGCACCGAGTCCAGGTGATCGATCAGCTGGCGACGCTCGAACACCGTGAAGGCCGAGCCGGCGAAGGCCATGCCCAGGGCGGCGAGCAGCAGGACCGTGGCCAGGATGCGAGCACGGACACCGATCGTCAGCCGACGCTCAGTCGTCATCCTTGTCCGCAGTGCGGGAGGGGCGCGAGCTCGTGGTTCGCTCGTCGTCGTCGTGCGATGACGTCGAGGTCACGGTCTGGACGCGGGTGGGTTGAACGGTCTGCGGCGCCGGGTTGGTCGTGGGCCCGGTGGTCGGGTAGGTGGCGCCGCCCCCGGTCGGTCGCGCGCCGGCCGCGGTGGTGGGGGGCGCCGTCGGGCGGGCATCGGAGGTGCTCGGCACCCCGGTGAGAATGGACGACGGAGTCGACGGCGCGATGCCCGTGGCGTCCCCGACGGTCGCGGACGGCGCGCCCGCGGACGGCGCGGTGGCCGCACCCTGGTCGTGGCCGGGGTCAGCGATCGGGGCTGGTTGATCGCTGCGCCCGCCGGCGTTCGAGGTGGCCGGCCCCGGGGTGCCCGGCGTCGCCGGAGCATCGGCGGCGACCACCGATCCATCGGCGCGGATCACCAGGGCGGGGCTGACGATGCGGCCGTCAGGTCGCGGGGTGATCACCGTGGCCCAGGCGATCGGACCGAACAGCACCCCCGCTCCGAGCATCGCGGCGCCCGCGACGCCGACCTGCCACCAACGCATCACACCATCCTCGACGAGCGATCCGACCGCGATCGTGACAGCCCGATGAGAAACCTCTCATCGGGCTCCCGTCGTGATCAGGAGTTGTTGCCCCAGTGCAGGCCCTGATAGACGCCCTCGGAGTTCGGGTTGGCCCCGTAACCGTGGATCGTGTAGGCCGGGTCGCCGCCGAACACGACGTTGAAGTACGACGTGTACAGCACCTTGCCGGCGGCCGCGGAGGGGATCTTCGCGCCGATCTGCCAGGTTGCCGTGTTGGCGTGCTGGCTGGACCAGGAGTGGACGGCCTTGATCCACTCTGGGGCGTCGCCGCCGCCGTCCGGCTTCAGTCCCCACTCGGGCAGCCCCATCGGCTTGCCGTGCTTGGCCGCGTACTGCCGCCAGGCCTCGACCCCCAGCGGGCTCCCGCCGCGCCAGCTGGTGGAACTCGGGTCCTCGCTGTAGCCGTCGTGGTAGTAGTCGGGCGCGATCACGTCGACCACGTCGTCCCCGGGGTAGTAGCTGTCGACCGGGACGCCGGAGTGGTCGCCCGAGTTCGGGCACCAGACGATGTAGGCCTCGGGCAGCGCCTCACGCAGGATGCCCGCGTACCGCCGGAAGGCCTGCTTGAAGTCACCGACGTTGCCGGAGTTGATCGACCACTCCGGGAACCAGGTTCCGTTGAACTCGTGGAACGGCCGCAGGAAGGTCGGGCCACTGGCGCCCTTGCGCACCGACGCGATGGTCTGGGCGGCCTGGCGCCAGCGCGCGTCGTAGGCACCGTTGGCCGCGGCGGAGTAGTCCTCGCCGCTGCCGAGCACGGTGCCGCCCACCGCGATGTCGATGGCGCCCTTCCAGTCGGAGTAGTTGGCGGTCAGGCCCGACACCGTGCGCTGCTCCTCGTCGGAGCCGTCGGCCCAGGTGCCCACGATGCCGAGCGGCCGGCCCAGCCAGGAGGCGAAGCTGCCGTCGGCCACCCCGACGCCACCGGCGCCCGCATACCAGCCGCCCATGCGGCGTCCGTCGAGGACGACGCCCGACCGCCCGGCGCTGCGGGTCGCGGTCTTGGTGCCGGTCGTCTTCGGGGCGGCCTTGCCACCCTTGGTGGCCCCGGGCGAGGTCGTGGGTGAGGGCTTGCCGGGGACGGTGGTCGAGACACTGGGGGTCGAACCGCCGATCAGGCTCAGCGGCGGAACGGACGTCGACGCGCTGGCCTGAGGCGAGATGGCCAGGGCGGTCTGCAGATCACGATCGGGCCTGCGCTGGATGAGCGCCACCGCCAGGGCGCCCGAGACGGTGAGCACCCCGACCGTGGCCGCGGCAGCCAGGCGCATTCGGCGGGTGCGCCGGCCGGCGGCGCGGGTGTCCCGCTGGGCGCGACGCCCGGCGCGGGTGGCGGGGGCATCGAGATCGAGTTCACCGACGTGCTGCGTGGCGCCGGCCTGCCGAGCCGCACGACGGCTGGGCAGAGAAGTGCCGGGCAGAGGGTTGACGGGCAGGGGGTTGACGGGCAGGGGATTGCCGGGAAGCGCGCGGCCGGGCAGGTGAGAGCCCGGCACTCCGGCGGCGGCGGTGTTCGGCGCACCGGCGGGGGATCGGAAGTCGATGACCCCGGTCGCGCCCGCCTCCAACCGGGTCGTCGCGAGCCGGTGAGGGGACGTCGGCCGGTGAGCGACCACGACGCCCTCGGGCGCCAGCAGTACGGGCATCGTCTCGGCCGGGAAGCCGGCGTCCTCGGCGGCCGGCGCGCGGCGACGTCCGGCTCGCGAGGCGGGATCCACGGACCGTGGGTGCGGGGCGGGCGTCGAGGTGGCGCGGCGGGAGCGTCGAGCGCGGCGGCCGGAATCCGGCTCTGCACCCAATCCAACTCACCTCGGCTCGAAGATGACACGGCGTAGTGATCTCAACACGTTGGGCAATATCACCGAAACGCCCAATCGACTCGGCACGCTACCAGGGGCGGGCGGTTGCCCGGGCTACCCTCAGCGTCACCCCATCGGACTCTGACCAGCGTCTTTGCGGAAAATTAGGGGTGTCTTGAAAGTCCGGGTCATGCGCGGTGCGCTGGGTCGCGCGCTGTGGCCGGCGCCGTCCGGGCTAGCGTTCGGGTGTCGTCGGCCGGAGGGAGCCAGGTGAGGATCGTCGGTCTGTTCGCCGGCATCGGCGGCATCGAGACCGGCTTTCGCGCCGCACTCGGTGAGGCGGCCCACACCGAGCTGCTGTGTGAGTGGTGGCCGCCCGCGCAACGCGTGCTGGCGGCGCGGTTCGGCGAGGTTCCCCTGCACCCGGACGTGCGTGACCTGCGCGAGCTCCCCGCCGGGATCGACGTACTGGCGGCCGGGTTCCCGTGCACCGATCTGTCGCAGGCCGGGCGCACGGCGGGGATCACGGGCGGGCAGTCGGGATTGGTCGGGCACGTCTTCGAGGCGTTGCGGCTCATGGCGGGCCGTCGCGGCCGCCTGCCCTGGCTGGTGATCGAGAACGTGCCGAACATGCTCTCCCTCGACCGGGGGCAGGCGATGCGCTACCTGGTCGGCGAACTCGAGTCGCTGGGCTACCGCTGGGCCTACCGCGTGGTCGACTCCCGCTTCACCGGGGTGCCGCAACGCCGGCGTCGGGTGCTGCTGGTGGCCTCCGCCGCGCACGACCCGCGGCAGGTGCTCTTCGCGGACGAGGCCGGGGAGCGGGCCGAGGACGAACTCACCGAGGACGCCTTCGGCTTCTACTGGACCGAGGGCCGCAGCGGCCTCGGCTGGGCGCGCGACGCCGTCCCCACGCTGAAGGGCGGTTCGACGCTCGGCATCGCCTCACCGCCGGCGGTCTGGTTGCCCGGTGCACCTGCCGGACGGCGGCTGGTCACCCCGCGGATCGAGGACGCCGAGGCGCTGCAGGGGTTCGCCCGCGGCTGGACGGCGCCCGCCGAAGAGGTCGCGCGGCGCAACGGACCGCGGTGGAAGCTGGTCGGCAATGCCGTGACCGTGGGGGTCGCGACGTGGTTGGCCGGACGGATCGCCGCGCCGGGCGAGGTGCTGGCGCTGCCCTGCGAATCGTGGGCGGGCAACCGGTCGTGGCCGACCGCGGCCTGGGGTGAGGGCGGTCGGGTCTGGCGGGTGGCGGCGTCCGAGTACCCGCGGCGGGAGCCGTATCGCCACCTGCTCGACGTGATGGACGCCGGCCGCGCACCAGCGCTGAGCCACCGGGCGACCACCGGGTTCCTCGGGCGCTTGCAGCGAGGCAACCTCGGGCGGCATCCCGGGTTTCGCCCGGACGTCGCGCGGCACGTCGAGCTGACGACACCGCGGACGACGCCCGTCCCCGCAGCCTGACCGGGGGCCGGCCGGTCGGCTCGGGTGAGCTCGCGGTGGGCTCGGGTGGGCTCGCCGCGGCCGCAGTGTGGACGGGTGACGGGGGTCCGTCACCGGCTGCGTTCCGCGGCGAAGGGGATTGCGGGGATCAGCCCGCGTGCTGCCGGACGGCGGCGAGCAACTGGTCCTTGTTCATGGCGGACCGGCCGGGGATCTCGAGCCGGCGGGCCTCGGCCAGGAGTTCGGCGCGAGTCAGCGACTCCAGACCGGCGGGCTCCGGCTCCGGCTCCGGTTCGGGCTCCGGCTCGGGCTCCGGTTCGGGCTCCGGCTCGGGCTCCGGCTCGGGCTCCGGCTCGGGCTCGGGCTCGGGCTCGGGCTCGGGCTCTACGGCAGCAACGGGTTCCGCGACCGCGGCAACGGCCGCAGGCTCGGCGGCGTCCTCGGCCTTCGCGGCCTTCTTGGCGGCCTTCGCCGCCTTCTTGGCGGCCTTCGCGGCCTCCTCGGCAGCGGCCTTTGCCACCTTCTCGGCTTCCTTGGCTGCGGCCTTCGCCGCCTTCTCGGCAGCCTTGGCGGCCTTCTCGCTGGCTGCCTTCGCCGCCTTGGCCTGCTTCTTCAGAGCGTCCTTGGCCTTCGTGGACAGCTTCTCCGCGGCCTTCAGGCTCGCCTTGCCCTTGTCCTTGCCCTTGCCCTTGTCCTTGCTCTTGGCGCCCTTGCCCTTGGACATGTGATGACTCCTCGACGATCGCTGGGGGACGGTCTGCGAACCCGGTCCGAGCCGGCCCGACGGTGGCTGTCGGGGCCGGTGGCGTGGCTCGTCACGACTGTGTGGGCGTCACCGTACCGGGCCGAACCAACTGTTCGTGGTGGTGTCCGACAGTCCGTTCGCCCCCGTGGCGTACACGCCTGCGTGTCACCCTGAACCGCGCCGGGCCACCCGTGCGCGAGATCGTCCGGGTGGGGTGGGTCGAGCCGGGCCGCAGCGGACCGCGGCACACTGAGGCCATGAGTCGTCCGCCGGCCTCCTCGCCCGAGGTACAGCGACGCATGCAGCGGCAACGCCGCCGCGACACCGCACCCGAGCTGGCGGTGCGAAAGGCGTTGCACCGCATGGGTTTGCGCTACCGGGTCGACCAGTCGGTGGTGCGCGGCGTCCGGCGTCGAGCAGACCTGGTGTTCGGGCCGGCCAAGGTGGCGGTGTTCGTCGACGGCTGCTTCTGGCACTGCTGCCCCACGCACGCGACGTATCCGGCGGCGAACGCGCAGTGGTGGGCCGAGAAGCTGGCCGGCAATGTGGCCCGAGACCGGGCCACCGACCTGGCCCTCGCCGAGGTCGGCTGGCTGGTGCTGCGGGTGTGGGAACACGAGGACCCGGACGCCGCAGCGCAGCGCATCGCGGACGTCGTCCGCGCCCGCCGTGGTGATCGCGCGTGATCGCTCGTGATCACTGTGTCGCAGGGACTTTCCCCCGTGCCGCGGGGGAGAACGCCTGCACGACAGCGATCATGAGCGCAGCGCCTGGTGCAGCTCGTGCATCGCGATGGTGACGGTCCGCTGGCGCACCTGGTCGCGGTCGCCGGGTAGCGACAACGCCCGCAGCTGCCGGACGGCCGGGGTGACCACGGCCAGGTGAACGGTGCCGACCGGTTTGTCGGCGGTGCCCCCGCCCGGGCCGGCGACGCCGGTGATGCCGACCCCGACGTCCGCGCCGAGGGCGGTGCGGGCCCCCTCGGCCAGCGCCTCGGCGACCTGCGGGCTGACCGCACCGTGGGCCGCGAGCAGCTCGGTCGGCACCCCCGCCAGGGCGGTCTTGACGGCGTTGCTGTAGGCCACGATCGAGCCCAGCAGGTAGTCGGACGAACCGGCGCGGGCCGTGATCCGGCCGGCGAGCAGGCCGCCGGTGCACGACTCGGCGGTGGCCACCGTCCAGCCGCGGGCGAGCAGGCCCTGGGCGACCAGCGCATCGATCGTGGCGCCGTCCGGGCTGAACGCGGTGGCGGCGAAGTCGGTCAACACGATGTGGCGCAACACCTCGAGCTGCCCGGCGGCCTGCGGCCGATACCGGGTCACGATCTCGAGTTCACCATCGCGCAGGCAGGTGGTGACCTCGAGGTCGGCGATCTCGGACTCGATGCGGCGCAGCGTGGCGGCCAGATCGGCCTCGAGGCTGCCCCAGAGCCGGATGGTGTCCTCGAGCAGCGGGGTGGCCCCGGCGAGGATCGTGCGCACGGCCGGGACGGCGAGCGCCGCGGGCCACATGCCCTGCAGTTCGCCGGGTGGGCCCGGCAGGACGACGACCGGGGGCCCGGGGTGTCCGTCGGCCGGCGGGACGACCAGCCCGGGAGCGGTGCCGATCGGCTCCAGGACGGCGGCGCCGTCCGGCACCATGGCCTGCTTGCGCACCCCGGCCGCCATGGCCACGGGGTCGGCGGCGAGCCGGCGGCGGCGGTGGAACCGGGCGACGGCGGCGGCGATCCGCTGCTCGAGAGCGGGGTCGAGGTGCATCGGTCGGCCGTGCACCTGGGCGACGAGGGACGCGGTCAGGTCGTCGGCGGTCGGGCCGAGGCCCCCGCTGGTGATCACCAGCTGGTGATCGGTGAACAGGTGGCGCAGGGCGGCGACCAGGTCGTCCGGCCGATCGCCGACCACCACGACCTGCCCCACGTCGACGCCGAGGCCCCGGAGTTGCTCGGCCAGCCACGGGCCGTTGCGATCGGCCACCCGACCGGTGAGCACCTCGGTTCCGGTGATCAGGATCCCGGCTCTGACCGTCCTGCCGTCTGCCATACCCGAACCGTACGCACGGTCAGTCGGTCACGGTGACCCCGCGCCAGAAGGCGAGCCGTCCGGTGATCTGCTCGGCAGCCGGCTTCGGGCTCGGGTAGTACCACGCGGCGTCCGGGTTGACCTGACCGTCGACCTCGAGGGAGTAATAGGACGCCGTGCCCTTCCACGGGCAGACCGTGGTGGTCTGCGAGGGGCGCAGCACCGCCGGGTCGACCGCGTCGGCCGGGAAGTAGTGGTTGCCCTCGACGACCACGGTCTGGTCGCTGTCGGCAATGACCTGTCCGTTCCAGATGGCACGCATGTGGCTGCCAACGCGAGCCGTTTCACGATGCTTCCCGCCGAGGCGTCCGAGTACAGACGTTGACCTCTTGTCGCCGTTGACCGGTGAGAGGATTCTTGATCGGTGGACCCGTCGGCTGAACACGCCGCACGCGTCGAGGCCGAGCAGCTGTCCCGACGCCTGACGGATCTGTATGCCCTGACGACCCGGCTGGCCGCTGCCGGATCGACGACCGAGGTCGCCACGGCGATCATCGAGGTGTGCCTGCCGATGCTCGAGGCGTCGGCGGCCACGATCACGGTCTACGACAGCATCCGGCCACCGCGGCTGCTGGCCACGTTCGGGGTGGCCGGTGTCGAGGACATCCTGTTCGGCGGCTCCGATCCCGAGGATCGGGTCGGCGCCCAGGCCTATGCCGCCCTGTCCGTGGTGAAGACCTTGGTGGCCGAGCGGCGTCCGATTCTGGTGACCTCGGTGGCCGACCGCGAGCAGCGCTTCCCCGATCTGATCGCCGACGGCGTCACCCAGGAGGCCTGGGCCAACCTGCCCCTGGTGGTGGGCGAGCGGCTGGTGGGCATCCTCGCGTTCGGCTGGGACGCGGCCCGGACGTTCGACGAGGCCGACGTCGGCTTCCTGATGAGCATCGCCGCGCACTCCGCGATCGCCCTGGACCGCGCGCTGTCGCTGCAGGCCGCCGATTCGGCCGTGACGCGACTGCGGCGGCTGCAAGAGGTGACCGCAGGACTGGCGACTGCCGCGACGGTGGAGGCGATCGCCGGCGTCCTCGTCGAACTCGGCGTGTGCATGGTGGCACCGTTCGGGGTGGTCGCGGTGCTCGATCGCGAGGCGCGGGTGTGGCGACGCCATGCCTCGACGAGCATGCCTGCCTCGGTGGTCGAGCAGTTCGGCGTCGTTCCCGTGGGCCTGTCGAATCTGACCCCTTTGACGACCTGTGCGGAGACCGGCCGTACGCTGATCTTCGAGAACGTGGACGAGATCGTGGCCCGGTTCCCGGCCGTCGCGGCGAGCTATCTGTCGACCGGCAGCAAGAGCCACCTGTGCGTACCGATCATGATCGGCGAGCGCTCCGTCGGGGCGCTGGGGTTCGGGTTCGAGAGGCCGGGACCGATCAGTGACGATCACCTCCTGTTCGCCCGGACGCTGGCCTCGCTGGCCGGCCCGGCGCTCGAGCGGGCCGCCCTGTACGAGGCGGAGTACCGCACCGCGCACCACCTGCAGGCCGCGTTGCTGCCGGACCTGTCGGTCGGCCTGCCGGGGGGGCGAGCCGGCGGCTGTTACGTCCCCGGCACGTCCGGGCGTGAGATCGGCGGCGACTGGTACGACGTGTTCGAGACCCCCGGTAACCGGATCGGCCTGTGCGTCGGGGACGTCGTCGGGCACGATCTGGCGGCCACGACCGTGATGATGAAACTGCAGCCCCTGCTGCGGTCCCTGGCCCAGGCCGGCGCCGGCCCGGCGCAGGTGCTCGAGGCGCTGGACGCCGCCTGCGATCGAATCCCCGGCGCGCTGTGCAGCACCGTGGGCTACGCGGACTACAGCGCGACCCTCGGGCTGCTGCGCATCTCGAGCGCCGGTCACCCGCCGGCCCTGCTCCTCACCGCGGGGCGTGCCGAGTTCCTCGAGGTGCCGCCCGGGCCTCCGTTGGGAGTGGCGGTCGCGCCCCGCCGCGATCACGAGTTCGTGCTGCCGGACGGCGCGATGGTGGTCTGGTACTCGGACGGGCTCATCGAACGCCGGGATCGCTCGCTGGGGCAGGGTTTGGCCGAGTTGTTGGACGCCGCGGCGGAGATCGCCCGCGAGGAGGCCTTCTCCTGTCTGGCACCGCATGTGGTCGCGGAGCGGCTGCGTGACCGGCTCGGTGCCGACGGGCCGGGCACCGATGACCTGGCGGTGTTGTGCCTCGTGCTCCGGCGGCAGGAGGAGGAGGCGGGGGCGGTGTTCCGGACGACGCTGTCGACGGTGGCCGAGATCAGCGGACTGCGGGACCGGGTGCGCCGGTGGGCGGAACGCGCGAATCTGCGGCCCGACACCATCGACGGCCTGATCCAGGTGACCAACGAGATCGCGACGAACGCCCTCGAGCATCCGTGGGACGCCCGCGACCCCCGGGCAGAGCTCACCATCGACAAGGTGGACGTCGATCGGGTGCGCGTGCAGGCCGTGGATCACGGCCGCTGGCGGACCACCGGTGACAGCTCGGAGCGCGGCCGAGGCCTGACCATCATCAGCGAACTCGCCCAGAACACCACGATCGAACTGCGCCCCGACGGCACCCACGTCACCGCCGTCCTGCGCGACGCCGACGTGCCGGACGACGCCCCGCGCCGCCGTCCGACGTGATCGCACCGAGGTGATCACACTGAGCCGCTCGCACCGAGTGGGGACGAACGCACCGTTTCGGCGAGTCGAACGGTGCGTTCGTCCCCACTCGTGCGGGGGCTTCGCTGCGGGAGGCCTCGCGTCACGGGAGTTTCGATTCCGCGGTCTCACCGAGACCTGAGTCCGCGACTGAGCAGGCATGCAGTGCGTCGACCCTGCTCCGCCTGGGGGACAGGGCATCCCGCGGTCACCACGCGCTCGAGGCGACCGGACGGCATGGAGGAACCCCCCGGCCGGTCAGCAACAGCACAGGCCGAAGGTGCTCGGGCTCGAGGCTGAGGACATGCCGGGCCAACTCGACCTTGGCGCCCAGTCGGGGAGTCCCGAACGGGGTTCGGACGGTGAGATCGCCGCGCCTTCCGTCGTCGCCGAGGTTACGCACGTCGAATGCGAAGCCGTCCACCTCGACACCGTCGAGAGCCTGGAGGGCTGACGGCGCCAACTCCTCACTCGGCGCCGCGAAGTCCAGATCCGTCGAGAAGCGTCCGGCGTTGCCGGCGCGGAACTTTCTCAGCGCCGTGCCGCCCTTGAACACCAGGCCTCGATCGAACAAGCCGGCCTCGTGGAGCAGGTGCAGTGCGTGATCTTGAGCGATGTCCAATAGGGCGGCGTCACGGCCACCCTTGACACGTTGATAGTGGTGCACGAGGTGGCCCTCGGCGATGCGCGTCATGCGCCGGTTCCGGCGTCGGCGTACGGGTGGAGCAGGGTGTCGTTCACCTGGGTCCGGGTGTCGAAGTGCCCACCCACTGTGCGTGGCCCCAGCCAGACAGCGTTGGAGGGCGGATAGGTATCGACGACCGCCCTGGTCGTATCCACATTCCCGCAGAGACTCAGCAGGTATGCCGTCCGCTGCCGGGTCGCGGCACCCCGCGACCGCAAGAGTTCGATGACACGACGGACGTCGACATCGCCGGCCTCGGCCAACCATTGGCCGAGGCCGGCGACATCTCTATAGGCGGACGGACGCGCGGCGATCCCGACGAGGAGGCCTTCGAGGTTCCAGGACGGCAGCCCGTCAACAGTGGTGATCGCCGCCGCGGGAAGCTGAGTGCGGACGTAGCGCCACTGACCGGCCAAGGCCTTGGGGAACGGCTCGCCAGGCGGGAGAGCGACAACTTCCTGCTCTGGGATCCGTTGGGCCAGCCCAAGGACCGAAGCCGCCGACTCCATGGCAAGCACACCACCCCATTCGGGGTCGACCGCGCGCTGAGCACGGAACTCGATGAAACGGTCGCCTGAGCCGTACGCGCCGCCGCGGGCAGCAGGGAGGAACTCCCAGACATGTCGCGACCGGAGCCGACCGAGCCACCCGTCACGCTGGAGCTCATACGCGAGCCGGCGGGCGTCGCCCGGGAGGCCCAGCTCATCCATGACGGCTGCCAGTCGCCCCGTCGTCACCAAGACATCGCCATCCAGTTCGAGTTGCTCGACCACGCCCGCAACCGATCGCGAGATCACACGCCCCACTGTCAATCACCACCTTATCTTGGTTCAAGATATCAATCTAAGAGTGTAAATGACAGTGACATTCGGAAGGCCGAGCCCAATACCGCTCATGGGCGGACGCGTCGTCACACACGATCGGGAACCTCAATGAGGTAGCCATCCGATTCGGGCCAGGCGCCGCGGCAGGAGCCCGGCGGGGCCGCGGTCCGCCACAGGCGGTGTTCCGCGCGTCGTGCGGCCGCCCGAGTCCACCCTCATCCGGGTGGTTCGCCGAAGCCTGACGTCTCAAACTTCTGACATGGCGCCAACACGCGATCTTGAACGAGATTGATCAACTGGCCGAAACAGCCTCTGACCTGCGGTGTTGTGGGTGGGCCTAGGAGGACTTGAACCTCCGACCTCTTCCTTATCAGGGAAGCGCTCTAACCGTCTGAGCTATAGGCCCGCCGCGCGAATCGCGCCGCCCGAGACTATCGCAGCCGGTGCCGTCCACCCAAACCGGATACCCGCTCGGACGCCGGACACCCAGCAGGGCCGAGATCGGGCCGGGTTTGCCCCCTGAGACGGGGGTCAACCCGGCCCACCCAACGGTCGCGGCGGGTGGTCAGTCGTCGGCGAGGGTGACGTTCAGGCCACCGACCAGGCTGCCGGCGATGTTGTAGAGCACCGCTCCCAGCGTGGTCAACGCCATGATCGTCAGCACGTTGAACACGGCCACCAGGGTGGCGAACGAGATCACGCGGCTGAGCCCGACGTAGTCGTAGAGGTCGAACTGCGACTTCACGCCACCGACGTCGCGCAGAGTGCTGTTGAGGGAGTCGAAGACCCCCATGCCGTTGAGCACCTGCCACAGGATGATCGTGGCCACCACCAGGGCGACGCCGAGCGCCACGGACAGCAGGAACGACAGCTTCAGCGCCGACCAGGGGTCGACCCGTGCCAGGGTGAGCCGCACCGTCCGGGGCGCCCCGGCGGCTGCCGGGCCCACCGGGGGTGACGCTGCGGGGGCGGAGGCGGCAACGGACACAGGAGCGGGCGCCGGGGCCGGCCGAGCCGGGGGAGCCGTCGCCGGCGCCGAGGCGGCAGCGGGCGGAACCGAGCCCATCGGACGCGTCGGAGCCGCTGGGGCGACGCGCGGCAGATCGTCGCGCACCGTGGTGGTGGTCGGCCGGACGGTCTCGGTGGCCGACTTCACCAGCGGGGACGGCGCCGGGCGGGCGGGCGCGGTGCCGGTGCCGGTGCCGGTGCCGGTGCCGCCGGGCTTACCGGCCGTCGACGGCTTGGACGCGGACACCGCCGGCCCCGCAGAACCGGAAGGCATGGGGGACGTCGCCGCCGCGCTGGGCACCGACGACATCGGGACCGTGGCCCCCGCGGACGACGAGCCGGAATCGTTCGAGGACGACGGCCGCCCCGCTCCGTTGGACCCCGCGGAACTGGCCGGGGTCGACTTGGCAGCGTCCTTGGCCGCCTCGCCAGGGGTACCCGGACGTGGGGAGACCTTGGGGGCCGTCCCCTGACGGGAACCCTGATCGGACGAACTCACCGCTCACCTCCGCGACGCTGACGTCTTCGACGGTACGGCACTGGGAGCCCCCGCCGTCGCTGATCACCCGGTTCAGCAAGCCATGCGCCATGTGACGGCACCGATGCTATCTGCTGCTGATGACCTTCCCCAGCGGTAGCCGGGGTCGGATTCACTCCTGATCGGTGGACTCATCCGATCGGTCCGCGCCTGCCTCGGCCGTCTGCTCGACCACCGCGTCGACCTCACCCGCGACCTGAGCACCCGCCTCGTCCGCGGGTTCGGCAGCTGATTCGACCGGAGCTTCGGCGTCCTCCTCGACCTCGACCACGCGCTCGCTGTTGCGCGCGACGGCGATGATCCGGTCACCCGCATCCGGCTTGGCGAAGACCACCCCCATGGTGTCGCGACCCTTGGCCGGCACCTCGGCGACCGCGGAACGGACCACCTTGCCGCCCTCCATGACCACCAGCACCTCGTCGTCCGCGCCGACGATCATGGCGCCGACCAGGTCACCGCGCTCCTCGCTCAGCTTGGCCACCTTGATGCCCAGGCCACCGCGGGACTGCGAGCGGTACTGGTCGACCATGGTCCGCTTGGCGTAGCCCTGCTCGGTGACGACGAACACGAACGCGTCGTCCACGTCCCGCACGGCGTCCATCGACAACAGCTGGTCATCGCCGCGGAATCGCATGCCGGTCACGCCGGACGTCGCGCGCCCCATCGGACGCAGCGCCTCGTCGTGGGCGGTGAACCGCACCGACATGCCCTTGCGCGAGACCAGCAGGATGTCGGCGCCGTCGTCGACCAGGCGGGCCGAGACCAGCTCGTCGCCGTCCAACAGGTTGATCGCGATCACGCCGCCGGAGCGGTTGGAGTCGTACTCGCTCAACCGGGTCTTCTTGACCCGGCCGCCGCGCGTGGCCAGCACCAGGTACGGCGCCGCCTCGTAGTTCTGCAGGTCCATCACCTGGGCGATGGTCTCGCCGGGCTGGAACGCCAGCAGGTTCGCCACGTGCTGGCCCTTGGCGTCACGCCCGCCCTCGGGCAGCTCGTAGCCCTTGGCCCGGTACACCCGGCCCAGGTTGGTGAAGAACAGCAACCAGTGGTGGGTGGTGGTGACGAAGAAGTGTTCGACCACGTCGTCGCTGCGCAGCTGTGCGCCCCGCACGCCCTTGCCGCCGCGGTGCTGCGCCCGGTAGTTGTCGCTGCGGGTGCGCTTGGCGTAGCCGTCGCGAGTGATCGTGACCACGACCTCCTCGACGGGGATCAGGTCCTCGGCGTCCATGTCGCCCTCGAAGGGCACGATCTGGGTCCGCCGGACGTCGCCGTGGCGCTCGACGATCTCGGCGAGCTCGTCGGAGATGATCTGCCGCTGCCGGGCCGGGCTGGCCAGGATGTCCTTGTAGTCGGCGATCTGGGCCTCGAGCTCGGCCAACCGGTTGATGATCTCCTGCCGCTCCAGGGCCGCCAGGCGCCGCAGCTGCAGGTTGAGGATGGCCAGGGCCTGTTCCTCGTCGATCTCGAGCAGGTCCATCAGGCCCGAGCGGGCGGCCTCGGCGGACGGCGAGCGCCGGATCAGCGCGATCACCTCGTCCAGGGCGTCCAGCGCCTTCACATAGCCGCGGTAGATGTGCGCCTGCCGCTCGGCCTCGTTGAGCAGGTACTGGGTGCGCCGCACGATGACGTCGATCTGGTGGTCGACCCAGTAGCGGACGAACTTGTCCAGGCTGAGGGTGCGCGGCACGTTGTCGACCAGGGCGAGCATGTTCGCCCCGAAGGTCTCCTGCAGCTGGGTGTGCTTGTAGAGGTTGTTCAGCACCACCTTGGCGACCGCGTCGCGCTTGAGCACGACCACCATGCGCAGCCCGCCGGTGCGGCTGGAGGTGTCGTCGCGCAGGTCGGCGATGCCGGCGACCTTGCCGCTGACGGCCAGCTCGCCGATCTTCACCATCAAGTTGTCGGGGTTGACCATGTAGGGCAGCTGGGTGATCACCAGGCAGGTGCGGCCCTGGATCTCCTCCACCTCGACCTTGGCCCGCATGGTGATCGCGCCGCGGCCGGTGCGGTAGGCGTCCTCGATGCCGCGGGTGCCCATGATCAGGCCGTAGGTCGGGAAGTCCGGCCCCTTGATGCGCAGCAGCAGCTGACCGAGCAGCTCGTCCTCGCCGGCGTCCGGGTTGGCGAGCAACCACTGGACGCCGTCCGCGACCTCGCGCAGGTTGTGCGGCGGGATGTTGGTCGCCATGCCGACCGCGATGCCGGTGGAGCCGTTGACCAGCAGATTCGGGAACCGGCTGGGCAGGATCACCGGCTCTTGGGTGCGGCCGTCGTAGTTCGGCTTGAAATCGACGGTCTGCTTGTCGATGTCGCGGACCATCTCCATGGCCAGCGGGGCCAGGCGGCACTCGGTGTACCGCATCGCGGCGGCCGGGTCGTTGCCGGGCGAACCGAAGTTGCCCTGCCCGTCGACCAGCGGATAGCGCAGCGACCACGGCTGGGCGAGACGCACCAGGGTGTCGTAGATCGCCGAGTCACCGTGCGGGTGGTACTGGCCCATCACGTCACCGACGACGCGGGAGCACTTCGAGTACCCGCGGTCGGGGCGGTAGCCCCGTCGTACATCGCGTAGAGCACCCGGCGGTGCACCGGCTTCAAACCGTCACGGACGTCGGGCAGCGCGCGCCCGACGATCACGCTCATCGCGTAGTCGAGGTAGGAGCGCTGCATCTCCAACTGCAGGTCGATGGCCTCGACCCGGTTGCCGCCGTCGGCGTCGCTGGTGATGTCGCCGGTGCCGATGCCGCCGGGGCTGTTGGTGCCGGCCTGCGGGTCCTGCGGGGGCTGCGGGGGCTGCTCGGTCACGGTGGATCCTTACTCCATCAACGGAATTGCTGGCTCAGCAAGGGGACGAATCGTGGTTTCCCGTGAAACCACGCAGGCAGGACACCCTTAGATGTCCAAGAACCTCACGTCCTTGGCGTTGCGCTGGATGAACGAGCGTCGCGACTCGACGTCCTCGCCCATCAGCACCGAGAACACCTCGTCGGCGGCGGCCGCGTCGTCCAGGGTCACCTGCCGCAGGATGCGGTGCGCCGGGTCCATCGTGGTCTCCCACAACTCGTCGGCGTTCATCTCGCCCAGACCCTTGTACCGCTGGATGCCCTCTTCCTTGGGCAGCTTCTTGCCCCGGGCCAGGCCGTCGGCCACCACGGCATCCCGCTCGCGGTCGCTGTAGACGTAGTCCGGTGTGGCCTTGCCCCACTTGATCTTGTACAGCGGTGGCGCGGCCAGGTAGACGTACCCGCCGTCCACCAGCGGGCGCATGAACCGGAACAGCAGCGTCAGCAGCAGCGTGGTGATGTGCTGACCGTCGACGTCGGCGTCCGCCATCAAGACGATCTTGTGATAGCGCAGCTTCTCGAGGTCGAAGTCCTCACCGACCCCGGTGCCGAAGGCGCTGATCAGCGCCTGCACCTCGGTGTTGGCCATGACCTTGTCGATCCGGGCCTTCTCGACGTTCAGGATCTTGCCCCGGATCGGCAGGATCGCCTGGGTGCGCGGGTCGCGGCCCATCTTGGCCGAGCCTCCGGCGGAGTCACCCTCGACAATGTAGATCTCGGACTCTTCGGGGTTGGTCGACTGGCAGTCGGCCAGCTTGCCCGGCAGCCCGCCGCCGCCCATCAGACCCTTGCGCCGCGTGGCCTCGCGGGCCTTGCGGGCCGCCATGCGGGCCGCCGCCGCCTGCACCGACTTGTTGATCACCATCTTGGCGTCGCGCGGGTGGCTGTCGAGCCAGTCGGTGAGGTACTGCCGGACGACGCGCTGCACGAAGGTCTTGGCCTCGGTGTTGCCCAGCTTGGTCTTGGTCTGGCCCTCGAACTGCGGCTCACCCAGCTTGATCGAGACCACCGCGGTCAGGCCCTCGCGGATGTCGTCGCCGGTGAGGTTGTCGTCCTTCTCCTTGAGCAGCTTCTGGTCGCGGGCGTACTCGTTGACCAGCGTGGTCAGCGCGGCCCGGAACCCCTCCTCGTGGGTGCCGCCCTCGTGGGTGTTGATGGTGTTGGCGTAGGTGTGCACGCTCTCGGAGTAGGCCGTCGTCCACTGCATCGCGATCTCGACCGACAGCCGGCGCTCGGCGTCCTCGGCCTCGAAGTCGATGATCTCGTCGTGCACCGTCTCGGACTTCTTGCTCGCGTTGAGGTGGCGCACGTAGTCGACCAGCCCGCCGTCGTAGCGGAAGTTCGCGGACGGCGCCGTGCCCTCGTCGTCCGCGTGGTCGGGCCGCTCGTCGACCAGGGTGATCTGCAGGCCCTTGTTCAGGAACGCCATCTGCTGGAACCGCGACCGCAACGTCTCGAAGTCGAAGACCGTGGTCTCGAAGATCTCGGTACTCGGCCAGAAGGTGACGGTCGTGCCGGTGAGCTCGGTCGCCTCGCCCTGGGCCAATGGCGCCACCGGGACGCCGACCCGGTACGACTGCCGCCAGGTCGACCCCTCGCGACGCACCTCGACGTCCACCCGGTCGCTCAGCGCGTTGACCACCGAGACGCCGACGCCGTGCAGACCACCGGAGACGGCGTACCCGCTGCCGCCGAACTTGCCGCCGGCGTGCAGCACGGTGAGCACGACCTCGACGGCGGGCTTGCCCTCGGACTCGACGATGTCGACCGGGATGCCGCGGCCGTTGTCGACCACCCGGACGCCGCCGTCGGCCAGCAGGCTCACCTCGATGGTGTCGCAGTACCCGGCGAGCGCCTCGTCGACAGCGTTGTCCACGACCTCGTAGACCAGGTGGTGCAAACCGCGTTCACCGGTCGAGCCGATGTACATGCCGGGACGCTTGCGGACCGCCTCGAGCCCCTCGAGCACGGTGATGGCACTGGCGTCATAGTCGCTGTGGCCGTTGGAACCGGACGATCCCGCGGGGTCGGGATGCTCGCGGGGCTGGATTCGCTGATCTGATCGGTCACAGGTGGTCGGGCTCCTGACGGGGTCGTCGGGGACGAGATCTCGGACGAGCCCCCGGCATGGTGGGACGGTCGGCGCCACCCCTGCCGGACGCCGCCATGGCGCCGGCCCGAGGTGCCGAACCCGACCGTCCGGTCTGCCGTCATCCTACCGTGGCCGGGCCCCTTGGCCTGCGCTGTCCACAGCCCTGGAGCAGCATGTCTGACCGCCACTGACGCGACGGCAGATCGGAGGATGACTCCCTCCACGCACCTACCGGTTTCGGGGCCTCACGAGGCCACACACGTTGCGGGCCTCCCGACCCGGCCACGCGCCGTCCATGATCGTCGTTTGAGCGCAGTTTGCCCCGGATGAGCCGGAGCAAACTGCGACAAGACAGTGATCATGGGCGGGGTCGATGACTCACGGGTCAGCCGTAGGTGTCCCGGGGCCCACCCCACCCGGCGCGACCCAGGCACCCTTGCGCCAGGACGGCGCGTTCGGACCCTGGACGACGATCCGGTCGACCACGCCCTCGCCCACCTCCTCGGTGAGCCGGCGCATGATGGTGGGCACCAGCAGCCGCAGCTGGGTGGCCCAGGTGGTCGAGTCGGCGCGCACCGTCAGCACGCCGTCCGAGAACGTCTCGGGGCGGCAGTGGGCGGCGATCTCCTCACCCACCACGGCGGGCCAGCGCCCGATCACCCCGCCCACCGCGACCGGCGCCTGCCAGCCGCGATCGGTGACCAGCCGGTCGATGCCGGTGCCGATCAGCTGCGGGTCGCGGGCATCGGGGTGAGCCCCCGAGCGCAGCGGCCCCGCGCCGTCACCACGCGCCGCAGCCCGGGACGCCGCCCGCCGAGCCGCCGCCGACCCGGGCGCGGCACCCGGCGATCCGGGACGCAGACCCCGTTCGCGGGCCGCGGCGCGCACCCGGTTGAGGGCCAGCCGCACCGGGTCGTCCTCGACGTCCGGGGTGCCGGCCGCCGGCTGCGGGTCCGGCTGCTGCGGGGGCTGGTCAGCGGACACGGTGCACCTCGCCGGCCATCACGTCGATCCGCGCCCCCTCCAGCAACGCCGGGACGTCGTCCGGCACCGCCGCGGTGATCAGCACCTGCTCGGCGCCGGCGACCAACTCGGCCAACCGGGTGCGGCGTCCGGCATCGAGCTCGGCGAACACGTCGTCCAGGATCAGCACCGGTTCGCCGTCGCCGTCCCCGCTGGTGTCGGCGCGCAACAGCTCGTAGGAGGCCAGCCGCAGCGCGAGCGCGTACGACCACGACTCGCCGTGGCTGGCATAGCCCTTGGCCGGCACCACCGTGCCGGAGAAGTCGAGCGAGAGCACCAGGTCGTCGCGGTGGGGGCCCACCAGGCTCACCCCCGCTCGAGCTCGCGCGGGCGCACCCGGGCCAGCGCCTCGAGCAGGCGCGCGGCGAGCAGGTCACGATGCCGCTCGGCCGGGGGCAGGTCGACCGTCACGTCCTCACCCAGGCTGGAGCGGTAGTCGATGCGGGCCACGCCCTGCCCGCCCGAGACATCCAGGTAGGCCTTCTCGACCAGCGGCTGCAGTAGGTGCACCAGGTGCAGCCGGCCGGCGAGCAGCTCGGCGCCCGCGGTGGCCAGGTGGGCGTCCCAGACGTCGAGGGTCCGGACGTCGCCGCGCCCGGCGCGCATCGAGGCGCCGGCCGACTTCAGCAGGGCGTTGCGTTGCTTGAGCACCTTGTCGACCTCGGCTCGCACCCCGGCGAACCGCGGTGCCCGGGCCACCAGCAGGTCGTCCAGGAACCGGCGCCGGCCCTCCGGGTCGCCCTTGACCAGGCTGAGGTCCTCGGGGGCGAACAGCACCGTGCGCAGCATGCCGAGCACCTCGCGCGGCCGAGGCACCGGTGCCCGGTTGATCCGGGGCCCGGTTGGCCGAGCCGGGCACGATCTCGAGCTCGACCAGGGTGTCGCGCCCGGCGCGAGCGATCGCCGTCCGGACGACGGCCCGGCCGGCCCCGATCCGCACCAGCGGGGCGTCGGTCGGCACCCGATGGCTCGACAGCGCCGCCACGTAGCCGATCGCCTCGACCAGGTTGGTCTTGCCCTGCCCGTTCGGGCCGATCAGGGCGCTGATGCCACCCTCCAGCGGCAGCTCGACCGTCGCGTACGACCGGAAGTCGCTCAGCGAGAGGTGGGTGACGTGCACGCCGCCATCCTCTCGCGCGACGCCGCGTGCCGCGCGAGGGTTGGATCCGCCGTGATGGCCGACCTACTCGCTCTTCTGGACGGCGCCCGCGCCCGAGGTCGGCCCGGCCGTGGTCACCGCGTGGCCACCGAACTGGTTGCGCAGCGCGGCCACCGCCTTCATCGCCGGGGAGTCCTCCTGCCGGGAGGCGAACCGGGCGAACAGTGCCGCCGAGATCACCGGCATCGGCACCGAGTTGGCGATGGCCTCCTCGACGGTCCAGCGGCCCTCACCGGAGTCGTTCACGTAGCCCTTGATGTCGGCCAGGTTCGGGTCGGTCTCGAGCGCCTTGACCAGCAGGTCGAGCAGCCACGACCGGACGACGGTGCCGCGGGTCCAGGCCTGGAAGCAGCCGTGGACGTCGGTGACGATGTCCTTGGCGGCCAGCAGCTCGTAGCCCTCGGCGTAGGCCTGCATCAGGCCGTACTCGATGCCGTTGTGCACCATCTTCGCGTAGTGGCCGGCACCGACCGCCCCGGCGTGCACGAAGCCCTCCTCGCGCGGACCCTCGGGACGCAGCGCGTCGAAGACCGGCATCGCCCGCTCGACCAGCGCGGCGTCGCCACCGACCATCAGCCCGTAGCCGTTCTCGAGCCCCCAGACCCCGCCGGAGACCCCGCAGTCGAGGTAGCCGATGCCGCGCTCGGCCAGCGATGCCGCGTTGACGGTGTCGTCGGTGAACCGGGAGTTGCCGCCCTCGATGACCAGGTCGCCCTCGGCGAGGCACTCCTTCAGCGCCGCCACGGTGTCGGTGGTGGGCTTGCCGTGCGGCACCATGATCCACACGACCCGTGGTGCCGGGAGTGCGGCGACCATGGCCTCGAGGGAGTCGACGTCGCGCACCTCGGGGTTGAAGTCGAAGCCGGTGACCTCGAGTCCTGCGCGACGCAGCCGGGTGCGCATGTTGCCACCCATCTTGCCCAGACCGACCAGACCGATGTGCACGCTGATGCCCCTTCCCCTGTCAGCTTCCCTGTCGGCTCGGGCCGGACGACGGGTCGCGGCTCGAGTGGAATCGTGTGGTGCCGATGGTGCCGGGTCGGAGACCGTCGAGGACCTCGGCGCGCCTCAGCTGTTCAGCCGGACCGGGAGCACGAGGTAGCGGAAGGTCACGTCGTGTTCGCCCGCGGCCGAGATGACCACGGGTTTGGTGGGCTGGGTGAACGTCAATCGGGTGGCGTCGCCGACCACGCCGGACAGGCCCTCGAGCAGGTACTGCGGGTTGAACGCGAGCACGACCTCGTCGCCGGACAGCTCGGCCTCGACCGCCTCGGACGCCTGGGCGTCCTCGCCCTGGCCCGCCTCGAGCACGATCGCGCCGTCCCCGAACCGCAGCCGAACGGCGGCGTGGCGGCCGGCGACGAGCGAGACCCGTCGGGCGGCCTCGGCCAGCGCGGAGGTGGAGACCTCGGCCGATCCCAGGTACTCGCTGGGGAACAGGCCGAGCACCTGGGGGTACTCACCGTCCATCAGCAGCGAGGTGGTGCGCCGGCCGCCGGCCTCGAAGCCGATCAGTTCGCCGGCGCCGTCCGCGGGCAGGGCGAGGGTGACGTCCCCGATGGCACCCAGCGCCTTGGAGACCTCGGAGAGCGTGCGGGCGCGCACCAGGGCGGTCGCCTGCACCCCGGGGGTGACCGGGCGCCACGGCAGGGTGCGCACGGCCAGCCGGTAGCGGTCGGTGGCCATCAGGGTGAGCTTCTCGCCGTCGATGACGGCCTGGACGCCGGTCAGCACCGGGCGGGTGTCGTCGCGGCTGGCGGCGACGGTGACCTGGGCGACGGCCTGGGTGAGGTCGTGGCCACCGACCACCCCGGCCGCCTCAGGCATGGTGGGCAGGCTCGGGTAGTCGTCGACCGGCATGGTCAGCAGCGTGAAACGGCTGGCGCCGCAGGTGAGCTCGACCCGGGAGCCGTCGGTGGCGACGTCCACCGGCCAGTTGGGCAGCGAGCGGGAGATGTCGGCGAGCAGGCGACCCGAGACCAGAACGGTGCCCGGGTCGGCCACGTCGGCCGAGACCTCGATGCGGGCGGAGACCTCGTAGTCGAAGCTGCTCAGCCGGAGCACGCCGTCAGCGGAGGCCTCGAGCAGTAACCCGGCCAGTACCGGCACCGGCGGGTTGGTCGGCAGCGCACGGGCCACCCAGGTGACCGCCTCGGCCAGGACATCACGCTCGACCCGGAACTTCACGACCTCCGCCTTTCTGTGCCGTCGCGACGGGTCGATCCCTGATCCGGTGCCGGAGGGCCGGTGCCGGGGATGACGTCGTCCGCACGGATGATTGCTCGACGTGCCGGTGCCTCGGGGAAGTGGGCCGGGGGCTGATGGTGCTGCAGCGGTCCGGAGGCCGGCTCGAATGACAGTACGCGAGTCGGCTCGACCAGGTGAAGCCGAGCGGACAGGACGGGACATCTGGGGGAGGGGAAGGGTCCGCGCGTCGTCCGGGATCGTGGTCGATCGTCGTCTGCTCATCGGGCCAGGCTCGGGATCATGGATCGGTCCATGTGGGCGGGTGATTCATCCAGTCAGCTCTCTCTCGTTTGTCATAGGGGGTGTGGGCCCTGTGGGTAACCGGGTATCGCTGCAGGTCAGAAACGAGATGAGGGTGTCGACCAGTGGTGGACGGGCGGGGCTGCGCGGTGGATGGGGACTCGAGAACTCGCGGTCGTGCCCACCGCTTCTCCCGGCTGCGCACATCGTTCGCGTGGGGGCCCACACCCGAGCCCATGCTCTCCCCGGGGCGTCCACAGCCTGTCCACCGGCTTGCGCGGAGCGAGGGTGCCGGCCGGGCCGGATGAGGTCGAGACGGGCCGGATGACGCCGGCCGAGCCGGGGGAGGGAACGGACCTGGTCGAGGGCGCACGGATCGGGACGCGTGCGATGTACGGACCGTTATCGCTCGAGCGCAAAATATCCACAGGGTTGTCCCCAAACTGTGCATGGAACGATGTCTCGGTCGTTCCGGACACATAGCGTCAAGTTCGGTGACCTGAAGTGCTCGGGCGCGTCCAAAAGCCACGTACCAGGGCGTTGTGCCAACCCTTTCGGACGTGAGTGACCACACACAGCATCGCCGTTGCCACCGTGGCGCAGAGCTGCATGCGGCGGGCAGTGCCCCAAAAGGGCAGCGCGTGGCGCGGGACGCTCGACGCCGTCCTGTGGACAACTCCACCGGAGCTGTCACCCAGGGTTGTCAGGAGCGCGAGGACTGCCGGATCCGGTTGGTGAGCTCGGTGACCTCGGTGTAGGTCTTGCGCCGCTCGGCCATCAGGTGGCGGATCTTGCGATCGGCGTGGATCACCGTGGTGTGATCACGGCCGCCGAAGTGCTGGCCGATCTTCGGCAGCGACAGGTCGGTCAGCTCGCGGCACAGGTACATCGCGATCTGGCGAGCGTTCACCAGCACCCGGGAGCGCGAGGAGCCGCACAGGTCCTCGATGGTCAGCTCGAAGTAGGCGGCGGTCTGGGCCATGATCGTGGCCGCGGTGATCACCGGGGTGTCGTCCGCCGGGATCAGGTCCTTCAGCACGATCTCGGCCAGCGCCAGGTCGACCTGCTGCCGGTTGAGGCTGGCGAACGCCGTCACCCGGATCAGCGCGCCCTCGAGTTCGCGGATGTTCGTCGAGATCTTGCTGGCGATGTACTCCAGGACGTCGTCGCGCACCTCGAGCCGCTCGCCGATGGCCTTCTTGCGCAGGATGGCGATCCGGGTCTCGGGCTCGGGGGGCTGCACGTCGGTGATCAGGCCCCACTCGAACCGGCTGCGCATCCGCTCCTCGAAGCCGGCCAGCTGCTTGGGCGGCAGGTCCGAGGTGATCACGACCTGCTTGTTCGCGTTGTGCAGGGTGTTGAAGGTGTGGAAGAACTCCTCCTGCGTCTGCACCTTGCCCTGCAGGAACTGGATGTCGTCGATCAGCAACACGTCGACATCGCGGTAGCGGCGCTGGAACGAACTGGCCTTGTCGTCCCGGATGCTGTTGATGAAGTCGTTGGTGAACTCCTCGGAGTTCACGTAGCGCACCCGGACGCCGGGGTAGAGGTTCGTGGCGTAGTGGCCGATGGCGTGCAACAGATGGGTCTTGCCCAGACCCGACTCGCCGTAGACGAACAACGGGTTGTAGGCCTTGGCCGGAGCCTCGGCCACGGCGACGGCCGCCGCATGGGCGAACCGGTTGCTCGCGCCGGGGACGAAGTTCTCGAAGGTGTACTTGGGATTGAGCCGGCTCGGTTCGCCCGGGACGACGCGCGCCGCGCTGCGTCCGGTACTGGTGCGCAGCAGGTCGGGGCGGGAACCGTCATACGTGGGGACGACGTCCGGCAGGTCGGTCTGGCGCTGGGAGTGGCCGTTCTCGGCGCTGCGGGCCTCGGTCGGGGGTGGTGCGAGGCGAGTGTCCGCCTCACGGACGTCGATGACCTCGCCGAGCGCCGAGCGCTCGAGCTGCTCGGGGCGTCCCAGGATCGGCAGCGACTCGGTGTCGTCGTCGCTCGCCGGGGCGGACAGCGAACTGTCCACCGTCACCGCGAGCCGGACCGGATGACCCAGTTCGGTGGCCAGAGCGCCCGTGATGGCGTCGCGCATCCGATGCTCGAGGACTTCTTTGGTGAGTTCATTGGGCGCCGCGAGCAGTGCAGTGCCGTCGAGGAGGCCGACGGGGCGGGTGAGCCGGACGAAGGCGCGCTGCTGCGAGCTGACGCCGAGGGAGTCGAGGGTGGCCAGGGCGCGACGCCATACGGACGGGAAATCGGCTCCGTTCGTCACGCTGGCACCCTCCTGGCTCCGGGGACGGCCACAGCAGTCCACACAGTTGTCCACAGCCTGTGCACGAGAGTTGGCCGTCCGTTGCCAAGCGGGCGGAGCGACTCCCCCAGGTTGCGTCCTCCGGCGGGCCGCCGGACTCGGAAGCCTACGTCCCAGTCCTCTCGGGGTCGCACCCAGTCGTTCCGTCGTCGTTCTTTTTCTCGAACTCGAACGGCGTGTCGGGTACTTCCCACGGCCGGCATCACAGGACCATAGCCTGTTGGCCATCCTCCCGGTGGCCGGACGCGAATCATACTCTCAGTTGCAGATGGCTACTCTAAGTGAGAGTAGCTCGCTGGTGCGGCGTCCGGCTGGAAACGCTTCCCGAACCGGAGCGGGCGCAGTACGAGGGTCGGCACGAGAGCCCGGCCTCGGGAGCCCAGCTCGGCGCGTCGTGGCTGCCGGTGGTGCGTTCCCCGCCGAATTGACCCTGCTACGTCGGGCACCGTACCGTGGGGAAGCTCGAGGACAACGGTCTGACCGGTGCTCCTCCTTGGCGTCAGTCGCTCATCCAGCGGCGATCTACAGCATCCGCACCTTGGCGGTCGTACGAGCGTGGAGTTACTCCTGTGAGCAAGCGGACCTTCCAGCCGAACAACCGGCGTCGGGCAAAGACCCACGGCTTCCGGCTGCGCATGCGCACCCGCGCCGGCCGCGCCATCCTCGCTGCCCGTCGCCGCAAGGGCCGCGCCGAGCTCTCCGCCTGAGCACGACGGGCACCTCGTCGTGCTACCCGCCGGCCATCGCATGCGTCGACCGTCGGAGTTCTCGGGCGTCATGCGCTCCGGTCAGCGGGCCGGTCGGCGCACCCTCGTTGTCCACATGAGGCATCCACAGCCTGGTGATGTCGGTCCGGGCGCTGCCTCCATCTCGCCGTCGCCGGCACACGTCGGCTTCATCGTCTCGCGCGCCGTTGGCGGTGCGGTTGTCCGTAACCGCGTGAAGCGACGCTTACGGGCCCAGGTCGCGAGCCGACTCGACCGGCTGGACGACGGCTGCCTGCTGGTGGTTCGGGCGCTTCCGGCCGCGGCCTCCGCGAGTTCCGAGGCCCTGGCGATCGATCTGGACGGCGCGTTGGATGCCGTGTTGCGCCGCGCCGGGCGTGCCCGATGAACCGGCGGCTGCTGTGGATCGCGCGATTCACGTGGAACGTGCCCCGCAATGTTCTGATCGGCTTCATCCGCCTGTGGCGCGCCGTGCTCTCGCCGTTGTACGGACCCACGTGCAAGTACTACCCGTCCTGCTCCGCCTACGGCCTGGATGCGGTGCGCGCCCACGGCGCCGTCCAGGGTGCGGCGCTGACCCTGTGGCGGATCGTGCGCTGCAACCCGTGGAGCGACGGTGGCATCGATGACGTTCCTGCCGGGCGTCCCCGGCGGTTCTCCTGGACGACGCCCTGGCCGTTGCCGCCTGCGCCGGCCGACGCCGGGCCTCTCGAGGCGTCGGAGCGGTCCGAGGGGACCGCGACGTGCCCCCACCCCCACGACCCCACGCCGCCTACTCGGCGTGCCGCCTGAACGGCAAGGAGCCCCATGGGACTGATCAACGCCATCCTGACGCCACTCGAGTACGTGGTGGCCTGGATCATGGTCGCTTGGCACAAGGGCCTGACCCTCATCGGCCTCCCGGCCGCGGCCGGTATCACCTGGGCGCTGTCGATCGTCGGTCTGGTGATCGTCATCCGGATCCTCTTGATCCCGTTGTTCGTCAAGCAGATCAAGGCATCCCGTGGTCTGCAGCTGCTGCAGCCGGAGATGAAGAAGATCCAGGCGAAGTACAAGGGCAAGAGCGACCAGGCCTCCAAGGAGGCCATGACGCGCGAGATGATGGCGCTGTACAAGCACCACGGCACGAACCCGCTGTCCTCGTGCATGCCGATCCTGTTGCAGTCGCCGATCTTCTTCGCCCTGTTCCGGGTGCTCAACGGCATCCCGAAGCACCAGACCATCGGCCCCCTGAGCGCGGAGCTGGTGGATCAGGCCGACAAGGCGACCCTGTTCGGGGCGCCGTTGTCCGACACCTTCATGCACGCCAACACGCTGTCGACGAAGATCCTCACCGTCGTCCTGATCGTGCTGATGTCGCTCACGACCTTCACCACGCAGCGCCAGCTGATGATGAAGAACATGCCTGCGACGGCGCTCGAGGGGCAGTTCGCGCAGCAGCAGAAGATCATGCTGTACGTGCTGCCGCTGGTCTTCGCCGTCTCCGGTATCAACTTCCCGATCGGTGTGCTGCTCTACTGGCTGACCACCAACATCTGGTCGATGGGGCAGCAGTTCTACACGATCCGTCGTATGCCCGCCCCCGGCTCGTTGGCCGAGAAGGCCTTGAACGAGCGTCGCCAGAAGGCCGGCAAGGCGCCGTTGCCGGCACCCGGGCCCAAGGGCTCGACCGTGGCCGAGCCGGGCGCGGCGCCGGGGACCGAGGCCGAGGAGGACCGGCAGCCTCAGCGTCAGCAGCCGAAGCGCCAGCCGCGGAGCAAGCGGTCCTCGCCGCAGCGGCCGGGCGGTCGTTCGACCGGGCAGGGTCAGAAGCGCCCGGACGCCGACGCCGTGGGCGGGGGCTGATCGCTCCACCACGTTCGCTGTCGAGGCCCGTCCCGGGCTCTCCGGCGTTCGTCGCCCCGATGTGGCCGGGGCCCATGTGACGAATCCAGATGGCCGAGGCCGTCCTGAGGGAAGGAACATCGTGAGCGAGACGACAGCAACAGAGGCGATCGCGCCTGAGGGCGCCCCTGAGCACGAGCAGCAGGCCGAGGTGGCCACGGCGGCCGAGGTGGAGCCCAGCGAGTCCGCTGGGGAATCCGCGAGCGGCGAGCAGGAGCTTCCCGCTGGGGATGAGCAGGCCGAGGGTTCGACGTCCAGCGGGTCGGGCCGATCCAAGGTGTCGATCCGGCGACTGGAGGAAGAAGGCGAGGTCGCCGCCGACTACCTCGAAGAGCTGCTGGACATCGCGGATCTCGACGGGGACATCGACATCGATGTGGAGAACGGCCGAGCCTCGGTGGCCATCGTGGGCGAAGACGGCACCGATCGCGAACTGCGCCGCCTCGTCGGGTCGCGCGGCGAGGTGCTCGAGGCCCTGCAGGAGCTCTCGCGGTTGGCGGTGCAGGCTCGCACGGGGGAGCGCAGCCGCATGATGCTCGACATCGCGGGGTTCCGGGCGGCCCGCCGACGCAAGCTCGAGGACGTCGCCGCCCGCGCCTGTCAGGAGGTCAAGCGCACCGGGGAGGCCATGCGGCTGGAGCCGATGACCGCCTTCGAACGCAAGGTCGTTCACGATGTGGTGGCTGATGCCGGTCTGGTGAGCGAGTCGGAGGGGGAGGACCCGGGCCGCCGAGTGGTCATCCATCCGGCAGGAGCCTGATCCAGCTGAGAACCGCTGGCGAGGGCCACTCCATGAACGGGAGTGGATCGGGCGTGGGCCCCGGCGATGAGATCGGTGTCGACGAAGTGGGGGCGTCGTCCAGTGCGGCCGCAGAGCTGTTCGGTGAACGCCTCGAGATGGCCGTGCACTATGCGGGTCTGCTGGGAGGATCCGCGGTCGAGCGCGGCCTGATCGGACCGCGCGAGGTTCCCAGGCTGTGGGATCGCCACCTGTTGAACTGCGCGGCTGTTGCCGAGTTGGTGCCGGCAGGCAGCCGGGTGGTCGACGTCGGATCCGGCGCCGGCCTCCCCGGAATCGTGCTGGCCATCGCGCGACCTGACCTTCAGGTGGTGTTGCTCGAACCGCTGCAGCGGCGCGTCACCTGGTTGAGTGAGACAGTGGCGGCCCTGGGACTGTCGTCCGTCACGGTCTGCCGGGGTCGTGCCGAGGAGGCTCCGGACGAGGTGAGAGGGGCTGACGTGGTGACGGCGAGGGCCGTTGCTGCCCTCGACCGGCTGGCCGCTTGGTGCCTTCCGCTGGCGCGGCCGAGGGGCGTGCTGCTCGCCCTCAAGGGGCAGGCGGTGGCAGAGGAGTTGGTCGCTGCGGAGCCTGCCCTGCGCAAGCTCGGAGCTCGGCGCTGGGAGGTGCGGATGTGCGGGGTCGAGGTGCTCGCCATTCCCACGACGGTGGTGGAGATCGAAGCCGGCGAGGTTCCCGTGCCTCGCGGACGGCGTGGCCGTGGTGGGGCTCGGCGGCGCTGACAACTGGGGCCCCACGGATTGCAGCGGGTAGGTCGAGCCTTCGTTGATGGCTGGTCGCTTGTCACCGGTGACGTTTCACGTGGAACTGACGAAGACGTGACGTCGGCGCCGCGCAGGGGACGTGTGCTGGGCTACCCCACCGCCATGGGATCGCCGAGGCTGCGTTCACGCGGTCCCCGGGACGGCGTCCCTCGCGCCACGGAGTGCAACCCCTCGACTCACCCACCAGGCGACGCCCCGATGGGGCAGCTGATCCCACCAGGGGCGAAGCACTGAACCGCCCTCGGGCACAGGGTGGGAAGAGGGAGGCGTCGCCGACTTCGAGCACGACGCGGGCTGCGGTCCTGACCCCGACGCGGGGGGATGAGGTCAGGAACAGGATCAGGATCGCTACGGCGGTGAAAGTCCGGCGCCAGCTGAGCCTGACCGACGATCAGAGATGGCCGTCCGGGATCTCCTTCACTGGGTGGCGATCTGGCGGCGGCGCTCGACCCTAGGGCCCCGACGACGCGCGGACCGGCGTGGGTCAGGCCCGCTGCGAGGTTGTCGGCCAGGCGTGGCAGGACGGTGTCGGCGGACTTGGTGCCCGGAACGACCACGGCTTGATCAGCGAGCGCACCGAGGTGCTCGACCAGTCGCTCTCCGATGGGGGCGTGCTTGCGGGTCTGCGCGACGAGCCGGCGTCTGGCGTCGGTGGTCTTCAGTCCAGCTGGTCACGGAACGTCGACACCGACGAGCATCACGATCGCGACCACCACGGTAGGCACCGTGCCCAGCGACAGCAGCTGCAACACCGCGGGGGTGTGCACCATGGGACCTCGAACCCGTTCCAGGGCAGGGTGGATCTGGGTCAGCAGGCCCCGGTTCCGGTTGGCCGGTCGAGTGGCCCTCCTTGGCCCCGGTGCTTGTCCAACCCGACCAGCACGGTCAACTCCGCCAGCGCCTCCTGCCCCCGTCGACCCGCGGCGCACGGTGCCACAAACCTCCGGGCCGCGGCGGCGATCAGACCACCAGCATGAGCCCGTGCACCAGCAGGCCGGTGACAGCTCCGCACCGGAGCTGGTCCTGCGGCAGCGCCTAGTCGAACAGCCGTGTCCCATCGCGGCTCGACGCCACCGCGTTGGGTGCGGGCACGCTCCGGCGGATCGTCCCGCCGAGCCCGTTCGACGTCCAGCCCGCAGAACACCGCAAGCCGATCGAGGTGGCCAGGTCCGTTCACCGAGGTGCCGCCCGAGCCCGGTCCTCGCCCTTGTCGCGGTCGAGCACCGCTTGTCGGCAGCCCATGACGAAGACCTGCATCCATCCAAGGCCGGAGCGACCGCGCCTCCCTATCAGCGGTCCCCCAGAGCCTTGCGCACGGCGCTGCTATCCGCGGTGGGACGACGGCCGTGGGACGGGGCGGATCACCCCTGAGTCGTGCCACTGGGGTTAGTGACCCGTTTCGAGGCGGTCGAGGATGTCGCGGACGGGGTCGGTGATTTCGGGGGCGAGGGTCATCCGCTGGCCGTTGATGGCGATGGTCGCGGAGCGGGCGACGCGTAGGGTCTGGACGAGCTTCTTGATCGTCATGCCGGTTCGTTGCTGGAGGTGGCGGCTGACGGCCAGGGCGGCGAGCACGATGGTCAGGTGCGCTTCGATGGCTTCGCGTTCGTGGTGGAAGATCGGGCGGGCCTTCAGGTCGGACTTGGTCATCCGGAACGAGGCTTCGACCTGCCACAGGTCGTGGTAGGTCGCGATCACGGTGGCGCCGTCCATGACGGCGGGGTCGAGGTTGGTGACATACCCTTTCAGGCCAGCGAGTTGGCGGGCACGGTTGATGGTGGCCTGGTTGAGTTCCTTGGTCGCGTCGGTGACTTTCAGGAACCGGGTCTTGGCCAACGGGGCCTTGCCGGCGGCGACCTTCTCGGCCTTCGCGATCTGCGCGTTGATCGTCTTGTTGTCACGTTTGGATCGCTTGAACGAGTACTGGTAGACGACCCGCCGGGTCCGCTTCTTCTTCCTGGTGCCCATCGCGCGGGTGGATTCCAGGATCTGCCCGTCGGTGAAGTAGTCACCCTTGGCCTGGAAGTGCTCGGCCAGGTCGTAGGGGGCCTTGGTGATCCGTGAGCCGACGACGAAGGAGAACCCGGCGTCCTCGATCTCGTTCAGGTTGTTCGCCGACAGCATCCCGGCGTCAGCGACCACGACCATCCCGGTGATGCCGTGGCGCTCCTGGAATCGGTGCAGCACAGGCAGGATGGTGGTGGTCTCCGCGGTGTTCCCCTCGAAGAGGTGGACCTCGAGCGGGAATCCGGTCGGATCGACCAGCAGGCCGACCTGGACCTGCGGATCGACCCGGTGTTCCTTGCTCATCCCGACCTTGCGCAACGCGTTCGGGCCGGTGTCCTCATCGGCGACCTCGTAGTGCAGCGTGGTGCAGTCGTACATCACCAAAGTGGCCAACCCGCCGGCGGCAGCCGAGAACGCGGTGCACGCCTTCGCTACCGTGTCCCGATAATCGGCTGTCTGGCAACGTTTCAGCGACCGCCACACGGTCCGCAGGCTCGGGCACGGGGCGCCGAGCTCGGCCAGCACCCGCAGCGTGTCCGCCTTGGAGGTGGGCTCGACGATCCGGGCCAACGCCATCGCCCGGAACGCCTCATCACCCACCGAATCCAGGCCCACCCGCGCATACGCGGCGGTCAGCACCTGCCACAGCACCAGCGAGGAGGTCTCCACCACACGCCCGCCGGCATCGACCCCGGTGGGCCGGCCACGCCGCCGCGCCAGGGCCGGCTCGTCCTCCAGCGTGGTCTGCCCAGCCGACGAGCCGGGCTTGCTGGTCCAGTCCGCGACGTCGTCCAGGCGAGGCGCCACCACGGGCACCTCCGCCAGGTCCAGCGCGTCCTGCCCTGGCCGCAGCCGCTCCTGGGCCGCCGCCAGCAGCAACGCCAGCTCAGCGTCCGTGCGGGCCGACCCCAGATGCTCGATCCGCTCGACGGCCCGTCCCCGACGCGTGACGATCTGCACCGCGACCGCCCCGGAAGCAGTGCGGACCCTACGCACGAACCGCGAGACCACCGGTGCAGGCTTCCACGCCGAATTCTTAGTGACCACTCCGGCCCTCTCCCGGCCGAGAAGACGCAGGTCACAGCCCTGCAATCAAAACACGATCTTGAAGGTGGCACGAGTCAGGCCAGAGCCTTGCGCACGGCGCTGCTATCCGCGGTGGGACGACGGCCGTGGGACGGGGCGGATCACCGACGGGTGGCCTCGGCTCAGCTCTGGACCCTGCGATCAAACTGCGCGTCTGGGCCAGTTGAGTGCGGGCGTACAGCGCCCGGTCTTGGTCTGAGGTCGACGTTTCACGTGGAACCGAAGTCCTCAGCTGCCAGGGCATCGAGTCACCAGACTGGAGCGAGGTGAACAGGTGCTGAGAAATGGGCGCGAGGCCCGTGAAGGAAGGCTGCTCGAGCAGCCAGCGCCTAGCAGCCCAGCAGCCCAACAGCCCGTTCCGCTGTGGACGCGATTCGGGTCGGTGCTCTGAAGTGACTGCGATGGACGGTGGCCTTCGCGCCTTCTGCGAGGGCGTCGTCTGGCACCGGTGTGGTGGCCAGCTAGCAGCGCGCCGCCGAGCACCGAGGCCGTCTGCGTCAACTCGGCGAGGCCGCGCAGCCCCTCGGGGCCCGTGTTCCAATCGCAAGAGCGCCCGTGGTGCTGGACTCGGTGACAACGGACTGCCGCAACCTGTCGGCGGCCACGAGAAGCTGCCCGGAGTCGGCCATGCAGCCGCCCGTTCATGATCGTGAGACCTGCCCGACACGACGTCGTCAGTCTCGTCCGCGTTACGCGGTTGAGGCTCCCTTCCTCGGATGCGCTTGCCGGTGCTGATGCGCCGTAGGCCCCCGAGGAAGGGACGCCGTGAAGTCTGCCGAGGAGATCATGAACATTCTGGATGCGTACGACCTGACGCGGTCGTTTTGTGATGCGCCACAGGTCGGCGTTGACAGGCATGAGACTGCTGGCGAAGCGCGTGGTTGCGCGGGCGACCTTCGCGTATCGATGACGCCTTCAGCTGCGCCGCCGGGCGATGACGGGAGGTGTTCTCGAGGCTGACCGGCGTTGGTCGCCGGGTGCTAGAGCTAGTCACGTCGGCGCAGATCCCCGGGCAGCGCAGCGGCTCGTCGACGTTTGCGTCCCGCTGACGTTTCCCGCGGGTCACGCGCCGCAGCATAGGGGAGGGTGGGGCGGCTGCGCGCGATGCCGGCCGCGTGGAGCTCGTAGTCAAGGACTGGTCGACAGGTCGGCGGAGGGACGACCTCGTCGCGAGCCGCAAGAGTCCACCAGCCCGGCAACGACGATCACCGCTCGGACTCCTTCTGCCGACACCTTCTTGTCGACACTGCTTTCGGTGGTTGGCCTAAGGTCAACGGCCGGAGCCGCCGCGAACCCCTTCGGCAAGCCCGGCCGAGGTCGACTATCGGCTGCATTCGCCCTCTTCGCCGGCTGCGGGTGTCCGGCTGCTCGCTGGTTCCGCGGCTGGGGCAGGAGAAGGGCGGATTTCGTCTGCGGACGGGCCTGAGACCTGTCGGCTGCGTTGCCCGAGGCGAAACCGATCAAGGGGTAGCGGCAAAGGGTGTCCCGGATGCGGGCGCAGCGAACAGCAGTCGGCGGCGTAGGGACCCTGCTGCGCCGTCGCAGCCCAACGGTAGACGTCGACCGCGCCCGCGGCGGACAGGTTGGAGGCGTCGATCAGGGGTCGCGCAGCCGTCTCGCGGCCGCTGCCCCGCAGACTCAGGCGATAGTGGTGTCGGCCGACCCCCCTGACGCGAAGGCCGGGCAGCAGCCGTGATCTGCGAGTTCTCGGGGCGGCACCCGGAAGCCGACCCACGCGCGAGTTGGCGGCGACGAGGTCACTCTGGACCCGCCGACATCGAATGCAGGCCTCCCGAGCCGATGCTTCAAGGCGCGGGTACGCCGGCGATCGTGATCGCGGCGAGGGGTGGGCGCGCGTACCGAGGCACACCGACGCCTCATGAAGCGGGGGACCAACTTGTGCCCGGCGCCTGATGCTTGTTTCACGTGGAACCTGCCTCCAGCGACGCCTGGGCAACTCGCCGGTGGACCCACTTAGGGCGGTGGGGGCAGTGCTCTTGATCGGTCGACACCTCCCGGTTCGGGCGGCAACGGTCCGCAGCCGGGGCGCGCCACCGTCAACAATCGGGATGGTCTGCAGTGGCTCGGGCACAGCACGGCGGCCGCGCCCAGCTCGTCGCCATGCCCCCACTCAAGGTCGCCGCCCTATACGCACTCGGTCGACAAGGATCACTGGAAAGCTCCCTCTGGAGCGGGAGGGATGACGGGTAGCGATGGTTCGGGGGGGCCGTACTGACAAGGCGAAGGTGGCTGATCCGGGCTTGCGGAACACGACGATCAGTGATCCAGACGATGCCCAGCGGGAGGGTGTCAAGAGTGCTGGGTGCCGGAGGTGCTCCCGATACCACATGGCCAGCGGTGGCTCGGGCGTCGTTGGGCGTTCACGCTGCGGTTCCTACATCGGTGGACCCCCAGCTGTGGGGTCGTGGGGGAGAGTCATCAGGTCGAGGACCGCCAACGAGGATCCAGGCGGTCGCCGGTACGCCTCGGCGATCTGCCGCCGTGGTGCCGCAAGTCCCCGACGGGGGGCCGAGGTGCAGCCGCTGCTGTACCTAGACGGACTGTCCGGCAACGACTTCGGCCCGGCGTTCGGGCAGTTCCTCGGAACCAACGCGGGCCAGCCCGCTGCCACCGTGACCCGGCTGACCGCGCAGTGGCAGGACGAGGCCGAGGCTTTCGCCGCTCGGGACCTGCGCGCGGTGCACTATGTGTATGTGTGGACGGAGTGTATGTATGGACGGATGGGGGTGGACGTCAACGTCCGCCTCGACGAGGAACGCCTGTGCCTACGGGTGTGATCGTTGCGGACCGACGCCACCAAGGAACTCGTCGCCCTCGCCGACGGGCAGCGCGACTCCACCGGGTCGTGGGAGGACCTACTGCGCGATGGCTGTCGCCGCGGATGCGAGACCCGGTACTGGCCGTCGGTGACGGCGCGCTGGGGTTCTGGACTGCCCTGGGTGAGGTGTTCCCGCAGACCAGTGCCCCCGGGTCGAAGGCCGCCGGGATCGCCATGGCGCAAGAATTGACCCAGGCCGCCCTGGACCGCTGGCGCGCCGTCAACGCACCGCACCTGGTCACCCTCGTCCACGCCGACGCTCGCTTCGAACGCAGCAAGCTCGTCCAACGGCATGAAGATCAACAGCAGGACGCGTGTGAGACCGCGGCATGACCACGCAGACACGCCTCGACATCGAGCGGATCCGCGCGGCTCGCCGGGCGATCAATCCGATGCTGCTGGACACGCCGCTGTATCGCTGCGAGGCCCTCGAGTCAGCGCTCGGGTGTGCAGTGAGCATCAAGCTCGAAACGGCGAACCCGGTCCGCAGTTTCAAGGCCCGCGGCACCGAGCTCGTCGCGGGCCAACTAGCAGCCAACGGACATCACGCGGTGGTATGCGCCAGCGCCGGCAACCTGGGTCAAGCCCTGGCATGGTCGGGCCGCGAGCGAGGGCTCGACGTCACCGTCGTGGCATCTCGCTTCGCGCCCACGGTCAAGCTGGATCGCATCCGGGCGTTGGGCGCCCGGCTGGAGGTGGTCGACGGCGACCACGAGCTGGCTCGCGACCGCGCGACCGCCATAGCACGAGAGCGCGGCATTCGGCTGCTCGAAGACAGCCTGGACATCGAGACCTGCGAGGGCGCAGCAACCATCGGCTTGGAGCTGGTGGACACCAAACCGGACTTCGACGCGGTGCTGATTGCTCTCGGTGGAGGGGCGCTAGCCACCGGTGTGGGCCACGTGCTCAAGGCCTCGGCGCCAGAGGTCGAGGTGATCTGCGCCCAACCGCTCGGCGCACCCGCTATGACCTACTCATGGCACCAACGGCGGGTCGTCACCACCGAGTCGACCAACACGATCGCCGACGGCGTCGCCGGCCGTCGCCCCATCCCAGCCGTCCTGGACGATCTGCTGCTCGTCGCTGACGACGCCCTCCTGGTCCAGGAAGCGTCGATCATCGCCGGTATGCGGATGCTCCTTGACCACGCCGGCCTCGTCGCCGAACCGTCGGCGGCGCTCGGCATCGCCGCGGTCCTCGAAGACCGTGACCGGTTCGTCGGCCGGCACGTGGCCATCATCATCTGCGGCAGCAACGTCGACCTAGACGCCTACCACCGGTGGCTCGGCGCGACACCCATCCACGGGTCTTGACCATCCTCCGGCTTGCGCACAGTGAGGTGCTGTTGGCGGGTCTGTGGCACCGCGGCGGATCCGTTCGCGGAGCGTGCAGAGATGCCCGTTGGCCGCCGCATGAGCCATGTGGGGCACGCCAACCTCGACTCACAGAAGAATGTGATCCTGAATTGCCGACGCAAGTACCCCTGGATGGCGGGCGATGACCGGCCACGTTGCAGAGGTGACAGGGAGGCGTGCTCGTCCTCCGGATCCTCGGCGTGGCCGCGTCTCTGTGGTCCGTGCCGACTGCACCCTTGCCGCTTCTGCGGGCCGTGCGTTGGGTGTACTCGCCCGTCCGGTGCTCGCCCCGGAACCTTGGCGGTAAAGAGCCACCATCCGGTACCGACCGTGGTGTTCCGGCGGTGGGCTTCGAAGGGGTGACGCCGCCGCCTGTTGGCTATCCGTCGACCATCGTGACGATGGGCGGGCATATCAACCAGCCGGCCATGGCTTGCCCGCCGGCTCGTTGAGGCCAGCTGCGTGGTTCGGTTCCGCCACGTCCGACACCCGACAGCCCCATCAGTCGGCCAGTAGGCGTTGGCTGGGCGTGCAGATGAGATGCCCGGATTCCAGCGGGACCTCATCCGCCAGTTGGATGCGCTGATTGACGATGGATCGACAAGTGGCCAGCAGGCGAGATTGGAGCGCCGAGATGCGCTCGAGGACACCAGCGAGCCCCCAGAGCTGGCAGGCGGAGACTGCCCAGTCCGGCCAAGACGCGGCAGCGAGCCGAGCAATGCGACGTCGTCCGGGGACCCGTTGTTTCACGTGGAACGGTCGACCGGTGGCCGGTGCGGCGATGCCGTGGCCGGGGCGAGGGGCCGTAGTTGGCATCGCGGGAACGGGCATCGCGGGAACCACTGCGCGGCCGGGTGGCGGCACGGTTCGTTCACATGATCTGGACCTGGTTACCGACGATAGAGGCCACCACCGTACGGCCGGGCTGGTGCCACGCCTGGGCACCGGACGCTTCGCCAATAGAAGGGCGCAGCTCCTCCAAGAGACAGGCGCTGCTATGCCGAGGGGAAGTGTGGTCGATGTCGAGGGATGGCGAGGGTGAGGCGTGGGCGATGCCGAGGGGAGGTGTGGCGATGGCTAGGGATGCCGAGGGGAGGTGTGGGGGATGGCGAGTGGGGCGGGGTGATTGGCTGGCGGGAATGAGCCGGTCAGGGTGCGAAGCTGCCCCCTGCGCGACCCGGCGCGACGTCCACTCGGGGGTGCTCTTCGCCGGCCAAGACATGGGAACCCCTGGTCGAACGGCCCACATGTGAGGTGTGGATATCTGTGGGTGTTCTGTGGACGCAACGACGCGAACCTTCCGTGCACAGGCGAAACGTCAAGGCGGGTTGTCCACAGGCACCTGGGGGTGAGGAGCGGGGAGAGACGAGCGCGAGTAGCGTTCAAGCCGACGCCGGGCCGCTCCGAACCCGAGTCGGTCACGGTGACGGGGCGTGGACGAGCGACATGGTGTGACGAGTGTCGGGCACCATCGAGGTAGGAGCTGGGGGAGTCATGGGCGATCAAGCACCTGGGCAGCTGAGCCGGCGGTCGCTGGAATCGGAGGGCCAGGGACCCATCAGCCGCCGGTCGACCCGGATGGTCGAGCCGGATTGATGGAGGCGGGTACCTCGCGACGAGGTCGGGTCGGTGCGGAGCAATCGAACTCGGTTGATCCACGAGTCAGCGGTGCATGCTTCCAGGTTCGTGTGGTGCAAGCGGTGGCTTCGGGACGCGTTCATCAACCGGGGCCAGGAGGGCGGCAGGAAGGGCTGGGGGGGCTGGAAGGGCAGGAGGGGAAGCCTCATGGGTGACGATCGCTGGGCACGCCCCGCGCTGAGCCTCGGAACACGGTCATCAACCTGGGCGGAAGGATGAAAGGGCTGCACGGTATCAGGCGCCGGCCCCGACCAGGGGCTCAGCGACGTCGACGGCGAGGCGCGGACCCGCACGGCTGACGAGGAGTCCATTCAGCAATCGGGTCTCGATCAGGAGTGACCTCAGGGGGCTCAGTTGTTCACGGCAGCGTAGGACGTCCTTGAGGTCATGTGTTCGGATGAGCCGAGACGCTCTGCTCGGATGGAATCGTGCCGCCGGCGCCGGCGTACCGGCGTGGCCATCGGCGCTGCATGGGAAACGGTTGTCAGGATGGACGATGCGCGGGGATGGGGAGTTGGAGTGATGGCTGTGGGAATCGGCTGGCCGAAGGTCTCGGCGCATTCGAGGCAGGAAGGCTTGGGCTGGCCCAGCATCGCACCGCACGGTCAGCCCTGCGAGAACTCGGGCCTCGACGAGGTTCCAGCCGTCGCCGTGCTGGAATCGGGTGAGGCGGTTCCCGCCGAAGCACCCGAGCCTCACGTGATTCCGGCCCAGCCCGTGCAAGCTGGGGCTGAGCCGGGCAATGCTGAGCCGGGCAATGCTGAATCGGGCAATGCTGTGCCAGCTGATGGGCTGCAAGTTGACGGGCTGCCCCTTGTCGGCGTGCCGGGGGAATCGTCACCGCGGGAATCGATGGAGGGCGACGAGGACTGGACCCTCGGAGTTCACTTGGTGGGAGCGTTCGAGGCAACTGTTTCCCTCGAGCCCCATGCAGCGGCCGTGACCTCGGCCGTGGGGGTGGCCGGGGAGGACCTCGTGTTGCCCGGCATTGAGGATTCGGAGACCCCGGCGAATTTGGCCAGTCACAGTGCTGACGGCATGCCCATCCCTCAAGGAACCCCTCAAGGGTCTCTGGATGAATTCGTCTCCATGGCGGTGGAGCCGGATGCTCCAGACCCGGTCCTCACGGTCGAGGTCCATGATGCGGTGCACGCCTCAGCAGCGGATCCCATGGCCCTGAACGCCGCTAGCCGTGAGATCCGATCGGACGCCGGCGACCTTCACCGGTTCGACGAAGGTGGGTACCGGGTCGTCGTGAGCGTGACGGATTCACGTGAAACATCGGTCGCGGGAACCACCTCGCCAGCCACCCCTTGGGTTGACACCAACGACGATCCCACGCCCGCCTTGGGGCTCAACTTCCACGCCTCCTCACGTGGACTACCCCCGGAGTGGGGGAGCCAGGCACCGCAGGCGTCGGAGATGAAGCCTTGGGCACACACCATTCGCACCCCTCTCGGAGATCGTTTCGCCGTTCGCCCCGTTTCATGTGAAACCACGACCGTGGATGCACCTCATGCAGATGTTGACGTTGCGACCGATCAAGCTCCTCCCGGGGAGAGTGCATCGGAACTGCACTCGGCATCGGAGCAAACAGGCGTCGACCGAGACGACATCACTGCCCACGCCGTCACGGCCCTGGTGATGCCGACCGCCCTGCCACCGTTTACGGCGCCGGCCTTCGCGGTTGTTCCGGCATCCGACGTTGCCCCCGCCGGCGCAGGCTCGGTCTCGGGGGCCGTGGCTGCCCCGGGGGAGGCTCGCCCGGTCGGCCACCGCTTCTGGGTGGCCCAGCCCGGTGACGCAGCCGGCCTGGCGTCCGCGCCGCCCACGGAGGGAAGCGTCGCAGGGTTCCGAGAGGGTATCGAGCAGGCAACTCCCCCCTACCGTGCACCTGAGCACACACAGCCCGCAGATGATCTCCGAGCCCCCCGGGAGATTCCGGGCGATCAGGATTGGGCCGTGCACCACCCGGTCGAGGCGCTGCGGCCAGCCGACCAGCTCACCGAGGCCGATAACGCAGCGGAGGCCGAGATCGAGGAGCCGATCCCCCTCCCGTCTCCCACGGGGTTCGGCGATGCGGTTGAGCGGAACGAAGCAGCTGAGCCGGTCGTGTTCAGTGACGCGGCTGAGTCGGGGGTATCGGCCGCGTCTGGTGAGCTGGCCGAGTTCGGAGTGCAGGCCGAGTTCGGTGACCCGGTTGAGTCCGTCGACAGGGTGGAGTGCACGGCGCCGGCCGTGTTTGGTGAACCCGCCGCATCGGGTGAGCCCGCCGTCTTCGATGAGCCGGTCAAGCTTGGTGCGCCGGCCGTGTTTGGTGAGTCGGTCGTGTTTGGTGAGTCGCTGGAGTCTGTCGAGCGGGTGGAGTCCACTGCGCTGGTCGGGTTGGGGGAGCCGGCCGTGCCGGGTGAGCGAGTCGAACTCGGTGGGTGCGCTGAATCCAATGATCCGGCCGCTTCCAGCGATCGCGGCGACCCGGTGGGCGATCTCATCAACACAGCAGACCCCGGCTCAGCGGAACTCGACACAGCGGATCTCGACAGAGCAGCCCTCGACACAGCAGGAGCTGTCGGCGAGTCCGCCGCGACTCACGGAGGTCTGGTCACGGACGACGCCGAATCAAGGGACAATTCTCTGACGGTGACGCACGAGCCAGACGACAGGAGTGCAGCGATGCAGCAGCCGGAGAGCCCTTCGACGGTGCCTCCACACGCATCCGCAGCAGTGGCTGTAGCCGACACGGAACCGACCGCGTCGGACGCCGAGTGGCAGCCGCCCGGCGCCCCGCTGGCGGCTCCCTTGCCGTTCAACGAGTCCGACCGGGTGCAGCTGGTGGCCAGCCTGCCGACGGTGGACGACACCACGCCCTTGGCCGCGGAGGTGGCCGAGGACGCCCGGCGTCGCATCTCGTTGGTCGGTCGGTCGTTCCCGCGCCCGCCACACACCCGGATCCTCACCGTGGCCAACCAGAAGGGTGGCGTCGGCAAGACCACGACCACGGTGAACGTGGCCGCCGCCCTGGCGCAGGCGGGCCTGAGCGTGCTGGTGCTCGACATCGACCCGCAGGGCAATGCGTCAACCGCTCTCGGGATCGACCACCATGCCGAGGTTCCGAGCCTGTACGACGTGGTGGTCGAGGATCGACCGCTGGCGGAGGTGGTCCAGCCCTGCCCGGACCTGCCCAACTTGTGGGTCGCGCCGGCGACCATCGACCTCGCGGGCGCCGAGATCGAGTTGGTCTCGTTCGTCGCTCGCGAAGTGCGCCTCAAGAAGGCGTTGGAGGTCTACCTCCAGACCCGCCGACAGCAGGGTCTGGATCAGATCGACTACGTGCTGATCGACTGCCCGCCGAGCCTGAGCCTGCTCACGGTCAACGCCTTCGTCGCCGCCCGCGAGGTGCTGATTCCGATCCAGTGTGAGTACTACGCGCTCGAGGGGCTGTCCCAGCTGCTGAAGCACATCGAGTTGATCCGTCGCCAGCTCAATCCCTCGCTGCACGTCTCGACCATCATGCTGACGATGTTCGACGCGAGGACCAGGCTGTCCTCGCAGGTGGCCGACGAGGTCCGAACACACTTCCCCGAACAGGTGGTCAAGACGACCGTCCCCCGGTCGGTCCGGATCTCCGAAGCACCAAGTCACGGCCAGACCGTCATGACGTACGACCCGGCGTCCAGTGGAGCGCTCTCTTACCTTGAGGCGTCCCGCGAACTTGCCGAACAGGTACTCACGTGGGAATCAACAACGCGCGAGGAGCAATCGTGAGCGAGAAGCGACGGGGTCTTGGCCGCGGTCTGGGTGCACTCATCCCCAGCGGTCCGATGGCCAAGACGAGTGGCGACCGGCCGGTCGATGACGTGTTCTTCCGGGACAAGTCCGAGCCAGGGCAGCCGGTCGACACCGGCGCCGCCACCGCCACCGCTACGCTCGAGCGGCCCTCCGGCGACCTTCCCAGCCTGGTGACGCCCGCTCCGGAGTCGTCTCCGTCGCCGGCTCAGTCGTCTCCGCCTGCGGAGGCCGAGGTCGGCGCCGCGCCGGAGACGGACCCCGAGACCGACCTGGTGCCCGTGCCGGGCGCAACGTTTGCCGAGATTCCTGTGACCTCGATCCGCCCGAACCCGCGCCAGCCGCGCCAGGTGTTCGACGAAGAAGAGCTGGCCGAGCTCGTTCACTCGATCAAGGAGATCGGCGTACTGCAGCCGATCGTCGTGCGTCGGGTCGGTGAGCCGGACGACGGCGGAGCCCTGTACGAGCTTGTCATGGGGGAGCGGCGGTGGCGCGCGACGCAGCAGGCGGGGTTGGCCACCGTCCCGGCAATCGTGCGAGACACCGCTGATGACGACCTGCTGCGGGATGCACTGCTCGAGAACCTCCACCGCAGCCAGCTCAACCCCTTGGAAGAGGCCGCCGCCTACCAGCAGCTGCTGGATGACTTCGGCTGCACGCACGAAGAGCTGGCCACCCGCATCGGGCGGTCTCGGCCGCAGATCAGCAACACCATTCGCTTGCTCCGGCTGCCACCGCTGGTGCAGCGTCGGGTGGCTGCCGGCGTGCTGACCGCCGGCCATGCTCGGGCGCTGCTGGGTCTGGACGACATGTCGGCCATGGAGGCGCTCGCCCAGCGCATCGTCTCGGAGGGCCTGTCGGTACGCGCCGTCGAAGAGATCGTCGCCCTCGGCGACACCCCTGCAGCGGGCGCTCCCGCCAAGAAGAAGCCCCGAGCCGGTGCCCACCGATCCGAGCTGGACGACCTGGCCTCCCGCCTCGGTGACGCCCTCGACACCCGGGTCGCCATCGCGCTGGGTCAGCGCAAGGGACGCCTGAGCATCGACTTCGCGAGTGTCGATGACCTGAATCGCATCCTGGGCCTGATGAGCCCCGAGGTCCGTGGCGTCTTCGCCAGTATCAGCGCCGGCGAGGGCTGAGCCGACGATGACCTCGTTCGTGGCCCACACCACCGTCGACTGTCGCGATGCTTACGAGCTCTCGACGTGGTGGAAGCAGGTTCTGGGGTACACCGATCTGGACGGTGACCCCAACCTGCCGGGTCACGTGGAGTGCCTGATCCTGGACCCCGAGACCGGACATCGGATCCTGTTCATCGAGGTTCCCGAAGCGAAGTCGGGCAAGAATCGACTCCACTTCGACCTGCGTCCCCGGTCCGGCACCCGTGACGACGAGATCGAGCGGCTGCGGGCCGTGGGTGCTACGGAAGTGGCCGATCACCGAGGGATCCATGGACCCGGCAGCGGCTGGGTTGTGTTCGCCGATCCCGAGGGAAACGAGTTCTGCGTGCTGCGCGGTCTGGACGAGGTAAGTCCCTCCTAGTCTCTCCGGGTCCCTCCTGGTCCCTCTACTCCCTCTAGTCCCTGGACCTCGTCCCTGGACCTGATCAGACACGCAGCCGCGGGGACTCCTCGAAGCGGGGCGTCGTTCCACGTGAAACAGGCCGTCACCAGGTATTACGGAAAGCAGTACCACATAGCTCTACGTATAGAATCCGTGAGGGTGGGTGTCGTGGTGGAGGCGTGGGCTGGGTCGTTCTCCCGACCCGCGGGGGAGCGCTCGACTGCGTACCATGGGTCCCTGGCTCATCGGAGCGCTACCACCACCGCCGTTGGGGGTGTCGCATGAGGCTGGCCCGTTGGGTGGTCGTGGGTCTGCTCGTCGGGGCCGCGATCGCCTTTCTCGTCGCGTTGATGCGCCCTCGTTCCCGCCGAAGCCAGCTCGACGTCGGCAGCCCCGCACTCCTCACCCTGTGCGTTCGAACCCTAAGGATCAGTTGATGGGACGACGCGTCGCCGCACTCACCCTGGACACGCTCTCGGATCTGCCGGACCCGTGTCGCCGCTGTGTGCTCTGGGAACTGGACGCCGTCGCCGGACGACGAGCGGTCGAGGCCGGCGACACCGCCTTCGAGAAGGAGGTCTGGGTTTCGTCCACCCTGCTGGAGTGGGGTTCGTGCGGCCGCATCGCCTACGTCGACGACGAGCCGGCCGGGTTCGTGCTCTACGCCCCGCCGGCCTTCGTTCCGCGATCGATGTCGTTCCCGACCTCGCCGGTGAGTGTGGACGCCGTCCTGCTCACGACGGCACGGGTGCTGCCCGAGTTCACCGGGGGAGGGTTGGCGCGCTTCCTGATCCAGTCCGCGGCCAAGGACCTCACCCGGCGCGGCGTGCGGGCGATCGAGGCCTTCGGACTCGCCGCGACCGCCGGGGCCTCGGCCCCGGGCGAGAAGGGCCACTCGTGCCTGGTGCCGGCGGATCTGTTGCTGGCCGTGGGCTTCAAGACCGTCCGTCCGCACCACCGCTATCCGCGTCTGCGCCTGGAACTCAAGACCGCACTGTCCTGGCGTGAGGACGTCGAGCAGGCGCTGGAGCGGATCCTCGGCACGGTCAGACAGCCCGCCCTCACCTCGCAAGCTGCCGACTGATTCCCCGCGCCGCACGCACAACGCCCGGCGACCCTCCGCACGAGGGTTCGCCGGGCGTCGTCCGGCCGGGTCAGTTGATCCGGACCCGTCGGCTGAGCCGGTGCACGTCAGTTGAGTCGGGGCCCGTCAGCTGATCCAGGCCTCGAGTTCCTGCAGCAGCTTCGGCTTCGGCTTGGCACCGATGATGGTCTTGACCAGCTCGCCCCCGGAGAACACCGCCACCGTGGGGATGGACGTCACCTGGTAGCGGTTCACCACCACGTGGTTCTCGTCGGTGTTCAGCTTGACGACAGTGATCTTGTCGCTGTGCGCCGCGGAGATCTCGTCCAGGATCGGGGCGATCTGCCGGCAGGGGCCGCACCACGGCGCCCAGAAGTCGACGACGACGGGCTTGTCACTGCCGAGCACCTCGGCGTCGAAGGTGGCATCGGTCACTGCATGGCTGGCGGACATGGGGCTTCTCCTCTGGCGTCGTCCGTGCGATCGGCAATCATCTGGTCGTGCGTGCCGCCGTCCGCTCGTGGGTCGGCGGGCAAGATCGAGGGGCGGGCGTTCAGGACGCCGTCACGAGCGCGGCGGCATCGCCCGAGCCCGCCCCGTCGTCGAGGCCGGCGAGGTAGCGCTCGGCGTCCAGGGCTGCGGCGCACCCCGACCCTGCGGCCGTGATCGCCTGACGGTAGGTGTGGTCGACGACGTCCCCGCAGGCGAACACCCCGTCGAGTGAGGTCAGCGTGCTGCGACCGCGCACCGCGATGTAGCCGGCCTCGTCCAGCTCGAGCTGATCCCGCACCAGTTCGACCCGCGGGTCGTGGCCGATGGCCACGAACAGGCCGGTGACCTCGAGGTCGCGCTCGGCGCCCGTGGTGACGTCACGCACCCGCAAGCCGCTCATCTTGTCGGAGCCGAGGACGTCGACCACCTCGGTGTTCCACAGGAACGTCAGCTTCGGGTCGGCGAACGCGCGGGCCTGCATGATCTTCGAGGCACGCAACGTGTCGCGGCGGTGGATGAGGGTCACGGTCTCGGCGAAGCGGGTGAGGAAGGTGGCCTCCTCGACCGCCGAGTCACCACCGCCGACGACCACGATGTGCTGATTGCGGAAGAAGAACCCGTCGCAGGTGGCGCACCAGCTGACGCCGTGACCCGACAACCGCTTCTCGTTCGGCAACCCCAGCTCGCGGTAGGCGGACCCGGTCGCGAGGATGACGGCACGAGCCCGATGGGTGACGACCCCCACGCCCGAGTCGGCGGGGACGTCGACCTCCTTGATCGCGCCGTCCAGTCGCAGGGCGACCACGTCGTTCGGCACCAGCTCGGCGCCGAACCGCTCGGCCTGATCCCGCAGATTGGTCATCAGGTCGGGCCCCATGATCCCGGTGGGGAACCCGGGGAAGTTCTCGACCTCGGTCGTGTTCATCAATGCGCCGCCGGCGGTCACCGATCCCTCGAAGACCAGTGGCCGCAGATCTGCTCGGGCAGAGTAGATCGCTGCCGTGTACCCGGCGGGGCCGGACCCTACGATGATCACGTCACGGACGTCGTCGCTCACGGATCTCCCTCGTCTACCGGGTGCTCACGGACGGGGGAGTCGGACACCGCCCCGCAGCACTCCCTCGGCGCTGTCAACCCGATCGTAGGCCCCGGATGTTCCCGAGTTGACCCACCGAGGGTGTGACACGGTCAGCGAGCGGGCACCGAGACGTAGCCGAGTTGGCCGGCGTTGCCCCGGCCACAGCTGCGGGACACCGCCCACACCTCGTAGCCGCCGTCCCGCCCGGTGAGCACGATGATCGCGGCCTCGCGGCCGTCGTACCGGGCCAGATCGATGGCAATCGGCTGGTGACCGCCGGCGTTGAGCTCCTCGAGGCATTCCTCCAGCCGGCCGGGATCGGTCAGGCCCGGTGCCGAACTCGCGAGATCGCTCGTGGTGTCGACCGGCAGGGACTGCCCGGCGGCGACCCGCCGCTCGGTGGGGGTGGAGGTCGCCGCGCCGGCAGCGGCCGCCTGGGCGGCACTCGCCGACGCGCCACCCACCGGCCGGCGCGCGGTCTCGGCCAGGGCCAGCGCCCGGGGGCCCATGTCGGTGGGGGTGTAGTTGGTGCCGGTCTGCAGGATCGCCGCGACGTAGGCACCGGCGTCCTTGCCCTCCGCGGCGGGCGCGGCACCGCCCGAGGCGGCGCTCGACCCGCCCATCGGCAACTGCTTCACCACCGCCAGACCACCGACGCCCGCCAGCACGATCACCCCGGCCGCGATCGCTGCCGGCTTGGCGAAGCGCATCAGCGCCCCACCGCGACCCTCGCCCTCGGTCCGGACGTCGCGCCGGGTGCGCAGCGAGGACGAGCGCCGCGCCGGGCGCAACCGGGAGAGCGACTCCGAGGCGGCCGCCGAGCCGGCCAGCCGGACGCCGTCCGGGAAGCCGTCGCCGGCCGGCTCGTCGTCGGCCTCGACGAACCGCGCCCACTGACTGGTGGGGGCGTCGTCCGAGGCCACCTGATGGCCGCCGGGTTGAGGCACCCACCCGGCGTCCACCGGCCATTCCTGGGTGATCCAGGGGTCGCCACCGGTGGTCGGCACCACCGGCCCCACCGGTTGCGGGCTCGGCGCCGGGGCGGAGCCCAGCGCAACCTCCCGCGAGAGCGCACTCGCGATGCGCTGCCACACCTCCTCGGGCATGGGGCCCGGGTCGGTCGAGCGCAACAGTTGCCGCATGCCCTCGGCGTCGGCGAGCAGTTGGGCGCAGCGGGTGCAGCCGATGACATGCGCCTCGACCAGGCGGGCGTCGTGCTCGGGGAGCACCTCGGCAGCGAGATCGGCAAGGGTGTCGTGGGCGGGGTGCCGCCCGGCCATGCCACTCACCATCCGCGATCACCCCGCTCCTGAACGTCTGCGCCATCCCGATCCCGGCGACTGCGCCGGCCGCCTCGGGTGTCCGCCGATCCGACGTTCGCCGAACGACCGGGGTTCCCGTACAACGCCTCACGTTCCCCCGATGCTCCCGGGGACGCCGGCGCCGGCCTCACGACCGGGTCGTACCCGGCAGCGGATCCAGCACCGGGACCGCCACCAGGACCGCCACCGGGGGCGGCGTGAGGTGCGCCCTGGATCGGTGCCGCTGCCGGATCGGCGGCCCCGGCGTCGTCCCGCAGCGCCTGGGCCAGCGCGGTGCGGCCCCGGGAGCAGCGCGACTTGATCGTGCCCTCGGGGACGCCGAGCAGCCGCGCCGCCTCGGCCACCGGCAGGTCCTCGAGATCCACCAGGACCAGCGCCTCGCGTTGCTCGGCGGGCAGCGCTGCCAGCGCGGCCCGGACGGCGAGCCGGACGTCGACCTGACCGGGGGCGTCGAGGGTGGTCGGGATGTCGTGGTTGCCCAGCGGGACCGTCGGGCGGGCCTGGCGGCGCCGGATGCGATCGAGGCAGGCGTTGACCACGATGCGGTGCAACCAGGTGGTGACCGCGGCATCGCCGCGGTAGGTCGCGGCACCGCGGAAGGCCGAGATCAGCGCGTCCTGCAGCGCGTCGGCCGCCTCGTCACGGTCGCCCAGGGTCCGGACGGCGACGGCCCACAACCGGTCCCGATGACGGGAGACCAGGGCGCCGAAGGCCTCGGCATCGCCACGCAGATGGGCAGCCAGCAGTTCCCGGTCGTCGGTCGACGCCTGCGGTGCATGGCTACCGCTCACGGACGGAACCTACCTGACGGACACCTCGAAGACACGCATCCGGTACTCCCCGGTGGACTGCTTGGTCAGGCTCGTGAACCAGAACACCAGGTATCGCGTCGACACCGGCTGTTGCAAGGTCACGGTCAGCCGGCTGCCCTCCATGGGGACCGTGCTGACCAGGGTCGAGCCGTCGACGGTCGGCCCGGTGCCGGTGCGCAGCTCCATCACGCCGCCGGTGCCTCGGTGCTCCACCACGACCTGACTGACCGTGGAGACGTCGCCCAGATCGAGCACGAACCCGATCCCGGTCTTGTTCAGCCCCCCGAAACGGGCCGAGTCGTACCGCTCGGAGCGCCATTCGGTCGTGCTGTCCGAGTCGATCAGCCGGGGAGCCGCGGCGTTGTTCTCGGTTTGGTCGCCCATCGGGTCGAGCACCTTGACCCCGGCGATCTCGACCGGTGTGCCGGTGACCACCGGCGCTGCTGCCCCACTGGCCGTCGGCTTGGCGCTGGCCGCGACACTCGGGGCATCGCTGGACTTGGGGGTGAGCGGGTCGGCGTTCATCAACCCGCGCAGCGCGAGCAGCGACAGCAGCAGCCCCAGCACGACCAGACCGCTGATCAGGCCGAGCACCAACCGGGTCTGCCCCTGGGGTGGGCGATCGATCGGCACCGGGGGCATGAACGGACCGAGGCGATCGTCGTCCCGACCGCCGCCCCACGAGCTCGGCCGGGCGGGCTGGCCCAGGGTGGGCGGCGGGGCCGGATCGAGCCGCCGGACGCCGGGCGCCCCGGCGGCACCCAGGATGTCGTCCACCAGCCCGCCGCGCGGCACGGTGGTGCCCGGTGGTGTGGCCACGGTGGTGCGTCCCGCCGCGGGAGGGGTCGGCCAGGCCTGCCCGCCGGAGTCGAGCGCACTCACCCGGCCGGACGCCGCGCGCTCGGCGGGCACCGGGAACGCGGGCGCCTGCATCAGCGGCGGTTGCAGACCGGCATTGCGCACCGGGAACGGTTCCTCGGCGCCCTCGTCCCGGCGATCGGGGGCATCGAGGGAGATGGTCACCTCGGGCTCGGGTTGCGGCTGAGGGTCCGGCTTCGGTTGGGGTGCGGACTTCGGCTCGGCCGGTGCCGGTGCCGGTGCCGGGGCGGGCCGGGCCGCGATCACCGTGTCGGCCGCCTCGAACCAGGCCTCGCCGTTCGATGCGCTCGCGTCGCCCGGGGCCGTGGCCCGCGGCCGGTCGGGCGCGGTCAGCTCGATCCCGCGCGGGTCGGTCATCGGGGTGGCCGCGGCCCAGGGCGACAGTTGTCCCGCCACCTCGGCCGGGGTGCGGGGGCCGTCGTGGCCGGGGCCGAGGGTCGCCACGCACAGCGCGTCGAGATCGGCCGGGACGCCGGCCGCGAGATCACCGGGGGGTACCGCCCGCCCGGACACCAGTGGCGCCGGCCCCAGCGGCCCGTCGATCACCCCGGGCCAGCGTCCGGTGAGTCCGGCGTAGATCAGGCTGACCAGGCCGACGGCGTCCTGCCGGCTGGCCACCTCGGCCTTGTCGTGTTCGACGCCGGCGGCGGCGGCCTCGATCGCCGTCCCGAGCAACTTGATCGACCCGTCGGGGACGATGCACACGCTCGCGGGCGTCAGCCGCAGGTGGTGCAGGCCTCGCGCCCCGGCCCGTTCCAGGGCCTGGGCGGTCTCGCCGACGATGCGTCGTACCGTCTCGGCGGGCAGCGGCCCGTTGCGCAGGAAGTCCTCGAACGGCCGGCCCTGGACGTACTCGGTGACGATGTAGGTGGTGCCGTCGGCGTCGCCGACATCGAGCACCCGGGCCAGGCGGGCGTCGTCCACCAGGGCGGCGCGGCGCGCGGCGTCCACGACATCGGCGGCGAAGGGGTGGCCGGGGCTGACCACGCGAACCGTCACCGGCCGCTCGAGGGTCTCGTCGACGGCACGCCACAGGGAACCGTCGACGCCGGCTCCGAGTTGCTGCTCGAGCCGGTAGCGTCCGGCGAGCACGCTGCCGTTCCCTACCCCGTCCAGCGCGGTTCCTCCCTGTCAGGTCTGCCGTGCGGCCGACGGCGCGGCATCATCAGCTCGAGCCCCCCGGCCGGTGAGCGTGAGTGTTTCTCGCCATCGCGCCGACGACCGTCCGCGGTCCATGGTAGGCACCCGGGCCGCCTCATGGTGAGCGCAGCGCCGTACGATGCCCGGCGATCATGACCGGGCTCGCCGACCTCGCCCTACGGCGCAGACCGGCTCAGCGCGACAGCCGCGACCGGATGGGCTGCAGCAAGGTGTCCAGTTCGTCGACGCGCAGCGCGCGCAAGGCGAGCAGGTAGGTGATCGACATCACCACGGTGGCGCTGCCCAGGACGCCGTACACGCCGAGCACGCCGCGCTCCCCGAGCACCACCTGAGCGCCCTCGCGCACCAGGATGCCGATGCCGATGGCGCTCGCGGCGGCCAGCAGCAGCCGCAGGTGTGTCGACAGGATTCTGGGCCCGTCGACCGAGCCCAGCCGGCGCCGCAGCACCGGGAACCAGATGATCGTGGTGATCAGGTAGGTGGCCGCCATCACCGCCCCGATCCCGGCCGCGACGTCGCGCGGCGCGAGCACGGTGGGCACCAACAGCGCGCCGACCGTCGACAGCAGGGTGCCGAGGGTCCCGATCCAGAACGGGGTGCGGGCATCCTCGAAGGCGTAGCTCACCCGCTGGAACAGGAACTGGGCGCTGAACGGCACGATGCCGAGCAACATGGCGGTGGCCACCAGCGCGTACTGGTCGGTGGTGACCCGGTTGGTGCCGGGGAACATGCCCGCGGTGATCAGCGGCCCCAACGCGATGAAGATCGCGGTCGCGAACATGGTGGCCACCGACACGGTGCGCAGTGCGAGCGACAGATCCGCGCGGACGGCGTCCAGGTCACCTTCGGCGGCGCGCGCGGAGAGCCGGGTGAACACCGCCGTCACCACCGAGACCGCCACCAGCGAGTGCGGCATCATGAAGATCATGAACGCGAAGTCGAAGACGGCGCGACCTGCCGGGATGCCGTCCCGCTGAGCGGCGGTGCCGGCGGCGTTCACCACCCGGGAGATCACCAGGAAGCCGAGCTGGGCCAGGGCGACACCGGCGAAGGTCCACAGCGCGATGGTGCCCGCGTTGCGCAGCCCGATGCCGCGCCATCCCCAGCGGGGTCGCCAGACGTAGCCCGCCCGGCGCATCACCGGCACCAGCACCAGGGCATTGGCCACCACACCCAGGGTGGCCGTGCCCGCCAGCAGGGCGACGTCCGCCGCGCTCCACCCGGTCACCGGGCGCTCACCCGAGCCGGCCAGGGCGATGAACACGACCATGCCCGCGATCGCCACGATGTTGTTGACCACGGGAGCCCACATGTACGGCCCGAAGCTGCCCCGGGCGTTGAGCACCTGGCCGTAGAGCGTGTAGAGGCCGTAGAAGAAGATCTGCGGCAGGCACCAGACCGCCATGGCCGTGCCCAGGTCGAGGGTGGGCCGGTCCCAGTTGTCGCTGTAGAGGCGGATCAGCAGGGGGGCCGCAGCGGTGGCGAGGACGGTGGCGGCACCGAGGATGAGGGTCGCCAGGGTCAGCAGCCGGTCGATGTACTCGGTACCGCCGTCGTCGCTCTGCTTGGCGGCGCGCACGATCTGCGGCACCAGGATGGCGTTGAGCGCGCCGCCGCCGATCAGGATGAACACGTTGTTGGGCAGGGTGTTCGCGGTGGCGAAGACGCTGCCCGACAGGGCGCCGCCGATGGCTGCCGACAGCACACTGGCGCGCACCCAGCCGAGGATGCGCGACACCAGCGTTCCGGCGGACATCAGGGCGCTGCTGCGCATCATCGATCGGGCGGAGCTCGAGTCGGCGCCGGATTCGGAACCCGCTCCTGCGTCCGACCCCGCGTCGGTGGCGTGGCGCGGATCGGAGCCGTTGCCGGGGCCGGGGCCCGAACCGGACGTCCGGCCGTCGTCGGAGCCCGCGTCGCCGGTCACGGCGGGGCTCGGCAGCGGTGTGGTGACCAGCGGTGGGGTGATCAGCGATGGGGTGACCACTGTGGTGGCACGGGGGGCGGCTCCGGTGACCCCGGCGCGTGAGAGGCCCAGCGGCGGCGTGGGGACGCGCTCGCCGGCGGCGATCAACGCGACGTCGTCCGGGTCGGGCACCTGGTCGAGCGGGATCCGCAGCCGCCGGCCACCGCGCACGCTGCGCCGTAGCCCCACCAGCAGCAGAACGGCGAGGACGGCGCCCGCCCCGGCGAGCGCCCGGCCCTCCCAGTCGTGCCGCACCCGCACGCGGATGGTGCCCGTACTGCGCACCAGGGGAGCGGTCCCTCCCGGCGCGTAGAGCAACGGGTCGAGGTCCACGTCCCCGTTCGCCACGGCGGTGACGTCGATGAAGGCCCCGGCGCGCGCCGGCCCGGTGGTGGCAGCACCCAGTGAGACCGGCTGCGGGTCGCCCACCCGCAACCGGCGCGATCGGGGTTCGAGCGCCACCACCACCGAGACCGGCTCGGGCAACGTGTTGGTGACGGTCACCGGGAGCCGGCCACTGGTCGAGACCAGGTTCGCGGCGTTTCCGGTGACCACCGAGATGCTGGCGTAGTACCGGTCGACCTGTCGCACCAGGGGTGCCCTGGCCCGGGTGAGGATCACGTCGCGTTCGCTGCCGGTGGCGGTGAGACCACGCCAGCTGCGGCCGACCAGCGAGAGGGCGCTGCGGCGGGCAGGTTGGTAGCTGATCTGGGGCTGGACCAGCACCGGCCGGAAAGCCGACAGGCGATGAAAGGCATCCCGGACGGCGAGCACCTGGGTCTGCGGGACCTCGCGGCGGACCTTGCCCCCGATCAGCGTCGCCGGTGCCGGGCCGGCAGCACGCCGGCGGGCGGTGCCGACTGGTTCCACGTGAATCCACGGCACCTGGGCCAGCTGGGCCAGCACCGTCGCGAACACCTCGGGCTGCGCCGGATCCCAGTCGCGGGGGAGCGCGGCGAGCACCCCCGCCGGGCTCGCGGCCGTGCCGCCGACCGCGTGCGCCGCGAGCAGGGCCAGCGTCTGTTGCTGGGCCAGGAACGAGGCCGCCCCGGGCGCGGCCACGGCGGCCAGGGCAGTGTTCAGGTAGGGATCGGTCAGCAGCGCGGCGGCGTCCGACGTCGCACCGGGTGCCTCGATCCGGCCACTGGCCAACGCCTCCGGTGAGGTCCGGGGTGGAATCGAGGCCGACGACAGCACGACGTCGGCGTGGGCGGGGGCGGTCACCGCGCCGCCGCCGCGGGAGGCATCGGCGGTGGCGCCGGGCGTCGCGGCAGCCCCCAACACGTCGTCCAGCATCGAGATCGTGCTCTCGTCGGCGAGGCCGTCGACCGGCCAGGCGAGCGAGGTGTCCAGCGGCCGGTTCCACACCGCGCGCCCCGCCTGAACCGCGTCGTCCCGGGCCGCCGCGAGCAGCTCGCCCGCCTGGGCGTGCGCCAGTGCGGCCAGGTCCGGGTCGCCCCAGGGCAGGGCGTACAGGTCACGGTCGGCCGAGGCCGCCGCCACCGCGTCCAGCCAGCTGCGGGCGGTGGCAGCCTGGGCACTGTCGACCGTGCCCGTGCCCGGCGTGCCGGCACCCGATCCGGACGTCGCGCCCGGCGATGGGCCGGGGGAGGCGTTGCCGGTGCCGGCACCGGTGGTCGCGCCGGCCCCGCTGGGGGCCGGCCTGGTGGCGGTGCGTCCCTGGGCGGTCAGCGCCGCGGTGATCAGGGAAGGGTCGATGGCCCAGGCGACCGATCGATCGGCCGTGGCCTGGAGGATGCGCGAGAGCCGCCCGCCCGGTTGCCACTGCCGCACCAGGTCGCCCGAGGGCGTGCCGGCATCGCTGCTCGCGTCCTGCAGCAGCGGGGTGAGCGGAGCCAGGACGGCCACCCGGGTGGCCACGCCCTCGGCTCCGGTGGCCGCACCCTCGGCACCTGGGGCCCGGCTGGGATCCCACACCACGAAGGTGCGCTCCAGGTCCCACCGCTGGACGCCGCTGCCATTGTCGGCGAGAACCTCGACGGCCAGTCCTCGGGGGCCGAATCCGTCCTCGATCGGCAGCCCGAGATCATCGGCCGCACCCGTCAGGGCGAAGGTCATCGACCCGCCGGCAGCCAGCTCGCCGGGCAGCGTCTGGGTCGCCCAGGTGACTCCCAGGCGTTCGGACCTGCTGCGAGCGGCCCACTGCACGATCTCCGGGCCGGTCAGGCGAGGCCAGTCCAGGTGCATCCGTACCGAGAGGCTGCGCAGCGGCGTCCGACCGGTGTTGCGCACCACGCCGCTGAGAACGTACGTACTGCCCGGCGTGATGGAGGCGGAACTGCTGCTGGTCAATTCGATCAGCGCCGAGGCGCCGGCCGTCGCGCCGGCGGCGGAGCTGGCCCCCGCGACGGCCGGGGCCAGGATGGCCAGGACGGTCAATATGGTCACCAGCAGGGTGGCCAGGACGGCGGGGGCGATGCCGCGCCTCGCCGCCGACCGGCAGCGGCCCGCGGGGGTGTTCACGCGCTGTCTGCCAGGAAGGCGGTGGCCTCCCGCGCGATCCGCCGCTCGTTCGGGAAGGCGAGCAGGCTCACCAGGTCGTCGAGGGCCACCCAGGCGACCTCGACGGCCTCCTGGTCGGGGTCACCCTCGAGGCTCAGCACCCCTCCGGTGGCCTCGAGTAGGTAGTGGTGCACCCGCTTGTGCACGCGGCGTCCCTCGGCGGCGAACCAGTAGTCGATGGTGCCCAGTGAGGCGACCACCCGACCGACGATGCCCGTCTCCTCGGCGATCTCGCGGACGGCGGCCTGTTCGGCGGTCTCCCCGCTCTCGAGATGCCCCTTGGGCAGGCACCACTCGACGCGGCCGGCGCGATTGAGCCGCGCGATCACCGCGGCCTTCATCGGGCGCTCGGTCAGCGAGACCACCAGCCCGCCGGCGGAGGTCTCCTGCACGGTCGGGAGGTCCCGTCGCGGCGATCGCGGAGAGCGCGGCGGACGGACCATGTTGTCACTGTAACGAGTCGGTACCCCCCGCCCATCGGTCCGCCGGATGACGCCTGGTGGCGGCGCGGGCACCGTGTGGGCACCGTGTGGGCAGGGTGTGGGCGGGGTGTGGGCAGGGTCTGCAGCAGCGCGGCGGCCCGGAACGGTGCCGAACGGTGGCGAACCGGGTACGCGGCGTCCGGATCCCTCTGGCAGGCTTGGATCTCGTGTCGTCTCGCGTCCCACCGCCCACCCCGCCGATCAGCCCGCGCACCCCGGGCGGTGCCATGGACCCTCGAGCCGGTGACCACCCGACCGACGTGCCGACCGAGGCGCTGGCCGAGGTGCGTCGTCGCCTCGCCGCCGGGCTGCTCGCCCTGCCCCCCGAGGTCGCCCAGCTCGGTGAGCTGTTCGCCGCCGCCGGTCACCGGCTCGCGCTGGTGGGCGGTCCGGTGCGGGACGCCGCGCTGGGCCGGGCCTCCTCACCCGACCTGGACTTCACCACCGATGCCCGGCCCGAGGTGACCGAGAAGATCCTGAAGCGCTGGGGCGAGGCCTGCTGGGACATCGGCAAGGCGTTCGGCACCATCGGTGCCCGGGTGGGCGAGACCATCGTCGAGGTCACCACGTACCGCAGCGAGTCCTACGACCCGGCGAGCCGCAAGCCGGACGTCGTCTACGGCGACACGCTCGAGGGTGACCTGTCGCGGCGCGACTTCACCGTCAATGCCATGGCGGTCGAGCTGCCCTCGCTCACCTTCGTCGACCCGCACCACGGGTTGGAGGACCTGGCGGCCGGCTGGCTGCGCACCCCGGGGACGCCGGAGCAGTCGTTCGGTGACGACCCGCTGCGCATGCTGCGCGCCGCCCGGTTCAGTGCCCAGCTCGGTCTGGATGTCGACCAGCCGGTGACGGCGGCGATGTCCGCGATGGCCGATCGGATCACCATCGTGGCGGCCGAACGGTCGCGGGTGGAGCTCGAGAAGCTGCTGCTCGCGCCGTCCCCGCGCCGAGGTCTGGAACTGCTGGTCGAGACCGGGGTGCTCGATCACCTGCTGCCGGAGCTGCCCGCGCTGAAGCTCGAGATCGACGAGCACCATCGCCACAAGGACGTCTACGAGCACACCCTGATCGTGCTCGAGCAGGCGATCGGCTTGGAGCAGCCCGGCAGTCCCGATCTGGTGTTGCGGCTGGCGGCGCTGCTGCACGACATCGGCAAGCCGAAGACCCGCCGGTTCGAGGGTGGCGGCGGCGTGAGCTTCCACCATCACGAGGTGGTCGGCGCCAAGCTCGCCCGAAAGCGGCTGCAGGCGTTGCGGTTCGACAAGGACACCATCGCCGCGGTGACCCGGTTGATCGAGCTGCACCTACGCTTCCACGGCTACGGGGACGGCGAGTGGACCGACGCCGCCGTCCGGCGCTACGTCGCCGATGCCGGGCCGTTGCTCGACCGGTTGCACCTGCTGACCCGCTCCGACTGCACCACCCGCAACCAGCGCAAGGCGATGCGGCTGTCGGCGGCCTATGACGATCTCGAGGAGCGGATCGCCCGGCTGCGCGAGCAGGAGGAGCTGGACGCCGTCCGGCCCGATCTGGACGGCAACGCGATCATGGAGCTGCTCGGGATCCCCCCGGGCCGCGACGTCGGTCGAGCCTGGAATCACCTCAAGGAGCTGCGCCTCGATCGGGGTCCGCTGAGCCGCGAGGACGCCGAGGCCGAGCTGCTCGCCTGGTGGGCTACGCAGAGTCACTGACCCGTTGGGCGCAATGTCACGTTGCGCTCGTCCGACACGAGTGCAACGTGACATCGCGCTCGTCTGGCGAGCGCAACGTGACATTGCGCCCACCGGGGATGAGTGCAACGTGACATTGCGCTCGGCGGGGTGGGGGGCGTTCAGCGGCCCCAGGTCAGGGAGCGGTATTGCTGCGCGGATCGGGGCTGGAATCGCGTGGGCAGCAGGGTGAACCGGTCCTGCTCGTTGAAGTAGAGCTCGTAGAGCAACTGCCCCGGTTTCGGGTGCCAGGGGTCGGCGGCGTTGGCCCGGAACCACTCGTTCATCAACTGGTAGTAGATCGGCAGGTCGGCGCCCTTGCCCTCGTCGCGCGGGTTGCCGTTGCCGGCCCATTCGGCCACCGCGAACGGGACGCCCCACTGCTGGGCCAGCAGCCGGTGCTTCTCCAGCCCCAGCGGTTGACCGTTCTGATCGGCCGTCAGCTTCGCCTCGAACTCGGCGGCATCGTGGGTCACCACCCAGCTGTTGTAGCTGTCGACGGCATAGACCTGAACCACCTGGCGCCCGGCGGCATCGCGGCCCGGCCACAGCTTGCGCAGGTCGATGCCCAGGCCCGCGCTGGTGCCGTCGGAGGCGCACAACACCAGATTGGCCCGAGGCAGGATCTGGTACCGCAGCGCGGAGTAGCGCGTCAGGGCCGCGGCGAAGTCGGCCTCCTCGCCACCGTGGACCTGCCACGGCATGTCCTTCAGGTTCATCTCGTGCGCGAAGCGGATGTAGAGCAGGGCGGCGTCCCGCGGCGCCCAGCAGGTCTTGATCCGCTCGAGGTTCGCCCGCCAGCGGGCGTCGTAGGCGCCGCGGGCGGCCTTCGCCCAGGTCTCGCCGCGGCGTGCCTCGATGGCGCCGATGGCGAGGTCCAACGGCTTGTTCCACCGTGACCACAGGCCCCCGGGGCAGATCGAGTGCATCTCGACCATCTGCGCGTTGCCGTTGTCCCAGACCCCGGCCATCGACACGGTCTCGCCGCGCCAGCGTTCCCACGAGCCGTTCACGCCGACCGCGTCCGCCGCGCCGACACCCGACCACCAGACCCCCGTGGACGCCGGTTGGGCCGCACCGGCAGGGGCGGCGGACGGCGCGGGCGCGGCAGGAACGCCTTGTTGCGCAACGGTTCGGGTGTCGACGAAGCGCCCGGCCTCCCGGGTCAGCCATCCCCGGGGTGCGAGCACCACCACGGCGAGGGCCACCAGGCTGGCGACGACCGCGAGCAGGCCGAGGACCTCCCAGGGGCTGGCGCCGCCCAGCGTGATCCGGCGGGCCCGCGGCTCCTCGAACCGGGGAGCGAACGGGGACGAGAAGGCGGCGGCGAAGGACGCCGTGGCGGGGTCGACGTCCGGGCTGAGCGCCGGCTCGGCCGGTGGCGCGAGCGGGCGCTCCGATACCGGTGACACCCGCCGATCCCGCCGACCCCGTCGGGTCTGCCGATCCCGCCGGTCCCGCCGATCCTGCGGGTCGTGCTGGTCGTGCCGGTCCGGCAGGTCTCGTCCGGCCCGACGATCCCGATTCTCACGGTCCTCTCGCCGGCTGCGCCGGGTGGGCAGCGGCTCGGCACTCGCCCGGCGTCCGGGTTGCGGCACCGGTTGCGGCACAGACGGTTCCGGGGTGACCCACCAGGGGACCTGACCCACCGGGTCGGTCGCCGGCTCCTCCCACCAATGCTCACCGCGTGGGGGAGCGGGTGCCGGCACCGCGCGCAGGCTGCGCCGGCTGGGCAGTGGTTCGGCCGCCGCCCGACGAGCGCGTCGACCGGATGCCGCTTCCTGCGGCTCGAGCCGCCTCGCCCCGCCCACGTGCACCGACTCCCCGAGAATCGTGATCGCTGCCCGTGCCGTCGACAGCCGTCGGCGGGAGTCTTGCAGCGGTATCGGTGATCGTCACCGTCCGTAGGGGAGACTTGAGGGTGCCATAGGACGCGCCTACCCGACGAGCACGCTGTGCCGAGAGGGGGCAACCATCCGTGACCTCACCGCTGACGTCGCGTCGCGCGGTAGGCCACCCCTGACAGCAGGTACACGGCGGCCACGGCGACGAACAGCCCCGGCGAAGCGCCGTCGGCGGGCAGCACCAGGGCACACACCCCCGCGGCAGCCACGAAGGTGATGTTGAACAGCACGTCGTAGAACGACATCGCCCGCCCGCGGAAGCCGTCGTCGGTGTGGGCCTGCACGATCGAGTCGACGCAGATCTTGGTGCCCTGCATGGCGATACCGACCGCGAACCCCGCCGCCAGCGCCATCGGGTAGGTCATCACCGCCGCGAACACCGCCGCCTGCACCGCCGCGAACCCGCAGCACAGGACGATCCAGGTCTCCAGCTGCATCCGCCGGGTCACCGCCGGGGTGATCACTGCGGCGGCGAAGAACCCCGCCCCCGACACCACGAAGGCCACTGCCAGGGCCAGCGCCCCGGCGTCCGGGTCGGCGGGGTCGGCGAACGTCGCCCGGCACAGCAGGAACATCGCCACCGTCACCAGGCCGTAGGCGAACCGTTGCCCGCCCACCACGGCCAGGGCGTCGAAGGCCGGACGGCGCCGCCACAGGTGAACGCTCGCCTCGGCCAGGCCGACGACCACCCCGCGGACGGCGGCCGGGACGTCCGCCCACGGCAGCCGCTCGGCGTCGTCCGGCCCGAGCAGGTCACGGTGCATCGAGCGAGCGGTGGCCGCCGAGGCCAGGTACATCGCGGCCGCGAGGACGACGATCGCCGCGTCGGTGCCGTCGCCGGCTCCCAGCAGTTGGCGCACCGCCACCGCGACCCCCGCCCCGAGCAGCGCCATGACGGTGCCGCTGGTGGTCGAGACCGCGTTGGCCATCACCAGCTCGTCGCGGACGACGACGTGCGGCAGGCTCGCGCCGAGCCCGGCCAGGAAGAACCGGTTGATCGACAGGCAGACCAGGACCAGCGCGTAGAGCGGCAGGCCGATGGTGCCGGTGCCGACCAGGGTCGCGACCGCGAGCACCACCACCGAGCGGATCAGGTTGGCGCGCACCAGAACCTGGCGCCGGCTCCACCGATCGAGCAGCACGCCGGCGAACGGACCGACCAGGGTGTACGGCAGGATCGCCACCGCGAAGGCACTGGCGATTGCCGAGGCGTTCGCGGCCCGTTGCGGGGAGAAGAAGAACAGGCTCGCCAGGGCCGCCTCGAAGGTTCCGTCCGCCAGCTGCGAGGCGAGTCGGGTGGCGTAGAGCCGGCGAAAGTCGCGGCTGCGCAGCACGATCCGCAGATCGCTGATGAACTGCCCACCGATGCCCACGACCGCACAGGCTACGGCCGCGGGACGTCGGGCGCGGCGTCAGCCCCGGAACCGGCTCGCCGTCTGCTGCAGACCGCGCGACAGATCGCCCAGACCCTCGGCGACGCCGCGGATCTGCTGGGCCTGGGTGGTCGTGGTCCGCGCCGTCTGGGCCACCGCGTCGACGTCCCCGGCGATCGTGCTGCTCTGATCGACGGCCTCACCGATCCGCCGGGACAGGTCGCTCGTCGTGGCGCTCTGTTCCTCGATCGCCGCGGCCACCACCGACTGCAGGCTGTTGATCCGATCGATCACGTCGGTGACCCGGGTGATCGCGGAGATGGCCGCGCCGGTGTCGGTCTGGATCGCCGCGATGCGCGCCGAGATGTCCTCGGTGGCCTTGGCGGTCGCGTGCGCCAACTCCTTGACCTCGTTGGCGACCACCGCGAATCCCTTGCCGGCCTCGCCGGCCCGGGCCGCCTCGATGGTGGCGTTGAGCGCCAGCAGGTTCGTCTGTTCGGCGATCGAGGTGATGACCTGGGCCACCTCGTCGATCTGCCGGCTCGATTCACCCAGCTGGTTCATGGTGTCGTTCACCGTCTGGGCGACGGTGCTCGCCTCGCCGGCCACCCGGGTGGCCTCGGAGGTGCTGCGGGCGATCTCGCCGATCGAGTTGCCCATCTCCTCGGTGCCCACCGCCATGACCTGCACGCTGTCGGACACCCGGTGCGCCGTGGCGGTCGCCGCCCCGGCCCGGTCGGCCGACTCGCCCGCCACCTGTGTCAGGGACGCGGCGACTCGGTCGAGTTCCTGGGAGCGCTGGGCCAGGTCGGAGGCCTGCGAGGCCAGGTGCTGCGCGGTCTCGGCCATCGAGGCGAGGAAGTGGTTGATCGTGCGGGCCACCAGGCTGACCTCGTCCCGGCCGGCCTCGTTCAGCCGGACGCTCAGGTCGCCGTCGCCACGGGCCAGCTCACCGAGGCGGCGCCACAGATGGTTCAGCGGTGCCGAGATGCTGCGGGCGATCAGGCCGGCGGTCAGGAGAAACATCGCCAGACCGAGGACGCCGACCAGCCACTCCAGGCGTTCGCCGCCGGTCGCGGCGGTGGTGCTCCCATCGGCGATCGACTGCCCCTGCTCGGAGATCTTGGCTGCCAGATCGCTGGTCGCGGTGGCGGCGGCGCCGAAGGCCTCGAGCGAGGCACCGGAGGCCAGGTCGTTCGAGGCGGCGATGGCCGAGGGAGTGCCGGTGCGGTAGCCACCGACGATGGTCTTGTCGATCTCGAGGAACTTGGTGAAGGCCGCCGTCGCGGTGGACAGCAGGGCAGCCTGGTCGGCCGGCAGGTGGGCCTTTCCGAGCTCGGCGTAGAGCGCCTTCAGGGCTGCGGCCGAGGCCACGAACTCCTTGCGCTGCCCGACGGTGTCCAGGGCCGCCCCCGGCACGCCCCGGTTGAAGTCGAAGGCGTACCCCGTCTGCCAGCCGGCGACGTCCGCGGTACGGAACTTGGCCTCCATGGCCACATGGCTCAGCCGCAGGGCCTGTGAGGTCGCGCGGCCGCTGGTCTCCTGGTCGCGCAGCCGACTGATGGAGGTCGCCATCAGGACCCCTGACACGAGAACGCCGAGGGCGGCGATGACCGTGATTCGGGTCGTGATCCGCCAGTTGCGCAGGACGACGGACATGGCGCTCCCTGAGCCGACGACTGATACACCGGATAGATCGGCGCCGCAGGCCCGGACTTGAGGTCGCGATGATCGCTGGACGAGCAGCCGCGCCCCGGATCTATCCTGATCACATGTCGATCGGCACACCGCAGCAGGTGTCGGCGGTCCAGGGTGTCGCGGACGAGTTGCGAGCCGCCATCCATCGCGGCGATCTGTCCACCGGCGACCGGCTGCCGGCCGAGCGTGACCTGGCCACGCAGCTCGGCGTCAGCCGGATCACGCTGCGCGAGGCGATCCGGATCATGGTCGAGGAAGGCTACCTGGTCGCCCGGCGGGGGTCGCGGGGCGGCACCTTCGTCACCGAACTCGAGGTGCCCTACGGCCGGTGGCTGAGCCGGATGCGTAGCAACATCGCCGAGTTCGAGGACCTGCTGGAGTTCTGGATCGCGGTCGAACTGCGCGCCGCGACCCTGGCCGCTCGGCGCCACACCGACAAGGACCTGGCGGTGCTCGAGGCCACCCTCGACCAGATGCGACAGGCCGCCGATCGGGCGGCCTATCGCAGCGCCGACCATGCCTTTCACCGGGGCGTGGCCGAGGCGGCGCGCAGCCCGCGGTTGAGCGAGGCCATTGCCGCGGCCCGCGGCGAGCTCTTCCTGCAGACCGATCGGCTGATCTACGACGAGCTGATCGACGACACCATCAGCGAGCATCGCCGCATCCTCGAGGCGATCCGGGCGCGTGATGCCGCGGCAGCAGGGGCGGCGATGCAGGAGCATCTGGAACTCACGCGTCAGGGGCTGAGGGCGCTGCTGTCCCAGGGATCCTGATCACGGGGCACGGACTGCTGTCGCCCGGCGGCCCTGACCTATCCTGACCAGATGTCGATCAGCGCTCCCCAGCAGGTCTCGGCCGTGCAGGGCGTGGCCGACGAACTGCGCGCGGCGATCCACCGCGGGGACCTGTCGGCTGCCTCCCGCCTGCCCCCCGAACGTGAACTGGCACTGCAGCTGGGCGTCAGCCGCATCACCCTGCGGGAGGCGATCCGGATCCTGGTCGAGGAGGGCTACCTGGTCGCTCGACGAGGGTCGCGCGGCGGCACCTTCGTCACCGAACTCGAGGTGCCCTATCGGCGCTGGCTCGCCCGCATGCGCGATGACATCGCCGAGTTCGAGGACATGCTGGAGTTCCGGATCGCGGTCGAGCGGCGCGCGGCGAGGCTGGCCGCCGTCCGGCGCACCGACGACGACCTGCTCCAGCTCGAGGACGCCCTCGAGCAGCTGCGTCGGGCCACCGACCGGGCCGGCTATCGCAGTGCCGACCATGCCTTTCATCGCGGACTGGCGCGGGCGGCGCGCAGCCCGCGGTTGGGCGAGGCGATCGCGGTGGCCCGCGGCGAGCTGTTCCTGCACACCGACCATCTGATCTACGCCGAGTTGATCGGTGACACCCTCACCGAGCACCGCCGCGTCCTGGACGCCGTGCGGGACGGCGACGCCGAGCGGGCCGCGGTGGCCATGGAGGCGCACATCGAGGGCACCCGACAGGGTCTGCGCGCGCTGTTGCTCGGCGATCCCGGGCCCGACCCTCCCACTGGACCCTAAGGTATAGTTCCCATACCATTCGTCGCGACGCGGCCGTCGACCCCTCGGAGGGCTCCGTGAACTCGTTGCCGGGTAGCTCCCAGGGGCCGCTCCCGCCCAGCCTCGACCTGGTGGCCGGACGCCGCCGCGAGCCGGACGTCGTCCTGGACGGCACGCTGGACGACCCGAACACCGGGCTGCCGATCGCCCCCCGCCGGGCCAGCACGCCGCAGGTGGTGGAGGAGGCGCTGGCGACCGCCCACGCCGTCCACACCCGGGGTGACTGGCTGCGGCTCGGCGTCGAGGGACGCGGGCAGGCCCTGCTGCGACTGGCGGACGAGCTGGCGGCGCGGGCCGGGCAGCTGGCCCTGGCCGAGGCGATCAACACCGGCATCATCCTCGGGGTCACCACGGCCATGACCGGCGGCTGTGCCGACCAGGTGCGTGGGCTGGTGCAGCAACTGCGGGACGCCGGCGTGGTGCACGAGCTGCCCGGCCGGGGTCGCGGCGGCCCGGTCCGGCTACGGCGCGATCCGTGGGGTCCGGCGGTGGTGCTGGCCCCCTGGAACGCGCCGTCCCCGACCGCGGTGGGCAAGGCGGCGGCGGCGATGGCCGCCGGCTGCCCGGTGATCCTCAAACCCAGCGAGTGGGCACCGGGCACCAGCGACCTGCTCGCCGAGGCCGCGCTGGCCGCCGACCTGCCGTCGGGGGTGTTCCAACTGGTGCACGGCGACGGCACCGTCGGTGCCCAGCTCGCCGCCGACCCGCGGGTGCGGGCGCTCGCGATGACGGGCGGCACCGTCGCCGGTCGGGCGATCGCGGCCGCCGCGGCGGCGAACTTCACCCGGCTGCAGCTCGAACTGGGCGGCAACAACCCGGCGGTGGTGCGGGCGGACGCCGACCTGCAGCTCACCGCAGCCGCACTGGCGAGCGGCATGACCAAGCTGAACGGTCAGTGGTGCGAGGCCCCGGGACGGGTGTTCGTGCCCGCCGAGCGTCACGACGCCCTGGTCGAGGCGTTGCTCGCCGAACTGGGCCGGATCGTCATCGGGCCGAACACCGATCCGGCCAGCGCGATGGGCCCGATCGCCTACCGTCGCCACCGCGACCGGCTGGCCGGCCAGGTCGCCGCGGCGGTCGACCGCGGCGGTCGCGCGCTGACGGCGCCGGTCGACCTGCCCGAGCAGGGATGGTTCATGGCCCCCACAGTGGTGGTCGACCTGGCGCCCGAGCACGCGGTCGAGGAGATCTTCGGTCCCGTGGTCACGGTGCACCCGGTGTCCGGGGACGACGAGGCGCTGGCCCTGGCCAACGCCACCCCCGACGGCCTGGCGGGCTATGTGTTCGGTGCCGACCTGGAGGCGGCGCTGGCCCTGGGGGAGCGGTTGCGCGGCGGCGAGATCAAGATCAACGGCACCAGCCTGCTGGACCTCACCGGCGCCTCGCACCAGAGCTTCTGGGGCAGCAGCGGCTACGGCGGGCACGGCGACGGTGAGGCGCTGGAGTTCTTCCGCGGCAACCGGATCGTCGGGGTCGACAACCCCGACGTCCCGATCTGAGCCCGCCCCACCATGACGGCTCGCCCCGGCGCGGGTGCTGCGCCGCCGCCGCGGCAGGGCTTCCGGCGCACCCCGGTGGACCATGCCCTGCTGCCGGTCGTCGCCTACACCGATCGGCTGTCCGCGGTCGGTGGTGAGCAGGTGGTGGTGCACGCCAGCAGCGTGACGCCGCGCGGCGCCGTCCGGTGGGTGGCCCTCGATCACGACGGCACCCAGTGGACGGCGAGCGCGGTCACCGAGGTCGAGCCGGTCGCCCTCGGCCACCGCGACATCGTGCTGGGCTCTTACGGCCACAGCGGGTTTCGCGTGCCGGCCGGGCCGGTCAGCCTGCTCACCTGGGTGTGCCCGACGCTGTGGCCGGACGGCGAGGCGCAGCTGATCGCGGCGTCGTCGCCGGCTTCCGGACCCGACTCCGTGCTCGACCCGGTGCTGGGCCTGGACGCCGAGGGCCGGGTCTGGTTCGCCACCGGCGCGAGCCGCCTCAGCTGCCCCGAGCCGCTGCAGCTGCGCCGCTGGTACCTGTGCGCCGGCGGTCACGACGCGGCCGGGACGGCGTTCGTCGCCGTGGTGCCCGCACACCCGCTGCTCGCCGAGGCGGATCGCCAGTTCGTCACCCACGCCGTCGACCCCACCGGAGGCTTCCCGGCCGCGACCAGGATGCCCCCCGAGGCGCCGGGCGAGGTGCTGGTGGGCCCCGGTCTCGACGGGCTGATCGAGGCCCCGATGGTGCTCGATCACGCGCTCGATCCGGACGGCGTCAGCCGGTTGGCCGGGTCGCCGGGGTCGCCGTCCGGCCCGGCCGAGCTGCCCGAGGGGGCGCTCGCCGCCTGGGATCTGGGCGCCGACCTGTCCGGCTGGACGGCGCCCGACCGGCTCGGCGGGCCACCGCTGCGGCTGCACGGACTGCCCACCCGCGCCGTCCCGGGGCGGTGGTGGGACGGCAGCCGGCTCGACCCGCGCTCGGCTGCCGGCCACTACGGTGCGGTGCACCTGCACCGCGACGACCAGGGCGATCAGGGCTGGCCCGAGACCGCGGTGCTGACCCTGCCCGCGCGGCTGCCGAGCGGGGTGTACGCCCTCGAGATCACGGCCGAGGTCACGGCCGCGGTCGAGCACGCGACCACCTCGGCGCCGGACGCCGGCCGGGCGGCGGTCGACCGGGTTCCCGTCGTGGTCCGACCCGCCCCGGGGGCGTCCCGGGCCCGGCTGGCGGTGCTGCTGCCGACGCTGACCTACCTGGCCTACGCGCTCGAGCACGCCGCCCCGCCCGGTCTGCCCGAGCTGTGCGCCGAGGACGCGGCGCCGTTCGCCCGGGCCAACGGCCTGCACTCCTGGTACGACCGGCATGCCGACGGCAGCCCGGTGGTGTTCTGCTCGACCCACCGGCCGCTGATCGGGTTCCGGCCCGATCACGCGTTCCGCTACACCGGCTGCGAACACGGCCTCTCGGCCGATCTGCGGCTGCTCGGCTGGCTGCGCCGCCGCGGCCTCGAGGTCGATCTGCTCACTGATCACGACCTGGACGCCGAGGGCCTGGCCGCGCTGGCCGGGTACCGCGGGGTGATCACCGGGGCGCACCCTGAGTACTGGACCGAGCCGATGCTGCGCGCCCTGGGCAGCTACCTCGACGGCGGCGGCAGCCTGGCCTACCTGGGCGGCAACGGGTTCTGGTGGAGCGCCGCCATCGACCCCGGCGACGCCGCGACGGCCGAGATGCGTCGCGGTGACGTGGAGGAGCGCCCGTACGACGGCCCGGCCGGGCACCACCACCTGCAGCTGACCGGACACCCGGCGGGCATGTGGCAGACCGTCGGCCACCCGCAGACCCGGCTGGTGGGGGTCACCCCCACCGCGATGGGTTTCGTTCCCGGAGTGGGGTTCCGGCGGACGGCGGCGAGTCGAGCTCCGGTGGTGGCGCACCTGTTCGCGGGCCTCGAGGACGTCGAGGAGCTGGGCGCGAGCGGCGCCGTCCTGGGGGCGGGCGCGGCCTACGAGGTCGACCTCGCCAATACCTATCTCGGGACCCCGCCCGAGGCGGTGGTGATCGCCACGGCGCGGCTGCCGCAGGGGTACCAGACCTTCGCGCCCGCCTTCCACCGGGCGCCCTCCGGCGAGGACGGCGCCAGCCGGCTGCGCGCCGACATGGTGTACCTGCCGACCCGGGCCGGTGGGGCGGTGTTCTCGGCCTCCTCGATCGCCTGGATCGGGGCGCTCACCGAGGCCGGCGACGACAATCCGGCCTCTCGGTTGACGGAGAATGCCCTGCGCGGCTTCCTGGCAGGCCCGACCGCGACCACCACGGTGACCACCGACACCGCGCGAACCTCGGTACCGCTGCCCCCGGAGGAATCATGAGCGACATCCGCTACCTGACCGAGACCGAGGTCCGGGCGAGCCTGGACGGCGCGACGTTGCGCCGGCGGCTCGAGGCCGCGCTGGTGGCGCACTCGCGCGGCGAGGCCGTGGTGCCGCCGCGGATCAGCGCGATCGGGCCGTCCGGGCTGGTCGGGGCGATGCCCGGCTACGTCCCGGGGGTCGGCATGGCCGCCAAACTGGTGACCGTCTTCCCCGGCAACCACGGCACCGGGCGGCCCAGCCACCAGGGCGTGATCGTGGTGTTCGACCCGGACAACGGCGAGCCGCTGGCCATCATGGACGCGTTCTCGGTGACCGCCGTCCGCACCGCCGCGACCGCGGCACTGGCCGCTGACCTGGTGAGCCGCAAGGACTCTCAGACCCTGGCGATCATCGGCGCGGGCACCCAGGGCCGCGAGCACCTGGCGGCGTTCGCCGGAGTGCGCGCCTGGCGCGAGATCCGCATCGCCTCACCGAACGCCGACCGGGCGAGCGCCCTGGCCGCGACCGACGACCGGGCCCGGGTGACCACCATCGAGCAGGCGGTCCGGGGCGCCGACGTGATCTGTTGCTGCACCGACGCCCGCTCGCCGGTGCTCGAGCCGGGCTGGGTGGCGGCGGGCGCGCACGTCTCGTCGGTGGGCACCTTCGGCGAACTGCCCGCGGCCCTGGTGCCGCCGCCCGGTGGTGGGCCGGTGTTCGTCGAGTGGCGCGGCGCCGCCCGCTTCGCCCCGCCGGCGGGGGCACCCGAGCTGCAGGGCCTGCCCGACGAGGCGCTGAGCGAACTGGGCGAGGTGATCGACGGCGTCCGGCCGGGGCGCACCGAGGACGCCCAGATCACGGTCTACAAGTCCACCGGCCATGCCGTCGAGGACATCGCCGCCGCGGCGGTGGTGCTGGACGCCGCCCAGCACAGTGGTGCCGGAAGGAGCCTGCCGCGATGACCCGGCCCGATCCCGACCAGCCGAACCAGCCCGACCAGCCCGATCCGGGGTTCGTCGACGAGGCGGCGATCGACGCCGTCCAGCAGCGGATCGCCGGTGCGGTCCTGCGCACGCCGCTGATCCCCTCACCCGCGTTGAGCGACCTCACCGGGTTGGAGATCTACCTCAAACCCGAACTGCTGCAACCCACCGGCAGCTTCAAGGTGCGTGGGGTGTTCGCCATGCTGGCCGGCCTGGACGACGCGCAGCGCCGGCGCGGCGTGCTGGCGTTCTCGGCGGGCAACCACGCCATGGCGGTCGCCTACGCCGCCGGCCGGGCCGGGGTCGCGGTCACCGTGTGCATGCCGGCCGGCGCGGTGGCCTTCAAGGTGGACGCGGTGCGGGCCATGGGGGCGCGGCTCGAACTCGTCGAGGGTGACCTGGTGGCCCGGGCCCACGAGCTGGCGCAGGCCGAGCAGCTCACCCTGCTGCACCCGTTCGACCACCCGGCTGTGGTGGCCGGCACCGCGACCATCGGCCGGGAGATCGTCGCGGACCTGCCGCAGGTCGCCGCCGTGATCGTGCCGGTGGGCGGCGGCGGCCTGATCAGCGGGGTGGCCACGGCGGTGAAACGCGCCCGGCCGCAGGCCCGGGTGATCGGCGTGGAGCCCGAGGGCGCCGACGTGGTCTCGCGCAGTCTGGCCGCGGGTGAGGCGGTGACCCTGCGAACGGCCCGGTCCGTCGCCGACGGGCTGTCGGCGCCGATCGCCGGGGCGGTCAACCTGGTGCACATCCGCCGCTACGTCGACGAAGTGGTGCGGGTGAGTGAGGACCAGATACTGACGGCGTGGCGGGCCATGGTGCGCCGGGGCAAGCTGGCCGCCGAGCCGGCGGGCGCGGCCGGGCTGGCCGCCGTGCTCGGTGGCGGGCTCGAGCTCGACCCTCCACTCGGCCCGGTGGTGCTGGTGGTGGGCGGCGGCAACACGGACCTGCTCGCGGGGGCCGACGCGTGACCCGTTCGCGGCCACCGCTGATCGGCCTCACCGGGCGCCGGCTGCACGGGCACCAGATCCCCGAGGTGCCGGCCAAGCTGGCCACCGCGCTGATCGACGTCCACTTCTGTGACTACGCCGACGAGGTGGCCGCGGTGGGGGGAGTGCCGGTGCAGTTGACGCCGGCCGCCGCCGTGCCCGAGCTGGTCTCGCGCCTGGACGGCCTGCTGCTGTCGGGTGGCTCGGACATCGACCCGTACCGCTACGGCCACGAACCCATCGGTGCCCTGGAGCGGATCGACCCCGAGAGGGACGCCTTCGAACTGGCCCTGATCGAGGCGGCCATGGCCGACGGCCTGCCGATCCTGGGCATCTGCCGCGGGCTGCAGCTGCTCAACGTGGCGCGGGGCGGCACGCTGATCCAGCACCTCGAGGACTCGCCCGATCGGCGGGTGCACCTGTTCGGCGCCGGCCCCCGGTGGCACCTGGTGCACGAGGTCCGCACCGAACCCGACAGCCTGGCGCGCCGGCTCTACGGCGACTCGGTGCGCACCACCAGCTCTCATCATCAGGCGGTGGACGTGACGGGCGCGGGCCTGCGGGTCACCGGCCGTGCCGCCGATGGGGTGATCGAGATCCTGGAACTGCCCGGCCATCCGGTGCTCGGCGTCCAATGGCACCCGGAATGGCACCGTGACCACGACCCGGCGTTCGCCTGGTTGGTCGACCAGGCGGCCCGACGGGCCGCGCAACCCGCTGCACAGGAGGCCTGAATGGACCGGTTCACCGGCGATCTGAGCGACGTCGACACGGTGGTCGTCGCCGCGCCCGACATCCAGGGCCGCCTGGTCGGCCGCCGGACGACGGTCGACGGATTCCGGTCCGCGCTGGCCACCGGGGTACACCTGTCGACCTGCGTGTTCGGCTGGGACATCGCCCAGGACGCGGCGTTGCTGGCCGACGGCTCGCTGCCCTACACCGGGATGCACACCGGCATGGGCGATCTGGCGCTGCACCCGGACCTGACGACGTTGCGCCGGGCCGGCTGGCTGGACCGGACCGCGATCTGCCTGGCGGATGCCGTCGAGCCGGACGGCACGCCGACCGCGCTCGCACCGCGCACCCTGCTGCGCGCCGAGCTGTCCGCCTGGCAGGCAACGGGTCTGACCCCCGCGGTCGGCACCGAGCTGGAGTTCTACCTGTACCGGGGTGACCCGCGGGCCAGCCGGCTGGCCGGGTACCGCGACCTGGAACCGACCACGCTCAGCCCGGCCGACTACTCGATCTACGAGGGCGAGGCCTACGAGCCGTTCTTCGCCGACCTGCGGAATCGGTTGCAGGCCAGCGAGATCGACCTCGAGGCGGCCCAGATCGAGTGGGGGCTGGGGCAGTGGGAGACGACGCTGCGCTACGGCGAGCCGCTCGCGATGGCCGACCGCCACGCGCTCTACAAGCTGGCCACCCGAACGCTGGCGGCGCGCGCCGGCATGTCGGCGACGTTCATGGCCAAGCCGTTCGACGGTGGGCCGGGCTCGTCCTGCCACGTGCACCTGTCGGTGCGCGATGCCCAGGGCCGGCCGATCTTCTGGGACGACGCGGCGCCCCACCACGTCTCGGACGCGTTGCGGCACGCCATCGGTGGCGCGCTGGCGCGGGCGGGGGAGCTGATGGCCTGGTACGCGCCCACCGTCAACTCCTACCGGCGGCTACGCAGCCAGGACGCCGCGGGCTGGGGCACGACGTGGGGCATCGACCACCGGTTCTGCTCGGTGCGCGTGGTGGGCCACCAGCCCGACGACCTGCGCCTGGAGTTCCGGCTGCCCGGCGCCGATGCCAACCCCTACCTGGTGCTGACGGCGCTGCTCGCCTCGGTGCGCGAGGGTCTGGCGGCCGGCACCGACCCGGGCGAGCCGGTGACCGGCAACCCCTACGAGCAGCCCTCGGGCGGCCCGGAACACCTGGGCGAGGCGGTGGCGGCGTTCGCGGCGTCCGGCTTCGCGCGGGCCACGTTCGGCGAGGCCGTTGTCGACCACCACGCCACCCTGGGCCGGTTCGAGTGGACCCGGTTCCTCGACTCGGTCACCGACTGGGAGCGCTCGCGCTACTTCGAACTCATCTGAGATCGCCCGGCTCCGAGACCGCCCGGCAGCACCGGCGCCGGCGGCCTCAGAAGGTCTCGGTCAGCGTGCCCGGAGCACCCGCGATCATGTCGCGGATCAGCTTGCCGGCGGCGTTGCGGGGCAACGGCTCGGTCTGCACCGTGATCTCGACGGGCACCGCGAACCGCGGAACCCGTTGGGCCACATGGGCGATCAGCGCCTCCGCAGTCACCCCGGCCACCTCGTCGTCGTCCCCGTCGTCGTCCCTGTCGTTGCCTCTGTCGTCGGCCAGCGCCACCTGGACGACGGCCACCACCTCCTCGCCCAGGTCGCGGTGCGCGCGGCCGATCACCGCGGCGTCCAGCACCTGGGGGTGCTCGGTAAGGGCCGCCTCGACCTGCACCGGGTAGACGTTCTCACCGCCCCGGATGATCAGCTCCTTGCTGCGCCCGGTCAGGGTGAGGAACCCCTCGGCGTCCAGCGTGCCGAGATCACCGGTGCGCAGCCAGCCATCGGCGGTGAACGCCTGGGCGGTGGCATCGGGCCGCTGCCAGTACCCGGGCATCACGCAGGGCCCGGCCAGCTGCACCTCGCCCCGCTCACCCGCAGGCAGCGCCGCGTCGTCCGGGCCGACCACTCGAACCCCGCTGCCCGGGAAGGCCTTTCCCACCGTCCCGGGCCGGGTCAGCAGGTCGGTGCCGGCGCCGTAGACCACCAGCCCGTTGGTCTCGGTCAGGCCGTAGCCGGTACCCACCATGCTCAGCCGGGGAAACACCGCCCGACACCGCTCGATCAGGTCGGCCGGCGGGGGCGCGCCGCCCCACGACACGCTGGTGAGCGAGGTCAGGTCGAATTCGCCGACCCGCGGGTGGTCGACCAGCCGCGTCATCATCGTGGGGACGCCGCCGAGGGACGTGACCCGGTGGCGGGCCACGAGTTCCATCACGCGCACCGGGTCGTACCGGCCGCTGTTCAGGATCACCGTTCCGCCCGAGGCGACCGGCACCATCACCCCCCACTGCAGCCCCGCGACATGGAACATCGGTGCCGACATCACGCCCACCGACGGCCCGCCATCCGAGGGCACTCCGTCCGACGGCCTCCCACCCGACCGCGCAGCCGCGGGATCCGGCGCGACCAGCGCCACCGTGGGGGCGTACTGCGAGCCCAGCCACGCCACGTTGCGCACCGTCGCCGCGAGCGCCCCGTGGGTACCGATCACGGCCTTCGCCGCCCCCGTCGTGCCACTGGTGAACAGCAGCGTCGCGGTGTCGTCCGGGCCGAGGTCCGCGGCCGGCAGCTCGACCACGCCGGTCGGGTCGAGGATCGGGAACGGCGCGATGCGTGGGTCGCCGGACCCGGGGTGTGACCGATCGCCGTCGGCGCCGATCAGCCAGATCCGCCGGACGCCGGCCAGCCGGCTCAGGTGCGGTTCGAGCCGTTGCAGCCGGGCGGCGTCCACCACCAGCACCACCGGTGAGGTCAGCTCGATGCCGGCCAGCAGGTCCTCGGCCGGCCACCAGCTGTTGAGTCCCACCACCACGCGGCCGGTCGCCGTTGCCGCCCAGGCGGTCAGCGCCCACTCGATCGAGTTGGTCGCGGCCACCGCCACCCGGTCCCCGGGGCGAACGCCCTCGGCGACGAGCGCCCGGGCCAGGCCGGCGACGCTGCCCACCAGCTCGCCGTAGTGCAGCGTGCGCTCGACCCCGGCCCGCTCGACCCCGTCAGCCTGACCGGCCGTGATCAGGTAGGCCCGGTCGGGGTCCACGTCCGCCGCGCACAGCAGCAGCTCACGCGCATCGGCCGGGCCCCTCACGGCGCCTCGTCGAGGGAGACGTCGTGCACCACAGGCGGTTTCGGACGCCGATCCCACACCAACCGGAACACGTCCGGCCGGGCGTAGTTGCCGACCCCGTTCACCCACCACTTGGTGTCCAGCACGGCGCGGACGTCGATCTGCGCCGTGAGGATGGTCTCGGTGTCGAACACCGGCCCGGCCAGGTACTCGCCGCCCGGCCCGACGATCGCGCTGCCACCGTGGGCCCGCCACAGCCGGGTCACCTCGCGCAGCGGGGCATCGGCGGCCAGCCGGTCGGCGCTCATCGGCTCGCGGGCCGAGAACACGAAGCAGGCGTTCTCCATCGCCAGCTGGCGGTTCGCGGCATCGATCACCGGGTCGAGGAAGGCGTGCCCCGGCCACAGCGCCGCGTGCAGCTGCACGCCGAGGGTGCAGCAGGCATACCGGGCCAGCGCCATCTGGTGCTCGTAGCAGATCAGGCCGCCGAGCCGGCCGAGCGGGGTCTCGTGCACGGCCAGGTCCGACCCGTCGCCCAGCGCCCAGATCAGCTTCTCGGTGATGGTCGGCATGAGCTTGCGGTGCCGGCCGAGCAGCGCGCCGTCCGGCCCGATGAAGACCTGGGTGTTGTAGATCGCCTCGGTGTGGTCGCGCTCGTTGACCCCGATCACCACGTGGACGCCGCGCGCCGCCGCGGCCTGGGCGATGCGCGCGATCTCGGGGCCGGGCAGCAGCACCGCGGCCTCGACGAAGTCCCGCCAGGCCTCCAGGTAACGCGGGTGGCTGGTCTCGCCCTCGAAGTACGGGTACCCGGTGAGCCACACCTCGGGGAAGACCACCAGCGAGGCGCCGTCCGCGGCGGCCTGCTCGATCGCCGCGCACGCCCGCTCGGTGCCCGCCAGGGCGTCCGCGTAGCTGGGAGCCCACTGCACCACGGCCGCCACGAACGGATCGGGGAAGCGCGATCTCATCGGTTCATCCTCCAGGTACGCCACGAGCTCGACGAGCTCCAGTGAACTCCACGGAATTCCACAGAACTCCACGGAACTCCGCGAAACAGCCTCTGCCGGAACGTATTCAGAACAGATCCCAGAACTCGGTGCGCTGCCGCAGCACCGCGGCGTCCTCGACCAGCATGATGCGCCCGGCCCGCAACGCCACGACGCGGTCGGCGATCCGCAACGCCTGCCCCACGTTCTGCTCCACCAGCAGGATTCCCAGTCCCTCACGGTCACACAGCGACCGCAACACCCCGAACAGCTGATCGACCACCGCGGGCGCCAGGCCGAGCGAGGGTTCGTCGAGCAGCAGCAACCTCGGGCCGGTCGAGAGCAGCATCGCCGTCGACAGCATGCGTTTCTGCCCACCCGACAACGTGCCGGCCAGCTGGTTCGACCGTTCGGCGAGCACCGGGAACAGCCCTTGGGCGTGGGCGATCTGGGCTCGTCGTCGGCTGCGCGGCACCGGCAGCGCGGCGGCGTCCAGGTTCGCCGAGACGGTGAGGTCGTCGAAGACGAACCGTTCGGAGGCCATGAAGGCCACGCCATCGGCCACGTTCTGCTGCACCGACCGACCGGTGATCTCCTGCCGGCCGTAGCGAATCGTGCCGGATCGCGCCGGCAGCAGACCGTGGACGGCGCGCAGCACCGTGCTCTTGCCGGCCCCGTTGTGCCCGAGCAGCACCACCACCTCGCCGGCGGCCACGCTGAACGAGGCGTCGAAGACCACCTGCTTGCGCCCGTACCCGGCGCCGAGCCCGTCGACCTCGAGCAGGCCGTGCGCCGCGCCGCTCACGTCGACAACCCGAAGTAGGTGCGGGCCAGGTCGGCGGAGCTGGTGAGCTCGGCCATGGTGCCCCGGGCGATGATGCGGCCGAGGTCCATGAAGTAGGCCTGGTCGGCGAGCTGCTCGACGACGTGCAGGTTGTGCTCGACCAGGCAGATGGTGCGCCCGGCCGCGCGCATGGCGTCGACCAGGGCCAGCATCACGTCGGCCCAGGCGGTGTCGACCCCGCTGACCGGTTCGTCGAGCAGCACCACGGGGGCCTGCGAGGCCATCGCCCGAGCCAACGAGATCAGCTTGGACTGGCCGTAGGACAGCGATCCGGCCAGGTCGTCGCCGCGGTCGGCCAACCCGACGAAACCCAGCCAGGCGTGGGCCTGGTCGCGGACCTCGCGTTCGCGCCGGGCCACCGCGGCGGGATCGGTCAGCAGCGGGCCGATCCGTTCCCCGGGCTGGTCGGGCACCGCGAGCGCCACGTTGTCCAGCACGCTCATCCGCGGCCACAGCCGCACGTCCTGGAAGGTGCGGATCAGTCCGGCCCGAGCGATCTGGTCCGGCCGCAACCCGCTGACGTCGGCGCCGAGCAACTCCACGGCACCGGCGTCGGGGCGCAGGAATCCGGTGAGCAGGTTGAACACCGTGGTCTTGCCCGCACCGTTCGGCCCGACCAGGGCCGTGATGGTGCCGGTCGGCAGGTCGAGATCGAGGTTCTCGGCCGCGACCACGCCCCCGAAGCGCTTGCCCAGCCCGCGGGCCCGCAGTGCCACGGCCTCGCCGTCCGCGTCGGCCGGCTCCCGGGCCGGGACCACCGCCGCCCCCGACCTCATTGCCGAGGTCGGGCCGTGGTTCAGGCCGTGGCTGCGGACCCGTGCCGCCAGCTCGGCCGGCGGTTCGTCGTTCGCGTCCGCCGCACCGGCCCCGGCGCGGGCGCGCCGTCCCCAGTACTCGGGCAACAGTCCCTCGGGGCGAAACCGGACCAGCAGCACGAGCAAGAGGCCGTAGATCGCGATCCGGACGAAGCTGGCCCGCTCGGGTGGCAGTTCGACGACGCGCTGCATCACCGGGGTGATCAGGGTCAGAGCGCTCGCGCCGAGCACCGATCCGACGAGGTTGCCCATGCCGCCGAGCACCACCATCGAGAAGATCGCCATCGAGACGTCGAAGCTGAACACCTGGGGGCTGGCCACGCCCAGGTACATCGCGTAGAGCCCACCCCCCAGCCCGGCCAGCCCCGAGGTGATGCCGAACACCCACAGTCGGTAACCGAAGATGTGGGTGCCCACCGCGGCCGCCGCGCGGTCGTCGTCCCGGGTGGCCCGCAGCACGCGGCCGTACGGTGACTCGCCCAACCGCCAGCACAGCGCGAACACCGCCGCCGTGATCAGCGTCAGGGGTAGCACCCAGGCGGTGGCCCGATCGAGCACCTGGCCGAACAGCACCGCGCGGGGCAGATTGGTCAGCCCGAACGTGCCGCCCAGTGAGCGGTTGGCCGAGATCACCGTCAGCAGCGCCTCGCCGGCCACCAGTGTCAGCAGGATCAGGTACTCCGGCGACAGCGGCAGGGACGGCACGGCGAGCAGCAGCCCGACCGCGGTCGCCACCACGACGCCGACCAGCAGCGCGAGCCAGGGGCTCCAGCCCCGGCTCAGGCTCAGGTAGGCCGTGGCGTAGCCGCCGGCCGCGCCGAGTGCGGCATGGGCCGATGAGAGCACCCCGGCGTGGCCGAGCAGCAGGTTCAGCGACACCGCGAAGATCGTCATGATCAGGATCAGGACGACGTAGTTGAGCCAGACCTCCATCGCTCACCCACCCCCTGCCGGTGGTGACGCGGCTGTCGGTGGTGACGCGGCTGTCGGTGGTGACGAGAGGGCAGCCCGGGGCCGCCACGACGGCAGCTGCAGGCCCGCCGTCCGGGCCGAGAGCAGCACCAGGTAGACCAGCAGCCCGGCGAGCACCACCAGCCGGCTCCACGAGGCGTCGAACCAGATGGTGACGTAGCGCTCGGCCAGGGCGATCACCAACGACCAGGTGGCCAGCACCAGCGGACGCAACCGCAGTCCCGCCAGGAAGGCCACCACGAAGGCGGTCAGTGTCGGGGCGAACCCGATGCCGGCCGAGACGGTGAACTTGGCGTACTGCCAGGCGCCGGCGAGCACCGACAACCCCGAGCCGATGGCGAAGACCACGAGGTAGACCCGGCGCGGGTCGAGCCCGGCCGAGGCGGCGAGTTCGGGGTTGGCCTTGACCGCCTGGATGCGCAGCCCGAGGTCGGTGTGGCGCAGCACCACCACCGAGGCGACCAGCACCACCACCGCGGTGATCACCTGGCCGATGTCGAAGTTCACGAACGTCACCGGCCCCCAGGCGTGGGGGGTCTGCGGCACCGAGGTGAGCACCAGGTCGGAGGGACCCCACGCCAGCTTGATCAGGTTCTGCCCGGCGATGGACAGCCCCAGCGCCGTGATGAAGACCGCCAGCAGCACGTTGGCCCCGGCCCGCGCCTCGAGCGGACGGTACAAGGTCACCTCGATCACGACGCCGACCACCGCGGCCAGAACGGTTGCCGCGGCCACCGCCGGATAGAAGCCCCACCCCAGGGTCTCGGTACCGGTGTAGACGAAGTAGCCGGCCAGGGCGTAGACGAACCCGAACGCGAAGTGGAACCGCCCGGTGGTCCCCATGATCAGGCTGAACCCGATCGCCATCACGGTGTAGAACGCACCGGTCACCACCCCGCTCAGGGTGAGCTGGGCGAGCAGCGTGGCGTCCGGCATCTGCGCTGGTCCGTCCGAGGGATGAGGGATCTGCGGGGTGTCGTCGGCTCAGGCGGTGCGGTAGTCAGAACCACCCGGGCCGAAGAAGGCCTTCGGCGTGACCTTGCCGCCGCGGTAGTCGAAGACCCCGATCGGACGCTGCGACACCGAGTGCGACGTCGCGTCCAGGGTGTAGGTCCCGGCGGTCGCCCCGGAGCCGCCGTAGACGCTGACCAGGGTGGGCTTGGCCTCGAGCGCCTTCAGCAGCTGCTCGCCCTTGGTGTAGTCGCCACCGTCGGCCTTGACCCGGCGGGCCAACTCCCACAGCCCGAGCAGGCCCTCGTAATAGTTGGCGGCGTAGAAGTCCGGGTCGGTGCCGTACTTGGCCTTGTACCGCGTGGCGAAGAACCGACCCAGGTCCGAGCCGGGGTTGGCGGCATCGAAGTAGTCCTGCGCGAACAGCCAGCCGGCGTCCCAGGTGCCGCGCGAGGCCTGCTTGCCGCCGTCGGTGAACTCGAAACCGACCAGCTGGCTGGTCAGCCCGGCCGCCTTGGCCTGGCTGGCGAACACCCCGGGGTCCGAGCCGTACACCGTGACCATCACGTAGTCCGCATTGGCCTGCTTGAGCTTGGCGATCGCCGCCGCGTAGTCCTGGGCGCCGAACGGCACGTACTCGTAGGTGCCGGAGAACTCGAGCCCGGCCTCCTTCAGCCGCGCGATCGCGGCCTGCTTGTCGACCTCGTTGAGCTTGGGGTCGAGCTGCCAGGTCACGGCGGCCCAGGTCTTCTTGTCGGGGAAGGCGGTCTTCAGGTACTTCGCGGTGCCGGACCAGGCGTCGTCCGGGCTGACCGCGCGGGTGCCGTAGAAGTAGGGCACCCCCTTGTTCCACGACGCGGTGCCGCCGCCGCCGTCCAGCGCGAGGATCTTGTACTTCGCCACCCCCTCGTTCATCGCGGCGAAGGCGTTGACCAGCGAGCTCAGCATGCAGCCGACCCCGGCCGCCCCGAGTTCGTTGACGGCGGTGACGCTGGTCTGCGGGTTGGCGGTGCCGTTGTCCTTGATCACCAATTCGATCTTCGGCCCGCCGGCCTCGGCGATGTCGGCGACCGCGAGGTTGACCGCGTCGACCATGGACTTGCCGTAGGACTTCTCGCCACCGCCGCTCAGCGGGAGCACGGCACCGACCTTCCACGCCTCGCCGGCCAGGGCCTGGGCGGGGGTGATGCCGAGCAGGGTCAGCAGGGACGCCGCGGGTGCAGCGGAGCCGCTCCCACCACCGGAACTCGGGGTGGCGGTGCCGGTGTCCCCGGAGGAACACGAGGTCAGCACGCCCGGCGCAACCAGGGCCACACCGGAGACGATCCCGGCTCTGGTCAGGAACTCACGACGGCTCCACTGGGTCATCCCCGGGCCTCCTCGCCTATAGGTATGAAGTCCGTACCATAGACGGGGGTAGGGACCTCGGCAATGCACGTTGCCAAATTGACACCGGCGGGCACGCCCTGTCGGGCCGAGCCCGGAGTCTGCCCCGTTCGGGTGCACAGCCAATGGTCTTCGAATAGGACCAACCTCTTGACATTGATCGATGATCTTGCGACGGTCGCGTGATGGTGCGGGCATTGGTGATCGATCACGAGGACGGCGGGCTCACCGCCCGGGTTCGCGAGCTGGACGACGCCGCGCTGCCGGACGGCGAGGTCGCCGTCCGCGTCGAGTACTCCTCGATCAACTACAAGGACGCGATGATCCTGGCCGGCCTGGGCCGGCTGGTGCGCACCTACCCCCATGTGCCCGGCATCGACCTGGCCGGTCGGGTGCTCACCAGCAGCGACCCGCGCTACGTGCCCGGTCAGTCGGTGGTGCTCACGGGCTGGCGGGTGGGTGAGCTGTGGTGGGGCGGCTGTGCCGAGCAGGCTCGGGTGCGGGCGGACTGGCTGGTGCCGCTGCCCGAGTCGATGACCCCCCGGGACGCCATGGTGATCGGCACCGCGGGGTTGACCGCGGCGCTGGCGATCGACGAGCTCGAACGGGCGGGCCTGACCCCCGGTGCGGGCCCGGTGCTGGTGACCGGTGCCACCGGGGGCCTGGGCAGCACTGCGGTCCACCTGCTCTCGCGGTGGGGGCACGAGCCCGCCGCCGCCACCGGCAAACCGCAGGCGGCAGAACACCTTCGGGCCCTGGGTGCCCACCAGGTCGTGGACGCCGCCCCGCTCGCCGAGCCGGCGGGGCGGCCGTTGCTCACCGAGCGATGGGCCGGCTGCGTCGATGCCGTCGGGGGCGCCACCCTGGCCCACGTGCTGGCCGAGCTGCGCTACGGCGCGGCGGTGGCGTTGTGTGGCAACGCCTCCGGGGTGACCTTCGACGGCAATGTGTTGCCGTTCCTGTTGCGGGCAGTGCGCGCCATCGGCATCGATTCGGTGGTGGCCCCCTACGAGCGCCGGGTGGCCGCCTGGCAGCGCATCGCCACGACCGCCGACCTGGCGGCCCTGGCCGGCCAGGTGCGTGAGGTCGGGCTGGAGGACGTGCCCGCCGCGGCGTCCGAACTGCTCGCCGGTCGGGTGCGCGGGCGGATCCTGGTACGCCCGTGACGGCCCGGGTGCCCGTCTCGTCCCGGCCGCCCTCCGGCGAGCTGCCCGGCCCGCGCTGCGTGCGCGCGCACAACATCGCCGCCGATTCCGGCAATCCGGTGCACACCCTGGACGGCGCCCGCGAGCTCGGCCACGCCGGGGTGATCATCGCGGGCATCACCACCATGGGCTACCTGTGCCATCACCCGGCGATGCGGTGGGGAGCCGCGTGGTTGGACCGCGGCGGGATCGACCTCCGGCTGCGCCGGCCGGTCTACGAAGGGCAGCAGGTGCGGGTCGCCGGCCAGTCGATCTCGGCGATCGAGCTCCGCCTGATCGCCGAGATCGCCGACGGAGCCACTGGAACCGACGGAGCCACTGGAACCGACGGTGCCCGCCGGGCCGACGGAGATCAACCGGTCGATGCCGACCCGGTGGCGGTGGCCACGGCCTGGCTCGGCGGCGCCGGGCCGCTGCCGCCGTGGTCGCACCCGGGGCAGTCCGCGCCGGCAGGCCCGCCGCTGCCGCGCGACGTCGAGGTGCTGCGCGGCGTCCGGCGGTTGCCGGCTCGCCGGTTCGTGCTCGACCCCGAGTGGTGTGCCCAGACCCTGCGCGACGTGGGCGAGCAGGACGAGCTCGGCGCTCGGCTCTACGGCGCGGGGGTCGGGGCGGGCGTGCACCCGGTGGTGCTGGCCGACATGGCCAACCAGGTGTTGATGGCCGGGATCGACCTGGGGCCGTGGCTGCACCTGCGCACCCGGTTGCAGCACCACGCCGCGGTGCACGTCGGCGACCGGGTCGAGCTGCGATGCCTGCTGATCGAGGTCGAGCTGCGTCCGGTCGGCCTCACCCTGACCGCTGATCTGGCCGCGGTGCGCGACGGGCTGGTGGTGGCCCGTCTCGAACACGTCGCGGTGGTGGACCCGATACCCGCCGATCGGACCCACAACTAAAGGTTCGCAAGGTATACCTTTGCCTACCTGCCAGGGACCAGTGGCCCGCACGTCGACCAGGGGGAGTGATCGTGACCAGTCAGGTACCCGATTTTCGTAATCACCTGCCCGTCCGGATCGATTTCGGCAACGGATCGATCGATCGCATCGGTGATGCGCTGCTGGCCGACGGTGCCCGGGCACCGTTCGTGCTGGCCGACCCGGTGGTGCTCGCCCTGCCCGAGGTGCGCTCGATGCTCGCCGGGCTGCACGCGCGCGGCCTGAGCGTGACCACGAGTGAGGTGGCGACCGGTGAGCCCACGCTCGAGTCGGTCGACGCCCTCGGCGTGTTGCTGCGTGAGGCGCACGCCGCCGGCCGGGCAGACGCGGTGCTGGCCATCGGCGGCGGTTCGACGCTCGACAGTGCCAAGGGCGCGCGGTTGCTGCTGGCCAACCCCGGCTCGATCGGTCGCTACACCTGGCCGGGTGACCCCGAGCCGATCGCGGCACCGTCGGTGCCGCTGATCACGGTGCCCACGACGTCCGGCACCGGCAGCGAGGTGACCGGCGGGGTGGTGATGACCGATCCGGCGACCGGACTGAAGGTCGCCGCGCCCAGTCCACTCAATCGCGCCCAGTACTGCTTCGTCGACCCGCGGTTGACCCTGGACCTGCCGCCCGGACCCACCTTGTGGGGTGGGGTCGATGCGCTCGGCCAGGGCATCGGCTCGGTGATCGCCTCGGTGCACACCCCGGTCGGTGATGCCCTCGGGCTCGAGGCGGTCCGGCTGGCGGCCCGGGCCCTGCCCACGGTGCTGACCGAACCGGCAGACCTCGACGCGCGCACCGACATGGCCGCGGCGGCGCTGCTGGCCGGCTTGGCGATGAACGTCAGCGAATCCGGCACCGAGCACAGCCTGGCGCACCCGCTCGGCAGCCGGCACCACCTGCCCCACGGGCTGACCGTGGCGCTGGTGCTGGCCGAGTCGATGGAGCACGATCGTCGCTACGAGCCGGAGCGCATGGAGCGCATCGCCGACGCGATGGGCGCCTCCGGCGAGGTGCAGCGAACCCCGGACGGCGTCCCGGACGGTAGTCGCGCCGTCCGGGCCGTGCAGCAGCTGCTCGCCGAGCTGGGCTGCCCCACCCTGCGCGAGTGCGGGGTGACCGAGGACGACGTCGAGCCACTCACCGAGGCCGCGCTGGCGGGGTGGATCCCGGTCGAACCGGGGCCGTGGACCCGAGAGGATGTCGCCACCGCCTACCGGCAGGCGCTGGCCCTCACCGCCCGGTGAGTCGGGACCGGGGCCCGGTCTGTCGACTCGGTCATCGAGAGTGAAACGCAGCCGTTACCTCGACATGATCCGAGCAGGCCCGCCGAGACCTAGGCTGACACCGTCGTCCACCGTGATCCGCTGTGACACCGGCCTCACGGCCCCGTCATTCACATGACACCACGCCTCGGTGTTCTCATGATCACTCGTGGAGCGCTCCTCCCGGCCACACCCCCGGTCACACGGCGTTGTTCGAGGTGATCACCGAGGTGGGTCACCTCATCCTCCGGCCCGAGGAGCTCGCCATGACCCGTCACGTTCCCGATTTCACGAATCATCTCCCCGTCCGCATCGACTTCGGCCCCGGCTCACTGGAACGGCTCGGTGAGGCCGTGACGTACGAGGGCTGCCAGGCGCCCTTCGTGATCGCCGACCCGGTGGTGCTGGTGCTGCCCGCCATCCAACAGCTGCTGGCTCACCTGGTGTCGCTCGGCCTGCGCGTGAGCATCGCCGAGGTGCCCGTCGGCGAGCCCACTCTGGCCACGGTCGATGCCCTCGGTGATCAGCTGCGCCGGGCACATGCCGACGGGAGGGCGGATGTCATGATCGCCCTCGGGGGCGGCTCGGCCTTGGACACCGCCAAGGGTGCCCGACTGCTGCTGACCAACCCCGGCTCCATCCGTCGCTACATCTGGCCCGGCGAACCGCAGCCGATCTCGGCCCCGTTCGTGCCGTTGATCACCGTGCCCACCACGGCCGGCACCGGCAGCGAGGTGACCGGCGGGGTGGTGATGACCGATCCCGACAGCGGCCTCAAGGTCGCAGCACCCAGCCCGCACAATCGGGCGCAGTACTGCTTCGTCGATCCGCGGTTGACCCTCGCCCTGCCGCCCGGCCCGACGCTGTGGGGTGGCATCGACGCCCTCGGACAGGCCATCGGCGCCACGCTGTCCAGCGTGCACACCCCGGTCGGTGACGGTCTGGGCCTCGAGGCGGTGCGGCTGATCAGCCGCGCCCTGCCGACCGTGATCGCCCATCCGCTCGACCTCGATGCGCGTACCGACATGGCCGCGGCGGCGTTGCTGGCCGGGCTGGCGATGAACGTCAGTGAGGCCGGCAGCGAACACAGCCTGGCGCACCCGCTCGGCAGCTTGCACCACCTGCCGCACGGGTTGACCGTCGCGCTGATGCTGGCCGAGTCGATGGAGCACGATCGCCGCTACGTCCCCGCCCGACTCGAGCGCGTCGCCGACGCCCTGGGCGAGCCGCCGCTCCGCCCGGGAGAGGCCCCGGACGGCAGCCGCGCCGTCCGGGCCGTGCAGCGGCTGCTCGCCGAGCTGGGCTGCCCCACCTTGCGCGACTGCGGGGTGACCGAGGACGACGTCGAGCCACTCACCGAGGCGGCGCTGGCGGGGTGGATCCCGGTCGAACCCGGGCCGTGGACCCGGGAGGACATTGCCCACGCCTATCGCCGTGCCCTGTCCCTCACCACTCGCTGACCGAGATCGAATCAGGACCTTGGACCCGATTCTGCATGATCGCCCGGTGCCTTTTGCGAGCTCGCTCCCCACTCGGCGGTCGGCGCGCCGTGTGACGGTTCCGTCATTCGTGGATCGGCGAAAAACCACGCGGCTAATCTGCGCTGCGCGAGGGCGCACCTCGCCGTAGTCGTCGTTCGTCGATCCGGACCGGCCGACTGCGTCGCCGAGCACCGTGGGCAGGGAACAACATGCGAGCGATCTTGCTGGAGGGGGACTGGGAGCCCCGACCCGGTTACCAGCCGAGCGCGACCGAACTGGCCACGGGTAAGGCGACCATGGCCTCGAAGGTGTGGCGTAACCCGCGGTTCAGTCCGGTGGAGCTGCCCGATCCCACCCCCGGTCACGGGCAGGTGCTGCTGCGGGTTCGGGCCTGTGGTGTCTGCGGCAGCGACACCCACTGCTACCAGCAGGACGACGACGGCTACGTCGTGTTCTCCGGGCCGGTGCGGTTGCCGGTCGTGGTCGGGCACGAGTACACCGCCGAGGTGGTCGAGGTCGGGCCCGGGGTGCGCAGCCTGCGGCCGGGCCAACTGGTGGCGGGCGAGGGCATGTTGTACTGCGGCACCTGCGAGGCCTGCCGCACCGGCCAGTGGAACCAGTGCCGCGACCTCGAGATGCTGGGATTCTCGGCACCCGGGGCCTACGCCGAGTACCTGGTCGCCGACGAACGGCTGCTGTGGCCACTCGACGATCTCGCCGAGGCGCTCGGCAGCGCGGAGCGGGCGCTGGAGTGGGGCTCGATGGTCGAGCCGATCGGCTGTTCCTACAACGGCATGTTCGTCTCGGCCGGCGGGTTCTCACCCGGCGGGTACGTCGCGGTCTTCGGCTGTGGCCCGATCGGGCTCGGCGCGATCGCCCTCGCTCGGGCGGCCGGTGCCGCCAAGGTGCTCGCCTTCGAGACCGTGGCCGAACGCCGCGAGACGGCGCTCGCGGTCGGCGCCGACGCCGTGTGGGACCCCCGCGAGGTCTCGGCGTCGGAGGTCATCCTCACCGAGACCCGCGGCTGGGGTGCCGACATGATCGTCGAGGCGGCCGGTGCCGGCCTGGCGACCATGCCCGAGATCGAACGAGCCTTCGCCCCCGGCGGATCCATGGTCTACCTGGGGCGCACCGGCCTGCACGTGCCGGTGAACCTCGACGTGCTGGTGACCCGTGCGGCCCGCGTCGTCGGGGCCCGGGGACACGTCGGCCGGGGCATCTTCCCCCGGGTGATCCGGCTGATGGAGTCGGGCCGGCTCTCCCTCGACTCGGTGGTCACCAGCCGATTCCCGTTCGAGCGCACCATCGACGCCCTCGCCGCCAGCACCAAGCGGATCGACGCCAAGATCCTCGTCACCTACCCCTGACACCCCCACAAACCCGCTCATGCTCCGCGGGTGACCGGCCATGCTCCGCTGCTGACGCGCAATCCGGGCATATCAGGCGTGATGCGTCACCCCTGCGGAGCATGAGCGGGTTGGGGTCGGCCTTCGCGTACCGGGCCGATGGGGTCCGCGCCGGCGTGGTGCGCGGCAGCCAGCAGGGCGGCGGCCAGGTCGGCGAGCAGGTCGACGCCGTCCGGCGAGAGCACCGACTCCAGGTGGAACTGCACCGATGCCCACCGGTCGCCACGCATCGCGACGATCTCGTCGTCGTCCGGGTGCGCCGTCCAGATCTCGACCCCGGACGGCGCGGCGCCGCGTGCGGGGCCCGGGGTGCGGGGCGCGCGGGCGGTGAAGGTGTTGTAGAACCCCACCCGGACGTCGCGGCCGAACGCCCGCACCGCGCGCTGCGTGCCCTGAAACGGCTGCGGCAGTGGGGCGAGCGCCAGCCCGAGCAGCCCGGCGAGGATCTGGTGGCTCAGGCACACCGCGAGCAGTGGACGCCGGCCGGCCAGGCGGGCGGCGATGATCCCGTGCAGCGCCGCGATCCGTCGATCGCCGAGCTCGCGGGGGTCGCCCGGGCCCGGGCCGGCGACCAGCAGGTCGGCCCGCGCGATCTGGGCCGGGCTCACGGCGTCCCACCGTTCGACGTGGGCCGCCACGCCCAGGCGACGCAGCAGGTGGGCGAGCATCGCGGTCCAGGCATCCTCGGCGTCGATCACCAGCGCGCTGCGCCGGTGCCGCCGCGGGTCGGGCCGATCCGCTTGCGGCCGTAGCCAGAACGGCGCCAGCATCGCGTTGCGCGCGGCCAGAGCGGCGACCACCTGCGGGTCGTCGGCGATGTCGGACGGCAGGGCGTGCGGTGCCGCCGCGGGCGCACCGGGTGCGTCGGATGGGCAGAGTGCGCTCGCCGAGAAGGCCGACAGCACCCCGGCGGCCTTGGCATGGGTCTCGGCCACCTCGTGCTCGGGCACGCTGTGTCGCACCAGGGTGGCCCCGACCGGCACCCGCACCGACCCGTCGTCACCGAGGTAGGCGGTGCGGATCAGGATCGGGGCATCGAGCCGCGGACCGTCCGGCCCGGCCGAGAGCAGCGCCGCCATGCCGGAGTAGTAGCCGCGCCCGCCGGCCTCGTGCCGCGTGATCACCCGGCAGGCGTTCTGCACCGGCGACCCGGTCACCGTGGCCGCGAACATGCTCTCGCGCAACGCCTCTCGCACATCGAGGTCGCTGTACCCGGTGAGCAGGTACTCGGTGTGGGCCAGATGGGCCATGGGTTTCAGCAGCGGCCCGTGCACCTGCCCGCCGGCCACCGCGAGCCGGCTCATCATCTTCAGCTCCTCGTCCACCACCATGAACAGCTCCTCGACCTCCTTGCGGTCGCGCAGGAAGGCGAGCAGCTGATCCCGGGTGGGGCCGCCCGCCGGGTAGCGGAACGTGCCGCTGATCGGGTTCATCACCACCCGGCCGGACGCCGCGCTGAGGTGGCGTTCGGGCGTGGCCCCCACCGCGGTCAGGGCACCGAGATGGACGGCGAAGGTCCAGTAGGCGCCGCGCTCGCCGCGCAACAACCGGCCCAGGACGGCGAGCGCCGCTCGCACCGGCGGCAGCGGCTGGACGGCGCGCAGCTCGCGGCGGACGACGAAGTTCGCGCCCTCGCCGCGGCCGATCTCGTCCTCGATCACCCGCGTGACGACCTCGGTGTAGGCGTCGTCGTCCAGGTCGAAACCCGTTGCCGTGAGCGGGATGTCGTCCGTCGGCAGTACCTCGAGCACCTCGGCGAGGGTCAGCTCGTGACGTTCGCGGGCGCCGAGGTAGCGCAGCGGGGCGCCGTCGTCGTGGTGGGCGTACCCGAGTTCGGCGACCTGGCGGAACGGCACCATGGCGAATACCGGTGGGGCGCCCGGCGCGGGCAACGGCAGGTCGGCCAACCGCTCGACGTCGTGGACGTCGTCCGGGGTGCCGATCAGCAGCTCGAGCACCGGCTCGGCGTGGCCGGCAGCGGCGTCCTCGGTGGAGACGCTCTCGCCTCGGTCGGCCCGGTGGCGGCACAGCAGTGCGAACGGTGGCGGCGCGGGGTCGTGGGCCAGAGCGAGCAGCAGGCGGGTGGCGGGGGTCATCGGAGCTCCTTCGATCAGGGCGGCTGATCGAGGCTCCGTTGTGGTGCGCAGCACCACGGGCACACGGCAACGGCCGCCTCGATCGAGGCGGCCGCGGGGAATGTGCGCGTGGGTGACCGCCTAACCGGCGGGCCACCACAGGCGGTTGGTCATGCGCACGAACCCCACCCTAAGCCATCCCACCCCCACCCATCCCAACCGCTCAGGCTCCGCCGGTCCTCAGGGCGCGGACCCGGCTACGCGGGGCCGGCCGACGTGGCCGGTCGCGCGATCAGCCGGGCGGCGTCCACGAAGGCACGGTCGAACCGCTCGATCTCGACGATGATCCGTTCCAGCGCCGCCGCACCGTCGAGGGCGAACAGCGGCGCCGCGAGAGCCGGAACGAGGTCTGAGAGCAGTCGGGCGCGCCGCACCCCGGTCTGTTCGTGGACGAGCAGCTCGCTGAGCGCCCGCAGCACCCCCTCGGCGTCGTCCTCGACCCGCACCGAGTGCAGCACGGCGCCGGCCAGCTGACCGTCGTCGACGTCCACGCACGCCTCCTCGAAGACGGTCAGGTGCCCCAGCTCGGCGCGTTCGTGGGCGATCGTGACCTGGTTGCGGAGCAGGTCCAGCGCGGCCTCGTCCTCCTCCTGTTGGGCCAGCCGTTCGGCGGTCTCCGGGTCGGCCACGGTGCACAGCGCCTCGACCCCCGCCTCGAGGACGGCGGACCGGAGCCCGGCATCCTCGAACGCGGCCCGCTGCAGCGCCCCGATCACCAGGCCCGGCCACCGCGGGGACCAGGCCGCCGGCCCGAGCGGGAGGCAGGCGCTCACGGCCACGAGCGCCTGCGCCCGATCGAGTGGGCTCGGGATCGACACCGCCTGATCGACGATCAGCTCGAGCACCCGAAACGCCTCGTCGGCCGATCGATGGGCGCAGCGGGCTGTCGTGTCGGCCAGCACCCGCACCGCTCGCGCCTGCACCTCGTTGACCCCCACACGCCGACCCGTGAGGTCCGCGATCATGCGGGTCAGGTACAGAGCGGGCGAGGACACCTCGGCCAGATCCGAGATCTCGGGCACCATCCGTTCGAGCGTGACGAGGGTCGCCGCGATGTCGTGCTGCGCCAGCACTCGGCACTGCGCCGCGCGGGCGGTGAGGCTGTCCACGACGTCGTCGGTGCCGACGACGTCGACGACAGCCGCCAGCTCCTCCGCCAGGGGTGTCGAGCGCTCGCCCAGAACGCCGACGACCGACGCCAACTGGTCGGCGACGAGCTCGACGGTGTGCACCGACAGCCGATAGCCCTGGGCTTGGACCCCTCGAACCCAGCCGAGGACGCCAGCCAGAGCCCGGGCGCCTCGCTCGACCTCCACCCCGACCAGGCCGGCGGCCACGGTCGCAGCGACCATGATGAGTTCGTCGCCCCCGGGGACGTCGTCCGTGCTGGCGAGGAGCAGCTGTGCCAGGTGGTCCGCGAGCACCGGGTCGTCGGGCGCGACGCGAGCGACCAGTGGCGCCGCCGTCCGGAGCGCATCGCCGTAGAGCGGGGCACCGCGTCGAGCACGCAGTTCTTCGAGCAGCGCGAACGCATACCGGGAGCGGTCCGCCGCGGAGACGTCATCGGATCGGACGAGCGCCGCCGTCGCTTCGGAGACCGACGACACCCAGGTCATCGCGTGCAGAACGCCGGCGATCTGCTGGTGGGCGCCGGACTGGTGCAGTGCAGCCACCTGAATCCGGCGCAGGACATCGCACTCGCCCTCGGGGAGGTGGGCCAGGCACAGCGCACTGGCTCGGGCGAGTTCGCGCGTGGCTCGTGCCGGTTCGGCGGCCTGTGCCCGGACGGCGGCGACCCGGGCTCGGTCGTCGGGCAGGATCTGTTCACCGAACTCCTCCACCACGGCCGCCACCCGATCCATCCGCGCCTCCCGGGCTGCGGTGTCCGGGACATCGATGGTGGTGATGAGTCGAAGCAACCCGAGGGCGACTTTCGCCAGCTCGCGGGGCCTGATGGTGCGCATCAGACCCACCGCTGCGTCCCAGTCGCCGGTCCGCGCCAGGGCGCCGACCACCACCTCGGTGAAGAGTTCACGGTTGATCGGGAGTTGGTGGAAGGACGGATCGGTCGCCTCGACGGCCAGGTCCAACCACTGCGGCAGCTGGTCGGCGGCGACCTCGCGCAGCTCGAGCACCGAGGCACAGATCGCGCGGCTGCCCTCGACCTGATCGACCTGCAGACCGCTGTGGAGCAGTGCCAGCGCCTCGGCGGAGCGGTCCAGCCGGATCAGGTGCGGCACGATGCCGGTCAGGGCGGTCCCCAGATAGTCCTCGGATTCCGCCAGGCACAGCTGCGCCACCCGCAGCAGGAACCGGGCTGCCCGGTCGGGGTCGGGGCCGGCCTCGGGGCGCCAGTTGTCCAGCAGCCGGAAGAACGGGTTCTTCATGAGCGAGCCGTGCCGCAACACCGCCGCCCCGTGATCGACCAACAGCTCCAGCTCGGGCAGGACGGCGTCCGGCGCCAGGGTCTCGAGCGCAGGCAGCAACGCCGCGCACACGTATGCCCGGTCCGCAGGGGACTGGATGGTCGCGGCGGCGGCCCGGGCCTGATCGGTGAGGTCGCGCGCTCGCGCCAGATCGGGGGTGGACGAGCTCAGCGCGGAGGCGAGGGCACCGAGCGAGGCAGCCCGCAGGACGTCGTCCGGGGCCTGGCGGATGAACTCGTCGACCATCGTGAGCAGTCGCCCGCGAGCGGCCTCGGAAAGCCCGCGGTGGGCGGGCAGGAGCTCCACCAGGTCGACCAGGGCGCCGTACTGCTGGTTCGTCATGCGAATCAGGCGGATCTCATCGGCCGCGCGCAGCGCGAGTTCGCCGGCGTGGTCGGCACGGCCGGCGTGGTGGGTGCCCTGATCGAGGATCGCCGTCGCCACCGCGATGAGCACGCCGACGGCATGGCCACGAGCCGAGCCGACCTCCCGCAGGCAGGCCAGCGCCCGGTCCACGTCACCGTCCGCGACCCACGCGGTGAAGAGTTCCTCGGGAAAGGACAGCATGAGTTCCCGGGCCGTCTGACGGGCGACCACGAAGGCAGCGATCCGGGCGTGGTCCGCCTCCGGCGCGCCGAACAGTGCCTTGGATGCGGCGTCCAGATCCCTGACGAGCGCTGCATAGGTGCCCAGCACGGACCAGTGCGCCGCGATCCACTCCGCCGAATGGAGTCGATACAGATCGTCGAGTCGGCCCGCCTCGAGCAGGTGCGTCCCGAAGGCGGTCAGGGCATACGGGCTGTGGTGTTGCGGCCACCCTTCGCAGAAGGCGAGCAGTCGCCCCCGGTAGTCGCTGATCTTGCCGATCCGTCGAGGGTCGGCGATGTAGCGGCGAAGCCTGGGGTGCACAAGGCTGTAGCGACCATCCTCGTGCCGTCGGACCATCCGGCGTACCCGCTCGAGGACCTGGTCGAAGAAGTCCCCCGACCAGTCGTCCAGCAGACTCGGGTTGACGGCCTCCAACTCGACCCGTGACATCGGGCCCACCGCGGCCGCCAGGGTGCCGAACAGGTCGCGGATCGGGGTGTCGCCCGCCAGCTGCCGAATCTGTTGCCACCAGCGATCCAGGTAGGCGTCCAGGCCGTGCGGCTGGTGGGCCACGTCGCGCGGGGTGATCCTGCCCGCGGCGACGTCCTCGGCGAGAAACCGGACGTAGAAGGGGTCGGCGCCCAGGCGTGGGTCGTCCTCGTAGGCCGCCCGGGACATCACCTCGGTCAGCAGGTCATCGTCGATGATGACGCCGTCGTCCGGGGTGCCGAGTCCGGCGAAGAGCTCACGGACCTCCTCCCGGTCCAGACCGCCGAGTGGCAACGGGGTGACCTGATCCCGAGGGAACTCGTAGTCGGCTCGCCAGTCCTGCCCGACGTCGCGGACCGTGACGACGATGTGCAGGTTCGGGGGCAACTGGCGACTCAGGTAGGGAGCCAGCCGCCAGGAACCGACCTCGTCGAGCCCGTCGAGCACCAGCACCTGGCTGTGTTCACGCGGTGTCTCGACGAGCTGCTGGTACAGCGCCCGTAGCTCGTTGAGCGAGTCCGGAACCTCCTGTGCCGCATCGTCCCAGGCGGTCATCTGCTGCACCACGTTCTGCAGGAAGAACGTCTCGTCGAGGGTCTCTGCGCCGTACACGGGGGCGAAGAAATGGTAGGCGAAGGCCTCGGGCGTGGCTGAGACGAGGTTGGCCACCAGGGAGGTCTTGCCGAACCCCGGTGGCGCGGTCACGACCAGGTATCCACCGTCGCGACGGGCAGCGAACTCCATGATCCGTCGGAACACGTCTCGACGGCCTGTGAAGATCTGGGTGCGGTCCTCGATCAGGGGCTTGAACGCGGCACGCAGTGGCACCCGAGGGCGGATCGGCACGTATCGGCCACGCCGGTAGACGTCGAAGTCCAGCCCGGCGCCCACCAACACCCCCTGGTCGGGTGGCGAGGGCCGGGGCATGCCGGGAACCCGGGTCAGGAGCCGCACGAGCTCCTCCAGTTGGGTGTCGTACTCGAGGTTCTTGCCGCGCAGCATCAAGACGTCGTGGTCGACCAGTGCCCGCAGCGGTGGCGGCAGGTCGGAGGCGGGTGGCACCGGGGTGTCGTCGAAGGTCACCGGGATGATGGCCTTGCCGAGGTCCAGTGCGGTGGCGAGCTCCTGGCGGACCACGTCGTCCTCGCGATCGAGACGGCGGCCGCCGTCCGCCGACCGGGCGTTCAGCCAGTCCGGTCCGATGAGGGCCAGGAGCACCCGGCATGACCGGATGCCCTCCCGTAGGCGTTCGGGGAAGACGCTTCCGGCCTCGAGGGACTCCCGGTCGAAGAAGATGCGGTCCTTGTCGAACCGGCGGCACAGGTCGCGGTAGAGAGCGCGGGCGTGGCCGGCGGCATCACTGCGCCGATAGCTCACGAAGACGAGCGGGTCGACGTCCGTGATCGCCATCTGCCCATTGTTGAGCGCTGCGCGACCGTCCGCCATGCCGCCGAGGGGGCGGCTTCACCATGGACGGTCGAGGCCGGCGCCACAGGGAGTCGATGTCGCCGCAGCTGCGGGCTGTGCCGAACGAGTGTTGTAACGGCGCGGTGGCCTACCTCCGGGGGCCTCGCCAGGTGACATCGAACGTCCCCTCTGTCTGGGGCCAGGGATCTGCTGGACGACGGAGCGGGTGGGAGAAGGGGCGTCGAGGGCGCGCCGGTGCGATGCCGAGAAGACACGGAGATCACATCGTGGGGCAAGGTGTCGCTCGCCGGGGGGGAATGGCCGGTCGGCAAGGATTGAGCTCGTGTCCGACGCACAGACCACCTCGCCACCATCCGCTGAGCCGACGCCCGTCCGCCTCGCCGTCCTCACCAGCGGGGGTGACGCCCAGGGCATGAACGCCGCGCTGCGCGCCGTCGTCCGCAGCACCATCACCGCCGGCGCGCAGCCGTACGCGGTCTACGAGGGCCTGCAGGGGCTGGTGGACGGCGGCGACCGGATCCGGCAGCTGCACTGGGAGGACGTCGGCAGCATCCTGCACCGCGGCGGCACCATGATCGGCACCGCGCGCTCGGCCGACTTCCGCACCCGCGACGGACGGCGCACCGCGGCGCTGAACCTGGTGCACGAGGGCATCGACCGGCTGGTCGTGATCGGCGGCGACGGCAGCCTGTCCGGGGCGGCCGAGTTCCACACCGAGTGGCCGGAGTTGCTCGCCGAGCTGGTCGCCGAGGGCCGATTGGACGCCGCCACCGCGGCCCGCCACCCGCATCTGATGATCGCCGGACTGGTCGGTTCGATCGACAACGACCTGGTCGGCTTCGACATGACCATCGGCACCGACTCGGCGTTGCACCGCATCGTCGACGCCATCGACGCGATCACCTCCACCGCGGCCAGCCACCAGCGCAGCTTCGTGATCGAGGTGATGGGACGCCACTGTGGCTACCTGCCGCTGATGGCCGCCGTGGCCGGCGGCTGTGACTACGTGTTCGTGCCGGAGCAGCCGGCCCGCCCCGGCTGGCAGGACGAGCTGTGCGCGGCATTGCGCGCCGGCCGCGCCGCCGGACGCCGCGACAGCCTGGTGATCGTCGCCGAGGGCGCGGTCGACGCCGCGGGTGCCCCGATCCGTACCGAGCAGGTGATGGCGGTGCTGCGCGATCGGCTCGGCGAGGACACCCGGGTCACCAACCTCGGCCACGTGCAGCGGGGCGGACGGCCGAGTGCCTTCGATCGCTGGATGAGCACCCTGCTCGGTCACGCCGCCGCGCGCGAGGTGCTGGACGCCGTCCCGGGGGCCGAGCCGGTGCTGATCGGCCTGCAACACAGCCGGGTCAGCCGGCTGCCGCTGCTGGCGGCGGTGGCGGCCACCCGCGAGCTCGGCGCGCGGATGTCCGCCGGGGACACCGTGGGGGCGGTCGAGGCCCGCGGCGCGACGTTCGCGACCATGATGCAGATCCTGGCGGCGACGGCCACGCCGCCCGAGCACCCGCTGCCGGACGATGCCCCGCGCGTCGGCGTGATCCACAGCGGTGGGCTGGCGCCGGGCATGAACAGCGCGGTGTACGCCGCGGTGCGGCTGGGGATCGCCCGCGGGATGCGGATGATGGGGATCTTCGGCGGGTTCGCGGGCCTCGCGGCGAGCAGCTCCGCGGGCAGCTCGACGGGGACCGCCGCAGGCACGGTACGCGAGCTGTCGTGGCACGAGGTCGACGGCTGGATCGCCGAGGGCGGCGCGGCGCTGGGCACCCAGCGCGCGATCCCGGACGTCGAGCACCTCTACGCCATCAGCCGGGCCGTGGAGGAACACCGGCTCGATGCCCTGCTGGTGATCGGTGGCTACAACGGGTACCTGTCGGCGGCCTCGTTCGTCGCCGAGAGCGCGCGATTCCCGGCGCTGCGGCTGCCGATCGTGTGCGTGCCGACGACCATCGACAACAACCTGCCGGGCTCGGACGTGGCGATCGGTGCCGACACCGCGCTCGGGGTGGCCGTCGAGGCGCTGGACGGCATCAAGCAGTCCGCCGGGGCGCACCGGCGCTGCTTCATCGTCGACCTGATGGGACGCCGCTGCGGCTACCTGACCACGATGGCCGCCCTGGCCGGCGGCGCCGAGCGGGTCTACCTGCACGAGACCGGTGTCGACCTGCCGGGCATCCAGCGTGACCTCGAGGCGATGCGGGCCGCCTTCCGGGCGGGGCGCCGGCTGTTCCTGGTGCTGCGCGCCGAGGGGGCCAACGACAACTACACCGGCGACGTCCTGGCCCGGCTGTTCGCCGAGGAGAGCGAGGGGTTGTTCGACGTCCGCAGCCTGGTGCTCGGCCACGTACAGCAGGGCGGCGCGCCGTCCCCGTTCGACCGGATCCTCGCCGTCCGGCTGGTCACCGAGGCGCTCGACGTGATCGCCAAGCAACGCGCCGACGGTCGCCGTGAGGCGGTCTACCTGGGCTCCGTCGAAGGCGAACTCCGGACTGCACCCTTGGCGAGGCTGCACGACCACCTGGACCCCGCCTCCCGCCGCCCCACCGACCAGTGGTGGCTCTCCCACCTCCCCACCCTCGCCGCCCTCGCCGACCGCCCCCAACCCGACCGCCCCCAACCCGACCGCCCCCAACCCGCTCATGCTCCGCAGGTGACGGGCCATGCTCCGCAGCTGACGGGATGAAACCGACATTTCGGGCCGGGCGTTGTGTCACCCGCGGAGCATGAGCCGGTTGGGTGCCGGCAGCGCCACCACCGGACGACGAGGCCCACGACGTCCGGGACCTCTCACCGGGACGGCGTCACGGCTCACGCGAGCGGGGTCTTGTAGCTCCACCAGGTGTAGAACGGCCCCCCGAACCAGCGCACGCCCTGCCAGTAGATGCCGGCCTGTTCGTAACAGAGCAACCGGGACGACGAGGCGCTGTGCAGGTAGTTACAGCTCGCGACCATGTCGTTGTAGAACCAGTCGTCGCACGTCGACCGGCTGCCCCAGTGGTAGGCGTAGCAGCCATCGTGGTGAACGCAGGCATGGTTGAAGTCGAAGGAGACGCCGCGATAGGTGCCGCTGTCCGGCACGGCGGTACAGCCGTCGGATCCCCACCAGTGCGCGGTCACATTGCCCGGGGTGGCGTTCACGCCCGGCGTCGTGGTGGCCTGCGCCGTCCCCGACCGGGTGAGCGTCAGGACGAAGGCGATCAGCGCCAACAGGATCAGGCGCGGTCCACGAGCCCTCATGATGTCGTCCCCTCGGAATCGCTGCGGTTGCAGTGATCCATGACGTGCAGTGATCCATGACTGCAGTGATCGATGACCGTCCGGTGCGCCGGCCCGCCCGTCTCGGGACAACGGTGGGCGCGGCCGCATCGAGGTGGCCGGGCACCGAGTCCCTCCACCCGGTGCCCGCGCCCGCCCGTCCCGACCTGGCGCACCGGACGTCGGCTTCGATCCTGTCTGCGATCGTGACCGAGTGGCAGTCCCACTCCTGGGGGACAAGGGCACTGGCCGACCCGACCACCGGCTGTCACGATGGGCCCTCGGGGGAGTGCACAGGGGGAGTGCACACAGGGAGGGGACATCGGGGGATGGTGGGCCATCTGCGTTTGGCCGTGGTGGATGACCACCCGGCGATCTCTGCCGGCGTCCGTACCGGGCTCGACGGCCTGATCCCGGCGCGCGCGGAGTGGGTCGAGGCCGATTCCGTCGAGTCCGTCCTGGCCGACGGCGGTGACTTCGACGTCGTCCTGCTCGATCTGCGGCTGGCCGACGGCAGCGATCCCGAGGACAACGTCCGGCAGTTGCACGGCCGCGGTTGGCCGGTGGTGCTCTACACCCAGGAGCGACGCCACGCGATCCTGGGTCGTTGCCTGTGTGCCGGCGCGCTCGGCCTGGTGGGCAAGCACGAGGAGTGGGAGGTGCTCGCCGAGGCGATCGAGGTCGTGCGGCACGGCGAGCCCTACCTCAACGCCGACTGGGCGAGCGTGATGGAGTCGGTCGCCGAGCGACGCACGCCGATGCTGGCCCCCCGCGAGGCCCAGGTGGTCTCGCTGTACGCCACCGGGCTGCCGCTGAAATCGGTCGCCCGCCGGGCCGGTATCGGTGTCGAGACCGCCCGCGAGTACCTCGGCCGCGTGCGCCGCAAGTACCTGGACGCCGGGCGGCCGGCTCCGACCAAGACCGATCTGTATCAGCGGGCGGTCGAGGACGGCTTGCTCCCGAACCCGGCCGACCCCGGCTCTGCGTGACCCGACCCGACGTGACCTGACGCTGCCGTGGAAGCGCACGAGGCCGTCGTCCGCCGTGCCCTGTACTGGGCGGGCACCGGCCTGATCACCGTCAACCTGCCCCTGTCCGCGCTGCGTGCGGTGCAGCAGCCCGCGGCCTATCGCCCGGGATTCGCCGTGGGCACGGTGGCGGTGCTGGCCGCCCAGCTCGCCTGGGCCTGGTGGCTGGGGCTGCGCGGCCGCTCGGCCCTGATCCCGTTGCGGGTGATCGTGGTGACCTGCTGTCTGGTGTTGGCCGTCCACCCATGGGGTCTGGACCGGCACCTTTCGGGGTTACCCACCGCTCTTCCACGTGGCGGGCGCCGGCATGGTGATCTCGGCGCTGCTCGGGGTGCGGGTCTCGCTGCTGGTCATCGCTGCCTTCGCCACCGGGGTGGCGCTGCTGCGCGCCGACACGCTGGGGACGCCGCGCGCCGTCGTCGAGGCCGCGCTGCTGGCTCTCAGCGGCGTGTTCGCCACGGCCGTGGTGGCGGTTCTGCAACGGGCCGGACGCAGCGTGATCGGTGCCGTGGACGCCGCCTGGCGCCTGCAGGAGGAGGTGGTGCGCGGCCGGCGGCGGGTCTACGAGCTGCAGCGCTGGGACGGGCTGGTGCACGACAAGGTGCTCGGTGCCCTGCGGATCGCCGTCCGGGCGCCGGCGGGGGTGCCGGACGGCGCCCGCAGCCTGGCCACCCAGGCCCTGGCGGCGTTCCGCGGCGACCCCGACCAGGTGCGCCGGCCGTTGGCCGAGTTGTGGCGTGACCAGGCACGACGGCTGGGCATCGCGCTGGACCTGCACCTGCGCGGCCCCGGCGGTGGTGAGCCGGGTGAGATCGAGGACGACGAGGCCCGCCACGCCGTGCTCGAGGCGGTGAACGAGGCGCTGACGAACGTGGCCCGCCATTCCGGCCAGCGGCAGGCGGAGGTGCGGGGCGAGCTGTCACCCACCTCCGCTCGGCTGCAGATCACCGACCGCGGAAGGGGTTTCGCGGCGGGACCCGACGACTGGGGGGACGGCGTCCGGCTCAGCATCGTGCGCCGCATGCGCGTGGTGGGCGGGTCGGCCGACGTACACAGCCTGCCGGGTCAGGGCACCACCGTCAGCCTCAGATGGCGCGCGGGAACGCCTGCGCCCGTGGGGGATCCGACGGAATGGCAGCTGCGCGCCTTCGTCCCGCTGATCACTCTCGGCGTGCTCGTGGCGGTGCTGAACGTGGTGATGGGCTTCGGCCAGCTGCGGGCCTCACGATGGCCGGCGCTCGGTGTGGCCGCGGTCGCGGTGATCGCGGCGCTGACGGTGGTCAGCATGGCGATCACTCCGTCGCGCTGGAACTGGTCACCGGCCGTCCTGGTCGGGGCGGGCACCGCGACCGTGCTCGCCATGACTGCGCCCGTCGACGGCGGGTCCGACTGGCGCTACTGGTATCTCGGCGCGCTCACGGTGCCGGTGGGGGCCTTCGCCTACCGCTTCCGCCGGGGCGCCGGCGGCTGGGCGGCGGCCGCGTTCACCCTGCCGGTGATGGTGGTCGACGGGCTGCGAGGCTGGCCGGTGTGGGCGTGCCTGACCGGCCCGATACCGGTGATGATCGGCGCCGCGGTCTCGGGAGGGTTGCTGCGCGTGGCGCTGGATCGGGCGTGGCGCCAGGTCCAGCAGGCGAGCGCGGGGGAGGCCACGGCGCGTTTGGACCTGACCGTCGAGCAGGAGCGCGCCCGGGCCGCAGCGGAACGGGTCGGGGTCCTGGCCGGCACCGTCGGACCGGCGTTGACGCTGATCGCCACGGCCGAGGCGCTCTCGGTCGAGCAGATTCGCCGGTTGGCGCTGATCGAGGCGGCGACGCGTGACCATCTGGCTGCGCCCGAACTGCTGGACGCCGAGCTGGTGCGATCCGTGCAGGCGGCCCGTCGCCGCGGCGTCCGGGTCGACCTGGTGGTCCCCGATCGGCCCGGGACCGATGCCGCGGCCGACCAGGAGGTCTCGTCCTGGGGGTCACTCTCGGCGGGAGCGTCGGTGGCTGCGTCGGTGGCTGCGTCGGAATCGACGGCCGGCCGAGCGGTCTCGGCGCGTGACCAGCTGCGATCGCTCGCCTGGGAGGTGTTGCAGGCGGCGTCGTCCTCGGCGCGGGTCCGGGTGGTGTGGCGTCCGGCGTCCGGTCGGGGAACCATCACGATGGTCGGCCCGGACGCCGCCGCCGTGGCACGTCGCATGGCGAGCCAGGTGCGACAGTTGCCGTCCCCGCGTCCCCGGCTCAGCGGTGACGAGGACAGCGTGTTGATCGAGATCTGAACCCCGTCATGCTCCGCAGGTGACGCCGGTGCGTCCGAAATGTCGCGTTTCATGCGTCACCAGCGGAGCATGAGCAGTCACCTGCGGAGCATGAGCGGGTTTCTCAGGGTTGGTCAGGCGGGTGTGGTCAGGCGGGGTCAGGCGTCGTTGCGGATGAAGGCCTCGAGGCGCTCGCGGGCGGCGCGGTCCTCCATCTGCTCGGGCGGGGACTTCATGAAGTAGGCAGCGGCGGGGATCACCGGGCCGCCGATGCCGCGGTCCTTGGCGATCTTCGCGGCGCGCAGCGCGTCGATGATGACGCCGGCCGAGTTGGGGGAGTCCCAGACCTCGAGCTTGTACTCCAGGTTCAGCGGCACGTCGCCGAACGCCCGGCCCTCGAGCCGCACGTAGGCCCACTTGCGGTCGTCCAGCCAGGCCACGTAGTCGCTCGGGCCGATGTGCACGTTGCGGTCGCTGATCTTGCCACCGAGCGGCCCGCTCAGGTTCGAGGTCACCGCCTGGGTCTTGCTGACCTTCTTGGACTCCAGCCGGTCACGCTCGAGCATGTTCTTGAAGTCCATGTTGCCGCCGACGTTCAGCTGGTACGTCCGGTCGAGGACAACCCCCCGGTCCTCGAACAGCCGCGCCATCACCCGGTGCGTGATCGTCGCGCCCACCTGCGACTTGATGTCGTCCCCGACGATCGGCACCCCCGCCGCGCGGAACTTCTCGGCCCACTCCGGGTCGCTGGCGATGAACACCGGCAGCGCGTTGACGAACGCCACCCCGGCGTCGATCGCGCACTGGGCGTAGAACTTGTCCGCGTCCTCCGAGCCCACCGGCAGGTAGGAGATCAGGACGTCGACCCGCTCGTCGCGCAGCACCTGGACGACGTCCACCGGCTCGGCGTCCGACTCGGTGATGGTCTCGCGGTAGTACTTGCCCAACCCGTCCAGGGTGTGACCGCGCTGCACGGTGACGCCCAGCGGCGGCACGTCGCAGATCTTGATGGTGTTGTTCTCCGACGCCCCGATCGCGTCGGCCAGGTCGAGACCGACCTTCTTGCCGTCCACGTCGAAGGCGGCGACGAACTCGATGTCGCGCACGTGGTAGTCGCCGAACTGCACGTGCATCAGGCCGGGGACGGTGCCGGCCGGATCGGCGTCGGCGTAGTAGTGCACTCCCTGGACGAGGGAGGCGGCGCAGTTGCCGACTCCGGCGATGGCGACGCGGATCGAACCCATGGTGTTCCTTCCGTGGTGGGGCGGTGAGGGCGGGGTGAGGCGAGTGGGGGGCGTCAGGCGGGCGGCTCGGTGAGGTGGGTCATGTTCCCGGCGCGCTCGGAGTCGATCAGTTCGTCCAGCCAGCGCACCTCGCGCTCGACGGCCTCGAGGCCGTGCCGGGCCAGCGCCTGGGTGTAGGCATCGCGGCGCTCGCGGGTGCGCTGCATCGCCAGGCGCGCGGCCTCACGCCGTTCCTGCAGCCGCATCCGGCGCCCCTCGAGGATGCGCAGCCGGGTGCCGGCGTCGGTGCGCGCGAAGAAGGCGAAGTGGACGTCGAAGGTGTCGTCCTCCCAGGTCTGCGGCCCGGCGTCGGTCACCAGGTTCTGGAAGTGCTCCTTGCCGTCGGCGGTGATCTCGTAGACGATCCGGCCGCGCCGTCCGGTCAGGGCTCCGGCGAGCGGGGCGTCGGGCAGCGGGGCGTCGCCGTCCGCGTCATCCGGGGCGCTCTCGCGGATCCAGCCCTTGCCGACCAGGCCCTTCAACGTGGGGTAGAGCGTGCCGTAGGACAGCGCCCGGAACGTGCCGAGGCGACCGTTGAGCAGCTTGCGTACCTGGTAGCCGTGCATCGGGGCCTCGTGCAGCACGCCGAGGACGGCGAGCTCGAGGACGTCGGTGCGCCGTCCTGCGCGTGCCATGAGTCCTCCAGATGCATCCTCGAGATGTATCGCTCCGATACATCCGAACGTTAGGTCAGGGGATGTGCGGGCGCAACCCCTACACCGCTGTCGGCACACGGTCGCGGCGCGGCGGGGGAGTCGGATGCCGGCCGCGGACACCCTGCGCGACAGGCCGTGGGTCGGCGTGGCGCCCGGCGTCGGCGTAGCCTGGCTCCGCTCGCCTGGGCGGGATTTCCGGCCCGCACAGGTGGGATGCGCATACTGGCCCGACGAAACCGCCCGCACCGGGCATCGTGGGGCACGACGGCCGAGATCGGTCCCCGAGCGAATCCGAGGACGACAACACGTGGCAGGCAGGACGCAGCCGGATCCCGGCGAGCACAACTCCCCGGCGTGGTGGGACGCCGCGGCGGGGCAGGACCCGGCCGCCGGTGTGGGCGGCCGCCCGTCGGCCGACCCGGCGCCCTACGGCTACCGCCAGGCGGCCTACCCGACCCAGGTCGCCCATCCCTTCGCCGCGTCGTCCGGAGGCCAGGACGCCGCCGGGTACGGCGATGGGTACGGCGGGTACGGAGCGGCCCCGGCGCACGTACCCACCACCACGCCCGAGGCGTTCTTCTCCCCGGCGGAGCAGGCCGCGGCGCTGGCCGGCGGCGGCTCGGGTGGCGGATTCGGCGGCAGTTCCGGCGGGGGCGGCTCGGGGCGCGGTGGCGGTTCGGGCAAGGGGGACGGACGGCGCCGCCTGATCAACTACCCCCGGGCCGGACGCCGCGGCGTGCTGCGCTGGATTCCGTCCTGGAAGCTCGTGTTCGGTTCCGGCTTCACCACCCTGACGGCGCTGATCGCCGCGATCGTCGTGTTCTACGTCATGACGCCGATCCCCTCGGTGCAGGCCAAGGACCTGCCCCAGGTCTCGACCGCGGTCTACTCCGACGGCACCCCGATCGGCCAGTTCAAGGCCACCGAGCGGGTCAACGTCGACCTGAAGCAGGTGCCGGTGTACGTGCAGCGCGCCGTCCTGGCCTCGGAGGACCGCACCTTCTACAGCAACGCCGGCATCTCCCCGCGCGGCATCATCCGGGCGGCGTGGAACAACGCCCGCGGTGGCTCGCTGCAGGGTGGCTCGACGATCACCCAGCAGTACGTCAAGAACTTCTTCCTGCAGTCCGACCGCAGCGTGTCCCGCAAGGCGCGCGAGTTCGTGATCTCGCTCAAGGTGGCACGGGACGTCCCCAAGGAACAGATCCTGCAGGACTACCTGAACAAGATCTACTTCGGCCGCAACGCCTACGGCATCCAGGCCGCCTCGCGGGCCTACTTCGGCAAGAGCGTCGGCCAGCTGACCGTCTCCGAGGGGGCCTACCTCGCGGGCATCATCAACGGTCCGGAGTTGTACGACCCGATCGACGGCCCCGAGTCGCGGGAGCGGGCCACCATCCGCTGGCAGGGCGTGCTGGGCGCGATGGTCGAGGAGACCTGGCTCAGCCCGACCGAGAAGGCGGCGATCGAGAGTGCCGGGCTGCCCAAGGTGAACCGCTCGGCCCCCCGGCCCGACCTCACCGGCCAGCGGGGACACCTGCTCGACATGATCGCCGCCGAGATCATCGGCAACCGCGACCTCGACATCGACCGCGACAAGCTGAACACCGGCGGCTACCTGATCCGGACCACGATCGACAAGAAGCTCACGGCCAAGGCGGTCGCGGACGTCGACGAGGTGCTCGGCCCGCGCAAGAACTGGCCCGAGGGCACCCAGGTGGGCCTGGTGACGGTCAAACCCGGGGACGGCGCGGTGCTCGCGGTCTATGCCGGGGACGACGACACCCAGTACAACTCGGCCACCCAGGCCCAGATCCAGGCCGGCTCGACGTTCAAGGTGTTCGGTCTGATCGCGGCGCTCGAGGGCAACCCCGAGAAGGACGCCGCGCCGCTGAACCTGCGCAGCCGGTTCAACGGTCGCAGCCCCTACAAGCTGAAGCAGGCCGACACGGGAGGTGCCACCGAGGTCAAGAACTTCGGCCGGGGCAACGGCGCCCAGTTCGGCCAGATCGACCTGCTCACCGCGACGGCCAACTCGGTCAACACGGTCTATGCCCAACTGAACGAACGGGTGTCGCCGGCGTTCACGCGCTCCGTGGCGGTGCGCGCCGGCCTGCCGGACAAGACCGCCGGCATGGAGAGCAACCCGCTCAACATCCTCGGCTCGGCGTCCCCGCACGTGATCGACATGGCCGGGGCCTACGCGACCATCGCCGCCGAGGGCAAGCGGGCCAAGCCGTACCTGGTCACCGAGATCCTCAGCGTCGACAAGAAGAAGACCTTCTACCAGCACAACGTCAAGGCCGAGCAGGTCTTCGAGCCCGGCATCATGGCCGACACCACGCAGGCCATGCGCCAGGTGGTGTTGCGCGGCAGCGGCAGCTACGCCCAGAACCTCGGCCGGCCGGTGGCCGGCAAGACCGGCACCTCGTCGTCCAACAAGTCGGCCTGGTTCGTCGGGTTCACGCCGCAACTGTCCACCGCGGTGGCGCTGTACCGGCCGTTGACCGACAAGAAGACCAAGCAGTCGATCGAGGGCAAGCTGGAGGGTTGGGGCCGGTACAAGGGGCAGGAGATCGTCGGCGGCACGTTCCCGGTGCGGTTGTGGACGGCGTTCATGAAGGACGCCCTCGACGGCACCGAGAGGGCGCAGTTCCCGGAACCGGTCTGGGGCGGTGAGGTGGTCAACCCGGCGCCCAAGCCGCAACCGACCCCGACGCCGTCCGCCTCGGACGGGCTGCCGTCGCCGGACCCGACGGCGACCATGCAGCCCTCGCTGCCGCCCACCGATCAGCCGCCGTTGCCGTCGCCGTCACTCCCGCAACCCACGGACGGCGGTGGGGCCAGCCCGCTGCCATCGGCTCAGGCACTCGGGTGAGCGTCAGCGCGCCGTCCCGCAGCGATCCGGTCGCGCGGATGGCCAGTGCCCTCGTGGGCGGCCCGGCCGGACGGCGGCTGGCGGCCGCCGCGGGGTACTGGCGGGCGCTGCCGGTGCTGGTGCTGCTGGCCAGCCTGACCATGGTCGGTGCCGTGCTGACCAAGCAGCACTGTCGCGCCGACGGCTGGTCGACCCCCGACCACTTCTGGCACGCCTGCTACAGCGACATCCCCGTGCTGTACGTCTCGGAGGGTCTGGGCACCAGCGCCCGGCCCTCGCTGATGGACGCCATCGGCCCGCAGGGTCTGGGTCAGCCGCCGCTGGCCGGCACGGCGATGTGGCTGGTCTCGGGCATCGTCGATGCCACCAGCGGGGTGCGCGGCCGCTACGAGGTGGCGGTGGAGTCGCGGCGGTTCTTCGACGTCTCGGCCGGGGTGCTCACCGCGGTGTTGATCGCCGCCGTGATCGCCGTGGCCCTGACTGTCGGACGGCGCCGGCGCTGGGACGCCGCGCACCTGGCCCTGTCACCGGTGCTGTTGGGCACGGCGCTGATCTCGTACGACCTGCTGGCCCTGGCCCTGCTGGCGGGCACGTTCTGGGCCTGGTCTCGCTCGCGGCCGGTGCTGGCCGGGGTGTTGTTGGGGTTGGCGTCGACGGCTCGTCCGGTGGTTGCCGTGGTCGGGTTCGCCCTGCTGGGACTGTGCCTGCGTGCCGGGGTGGTGCGAGCCTGGCTGATGTCGGCCGGCGCCGGGCTGGTGACGTGGGTCGGCGTCCGGGTGATCCTGTTCCCGCACCCGGTGCAGGCGCTCAGCGACAGCTGGCAGGCCTGGCGGGACTCGGCGCCGGGCTACGGGTCGCTCTGGCTGATCCCGTCGCTGTTCGCGCAGAGTCAGCCCACGTCGGCGTCGTGGTGGTACCACGGCGCGGGCATCGGTGGTTCGACCTCGACCATGATCACACTGCTGGGCCTGCTGGTCGTCGCCGTGGCCACGGTGACGGTGGCGTTGGTGACGCCCTACCGCCCGCGGGTGGCCCATCTGGCGCTGTTCGCCCTGGCGGTCGGCCTGCTGGTGATCAAGTCGCTGCCGCCGCAGCTGGGGTTGTTGCTGCTGCCGCTGATCGCCCTGGCCGGACTGCGCTGGCGCGACCACCTGATCTGGGCCACCGCGGAACTGGCCTACTTCGTGGGCGTCTGGCTGTACATCGCGGCGTCCACGGCCCCGGACCGCGGCCTGCCGGCGGGGTTCTACCTGGTGCTGATCCTGGTGCGCTGCGCCGCGATCGGCTGGCTCGCCGTCCAGGCCGTACGGGCCGCGCGCGACCCGGTGCTCGACCCCGTCCGCGTCCCCGTCGACCCCCACGAGCCACCCCCGGACGACGACGACCCCGCCGCCGGCCTGCTCACCTCCCGCCCCGACGCCCTCCTCGCCCGCTGACCCCACCCCACCCCCACCCCTCCCGCCCCCCACCAACCCGCTCATGCTCCGCAGGGAACCGCTCGTACTCCGTGGGTGAGCGGATTTTTCGGGCATTTCGGGCACGATGTCGGCACCTGCGGAGCATGAGCGGGTTGGGTGGGTGGGCCGCGAGTCGCGGCGCGGGGGGCACGATTTCGGACTGGCCCGGGACGGCGGGTACTGTGCTCCGCGGACCGGGACGTGATGGCCCCAGCAGTAGGGACCGCATCGTCTCGAATGCCCGACGCAACGACCCTCCTGTCACGGATGGACCGTGACCGCCTTAGACCAGAGGAGGTGGGTTCTCAGCATGCGTCACTACGAACTGATGGTGATCCTCGACCCCGATCTCGAGGAGCGCACCGTTGCCCCGTCGCTCGACAAGTTCCTGAACGTCATCCGCAAGGGTGGCGGCACCGTCGAGAACGTCAACATCTGGGGCCGGCGCAAGCTGGCCTACGAGATCAAGAAGAAGACCGAGGGCATCTACGCGGTGGTCGACATGACCACCGAGCCCGCCGTGGCCAAGGAGCTCGACCGCCAGCTCAACCTCAACGAGGCCGTGCTGCGCACCAAGCTCGTCCGCCCCGGCGCCCGCTGACTGTCGGACCCTCGAGGTAGATCTGTCGCATCGCCCGATCCGGGGTGATCGACCCGATCGCTCGACCCGAAGCGTTCGCCCGACATCGAGGAAAGCTGGAGTGCCATGGCCGGCGAGACCGTCGTCACCATCATCGGCAACCTGACCAACGACCCCGAACTGCGCTTCACGCCGTCCGGGGCTGCGGTGGCCAACTTCACCGTCGCGTCCACCCCCCGCACGTTCGACCGCCAGTCGAACGAGTGGAAGGACGGCGAGACCCTCTTCATGCGCTGCTCGGTGTGGCGGGAGGCAGCCGAGAACGCTGCCGAGTCGCTGCAGCGTGGCACTCGCGTCCTGGTCAGCGGCCGGCTGCGCAGCCGGTCGTACGAGACCAAGGAGGGCGAGAAGCGCACGGTGGTCGAGCTGGACGTCGACGAGGTCGGTCCCTCGCTGCGCTACGCCACGGCCAAGGTCAACCGCACCCAGCGGGGTGGCGGGGGCGGCGGCGGAGGATTCGGCGGCGGCGGGGGCGGCTACTCCGGCGGTGGCGGCGGGGGGTACTCCGGCGGCGGGGGTGGCGGCAACGCCTCTCACGGCCCGGCCGACGACCCCTGGGCCACCGGTCCCTCGGGCGGCGGTGCGTCGTCCGGCGGGGGTGGCGGCTACGGCGGCTCGCACGAGGAGCCTCCGTTCTGATCCGCACCTGCTGACTGCATCATCACCGAACTGTTCTGATCACTGTCGAACCACGACCATCCCGGGCTCGCCTCGAGCCGGCCCGGGCTCTTCGAGGAGGAGAGCACCACGATGGCCAAGCCACCTGTCCGCAAGCCCAAGAAGAAGTCCAACCCGCTGAAGTCCGCCGGGGTCGAGCGGGTGGACTACAAGGACGTCACCGTCCTGCGCAAGTTCATCTCCGACCGCGGCAAGATCCGGGCCCGTCGGGTCACCGGCGTGACCGTCCAGCAGCAGCGTGAGATCGCCAAGGCGGTCAAGAACGCCCGCGAGATGGCGCTGCTGCCGTACTCGAGCTCGGCTCGCTGAGTCAGGAGGAGGAGAACCGATGAAGCTCATCCTGACCCAGGAGGTCACCGGCCTCGGTACCCCCGGTGACGTCGTCGACGTCAAGGACGGCTACGGCCGCAACTACCTGCTGCCCCGCGGTCTGGCCGTGGCCTGGACCAAGGGCGGCGAGAAGCAGGTCGCCTCGATCCAGGCCGCGCGCCAGGCTCGTGAGGTCGCCTCGCTGGAGGAGGCGCAGAGCATCCGCGCCACCCTCGAGGGCAAGCCGGTCACCTTGACCGTGCGCGCCGGCACCAACGGTCGCCTCTTCGGTGCCGTCACCACCGCGGACGTCGCAGCGGCCGTCGCGGCCGTCGGTGGCCCTCAGGTCGACCGCCGCAAGGTCGAGCTGACCCAGCCGATCAAGTCGACCGGTGACTACACCGTCAGCGTCCGGCTGCACCCCGAGGTGGCCGCCAAGGTCGCCGTCAAGGTTGTCGCCGGGGCCTGAGCACCACAGATCACGACGAGAGGGCGGTCTCGACCCGGTAACCGGGTCGAGACCGCCCTCTCGTCGTGATCACAGATGCACCCCTCGCCGACTCCGGGGCGAGCTGTGATGGTCCCCACACGACCCTTCGCTCACTTTTAGCAACCGATAGATCACGCTGGGCGTCTATGGGGGTGTGGCTACGACGATGCAGCCACCCATCGATCGAGGGGGAAAGTCATGAGTCGATCATCTCGATTCTCGCTCCGCGTCGCGCTTGCGGCCCTGGGCGCCGTCACCCTGCTGCCGATGTCGGCACTGACGGCGCAGGCCGCCGTCCCGGCCAACGACCTGCCGTCCGGCGCAACGGTGATCACGGCACTGCCGACGACGATCAACCAGAACACCGTGGGCGCGACCACCGACGCGGTGGACGCCGCCTTGAACTGCGGTGCCCCGGCCACGAACGGCAGCGTGTGGTTCCGCTACACGGCGACCGATAACGGCGGGTTGCTGGTCGACGGCACGGCGTCCAACTATGGCGTGGGCTTCTTCATCACCGCGGGCGACCCGACCACGGGGGAGGAGTTGGCCTGCGCTCCGGACGTCGCCGCCGTGGCGACCACTGCGGGGCAGACCTACTACGTCGTCGCGTTCTCCGACACGGTCGGGGTGATGGGCGGCAACCTGTCGGTGACCTTCTCGGTGGCCCCACCGCCGCCGACGATCGACAGCATCACGGTCAACCCCAAGGGCGTGGCGTTCAAGGATGGGTCCGCGCAGATCTCGGGCACCCTGAACTGCACCGGCGCCGACTACGTCGACCTCTTCGGTCAGGTCATCCAGAAGGTGGGTCGCACCAAGATCGTGGGTGACTTCTACACCCCGGCCGGCTGTGACGGCACGACGCAGGCATGGTCGGCGTATGCCACCAGTCAGAACGGCTACTTCGCCGGTGGCAAGGCCGCCACGGTCGCCATCGCACTCGCCTGCAACGTGGTCCAGTGCACCGACGGCTACGTCGAGCAGATCGTGCAACTGTCCCGCAGCGCCAAGTAGCCGCCGTCCACCCCAGCAGGTAGATCATCACGAGAGGGCGGTTTCGACCCGGTAACCGGGTCGGAACCGCCCTCTCATCGTGATCAGACGGAGGTACCAGCCGCACTCACGCCCTTGAGCACACACGCTCCCCAGCCACTGCCTTGATCGAGGCCTCTCGGCGGTCAGCCCGCCGACCCGTGCTCGGCTCGGTACTGCTCGGCGGCAGTGATCGCTGTGGTCCGTGCATCACCGGTCGCGCCGACCACCACCGTGCAGCCCAGCTTGGTGAGCGTGTGGTGCATCGGTGCGCCGACATGGCCGGTGGCCACCGCCTGAACGCCGTGCTCACGCAGGAACCGGACGATCCGCGCGTGGTGGCTGCCCTCGGCCCCCTGCCCGTGCAGCACGTCCCAGCCGACGGGGTGTTCCGTCCACGCCGTCACTGTGCCGTCCGCGACCTCGGCCACGGCGACCACGCCGGCTCGGCCCAGGCCGGTTCCGACGACAGCACCGTCCACCTGCACGGCGACGACGGTGCGGGACGGCGCGCTCGGCTCGGTCATGGGGGTGATCCTCCCGCATCGCGGGCGCGTGCGCCGGTCGGCCCGCGGGTATCGCAGCCACCTGCCACCGGACCGTCCGGCCCTCGTCGCCCCAGGCCGGCGTCCGGCCATTACGACAACGCCCGGCCGGCCAGGCGCTCAGATGTGGGTTGACCAGCCACTTTTTCACGACCAGCACCCTTCGGTGGCCGCCAGCCGAGACACTGACCCGAGGCGGTCCACGGCACGGCGATGTGCGGCCGCTCCCCGGGGGGCAGGAAAGAGAGGTGCGAGGTGTCAGGGAACCCCGGGCAGCCAGGGGAGCCTGCGCCGTCCGTGTCCGTCGCTCCGGTTGCGGCACCCGACCCGGTTGCGGCACCCGACCCGGTTGCGGCACCCGACCGGGGGGACAGCCGCCAGGCGGCCGAGCTCGACACCACGGCCCTGCAGCACCTGATCCAGGATGCCGCCCTCGACGAGGCCGGCCTGGCCGTCACGGTGCAGCTGCTCGCCCGGCAGGCGCTCGACGATGGTCGGGGGTTGCTCCCGGTGGCGGAGTTGGCGGTGGCTCGAGCCGTCGAGCAGGGGTGGACCTCGGTCGAGATGCACGCCCGACTGCTGTGCGCCGAGCTCGACCGGACGCGAGGCGAGATCGTCGCGGCGACACGCGGGACGCGGGCGGTCATCGCCTGGGCCACCGAACAGGGCGACCACAGCTTGCTGGCGCAGGGTCACCGGGTCATGGCCTGGATACTCCGTTCCATCGGGGATCGCCATCAGGCCCTCGACAACGCTGTCCTCAGCGTGATCCGCCTACCTGCCGGCAGCCCGTTCTGGATCAGGGCAACCCACCTGATGACGCTGGGCATCGAGCTCTCGATCAACGGCTCGCCGGACTGCGACGCGCACCTGGCAGAGGCCTACGAACTCGCCGTCCGGGCCGACGACACGGCGCTGGCGATGTCGGTGCTGAACAACCGGGCGTACGCCCAGTTCGTCATCGGTCGCCCGGAGAACGGGTACCCGTGGATCACGGAGCTGCTCGCCCTGGCCGAGCGCACGGGTCAACCGCTGGCGCTGGAGTACCGGGACACCGTGGCCCGGTTCGCCCTCGAGGCCGGCGATCACGAGCGGGTGGCTGCCCTGCTGACGCCGATGTTCGACGATCCCGAGTCGGCGCCCTACGTCGAGAACGAGGCCCTGCCCGAGTGCATGCTCACCTACGCCGAGAGCTGCCGTGCTCTCGGCGATCTGGGCCAGGCCGAGCAGATTCTCGAGCGCGCCCTGGTCGCGGCGCTCCAGCGCCGGGCGCGCCGGATCGAGGGATGCATCCGACGCGAACTGGCTGCGGTGTTGGCCGAGCGCGGCGATCACCGGACGGCGTACCAGCAGCTCCTCGCCCACCTGGACGCGATGGACAAGGCGCAGGACGACACCCGCCAGGTGCAGGACGCGGTGGCGCTGGCCGTTCACGAGATGGATCAGGCCCGCCGCGCCCGGGACGAGTTCCGCGAGCTGGCCTGGCGCGACCCCCTGACCGGGCTCATGAATCGGCGTCACCTGGACGAGCAGGTGCCCCAGCTGTTGGAACGGCTGGCCGCCACCGGCACCCCGTTCTCGTTGGCGCTGATCGATCTGGACCACTTCAAACAGATCAACGACACCTGGTCCCATCCGGTCGGCGACGAGGTGTTGCGCCAGGTCGCCTCGATGCTGGGCCAGGTGATCCCGGAGTCGGCCTCGGTGGCCCGGATCGGTGGTGAGGAGTTCGTCGTCCTGATGCCGGGCCTGACGGCCGATGCGGCAACCGCGCTCGGGTGGAAGATCCGGGACGCGGTGCGCGCCCACGATTGGACGGCGCTGGTCGGCGCCCATCGGGTGACCCTCAGCATCGGCGTGGTCACGGCCCGGCCCTCGGACGAGCAGCGCACGATGCTCGAACGCGCCGACCGACGCCTCTACCGCGCCAAGGCCTCCGGGCGGGACCAGGTGTGCGGTGATCGGGGCGATGACGAGGCGGCCGTCGTGGCGCCCATACCGCCCGTGGCCGGTGCGCTGGGCACCGCGCCGATCCCGCGCCGGTGGCGCTCGCAGGCCTGATCGTCACGAGAGGGCGGTCCCGACCCTGCACCTGGGTCGAGACCGCCCCCTCGTCGTGATCGCGGGACGTCGTGATCGCGGGACGCTGGGTGAGGCTCAGAGGTCGGCCGGGCGCAGCACCCGGCTGATGCCGTGCGCGATCTGCTTGTTGCCCTTGTTCAGGTCGAGTTGACCGCGCACCAGGTAGGGGTTGCGGTCATTGGGGTCGTTGTCCTTCAGCTCGACCGTGACCGGGTGCCGGTCGCGCACGTGCACCCGGAACGAGGCGCCCGGCAATGCGGTGGCCACGGCGGTGTTGCGCGGCAGGCCGAGCGCCTGCTTGGCGGTGATCGTCTTGCCCGGCACCACGTGGTAGAGCAGCACCTTCTCGATGGTGTCGATGCCGACCTTGGTGGCCAGGTCGGTGAAGACCGCCTTCTCGGAGTGGTACCGCTTGTGGAACAGGTCGCTGGCCAGCCGGCGGAAGGCGCGGTCGTTCGGGACGAAGACCGTGATCGCGGTCGAGCCGTCGGTGAGCACCTTGACCGGGCTGTTCGGCTTGGCCTTCAGCACCGCGAGCGCGGCCTCGGTCACGATGTCGTAGTCGTGCCAGTTGTGGTCGAACTGGTTGCCGTCCGAGGTCAGGACCGCAGCCAGGCTGCGGGTGCCGTGGGACGAGGCCGGCGCGGCGGTGCCGGCCTGTGCCGGGGCGGCCAGGCCCATCGAGGTGAGACCCACTCCGGCGGCTGCCAGGCCGGTGACGATCCGGCGAACGTGCTTCATGACGCGCTCCTCACTGGTGGTCGGGCGGTAGGTGGTACTCCGTGTGCTGCCAGCGAGGTATTCCGTTCGAGGCGCCGGTTCGGATGCACCGGCGTCCGAACTTCTTGCGCCGCGCACGTCACCAGGTGGCTGCCGGACTCGCCGGCGATCGATCCATCGCCTCGGGTCACGGGTCAGCTGCGCCCTGTGGTGAGGATGCCCGGGCGACGGGGGGCCCCGGTCAGCGGACGGCGCCGGTCACCATCCAGGCCGACCCTCGCGCCCGGACGCCGAGGAACACCGCTCGCGCGAGCATGTAGGCCGCCGTCCAGCTCACCCAGGCCCACACCAGACCCGTCGTCCCGGACGGCGCCCAGACGGCCACCGCGACGGCGAACGGGGCGTAGATCAGCACCTGGATCACCCCGGCCACCGCCAGATAGCGACCGTCCCCGGCACCGATCAGCACGCCGTCCAGCACGAACACGAACCCCGAGACCGGCTGGGCGATCGCCGCCACGATCAGTGCCGCGCTCATCGCCCGCCACACCGCCGGGTCGTCGACGAACAGCGGACCCAGCCAGCCGCGCACCACCAGCAGCACCACCCCGAGGACGACGCCGCCCCACACCCCCCAGCGGATCATCAGCCCGGTCGTGGCCCGGGTGCCGGGCACGTCCCCGGCGCCGAGCGATCGCCCGGTGAGCGCCTGCGCCGCGATCGCGATGGCATCCAGCGACAGCGCCAGCAGGGTCCAGAGTGTCGTGACCACCTGGTGGGCGGCCAGGGCCACCTCGCCCTTGTCGGTCACCACCCAGGTGGCGATCAGCAGTGCCGTGCGCAGCGCCAGGGTGCGCACCAGCAACGGGACGCCGCTGCGCCCCGACGCGAGGATGCCCGCCCGGTCGGGGCGCAGCGAGGCGTGATGACGCCGCGCGCCCCGCACCACGACCGCGGTGACCGCCGCGGCCATGCCGAGCTGGGTCAGGGCCGTGCCGAGGCCCGATCCGGCGATGCCCAGCCGCGGCGCGGGGCCGAGACCGTGCACCAGCAGCAGGTTGAGGATCGCGTTGACCGCGGCGCCGGCGGCGTAGACCACCAGCGGGGTGCGGGTGTCCTGCAGCCCGCGCAGCACCCCGGTCGCGGCGAGCAGCACGAGCATCGCGGGCAGGCCCGGCAGCGAGGACCGCAGGTAGGTGACGGCCTGCGCGGCGACGTCCGGGGTGGGGCCGAACAGGTCGACCAGCCACGGGGCGGCGGCGAAGGCGGCCAGGGCCGCGGGCAGGCCGAGAGCGAGAGCCAGCCACATGCCGTCCACGCCCTGGGTGAGTGCGGCCCGCAGGTCACCGGCCCCCAGGCGGCGGGCGACCGAGGCCGTGGTGCCGTAGGCGAGGAAGATGAACACGTAGATCGCGCCGCCGAGGATCGCTCCGGCCAGGCCCAGCCCGGCGAGCGGCACGGTGCCCAACCGCCCCACGATGGCCGAATCGGCGAGCAGGAAGAGGGGCTCGGCGACGAGGGCACCCAGGGCCGGGACGGCGAGCGCCAGGACCTCGCGAGCGGCGCCGTCAGAGCGACGCATCAGCCACCCACGCCTCCACAGTTATCCACAGTCCATCCACCACCAGTGGACACAGATGTCACACCCAACACTCTGGAATCCCCCGGTTCGGGGCTCCGACACGCTCCAACAGACACGCCGACTTTCTCTCCTCCACACTCGGTGGACGTCGTTCGTGCAGGTCAGAGGCATGTGCCAGTGTGAATCACATCGCCTGTCCCCAGGTTTATCCACAACCTGTGGGCGACACCCCACGGTCGTCCACCTGTTGTCCACAGACTACGGCCCGGCACCCACACCCTCGGTTTGCCCCGCCCTCGGCACGCCCCTAGGTTCACGTCGGCCGGGGGGCACGCTGGCTGGCTGAGCACTACGTAATGTTGCCGACTGTCGACAGACAGCTACCTGTCGGTGGTGGGTAGTACCACTGGGGCCATGCCGGTTCCCAGTCCAGCAGGACGACGCAAGGAGGCTACGGCGGTGTCTGTTGCGGACCTCGAGTTCACCAGTGAGGTTCCGAGTGAGGACTTCGGCCGTACCCCGCCGCAGGACGTCGCGGCGGAGCAGAGCGTGTTGGGCGGCATGTTGCTGTCCAAGGACGCCATCGCTGACGTGGTCGAGGTGCTGCGGGGCACCGACTTCTACCGCCCGGCCCACGAGCTGGTGTTCGAGGCGGTGCTCGACCTGTACGGCCGGGGTGAGCCCGCGGACGCCGTCACCGTCGCGGCCGAGCTGACCAAGCGGGGCGAGCTGGGCCGCATCGGGGGACCGGCGTACCTGCACACGTTGCTGTCGTCGGTGCCGACCGCGGCGAACGCCGGCTACTACGCGCGGATCGTGCACGAGCGGGCGGTGCTGCGCCGGTTGGTGCAGGCCGGCACGAAGATCGTCCAGCTGGGGTATGCCACCGACGGCGGGGACGTCGACGAGTTGGTGAACGCGGCGCAGGCCGAGGTGTACGCGGTCACCGAGAAGCGCCAGTCCGAGGATTACCACGCCATCGGTGACGTCATCGAGGCCACCATCGACGAGATCGAGGCGTCCTCGGCGCGCGGTGACGGCATGGTCGGGGTGCCGACCGGGTTCGCCGACCTCGACCGGCTCACCAATGGTCTGCACGGCGGGCAGATGATCGTCATCGCGGCGCGGCCGGCGGTGGGTAAGAGCACCGTGGGATTGGATATCTGCCGCAGCGCGGCGATCCATCACAACATGCCGGCGGTGATCTTCAGTCTGGAGATGAGCCGTACCGAGATCACCATGCGCATGCTGTCGGCCGAGGCGCGGATCCCGTTGCAGAACATGCGCAAGGGCACGATGCGCGAGGAGGACTGGACCCGGCTGGCGCGCACCATGGGTGAGATCAACTCGGCGCCGCTGTTCATCGACGACTCGCCGAACATGACGTTGATGGAGATCCGGGCCAAGTGCCGCCGGCTCAAGCAGCGGCACGGGCTCAAGCTGGTCGTGGTCGACTACCTGCAGCTGATGACCTCGGGCAAGAAGGTCGAGTCCCGCCAGCAGGAGGTCAGTGAGTTCTCCCGGGCGCTGAAGCTGCTCGCCAAGGAGCTCGAGGTGCCGGTGATCGCGATCAGCCAGCTGAACCGTGGTCCGGAGCAGCGCACCGACAAGAAGCCGATGGTCAGTGACCTGCGCGAATCCGGGTGTCTCACCGCCGATACCGCGATCCTGCGGGCCGACACCGGGGCCGAGACCACCATGGGGGAGTTGTTCGCCTCGGGTGCGCGCGACGTCCCGGTGTGGTCGCTGGACGATTCGCTGCGCTACGTGCGGCGGCACCTGACGCACGTGTTCGCCACCGGCGAGCGCGAGGTGTTCCGGGTGCGCCTGGCCTCGGGCAAGTGCGTCCGCGCCACCGCGAACCACCCGTTCCTGACCTACGAGGGCTGGACGCCGATCGGTGACCTGCGCCCCGGAGCGCAGGTCGCGGTGCCGCGCCACGTGCCGGCCCCCGAGCAGGTCGAGGTGTTCTCGGACGCCGAGGTGCTCGCCCTGGCGGGCCGGGTGGCCGCCGGCACCGAACCCCTTGCGGCGCAGACGTTCGGGTTGCCGAAGCGGCAGATCGCGCTGTTCCTGCGCGAGCTGTGGAATCGGGCGGGGTGGGTGCGCGCCGAACCGGCGTTGGTGCGCCTGACCGCGCCCGGTCGCGCCACGGCGGACGGCGTCGCCCGGCTGTTGCTGCGGTTCGGCATCACGGCCCGGCTGATCGAGGGTGGCGCCGCGGTGCTGATCGAGGGGACGGACGACCAGCGCCGCTTCCTCGGCGAGATCGGCGTGGACGGTCGCGATGCGATGGCCGCCACCCGGTTGCTCGCCACGGTGCGCGCGCGCAGCGCGCGTCCCAGCTGGGACGCCTCCGGTGCCGGACCGCGTCCCGGGACCACCGAGGACGACGTGTGGCAGCAGGTGCGCAGCGTGCTCACCGACCCGATGCACATCGGTGCGGTGAGCGAACCCGCGCTGGTCGAGACCCTGCGTGGTGACCTGGGCGGCAGGGTCGCCGTGCCGCGCCAGCGCCTCGGTCGGGTGGCCGCGCTGCTGCAGCGCGTCGAGCTCGACGTGCTGGCGGTCAACGACGTGGTGTGGGACGAGATCGTGGCCATCGAGCCGGACGGCGTCGAGCAGGTCTACGACGCCACCGTGCTCGGCACCCACAACTTCGTGGCCAACGGCATCGCGGTGCACAACTCGATCGAGCAGGACGCCGACATGGTGATCCTGCTGCACCGCGAGGACATGTACGAGAAGGAGTCCCCCCGCGCCGGCGAGGCCGACTTCATCGTGGCCAAACACCGCAACGGCCCCACCGACACCATCACCGTCGCCTTCCAGGGCCACTACTCGCGCTTCGTCGACATGGCCACGTAGTCGGCCGAGAGTCAGACGTTCCGGAGGGCACGTCCCTCGACCAGCCCCAGCGGGACGGCGACCAGGCGGTCACCGAGTGCATAGCAGTCACCTCCGGTGTGGACGACGAGCCCGTGCGCGAACCGCTCGCCGAGGCGATCACGCAGCCAGGCCAGCGGTCCGGCATCTGCGGGTCCGGGACGTCGGGTGAGCTTCACCTCGATCCCGACAACGGTGCCGCCGACCTCGACCACGAAGTCGACCTCGCGTTCGCCGGCGCCGGTACGGACGTGAAACAGGTTGCCGCGCAACGCATCCACCTGCGGCCTCAGTTGCTGCGCGACGTAGGACTCCAGGAGGCGTCCGGCCGACGTGGGCTCCTGGCGGAGCTGGTCCACGCCCATCTCGGCCAGCGCCAGCGTCAGGGCGGTGTCGGCGAGGAATCGCTTGGGGTAGCTGGTCAACCGGGCCAGGCGGTTGCTCTCGAAGGCTGCCACGGGCGCGGCGACGTGGGTGCGCACGAGTAGGTCGTCGTAGTGCTTCCAGGTCGCCTTGTTGATGTCGGCGGCGTCCCAGACACGTTGGTCCGGCGCGGCCTGCCCGCTCAGGGTGGCCAGTACGCGCATCGTCCGGAGCAGCCGGGTGGCATCTCGGCCCTCCTCGCCGGCGCGCTGGGCCACCAGATGCGCGTAGGCGTCCAGGGCGAGCCGCGGCTCGGGGCTGGCGCGCATCGCCGGGAAACCGGGCGTTCCCAGGGCGGCGAGGTCGAACACCGGCGCCCTGTCCTGACCCGGGCTCGGCGGCCCCTCGGACATCACGCCGGCGAGGAAGGTCTGCTCGCTCGCGGTCCCGGCGAGCTCGGCTCGAGTCATCGGACGCAGGAGGAGGTGGGCGGCTCGGCCGGTCAGCGGGTAGGTGGGCCCGTAGGTCGCGGGCTCCACACTGCCGGTCAGAAGGAACTGCCCCGGTTCGGGGTTGTCGTCGACGAGGCGCTTGACCGTCCACAGCAGGTCGGTGCCGGCGAGTTGCCACTCATCGAGCAGGACCGGCGGTCGCAGGGCGCTGAGATAGCCCTCGGGGTCGGCCCGGAGAAGCTCGAGATCGCGCGGCAACAGCACGGACGACGCTGCGCGGCGCGCGGCCGTTGTCGTCTTCCCGACCCCGCGCGGCCCGTCCAGGAGCACCGCGGGCGCCGAGCGGAGCGCCGTGTCCAGACGCGCCTCCAGGTGACGCGGCAGGTATCCATCCGGTCCGGTCATACAAAAAAGGTTACTCACTAGCCGCAAAAACGGCTAGTGGCTGTCCAGATGAGAGGCTCGGGGCCAGGGCGGCGACCGCCACCCATGCCCTCGCGGCCGTGCACCGCTGGACGAGCGCGTCGAGGTCATCGGGGAACGAGGGTGATCAACGAGATCTCACTCGGTGCGCCCAACCGGAACGGCGGCCCCCAGAACCCGGTACCCCGCGACACGTAGAGCCGGGTGCGGGTGCCGTGCTGCGACAGCCCGGCGATCACCGGCTCGCGCAGCCGCACCAGGTAGTGGAACGGCCAGATCTGCCCCCCGTGGGTGTGCCCACTGAGCTGGACGTCGACCCGGTCGCGGGCCTGCGCGACCAGGTGGGGCTGGTGGGCGAGCAGCAGCACCGGTACGCCGGACGGCGCCTGCGCCAGCGCGGCGTCCAGGTCGGGGCCGCGGCGCGTCGGGTGACTCGACGACACCGGCGCGCGGGCGGCGTCCGGGTCGTCGACCCCGGCGACCACCAGCGACCCACCTCGCTCGTCGGTGATCACCTCGTGCCGGTTGACCAGCACCGTCCAGCCCAGCGATTGCATGTGGTCGTGCCACGGCGCTGCCCCGGAGTAGTACTCGTGATTGCCGAGGATGTAGAACCGGTGCCGCGCCCGGACCTCGCCCAGGGGCCGGGTCTGGGCCTCGCGCTGGGCCACCTGGCCATCGGCGAGGTCACCGGCATGGACGACGACGTCGGCGCCGAGCTCGTTGACCCGCGCCACCACCGCGCGAGACCACTGCGGGGTGGTCCACGGGTCGTAATGGGTGTCGGTGAGCACGGCGACCGTGACCGGAGCCGTCAGTCCCTCGACCGGGATCGACGTCCGCCGCACCGCCGGCACCCGCCGGGCCTGCCGGAACGACCAGAAGCACAGCGCGAGCACGTCCAGGGCGAGGACGACGGCGACCAGCCGGGAGCGCAGCGGATCGTCCAGCCCCGCGATCCAGAGGATCACGCGCACCACCAGGGCGATCACCGCCTGGCTGAACAGGATCCAGCCGACGCCGAGCAGCACGTGGGCGAGGCGGGTCTGGCCATCGGTGCCGCCGTGCCGGTGGGCCAGCACGGCCGTCACCACCATGATCACCGAGCACGCCAGCAGCACGACCCGCACCGTCCAGGCGGCGGCGTCCGGCCACTGCGCGGCGCCGGGAGCCAGCGCGTAGGCGCCGGTGCCGAACATCAGCAGCGAGATCAGCGACAGGATCGAGATCAGCAGGATGATCACGCGGCGCGGCAGGGCGGCGGGCGTCAGGGTGTCCGGTTCGCCGCCGGAGAAGTCGGCGATGGCCGTGGCCTGGGGGTCGGAGGTCACGGGTCCATGGTGACTCATGATGCTGTCGGTCGCCGCGCGGCCTCGACCGTCGCTCGCAGCGTGGGTACCGACGGTCTATCCGCCCGAGTTGTCCCGGGCTAGCGTGCCCGGCAACGGGCACCAGGACGGAGGCCACGATGACGACCACGGACGACGCCGCGATCACCGCAGCCGGCGGCACCCACCCCCTCTCATTGATCCCCGCCACGGTGGGCAATCATGGGTACGACATCTCGGCGCTGCTCAAGCTCACCGGGAACACCACCTACGACGTCGGCTTCGCCAACACCGCGGGCTGCCGATCGGCCATCACGTTCATCGATGGGGATCAGGGCATCCTGCGTTACCGCGGCTACCCGATCGAGCAACTCGCAGCGCAGTCGACCTTCCTCGAGACCGCCTACCTGGTGCTCTACGGCGAGCTGCCGACGTCCGAGCAACTGCAGGATTTCGAGAACCGGGTGCGCCGGCACACCCTGATCGACGAGCGCCTGCGTGAACTCTTCCGCGCGTTCCCGCGCCGCAGCCATCCGATGCCGGTGCTCGCGGCGGCGGTCACGGCCCTGTCGACGTTCAGCAAGGACACCAGTGTCAGTGACCCCGAACAGATCGACCTCGCCACCATTCGGCTGATCGCCAAGCTGCCGACCCTGGCCGCCTACGGGTACAAGAGTTCCACCGGTCACCCGTTCCTGTTCCCGGACAACTCCCTCGGCTACGTCGAGAACTTCCTGCGGCTGTCCTTCGGCTACCCCACCGAGCCCTACGAGATCGACCCGCGGTACGTGCGCGCGCTGGACGTGCTGCTGATCCTGCACGCCGATCACGAGCAGAACTGCTCGACCTCCACCGTGCGCATGGTCGGTTCGGCGCGCGCCGACGTCTATGCCTCGATCGCCTCGGGCATCAACGCGCTGTCCGGCCCGCTGCACGGCGGCGCGAACCAGCAGGTCGTGGAGATGCTGCAACGCATCCGGGACGACGGCGGCGATGTCGGGGCGTTCGTCCGCAACGTCAAGGACCGCAAGGGTGGCGCCCGGCTGATGGGGTTCGGCCATCGCATCTACAAGAACTACGACCCCCGGGCCGCCATCATCAAGCGGCACGCCGACGAGATCCTGCGCGGACATCACGCCCAGAACGAGTTGCTGGACATCGCCATTCAGCTCGAGGACGTCGCGCTGCACGATCCGTACTTCACCGAGCGCAAGCTCTACCCCAACGTCGACTTCTACACCGGCCTGATCTACGAGGCGATGGGCTTCCCGATCAACATGTTCACGGTGCTGTTCGCCATCGGCCGCCTGCCCGGCTGGCTGGCCCAGTGGCGCGAGATGATCACCGATCCGGAATCCAGGATCGGACGCCCACGGCAGATCTACGTCGGGGAGACGGAACGCGCCTACGTGCCGCTCGCTCAGCGATAGCGCATCCTCGGCCGGGAGGCCGCCGGCTCGGGCTCCCCGAAGAACGACACTGGGCTGACGTGGATCCGATACCGCGGACCCACGTCAGCCCAGTCCTTCTCAGCCGCTGCTGAGGTTCACTCCGTCGGCGTGCTCACGGCTGCGCGGGCTGGCCGACCGCGGAGATCTCCGCGGCGGACGTCCACGGGCCGCGGTTGCCGGCCTCGCTCGACGCCCTCAGCCGCAGGTACCGGCCGGTGGTCGCCGGGAACGAGACCGCCTTCTCGGTCGAGGAGTCGGCGAACCTCCCGGTGGCCACCGGTGCGCCCCAGGTCGTCGGCGAGGTCGACAGGTAGACCTCGTACCCACCGATGCGACCGTTCGCGCCACCGTCCTGGCGAGGCAGGTACCGCACCTGGCTCACCGCGAACGAGCCGCCCAGGTCGATCACCAGATCGTGCGGGAACGATGTGGCGTTGTTCGACCACTGGGTGTGCCAGAACGTGTTCGGCTTACCGTCGAAGGCGTTGCGGGCCGAGCCGTTCTCCCTCGCCGTCTCCTGCGAATCCGCCGAGACCAGGCTCCATCCCGCCGTCGCCAACGGTGCCGGAGCGGCCGCGCCGGGGGCGAGGGTGCCGGTGGCCGAGATCTCCGCCGCGGAGGTCCACGGGCCGCGGTTACGGGCCTCGCTCAGCGCGTGCAGCCGCAGGTACCGGCCGGTGGTCGCCCGGAACGCGACGGTCTTCTCCGCCGCCGAGTCGGCGAACGTCCCGGTGGCCACCGGTGCACCCCAGGTCGTCGGCGAGGTCGACACGTAGACCTCGTACCGTCCGATGCGGCCGTTCCGGCCACCGTCCTGGCGGGGCAGGTAGCGCAGCGAGTCCACGGCGTAGGACGCCGCCAGGTCGATCACGATGTCGTGGGGCAGCGGCGCGGCGTTCCTCGACCACCGCGAGTGCCAGATCGTCGAGGTCTTGCCGTCGATCGCGTTGCGTGCCGCACCGTTCTCGGCCGCCGTCTCCTCACTGTCGGCGGAAACCACCGCCCAGCCGGCCTTCGGGATCAGCTGACCGGGCTGCCCCGAGGGCGACGGCGTCGGGCTCGCCGTCGGTGACGGGGTGGTGGTCGTCGGCGTGGGCGTCGGGGTCGCTGTGCCCGTCGTCGTCGGAGTGGGCGTCGGGGTGGGGGTGACCGTCTTGGTCGGCGTCGGCGTGGGAGTGGTCCCGCCACCGGGCTCGGCGACGAACCCGCGGACGACGTGCGCCTGGCCACCGGAGTTGTCGGCGCTGTAGCCGGACTGACCCACGCAGGCGCCGTACTCGTAGTTGGCCTTGGCGGTACCGGTCAGGCCTGCGGCGTCCGTGCTCGTCGGGGCGCCGAAGACGGCATCGACCCGGGCCATCTGCTGACAGCTGGGTGCCCCGATGTACCACTCCGCGAAGCCCGACTCGGCACCCCTGAGGTTGCCGCTGCCGGCAGCGAGCTTCCAGGTGCCGATCACCGTGGAGGCACCCGTCACCGTGTTCGTCGCCGTGCCCGTCCAGGTGTCCGGGCCGGCCTGGGTCACGGTCATCGCATAGCGTTGGCCGTAGGTCCCGTCGAAGTCCGCTGCACAGCTGACCCCCGCGCCGCCATCGGCGCCGGGGGTGCAGTTCGGGTGGGTGCTCGTGGTGCCGGGGTTGAAGCTCGAGAAGGCGGCGTGCAACCGGGCCCGGCCGTTGATCGAGGGACGCGGCTGAAGGCCCATGTAGCCGACCTCTGGCGCCTTGGTGAACCGGAACTGCATCGCGAAGTACGTTCCGTCCTTGTGCAGCGTGCTGGGGTTGACCGTCATCGGGAACGTGATGTTCGTCAGCCCGGCCGCAGGGATGTTGGGGATCGACCAACCGATGAGGATGTTTCCGGTTGACACCGCCGTCGCAGACTGTTGCCCGCTGACAGCGAGCCCGCCCGCGAGCGCCACCGTCACGGCGGCTCTCGCCAGGACATGCCTTCTGGACATCAGAGATTTCTCCTTACGGGAAGTGACGGACGGATCACCGTGGGGGGGTGCTCTGGGGTAAGCCCTCGGGCACGAAGAACCAGGTGCCTCACGTTCACGCAGGAGTGGTCAAAAGTGCGTCAAAGAGCCCTTTGGCTGCCCTGGTACGAGCCGCTCAAAGACGTCCCACCGGAATGGGTTTGGTGGGCGTGCTGATGTCCAGGCCGTGCAGGTACGCCGAACGCTGCGCGCTCCGGCTCTTCTGGTCGACATCGACCCAGACGATCTGCGTGCCGATCAGAATCGGTTGCGCCCCAGGGAAGAAGGTCTTGCCGGCGAAACTCGCCGTGGCCTTGACCACCCCGCGCGAATCGAGCAGCCGGTACTCCAGCCGCGGCTTCTGGCCGGTGAGGGCGAACAACACGACGAACCGATCCTTGCCGACCTGGACGACGCGCGACTCACCGACCGAGGCCGAGCCGGTCCAGGGCTGCTTCGACAGCCAGCGCAGGGTGCTCTTGCCGGTGGCCGGGTTGGCCGCGATGGCGAACACGTTGCGCGCCCGCTCCGGTCCCTGCGGCGCCTGCGCCGGGTTGCTCGACGTCCCGAGCACGACCACACCACTCGGTCCGCTCGCGACGCCGTCCAGCGTGGTGCCGGTGCGGTTGTCCCCGACGTTGCCCTTGATCTTCAGGATCTGGTTCGCCGAGAGCGCGCCCTTGGGGAAGGAGCGCATCAGTCCCAGCTGGATGGCGCGCGGGTAGGCATCCCCGTGCTGGACGACGATCAGCCCGGACGACGAGGTGGCGAGCAGCTGCCGGAAGGAGTGGCTGGAGAACGGTGTCTGGCCGGTGACGACCGTGGTCTTCATGCCGGGAACGCTCACCGTGAACATCAGGTCGGACTGGTGGTGCAGGCCGTCCCCGCCGGAGTACATGGTGCGGCCCATGTCGACCACCAGCTGGCTGCCGACCATGAGCATCCGGGCGCCGGCGGCGGCGAACGGTTCGTAGATGCCCTTGAAGGTCTGGGTGACCCCGCCCTTGACGTACCCGGTGCCGAGCAGCTTCCACTGCGCGTTGTAGCGGCGGACCGCCACGACGTCGAGGTTGTCGTTCTGAGTCGGGTTGGCCCGGCCCACCAGGACGAAGATGTCGCCCTTGGGCGCCGCGTAGATGCCGCCCCACCGATCCCAGCCGGCGAGCGAGATCGTCCGGCGGGCGCCGGCCTGCTTCCAGGTGCGGGTGCTGTAGGTGTCCACCGACAGGGTGTGAGCACCACTGTTGTGGCTGACCACCTGGGCCGCCGTCGCGCTGGTGGGCAGCAGGTAGAGGTCGTCGGGGCCGCCGTAGTTGCCCCCGCCGTCATACGGCGAGGGGCGGGGCGCGGTGATCGCCGCGAGCTTGGCGATCCGCCCGGTGCCCGGACGGACCACGGGTTTCACCGACGGCGCCGGCCGTGTTGCAGAAGGTGACGACGGGCTGGACGGCGCGGCTCCGGTGGTCATGACCGCCACCCCCGGCGCGGCACCGGAGGTCGATCCGGCCCCGGCACCTGGTGCGGCGACCACGGACGCCGCGCCCGGCCCCTGGAGTGCCATGGGCTCGCTCGCGCCACACCCGGTCAGCAGGATCAGCCCGGCCAGTGCGGCCGATCCGGTCAGTTGTCGCATGCTCACCCGTTCAGGGTCCGGCGCGGCCGTTCCGAGTGCCTCAACGGTGTCGTAAGACCACCTTCAGATCAGTGATCCGCGACCCCCACGTCGCCCGTACCCTGCGACCATGTCCGATGCCGACCTGCCGCTGCTGCACCCGGCCGATCTCGCGGCCTGGCACGACTGGCTCGCCGAGCACCACGCGACGTCCGGCGGGGTGTGGCTGGTGTTCTGGCGCGCGGAGTCCGGCCGCGAACCCCTCGACTACGACGAGGTGGTGCGCGAGGCGTTGTGCTGGGGTTGGGTCGACGGCACCACCAAGGTGCTGGACGCCGAGCGCCGCATCATGTGGTTCACCCGCCGGGGCCGCACCAGCGCCTGGGCGGCGTCCAACAAGGCCCGGGTCGCCGAGCTGATCGAGCAGGGCCGGATGCAGCCGGCCGGGCTCGCCGTGATCGAGGACGCCCAGGCCCGCGGGTTGTGGACCCTGCTGGACGACGCCGAGGCCCTGATCGAGTCACCGGAGCTGGCCGCCGCCCTGGACGCCGACCCGATCGCCCGGGCCCACTGGGACGCCTTCCCGCCCAGCGCCCGCAAGTTCGCCCTGTCCCAGCTCGCCTTCGCCAAACGCCCCGAGACCAAGGCCCGCCGGATCGCCACGATCGTCGCCCAGGCCGCCCGCAACGAGCGCCCCTGACGCCCTACCCGGGCTCGACGTGAGGTCGGGCCGGGTTTGCCCTCGACACGGGGGGCAAACCCGGCCCAACCTCGTCCACCACCTGCGGACGCGGGGGAGGGCAGAGAATGACGCCATGTCCGACCCTGGTGCCGCTCCCACGACGGATGCCTCGCCCGCGGAGCGGTCCGCTGCGCGGTTCCACGATCTCGACGCGCTGCGCGCCTTCGCCATGCTCTCGGGCATCGCGCTGCACGCGGCCGTGCCCTTCATCCCCTACTGGCACGAGGGTGACACCGGGGCGGGGTTTCTCGGCGGCCTCTTCCTGGTCCTGCACGGCTTCCGGATGCCGCTCTTCTTCATCCTCAGCGGCTTCTTCACGACCATGCTGTGGCGCAGTCGCGGGACTCGCGAGCTGCTGCGCCACCGGATGCGGCGGGTCGCGCTCCCGTTCGGCCTGGCGATCCTGACCATTCTGCCCGCCGTCGGTTGGACGTTGGCCACCGGCCTGGAGCTGGCGGGCAACCCCGCGGTGCCGGCCGCCGATCACCCCGCGGCCTGGTTCCCGGTGTCGCACCTGTGGTTCCTGTGGTTCCTGATCCTGATGGTGGGCGGGTTCGCCCTCGTCGTCACCGGCATCGGCCGGATCTCGTGGCCGACGCGTCTCTCGATGTCTGCGTCACGGATCGGGCTCCCGCTCGCGGCAGCGGTGCTGGTGCTGGCTGCCGTGGCAGCCCAGAGCCGGATGACCCAGGATCTCTTCGGCCCGGACACCTCGGAGGGGCTCGTCCCCATCCCTCGGGTCTTCGCGGTCTATGCGTGCTGTTTCGCCTGGGGCGCACTCATCTTCGGACGCCGGGCATCGGGTGACCTGCCGGTCATCCGGGTCATGGGCCGCTGGTGGGGGCTGTCGCTGCTCGGGGCCGCAGCAGCCTTCGCCGTCGGGAACACCCTGCTGGAGCCGGGTTGGCGCGCCGCCGTCGTCCAGGTGGCGTATGCCGTGCTCGCGTCGTGCGGCTCGATCGGCCTGTTCGGGCGGTTCTTCAGCGGTGACAATCCGCGGATCCGATGGTTGTCCGACTCCTCGTACTGGCTCTACCTGGCCCACCTGCCCCTGGTGTTCCTCGGGCAAGGGCTGGCCGTGCGCTGGGGCCTGCCGCCGCTGGCGGCGTTCGTACTCATCTTCACGACGGTCACCGCGCTGCTGCTGATCTCGTATCGCTACGGCGTCCGGTACACCCGCCTGGGCACGTTGCTCAACGGACCTCGCTCCCGGTGAGGCCGAGCGGGGGTCGCCCACGGACCCGACGGCCTACGGTGGGTCGGTGGACACCCTCCGCACCATCGCCCGCCGGTTGCTCGGCGCGTTCCTGATCTTCACCGGCACCGGGCATCTCAGCTTCGCCCGCACCGAGTTCCAGGCCCAGGTGCCGTCGTGGATCCCGGTGGCCGCCGACCTCGTCGTCCTGGTCTCGGGTGTCGTCGAACTCGCCCTCGGGCTGGCGTTGCTGGTGGCGCCACGCCGGTGGCAGGGACGCGTGGGCTGGGTGGTGGCGGCGTTCTTCGTGGCGATCTTCCCGGGCAACCTCGCCCAGTGGGCCGAGGGACGGGATGCCTTCGGCCTCGACTCGGACGCCGCCCGTGCCGTCCGGTTGCTGTTCCAGCCCGTGCTGGTGGCCTGGGCGCTGTGGTCGACCGGTGCCTGGCAGCAATGGCGGGATCGGCGGGATTCGGTGTCGTCAGGACGCGCCGAACCCCGCCGTTGATCCGCGGCGCTGGTGCGTGGCGAGGGTGGTCTCGACCCAGTCGCGCAGGCCGCGCAGGGGAGTGGCGGCGCTGTGGCCGAGCGGGGTGAGCTCGTACTCGACCCGTGGCGGCACTTCGGCGTAGACGGTGCGGGTGAGCAGGTCGTTGTCCTCGAGTCGCTTGAGGGTCTGCGAGAGCACCTTGGGGCTGACCCCCTCGAGGCGCGTCTTGAGCTGGCCGAAACGCTGCGGCCCCGCCTCGAGTGCCCCGATGGCCAACGCGCTCCACTTGTTGGCGAGCAGGTCGAGCAGGTCCCGGCAGGGGCACATCGCGGCGTACACGTCGTTGCGGCCGCCCTCAGACGTCGTCATGAGCAGCGATGATACCCAATGGGAATCAAGTGCCCTTGACGGTAACCACTACCGATGGGGAACCGTGAGGCCATGACAACCACCACCGCGATCGGCTACCGCGCCACCCTGCCCGTCACCGACCCCGCCAGCCTGGTCACCGAGCAGGTCGAGGTGCCACCCCTCGGCCCACACGACCTGCTCGTCGAGGTCGAGGCGGTCTCGGTCAACCCCGTCGACGTGAAGCTCCGCGCCGGGTCGCCGTCCGCGGGGTTGCGCGTGCTGGGCTTCGACGCCGCGGGCGTCGTCCGGGAGGTCGGTTCGCAGGTGAGCCTGTTCGCGGTGGGCGACGAGGTGTTCTACGCCGGCGCGATCAACCGCCCGGGCACCAACCAGCGGCTACACCCGGTCGACGAGCGCATCGTCGGGCGCAAGCCGCGCAGCCTGTCCTTCGCCGACGCCGCGTCCTTGCCCCTGACGGCGATCACCGCGTGGGAGGCACTGTTCGACAAGCTCGCGCTGACCGCCGACAGCACCGGAACCCTGCTGATCATCGGCGCCTCGGGCGGCGTCGGGTCGATCATGCTGCAGCTGGCCCGGGAGCTGCTGCCCGGCGTCACGCTGATCGCCACCGCCTCGGACGACGAGCGCGCGGCCTGGGTGCGCGGGCTCGGCGCGCATCACGTCGTCAACCATCGTGAGGACCTGGCGGGGCAGGTGCAGGCCATCGCGCCGGACGGCGTCCACTGGCTGTTCACTGCGCATTCCGAGGGGCAGGTCGAGACCTACGCGCGCATCGTGCGCCCGTTCGGGCAGATCGTGGCGATCGACGACGGCCCGCGGGACGTCTCGCCGTTGAAGGCCAAGAGCATCACCTGGCACTGGGAGCTGATGTTCACCCGATCGCTGTTCCAGACCCCGGACCTGATCGAGCAACACCGCCTGCTCGACCGGGTCGCCGAGCTCGTCGACGCCGGCCGGGTGCGTCCGACCACGACGCAGACGCTGACCCCCCTGACGGCGGCGACGCTGCGTCAGGCTCACGAACTCCTCGAGAGCGGGCGCACCGTGGGCAAGGTGGTGCTGCACACCTGGGAGTGAGGCAGCTCGGCACGTCCGACCGAGCTCGGCACGTCAGACGGGTCTCGTCACCGAGGGTCGTGACCGCGGCGGATGGCGCTGCGGCGATGGTGCATCGGGGGGACGGCGGGCAGCGGCGGACGGGTGAATCCGCGCTCACCGAGCCGCCCGGCGTCCCCGTGCCTGCTTGGCTCCGGCGCAGGCGGATGTCGCCCTGGCAGCAACCGGGCGACCCGATGGCACCACGGCCACCGAGGAGCACACATGGGGATCAGACGCGCCATCGCCGTCGGTGCCGTGGTGATCGGCGCCGTGATCGCCGCGGCCTCCCCGGCCCTGGCCGATCCGGTGCGGTTCAACCCCACGCCACTGGACCGCTGGGACACCAACGGCACGGTCTACGCCACCCGGATCGTCGGCGGAACCGTCTACATCGGAGGCAGTTTCAGTCAGGTTCGCTCGCCGTCCGGGACGACGGCGACCCGGGGCAACCTGGCGGCGCTGAGCCTGGCCACGGGCAACGTGCTGCCCTTCCGTGCCGACACCAACGGCGTGGTCCGCGCCCTGGAAGGGGACGCCTCGACGGTGTGGGTGGGCGGCGCGTTCACCACGATCGGCGGGGTGTCCCGCAGTCGCCTGGCCGCCGTGTCCGCGTCGTCGGGGGCCGTGCGAACCACGTTCTCCGCCAACGCAACCAGCACGGTGTACGCGCTCGAACGCGGCGGGGCGAACCTCTACGTGGGGGGCGCGTTCGGCAGCATCAAGGGGGTGGCCAATCCCCGGCTGGCCGCGGTCGATCCGGGCAGTGGCGCCGTCCGAACGGCCTTCCGTCCGGCGCCCGACAACACCGTGAACGCCCTCGTGATCTCACCGAAGCTGGATCGGCTGTACGCAGGGGGCATCTTCACCACCCTCGGCGGGGCGAAACGGTCGTTCATCGGCGGGGTCAACCCGTCCACCGGCGCGGCCCTGGGCCCGACGATGGCCGCCGCCGGCCGAGCGCTGGCGCTGGACATCTCACCCGACGGGCTGTCCCTGTTCACGGCACTCGGCGATGCCGTCAACCAGGTGACCGCCTGGAACACCTCGACCGGGGCGCGGCGGTGGTCCCAGACCTCCAACGGGGACGTGCAGGCGGTGCGCTACCACGGTGGCAACGTCTACTTCGGATTCCACGAGGGCTTCGCCGGCAACACCACGGTGCGGCTCCTGGCCGCGGACGCGGGTACCGGGGCGCTGGAGGTGTTCCGGCCCACGGTCAACTCCTTCTACGGCGTGTGGGCGATCGATGCCAGCGATACCGCCCTGGTCGCCGGCGGCGAGTTCACCCGGGTCTCGGGTGTCCCCACCCAGGGGGTGGCGATCTTCCCTGGGTGAGGCCGCACGCGAGGCAGGTGACGTCGTCCCGCGGGTTTACGATGCGGCGGCGCCGGGCACTGTTCGACCGTCCACCTGCTCGGCCACGGAGGAGAACTCATGACGACGATCGTCTCGACCCTGTTCATCTCCCTCGACGGGGTCGCCGAGATCGACCCGGCGTGGCACTTCCCGTACTTCGACGAGAACATGGGCGCCGCCGTCAGCGAGGACTACACGGACGTCGATGTGCTGCTGCTCGGTCGCGTGACCTACGACAACTTCGCCGGCGCCTGGCCCGGCCGGGAGGCCGCCGGCGGTGAGGACGCGGCGTTCGCCAAGCAGCTCGGCGACCTGCGCAAGCTCGTGGCCACCCGGGGCGAGCAGGAGCTGGGATGGCGCAACGTCGAGCGCACCGATGATCTCGTCGCCACGGTGGCCGGCCTGCGTGAGCAGGACCTGGGAAAGGTGCTCGTCGCCGGCTCGGTCTCGGTGGTGCGCCAGCTGCTGGCCGCGGGACTGCTCGACGAGTTGCGGCTGCTGATCCACCCGGTCGCTGCCCGGCACGGTGAGCGGTTGTTCGGCGAGTCGGACGACGTCCAGCCGCTGCGCCTGCTGCGTTCGGAGGCCTTCCCGACCGGGGTGATCCGCGCGATCTACGCCCCGGCCGACCTGCCGAACGCCGCGACCTACGACGACGTCACCGACAAGCTCTGACAGGTCTGAACCCGGGTAGCCGTGACCCTTCCGAGGCGCGAGGCGCGCGCTGCGTTGTCGGATCAGCGCGCCGAGGTCGCCTCGCGCCTGCGGATCGCCGAGCACGACTTCGCACGCATCGTCGAGGCAGCGGAGTCGGTCTCGACCGACGACGAACACGATCCGGACGGCGCCGGCCTGGCCGTCGAGCGCGCCCAGATCGTGGCGGTGATCGAGCAGGCCCGCCGCCACCTCGCCGAGATCGATGCCGCCGTGATGCGGCTGGACGCCGACGAGGCCGGGGTCGGTGCCGCGGGTGGGGGTGGCTACGGCATCTGCCACGGCTGCGGCGAACCGATTCCGCGCGAACGGCTGCTGGCGCGGCCGCATGCGACGCAGTGCGTGTCGTGTGCCTCGGGCCGGCGCTGAGCCCGGCGTCAGGCGCCGAGCAGGGCCAGCGGGACGACGGCGATGCCGTCCGGGCGTCGATAGGCCTGAGTGCCCGTGGTGATCACCAGGGCGTCGACCAGCGATTCGCGGAGTTGTCCCCGTAGCCACACCAGATGCTTCACATCGGCGTCCTCGACGGCTGCCGCGAGTTTCACTCGATGGCCAGAACCTGCGCATCCGGTCCCTCGACCACGAGGTCGACCTCGTGGTCACCGTTGCGGGTTCGCAGATGGCCGACCCTGGCCTGCGCCGCCTGGGCGGCCACTCTCACGGTGAGCGTGGCGAGGGACTCGAACAACGGCCCTGCCATGGCGGCGCCGCGGGGAGTGGCCAGCGTCGTGGCCGACAGCCCCAAGAGCCGAGCAGCCAGAGCCGGATCGGCGAGCTGATGCTTGGGTGCCTGTTGCAGCCGCGCCGTAGCGCTACCGCGGGTGCCCAGCCGGGTACCGGGTCGAGCAGCATGAGCTGGGCTACCGTCAGCCTGAAATAGAGCCTACCTCGAGCATGATGGCAATCATCGGGTAGGTAGATCGAGGTAGAGACTGTGTCTACCATGGTTCCATGGGGCTCAACATCAAGAACCCGCGGGTCCACGAGCTGGCGCGAAAGGCCGCCGAGCGCTTCGGCATGAGTCAGACCAGTGTCATCGAGGAGGCATTGCGACGGATGTTGCAGGCGGCACCGGCTCGACCGGATCAGAGCCGGCTCGACCTGATCCACGGTGTCCTCGCCCACGTGGACGTCGAACTCACCGCCGGTGATCGTGCTGCACTGCGTGAGGACACGCTGCGGATGTACGACGACGAGGGGTTGCCCGCATGATCATCGACCCGTCGGCGGTGCTGGCAATCATGCTGAACGAGCCGGAGCGGGCGGACCTGATCGCAGCGCTGGCCCGGGCGGACGTCGTCCGGATGTCGGCCGCGAGCTACGTCGAGATCGCTGCGGTCGTCGAGCGGCGGCGCAACCCTGTGCTGTCGCGTCGGCTGGACGAGTTGCTCGACAGCATGGGCGTCGAGGTGGTGCCGTTCGACGGCGAACAGGCCACGATCGCCAGGGGTGCGTATCGCGACTTCGGTCGGGGCAGTGGTCATCGGGCCGGGCTGAACCTGGGTGATTGCGTCAGCTACGCCGCGGCGAAAGCCGGTCGCGAGCCGCTCCTCTGGGTCGGTGACGACTTCGGGCAGACGGACGTCGCGTCGGCGCGCGACTGATCACAGCCCCCGTGGCGAGGGGCTTCCGGCCTCGCCCGATGCGCCCATGGCCGCCTCGAGTTCCGCCCGCAACCGGGCGTTGTCGCGTTCGAGCTCCAGCACCACGGCGATGCCGGCCAGGTTGAGTCCCGCGGTGAGCAGCTCGCCGATCCGTTCCAGCCGGATCAGGTCGTTGCCGCTGTAGCGGCGGGTGCCACCGTCGGTGCGGGCGGGTTCCACCAGGCCGCGGCGCTCGTAGAGGCGAAGGCTCTGCGGATCCATGCCGACCAGATCGGCGGCCACCGAGATCCCGTAGACGCCGCGGGCCGGATCGATGTTCGGCCCCAGGGGGACGCCGGGCCGCGCTGCGGGCGGGGTCAGGCCTGCCGGATCGAGCTGTGGATCGAGCTGGGGCAGGGACACTCGGCACCTCCTCGGGCCGCCGCAGGGTTTCCCGGCCAGGGTGTGGCGCGGATGACTGCGGCAAGTGTTGCATGAGAACCATGGTGGTGCTAGAACAAAATCTGTATCGATCAACACAGATTATTGCGCCGCCGACGACGGCGCGACCGATCGTCAGGCGCCCTGTCCGGGAGGGAGATTCCGATGTTGATGCGCACCGACCCGTTCCGCGAGCTCGACCGGCTCGCTCAGCAGGTGTTCGGCACCACGGGAACGCTGGCACGCCCGACGGTGATGCCGATGGACGCCTGGCGTGAGGGCGACGACTTCGTGGTCGAGTTCGACCTGCCGGGCGTCGACCCGGCCAGCATCGACCTGGACGTCGAGCGCAACGTGCTCACCGTCAAGGCCGAGCGGCCGGCCCTGAACGGCGCCCACGAGTTGCTGGCCGCCGAGCGCCCCCACGGCGTCTACAGCCGCCAGCTCATTCTCGGCGACAACCTCGACACCGAGCGCGTCGTGGCCGATTACCGCTCCGGCGTCCTCAGCCTGCGCATTCCGGTCGCCGAGCGCGCCAAGCCCCGCAAGATCACGATCGGGACGCACGACGAGACCTCGCAGGCGATCTCCGCCTGACAGCGAGCGGGATCCGCTCGATCCGCTGCCCCGTTGCCGATCGCGCCGCACCTGCTCGGAGCCCTCCGGGCAGGTGCGGACGTCCCCGCTGGGACGTTCGGACAGCCACTCGAAGATCATCCACCGGCGGACCCCTTGCCCGGCGCTGCCGCTACGGTGCGCTCGCGCGCGTTCGACCTGGTGACCATGGTGATGGTGCTGCACCACACGCGTTCGGAACAGGCGTTGTCCGAGGTGCGTCGCGTCGTCCGGCCGGGTGGGCGGGTCGTCGTCCTGGGGTATGCCCGTGACGCCTCGCCACTCGACCACGCCCGCTCGATCGTCGACCTGGTCGTCGATGCGGTGCAGCGGCGCCGGTATCGGCGGTGGCGCCCCGACGTGGCGATGGCCGACCCCACGGTGTCGTGGGCTGCGACCCGTGCCGAGGTGCAGCGAGCACTGCCCGGCTCGACCTGGCAGCGGGTGCCGTTGTGGCGTTACCTGGCCACGTGGACCAAACCGCTTCCGTACTAGAGGATCCAGCGGCGGCGGACCGCGGGCGGCAGCTGGGACGTCCCAGCTGGGACGTCCGGGCAGCCGGCAAGGACGTCGATCAGCGCGCGATCGGGCCGAACGCGTCGTCCGGGGTCAGCTCCAGATCGAGGGTGTCGAGCAGGCTCACCAGGTGCCGTTCCTCGTCGCCGAAGTGGTTCTCCATGATCGCCCGGATGCCGCCGACGGCGCGCAGCTCGGCCCCCCAGGCCACGGCACGGTTCACCGGCGGCCGCCATCGTGGGCGGGCACCACGCCGTAGTGCAGGTGGACGACGCCACTGGCGAAGCGCCGCTGATCGAGCAGGCGCAGTCGCACCCCGGGTGGCAGCGCCGGTTTGCCCGCCCCGACGGTCACCGGGTGCAGGAGCAGCCGTACCTCGTCGACCAGGCCGTGGCGCAGCGCCTCGGCGGCGAGTTCGGCACCGCCGATGCCGAGATCCGGCACGGCCGACAGCTTCAGAGCGGCCACCAGGTCGGCGCTGAACGCCGGCTCGATCCGGGTTCGGGCGGTCGACACGGAGGTCAGGGTGCGCGAGAACACGATCTTGTCGGCGTCCCGCCAGATCTGGCCGTAGTCCCGTTCGACCTCGGAGGCATCGGGTTCGGTGCCCAGGTCCTCCCAGGCGGCCATGGTCTGGTACATCCGCCGTCCGTACAGATGGGTCGTCGTGCTGCGTTCGAGGTCGTTGACGAAGGCGTGCACCTCCTCGTCCGGAGCGGCCCAACCGAATCCGCCCTCGGCGTCCTCGACATATCCGTCGAGTGAGGCGATGGCCGTGTAGACAAGTGCACCCATGCGTCCGAGGGTTGCACTCTTCCCGTTGACCTGCCCGACTATCGGGTACCGCTTCATGATCGTGACCGATTGTTCCGCGTATCACGGACGAAGTCGTCACGATCATGCTGCCCAGCTACGGTCGTCGGATGGACGGTCGAGCGTCAGCGGGCTCGGGTGCCTCCGCCGAGCGTGAGTGGCCGCTGCCCGGCGGTCTGGGCTCCGACGGGCTCGTCGTCCGGGTGGGCGCGACGGTGCGTCGTCCGGAGCGGGACTTCAGCCCCGCCGTCCGGGCGTTCCTGCACCACCTGCACGAGAACGGGTTCGAGGCCGCCCCACGCCCGCTCGGCCACGACGATCAGGGGCGCGAGATCCTGAGCTACCTGTCCGGCGAGGTGGCCCATCCGCCGTTCCCCGCCTGGGCCGCCGATCCCGAGCTCCTGGCGTCGGTGGCCCGACTGCAACGTCGCATGCACACGGCCGCCCGCGGTTTCACACCCCCGCCGGACGCCGTGTGGCAGCGCGCCAACCTGCCACCATCCGGCCCCGGGGCGCTGGTCGGTCACAACGAGCTGGTCTGTCACAACGACCTGTGCGTCGAGAACGTCGTGGTCCGCGACGGCCGGGCGGTCGGGGTGATCGACTTCGACTTCGCGGCGCCGTCGGACCCGTTGCGGGACATCGCCATCGCCGTGCGCCACTGGGTTCCGGTGCGCCACCCGGACGACCTGCCCGAGGCCTGGCGTGGGCTCGACCTGCGCGCCCGGTTCGCGGCCTTCTGCGCCGTCCACGACCTGGACGACGAGCCCCGGGCGCGCGTGCTCGACCACGTCGCCGACTTCCTCGATCGCGCCCTGGTCTCGATGCGCACCCGCGCCGAGCAGGGCCGCCCCGGGTACGTCAGGGCCTGGCGGGACGGATACGAGGCGCAGAACCGGCGATCGCACGCGGCAGTCGACGGCCTGCGCTGAGGGTCCGGACGGTCTACGCGCGGGCGCTCACCGGGCGGGCGGCTCGTGCACCGTCGGATCGGCGGTCGGCGTGGGGTCCGCGGGTGTCGTAGGGTCCGCGGGTGTGGTCGGCTCGGCCGCGGGGGGTTCGGTCCGCCGGTGCTCGGCGAGCTTGTCGACCCCCTTGGCCAGCTGTTCCTTGGCCTTGGCCAGCTTGTCGGCGTACTTGCCCTCGGTCTTGGCGTCGACCTTGGCGGCCACCGAGTCCAAGCCCGAGATCACGGTGTCGCGCTTGTCGTGGGCCAGCTCACCGGCCTTGTGCACTGCCTCCTTGGCCACCTTCTCCGCCGCGTCCGCCAGGTGCTGGGCCTTGGTCTGCAGGTCGTACTCCTCGGCCTTCTGCTTGGCCTTGTCCAGGAAGCTCATGGCCATCCTCACATCTCGAAACCATCACTGCCGCAGTTCGACACTACGTCCGGCGCCGGTGATCGGCACCTCGGAGATCGGTGATCCCGGTGTGATCTCGGAGGTGATCTCGGGTGCGGTGTCGGCCGCAGACCCCGGTGCCAGGGCATGGACCATCGCCACCAGGCTGTCCAGCGGCCGGCCCGGCGGCAACACCAGCACCGGCAGGTCGGCGCCCGCCTCACGCCAGCTCCGCAGCCTCGCCGCGGCCGCCCCGGGCCGACCGGTGAGCAACAACTCCTCGGCCAGCGCGGCGCGGTGGCCGTCCAGTGCGCTCGCCGGACGACGATCGCCCGCGCCGTCCCGGCTGGTGGCGATCACGTGCTCGACGGCATCGCCGAAACCGGCCTCGCGCAGCATGTGCGGGTACAGCGGACCCATCCGGGTCAGGTAGAACCGCAGCCACCAATCCGCCAGCGCGCTCGACGCCTCGGCACCGGGCACAGGTCCGGCGTCGCCGTCGACCTCGATGGCCACCGGGATCGCGGGGTTGACCGCCACCACAGCGTCCCGACCGGCCGCCGATGCCGCCTCGGCCAGGTGCCGGCGCCGCCGCGCGAGCTGCGAGAGCGGCAGCAGGAACGGGCTCCAGCCGTCGGCGAGCTCTCCGGTCACCCGCACCGCCGCGGGGCCGAGTGCCGCCAGGTGGATCGGCACCCGGACCTCGGGCCGGATCGCCAGGCGCAACGGTCTCACCGCGCCGTCCGAGGGCACGATGCCCTCGCCGTCCAGCAGCCGGCGCACCTGGCGCGTGGTGTGGGCCAGCCGCCGCACCGGCTCGTGGAACGGCACATCGTGCAGGCCCTGGGCCAGTTGCGGGCTGCCGGCCCCGAGGCCGAGCGTGAACCGTCCCTGCGACAGCTCGGCCAGGCCGGCGGCGAGCATCGCGATCCCGCCGGCGCTGCGTCCCCAGACGTTGAGAACCCCTGTGGCCAAGGCGATCCGGTGAGTGCGCAGCGCCACCTCGGCCAGCAGCACCCCGGCGTCGTGCCCCCAACCCTCGGCCACGAAGAACCCGGCGTAGCCGGCGCGCTCGGCCTCCTGTGCCAGCGCCACCACGACCTCGCGGCGGGTCTCCATCGGGGTCAGTCCGATGGCCAACGGTCCGATCGGCCTCACGGTGCGCTCCTCACGTCATCCGGTGTGTGTGGTTCATACCCTCACTGGGGGATAGTTTCGACGGCACCGGTTGCAGCGGGATTGCAGGGCGTTGGCCGGGCCACGGGCGGGGGCGTCATGGAGTTCACGGTGCTGGGGCCGCTCGAGGCGACGGTCGAGGGCGCAGCGGTGGCCCTGGGCGGGCTCAAGGCCCGAACCCTGCTCGCGCTGTTGGTCATGCACCGCAACACCGTGGTCTCGACCGACCGGCTGGCGGCGGCACTGTGGGGCGATGAAGCCCCCGCGGATGCGCTCGGCGGCCTGCGCACCTACGTCTCACGGCTGCGCCGGGCACTCGGCGCCGACGGCCGGTTGACCTTCGTCGGGTCGGGCTACCGCCTCGCGCTGGCGGACGACGAGCTGGACGCCGCGCGGTTCGAGGCCCTGATGGTCGACGCGCGGCGGAGCGTGGCGGTGCACGATCACGACGAGGCGATCGCGGCACTGGACGCCGCGCTCGGACTGTGGCGGGGCGACGTCCTGGACGGTCTGGATCTCGTGACGCTCGATCTGCAGGCCGAGGCCGCGCGGCTGAGCGAGTTGCGGGTGTCGGCGTCCGAGTTGCGGGCCCAGGCCCTGTTGGCCGCCGGGCGTCCGGACGACGCGGTGGCCGGGCTCGAGCTGCTGGTGCACCGCCATCCCGAGCGCGAGCACCTGACCCTGCTGCTGATGGACGCCCTGGCCGCCGGCGGACGCCGAGCCGATGCGTTGGCCGCCTACCAACGGCTGCGCCGGCACCTGGTCGACGAACTCGGGGTCGAGCCGTCGCACGCCGTGCAGCTCGCCCAGCACCGCCTGCTGACCGAGGCCCCCGCCGCGCCTGCGTTGACTGGGTCGAGTGGGTCGACCGGGCCGACCGGGTCGACCGGGTCGGCATCGAACGGGGCATCGGAGCACGCGGTGAACCTGCCCCGGCGGATGACCCGGTTCGTGGGTCGCGCCGATCAGGTCGCCCGGGTCGGCGCGCTGGTCAGGTCCACCCCGTTGGTGACGCTGACCGGCACCGGTGGCGTGGGCAAGTCCCGGTTGGCCGACCAGGTGGCCCGCGCCGTCGCCGACGCCTTCCCGGACGACGTGTGGTGGTGCGAGCTGGCCCCGCTGGCGCGCGGCGCCACCATCGGTCACGCCGTCGCGGCGGCGCTGCGGGTGCGAACCCGCCACGGCCTGTCGATCGAGGAGTCGCTGATCGAGTACCTGCAGTCGCGGCGCCTGGTGCTGGTGCTCGACAACTGCGAGCACGTGCTGGACGACGCGGCGCGACTGGTCAGCCAGGTGACGGCTCGCTGCCCCGGGGTGACGGTGCTGGCCACCAGCCGGGAGGTGTTGGGCGTCGAGGGGGAACGGGTGTACCCGGTGCCCCCGCTCGTGGTCGAGGAGGGCATCGCGTTGTTCGTCGACCGCATGCGCACCGCTCGCCCGGCCGCGCGCTCCGGCGAGCAAGAGGACTCCGACAGTGACGTCGTCCGGCAGCTCTGTGACCGGCTCGACGGCCTGCCGCTGGCCATCGAGTTGGCCGCGGCGCGGGCCCGATCGCTGAGCCCGGCCGAGATCCTCGCCCGGCTGGACGATCTGGCCGTGCTCTCGGGTGGCCCCCGGACGGCGCAACCGCGCCAGCGCAGCGTGGTGGCGACGATCGAGTGGTCCCACGCCCTGCTCGATGCCGCCGAGCAGACCCTGTTCGCCCGGTTCTCGGTGTTCGCCGGCGGCGCGGATCTCGATGCGGTGCACGCGATCTGCGCGGACGACGCCTCGCCGCCGGCGCGCACCATCGAGCTGGTCGGGGCGCTGGTCGACAAGTCGATCCTGGTGGCGACCACCACCTCCGGCCGCACCCGCTACACCATGCTCGAGACGCTGCGCGCCTACGCGCGACGGCACCTGGACGACGAGCGCGAGCGGGGACGCCGGCACACGCGGTACTACGTCGCGCTCGCTGCCCGGGCGGCGGCCGGCGTCCAGGGCGCGGACGAGGGGCTGTGGAACGAGCGGATCCAGCCCGACCACGGCAACCTGCGGGCGGCGTTCGATCGCGCGATGGCCGAGGACGACCTCGACCAGGCGCTGGCCCTGGTCGCCGCCCTGCCCGAGGTGACGCAGATCCGCGTCGGATTCGAGGCCGCGGGCTGGGCCGCGCGCGCCGTCGAGCGGGCCGTCGAACGCGGCGCGACGGATCACCCGCTGCTCGATGCCGCCATCGGTGCCGCGGCGCGCGGGGCCTGGGCCGTCGGCGATTTCGACCGCGCGGTCGCGCTGGTCCGGCGGGCCGGCGGCCGACCGTTGCCGCGAGGCACGGCACGCACCGGCTACCCGCACGACGTGCTGGCCGACATCGCGTTGTACAACGGGGACGTCGAGGCCGCGCTGGCGCACTATGCCGGGCAGGTCGAGCTGGCCCGCGCCGCGCAGGATCCGCTGCGGTTGGTCTGGTCGCTCTACTACGTCGCGGTCTGTCATGCCGTGCGCCGTCGTCCGTCGGATGGCCTGGCGGCCGCCCGGGAGGCGCTGTCGCTCGCCGCCACCACCGGCAACCCCACGGCACGCTCGATGGCCTGTTACGCCATGGGTCTGGTCATCAAGAAGAGCGACCCGGCAACGGCTCTGGGGCTGTTCGACGAGGCGGCCGAGCTCGCCGCGGGCGTGGGGAACTTCTGGTGGCAGGGCATTGCGCTCGCCGAGGCCGCGGCCACCCGGGCGGTGCACGGCGACGTCGCCGAGGGCGCGCGGGCGCTGCTCGCCGTCCTCGAGCACTGGGACCGGGTCGGCGACCTGACCCAGCAATGGCTCACCCTGCGCTACGTGGTGCGTCTGCTGGCCCGTCACCGCGTCGACGTGGCGGCACTGACCCTGCACCATGCCCTGCTCGCGGCCGGCAAGCCGTCGGCGCTGACGGCGCAGCGGGCGGCCGAGCTCGCCGACGGTCCCGAGGGGCCGCTGTCGGCTGCCGCAGCCCTGGACGGTCGGCGGCTCACCGTGGGCCAGGCGGTGCACCGTGCTCAACAGGGATTGCAGACCTGCCTGCATTGACCGCGGTCGCCGACCGTCGCTGGCGGCCCGTTGCCATCGGGCTGCTGCTCGGCTGCAATGCCCGGCGCGCAGTCTCGGGACACGCGGTGCCGCGCAACCGGCGGGGCACCCAGGACCCGAGGGATTCAGGACATGCCGTTCATCAATGTGAAGGTCATCGAGGGAGTCTTCGACGATCACCAGAAGCAGCGCATCCTCACCGCGCTCACCGAGGCCATGGTGGCCGTCGAGGGCGAGAACATGCGCCCGGTCACCTGGTGCGTGCTGGAGGAGGTCGCCAGCGGTAGCTGGGCGATCGGCGGCAACGCGCTGAGCACCGCCGACGTCAAGGCGCTCGCCGCCGGGCATGCCATGGCCGCCGGCTGACGGCGTCAGCTCCCTGCCGGCGGCCCGCCGGCTGCCGCTGTCGGGGTGGCGCGAACGCCGCGCCGCCCCGGCACGGGCGCCGGGCCGAGGGTCTCGTCGAGATCTTCGTCGGTGATCGGCGGCTGCCGGTTCGCCGGTTCGTCAGGGCGTGGCCGGCGCCCGGAGCCCGCCGACGATCCAGGTGACGAGGCGATCGGCGAGTTGGCCGCCGGGGGCGTTCGGCAGGAAGACCTCGACCCCGTTGCTGCCCAGGGCCGCGGTCGCCGCCAGCGTGGCCGCGTGCCGGATCATCAGCTCCTCGCGGCTCAGGTGCGGCAGGTGGGTGGCCAGCCGCTCGATCAGGTGCTGCTCCACCAGCGGCCGGACGGCGCCGGCCCGGGCCAGCAGCCCGGGCGCCCGTTCCGTCATCCCGCGCTGGATGATCGCCCACAGCCGTGCCTCGCGTGGGTCGCGGTCCTCGGCCGGGAGGGCGGGGGCCAGCCAGACCCGCACCACGTCCTCCAACGAGGCGGTGGCCGGCAGCGCGTCCAGGCGGCGTTGCTGGATCGTGGTCGCCTCCGCCAGCACGGCCCCGAACACCTGGGAGAGCAGGGCGTCCTTGGACCCGAAGTGATAGCTCACCGAGGCGACGTTCGTGCCGGCCCGATCGGTGATGTCGCGCAGCGTCGTGGCAGCCTGCCCCTGCGTCAGGAGCAGGTCCTCGGCAGCCTCGAGCAGCCGGCGCACGGTGTCACCCACGCCGCCATCCTCCCAGACTTGTCGAGAGATTCAATCAACTGATTAAATCAACCGATTGAACATCTCGATCCGACGAGGGAGTCCCGATGGCTGTCTGGCTCGGCCGGCTCGGTGCGCTGGCGGCGCGCCGTCCGTGGTGGATGGTTGTCGCGTTCGTGCTGTCGCTGCTGCTGCTCGGCGGGGCCGCCGGCGCGGTGGGCGCCGGGTTCACCGACGAGGTCAGGCTCGGCGACACCGACTCGCAGCGGGCGGCCGACCTGCTCGCCGACCGGTTCCCGGCGGTGGCGGGCGACACCGCGACCCTGGTGTTCCACACCGATGCCGCGGGCGGAGTGCAAGGGGCCGCTCCAGGGGCTGCCATTCGCCGGTCGCTGGCGACGGTGGCCGGGCAGCAGGACGTGGCCGGCGTGACCCCGCTCCAGGTCTCACCCGACGGCACCACCGGTTTCGCCGACGTCCGCTTCGCCCTCCAGGCGGCCGACCTCGAGCAGGCTCACCTGCTGCGGCTGGAGCAGGCCGTCCAGCCGTTGCCGGTGGCGGGGGTGGAGGCCAGCATGCGTGGCCCGGTCGTCGACCGCTGGCGGGAGCGACCGACCCCGGTGGGGGAGGTGATCGGCCTGATCGCCGCGATCGTGCTGGTCACCTGGTTGTTCCGTTCGGTCCTCGCCACGATGGTCACGGTCGGTGCCGCGGTGCTCGGCCTGGCGCTCGGCAACACCGTGCTGGCGCTGGTCTCCGGGTTCGTCGACGTGCCGACCGTGGCGCCCACCATCGCGATCATGCTCGGCCTCGGCGCCGGCGTGGACTACGCGCTGTTCCTCGTGGCTCGGTTCCGGCAGCGGCTGCGGTCCGGGGACGACCCGCGGACGGCGGCCTCCCGCGCGACCGGCACCACCGGTACCGCGGTGGTCACGGCGGGCGCGATCGTCGTGGTCTCGATCTGCGGCCTGTACGTCACCGGGATCACCGTCATCGGCCGGATGGGGCTCGCGGCCGCGATCGTGGTCGCGATGGCGGCCCTGACCACGGTGACCCTGGTGCCGGCGCTGCTGCGGCTGGCCGGCCGCCGGGTGCTGCCCCGCGCCGAGCGGCTCGGCGCGACGGTCGAGGACGGTCGCGAGGGTCGGCGGGCCTTTCGGATGGCCGAACGGGTGGCCCGGCGGCCGCTGCCGTGGGCGGTCGGCTCCGTCGTGCTGCTGCTCGCGCTCGCCTCACCGGCGCTCGACCTGAGGCTCGGCCAGCCGGACGACTCGAACCGGCCGGTCGGTGACACCCTGCGCACCGCCTACGACCGGCTCGCGGCCGGCTTCGGTGCCGGAACCAACGGCCCGCTGCTGATCGCCCTCGACCTGCGGGGCGCGGACGACGCCCCGGCAGTCGCCGGACGCGTGGCGGATCGGATCGCCGTCGCGGCGGGCGTCGCCTCGGTGGCCCCGCCCCGGCTCAACCCCGCCGGGGACACCGCCGTCCTGGCCGTGGTGCCGCGGACGGCGCCGCAGGACGCTGCCACCTCCGAGCTGGTCGATCGGATCCGCGGCGAGATGTTGCCGGCGGCGCTCGCGGGAACGGGGGGTCGCGGTCACGTCGGCGGTCAGACCGCCACCTTCGACGATCTGGCGAGCAAGGTGTCGGACAGCCTCGGCCTGCTGATCGGCGTGGTGGTGGCGTTGTCGCTGGTCCTGCTGGCTCTCGCGTTCGGCTCGCTGGTGCTGCCGGTGGTGAGCGCGCTGCTCAACCTGCTGTCGATCGCGGCGGCGTACGGCGTGGTGACACTGGCATTCCAAACCGGGGTGGGCACCAGCCTGATGGGAGTGGCCGAGCAGCCGATCGTCTCGTTCGTCCCGATGCTGATGTTCGCCATCCTGTTCGGGCTCAGCATGGACTACAACGTCTTCCTGCTCGCCGCCGTCCGGGAGGAACGCGAGGCCGGCCACGATGCCCGGGCCGCGGTCCCCCTGGGCGTCGGTCGCACCGCGAGCCTGATCTCGGTGGCCGGCGCGATCATGACCCTGGTCTTCCTCGGCTTCACGTTCACCACCGAGACCGAGGTGAAGATGATCGGCCTCGGCCTGGCCACCGCCGTCCTGGTGGACGTCACGGTCGTGCGGTTGTTCCTGGCCCCGGCGGTGCTGGACCTGTTGGGCGAGAAGGCATGGTGGCTGCCCGCACCGCTGCGCCGTCGCCTCGCCGGCCGCCTCGCCCTGACTCACTGAACCGTGCCGTGGGTGTGCCGGCCGGGTCGAGCTCCACGGCAGGTGTCCTCCCGGAATCTGGTGGCGCCGTCCGCGATCAGCGTGGCCGCAGCTCGACGATCGAGCGAGTTCCGGCCGGGGTCACCGAGCCGACCTGCAATTCCGCGGACGCCGCCAGCTCGCCCAGCTGGCCCAGGGTGCGTTCGCGGCCGTTGAGGTAGCAGAGCATTCGCAGGTCGCCCTCGGTGTCGACAGGCGCGGTCGCGTCGTCGAGGTCGTCACTGCTCTCGCCGCCGACCTCGGCGAAGTGGTCGACCACGAACACCGCACCCGAACCCGACCCGGTGGCGGTCGAGGTCGCCGCCTCGACGCAGCGCTGCAGGATGCGCCGGGCGTGTGCGTCGTCCCAGTCGTGCAGCACGCCCGACAGCAGGTAGCCGCCCGCCCCGGCGGGCAGGGGGTCGAAGAAGCTGCCCTCGTGGGCGACTGCCCGATCTCGCAGCCCCGCGGCGTCCAGGGCCGTCGTCGCCCGGGCGATCGGTCCGGCCAGATCGACCACGGTTCCGCGCAGGTCGGGATGCTCCCGCAGGATCGCGATCAGCAGGGTGCCGTCGCCGCCCCCGACGTCGACCACCTGGCCCACCGCGCCCCAGTCGAGGGCCGTGGCCACCACCGGCGCGTCGGCGGCCAGCCGCCCGCCCATCAGGGCATCGAAGGACGCCGAGCGGTCGGGGTCGGTGGCCAGGTCGTCCCAGAAACCCGCCCCGAACCGTCGTGGGAAGGCCGGGGTGCCGGTGCGGACGGTGTGCAGCAGCTCGACGAAGCAGAGGTCGCCGCGCCCGATGGGGCCGTCGAGATCGATCCACGCCCGGACGCCGTCCGGGTGGTCGTCGCGCAAGCCCTCGCCGAGGCTGGTCAGCCGGTAGCCGCCGGCCTCGCGAGCCAGCACGCCGGCCGTGACCAGATGGCGCATCACCCGATCCAGGGCGTCGTGATCGACCCCGACCGCCGCCGCCAGCGCTGCGCTGGTGTGCGTCCCGGCGGCGAGGTGGTCGGCCAGGCGCAGGGTCGCGGCGACCCGGATCGCCATCGGGGTCACCAGGTCGGCGGCGGCCCACAGCCCGCCACCCCATCGGGTCGACTGCTCGCTCACGAGTGCGCTCCCGAGGTCGTCGAGCCGGACGCCGGCTGCGCCACGATCAGATGGTCGTCGGCCCCGAGGAAGAACGTGACGGTGACCGTTTCGAGGCCCACCGCGGCGAGATCCTCGATCAGGTCGTCCCGCCGGAAGGCCCACAGCGTCAACCGTTCCCGCTGCGTGGTGACCGACTCGTCGTCCCCCAGCAGCGCGATCGCCACCTCGAGGTGGTGGGCGTCGTCCCAGGTCTCGCCCAGGGTCCAGGTGCGGACGACGACCCCCGTTCGGCCGCGCCGGTGCACCAGCCGATCCTGGACGTCGACCCGGTCGCCCGCCGCTCGCACCTGCTCCCAGTCCCGCGCGGTGATTGCGAGAACGCCGTTCGGCGACAGCAGGTTTGCCATGGCGGCCAGGGCGGTGCGTCGCGCCGCTCGGCCCGCGGCGTGCGAGATGGAGTTGCCCACGCAGAACACGGCATCGAACGGGCCGGGAGCCTCGGGTGCGGGCAGGCTCTGCCAGGTGCACACCGCGGTGGTCAGGCTCACGCGGTGCTCGGCGGCCAGATCGCGGGTGCGCGCGATCATGGCCGGACTGGCGTCGGTGGCCGCCACCTCGAATCCGCTCGCCGCCAGGCCCACGGCGAGTTGGCCACTGCCACAGGCGCAATCGAGCACCCGCCCGCCCTCGGGGATCAGGTCCACGGCCGGGGTGAAGGCGGCCACCGCGTCCCGCGGGTCGAGCAGGGCATCCCGTACCAGCCAGTCGTAGACCGGGGCAAGGGCGGCGTAGGTGGCTGGGGTCGGTTCCGCGGGCTCGGGCGCCGGGGAGATCGGTCCTGTCGGATGCCACCGGGCCGGCGGGTCCTCGCCGGCCCGACCGTCCACGGCCTCGCGCACCAGGTCGGTGTGGCCGGTGTGCCGGGCGTACTCCTCGAGCAGGTCGAACAGCAGGCGACGCAGGCTGGCGTGGTGGCCGTCCGCATCACTCACGTGAGCGAGCTGGTCGAGCCCGCCGTCCGCCAGGGCTGTGGCCACCCGCGCTCGCGACCGCTCGACCGCGCCGTCCCAGATCGCGTACAGCTGCTCGGGGGAGTCGGCATCGGCCGAGGCGAAGGGCCATTCAGGGTGGGCATCCCAGTCCACGCTCTGCCAGGGTTCACCCGGCGCCTCGCCGGCGAGCTTGATGGTGAACGTGTAGTCCTCGACGAAGGCGAGGTGTTTGAGCAGCCGACCGATGGTCAGCGTCGAGGCGCCGATCCGCCGGCTCAGCCCCGCGGCGTCCAGACCGTCGGCCTTCCAGCGGAACGTGAGGCGTTGCCGCTCCAGCGCGCCGAGTAGGTGCTCGACCTCGGTGCCGGCCAGCGGAGGTTCCCAGGGGCGCTCGTCCACGGTCATGACGATCACCGTAGGGCCGAGTGCGCGAACCCGCCGCCGGGCATCGGTGGCCCTGCTCCCACGACCGTCGTACGGTCGATCACATGCTGCTCTCGCTGCCCGAAGAGGTCTTGCTGCTGTTGTTGCACGACGTTCGCGGCAAACCCCTGGTCGACGGCAACGGCCTGAACGCCGCCCTGGCGGGCGCCGCGTTGGTCGAACTGACCCTCGACGGTGCCCTGCGGCTCAGCGGACCCGACGAGCCGGAGGCGAAGCCGGGCCGGCTGGTGGCCACCGGCCGGCCGCCGCGGGATCCTCGCCTGGTCGCGATCATCGAGCGCATGAACGGCAAGAAGCCCAAGGACGCCATCGGCTCGGCGATCTCGGCGGGGTGGCATCCGGCGCCCACGGCCGGCCTGCGCCAGAGCCTGCTGCAGGACCTGATGCAGAAGTCCCGGCTCACCGAGGAGAAGGGCACGATTCTCGGCTTCATCCCCACCACGAGTTGGCCGCAGGGACAGCGGCGGGACGTCGAGAACGCCCTCGTCGCCCGGGTGCGCGAGGTCGTCGTGGCCGAGCAGCAGCCCGACGCCCGGACGGCGGCGCTGGTGTCGCTGCTGAGCGCGGTCGATGCCCTGCCGAAGATCTTCCCGGATGAGAACAAGAAGGCGCTACGACACCGCGGCAAGCAGGTCAGCGAGAGCGACCTGGCAGGGACCGCGGTTCATGAGGCGCTGCAGGCGATCCAGGCGGCGATGACCGTGGCCATGACGGTGGCGATCGGGACCGCGATCGTCGCGTCGTAGCCGACCAGCCGCGGCGGGTTGCGCCTCAGGCGGCGACCAGTTGGCGCACCACCAGCCAGGTCGACCCGGCGGCCACGGCGAGGAAGCTCAGGTTCCACACCAGGCGAGGCACGGCGGTGAGCTGGGCGAGCACGGCCGGGTCGTCGCCGCGCGAGCCGGTTCGCATCACCGCGAGCACGTGTCGCCAGGCGCCGACGATCAGCACCAGCCCGGCCCCGATGAGCACCTGCTGCTGCACCTGGTCCGCGCGCCACCACCACAGCGCGCCGAGCCCGGCCAGTGCCGAGGCCATGACCATCGCCGTGAACGCCGATCGGATGCGGATCACGGCGATCAGCACGACGACCAGCGCCGCGGTGACCACCGGGGCCGACCAGCCGCGCAGCGCCGTCCAGACCATGCCGGCGCCGACCAGGGCCGGGGCCGGGTAGCCGGCCCAGGTGGTGGCCACCAGTCCGGGACCACGAGCCCGCCCGGCGGTGACGGCGTGGCCGGACATGTCGCCGCGCACCACGAACCCGGTGAACCGCCGGCCCACCGCCAGGCCGACCATGGCGTGACCGAGTTCGTGCACCAGGGTCACCGCGACCCGGGCCAGACGCCACAACCCCGGCACGAACACCAGCGCCGCGGCCACCGTGACGGCCACGGCCAGCGCCACCCCGTCGAGCCCCACCCCGTCCAGCGATCCGGCATGCCCGACGGTCGCGACCGGCACCACCCGCTCGCGCACCTCGTCGACCCAATCCATGCCCACCATCCGCGCGATCATCGCACCAGATTCGTCACAACCGCTGTTCGGTGGCTGAGAACCGCTCCAGCGGCCGGTTGTGACGCATCTGGTGCGATGGCGTCGGCACCAGGCATCGCGACCTCGGAGCACCGCGCCACCGGTCGGTCAGATACCCATGGGGGTATCTGGTGAGCTGAGCCTATCCTTACCAAAACCGTTGCGCCACAGCTTTCATGCGGCTCTCATGTCGGTCTCATGTCCGCTTGCGAGAGTGATCACGTCAACGCATGTCCCCCGACAGAGAGGTAGGGGCCATGACCACGCGAAGGATCCTCGTTCTGGGATTCGCGTCCATCGTCGCCATCGGAGTGGCCTCCGCCGGGGCCTCGGCCTCGACCGCGGCGACCGCTCCGGCCGCCACCAACGCGACGCTGCTGCAGCACCCCGCGCGGGTGATGGCAGGTAACTGTTTCCAGTGCCACGGGACCGACGGCAAGGGTGGTCCCTTCGAGGGCATCGCCGGTGAGCCCGCCGCCGAGCTCTACAACGAGCTGAAGGAGTTGCAGAGAAACACCGGCGGCGGCGACGAGGCGATCATGGGTGTCCACGCCAGGGCGTACACGGATGCCCAACTCCGCTCGATCGCCGACTACTTCTCCAAGGTCCGCTGAGCGGTGGGAGGGATCACCATGAGCGTCAGCCGACGTCAATTCGTCCAGAACCTCGGGGCCTTGAGTGCCCTGGGACTCACCGCCGGGCTGGCCGGCCGGCTCCCCACGAGCGAGGCCGCGACCGGTGCCCGATCGGTACCGGCGACCACGGTACCCACCGGAACCGGCATCAGCGGTCGGGTGGTCGTCATCGGCGGTGGCATGGCCGGGACGAGTGTTGCCCGCTATCTCCGGTTGTGGGGCGGGGACAAGGTGCAGGTCACCCTCGTCGAGCGCAACGCCGCCTACACCAGCAACATCATGAGCAACGGGGTGTTGACGGGGCAGTCCACGATGTCGACCCTGCGGTACTCTCACGCGACCCTGGCGAGCCGTTACGGCGTCTCCGTGGTCACGGCCGAGGCGCAGGCCGTCGATGCCGGCGCCCGTACCGTGCGCCTGTCCACCGGCAGCTCCGTGCCCTACGACCGGCTGGTGGTCGCCCCGGGCCTGGTGTTCGACGCCCTACCCGGCCTGTCGGCCGGTGACTACGACACCCGGTTCCCGCACGCCTGGCAGGCCGGTGCCCAGACCACGCTGCTGCGCCAGCAGTTGCTGGCCATGCCGGCCAAGGGCACCTACGTCATGACCATCCCGGCGGCGCCCTATCGCTGCCCGCCCGGGCCGTACGAGCGGGCCTGCCTGGTGGCGGACTGGTTGAAGAAGAACAAGCCTGGCAGCAAGGTGGTCGTGCTCGACGCCAATCCGAAGATCATCGCCGAGCCGATCGCCTTCGGCCATGCCTTCACCGCCACGCACGCCGGGGTCGTGCAGTACGTGCCCAACGCGATGATCGACCACGTCGACGCCGCGAGGCGCACGGTGTACACCTCCGCCGGCAACTTCACCGCGGATGTGCTCAACCCGATTCCGCCGCATCGTGCGGGGGCGATCGCGCAGAACGCCGGTCTGGTCAACGTCGGTGGTCGTTGGGCCGGTGTCGACGTGCTCTCCTACGAGAGCACTGCGGTTCCCGGGATCCACGTCATCGGTGACACCATCGGCACCACGCAGCCGAAGTCGGGCCACATGGCGAACGCCCAGGGCAAGGTGGCGGCCGACGCGATCACCCGATTGTTGTCGGGGCAGCCGGTCGGCACCGCGCCGGTGACCAGCAGCGCCTGTTACTCGCCGATCACCATGAGCACCGCGTCGTGGCTCACCGGCGTGTTCCAGTACGACCCGGCGACCAAGACCATGGTCACGACGAGCATCAGTGAGGCGCCGTCGGTCACTGCGGGCAACTACTCCGACATGTCGAAGTGGTTCCGCGGCTTGATGAACGACACCTTTGCCTGACCCGTGCATGCGTGCCGGTCGCCGTCCGGACCGGTCAGATCAGTGGAGGGATGCGATGCCGACGCTACGGCGCGCGATGCCCGGAGCTGGTGCCGACCGGCCGGCGGCGCCGGACCGCCCCCGGTCAGCCGGGTCCAGTACTCGATCGGGTCCTCGATCGGGTGGGGACGTCGTGCGGCACTCCGCCCGGCTGGTGCGGGCCTGGGCCACCTCGAAGACCACCGCGGTGACCCTCACCCTGACCCTCGGGTTGCTGGTCCTGGCGGGCACCGTGCTCGCTCAGGTGCCCGACCGCATCCGGCAGGACCCCGAGGCCTACCGCGCCTGGGTCGAGGACGTTCGCGGTCGCTACGGCGCCCTCACCCCGGTGCTGGACGCCGTCCAGGCCTTCCAGGTCTTCCACTCGGTGGCCTTCACGGTGGTGACCTCTCTCGTCGCCGCGAGCATGTCCGCGAGTGTGATCACCCGGCTGCCCCTGGTGCGGCGGCGTATGGCGCGGGTCGTTCCTCCGCCCGGCGGTCACGACGGATCCGAGCCCCACGGCGAGGCGGTGAACCTCGACCGATCGCTGTGGGTCGCGGGCCTCACGCGTGCGGCTGCCTGTCAGAGCGCGCGGAATGCCCTGTCGGCCAAGGGGTTCGGCGTCGTCGATGTCGGCGAGGTGGCGGTGACGACACTGCACGCCAGTCGCCATCGGCTCGCGGTAGCCGGCAGTCTGATCGCTCACGCAGGGCTGGTGCTGGTCTTCATCGGCGTGTCCGTGACCGCCGGCCTCGGCTTTCGTGAGAGCGAGTTCCCGGTGACCGTGGGCCACACGGTGCCGATCGGTCACGGAACCGGGCTCTCCGTCGAAGCGATCGCCTTCGAGGACACCTACCTCGTCGACGGATCCCCGCAGGATTACGCCACGGAGCTCGTGCTGCGCCGTGGGGCGGTGGAAGTGGCCCGCGGGACAGTGCGGATCAACCACCCCCTGCGCCACGAGGGCCTCTCGCTGTACCAGTCCTACTTCGGCACGGCCGCGATGGTCACCGTGCAGGATCGGGCCGGACGCGTGCTGTTCGACGACGGCGTTGCCCTGCAATGGGTCTCGGCCGACGAGCGCTTCAACCAGGGACGATTCGTCGTCCCGGGGACCGCTCTGGTCGTCGAGGTCACGGCGCCTGCCTCGGGTGTCGTCGACGCGGGACTGCGCCCGGGGCAGGTGAGGCTGGACGTGGTCGACCGTTCCCAGGGGATGACGCTGGGCAGCAGCGTGCTGTCGGGCGCCGAGCAGGTGGTCGTGGGTGATCACCGCTTCACGTTCCAGCGGGAGCGTCAGTTCACCGGTCTGAGCCTCTCGCGGGACCCGGGCAAGTTCTGGGTGTGGACGGGCTCGGGCCTGCTGCTGGCGGGGCTGTTCCTCTCCCTCTTCCTGCGACCGAGCCGGGCCTGGGTGACGGTGCGCGACCGCGCGGGAGGCGTGCAGGTGGAGGTCACCGCGACCGAGCCCGAGCTGCGCCGCAGCCTGATCGAAACGCTCCCCATCGCCCCCCGACCCGGGGTGTCCGGTGCTGTGGTCCCCGACGAGGAGGTTCTGACGTGATCGCTGTGTCCCAGCTCTGCATCATGGCGGCGACCGTGTTGGTCGTCATCGCGCTGATCACCCAGCTGATCGGGCTGACCCGCAGCACCGCGCCGTCCGTCGCGATCGAGCCCCCGGTGCTCGCCACCGTCGGGGGCTCGCCGATCGGCTCCGCTCGTCCGGCCGCCGTCGCGATGGCCACCACGATCGAGGCGGACCGGTCCGGGACGGTGGGCCGGCCCCGGTCGATGCGGTTCGAGACCGCGCTCACCTGGGCGGCGCTCGTGCTGCTCACGGCGGCCCTGCTCGCTCGCACGGTGGCGGTCGGGCACGGCCCGTTCGCCAATCAGTACGAGTTCGCCGTCGCCTTCTCGTGGGGAATGACCGCAACTGCGCTCTGGTTCGCGCGGCGTCATGCGGCACCCTCGATCACCCTGGTGGTGCTGCCCGTCGTGCTGGCGATGCTGATCTACGCCGCAACGGTGGGGGCAGAGGTGGCACCCCTGGTGCCCGCGTTGAACAGCCACCTGCTCCTGACGGTGCACGTCCTGACCGCCGTCCTGGCCTACGGCGCCGCCGCGGTGGCCGGTGCCGCCGGTGTGCTCTACCTGCTGCCGAGCCACCGCCGTCCACCGGGTCTGGCCTCGTCCGAGCACCTCGACCAGCTCGGCCATCGGGCGGCCGTGGTCGCCTTCCCGTTGCTGACCTTGATGATCATCTTGGGCGCGATCTGGGCGGACCGCGCTTGGGGGGCGTACTGGAGTTGGGATCCGAAGGAGACGGCCGCGATGGTCACCTGGTTGGTTTACGGCTCCTACCTGCACGCGCGCCTGGTGCGTGACTGGCGGGGACGTAGCGCAGCCTGGCTGCTGGTCGTGGGGTTCGGCGCGGTGCTGTTCACCTACTTCGGGAACCTGTTCCTCGGGGGGATGCATGCCTACGCCTGAACCGGTCACGCTCGGCTCGGACGACGCCCCGGTCACGGCGGGGGTGCCTCACCCATCGCAGGGGCCGGCACCGGCAGGCTCGGCGCGTCGCACCGGCCCCACGATCCGGGCGCTCGTCACGACCGTGACGGTCCTCGTCGTGGCCGGTCTGGTCGGCTGGGATCATTGGGCCGCGGTGGATTCCGGCACCGCCTCGCCCGCGAGCGCCGTGACCGGCCGGCCGATGGTCGGCCGACCCGCGCCCGAGCTGACCGCCACGCTGGTCACGGGTCAGCCGGTGAGCCTGTCCGCCCTGCGTGGCCACCCGGTCTGGCTGACCTTCGGTGCCACCTGGTGTGCCGAGTGCCGGGTCGAGGCTCCCGACCTCGCCGAGCAGGCGGCCCGGTGGCGCCCGGACGGTCTGGTGGTGCTGGCGCTCTACCTCGAACGCGATCCGGCCGACGTCCGGGACTTCGCCACCCGGCTGCACCTGGAGTACCTGCACGCTACGGACCCGGAGCACCGGATCGCGGCTCGATATCGCGTCGTCGGGTTGCCGACGCACTACTTCATCGATGCCGACGGCATCGTGCGTGCGGCGGCCGTGGGAGTGCTCACACCGCAGGAGATGACGCTTCGGGTGCAGCAGATCCTCCCGGGCGCCACCAGCTGAGCGCCCGGATCAGGCGTCGTCCGGCCCGGGTAGCGCCCGACCAGGCGCCTGTCACGATGGCCTCGACTGGCGGGTCACCGCGGATCTGGTGCGATGACCTCGTCTGGATCACCGCCCGCGGGCACGAGGTACGGAGAGAGCATGCAACCACCGGACGGCGCCCGCACGTTCCTGACCACCGGTGATGCCTACGACGCCTTCATGGGCCGCTATTCCCTGCCGCTGGCAGCGGTCTTCGCCGAATCGAGTGGCGTCACGGCGGGGGAGCGGGCGCTCGATGTGGGGTGCGGTCCGGGGGCGCTGACCGCCGAGCTGGTGCGGCGGTTGGGTGCGCAGACCGTGGCGAGTTGCGATCCGTCGCCGCCGTTCGTGCAGGTGTGCGCGGCACGCAACCCGGGCGTCGAGGTGCGTCAGGGGCGCGCGGAGGAGTTGCCCTACGACGACGGCTCGTTCGATGTGGCGCTGGCCCAGCTGGTGCTGCACTTCGTCAGTGATCCGTCGGCCGCCGCCGCCGAGCTGACCCGGGTGCTGCGTCCCGGTGGGCGGGTCGCGGTCTGTGTCTGGGACTTCGAGCGGGGCATGCAGATGCTGCGGGCCTTCTGGGACGCCGCCCTCGCCCTCGACACGAACGCGCCCGATGAGCTGCGGGTCATGCGTTTCGGTCGGGCGGCCGAGCTGGCCGAGTTCCTGACGGGTGCGGGATTCACCGACGTGACCGAGCAGGAGCTGACCGTCGAGTCGACCTACGCCGGCTTCGACGAGCTGTGGCAAGGGTTCCTCGCGGGGATCGGCCCGGCCGGGAGCTACTGCGTCGCCCTGCCCGAGACCCGGCAGGCCGATCTACGGGCCGAGCTCTTCGAGCGCGTCGGCTCGCCGACCGGCGCCTTCACGTTGCAGGCCACGGCGCGTGCGGCCGTCGGGACCCGCCCTGGCTGAGGCACCCCGGCGGGGCGGAAGGCCTGACCGGAGGGCACTCGGCGCGTGCCATCATGCAGCCGGACTTGACCCTCACACCGTGTCAGGGGGCAGAACCGTCTCATGGTGTCCATCGGAGAGTTCGCTCGCCTGGGTCAGGTCACGGTGCGCATGTTGCGGCACTACGACCAGATCGGCCTGCTGATCCCTGACCGGGTCGACCCGGCGTCCGGGTATCGCAGCTATGCGGCCGACCAGCTCGCCCGGCTGCACCGGATCGTCGCCCTGAAGGATCTCGGGTTCACCCTCGATGCGGTGCACCGGATGCTGGACGACGACCTGGCGGCCGATGAGTTGCGCGGCATGTTGCGGCTGCGGCAGGTCGAGCTGGTCGAGGAGCACGCTCAGGCGCAGGCACGGCTGGCCGGGGTCGAGCACCGCCTCCGGCTGATCGAGAAGGAGAAGCAGATGTCTCAGGTCGAGTACGTCGTGAAGTCCCTGCCCGCCCGCACGGTTGCCGTGCGCCCGGCGAGCGTCGGTTCCCCAGCGGAGATCGCCGGCGTGATGGGACGGCTGTTCGGCGAGGTGGCCCAGGCGATCGGGGCTGCCGGGGGTCGCCCCGAGATGGCGTTGGCGACCTACTCCTCGGACGACGAGGGGGGCGTGAGCATGCAGGTGGGCTTCGACTACGCGGGCGCCGAGGCCGCTGGCTTCGAGGTGCACACGCTGCCCGCGACCGAGGCCGTGTGCGCGGTGCACCTGGGTGCCATGGACACGATCGGAGCGTCCTGGCAGGCCTTGTTCAGCTGGACGGAGGCCCAGGGCTGGACGCCGAGCGGGCCGTGTCGCGAGGTCTACCTGAAGGCGTTCCCGCTGGACGACCAGTCCGGCTGGGTCACCGAGCTGCAGCAACCCGTCACCCGCTGAACCTGTCGACGCTGTGTGGGGTTTGCCACCGATGTCGGTGGTGAACCCCACACAGCCTCGACAGGTTCAGCGTGGGTGCGGCGGCGTCGAAGGGGACCGGGTCGAAGTCGGCCTCGGCCTGGGAGGCCAGAACGTGAACGGTCGAGGCACTCCCCTGGACGGGTCGGGAGTCACAGCTGCGCATCCAGGATCTCGTCGAGATCGGCCCGCAGGGCGGCCGGGTCGACCAGGGGCAGGTGGCGCCTGCTGGCGATGAGCTCCGACGTGGCACGACTCGGCCGGCTCAGCGGCACGACCCGTGCCACCGGGCGACCATCTCGCGTGACCACCATCGTCTCGCCGCGCTCGACCCGGGCCAGAACGTCTGCACCCCTGTTGCGCAGATCTCTCACGGTCACATCAGCCATGCCTCAGCGTATGGCCGGTGAGACCTACGCTTCACGGCGGGCACAGCGCGTCCAGGGCACGCAGGATGTGCGGCTCGTGGCGTCCCGGGTCGTCGGCCTCGATCTCGGCGCGCGACCACCAGCGCACGCCCGCGAACTCGCCCGCATCGGGGGCGAGGTCCTCGCCGACCCGGCCGCGCAGCGCGAACCACAGACTGACGTCGACGTGCCGCGGGCCGGAGTGCGCCGTCGTCCGGGTCACGGTCAGCAGGAACGGTGCCTCGCCGAGCACGGGGTCGAACACCGCCCGGACGCCGAGCTCCTCGACCACCTCGCGCCGCACGGTGTCGGTCGGGTCCTCACCGGGCTCGACGTGGCCACCGGTGGGCAGCCACAGCCCGGCCAGCCGGTGATCACACAGCAGCACCCGGGCGGCGTCCCGGTCGACCAGCAGGAAGTAGGCCACCAGGTGCTGCGGCGGGGTGTCGGGTTTGACCCGGCGGTAGATGTCCTCGGTCGAGGCCAGCCAGGTCAGCGCCTGCTCGCGATGCCGGACGCCGAGGTCGTCCCGCGGCGTCCACGCCGACACGGTCGCCGCGACGCGTTGCTGGGGGGTGATCACGACATGACCGTAACCCCCTGCCGCACTAGGGTGCCTGGATGACCGAGGTGCTGCTGTTCCATCACGTGCTGGGGTTGACGCCCGGCGTCCGGGCGTTCGCCGAGACCCTGCGCGCGGCCGGTCACACGGTGCACACGCCGGACCTGTTCGACGGGCACACCTTCGACTCGATCGACGAGGGCATGGCCCACGTGCGCTCCCTCGGGTTCGGCACGGTGATCGAGGCCGGAGCCCGGGCGGCCGAACCGCTGCCCGCCGACCTGGTCTACGCCGGGTTCTCGCTCGGGGTGATGCCGGCGCAGCTGCTCGCCCAGACCCGCCCGGGCGCGCGCGGCGCCCTGTTCCTGTACTCCTGCGCACCGGTGCAGGAGTTCTCGCCGACCTGGCCGGACGCCGTCCCGGTGCAGATCCACGGCAAGGACGCCGACCCGTTCTTCGCGCAGGAGGGTGACCTGGACGCCGCCCGCGCCCTGGTCGATGCGGCCCCGGACGCCGAGCTGTTCCTCTACCCGGGCACCGAGCACCTGTTCGCCGAGCCGGGTTTCGCCGATTTCGACCCGGACGCCGCCGCGCTGCTCACCGAGCGGACGCTGGGGTTCCTGGCCCGGCTGGGCTGACGGCCGGCCCATGACCCGACAGCTGATCGCGCCACCCAAAGCCCGTGCCGGCGAACGGGTTGCGGTGCTCTCGCCGTCCTTCGCCGCCCCGGCCGTGGCCGCCGCGGTGCACGAGCAGGCGATGCGCCGGTTGGCCGAGGTCACCGGCCTGACGCCCGTCGAGTACCCCACCACCCGCCGGCTCGGCGCGAGCGCCCGTGACCGCGCCGCCGACCTCGACGCCGCCTTCGCCGACCCCTCGATCCGGGCGATCGTGGCCACCATCGGTGGCGAGGACCAGATCACGGTGATCCCGCACCTGGACGCCGCGGCGGCCCGGGCCGACCCGAAGCCGTTCCTCGGCTACAGCGACAACACGAACCTGACCCACTGGCTGTGGCACCACGGCATCGCCAGCTTCTACGGCGGCTCGACGCAGGTGCACCTCGGCCCCGGGCCGTACCCGGACGACGTCCATGTCGCCTCGCTGCGCGCGGCGTTGCTGACCGGCGAGCGGCTCGAACTCACCGATCCGGGTGAGTCCGAGGACTTCGGTCTGGACTGGAACGACCCGCGGGCGCTGACCAGCTTCGGCGAGCGTGAACCGACCGAACCCTGGACCTGGCACGGCCCGGCGCGCGAGGTCACCGGCGCCACCTGGGGCGGCTGCATCGAGGTGGTGCAGTGGATCCTGACCGCCGGCCGCTTCACCGGCCCGCCGAGTGACCTGGCCGGCGCCGTCCTGCTGGTCGAGACCTCCGAGGACCTGATCCCGGCCCGTGAGGTCGGTTGGATCCTGCGCTCGCTGGGCGAGCGCGGGCTGTTGGCCGAGGTGGCCGGCGTCCTGGCCGCCCGCCCGCCGACGTCCGACGTCGAGCGCCGTCCCGACGCGGCCGAACGCGCCCGGTTGCGCGCCGAGCAACGCGACGTCGTGGTGGAGACGATCGCGCGCTACAACCCGGACGCCGTGGTGTGCGTCGGCGTCCCGTTCGGGCACACCCGGCCGCAGTGGATCGTGCCGCACGGCGGTCGGGTCACCCTGGACGGCGTCCAGCGTCGGGTGTTCGCCGACTACGCCTGAGGTCGGCCGTGACGTGACCTGCCGTACGGGCGCGGCACCATCACGTGCAGTGCCCCCGGCACCACCCGGATCTCGATCGGGGTGGTCCCGATGATCTCGCCGTCCACGTCGACCGGCAGCGTCCGATCGGTGCTCACGCTGAACTCGCTGCCGAGCAGAAAGCCCTTGTGCTCGCTGGGATGGCTCGGGGTCAGCACCTGACGCACGGTGGCCTGCACCGTCGAGAATCGCGATCGCCCGCCGAGGGTGTAGGCCATCAGCAGACCGTCGTCCAGGCTGGCATCGGCCGAGATCGCCGTCCCGGCGTGCATCGACCCGTTGGCGATGTTCAGCTGGTGGGTGCGCACCCGCCAGGTCGTCGTCCCGCTGCGTACCACCGCCGTGAACGGCTTGTGCCGCACCAGGGTTCGCGCCCCGGTGAGCGCGTACGCCGGCCGCCCGATCCGCCGCTTGAGCTGGTGCGGCGTCCGCCCGGCGACCTCGCCCGAGACGCCGATGCTGACCAGGTTGGCGAAGTACCGATCGTCGACCCGGCCGAGGTCGATGTCGGCGACGATGCCCTGGTTGATCACCTCGACGGCGCGGGTCAGGGTCAGCGGCAGGCCGAGGGAGCGGCCGAAGTTGTTCGTCGTCCCCAGCGGCAGGTAGCCGAGCACGGTCGAGGTGTGCGCGAGGTGATGGACGACGTGCGAGACCGTGCCGTCCCCGCTGCCCACCACGAGCAGGTCGGGCTGCTCGGCCGCCAGGCGCGGCAGCAGTTCGGGCAACTGCCCCGCCGGATCGCTGATCAGGTACTCGGCGTCGATGGTCCAGCCACCGGCCTCCAGCCCCGTGCGGGCAGCCCGGTGCAGGGCGGCGCCGCGCCGTGAACGCACGTTGATCAGCAACGTGAGTCGCCGGTTGCGGTGCACCCGGGCCTGCAGGGGGTGGGTCACTTCAACATTCAATCCGGTCCGGCTGGGCTCGCGCGACCGCTGGCCGGATGGGAACCCGCTCAGCCGGCAGACCAGGTCGGTAGCCGGGCGGTGAACCGCCGCGCGAACAGGTAGGCATCGCCCCGATCGGGCACGGGGATCCAGACCCGGGCCTTCACGACACCGACAGGCTGAGGCCGATCAGCTCCTCGCTGCGGGTCCACAGCCGCCGGGCCAGGTCCTCGTCCTGCGCCCACCGGCTCAGCCGGGCCGGGCCGACCGGCCCGCGCACCTCGCGCCAGCGTTGTGGCCCCGAGTAACTGCCCGGCTCGGCCAGCGTGGCGGCGTACAGGATCGCCTCGGCGCCGCCGTCCGCGCCGGGCAGCACCAGCCGCATCAGCACCGGGGCGACGGTGGCGACGAACCGGTTGGCGCCCATGCCGTCCGGGCTCGACACCAGGTTGGTCACGGCCACCCCGGGGTGGGCCGCGGTCGAGGTGAGGCGCGATCCGGCCGCGGTCGCGCGCCGGTGGAGCTCCCGGGCGAACAGCAGGTTCGCCAGCTTGGACTGCCCGTAGGACACGTTCGGGTCGTACCCGGCGGCCGGGTTGCCCTCGACCACCCGGTCGTCGCCCCGGTGGTGGGCGATGGACGAGACGGTGGTGACCCGCGGTGCCGGCGCGGCCAGCAACGCCGGCAGCAATCGCGCGGTCAAGGCGACGTGCCCGAGGTGGTTGGTGCCGAACTGCAGCTCGTGCCCGTCGACCGTCGTCCGGAACGTCGGCGGGGCCATCACCCCGGCGTTGTTGATCAGCAGGTCGATCGGGTCGTCGATGGCATCCGCGAACTCGCGCACGGACTGCTGTGAGGCCAGGTCGAGGTGGGCGACCGAGGTGTCGCCGGCGATGCCCGCGGCGACCTGTCGCCCTGCCTCGACGTTGCGCACCGCCAGGACGACGTGTGCCCCGTGGGCGGCGAGCTCGCGGGCCTGAACCGCCCCGATGCCGGAGCTGGCGCCGGTGACGATCGCGCGTCGTCCGCCGAGGTCACCGAGTTGTGCGGGCGTGAAGCCCATGAATGCTCCTCTGGTTGTCGAGTCAGCGAGCCTAACCTGCACCTCAGTCGCGGCCGTGCCAGGAGTGCCACAACTGCGCGTAGGCGCCACCGGCGGCGACCAGCTCGGCGTGCGGCCCGAACTCGGTGATCACGCCGTCCTCCATCACGGCCACCCGGTCGGCGTCGTGGGCCGAGAACAACCGGTGGGCGATCGCGATCACGGTGCGTCCCCGCAACACCGCCGCCAGCGAGCGTTCCAGGTGGCGGGCGGCGCGCGGGTCGAGCAGCGAGGTCGCCTCGTCGAGCACCAGGGTGTGCGGATCGGCCAGCACCAGCCGCGCCAGCGCCACCTGCTGGGCCTGCGCGGCGGTCAGCTGACGCCCGCCCGAGCCCACCACGGTGTCGAGTCCGTCGGGTAACGCGGCGATCCAGTCGGCGGCGTCCACCGCCGTCAGGGCGTGCGTGATGGTCTCGTCGCTCACCTCGCCGTGCGCCGGCCCGTCGTGCCCGTCGCCCGCCCGGACGGCGAGGGCCAGGTTGTCGCGCAGTGTCCCGGCGAAGACGTGGTGCTCCTGGGTCACCAGGGCGACGTGTCCCCGCAGCGTCGACAGTGGCAGCTCGGCCAGCGCGACCCCGCCGACCCGCACCCACCCGGCGCGCGGCGGATGGATGCCGGCGAGCAGCCGTCCCAGGGTGGACTTGCCGGCCCCCGACGGGCCGACCACCGCGATGCGTTCGCCCACGGCGACGTCCAGATCGACCCCGTGCAACACGTCCCGTTCGCCGGTGTAGGCGAACCGGACGCCGCGTGCATCCAGTTTCTCGCCGTCCGGGACGGCGTGGCTCACCTGACGGTCGTCCGGCACCTGCGCCACCCCGAGCAGGCGGGCCAGCGAGGCCTGGGCCGCCTGCAGTTCGTCGAGCACGACGACGATGCGATCGACCGGGTCGACCAGCATCTGGACGTAGAGCGTGGCCGCCGTGACGTCGGCCAGTGAGGCCGAACCGCGCTGGTGGAGAAGGCCTCCCAGTATCAGCGTGAGGGCCGAGGGCACCAGGTAGGCGAACTCGACCACCGGGAAGAACCGGGTGCGAAGTCCCAACGTGTAGCGCTCGGTGGCGAACGAGGCGGCGCAGTCGGCGTCGACCTGGCGGATGCGATCCGAACCCAGTCCGAGGGCCTCGATCGTGCGCGCCCCCTCGGCGCTCTCGGCCACGGTGGCGGTGATCTGCGAGTACGACATCGCCGAGCGCAGATAGCCGTCCTTGGCCCGGCGCAGGTACCACCGGGCGGCCCACACCACCACGGGCACCATCGGCAGCAGCGCCAGCGACACCCACCAGCCGACCCAGAGTGCGGCGGCGAGCACCACCACGGCCCGCACTCCCGAGACCACGGTCTGCGGCACCGCCCACCGGGCGGCCCAGCCGAGTTGATCGACGTCGCGGGAGGTGCGGGTGAGCAGGTCGCCCGACCCGGCCGACTCCACCGTGCCGATCGGCAGGTCGAGGACGGCGTCGACGAAGTCTTCGCGCAAGCCGGCGAGGATGCGTTCGCCGAAGACCTGAGAGGCGTACTGCGCGTAGCGGGTCAGCACCGACTGCACCAGCAGGGAGCCGGCCAGCAGCATCACGAGACGATCGACGCGGGCCGCGGTCGTCCCGTCCTGGACCGCCTCGACCAGCTCCCCCACCAGGCGCGGCGCCGCCAAGGCCGTGAGCGCCGCCGCCAGATGCACCGCGACCGCCCCCCAGAGCAGCCTCGGGTGCCGCCGCAGCAGATCGGCGGCATACCGGCGCACCGCGGCGGTCGTCGCCACCGGTAGCCCCGGGCCCACCGCGGGCGTGCTCATCCGCCCCCCTCATCGCTCTCGTCCGGGTCGCCCACGCTGCGCGTGACCACGGCGCGGTACCCGGCATGGGTCTCGACCAGGCCGGCGTGCCGTCCGACCACGGTGATCCGGTCGCCGTCCAGCAGGGCCACCTCGTCGGCGACCTCGAGCAGCAGCGGAGAGGTGGTGACCACGATCGTGGTGCGGCCCTGCCGCCGGTGCCGCAGCCGGTGGGCGATCCGGGCCTCGGTGTGGGCGTCCACCGCGGAGGTCGGCTCGACCAGGACCAGCACCGGCGGGTCGGCCAGCACGGCGCGAGCCAGCACCAGCCGCTGGCGTTGCCCACCCGAGAAGGTGCGACCGCGCTCGGCGACCCGACCGGCCAGGCCCTCGGGCAGCCCGTCGAGGATGTCCAGCGCGCCGGCCACCCGCAGCGCCTCACGCAGCTCGTGCTCGCTCGCCCCGCCTCGGACGTCGAGCGCCTGCGCCAGGTCACCGGCGAACAGCAGCGCCGCCGTGTCGCTGACCAGGATGTGGCGGCGCAATGCGCTGCGGGAGAGTCGGTTCAGCGGAACGTCCCCGAGCCGGACGGCGCCGTCCGGGGTGGGCGTGTGCAGGCCGAGCCGATCCGCCTGGTGAGCTCCGGCGTCCGGATCGGTCGGCACGATGGCGGTCAGCAGCCCCGCCCGGGCGCGGAATCCCGACCTCAGGTCGACCAGGTCGGCCCGATCGAGCCTCGCGAGCTCGGCCGTCACCGGTTCGGCCGGCTCGCCGGCATCGGGGTCGAGTCGCAGGACCGCGCAGATCCGTCGCGCCGACACCCAGGCCCCCACCAGCTTGGTGGCGAACTCGATGACCGTGCGCAACGGGATGGTCAGGAAGGAGGCGTAGCCGTAGAACGCCACCACCTGGCCGGCGCTGAGCCGGCCGGCGATCGCCTGTCGCGCACCGACCCAGACCACGATCACCACGAAGATGCCCGGCACCAGAACCTGCAGCCCGTCGGTCACCGACTGCACCTGAGCCAGCCGTACCCCGGCGCGCCGAACCCGTTGCGACTCAGCGCGATAGCGCGCCGAGAACAGCGGCTCGCCGCCCACCCCGCGCAACACCCGAAGCCCCGCCACGATGTCGGAGGCGCGGGTCGACAGGTCGGCCGCCAGCCGGCGCACCCGGCCCGAGCGGCGCTGCAACGGTCGCAGCAACGGGGCTCCGGCCAGCATCAGCAGCGGCATGCCGATCAGCACCACCAGCCCCAGCATCGTCGAGCTGTTCAGCAGGATCACCGAGACCACGGCGAAGGCGACGAGCGATCCGCTGAACCGGGGGATCACGTCCATGACGTGCCCGATCTGGGCCATGTCGCTGGAGGCGATGGTGACCACCTCGCCCACGGCGACCCGGCGCGGCAGGGCGCCGCCGACATGGACGACGTGGCGCACCGTGAGTTGCACCGTGCGGTAGGCGGCGATGAGCCAGTTGGTGATGGCGAAGCGGTGGCGCATCACGCCACTGCCGGCCTGCACCATGCCGAGCACCAGCACCAGGGACACCGTGCGCAGCAGGGCGCCGAGGTCCTGATGTGCCACCCCGCGGTCGATCGCCAGGCCGATCAGGGCGGGCATCAGGGCCTGGGCGGACATCCACAGGACGCCGAAGGCCATGCCCCCGAACAGCGTTGGCGCCTGCCCGCGGGCGATCCACCACAGGAAGTGCGCGGGCGATCTCGCGTCGGCCTCG
>JAXLRT010000009.1:0-194845 GCA_046330955.1 Kineosporiaceae bacterium | reverse complement strand
GCCCCGGTGTGGCTGATGCTGCACTCGGGCTCGCGCGGCATCGGCAACCTGCTCGCCCAGGCCCACATCGAGCGGGCGATGGCGTTGCCGCACAACGCCGAGCTGCCCGACCGCGACCTGGCGGTGTTCATCGCCGACACCCCGCAGATGGCCGCCTACCGGCGTGACCTGTTCTGGGCGCAGGACTATGCCCGGCGCAACCGGGCGGTGATGCTCGCGTTGCTGACGGGCGTCGTCCGGGACTTCTTCGCGGCCTCGAAGCAGAAGCGGGCGGGTGGCCGCCGTGGTCTGGCGGTCGAGTTCGGCGAGCCGATCTCGTGCCACCACAACTACGTGGCCGAGGAGGTGCACGACGGCGTCGAGGTGCTCATCACCCGCAAGGGCGCGATCCGGGCCGGGTCCGGCGAGTTGGGGATCATCCCCGGGTCGATGGGTACCGGGTCGTACATCGTGCGCGGTCTGGGCAACACCGCCTCGTTCTGCTCGGCCTCGCACGGTGCGGGACGGCGGATGAGCCGCAACAAGGCCCGCAAGACCTTCACCGAGGCCGACCTCGCGGCACAGACCGCGGGGGTGGAGTGCCGCAAGGACCGCGGCGTGGTCGACGAAATCCCCGGTGCGTACAAGGACGTTCGCGCGGTGATCGCGGCGCAGTCCGACCTGGTCGAGGTGGTGCACCAGCTGCGCCAGGTGGTCTGCGTCAAGGGCTGAGGACTCACCGGTCCCCTCCCGTCCTCATGATCACCGTTGGATCGCGGTTCGCTCCGGCTGAAGCGGAGCGGACTGCGATTCAACGGTGATCATGGACGGGGTGGGGTAGGGCGATGGGGGTGGGGGAGGGCGGCGGTGGGGGCCTACCGTGGACGCGTGAGTGGTCGCGGACACGCACCCCAGCGGGCAGCCACCCGCCCGCTGGGCACGATCACCCGGGGCACCACCAACCCCAATCGGCTGCGCCGCATCGACCGGTGGCTCGCCGGCCCGGGGGCCGGGCGGCGGCTGCGGACGGCGTCCGACCCGGTGGTGGTCGACCTCGGCTACGGCGCCACCCCGGTCACCGCGGTCGAGCTGCTGGCCCGGCTGCGCGCCGTCCGGGGGGACGTCGAGGTGGTGGGCATCGAGATCGACCCGGCCCGGGTGGAGGCCGCCCGGCCGCTGGCCGGCAACGGGTTGAGCTTCGCCCGCGGTGGGTTCGAGGTGCCGCTGCCGGACGATCGGCGCCCGGTGGTGATCCGCGCGCTCAACGTGTTGCGGCAGTACGACGAGGCCGAGGTGGACGCCGCGTGGTCCCGGATGCGTGAGCGCCTGGCACCGGGCGGGCTGGTCGTCGAGGGCACCTGCGACGAGGTCGGACGCCGCGCCACCTGGGTGGCCCTCGACGCCGGCGGGCCGATCTCGCTCACCCTGTCGACCCGGCTGGCCGGCCTGGACCGTCCCGGCGAGTTGGCCGAACGCCTGCCCAAGGCGCTGATCCACCGCAATGTCCCCGGCGAGCCGATCCACGCCTTCCTGGCGGCCCTGGACGACGCCTGGCTCCGGCACGCGCCGCTGGCCGGCTTCGGTGCCCGCCAGCGCTGGGCCGCCACCGCGGCCACCGTGCGCGATGCCGGCTGGCCGCTGCGGGACGGCCCGACACGCTGGCGACTCGGCGAACTGACCGTGGCCTGGCCGGCGGTCGCTCCGATCACGGTCGGCTCACGGTGACGGTGTCTGACAGCGAACGGCACGCGCGAGGCGGTAGAACAGAGCACCATGACCTCGCTCACCGCCGACACCCCCGGGCTGTACGTCGTCCTGTCGGGTGATCGCAGCGGCCACACCGCCGACCCGACCCGCGATCTGGCTCGCGAGCTGGCCCAGACGCTCGGGTTGCCGTTGCTGGCCCGGCAGACCCTGCAGGGCGCGCTGTCCCATGCCCTGGAACTCGGCGACGCCCGGCAGCTCGACGGACTGGCCGCGGCCTGCACCAGCGCGCTCGTGGCCCTGGCCGCAGACTGCGGTGGCGGCGTCCTCGACGGAGTGCAGACCGACGAGGCGGCGCTGAGCAGGCTGGACGGGCACGTGGTCGAGGTGCGCTGCTCGACCGAGACCCCGGACGACGGCGCGGCGCCCTCGTCGGGAGAACAGCCGGGCCAGCCGTCGGGACAGCACGGGTGGCCGGTGGTGGACGTCGACGCGTCCTCCCCCGTGGACGTCGACCCGCTCGCCGACGCCGTGGTGGCCGCGGCATCGACCTCCGTGGGCGAGACCGGCGCCGCAGGGCAGTGGGTGGTCTGGCGCCAGGACGCCGCCGGCGAACGGGTCGAGGTCACCCGCCGCGACAGTGAGGCCGTGGCACGCAGCGTCGCCGCCGCGATGGGCGCCACCGCCTCGGGGCACAGCTACCTGGTGACCCTCAGTCGCTGAGCTGGTCGGGGCTCAGGTGGGTCGTCCGGTTGATCCACGAGGCCACGGTGACCCCGTCGAGGAACCGGAACCGTGACACCCCGGTGTTGTCGATGGCCAGCCAGCCGGTCATCGACTCCACCCCCAGGACGGCCCGGATCAGGTACTGGGTGAAGGTGCCGTGGGTGACCAGCACCACCACGTCGTCCTCGTGGTGCTCGGCGACCACCTGCCGGACGACGCCCCGCGCCCGCTCGGCGCAGATCTCGCGATCCTCCACCGGGCCCCGCCACCACCCCGCTTCGGTGGCGCTGTCGGGCAGCACCAGTCGATCGCACAGTCCGGCGAGCTCGTCCCGCGAGGCCCCGGGGTGCGGGGTCAGGCGCTGCTCGTCGTCGGGGTCCATGACGACCGGGCCGTAGTACTCGAAGATCTGCTCGTGGCCGATCGCCGGCAGGTCGAGCGCCGCCGCGATCGGGTCCGCGGTCTGCACCGCCCGGGTCATCAGGCTGGTGTAGAGGTGGGTCGGGGTGACGGCGAACTCGTTGTCCGCCAGCGCCTGTGCCACGGCACGGGCCTGGACGTGGCCCAGTTCGGTCAGCTCCGGGTCGGGCGAGCGACCCCGGCTCGACCCGGTCCGGTGCCACAGCAGGTTGTTGCCGGACTGGCCGTGCCGAACCAGCACCAGGTCCACCGGCTACCTCCCCTGACCGTCGTCGAGCGCCCGCAGCGCGGCGGTGAAGGCCGCCGCGGCCTTCTCACCGAACGGGACGAACCGCACCAGTTCGATCGAGGGTGCCTCGCGGGCGACGTCCACCGCCCGGACGGTGCGCACCGCGATGGTGGCGACCTGCTCGACGTCCCAGCCGTACACCCCGGCACTGATCGCCGGGAACGCGATCGAGACCGCACCCAGCTCGGCCGCCCGGATCAGGCTGGTGCGAAAGCAGGAGGTGAGCATCGCGGGGTCGGTCTGACCGCGATGCCGGTTCGGCCCCACGGTGTGCACCACCCACCGGGCGGGCAGGTCACCGGCGCCGGTGGCGACCGCCTCACCCACCGGCAGGCCCTGCGGGAAGCGGGTTCGGCGCACCTCGGTGCACTCGGCGAGCAGGTCGGGGCCGGCCGCGGCATGGATCGCGCCGTCCACGCCGCCGCCACCCTGCAGCGAGGAGTTCGCCGCATTGACGATCACGTCGACCTGCTGGGTGGTGATGTCCCCCGGGACGATCTCGATCAGCACCCTCACACCTCCAGGATCAGGGTCACCGGGCCGTCGTTGACCAGCTCCACGGCCATGTCGGCGCCGAATCGCCCGGTGGCCACCTCGAGCCCCTGCGCGCGCAGCGCCGCCGCGAACGCCTCGACCAGGGGTTCGGCGACCGGCCCGGGGGCCGCGGCCGACCAGGAGGGCCGTCGTCCCTTGGCCACGTCGGCGTAGAGCGTGAACTGGCTGACCACGAGCACGGGCGCGGCGTCGTCCAGCGCGCTGTGCTCGTCGCGCAGGATGCGCAGCCCGGCGATCTTGCGGGCCAGGGTCGCGGCCTGCGCCGGGCCATCGCCGTGGGTCGCACCGACCAGCACCAGCAGCCCGGGGCGATCGATCGCGCCGGTCACCTCACCGGCCACGCTGACCTGCGCCCGGGTGACCCGTTGCACCACCGCTCGCATGGCTCGAGCCTAGTGGTGCCCCGATCGCCCCACGCCGAGGTCGCCGTGCCGGGGCGGGTGACGAACAGCGCGCCCGGCTCTGATGATCGTCGGCGTGGCGTCGAACCCCTTCTCGGACAACGAGGTTCAGAGGTCGACGACCTCGAGCCGGCCCACGGGTCGGCCGCCCCCGAGCACCGGCGCCTCGCCGAGCCACTGCAGGGCGTGCTCGTCCACCCCGAGGCGGCGCAGCAGCGCGGCCAGCACGGGCCCGCTGGCCCGCTCGGCGCCGTCCGCGATCTTCACCACCGCGGCTCGACCGTCGGGCAGCCCGGCGGCGAAGACGGCCTCGGCGCCGTCCTTGGCGATCAGCCCGGGGACGGCGCGCATCAGGCGGGTGGCCTCGCGTCCGGTGCCGGCGAGCCATTCCGGGTGGGTGCGGATCGCCTGCACCACCCGATGTTCAGGGCTGCCCTGGGCGGCAGTGCAGATCCGTGCGTACCCCCGCGCCAGACCGACGGCCGAGACCGCCAGCACGGGAGCGCCGCAGCCGTCGACGCCCACGGCGGTCACCGGCTCACCGGTCAGCTCGGCCACGGTGTCAGTGATGACGCGCTGCAGCGGGTGGTCCGGGTCCCGATAGGTGTCCGTCGGCCAGCCGTTGATCACGCAGGTCACGAGCATCGCGGCGTGCTTGCCGGAGCAGTTGTGCGCGATCGGGGTGGGCGTGCGGGCGGTGCGTCGCCAGACCTGCGCCTCGACGTCCCCGGCCGGCAGGTCGGCGGGGGTCTGCAGTGCCTGCTCGGTCAGGTCCGCCAGCGCCAGGATCCGGCGGACGCCGTCGCGGTGGTAGTGCTCGCCGTTGTGGCTGGCCGAGGCGAGGGCGAGCAGGTGCCCGTCCAGCTCGAGTCCGGATCGCAGCATCGCCACCGTCTGCAGCGGCTTGTTCGCCGACCGGGGGAACATCGGGCAGGTGGTGTCCCCGCGCTCGACGATCGGGGCACCGGTGGCGTCGAGGGCCACGGCGGTGCCGAGGTGCTCGCTCTCGACGAACCCCGACCGGACGACGTGTGCCAGCAGCGCGTGAGCCATGGCGGGCAGCGTAGGGGGTCGGCGCGCCCGCGGGGCGCGGTCAGCGCGACGTCAGGGCAGGGCGATGGGGACGTGACCCGCCTGGTAGCGCCGGGCGATCTCACCGGTCAGCCGGTCGACCACGTTCTGCACCTGGCGACGAGACCGGCTCAGCCGCGCCTCGACGTCCGCGAGGTTGGCGATGGCGCCGAGCAGTTCGGCGTCCTCGAGGTGGGCCAGGTTGGAGCTACCGACATCGGAGACCGCGCGCTCGGCCTCGCGCCGGTTCTCCCCCACGCGGCTGGGACGCAGGGCGGACAGGTGCCGCCCCAGGCCACGACTCTGCCGCGGCGGGTCGGCGAGCGCCTTGGCGAGCCGTTCGGCCAGCTCGGCGTCCGTCGACTGCCCGGGTGGGCGCCCGGCCAGGCCGGCCTCGCCGCGCTCGCGGGCCGCGTGTTCGGCCCGCAGGATGTCGAGCCGCCCCTGCACCAGCCGGCGGGCGTAGGACAGGTCGGTCTCCTCCTGCTCCGCCTCGGCCTTGCGGGTGCGCAGTTCGTCCATGTCGAACCGGTCGATGCCCTCGAGGAAGTCCGGGGCCAGGACACGGTCGATCCGGCGGCGTCCGCCCACCATGTACTCGGTCATCTCCGCACTCCTCCCGTCGACCGTGACCAGGAGCCTATCGCGAGTCGTGCCGGAACGTGTCGTTCTGACTACTCAGAGAGATAACAGCGGGGAATCGTGCTCACCAGGGGCCGTACGGTCCGGGACGGCCGCCACCGCCGCGGATCTGCCGGACGGCGGGGCGCACGTCGGCGAGGTACACCGCGGCAGCTGCGAAGGCGATGATCGGCAGGAAATTGAGAATGGTCATGAAACCGCCCGGCAGCGCCAGGAATCCCACGGCCGTGGCGACACCCAGGATGCTGAGCCACTTGGGCTTGCTCAGCTTTCCGGCGACCGGGAAGGCGTCGGCGCGGGTGCGTGCTGCATCCACGAGGGCGTAGACCTCAGCGCCGAATGCCACGACACCGAGGCCCCACAAGACATACAGCTGCAAGTCACCCATGCCCGCCAGGGTACGTAACTTCGGCCCCAGATGCCCGCGACCCACCCTGCCCTGGTGGGCCGGATGGGTCGCGGAACGCTCGTGACGTTGCGCTCGCCCGGGGGGCGGACGGCGAATCAGTCGCCGATGGTCTCGGCGGCCTTCTCGGCGGCCTTGGCCGCCTTGGACGCCGCACCGCGGGCGGTGGTGGCGGCGCGCTTGGTCGCGGAGCGGGTGGTGGCTGCCTTGGTCTTGGCGGTCGTGACCGTCTTCTTGGCTGCCTCGCGGGTGGTCTTGGTGCCCTCGACGACGGTCTGCTCGACGTCCTCGACGACCTCCTCGAACTCCTTGCGTCCGACCGTGAGGGTGGCCTTGGCGTCGGCGAAGGTCGCCTCGGCGGCGTGCTGGGCGGTCGTGACCAGGGCCTTGCCGCGGCTGACGGTGGCCTTGCTCTGCTGCACGAACTCCTGGGTGGCCGGGGCCTCCTCGAGGCGCAGCACGAGCTGCTTGCCGCGCTCGGCCAGGTCCTCGTAGCGGTGCTCGACCTTGCCGGCCATCTCGAGCGCCCGGGTCAGGGCGAGCGCCGGGACCTCCTTGGCCTGCGTCTGCAGCGCCTTCGGGTCGAACGTCTTGGCCAGGAACTTCTGCAGGTAGGCCGGGTCGATCGAGCCGACCGCCTTCTCGACGCGCAGCTGGATCTTGGTCACCCGGGCCTCGAAGCCCTCCTGCAGGTGGCCGGCCTCGGCCACGGCCTTGCGGACCCGCTCGACGGCCAGGTCGGTGACACCGACGGCAGCCATCACGGGGGAGGCCTGGGACACGGTCTTGCGGATATCGGTACGAACGGACATGAGTCCTTCTCCTCGCTTCACCCGTCGGACGGCGGGTTCTGGTGGGTCTTGGAAGTCTTGGAAACCTTGGGAGCGGCGGTCTTGGCCGCCTTCTTCGGGGCGGTCTTGGTCGCCGGGGTCTTGGTTACGGTCTTGGTCGCCGCGGTCTTGGTCGCCGCGGTCTTGGTCGGCGCGGTCTTGGTCGGCGCAGGCTTGGTCGGCGCAGGCTTGGACGCCGCGGACTTGGTTGCGGTCTTGGTCGCCGGGGCCTTGGTCGCCGGGGCCTTGGCGGCCGCCTTGGCCGCGCTCTTGGCGGCGACCTTGGTGGCCTTGGCCGTTCTCGCCGCAGCCACCTTCGAGGTGGCGGTTCGCGCGACCCGCGCCGGAGCCGCCGCCGTCAGCGAGGCCCGGCCGGCCACGCGACGAGCCAGCGGACGACGCACCGGCGTCGCGGCGTCCAGGCCCGTGCGGGCGTTCTCGGCACGGAAGGAGGTGTAGATGTCCAGCAGGGCACGGCGCTGCCGGTCGGTCAGGGCGGGGTCGGCGCCGATCGCAGCCTCGACGTCCGGGCGACCCTCGCCGTCCAGGATGCCGGCGCGCACGTAGAGCGCCTCGGCCGAGATCCGCAGACCCTTGGCGATCTGCTGCAACACCTCAGCCGACGGCTTGCGCAGGCCTCGCTCGATCTGGCTGAGATACGGATTGCTCACCCCGGCCAGGGTGGCGAGTTGCCGCACCGAGAGCTTGGCACCCTCACGCTGCTCACGCAGGTAGTCACCGAGGTCGCCGACCTTCTCCGAGATGCTTGCCACAGCATCCATCCTGCTTGCATTTGTTAGCAGTGGCAAATCGTGGACGGCATGATCCCGCTCACACGCCGCCGAACGGCACCGCCACTCAGGCGAGCCGGGGGAATCGCAATCCCCGCTCATCGGACCCGGCCTCTCCGCGCCCATGATCACGACAACAGGGCTGCATGCCCCCGGCGAGTGGGTACGAACTGCCCCCTGACGGTGATCACGTGGAGGGGGCAGCGGTCGGCAGCCAGATCAACACTCGCGCAACACCCTGGAGGCGATGCACCCCACACCGTCGAGGCGTCGCAGGGAGGCGCGTGCCTCAGCCCGCCGGACGGATCGCCAGCAGCTCGCGGGCGTCGTCCGAGCTCATGGCCGGCCGCTGCACCATCGAGGCCAGAGTCGCTGCGCGCTCGACGAGTTCGGCGTTCGAGGCCACCGGACGACCCTTGGCGTAGGTGAGCGTGTCCTCCATGCCGACCCGCAGGTGACCGCCGAGCGACAGCGCACCCGGCATCACGGTCAGCGAGCTGCGCCCCACCCCCGTCGCCGACCAGGAGGTCACCTCGGGCACCTGCGCCTGCAACGCCGCCGCCATCGTGGCCAGCGCCGCACCCGTGGCCGGCGCCGCCCCGGGCACCCCGAGCACCAGATCGCAGTGCACCCGGCCGCCGTACGGCAGCCCACACAAGTCGATCAGCCGGCGCAGCGAGGCGATGTGACCGAGGTCGAACAGCTCGAACTCGGGCACCACCCGGGCATCCTGGGCAGCGCGATACAGGTCCACCATGAACGGCCACGGATTGAGGAACACCTCGTCGCCGAAGTTGACCGTGCCGCAGGTGAGCGAGCACGAGTCGGGAGCGGCGTCGAGCACGCCCAGCCGGTGCCCCAGCGGGTCGTGCACGCTGCCCCCGGTCGAGAGCTGGACGACGAGCGAGGTCGCCTCGCGCAGCGCCGCCACGGTGTCCGTCAGCCGGGCCAGGTCGAGCGTCGGCCGGCCCGCGCCGTCCCGGATGTGCACGTGGATCAGTCCCGCACCGGCGGTCTCGCAGGCGACGGCGGTCTCGACCAGCTCGGCCAGGGTCACCGGCAGCGCCGGAGCATCGGCCTTGTCGGTCTCGGCCCCGGTGGGCGCGACCGTGATCAGGGTGCGGTTCGACATCGGCACGGCGTTCGGCGCAGGGGTCACACCCCTCAGGTTAGGGCGACCCGCTGCGTCCTCACCAGTCACCGAACGCAAGACTTACGGCAGATGGGCGATATTTCAGGAGATTGTCGCGTCCGCAACGATTGCCTCCTGAGAAGCTGCCTGCCCCCGCTCGCGGTCGGGTGATGCCCCGGCCGACAGCACCCGCAGCGCGGCATCGGTCGGCAGCGACCGTTTGACCAACGCGAGGGCGATCGGGCCGAGCTCGTGGTGACGCACCGCCGTGGTCACCTGGCCGACCGGACGCCCCCGCCGCACCGCGTCGACGTCCTTGCCCTTCTCGACCTCCTTGCCCTCCTTGCCCGGCTCACCCGGCTCACCCGGTACGACCGGATCGCCTGCCAGGTACACCGGGTCCCCCGCCGCCGGCAGGTCGTGCTCGGAGCCATCCAGGTGCAACATCACCAGCCGGCGCGGTGGCTTGCCGAGGTGGTGCACCCGCGAGACCGTCTCCTGCCCGCGGTAACAGCCCTTGTTCAGGTGCAGACCGGTGCGCAGCCAGTCGAGCTCGTGCGGCAGGGCGCGGTGGTCGGTGTCGCAGCCGGCGCGCGGTCGCCACGCCGCGACCCGCAGCGCCTCGCTCGCCCACGACCCGGCCAGCGGCAGGGCCGCGACGGCGTCCCCGAAGCTCGCCCGCGGCAGCCACACCTCGCGCCAGGGCCGCTGCCGGCCGGGGTGATCGGCGAGGTCGCCGGCGGTGTACAGGCCGGTGTTCTCCCCCGGGGTCGGCCATGGGTCCTGCCAGGACGGCGGCACCGGACCAGTGGCGTCCACCGCGGCCTGCACCGCAGCCGGCAGCGCGGCGTCCGGGGCCAGCACGAGGCCGATCGCCGCCCACTGCGCGCTGACGTCCTCGATGGTCACCCGGGTGCGAAAGCGCATGCTGCGCAACCAGTCCGCCAGCGGCTCGGCGGTCACGGCCGGGTCGGCGGGATGACGCATGGACGTCCCGTCGACCGAGAGCCAGGTGCGCTCGCCGTCGTCCACGACGTGCAACGCGTGCTCGACGTGGCCGTACGGGCTGAGCACCAGGGCCTCGACCGGTCGGCCCGGGGGCAGGTCGGTCAGCTGCTGGGTGGTCAGGGCGTGCAGCCAGCTCAGCCGGGCCTCGCCGGTCACGGTCACCAGCCCGCGATGCGACAGGTCGGTCACCGCCTCGCCCGCCGCCAGTGCCCGCTGCTCGCGCATCGGGTCGCCGTAGTGCCAGGCGACCCCGGCATCGGGCGCGGGCGCCGTCCCGTCCGGCCCGGTGGGCAGCGGCACCGCCCCCGGCACCCGGGCGAGCAGTGGGGAGTCGGCCACGGGATGCGCAGCGGTCGGCGGTGGGGTGGATGCTGCGGTGGACGGTGGTGCCATCAGGTCACGACCTCGGTGGACGACGCGCATCGGACGCAGAGCCCGTGCAGGGACAGGTGGGACAGATCGGTGACGAAGCCGTGCCGGGCGAGCACCGCGGCGGCCAGCTCGACCGCGAGCGCGGCGTCCGCCTCGGCGACCGCGTCGCACCGGTGACAGACCAGGTGGATGTGCTGCTCGCGGCCCCGGGCGTGGTAGGTCGAGGCGCCGTGGGTGAGATGGGTGTGGGTGACCACGCCGAGTTCCTCGAGCAGTTCGAGCGTGCGGTACACCGTCGACAGACTCAACCCGGGAGCACTCTGCTGCACCTGCTCACACACCTGCTCGGGCGTGGCGTGGCCCAGCGCCAGCACGGCGTCGGCGACCAGTCGCCGCTGGGTGGTGGCGCGCAGCCCCCGGGCACGCAGCGCCGCGCCCAGCAGGTCCGAACCGTCGGCAGCAGCGGTCAGCTCAGGTTCACCCGCTTCAACTGAGCCGAGACGTGCGGGGTGAGCGGCGTGCCCATGGCGGCCATGTCCATCGTCCACAACAGATCCCCCTCGACCAGACCGTAGAGGCGGGCGGCACCGGTGTACTCCTTGGCCGTCGAGGTGCGCGCGACGACGTCGGTGGCCAGTGTGATCCGCGGACCCTCGACCGCACCGTGGTAGATCTCGACGAACCCGGTCGGGTGGGTCAGCAGGAGTTCGACCTCGGTGCCTCCGGCCTCGGCCGCACCACCGGTGCGCCAGAACCCGGTCTCGGTGGCCAGTGGGCGCACCTGGTTCCCGTCCTCGTCCAACAGCCAGGTGCGTGACCGGTAGGACAGGAACGGCCGCCCGTCGTGGCTGAACTCGACCTCCTGGCCGAACCGCTGGTCCTGCGCCATGGTCGGGTAGCCGACCACGCCCGCCCCGACCCACACCCCCACCAGCCAGCTGAGGGGAACCAGGGGCGGCGGCATGTCTGCGGAGAGCTCGATGGGCATGCGCCCATCTTGCTACGCCGGACGCCGTCCCGGTTGCTACGCCGGACGCCGTCCCGGACGACACAGCTGGCCGGGCGGCGCAGCGACCGGACGGCTCAGTTGCCCGACAGCCGGGCCACCGCATACGCCACGGTGCCCGGCGCACACCGGACCGGCCGCCGCCGCGCGGCCGATCAGCCGGCCCGGCGCGCTGGGACTGCAACAGCATCGTGGTGCCGGACGCCACCGCCGCCACGGCCACCCCCACCAGCGCGGTGGCCAGCAGGTCGCCGTCCGCCACCAGGACCGATGCGAGGGAGGCGACCACCGCCCCACCCGCGAAGGCCGCCCAGCCGCGGACGTTCGACTCGATCGGCAACCCGACCACGATGGCCGACCCCGCCAGTGCGGCGGCCGCCACGGTGAGCCCGGCCAGGCCGAGCCGGGTCTGCGGCAGCAGCATCCAGCCGGCCCCGAGCACCGCGATCACCTGACCGGACAGGGTTGCGGTGACCGACTCGACCAGCCCGCCCCGGCCGTCCCGGCGCAGCAACTGATGGGCGAAGGCCAGCACCACGCACCCGGCGATCAGCCCCGCGAAGGCGGCCAGCGGCTGCACCCGATCGGCGGTGCGCAGCGCCAGGCCGACCCCGCTCAGGCCGCTGACCGCGATCACCACGGCCGTGGTGATCCGCGCCCGCTCGAGATCCAGCAGGGCACCCCACCCCAGCGCCACCAGCACCACGGCCAGCGCCACCGCTCCGGCGAGCACCGTCGCGCCCCAGTGCGCCGCGGCGACCAGACCGACGGCCAGCAGCACCGAGACCAGTGAACACAGCACGGACATCACGTCCGGCATCCTGACAGATCCCGGCGAGCTGACCCGCTCGATCACCCGGTCGCTATCCTGGGTGGACGTCTCGCTTCCCCGCAGTGACGCGGCGCGGCCCGATCGCATCCGCGATCACACACCAGGCGGGTTCCCGGACCCACTTGGGAAGGAGGCCTCGTGGCCCAGTTGCTCTTGCTGACCAACGCACTGGCGCCCTCGTCCGAGGTGCTGCCCGCGCTGGGGCTGCTGGCCCATCAGGTGCGCGTCCTGCCGGCCGAGCCCGCCGTCCTGGTCGATGCCCCGGTCGCCGACGCGATCCTGGTGGACGGCCGCCGCGACCTCGCCGGGGCCCGCTCGCTGTGCCGGCTGCTGCGCACCACGGGGTTGTCGGCGCCGCTGCTGCTGGTGCTCACCGAGGGCGGCCTGACCGCCGTCGCCGTCGACTGGGGCATGGACGACGTGCTGCTGGACACCGCAGGCCCGGCCGAGGTGGAGGCGCGGCTGCGCCTGGCCACCGCGCGTAGCCGGGCGCTCGAACTCGATCGCGAGCCGGAGTCCAGCGAGATCCGCAGCGGCGACCTGGTGATCGACGAGGCGACGTACAGCGCCCGGTTGCGCCGTCGCTCGCTCGACCTGACCTACAAGGAGTTCGAACTGCTCAAGTACCTCGCACAGCACCCCGGCCGGGTCTTCACCCGGGCGCAGTTGCTGCAGGAGGTCTGGGGGTACGACTACTTCGGCGGCACCCGCACGGTCGACGTCCACGTGCGCCGGTTGCGGGCGAAGCTGGGCACCGACAACGAGGCCCTGATCGGCACGGTGCGCAACGTGGGGTACCGGTTCGTCCCCAGCGGCCGAGCCGTCGATGCGGACGACGACACCCCGGCCGCCGTCGAGGCGCCGTCCCCGGGCCGCGTCGACGCCTGACCGCCAGCCGCATCTCCCCTGCGCCCCACCCCCGCCCCACCCCCGCCCCCAAACCGCGTCATGCTCCGCAGGTGACGCGTGACGCCGGCGAAAACCGGTCGAAACGCGTCACCCGCGGAGCATGAACGGTCACCCGCGGAGCATGAGCGGGTTTTGGGGGTGCGGGTTGGGGGTGGGTTACGGCAGGACGGTGATGCGGGTGGGGCTGGGGGGTGCGGTGGCGGGGTGGGTGCCGAGCCAGGCGACGAACTCGTCGAGATCGACACCGCCGCCGACGCGGTTGGTGCCGTTCTTGAGCTCGAGGAAGCCGTCACCACCGTCGGCCAGGAAGTTGTTCACCGTCACCCGGTAGCTGGCCGCCGGGTCGATGGTGACCCCGTTGAGCTTGATCGTCGCAGGGTCGATCTTGCTGCCCTGTGGCGCCCCGGCCGAGTACGAGTACGTGAACCCGCGCGAGACCCCGTTGATCAGGATCGGGCGCGACCGGGCGCTGTTGAACTGCTGCTCCAGCACGGTGTCGATCTGCGCCCCGGTCAGGGTCAGCGTGACCAGCAGGTTGCCGAACGGCTGGACGGCGAACGCCTCGCCGTAGGTCACGTTGCCGTCACCCTCACCGGCCGCCGAGCCGGCGTAGAGCAGGTCCGCTCGCACGCCGCCGGAGTTCATGAAGGCGATCTGGGCGCCGTTGGCCGACGTCCGGTCGAGCTGGGCATCGGCGATCAGGTCACCCAGGCTGGACTCGGCGGCCCGGTTGTCCGGCGTCCCGTCGGCGTTCACGGCCCGCTTGATGTCAGCGGCGATCGAGCCGACCACGCGGTTGCCGATCGGGGCCGACAGCGCATCCCACTTGGCGATGATCGCGGTCTGCGCCGGGTCGGGGGTGATGGTCCGCACCACGGGACGGTTCACCGCGACCACGGACGAGCGGATGACGTCCTTGGTGCGACGGTCGAGCTTCAGGTTGGTCTCGGTCACCAGCCGGCCGAACGCCATCGCGCTGGTCACCGACCGGGGGTTGCCCGCCGGGTCGGGGATCATGCACGTGTACGGCTGATGGGTGTGCCCGCTGACCACCATGTCGATGCGCGGGTCGAGGTTCTGGGCGATGGTGACGATCGGCCCCGAGATCGACGACCCGCTGTTCTCGCCGGTGCACGGGAAGTTGTAGGCGGCGCCGCTGGGCGGCACCCCGCCCTCGTGCACCAGCACCACGATCGCCTTCACGCCCCGCTGGGCCAGGTCGGCCGCGGCGAGGTTGGCCGTGGCCACCTCGTCCTTGAAGCTGACGTCCTTGATGCCGGACTGGGCCACCAGCTCGGGGGTGCCCTCGAGGGTCATGCCGATGAAGCCGACCTTGATGTCGTCGACCTCGGTGACCCAGGTCGGCGGCAGGATGCTGCGCCCGGTGCGGGACCTGAACCACTCGCCGTAGTCGTGGCTGCCGGCGGGGGCCTTGACCTTGACGCCGTCGTTGTAGACCACGTTGGCCGCCAGGTACCGGTACTTCGCACCGCCGTACGGCGTCGGCAGGTAGCAGCCGGAGTCGGTGCGGCACCCGCCGTACTGCATCCGCAGCAGCTCGCCGACGCCCTCGTCGAACTCGTGATTGCCCACGCTCGAGACGTTGAGCTTCAACGTGTTCAGCGATTCCACACTGGGCTCGTCGTGGAACAGCCCGGACAGGAACGGGCTGCCCCCGATCAGGTCACCCGCGGCCACCGTGAGGCTGTTCTTCTTGCCGGCGCGCAACGCCGACAGGGTGCTGGACAGGTACTGCACCCCGCCGAAGGCCGTCGTGCCCTGACCCGGCAGCTGGCTGTCGGAGCCCGACGGCGGCTTCAGATGACCGTGGTAGTCGTTGAAGCTCAGGATCTGCAGATCGACCGGCGTCGGCCCCGGTGCCGGGGCGGGGGCCGCGACCGCCGTGGCGGCGGACGTGGACACCGCGGCCGCGGTGGCCCCGGCCACGGCGAGCCCGAGAAGAGTGCGCCGTCGGCGCCCCTGTCGCAACATGGTGCCTCCTCCGGGGCCGCATCGGCCCCCTGTCGAACTGGCGGGATGTGTCCCGGACGGTACTGCCCCGCGCCGGGCGCGTCACCCGAACGGGCCATGCCGTGCCCCCGCCGCACACCCCGTGCCCGACCGCGGCTCGTAGGGTCTGCCCATGACCTCGGTGTCCGTGCGTGTCGTCCCGCTGCTCACCCCCGACCAGGTGAGCGCCGTGACGGCGTTGTGTCACCGGGCGGCCCACGTCGACGGCACCGAACCGCTGAGCGAACACGTCCGGTTACACCTGCTGCGCGGCGGGGACCACGACGGCCGGCCGGACGGCGGCGACCGTCACCTGCTCGCCCTGCTACCCGATGACCGGATCGTCGGGTATGCCCATCTCGATCCGACCGACCTGGTCGCGGGGGCAGCCGCCGAGGTGGTGGTCGACCCGGCCGATCGAAGCCAGGGGGTGGGGCAGGCTCTGGTGGAGGCGACCGTCGCGGCCTCCCCCGACGGCCGGCTCCGGCTGTGGTCGCACGGTTCGCACCCGGCCGCACGCCGGCTCGCGGCATCCTTGGGGTTCGCCGAGGGACGCCGGCTGGAGCAGTGGCGCCGTCGCCTCGACGTGACGTTGCCGCCGCTGACGTTGCCGGACGGCGTCCGGTTGCGCAGTTTCGTGCCGGGCGAGGACGACGCCACCTGGCTGGCGCTGAACGCCCGGGCCTTCGCCGACCACCCCGAGCAGGGCGACTGGACCGACCGCGATCTGCAGGTGCGCCTGGCCGAGGGGTGGTTCGACCCACACGGTTTCCTCATCGCCGAGCAGGACGAGTCCGGCCGCCCGGTGATGATCGGCTTCCACTGGACCAAGGTCCACGGCTCCCCGGCCGGTCATGCCCACGAACCGATCGGCGAGGTCTACGTGGTCGGGGTCGACCCGGCCCACCAGGGCCGCGGGCTCGGCCGCAGCCTGACGCTGGCCGGCCTGCACTGGCTCGCCGAGTCCGGGCTGAACCGCGCGATGCTCTACGTCGAGGCCGACAATGCCGCTGCCAAGGCGGTATACCACTCCCTCGGTTTCGCCCACCACGACACCGACGTGATGTACGTGCGGCGAACAGGTGGCTCGAAGGTGCCCTGAGTCCCTAACGGCAGGTCACGTTGCCGTGAAACGATGCCGGGCATGACCAGCTCTGCGACGACACCGGCGTCGTCGGCCGGCCCCGTCCGCCGGCCGCGAACCTCACGCACCCGCACCCCCGTTGCCGCCGTCATGGCCGCGTCGGGCGCCAAGGACGCCGCGCCGTCCAACGGCTCCGCATCGCCACCTCAGGACGAGGCGGCATCCACCCCGGCCGCCACGCCGGCGGCGACCGCGGCCCCGGCTGCGGCCGCCGCGAGCGACGTCCGGGTACTCGGCGTCCCGGGCGAACCCGAACCGTTGCGCAGCGATCGCTTCCTCGACCGCGAGCTGTCCTGGCTGGCCTTCAACACCCGGGTGCTCGAACTCTCGCGGGACGACACGCTGCCGCTGCTGGAGCGGGCCCGGTTCCTGGCGATCTTCGCCAGCAACCTCGACGAGTTCTTCATGGTCCGCGTGGCCGGCCTCAAGCGCCGGATCGCCACCGGGCTGGCGGTCACCGCGGCCAGCGGCCTCGAACCGCGCGACCTGCTCGAGGCGATCGGCGAGCGCGCGCACGAGATGATGACCGAGCACGCCAAGATCTACACCGACGAGGTGGCCCCGGAGCTGCGTGAGGCCGGCATCGCGCTGGTGCACTGGGACGCGCTGTCCGCCTCCGAGCAGGACCGGTTGCACACCTTCTTCCGCGAGCAGGTCTTCCCGGTGCTGACCCCGCTGGCGGTCGACCCGGCGCACCCGTTCCCCTACATCTCCGGGCTCTCGCTGAACCTGGCGGTCATCCTGCGCAACCCGGTGACCGACAAGGAGCACTTCGCGCGGGTCAAGGTGCCGCCGCTGCTGCCACGGTTCATCCGGGTGGACGGCGACGACCTGCACCACTCGCGCTTCGTGCCGGTCGAGGACGTCATCGCCGTGCACCTCGACCAGCTGTTCCCCGGCATGGAGGTGCTGCAGCACCACACCTTCCGCGTCACCCGCAACGAGGACCTCGAGGTCGAGGAGGACGACGCCGAGAATCTGCTGCAGGCGCTGGAGAAGGAGCTGCTGCGCCGCCGGTTCGGGCCGCCGGTGCGGCTCGAACTCGCCGACACCATCGACGACCACGTGCGCGAGCTGCTGATCCGCGAACTGGGGGTCAGCGACGCCGAGGTCTACACCCTGTCGGAGCCGCTCGACCTGCGCGGGCTGAACACCATCGCCGATCTCGACGTCCCCGAACTGCACTACCCCAAGTACCTGCCCAAGACCCACCGCCACCTCAACGAGGTCGAGACCGCCAAGCCCAGCGACGTGTTCGCCGCGATTCGGACGCGCGACATCCTGCTGCACCACCCGTACGACTCGTTCTCGACGAGCGTGCAGGCATTCCTGGAGCAGGCGGCCGCCGACCCGCGGGTGCTGGCGATCAAGCAGACCCTGTACCGCACCAGCGGCGACTCCCCGATCGTCGACGCCCTGATCGACGCCGCCGAGGCCGGCAAGCAGGTGCTCGCCCTGGTCGAGATCAAGGCCCGGTTCGACGAGCAGGCCAACATCAGCTGGGCGCGCAAGCTCGAGCAGGCGGGCGTGCACGTGGTGTACGGCATCGTCGGCCTCAAGACGCACGCCAAGCTGAGTCTCGTCGTCCGGCAGGAGGCCGAGGGGCTGCGCCGCTACTGCCACGTCGGCACCGGTAACTACAACCCGAAGACCGCCCGGCTCTACGAGGACCTCGGCCTGCTCACCTGCGACCCGCAGGTCGGCGAGGACCTGACCCGGTTGTTCAACCAGCTGTCCGGGTACGCGCCCAAGACCGCCTACCGGCGGTTGCTGGTCGCCCCGCGGTCGCTGCGCAGCGGCCTGGTCGACCGGGTCAACCGGGAGATCGCCAACCACGCCGAGGGACACCCGGCGCGGGTGCGGTTGAAGATGAACTCGATCGTGGACGAGGTGCTGATCGACGCGCTGTACCGCGCCTCGCAGGCCGGCGTCCCGGTGGACGTCGTCGTCCGCGGGATCTGCGCGATTCGTCCAGGTGTGCCAGGTTTGAGCGAGAACATCCGGGTGCGCAGCATCCTGGGTCGTTACCTGGAGCACTCCCGGGTGTTCTGGTTCGAGAACAAGGGCGAGCCGGTGGTGTACATCGGCAGCTCCGACATGATGCACCGCAACCTCGACCGGCGGGTCGAGGCGCTGGTGCGCCTCAGCGATCCCGGTCATCTGGCCGAACTCGACCAGATCATGACCCTGGCCATGGACGAGGACACGATCTCGTGGCACCTCGGCCCGGACGGGGACTGGGTACGCCACGGCGGTACCGCCGGCCACCCCGGCCGGGACCTGCAAGCTCACATGATCGCGACCCGGCCCAGCCGGCGCACGGTCACCCGACGACGCTGAGACGGAGCGACACTTGTCCACCTCGCCGGGGGTCGAGTCCACCGCGGACCAGCCCGCTGATTCAGCGTCGCCGTCGGCCGAACCGACGGCGCCCCGACCAGGCGGGCACGGCTCCGGCGCCCCCGCCGCCGGCGGCGTCCAACGGGAACGCGGCCGCCGCGCTCAACGGCGCCACGCCGACCGTGCTGGCCGCCGGGGTGCTGTGCTGGCGGACGGCGGCGGCGGGCGTCGAGTTGCTCATGGTGCACCGGCCGAAGTACGACGACTGGTCGTTCCCCAAGGGCAAGCTCGAGGACGGCGAGAGTCTGCCCGAGTGCGCCGTCCGCGAGCTGGCCGAGGAGACCGGCGTCGAGGCCGTCCTGGGTCGCGCCCTGCCCTCGGTGCGCTACCTCGATCAGAACGGCGCGGTGAAGCAGTCCAGCTACTGGGCCGGGCGACCGGTGCGGCAGGGCCGGGCCACCGCTCCGCTGACCGAGGTGGACGGCGTGGCCTGGGTTCCGTTGGAGCAGGTGGGCGAGCTGCTGGCGCACCCGACCGACGCGGCACCGCTCGACGCCCTGGCGGCGATGGCCGCTGACGGCGAGCTGGACACGACGCCGGTGCTGATCGTCCGGCACGGCACCGCCCGTCCCCGCGACGCCTGGGCCCGAGCCGACGCCGACCGGCCATTGATCGCCTCCGGGCGGCGGCAGGCGGCCTCACTGGCCTCGTTGTTGGCCTGCTGGCAGCCCGAGTACCTGCTGAGTTCGCCCTGGCGTCGATGCATCGACACCGTCACCCCCTATGCCGCCCTGGCCAAGGTGAAGATCCGTACCAAGGGCGGGCTGACCGAACGAGGCTTCCGGCGTGACCCCGACAAGGCCCGCCGCCACCTGTTCGACCTGATCGAGCGGGACCGGCCCGCGGCGATGTGTACCCACCGCCCGGTGCTGGCCGGGGTGTTCCGGGCGTTGCGCGAGCGGACCACGCGCGAGTTGCTGAAGCACGTGCCGCACGACGACCCCTACCTGGCGCCCGGTGAGGTGCTGGTGGCCCACGTGACCCACCCGAACGGCCGCCGAGCCACCGTGGTGGGCCTCGAGCGGTACGTCGCCCTGCGCTGACCGGCCGGACATGCCCGTCTCGAGCCACTGGTGACCTTCGTCCAGAATCGGTGACAGCGCTGTCGGCGAGTCGCCCGACACCGTTCATGCGTCGTGCACGCCGCGCGATCTTCCCGGCTTTCTGGCCTGTCTAGCGTCCCTGACAGGGGCCGGCCCGGGCCGCCGTGGTGGGTGGGCACGGGTTCGGTTCCCTCCGGCCCGCAGCGTCGCGGGCACTCCACCGAATCCCGTCGAGAGGGACGCATTCTCGTGTCGACCACCCGTTTTCTCCCGTTCGCCGCGCTCACGATGACCACGCTGGCCCTGGCAGCTTGTGGCAGCGACGCGAACGCCACCGGCTCGGCGGCGACCGCCGCCCCTAGCGTGAGTTGTCCGTCCGGCACGCTGCAGGCCGAAGGGTCCTCCGCGCAGAAGAACGCGATCGAGGCGGCCATCGCCTCGTTCCAGAACGCCTGCACGGGCATGACCGTCAACTACAACCCCACCGGCTCCGGCGCCGGCATCAAGCAGTTCCTGGCCGGCCAGGTGGACTTCGCCGGATCCGACTCGGCGCTGAAGGCCGAGGAGGCCGCCGCGGCCGAGAAGCGGTGCGGCGCCCCGGCCTGGGACCTGCCGATGGTCGCCGGGCCGATCGCCATCGCCTACAACCTGCCCGGCGTACCCAAGCTGGTGCTCTCGGCCGAGGTCGCCGGCAAGATCTTCGCGGGCAGGATCACGGCCTGGAACGATCCGGCGATCGCCGCCCTGAACGCCGGGGTGGCGTTGCCGAACGACCCGATCATGGTCTACTTCCGCTCGGATGAGTCCGGCACCACGGACAACTTCCAGAAGTACCTGAAGGCCGCCGCGGGCCCGTCCTGGGGTCTCGAGGCGGGCAAGAAGTGGAACGGCCCGATCGGCGAGGGCAAGACCAAGTCCGCCGGCGTCGCCGGCGCGGTCAAGGCCCAGCTGGGCGGGCTGACCTACGTCGAGTGGTCCTACGCCCGGCAGAACGGCCTGGGGGTGGCCTGGGTCGACAACGGCGGCGGCCCGGTCGAGCTGACGGGCACCAGCGTCGGCGCGATGATCGCCGGGGCGAAGCAGAAGGGCACCGGCAACGACCTGGCCCTCGACCTCGACTACGCGACCACGGCGCCCGGGGCCTACCCGATCAACCTGGTCACCTACGAGATCGTCTGCTCGACCTATTCCGACGCCGCCAAGCGCGCGGCCGTCACCGCCTTCCTGAAGCACTTCGCCTCGGCCGACGTCCAGGGCAAGCTCGCCGAACTCGGCTACGCGCCCCTGCCGGCAACGGTCGCCGACAAGGTCGGCGCCGCCCTCGACGCGATCGGCTGACCATGGCCGCCGCTCACGTCACCACCGTCCCGGGCGGTCAGCCCGGGACGGTGGGCACCGCCGTCCGCCGCTGGCCGGATGCGATCTTCGCCGGCACCGCCCGGGGTGCCGCCCTCGTGGTGGTCGCCCTGGTGACCCTGATCGGGGTGTTCCTGCTCTCGCAGGCCGTCCCGGCGCTGGTGCGCAACGAGACGAACTTCCTCACCTCGCGAGAGTGGACCGTCGACGGCGATCACCCACGTTTCGGCATCGCCGACCTCGCCTGGACGACGGTGAGCGCCTCCGTGATCGCCATGCTGCTCGCCGTCCCCCTGGGGGTCGCGGTCGCCCTGTTCATCACCGAGTACTCCCCCCGCTGGTTGAGCCGGCCGGCGGCCACCCTGGTCGACCTGCTGGCCGCGGTGCCGTCCATCGTCTACGGACTGTGGGGGCTGATCGTCGTCCGGCCGGTGTTCACCCCGATCGAGACGTTCCTGAGTGATCACCTGGGGCGCATCCCGCTGCTGGCCCCCACCGGGATCACCGGCGGCACCATCTGCTTCATCGGCGTGGTGCTCGCGGTGATGATCCTGCCGATCGTCACCGCGATCTCGCGGGAGGTGTTCGCGCAGGCCCCGCTCCCCTGCAAGGAGGGGGCGCTGGCGCTCGGCGCCACCCACTGGGAGATGGTCCGGACCGCGGTGCTGCCGTTCGGTACGCCCGGGGTGATCAGCGCGGCCATGCTGGCGCTCGGCCGCGCGCTGGGCGAGACCATCGCGGTCACCTTCATCGTCTCGACCCTGGCCCCGGGCAGCCCGTGGACCTGGTCGCTGTTCAACGGCGGCGAGACCTTCGCCTCGCGGATCGCGAACAACGCCGCCGAATTCGACTCCCCCGCCAAGACCGGCGCCTTCATCGCCGCGGGCCTGGTGCTGTTCGCCCTCACCTTCGTGGTGAATGCCCTCGCCCGGATCGTCATCGAGCGCAGAAAGGCCTTCAGCGCGTGACCTCGGCAGAGCTCCCTCTCACCACCACCCGCGGCGAGGCCGGCATCGCCGGCCTGGACGCCGAGACCGAGCGGTCGCCCCGATTGGACGGTCGAGGCGCGGACGGCGTACGCGCCCTGCGAGACCGGCTCGCCCGCCTCATCGTCTGGGCCGCCTTCGGTACCGCCGTGCTCCCCCTGTTCTGGATCCTGTGGACCGTGGTGTCGCACGGCGCGGGCCTGCTGGCGACCAGTACCTGGTGGACCCATTCCCAGCGCAACATCAATGCCGCGGACGCCGGCGGCGGCGCCGTCCACGCCATCCAGGGCACCCTGATCCAGGCGGCGGTCACCGCCGCCATCTCGGTACCGATCGCCGTCTTCACGGCCGTCTACCTCGTGGAGTACGGCCGCGGCCGGCCGGCGCGGGCGGTCTCGTTCGCGGTCGACGTGCTGTCCGGGGTGCCGTCCATCGTCGCCGCCCTGGTCGTCTACGCGGTGTGGGTGACGACCTTCGGGCTGCAGCGCGTGGGCTTCGCGGTGAGCCTGGCCCTGGTGTTGTTGATGATCCCCGTGGTCGTCCGCTCCACCGAGGAGATGCTGAAGCTGGTACCCCACGAACTGCGTGAGGCCTCCCTGGCGCTCGGGGTCCCGCGGTGGATCACCGTCACCAGGGTCGTGCTGCCGACGGCCTTCTCGGGCATCGTCACCGGCATCCTGCTCGGCCTGGCCCGGGTGATGGGTGAGACCGCCCCGCTGCTGATCCTCGGGCCCTACACCAAGAACATCGCGACCAACCTGTTCTCCGGCTCCATGCCGACCCTGCCCACCATGATCAACCAGGACCGCACCGAGACCGGCATCGACACCGCGGTGGAGCGGATGTGGGCAGCCGCCCTCACCCTCATCGCGCTGGTGTTGCTGTTGAACCTGGCCGGGCGCCTCGTCGCCCGCCTGGGCACCGTGCGGACCTGACACCCGAGAGCGAGAACCGTTCGTGGCCAAGCGCATCGACATCACCGATCTGACCATCTACTACGGCGACTTCAAGGCCGTCGAGGGGGTCCGGATGAGCATTCCCCCCGCTGCCGTCACGGCCTTCATCGGCCCCTCGGGCTGTGGCAAGTCCACGGTGCTGCGCTCGCTCAACCGCCTGCACGAGGTGGTTCCCGGGGGGCGCATCACCGGCCGGATCAGCCTGGACGGCGAGGACCTGTACGCCGCGTCGGTCGACCCGGTCGCGGTGCGGCGCACCGTCGGCATGGTCTTCCAACGGCCGAATCCGTTCCCCACCATGTCGATCCGCGACAACGTCGTCGCCGGGCTGCGGCTCAACGGGGTCAAGAAGTCCACGGTGCTGGACGAGGCAGCGGAGGTCGCCCTGCGCCGGGCCAATCTGTGGGACGAGGTCAAGGACCGGCTCCGCAAACCCGGTGCCGGACTGTCGGGGGGCCAGCAGCAGCGGCTGTGTATCGCCCGGGCCATCGCCGTGCGCCCGCAGGTGCTCTTGATGGACGAACCCTGCTCGGCGCTCGACCCGATCTCGACGCTGGCCATCGAGGACCTGATCGCCGAGCTCAAGCGGGACTACACGATCGTGATCGTCACCCACAACATGCAGCAGGCCGCTCGGGTCAGCGACCAGACGGCGTTCTTCAACCTGGCCGCCACCGGCAAACCGGGCACGCTGGTCGAGGTCGGCGCCACCGCGAAGATCTTCAGCCGGCCGTCCTCACGGGCCACCGAGGACTACATCAGCGGGCGTTTCGGCTGAGGTCCTCACCGGGTGCCGGTCACCGAGTGCCGGTCACCGGGTGCGGATCGCCTCGGCGAGCCAGACGACCCCGGCGGCGACCCCGAAGGTCACCGCCGGCGTGAGCAGCCAAGCACCGATGATCCGGCGCACCGTCCCCCATCGGATCGCGCGCAGGCCGCCGGTCGCCCCGGCGCCCATGATCGAGGCGGTCACCGTGTGGGTCGACGAGACCGGCACCCCGACCAGCCCGGCCGAGGTGTAGAGCACGGCCGAGGCCACGCTCTCCGCGGCGAAGCCGGTGGCCGGGGTCATCCGGACGATGCGGCGCGACAGGGTGCGAATGATGCGCCAGCCTCCCGCCAGCGTGCCCAGTCCCAGGGCGAGGGCCACCAGGAGCTGCACCCAACCCGGCACGACGTCCCGGGGCGAGGCGCCCGGGGCGCTCACCCAGCCCACGGCGTCCGCCCCCACGCCGGCGCCCAGGGCGAGCGTGATCACACCCATGGTCTTCTGACCGTCCTGCAGCCCGTGACCGACCGACATCGTCGCCGCGGTCAGCGACTGCATCATGCGAAAACCGCGGATCGCCCGTTCGTGCGCGGCATCACGGAACAGCCGCAGCAACAACGCCATGAACAGCCACGCCCCGAGGAAGCCCAACAGCGGAGAGACCACCAGCGGGACGGCGAGCCACAGCGCCAGCAGGTGCCAGTCGACCGCGGTGCCGGCGGCGAACCCGGCACCGGCCAGGGCTCCGATCAGCGCATGTGAGGACGACGTCGGTACCCCGAACCACCAGGTCAACACGTTCCAGGCGAAGGCACACAGCAGAGCGAGCAGGATCAGTCCCGGCCCGGGATCGCGCACCGGCACGACGGTCAGGCCGAGTCCGAACAGCTCGGCCACGTGCAGCCCCAGCAGGGCACCGACCACGTTGAGCACGGCGGACATCGGCAGCGCCGTCCGCGCCGTGAGCGCTCCGGTGCTCAGCGAGGTGGCGACGGCGTTGGCGGCGTCGTGCATGCCGTTCATCCACGCGTAGGCGAGACCGGCGATCACCACCAGCACGACCAGGGTGGCGTCCACCGATCAGCTCTCCGTCACCACGACGGTCTGCAGGGCATCGGCCACGGCCTCGACCGCATCGATCAGCCGGCGCAGACCGGTGGCGGCCTCGACGTGGCGCAGCAACAGCGTCGGCTCGGTGATCGTCGTGGTGATGTCGAGCAGCAACCGGCGGTGCAGTTGACCGGCCTGCTTGACCAGCACGGTCAAGTCGACCCAGGACGTGGCCACGTTGCCCGGATCGCCCAGCCGCGGCACCGCCGAGGCGATGATCTCGGTGGCCCGCACCACCAGTTGCACCAGCTCGGCGGTCCGTGAGGGCAGGTCGCCCAGGCGCAGCACCTCGAAGGTGTCGCCGAGCGCGTCGATCCGGGCCGTGGCCCGGCGCATCGCCCAGCTCAGCCGAAAGATGTCCGCCCGATCGAACGGGGTGACGAACGAGGCGGCGAGGCCGCGCAACACCGCGTGGGCGGCGGCCTCGGCCCGACGATCCGTCTCCTGCAGCCGGCGGACGGCGGCGGTGCGTGCCTCCGGATCGCTGTCCAGCGCCGCGGCGAGCTGTTGTGCGGCCTCCGCGAGGTGACCGGCGCACTCCGACAGCGCCTCACCCAGCAGGGACTCGTCGCGGCGCAAGCGGAACATCACGACGGTGACGCTACCCGCCGCGCCGCGAGCGTGTGGCGGGCTCGGCGGCACCGAGTGCCGCCGGCGTGCTCGGAGCGGTGTCCGGCGTGGAGCCGTCGGTGGGCGGCGCCTCGGGCCGGACGACGGTGCGCTCCACCGAGGCCGACGCCAGCCCGAAGCCGCCCACCGTGACCTCGTCGTAGGCCAGCACCTGCCCGGCCCGGGCGCCGGACCGGGCCACGTAGAGCAGCGTGGCCTCGAGCGGTAGCGGCTTGCCCTCGCGAATCGCCTGGAAATCGGCCGAGATCCCGGCGCCGCCGGTGGACCCCTCGCGCATCTCCCGGGTGCCGGTGGCCTCGTCCAGCTCGACGTTGCGGGAGTGGAAGTGCCCGTCGAGCACCAACGGAACCGTGCCCCGCAGCGGGGGCACGGCGTAGGGCTCGTGGACCACGGCAACGTTCACCGGGGTGATCGGGTGGGCCTGGTTCCAGGCCGCGATCACCTCCGCCAGCCGGGTGCCCGCCTGGACCTGGATGTCCGGGGAGTTCCCCGTCGCCGCGACGCCAGGGCTCGAGGGGGCCGAGGGGGCCGGCACAGCGGGCGAGCGGGAGGCACTGCCGCGAACGGCGGGCGGCACCCGGCGGGCGCCGTCCGGGGTGAACACCGGGTCGCCGATGCCCGCGAAGCGCAGGCCGGCGACCTCCCGCACCGCGCCGTCCAGCACCACGGCGTTCGGGTAGGAGGCGATGAGCGCCTGGGTGCGGCGCGAGTCGTGGTTGCCGCGCACGAACACGTAGGGCACCTTCAGCTCGCCGATCCACGACAGCGTGGCCGACTCGACCGAGGTGCCCCAGGTGGTGATGTCGCCCGAGTCGACCACGACCTGCACCCCGAAGTCGCGCACCAGCCGCTGCACCAGGTCGAAGCCGAGCGGGTTGAGGTGCAGGTCGCTGACGTGCAGCACGGTGACCACGTCGTCCCCGCCGGCCGAGGGCCGCACGACGGGCAGGTCCCCGCTCATCGCGTACAGCGTCGTGACGCTCTGGACGATGTCGGCGACGCCGGCCCGGTAGCTCTCCAACCGCTGGGCGAGGCTGCCCACCTCACCGGCGACGTAGGGGGCCTGGCTGAGCAGGCCGGCGAACCGGGGCTGGGCGAACCGGTCGGCGTCGAAGACCAGGGCGGTGGTCCCCGAGATCGTGGCCAACAGCCCGAGGACGCCGACCATCGACCAGGCCGTGCGGCGCCAGCGTCCGCGGTAGATCAGCGCGGACAACATGCCGGCACCGATCAGGGCGGACGCCGCCGTCCAGGCCGCCGCCTTCAGGGTGGCCGCGCGCAGGTCCTGGGGCGCGCTGGCCCCCAGGTCACGCACCGCGGTGGGTGAGCCGAGCAGGGTGCGGGCCTGGTTCAGATCGACGGTGACCACGTTCACGGTCACCGCCACCGGCGTCCAGTGGGTGGCGAACGAGACCTCACCGGCGGGCGGGAGCAAGACCCGGACGCCGCCGACCACGCTGGGCCGGACCCGGACCTCGGCCTCGAGCGGCCCGACCTGGGTGGTCACCGACGGCGCCAGAGCGGCGCCGATGGCCGAGCCGAGCAGCACCACCACGATCATCCCGAGCGCCCGCCAGGCCTGCCGGCGAGCCCGGGTGCGCGCCCGGATCCGGGCGAAGACCGCCGCCGACCCGACGCCCACCGACCCGGAACCGCCGGCGGGCGGGGTCGCCCGTGCCGGGGCCTCGGCCGCGTCGTCCATGGGGCTTCACCGATTCGGGTGGGTGGAGAGCTGGGGCAGTTCGCCGACCCGAGGGCCAGAGCAGACCGCCGCCCCGGCCGGAACCGGGGCGGCGAGCCGCACTGCCAGGCGTCGAACCGGGAGCACCTCTCGGTGCAACGGCCGCTCGAAGCGGCTTTTCATGGGACCCGGGGCTACCGCGGACCGACGCCCGGTGAGACCCCCGAAGGGGTGTCACCAGTGGCAACCAACACGGTCACCGTCGTCCATGTTCCCCGAAGTCTTGAGAAATCGACAGTCGGGCCACGCGGTCAGTTCAATCCGCCCTCGCGCCAGCGGGTCGCGGCGAGCTCGAGTTGCACCCCGGTGCGCAGCAGATCGGCGGCGCGGCGGGTCAGTCCTGCGGCCGGGGTCACCGGCACCGGGCCGGTGTGCGCAGCGTCGATGGCCAGGTCGTTCGCGGTGCGCGACGGGTGATCCAGCGGGTCGTCGAGGGAGTCGGCCAGCAGCGCCCACCCGATGGAGACCACCCGGCAGAAGGCGGCCGCCCGCTCCAGAGCGACGCCCAGGTCACCGGTGAACGCCCCCGCCAGGACGGCGTCCGCCACGGTGCGCACCTCGTCCGGGCCGGGCGGCTCGCCGACGCCGGCCACCGCCTCGTGGACCGGTGCCCGGTGCCGGCCCGCCTCGAACGCCCGGGACATGTCGACCGGATCACGCCGGATGCCCGCCCGCAGCGCGTAGAGCCGCCACAGCGCTCCGGGCAGGGTGTCGGCCGGGCGGTCGGCCCACAGGTGCGCCATCTCGTCGATGCCGTGCTCGTCCGCCAGGGCGACCAGCCGGGCGGTGCGCTCGTCGTCCCCGTCGCGACCGTGGCGCACCAGCGCCTCGGCGGTGGCATGAGCGGCCTCGATCCGCTGGGCCGGGTCGACGGCACCCAGGTGGGAATCCGCGGCCGCCGGAGGCAGGAAGGCCGGCCGGCGAGGCCGTTCGGGATACCGCGGGTGCGGGCTCATCCGGTCATGGTGACATCGCCCACCCGCGTTGCGCATCGCCAGAGCCGCGCCGAACAGATCACGTCCGCCTTGTCCGTCCGGGGGCTCGACGGCGGGCTACACCGCCGCGAGGAGTCGACGGCGACCCAAAGCAGCAGGCGGGTGACCCTCGTGGGGGTCACCCGCCTGCTGCGGTGAGAGCAGCTGAGACCAGCTCAGAGCAGGTCAGAGCAGATCCCGGTGGATCAGGCCTTGCTCGCCAGCGGCCGGGTGGCCGTGCGGGTGCGCGCCGGCACACCGGCCGGACGACGCGGGCCGGGCACGCTCGCCCGCACGGTGGTGCGCGGCGAGGCGATCCGAGCGTTCGCCAGCGTGGTGCGCTTGGCGGCGATGGTCGCGATGGTGCGGGAGGCGGGCTTGGTCGACGCGGCCGGCTTGGTGGCGGGCTTGGCAACCGGCTTGGTGCTCTTGGCAACCGGCTTGGTGGCGGGCTTGGCGACCCGGGTGACCGGCTTGGCCGCGGGCTTGGCGGCCGGCTTGGCGACCCGGGTGACCGGCTTCGCGACAGCCTTGGTGACCGTGGTGGTGGGCTTGGCGACCGGCTTGGTGCTCTTGGCAACCGGCTTGGGAGCGGTCTTGGCCGTGGCCTTCACGGTGGCCTTGACGGTGGCCTTGACGGTGGCCTTGACCGCAGGCTTGGCCGCGACCTTCGACACCGGCGTGACGGTGCGCTTGACGACGCGCTTGACGGTGCCGGCCTTGGCGGCGGTGGCCTTGGGCGCTGCCTTCGCGGCCGGCTTGGCGGCGGGCTTGACAGCCGGCTTGGCGGCGGGCTTGACAGCCGACTTGGCGGCGGATTTGGCGGCAGGCTTCGCCACGGTCTTCGCGACGCGCTTGGCGGTGGTCTTCGCAGTGGTCTTCGCAGTGGTCTTCGCAGTGGTCTTCGCAGTGGTCTTCGCGGCGGTCTTCGCGGTGGCCATGGTCGTGTCGTCCACCGTCGCCGCAGCGGCGTTCGTGCGGATCGACGTGATGCCGCTCTGGGCGGCCGCCTTGCTGGCGTAGACCTTCGACGTGGCCACGACCTGGCCGTTGGGGGCGGACAGGGTGAACCGGAACGTGCCGGCCTTGTCCTTGCGGATGGTGAACTTCGCGGGCATGGAGCCTCCGATGTCGGGCGACGTGGCGTCGCCGTGTGGTGTCTTCGGCAGTCCTCGCCGAAGCTGCGCCGGGGTCGGCGCATCCCTCGTGGGGCACGGAGCGGTCGGAGCCGCTGCGGTCATGCCCACGGGGAATCCTCGAGGTGCTCGTCCATCGCCCCACCCGCGGCGCACTGGCCGCTGCGGTAGTCCTCGGGAAGGCGGGGATAGACGGCGAGCAGGTAGCGGCGCACCAGGTCGCGCGCCTCGTCATCGGTCGCACCGAACAGCCTCGCTGTGCGGTGGTCCCGTTGCAGCGCAGCGCATTCCGCGCGCGCCTCGTCGGTGATGCCCTTCATGTGCATCGCCTCGTGGCTGAGCACGTGCACCGCCACGATCTGGTCCTCGGTGGCGTTCCGGTGATCCGAGAGCACCCAGGACTGCAGGTCCTGACAGGTGTCATAGGTGATCACCGCGTGTCGTTCGGGGACGCCGTCCGCGCCGAACATCACGTAGCCCCGTTCGGGGTGGGCCTGCACCCAGGCCTCGCCCACGGTTTCACAGCGCACCGTCACCTCGGCCCCGGCGAGCTCGCCCGCGACGTCGGCCAGCCGCCCCTCGAGCTGGGCGTGACGGATCAGCGGCACGGCGCAGACGAGGGTCGCGACCGCCGGCAGGCCCACCGAGAGAATGGGGAACGGCCGCGGGCGTCCGAGGACGTCCACGCGGGTCACCCCCCAGCGCAGGGTGACGACCACGGCCATGAGGCCGAGACCGAGAGCCACAGTGAGCAACACACCGGCCACATCGGCACCTGTTCGGCGTAACTGAAGGACGACTTTTGCTCACGCGCGGTTCGCAGCCACCGCCACGCACGATGCCCCGGTGACCGGCAGACGCGCCGCAGCGGCCGAAAGACTCGCCCCGATGCCGGACAGATGATGATGTGAGCCTCGTGGCAACGCGTGCCGAGCAGTTCGAGCAGCTGGCGCGCGCCGTCCATGCCCCGGTACTGCGCTACCTGTTGCGCCGCACGGACGCCGAGACCGCGGCCGACGTGCTGGCCGACACCCTCGGGGTGCTCTGGCGCCGACTGGACGACGTGCCCCGGGCCGCTCCTGCCGACCCCGCAGACCCCGCTGACCCCACCGACCCTGCGGACCCCGAGACCGGGCTGCTGGGGGCGCCGTTGGCCTGGAGCTACGCCGTGGCGCGGCGCTGTCTGGCCAACGCCGAGCGCGGCATGCGGCGGCAGCGGGCGCTCGCGGCCCGGATCGTGCTGCTCGACCCGCCGCCGAGTACCGCCCCCGATGCGAGCGAGACGTCGGCAGTCTCCGATGAGGTGCACCGGGCCCTGGCCCGGGTGCCGGCCGAGGACGCCGAGCTGCTGCGCCTGTGGGCCTGGGAGCAGCTCGAACCCCGCGAGATCGCCGTGGTGCTCGGGATCAGCGCGAATGCCGCCTCCATCCGGCTGCATCGAGCCAAGAGCCGGTTGCGTCAGGTGATGACCCGGCAGGACTCCGGACAGGATCCCGGCGTGGCCGGACAGGAACAGGTAGCGGGAGGTGATCGATCGTGACCGACCACCTACGAGACTGGCTCCGGGACGGCGACCCCACGGCTGCGCCGTCCGGTTCGTCCCAGCCGCCCCGGCCGCCCACCCGGCTCGACCCGGCATCCCTGGAGGCTGTGATGAACGAGATCGTGTCCACCCCACCGACCCCGGACGCCGACGCCCGGCGCCGGCCCCCGTTCTGGGCATTCGGCCCGGCCGCCGCGGCTGCCGCGGTGCTGCTGCTCGTCGTCCTGGTCGGGGGCGGGGTGTGGTGGTCGCAGCGCACCCCTGCGAACACCCCGACCGCGGCGCCCAGCGTCCCGACCATCACCCTCGCCGACGTCGCCCAGGACCCCAGTGCCTCGTGCATGCGGGCCGAGGCCGCGACGATGCGCGCGAATGCCGATCTCGCCCTCGCCGGCACGGTGCGCTCGGCCTCGGCCACCAGCGCCACCATCGCCGTCGAACGCTGGTACCGCGGCGGCTCCGGCCCGGCCACCGTCGTGGTGCAGCGCCCGGCCGATACCGCGCCCGGCATCCTCTACTCCCCCGACCTGACCGCCGGCCAGCGCGTCCTGCTGGTGGCCAAGGACGGCGCCCTCCACCTCTGCGACCCCACCGGCCCCTGGACCCCCGACGCCGAAGCCCTCTACGTCGAAGCGTTCGGCCAAGGCACCCCCGCCTCGTGATCGAATCGAGGCCCTCACGCGCCGAGTGGGGACAAACGCACGCTTTCGCGGCCTGAAACGGTGCGTTTGTCCCCACTCGCTGAGCCAGCCGCGCGAGCACGGGCTCACACCGGGGCTCCGGCGAGGCGGAGGGTGGTGCGCATGCGCGACACGGCTCGGTCGGGCAGCGAGAGGACGTCGAAGGCGGTGAAGACGCGCAGCTGCCAGCCGATGGTGGCCAGTTGATCCTGGCGGGTGAGGTCCTGGCGGCGGCGCCAGTTGCTGCGGCGCCCGGCGACCACGTCGGCGTCGGCATCCCACTCCAGGTGGTGCGCGCCGTCGTAATCGGCGGCCACCCGCCACTGCGGCCAGCTCAGATCGGGGCGGTGGATGCCATCACCGAAGGCATCCACCACCCATTCGTTCACGCACGGAGCAGGCAGGCCCGCGGCCCGGAACAGCAGTCGTAGCCGGGTCTCCATCGGCGAGTCGACGCGATCCGAGCTCCGCTCCAGGGCCTCGCGCAACCGCTGGACGCCGCGATGGCCTCGCCAACTGCGGACCTGCGCCGTGAGGCGCTGCGCGCCGTCCTGCTCCTCGCGTCGCCGGATCGCGTCGGCGAGCACCACCAGGTCGAGATCCGGCAGCCCGGACGCCGCGAGGTCACCCCACGCACGGACGGCGGTGGTGACCCGGAGCCGGTGAACCCGGGTCAGATCCCCCGCCTGCCAGGTCACCGCTCGGGCAGCGTGTCGGGAGCCGTGGCCAACACGCGCACCCCGGGAAAGGGACGCCGAAAGCGCGCGCCGTCCAGCATCCGCCGACTCACGCCGAGTTCGGCGGCGCGCCCCACCGTGAACGGCCCCCTCGACAGCGGCTCCGGGATCTCTCGCATCCCCCGACCCTCGCCGATCGACACCCCCGCAAACGAGTTATCCACAACCCAACCGGCAAGTCATCCGGCCTTCGCCGGCGAGTGGGGACAAACGCACCGTTTGGCGCCGCGAAACGGTGCGTTCGTCCCCACTCGCCACCCCGACGGGGAGGATGGGTGGCTCAGCTGGTGATGTCCTTGCGGGTGAAGTGCCACCATGCCGCGGTCAGCAGCACCAGGGTGTAGCTGAGCGACCACAGGACGCCACGCACCATGGCGTCCCAGGCGATCTCGGGGGCCATCAGGTCGAGCCAGGCGTAGGAGTAGTGGGTCGGCAACGCCACCCGCCAGGGGTCGAGGGCGGGCACGGCGTCCAGGATGTTGGTGACGATCACCAGCATCACCGCGCCGCCGACGGCGCCGAGCGGGGCATCGGTCCACACCCCGAGCAGGAACGCCAGCGCCGAGGCGAACAGCAGGCTCAGGCCGATGAACACCACCGCGAGCGCCACCCGGCCGAAGGCGTCCCAACCCCCGACCGAGGTCCCCAGCGGCGTCCGGATCGGCGCCCAGCCGAAGAACAGCCCACCCGCCAGGAACGCCGAGGCCGGCAGCAACACCATCGAGAACGCCGAGAACCCCAGCGCCACCGCGAGTTTGCGCCGCAGCAACACCCCGCGCGGCACCGGCACCGCCAGCAGGTAGCGCAGGCTCGACCAGCTGGCCTCGCTTGCCACGGTGTCGCCCGCGAACAGCGCGAACACCACCACCAGCAGGAACCCGGTCGCCGCGAACAGCACGAACAGCACGAAGTTGCCCGCGCCCTCGGTGGCCACCTGCACCAACCCGGGAGCGCCCGACCCCGGCTCGTCGCCACCCAGTTCGAACGCCGCCACCAGCACGAACGGCAGCACCACCAGCAACCCGAGCGTGATCTGGGTCCGGCGCCGCCGCAGCTGGCGGCGCACCTCGACCCGCCACGGCAACGTCGCCGAGGCCCGATACCCGGCTGCCGCGCCGTCCGCACCCGGCGAGCCGGCACCTGCGGCACCGGTATCGGCAGCGGTGTCGGCCAACGCATCCAGGCCGTGGTGATGTCCCCGTTCAGGCATCTGCGGCCTCCTCTCCCACCAGGGCCAGGAAGGCCTCCTCCAGGCCACGCCGCGGCGCGACCCGCTCGACGTCCAGCCCGGCCTCGACCAGCGCCCGCACCAGCGCCGAGCGCGGCGTCCCGATCAGTTCGAGGGTCAATCCGGACGACGTGCGGCTCACCTCGCGCGCGCCGGGCACGGCCTGCGCCACCGCGAACGCCCGCTCGATGTCGGCCCGGCGGCCGTTGGCGGCGTCCCCGATGTCGACCACCAGCGCGGTGGCCGACCCGACCAGCTCGGCGACCACGCCGTCGGCCACCACCGACCCGTGATGCATCACCACCACGTGACTGCAGGTCTGCTCGACCTCGGCCAGCAGGTGGCTCGACACCAGCACGGTGCGTCCGGTGGCGGCGTAGCGGGTCAGCACCTCGCGCATCTCGCGGATCTGCGGCGGGTCGAGGCCGTTGGTCGGCTCGTCCAGCACCAGCAGGTCGGGCAGGCCGAGCATCGCCTGGGCGATCGCCAGCCGTTGCCGCATGCCCTGGCTGTAGGTGCGCACGGTCCGGTACACGTCGTCGCCCAGCCCGGCGACCTCCAGCGCCTCGTCGAGGTAGGCCTGCTCCAGCGGCCGCCCGGTCGAGGCCCAGTACAGCCGCAGGTTCTCCATACCCGACACGTGCGGCAGGAAGCCCGGCCCCTCGACGAACGCCCCGAGCCGCGACAGCACCGGCGCGCCGGGACGCACCTGGTGGCCGAACACCCGGATCTCGCCCTCGCTGGGATGGATCAGCCCCAGCACCATCCGCAGCACCGTGGTCTTGCCGGCACCGTTCGGCCCGAGCAGGCCGAGCACCATGCCCCGCTCGACCCGCAACGACACGTCGCGGACGGCGCGGTAGCCGTTGGCGTAGGTCTTGCCGAGCCCGGTGATCGCCAGCGGGACGTCAGCCAGCTCCGCGGACGGCGCGGCGTGCGACGTCCGGCGCCGGCGCCAGACCCCCACGGCGACAACGAGAATCGTGGCGCCGAGCAGCCCGAGGGTCCAGGGCAACAGCCGGGTCAGCCCCGCGGCGTCCAGCACCGTCATCTCGACGCTGGGCAGCACCGCCTCGCCGGTGGTCACCGCCGGGGTGTCGGCGGTCCCGGACGAGCCGGTGCCCGCGCCGGTGAGCGCGACCCGGTAGGTGCGCCCGTCCGCGGGCAGGAAATAGGCCTGGTCGGTGGCCGAGACCGCCACCCGCAGCCGATGACCGGCCTGGAGATCACGCAGCGCGGCGGGCAACTGCACCCGCACCGTCGTGCCCTGCGCGCCGATTCCGGTGATCCGCACCGGGGAGACCAGCCGCCCGGGGATGCGCACCGTGCCGTAGGGCGAGACGTCCTGCACCGAGACGAACAGCGTGGCGTCCGGCGCACTCGACCACACGCGTAGGTCGACGAAGCCGGCCCCGACCAGGTGCAGCGTGCCGGTCAGCGGCGCGGAATCGAAGTTCGCCACCTGGCCGGGCAGGCTGGCGAGCGACCCGGCCACGGCCGACAACGAGGTGCCACCGCCGACCCCCGGCAGCGAGGTCAGGGCGGCCGGCCAGCCCCCGGCCGGCGAGACGATGGTCTGCTCCCGCCCGGACAGCGCCACCCGTTGCCAGGTGAGCGGTGCCGTACCCGGATTGATGCCCGGTGCGCCCGGCGCCACCCGCACCGTGGGCTCCAGCCGGCTGTCCTGGGACGAGATCGCGGCCGCCGGCACCGTCGCCTCGAACCGGGTGTCGACCCCGGTGTCGACGCTGCCCGACGGTTGGCCCTTCAGGTGCCGGTCGAACCAGGCCACCGTGATCGCGCGCAGCCGGTCGGTCTCGTCGACTCCGCCGTCGTGGCCGCCCGCGGTCCAGACCAGCTTGACCGGGGTGCCGTGGGCGGCGATCCCGGCCGCATTGGCGTCACCCTCGCCGAGCGGGAACAGCGAGTCGACGCTGCCCTGCACGATCAGCGTGGGCGCGGTGATCCGATCCAGCACCCGCGCCGGGCTGGACGCCGCCAGCAGGTCGAGGATCGCCGGGGTCGGACGACCGGTGCGCGCCACCTCGAGATAGCCCTGGCACAACTCGGGGGCGAGCCGGCCACACAACGGCCCGGACGACGCGCCCGGCCGCGGCGACGCGGCCCCGGACCCCGCCCCACCGGCGCCGGCCCCGGCCGCCAGGTCGGCCAGACTCGCCGACCCCGAGCCGAAGAACACTCCCGCCCAGGCCTTCTTGAACACCCCCGGGTCCACCGGAGCAGGTGACGCCGCGGTCGCCGCCGGGGTGGCGGCGTCCGGCAGCACCGCCTGCGGGAACAGCGCCCGCCGCAGGTCGTTCCACGTGATCTGGGCGCCGACCGCGTCGATGCGCGGGTCACTGCCGGCCAGCAGCAGGCTGAGCCCACCGCCATAGGACCCGCCGGCCACCCCCACCAGCGGGTCGTGCGCCCCGGACGCCGCGGCGCCGGTCTCGACCGCGACATCCGGCCGGGCGGCCAGCAGGTCGAGCAACAGCTTCGCGTCGGCGACCTCGTAGGCGGGCGCGTCCAGGTGCACCAGCCCGCCACTGCGCCCGAAGCCCCGCGCCGTCCAGGCGAGTACCAGGTACCCGGCGCGCGCGAGCTGGCGCGCCTCGCCGTCCACGGAGTTGCGGGTGCCGCCGTACCCGTGCGCCAGCATCACCGCCGGCCAGGGACCCGACCCGGACGGCGGCCGGTAGATCCGGGTGTCCAGCGAGACCGGTTGCCCGGCCTCGGGGACGCCGCGCACCTGCAGGTCCTCGGTGCGCACCACCGGGTCGGGCCGGGCCGCGAGCGCCGCCACCACGCCGGTGACCACGACGACCGCTCCCCATGCCACGGCGGTACGCCGCGACGGACGCCGCAGCCGCCACCACGGGCGCGGCCCGCCACTCGCGTCAGTTCGCACCGGGGGTGCCTGCCTCGCTGGGGGATTGATCCGGTACCGGGGTCGGGTCGCTGGGGGTGGACGCCGGGTCCCCGCCCCCGGCCGAGGCGTCCGGCGACGACGTCGCGGAGACACCAGGGGTGGCCTGATCGGAGGCGGACGACGTCGCCGAGGACGGCAGCGACTGGTCGGGCGAGGCATCAGGGGACGACGCCGGCCCGGTGGGCTCCGAACTCGGCGCAGCGCCGTCCCCGGTGAGAACCCGCCCGACGGTGGTGCCTCCCTGCGTGCCGGAGCCCGAGACCGGGTGACCCAGGGCGCTCTCGAGCAGGCTGATCGCCCCCATGGCCACCACGAACACCACGGCCGCGACCCCCAGCGCCGCACCCCAGGCCAGGTGCCGGCGGGTGGGCGGTTCGGGTGGGACGAGCGCCGTCTGCTCGCTCTGGTGGGTGGCATCGGCCAGGTCGGTGCCGTCGCTCACCCCGGCCACCCCGGGGGGTACGGCAGCCGGATCGCCCCCGTCACGCCCTGGCACGGCACGCACGATGCGGGCCCGGGTGGCGACCACCCGGGTCTGTGCTCGATCGAGGGAGTGGGTGTAGAGCGCCCCGGCGATGGTCGAGATCACCGACCCGAAGGCAGCCCCCAGCACCGTGCCGGTGACTCCCAGCCGCGAGGCAGCCAGGGCGGCCGTCACCGCGGCGAGGGCTCCACCGCCCACCTGGGCCAGGTTCAGTCCGCTGAGGGCAGCGCGGGGTTCATGACGGGACATCACCCCCAGCCTGCCATGCCGGACGCCCCATCGGCTCAGCGGAACGGCGGCTCAGCGGAACGGCGGCTCAGTGGAGCGGCGGCTCAGCGGAACGGCGCGGCGTCCTGACGGCAGTAGGCCCCGCTGCGCGGCGGCGTGCGGGTGAGCAGGTAGTACGAGACCGATCGCTGCACGCAGGCGCTGGGCATGGCGGCGCTGGTGTGGCCGTAGCCCCGCACCGTCAGCAACCGAGCGCCGGGGAACCGGCGGGCGGTCGCCACGGCACCGCTGTAGGGGGTGGCCGGGTCGAAGGTGTTGCCGATCACCAGGATCGGGGTCGAGGTGCGGGCGCCGAACGTGCCGCGGTAGGCATTCGGGTCCGTGAACCGCCAGGTGGCGCACAGCGCGCCCGACCAGGTCCAGGCGCGACCGAAGTAGGGGTAGGCGTCCTCGGCGGTCTGGGCCGCCGAGACCCAGTCCGCCGACTGCGTCGGGTTGCGGCTGTCGGCACAGGTCACCGCCGCGAACGAGGCCAGGCCGTTGTCGGCCGGGGCGATCGACGGCAGCGGATCGGGCTTGGTGGGCAACGGCTTCTCGTGCGACCGGGGCAGTTCGAGGGCTGGCACCGGGCGGGTCGAGTCAGCCGTCGCCCGGCTCACCACCCGCCGGGCCAGCGCGCGCAACCGAGTGGTGCGGGCCGCCCTCGCGGTGGCCGGGGACGCCGCGCGCCGGGCCGCCGCACCCGCCGCCGGCTCCGGCACCGGCACTGGTGCCGGGGTGGGACTGTTCAGTTCGACGTAGAGCGCCTGCAGTTCGGCCGCGAACGCCTGCCAGTACGAAGGGCTGTAGAGCATCGAGGCGGTCGCACTGACCAGCGCCGGGTAGTCGAGCTGGACGCCGCCGCCCAGGTCGATCGGTTGGGCCAGCAGCTGATCGGCGATCCAGCGGTAGGTCGCGGCAGGGTCGCCCTGGGTCGCCAGCTCGCAGCGCGCCTGGCCGGCGCCCCGGCAGAGCCGGAAGAACTCCTGCAGGCTCGCCGAGGAGCCCTGGGCGCTGCGGATGCGGGCGCTGAACGGGCTGGACTGCCACTCGTCGCCCTGGCCGGACACCCAGGCCTGGGCGTCGAGCACGCCGTCGATCACCATCGCGCGCACCGTGCGGGGGTAGAGCTGGGCGTAGACCTGCCCCAGGTAGCTGCCGTAGGAGTAGCCGACGTAGGTGAGCTGCTTGTCACCGACGGCACGCCGCAACAGCTCGAGGTCCCGCGCGACGGAGGCGGTCGAGGCATAGCGCAGGTAGGAGTGCTGGGCGCACTTGGTCGCGTAGCCGGCCTGCGCGTCGAGGTAGTCCGACTCCTCGGCGGGGGTCACCGGGAACGCCGGCACCGACGAGGCGAAACGGGCGTAGTCCTCGTCGTACAGGCAGGTGGCGGCCGGCCGGCTGCCGCCGACGAACCGCGGATCGAACCCGACGACGTCGAACCGGGCGCGCACAGCCGCGGGCAGGAACGAGGGGTCGCCGAGCATCATCTCGACCCCCGAGGCGCCCGGGCCGCCGGGGTTGACGAAGATCGTGCCGAGCTTGCGGGCCTTCGAGGTGGCGGGCAGCCTGGCCAGCGACAGCGAGATCTTCGCGCCCCGCGGGTGAGACCAGTCCAGCGGGACGGCAACCCGGGTGCACTGCAGCGGCGCCCCACACGCCCGCCAGCGCAACGTGGGTACCGGGAAGGCCCCGAACGTGGACGACGCCGAGACCGACGGTCGAGCCATGCCGGCACCGGACCCCGAACCGATCGCACCGGCGGCAGGCGTGGCCACCAACGCCGTGCCCGAAGAGAGGACTCCGACCAGCCCCACCAGCAGCGCCCGGCCCGCTCGCCGCGGTCCGCCGGGCGCCTCGATCTTCACCGTCCAGACCCTAATGACACCCCGGCCGGGGCACGAATCCCCGGCATGTCGCCGAACACCCCTCCTCCGTTCGGTGGATTGCCCGAGCATCGAGCTCCGGGGAAGCCGCACGATGCGGGTCCGCTTCGCCAGTGCGGTCCGGATCCCCACCGGGGTTTGCGAGACTGTGCGGGTGAGCCGGCCGACCCTCGACACCCCCGAGCGGCGCTGCGTGCTGCCGGTCGGTGCCGAGGTGGACGTCGCCGCCGAGCGCCTGCTGCACGGCGGCCTGGTGGGGATGCCCACCGAGACCGTCTACGGCCTGGCCGCCGACGCCGAGTCACCGCCGGCCGTCGCCCGGATCTACGCCGTCAAGGGCCGGCCCGCCGACCACCCGCTGATCGTGCACCTGGCGACCGCGGAGGTCCTGCTCGCGACCGCGGACGGCGACGGCTGGGCGCGCGACGTCCCGGACTACGCGCGCCGACTGGCCGAGGGACTGTGGCCCGGCCCGCTCACCCTGATCCTGCGGCGGGGACCACGAGCCGGTGATCACGTGACCGGTGGCGGCGACAGCCTGGGTTTGCGCTGCCCGGCCCACCCCGTGGCCACCGCCCTGCTGGAGGCCTTCGCCCGCGCCGCCGGGCGCAGCGGTGCCGGCCTGGCCGCGCCCTCGGCCAATCGGTTCGGGCGGGTCAGCCCGACTCGTGCGGGCGACGTGGTGGCCGAGTTGGGTGAGCTCTTGGACGGCGCCCGCGACTATGTGCTGGACGGCGGGTCGAGCCGGGTCGGGGTGGAGTCGACCATCCTCGACTGCACCGGGGCGGCCCCGGCCCTGCTGCGGCCCGGCGCGGTGAGCCTGGCCGACGTGGAGCGTGTCGGCGGCGTCGAGGCCGCCGCGGCGCCGCGGCCCGGGGTGCGCGCCCCCGGCACCCTGGCCACGCACTACGCGCCGCGCGCCCGGGTGCTGCTCGCCGAGGACGGCGGGGCCGCCCGCGCGCTGTTCACCGAACTCGCCCAGACCCGGCACCGCAACGCCGCGCCCAGCGTCGGGCTGCTGGCGCTCGATGCGATCGCGACCCCGGACGGCGTGGTGCGCCTCGCCGCACCGCCGCGGGCCGACGGGTACGCCCACGCGCTGTACGCCGCCCTGCGCGAGGCCGATGCCCTCGGTCTCACCGAGGTGGTGGCCGTGCCGCCGCCGGCCCTCGACGCGCTGTCGGCCGCGGTCACCGATCGGCTGCGACGCGCGGCGGCGGGGACCCGATGAGCCGGTGGCCGAGCCGGCCGTCCCGGCTGTCGGTGCGGGTGTCGGTGATGCTGCCGGTGGTGCTGTCGGCTCTCACCGGCTGCTCGCCGGCGACCCTCGAGCCGCAACCGGTCTCGGCCCTCACCGCCGCCCAGGCCGCCGGTTACCCCTCGACGCCGGTCGCTGCCGCGACGTCCGCCTCACCGGTCGCCACGCCGTCCCGGTCGGTGGTCGCGACCCCCACGACCCGCCGTACCGCTGCGGCACATCCGTTGGCGGGCAAGGTGATCGTGCTCGACCCCGGGCACAACGGCCGCAACGGCGCCCATCCCGAGGTGATCTCGAAGCTGGTCGACATCGGCAACGGCCGCAAGACGTGCGACACCACCGGCACCCAGACCAACGCCGGCTACGCCGAACACGCCTTCACCTGGGACCTGACCAATCGGCTCGCCGCCGTGTTGCGGGCGCGGGGCGCCACGTTGATCCTCACCCGGCGCAGTGATGCCGGGGTGGGGCCGTGCATCACCGAGCGCGCCGCCATCGGCAACCGCAATCACGCCGATGTCGCGTTGTCGGTTCACGCCGACGGCGGGCCGGCGACGGGCCACGGCTTCCACGTCATCGCCCCGGCCCGGGTGGGCGGTAACGCGCCGATCGTGGCGCCGTCCCGGCGGCTGGCCGATCAGGTCCGGGCCGCGATGCGCCGGGCCGGTGAGCCGTACGCCACCTACACCGGCGGACGCACCGGGCTGACCGTGCGCAGCGATCTGGGCGGGCTCAACCTGTCACGGGTGCCCAAGGTGTTCGTCGAGTGCGCCAACATGCGTCACCGCACCGATGCGGCCCACCTGTCGAGTGTGGCGTGGCGGCAGCGGATCGCGCTGGCGCTGGCCGATGCGCTGACCGCTCACCTGCTGGCCGAGGCGGGGCGCTGAGCGGCGTCGTCCCCCGTCTCCGCCGAGTCCCCCGCCGCCGAGTCCCCCGCCGCGGCGTCCACCACCTCGGACGTCTCCTCGACAGCGGTGATCGACCACAGCGATCGGCTGCTCAGCGCGGCGATCACGGCCACCGTCATCACCCCGGCGTACACCAGCAGTGTCGGGCGAACCCCGATCAGCTCGCTGATCGGCCCGACCACCGCAAACCCCAGCGGTACCAACGTGAACGACATCGCCAGCTCGATCGAGCTGACCCGCGACAGGGCGTGTACCGGGATGTGGGTCTGGGTGACCCCGGCCGACAGCACCTCCCCCAGGTGCATCGACAGCCCCGAGATCAGCATCCCCGCGACGAACACCCACAGCGGTGCCCCGAATCCCATGGCCAGGAACGGGGCCACCCACCCCAGACCCCACAACGAGGACGTGACCAGCGGACGCCGCGCCGGGATCCGCAGCGCCAGCATGCTGCCCAGCAGGAATCCGACGGTCTGTGCCCCGATCGCGATCGACCACCCGATCGCGCCGCGGAAGTGCTCCTCGGCGAACACCGGCCCGAGGACGTAGATGCCGCCGGCGTTGCAGAAGTTCAGGACGGCGAACTGGATCAGGCCGATCACCATCCACGAGCGAGAGGTGACCTCGCGCAACCCACCGCGCAACTCGGAGATCATCGAATGCCGGTCCGCCCGGGCCGTACCGGGAAGCCCGAGGCCGCTCAACAGCGCCGCCGAGACGAAGAAGGTGGCCGCATCGACCATCAGCGCCCAGCCCGAGCCGAGCACTGCCACGAGCACCCCGGCGCTGGTCGCCGCCAGGATGCGGGCCGCGTTCTCACCGGTCTGCTTGGCGGCCTGCGCCTGACGGACGCGCGTCAGCGGCATCAACAGCGGTAACACACCGTCAGCGGCGGGCAGGAACACCGAGATGGCGATGCCGTTGGCGAAGGACAGCACGATCAGCAGCGGCACCGTTCCACGGCCGGTGAGCAGCAACAGCGCCAGCACCGCCTGGCTGACCCCGGCGGCCAGGTCGGCCAGCACCATGGTGTGTTGGCGTGAGAAGCGATCCGCCAGCAGCCCTCCCCAGAAGGTGAAGATCACCTGGGCGAGGAACCGGGCGAACAGCACGATGCCGAGTTGGGTGGCCTCACCGTCGGAGCCGAGACCCAGGATGGCGAAGCTCAGGGCGATCGGCGCGATCGTGCTGCCGTACACCGAGATCGTGCGTGCAGCGATGAACCGGCGGTAACGCCCATCGCGCAGTAGCCCTCGAACGCCGTCCATGGGTCCGTTTCTGCCAGGCGGCTGGGCCGAACCGCAGGGTGACGATTGACGTGACCCGGTCAGCCTAACCAGACCCGCCCGAGGGAGCGAGCCCCGAACGTCCGGGAACCGCCGACAGGGGCCGGGGCCGCGCGGACTCGACCGTCAGGCGACCGGACCGGGGGGCTGCGCTGCCCCCGTGGGCAGGGTGGCGGGGGGCGTGGTCGGTGGTGTGGTGGGCGGCGTGGTGGGGGGCGTCGTCGGTGGGGTCGTCGGCGGCGTGGTGGGGGGCGTGGTCGGTGGCGTCGTCGGCGGCGTGGTCGTCGGTTCCGTGGTCGGCGTCGGCGTCGTGGGCTTCGTGGTCGGCTTCGGCGTCGTCGGCTTGGGCGTCGGCTTCGGAGTGGTGGCCTTGGTCGTCGGCACGGTGGCCTGCGTGGTCGTCTGCTGACCGCCCTGACCGGGGGCCTGCCCCGGCGCGGGTACCACGGTCTGGTTGTTACGGCCGATCACGGCGATCCCGGCCGGCGAGCTGGGAACGGGCACGGCGCCGGGCGCCGTGGTCCCGCCACCGGGGGCCGCCGGGGAGGCCTCGCTCTCGGTGCCGAGCTGGACGCGCTGTTCACCGGACTGGTTCATGGCCGCGACCACGACCGCACCACCCACGCCGAGGGACGCCGCGACGCACGCGACGACCAGCGCGAGGCGGCTGCTGCGGCGGCCACGCTCGGCCGGCACCGGCCCGGTGAGGTCGATCATCTCGTCGGACGAACGCACCCGACGTGAGCGGGTGGGGCCGGTCGGCTCGAGCACCCGCACCGGCGCCTGCGAGGGCACCTGAACCGGGGCGTTCGCCGACAGGTCCATCACCACGAGACGCCCGTAGGCGTCCCGCGGCCCACCGTGCCCCGGCGTCTCGGAGGCGTGATCGGACCGGTGACCGGCGTCCCATCCGGCACCCGCGTGCTCGGTGATCACGACGGTCTCGGCCGAGGGGTCGGCCGGTGGCGGCCCGAAGCCCTGGGGCGGCGGGGCCGAGTACGTGGCGGCGTAGGCCGGGGGGTAGCCGGGCGCCGAGGTGGGCGGCGCCGGGGTGGGCGGTTGCTGCCACGCGTGCGCAGCCGAGTACCCGGGGGGCGGGTAGGCCGGCGGCGGCGGGACGTCGGGCTCGGCGGACGACCCGGCCACGGTCCAGGACATCACGCCTCCTCTGCGGCCTCGGGGTGCCCGCAGCCGCAGGGACGCGGCTACAGGACTGCCGAACCCTACGGTAGGCCACCCGAACTCGTCGGCGCGCCAATATCACGTTGCCATAACGGTCACTTACACAAAGTTGCGACCAGCGGTCATCCCTGACATGCCCTGATGTCCAGCTTCACGGCATTGGTGCAGGCCGTGGGCTGACGCCGATGCCGACACCGATCGGGGCTTGGTGTCGCTGGGTAGTCACAGGGTCACGTCCTCGTTCGGCTCCGTGACCCCGCTCAGACCTCCGCAGCCACCGTCTCGGGCCGGCGCGGCGCGGGCACGAGGCTGCCGGCCTGCAGCCGGGTGCGCGCCTCGAACGCGTTGAAGGTCAGCAACTTCTCGCTGGCGACCCCCGAGCCCCAGTCGAGCTCGGTGTAGCGACCGTCGGCCAGGGCCCGGTCCAGAACGGTGGACTCGAGCAACCGACCGGGTGAGTAGCGCGAGTACGAGCTGTCGAAGTGCCCGTCGAAGACGCGGTAGCTGCGCCCGTCCGGCAGCGCGATGACATAGGCCGCCATGGCACCGTCGATGGTCAGCGTCGCCACCTCGATCCGGCCGTCCGCGGCGCAGGCCTGGATCAGCCGCCGCCACAGCTGCAGGCTCTCGGCGTCGTCCAGATCGCTCGGCCGGCCCGTGCTGTGATCCCGGTCGACGTGCACCCGCTCGATCTCGGGCAGCAGTTGCTGGATCTCGGCGTCGTCGCGCGTGAAGTCGATGTGCACCGCCCGCCCGTCGGTGACCAGACGGTTGCTCGCCTTGCGCAGCTGACGGCGCATGTTGGTGCTCAGCAGGGTGTCGCCGGTGTGGAAGTCCCGGAAGTCGACTCGGGGAATCGGCATCAGCTGGCTGATCTCGGCCCCGGGCAGCTGCTGGGCCAGGATTCGGGCCACCCGGTCGCCCTCGGGCAACTCCGGCAGGTCGAGCCGCCAGCGGCCGGCGGCGGGCAACACCTCGATGATGCCCCGCGCGAGCATCCGGGCGCCGCGGTCCGACCGCGACGCGAGCCGGGTGCACTGCAACGGGCCTCGCCCGATCGCGATCACGTGATGGACGCCGTCCACCACCTGCTGCGCCAGCAGCGCCGCGGCCTCGATCCGGTACCCGTTGCGCTCGCGGACGATGACCGCCAGCGGGTCCCAGTCCCGGTGTACCGCGGCCCACGGCCGCAACCAGGTCCAGGTGGTCATCAGCGGCTTGCCCAGGTCGGAGTGCAGCAGTTCGAGGTCGGAGGCGATGCCGTCCAGGTCCTGGACCCCGGCGACGACCTGCACCTCGAGCGGTGCCGTGCTCCCCGTCACCGACCGGACGGCGCCGCGGGTCGGCGCGAACAGCGCCTCGGCTCGCCGGCCGGGCAGCGGGATCGAGAACAGGTACCCCTGCCCCCCGATGCAGCCCATCTCGAGCAACTCGGCGAACTGCGCCTCGTCCTCGATGCCCTCGGCCACGGTGTCGATGTCGAGCCGGCGGGCCAGGTCGACGACGGCGGCGACCAGCGAGCGGGAGGTCGACGAGACGGCGAGTTCCTGGACGAACGAGCGATCGACCTTGATCACGTCGACCGGGAAGTGCCGCAGGTAGCTCAGGGCGGAGTACCCGGTGCCGAAGTCGTCGATGGCGATCTTCACCTGCAGGCCCTTGAGCGCCTCGAGGGTGTTCGTCGTCTGCCGGGTCTTGGCCAGCAACATGCTCTCGGTGATCTCGAGCGTCAGCGCCGAGGGGTCCAGTCCCGACTGGGCCAGGGCATCGGTGACGATGTCGACCAGCCGCGGATCGTGCAGCTGCATCACCGACAGGTTCACGCTCACCCGCTGCGGCGCCGACCCCGGGTAGAGCCGCTGCCAGCGAGCCACCTGATGACAGGCCTGTTGCAGCGTCCAGGCCCCGATCGAGGTCACCAGGCCGGTCTGCTCGGCCAGCGGGACGAACTTGCTCGGGGTGATCAGCCCCCGCGTCGGGTGATGCCACCGCAACAGCGCCTCGACCGAGACGATCCGGCGATCGGCCAGCCGGACGATCGGCTGGTAGTACACCTCGAACTCGCCCTGGCCCAGCGCCACCTGCAGATCGGCCTTCAGCTCGAGCCGTTCCACGGCCTCGCTGCGCATCTCCTGGGCGAAGAACTCGAAGCGTCCCTTGCCGCTCGCCTTGGCGTGGTACATCGCCGCGTCGGCGGCGCGCAACAGGTCGTCGGCGTCCCGGAAGGTCTCGGCGTCCTCGACCGTGATCCCCACGCTGGCCGAGAGCGTGACGCTGCGATCGCCCAGCATCACCTGGCCCGACAGCGATTCCTGCACCCGTCGCGCAGACGCCACGGCGTCCTGCCGGTCGACGGCGCTCTCGACCAGGATGGCGAACTCGTCACCACTGAGCCGGGCGACCAGGTCCTGCTCGCGCACGCTCGCCCGCAGCCGGTCCGCCACGAGCTGCAGCAGCTGGTCGCCTCGTTCGTGACCGAGGCTGTCGTTGACCGTCTTGAAGTCGTCCAGGTCGATGAACAACACCGTGATGATGCCCGCCGCGCGGGAACGACCGAACTCGTTGACCCGGCGGGCGAACAGCACCCGGTTGCCCAGCCCGGTGAGGGCGTCGTGCATCGAGTCGTGCCGGGCCTGTTTCTCGTTCTTCTGGACCATCCCGACCAGGGTCACCAGCCGAATGATCACCAGCAGGAACAGCAGGCTGGAGCAGACCGTGGTGAGCAGCTTGTCGACCGGCTGCCCCCACAACAGGTCGATGGCCGGCACCATCAGCGTGGTGAGGGTGAGCACCGCGATCCCCGAGTGGGTCATGCTCAGCCCGAGATCGCGCTCCTGCGGCGGTTCGGCCATGTCCGGGTGCAGTGCCGCCGCGGCCAGCAGGATGTAGAAGCCCAGCCAGAACACGTCGGCCACGCCGCCGGTCTCGAAGACGCCGGCGGAGTTCAGGATCCCGTAGATCAGATCGGCCACCAGCAGGCTGCACAGCCCGGCGAGCAACAGTCCGAAGGCCGGCCGGCGCAGGTGCACCAACCCCATCAGCCGCGCGGCCACGGCGATCAGCGCCACGTCCATCACGGGGTAGCAGACCGAGATCACCCGCCCGGCCAGGGTGAGGTTGGGGTCGGCCAGGTAGCGGTCCATCACCAGGACGCCGAACGCCGCGAACGTGGCCACGGCGACGATCGCGGCATCGACCAGGCTGGACCAGTCCCGCCCCGGTGACGTCTGGGCGACCAGCCGCATCAGGCCCATGATGACCAGCGGGTACATCCCCAGGTAGAACAGGTCGGCCACCGAGGGGAACGGGGCGTCGTCGGTGAGCGATTCCAGGACGTAATAGCAGATGTCGGCCGTGAGGAAGGACGCCTGGCCGGCCACGATCAGCAACCACGGACGACGATCCGCCGGCTGGTTGCGCCGGATGCCCAGCAGGACGGCGACCACGGCCGACAGGCCGATGCCGTTGTAGAGCAGCAGGTGCGTCAGATCGGTGCGGGGTACCAGGAAGTAGCCGGCCGCCACGACCGAGGCGGCGGCCACGTACCCAGCCCAGAGACGCCCTTTCACCCTCGGGCTATCGGCGCGGGAACCGGCCCGGTTGAATCACGGAGCGCCTTTCCCGCACCGATCGACCCCGTCGGGTCAGGCCGCCGGGACGTTCGGGGTGACCTGGACCTTGCGGCCGATGCCCTGCTTGAACTGCTCCAGCGCCCGGGGGTAGTCCGCCAACGGATACCGGTCACTGATCATGATGTCCGGGTTGAGCACTCCGGCGGCGAACAGGTCGGCCGCCCGCTCGTAGGAGTGCAGCACCGCCATCGACCCGGCGATGGTGATCTCCTGGTTGTAGATCTTGAACGGCTTCCAGGTGGCGACGGCCCCCTCGTCCGAGACCCCGAACTGCAGGAAGGTGCCGGCCTTGGCCACCCGCTCCAGGCCGTCCTGGATGGCCGCCACCACGCCGGTGCAGTCGATGACGATCTCCCACCCGCGGGGCCGGTCGAGCTCGTCGGCCGAGGTCACGGCGTTGCTCACCCCGAGGAGGCGCGCGGTCTCGAGCCGGGCGGGGTTGAGGTCGACGATGTCGACGCTGGCCGCCCCGGCGCGCTTGGCCAGCTCGAGGTTCATCAGCCCCATGGTGCCGGCGCCGTAGATCAGGTAGTGGTCACCCAGCCGGGTGTTCAGGACGTCGAACCCCCGGACGGTGCACGACAGCGGCTCGATCAGCGCGGCGTCCGCGGTGCGTACGTGATCGGGCAGCTTGACGCAGTTGGCCACCGGGGCCTTGCAGAACTCGGCCGCCCCACCGGAGACGCTCACGCCGATGGCGTTCCACCGCTCGCACAGGTTGCCCCGGCCCTGGCGGCAGTAGTAGCACTCACCGCAGAACAGCGAGGGGTCCGCCGCCACCCGGTCACCGATCGCGAGTTCGGTCACCTGCGAGCCCAGCGCGACCACGGTTCCGGCGAACTCGTGGCCGGGCACCACGGGCAGGGTGGGGGCGAACTCGCCCTGCAGGATGTGCAGATCGGTGCCACAGATGCCACACCCCTCGACGGCGATGACGACCTCGCGCGGACCGGGGGTGGGGTCCTCCACGGTGGTGACCTCGACCTGGCCCACACCCGTGATGACTGCGGCCTTCATGGCGTTCCTCTCTGCTGGGACGTGGTGGTGCGCGATGGTGCGGGGCCTATTTGACGGCGCCGAGGGACAGGCCGCGGACGAGTTTGTCCTGGGCGGCCCAGCCGGCGATGAGGACCGGCAGGGAGACCATGGTGGCGGCAGCGCAGAGTTGGGCGAGGAAGAGGCCCTCGCTGGTGATGAAGCCGACCAGGAAGACCGGGGCGGTGCCGGCACGGACGCCGGTGAGGTTGACGGCGAACATGAATTCGTTCCAGGAGAAGATGAAGCAGATCAGCGCGGTGGCGGCGACGCCGGGCATCGCGACCGGCCAGACCACGCTGATCAGCACGCGCAGCAGGCCGGCACCGTCGACCTCGGCGGCCTCGAGGATCTCCTTGGGGACCTCCGCCAGGAACGAGCGCATCATCCAGATCGCGATCGGCAGGTTCATCGAGGTGTAGAGGAGGATCAACGTCCAGACGTTGTCGAGCATGCCGAGCTTCTTGACGATCAGGTAGATCGGTAGCAGCGCCGCGATCGCGGGCAGGAACTTCGTCGACAGGAAGAAGAACATCACGTCGGTCCACTTCTCGACCGGCTTGATGCTCAGGGCGTAGGCGGTGGGGATCGCCAGGGCGAGCACGATCAGCGTCGAGACGATGCTGGCCATCGCCGAGTTGATCAAGAAGGGTTCGATGCCGCGGGTGAACAGGGCGCGGTACCCGTTCAGCGTGAACGGCGCGAAGATCGAGGGTGGGTTGGTCGCCGCGTCGGCCTCGGTGTGAAAGGACGTCAGCGCCATCCACGCCACCGGGGCGAAGAAGATCAGCGTCGCGATCCACGCGGTGATCGTCCAGCCGGCCCCGGCGCGAGGGGCCAGACCGGGCTCGGCGTCCCGGGTGCGGCGCATCCACCGGCGGGCCGCCGCCGCAGCCGGCGGCGCGGTGGAGGTGACGGTGGATGTGGCGGTCATGAGGTGACCTCTTCTCGGAACAGCGAGGAGATGGTACGCAGGGCGAAGGTGGCCACGATGATCGTGCCGGCCACCACCACGACGCCGGCCGCGGCGGCCTCGCCGTACTCGAACTTGCGGAACATGGTCAGGTAGATCTCGTACGGCAGGTTCGTCGTCGCCGTGCCGGGGCCACCCTGGGTGATGGTGTAGACGGCATCGAAGGTCTGCACCAGGTAGATCGAGCCCAACAGCACCGACAGTTCGATGTACTGGCGCAGGTGGGGCAGGGTCAGGTACCGGAACATCTGCAGCCCGCTGGCCCCGTCGACGCGGGCCGCCTCGAGGATGTCACCCGGCTGGGCCTGCAACCCGGCCAGCAGGATCAGCATCATGAACGGCGTCCACTGCCACACCAGCGCCGCGACCACCGCAGCCATCGGGGTGTTCGAGATCCAGTCGATCACCGGGCCGTGCTCGGCACCGAACAGCTGGTAGATCCAGTTCAGGACGCCGTTGAACAACCCGTAGTCGGGGTTGTAGAGCGCGTGCTTCCACAACAGCGCGGCCGCCGCCGGCATCACCAGGAACGGCGCGATCAGCAGGGTGCGGGCCAGGCCCCGCCCCGGGAACCGGCGGTCCAGCAACACCGCCAACCCCAGGCCGATCAGCAGGCTCAACACCACCGAGGACGCAGTCAGGACCACGGTGTTGACCATGGCGGTGCGCAGCCGGTTGTCGGTGAACACGGTGACGTAGTTCGAGATCCCGGCGAACGAGCCGTAATGGCCCAGGCCGAGGAAGCTGGAGGTGCCCGGGCGCATCACGTTCCAGTGCAACAGCGAGATCCCGATGGTGACCAGGAACGGGATCTGGGTGATGACGACCGTGAACACCAGGGCCGGCAACAGCGGCGCCCGGCGCCGCATCCGCGCGGCGGCACTCGGGCGAAAGGCCAGCGCCGCGATCTCCTCAGGAGAGTGGGCGCCCTCGGACAGGGTGGTCATGAACAACCTCCGACAGGCAGGTGGGTCGGGTCCGGTCGCCCGCCACCGCGGACGACCGGACCCACCAGCGGGAACCCCAGGTCTACCTCTACCCAGGGGCTACTTCTGGTACTTCTTGCCCACCTCTTCGGCCAGCTTCTGACCGTTGGCCAGAGCCTCCTCGACGGTGCCCTTGCCCGAGATCGCTGCCGAGACCTCCTGGGCCACCTTGGTTCCGAGGTCGGCGAACTCCGGGACGTCGACGAACTGGATCCCGACCGTCGGGCGCGGCTGCAGACCCGGGTTGGTCGGGTCGACCTCCTGGATCGACTTCAACGTCAGGTCACCGAACGCAGCAGCGGCCTTCTGGTACTCCGGCAGGGCGTAGGTCGAGGCCCGCTTACCGGACGGCAACCGCGACCACCCCAGCTTCTCGCCGACCAGCTTCTCGTAGTCCTTGCTGGTCGACCACAAGATGAACTTGGACGCCGCGTCCGCGTTCTTGGTGGTCTTGGGCATCACCCACGCCCAGGCCCACAGCCAACCCGAGGTCTTGGTCTTGTCGACCGGCGCGTAGGCGTAGCCGACCTTGCCGGCGACCTTCGAGACCGCCGGGTCCTCCAGCGACCCCGCGGCAGAGGTCGCGTCGTACCACATGGCCACCTTGTTCTGGCTCATCGCGGTCAGGCACTCGGTGAAGCCGGCCTGCCCCGCACCGGGCTCGCCGTGAGCCTTGACCAGGTCGACGTAGAAGTTGACCGCCTTGGTGAACTCGGGCGAGTTGACCTTGGCGTTCCAGTCCTTGTCGAACCAGGTGCCACCGAAGGTGTTGACCACCGTGGTCAGCGGCGCGAAGACCTCACCCCACCCCGGCAGGCCCCGCAGGCAGATGCCCTTCATACCCGGCTCGGCGCCGTCCAGCTTGGCCGCGAAGTCGGCCACCTGCGCCCACGTCGGACGCTCCGGCATGGTCAGGCCCTTCGCCGCGAAGATGTCCTTGCGGTACATCAGGAACGAGGACTCCCCGTAGAACGGCAACCCGTAGGCCTTGCCGTCCTCACCGGACAGACCCTTCACGATCGAGGGCAGGATGTCCGGGTAGTCGTAGGCGGCGTCGGCCTTGGCGTAGCTGTCGAGCTCGTGCAGCCAGCCGTTCTTCGCCCAGATCGGCACCTCGTACATGCCGACGGTCGCCACGTCGTACTGGCCGCCCTGGGTGGCGACATCCTGGGTGACCTTGTCCCGCAGCTCGTTCTCCGGCAGCACCGTGTAGTTGACCGTGATCCCGGTGTCCTTGGTGAAGGTGTCCGCCGTCAGCTTCTGGATGTCGGTCATCTGCGGGTTCGCGACCATCAGCACGTTGATGGACTTGCCACCACCGCCGCCGCCACCACCCGACGCGGCCGTGCCCGAGCTGGTGCTGCCACCGCCGGCCCCCGCACACGACGTGAGCGCGAGCACCGACGCCAAGCCGAACACCGCGGTCACGGCAAGGCGACGACTCTGTGCCTTGAGTTTCATCGATCCTCCGAAAGTATGACGCCTAAGCGCTCAGATGAGCGGCTCGGAACTCAGATGAGGCAGAATGAGTGTGTTGCAGCCAACAATCCCGGGTCAACGGTCGATACAGGAATGAGACCTAGCGTGCTCAAACGAGCACATCGGGCGAACCCGGATGACGATCGGAGTCGGTATGTCCACGACCGCACCCGCGGGCCCGGCCGAGATGGTGCTCATGGCCACCGTGGCCCGGCGCTACTACCTGGACGGCGTCGCCAAGAGCGACATCGCCCAGCAGATGGGCCTGAGCCGGTTCAAGGTGGCCCGATTGATCGACCGCGCGGTGCAGAGCGGGCTGGTGCAGATCCGGATCGGCTGGCCCGGCGATCTCGACGTCACCCTGTCGACCGAGGTGCAGCAGCGCTTCGGGCTGCGCCACGCCCTCGTGGTCGACGTCAACGACGATCAACCCGAGGCGCAGCGGGCGGCGGTCGGCGCCAAGGCCGCCGAGCTGCTCTCCGAGACGGTCACCACCACCGATGTGCTCGGCCTGGCCTGGGGTCGGGCGCTGGCCCACATGGCCCGGTCGCTGCGCCGGCTGGCCGCCTGCGACGTGGTGCAGCTGACCGGGGCACTACAGCTCGCCGACGATGCCGAGTCGAGTTCGGTCGACCTGGTGCGCGACGTCGCCCGGCTCTGTGGCGGGGCGGCGTACTACTTCCACGCGCCGATGATCGTGGCCACCGGCGAGTTGGGGGACGCGCTGCGCGCCCAGCCCGAGATCGCCCGCGCGATCAGCCGCTTCCCCGCGGTGACGAAGGCCTTCGTGGGCGTCGGCGGCTGGCGGCCCCACGCCTCCACGGTGTTCGACGCGCTGCCCCCGGCGCAGGCCCTCGAGCTGGCTCGCGCCGGGGTGTGCGCCGAGATCTCGGGTATCGCGATCGACGCGGACGGCCGGCCGGTGGCGGCGCCGCTGGTGCGACGCACCGTCGGGATCTCCGCCGAGCAACTGGCGGCCGTCCCGGAGGTCACCGCGCTGGTCTACGGAGCCACCAAGGCCCCGGCCGCCGCGGCCGCGCTGCGCAGCGGCATGGTGCACGGGCTGGTGACCACTCGCGACCTGGCCACGGCCCTGCTGGAACTGCACTCCTGAGCAGGGAGGATCCGCTCGGCATGGGCATGATGGGCACATGGCACCTCCAACGGCCGGCGAGCCGGATTACCTGACCATCAATCGGGCCATGTGGGACGACCGGGCGCCGGCTCACGCGGCGTCCCCGGGGTACGCCGTCCAGCAGTTCGTGGACGACGCCACGCACCTGTCGAAGGTGGTGCGCTTCGACCTGCCCCGCCTGGGCGACATCAGCGGACTCGACGGGCTGCACCTGCAGTGCCACATCGGCACCGACACCCTCTCGCTGGCCCGGCTCGGAGCCCGGATGACGGGATTGGACCTGTCCCCCGCCTCGCTGGCGCAGGCGCGGTCGCTGGCCGAGCGACTCGGGCTGGACGTCCCGTTCGTCGAGTCCGACGTCTACTCGGCGGTCGAGGCCCTGGGCGAGAAGCGATTCGACCTGATCTACACCGGCATCGGCGCGCTCTGCTGGCTGCCCGACATCCGCCGCTGGGCGCAGGTGGTGGCGACCCTGCTGCGCCCGGGGGGCCGGCTGTTCCTGCGCGAGGGGCACCCGATGCTGTGGACCCTCGACGAGACCCAGCAGGATCGGTTGGCCATCGCGTATTCCTACTGGGAGCAGGCCGAGCCGTTCGTCGAGGTCAGCGACGAGACCTACGTACCGACCGAGGTGCAGTTCACCCAGAACCTCTCGCACTCCTGGAACCACGCCCTCGGCGAGGTGGTGACCGCCCTGCTGGACGCCGGGTTGCGCCTGACCATGCTGGTCGAGCACGACAGCGTCCCGTGGGAGGCACTGCCCGGGCAGATGCAGCTGGACGACGCCGGGGAGTACCGGCTGACCGACCGCCCGCAACGGGTCGCCATGAGCTACACGCTGCAGGCTGTCAGCCCGATCGGCACCGCCGGCAGCATCGGCACCGCCGGTGGCGTCCTGCCGTGATCAGCCCTGGGTCGGCGCGGTGAACTGGCTGACATAGAGGTCGTGGTAGACCCCACCGGCGGCCAGCAGCTCCTCGTGGGTCCCGCGCTCGACGACGTCACCGTGGTCCATCACCAGGATGATGTCGGCGTTGCGGATCGTGGAGAGCCGGTGGGCGATCACGAAACTCGTTCGCCCGGAACGCAACCGCGCCATCGCCTGCTGCACCAGCACCTCGGTGCGGGTGTCGACCGAGCTGGTCGCCTCGTCCAGGATCAGGATCGGCGGGTCGGCCAGGAACGCCCGGGCGATGGTGAGCAGCTGCTTCTCGCCGCTGGACAGGTTCGACGCCTCGTCGTCCAGCACGGTGTCGTAGCCGTCGGGCAGGGTGCGCACCAGGTGGTCGACGTGCGCCGCCTCGGCGGCGCGGCGCAGCGCGTCGTCCACGCCGTCGGGTTTGCCGTTGGCCGCCGGCCTGCCGTGGGACGAGCCGTGGCCGTTCGCGGCAGCACCGTTCGCGGCAGCACCGTTCGCGGCGACACCGTTCGAGGCAACACCATTCGCGGCCAACAGGTCTCGGCTGTCGCCATAGCGGATGTTGTCCGCGATGGTGCCGCCGAACAACCAGGCGTCCTGCAACACCATGCCGAAGTTGCGGCGCAGGTCGTCGCGGCGCAATTGGCGGATGTCGACCCCGTCGAGCCGGATCGCCCCACCGTCCAGCTCGTAGAACCGCATCAGCAGGTTCACCAGCGTGGTCTTGCCGGCGCCGGTCGGCCCGACGATGGCCACCGTCTGACCGGGTTCGGCCTCGAGCGACAGGTCGGTGATCAGCGGCGCGTCCGGGGAGTACCCGAACGCGATCCGGTCGAAGACCACGTGCCCGCGCGAGCGCTGCGGTGGCACCTCCGGTGCCGCCGGCTCGGGCGACTCCTCGGGCTCGTCGAGCAGCTCGAAAACCCGCTCGGCCGAGGCGATCCCGGACTGCACCAGGTTGGCCATGCCGGCCAGTTGGCCGATCGGCATCGCGAACTGTCGCGAGTACTGGATGAAGGCCTGGACGTCGCCCAGCGACATCGCACCGGAGGAGATCCGCAGCCCACCGATCACCGCGATGCCGACATAGCCCAGGTTCGAGATCACGTTCGTCGCGGGCATGATGATGCCGCTGACGAACTGCGCCTTGCGGCTGGCCTCGTAGACCTGCTCGTTCGAGGCCTCGAAGGTGGCCACGGCCTGCTCGCGCCGGCCGTAGACGGCGACCAGCTCGTGACCCGAGAACATCTCCTCGACATGGCCGTTGAGCTTGCCGGTCCACATCCACTGGGCACCGAACTGGGGCCGCGAGCGCTTGGCCACGAGCACCGTGACGATCACCGACAGCGGCACCGTGACCAGGGCGACCAGGGCCAGCAGCGGGCTGATCCACAGCATGATCGCCAGGATGCCGAACACCGTCGACAACGCCGTGATGGCCTGGGTGAGCGATTGCTGCAGCGTGGTCGAGATGTTGTCGATGTCGTTGGTCACCCGGCTGAGCAGGTCTCCCCGCGGGTGAGAGTCGAAGTAGCGCAACGGAAGGCGGCCGAGTTTGAGGTCGACCCGCTCGCGCAACAGGAAGATCGCCCGCTGGGTGACGCCGGCCATGATGTAGGCCTGCGCCCAGCCGAACAGTGCCGCAGCGGCGTAGACGCCCACCACGATCAGCAGCGCGCGGGCCAGCGCGCCCAGGTCGACGCCCTGGCCGGGCACCAGGCCGTCGATGCCGGCGAGCATGTCGGCCATCCGGTTCTCGCCCCGGGCACGCAGCGCCTCGACGGCCTGCGCCTGGCTCACCCCGGGGGGCAGCTGCCCGGCCACCACCCCGCGGAACACCACGTCGGTCGCATTGCCCAGCAGCTTCGGCCCCGCCACCGAGAACCCGACACTGACCAGCGCCATGGCCACCACGGCGATCACCTGGGGCCGGTCGGCGTCGAGCAGCCGCAGCAGCCGGACGAACGAGCCCTTGACGTCCTTGGGCTTGGCCGGCGGCGGGCCGCCACCGCGCATGAACCCCGGCCCGTGGCCGCTCATGCCGCGTCCTGCGCGGAGAGCTGGGACTCGACGATCTCGCGGTAGGTCTCGCAGCCGGCCAGCAGCTCCTCGTGCCGGCCGGTACCCACCACCCGCCCGGCGTCCAGCACCACGATCTGATCGGCGTGCAGCACGGTGCTGACCCGCTGCGCCACGATCACCACCGCCGCGTGCGTGGTCTCGCGCACCAGCGCGGCGCGCAGCCGGGCATCGGTGCCGTAGTCGAGCGCCGAGAAGCTGTCGTCGAACAGGTACACCCGCGGACGGCGCGCCAGCGCCCGGGCGATCGCCAGCCGTTGCCGTTGCCCGCCGGAGAAGTTGGCCCCACCTTGCTCGACCACGTGGGCCAGGCCGTCGGGTAGCTCGCGGACGAAGTCGGCGGCCTGGGCCACCTCGAGCGCGTGCCACAGCTCGTCGTCCGTGGCCGACGGCGCCCCGAACCGCAACGTGTCGGCGATGGTGCCGGTGAACAGGAAGGCCTTCTGCGGCACCAGACCGAGCTGGCCCCACAGGTACTCCCGGGGAATCCGGCGGATGTCGACCCCGTCGAGCAGCAGCGACCCGTCGCTGATGTCGTACAGCCGCGGGATCAGGTTCACCAGGGTGGTCTTGCCCGAACCGGTGCCCCCGACGATGGCGGTGACCTGGCCGGCGCGCAGCGTCAGATCGACGTCGTGCAGCACCGGCTCCTCGGCGCCGGGGTAGCGGAAGTCGACCTTGACCAGCTCGATGATCGCCTCACCGGACTCGGCCGGGCGCGGCGTCGGGACGACGGCGTCGTCCGGGTCGGTGATCGCCGGCTGGGTGTCGAGCACCTCGCTGATCCGCTCGGCGGAGGCCGCGGCGCGCGGCACCATCGCGATCATCATGACGGCCATCAGCACCGAGAACAGGATCTGCATCATGTAGCTGATGAAGGCCCCCAGGGTGCCGATCTGCATCTGGTTCTGGGAGATCAACCGGCCGCCGTAGCCGACCACGCCGACGCTGGCCAAATTGATCACGAACATCAGGATCGGGAAGGTGAAGGCGAACAGCCGGGCCACCGCGAGCTGGGTGTCGGTCAGCGCTGCGTTGGCCTCGGCGAACCGCGCCTCCTCGTGCCGGGTGCGCACGAACGCGCGGACGACGCGCACCCCGGTCAGGTTCTCGCGCAGCACCTGGTTGATCGCATCGATCCGCTTCTGCACCACCCGGAACAACGGCAGCGCCCGGCGCAGCGTGAGCAGCACGATGGCGATCATGATCGGGATGATCACGACCAGCAACGTCGACAGCCGGGCGTTCTCGCGCAGCGCCATGATCACGCCGCCGACGACGGTGATCGGCGCCATCGCCATCAGGTTCAGGCCCATCAGCACCAGCAACTGCAGCTGCTGGACGTCGTTGGTGGTGCGGGTGATCAGGGACGGCGCGCCGAACGTGGTCACCTCGCGCAACGAGAACCGCTCGACCTGGGTGAACAGGGCCGCGCGCAGGTCGCGTCCGACCGACATCGCCACCCGGGAGGACAGGTACGTGCCGGCGATGGCGGCGAACCCGACCACCACCGAGATCGCGAGCATGACCCCGCCGAGTCGCATGATGTGCCCGGTGTCGCCGCGGAGCACCCCGTCGTTGATGATGTCGGCGTACAGCGTGGGCAGTACCAGCGCCGCGATCGCCTGGGCCAGCAGCAGCACGAAGATCACCGCGATGGTGGCCCGATAGGGCGGCAGCACGCGCCGCAGCAATGGCATCACTCGGCCATCATGACTCACGCTCCGCCGAACTGTGACGCCGGGGCGATGGTCACCGTAGGGTAAATGAATGCTCGACGACCGCCGGGTCACCGGCCTCTCCGCCGGCCTCGACCCGGCCACGATCGATGCAGTGGTCTTCGACATCGGCGGGGTGTTCGTCATCCGCCACCACGAACCCATCCGCCGGGGTCTGGGCCGGGCCGGGTTCGAGCTGCCCGAGGACCCCGAGGTCTACCACCGCGCTCACCACGTCGCCGTCCGGGCGATGTCCGATCTGGTCGCCGAACTCGGCACGGTGCACGAGTACGACCGGACGATCTGGCGCACCTGGGAGGAGGCCTACCTGCGCTGCCTCGGGGTGAGCGATGACCGGATGGACCAGGCGTTGCAGGCGATGATCGATCAGGTGCACACCCGCGACGTCAAGAGCCTGTGGCGCCAGCTGTTGCCGCGCAACGTCGACGGATTCCACCGCATCGTCGCCTCCCACCTGCCGGTCGCGGTGGTCAGCAACAACAACGGCACCGCCGAGGAGCAGCTGAGTCATTTCGGCCTGTGCCAGGTGGGCCCCGGCCCGCTGCCGAGCGTGCGGATCGTGGTGGACTCGGCCGTGGTCGGCCTCACCAAGCCCGACCCGGCGATCTTCGCACCCGCGCTGGCAGCCCTGGGGACGCCGGCCGCCCGCACCCTGTACGTGGGCGACACGGTGCACGCCGACGTCCAGGGAGCCCGAGCCGCCGGCATGCCCGTGGTGCAGCTCGATCCCTACGACCTGCACGCCGACTTCGACCACGTACGCCTACCGCACGTCGACGCCCTGGCCGACCTGCTGCTCGCCGCCCGCTGACGGCCCCGATCCGTCGACCCGGGGGTCCGATTCGTCGGTCGACAGGCCCGGCCCGTCCACTCTGGCGTCGCCGAGCAGTACGTCCCCGACCTGACCGAACGCCTGCGGCAGCAGCTCGAGACGGACTCCGTCGCCGAGCGCCGAGAACACCCCAGCCAGCACCGACACCACCTCTCGCCCGTGTCCCTCGAACCCCTCGATCACGAGCTCCAGTGCGGTGTCCCAGGTCTCGGCCCCGCGTGCCACCAGGCCCGAGACCCAGACCCGGCCGAAGCCGAACCCGCGCAACACCCGCAACAGCTCGAGCCGCCGAGCCAGCACCCGCCGTCCGATGGGACCGACCAGTTGCTCTTCGTACGGATCGGGTCGATACAACGTGAGTCCCACCGTGTAGCCGGTACCGGCGACCAGGCGTTGCAGCGTCGCCAGGCTCGGGTTCCGGCGACCTCGCTCGACCTGCGAGATGACGCTCGGCGCCACGCAGCCCCGGTCAGCCAACTCGATCTGCGTCATACCTGCCCGGCGCCGGGCCTCGAACAACACCTCCGCCGCCGAGGTCATCCTCGTCTCGATCGCCATGCCGCCGACGCTAGCGCCGGAGGTCGAGGGGTCCCGCGCTCATCCACAGCACGAGCATGATCACCCGATTGTCCACAGGCGCCGGCTCGTCACGACACGGTCATTGCGGGCCCGCAACCGTCCGCCGGCACGGCCGAGGAACAACAACTTTGTGCGGATTCACGGATCCGCAATGACGCGCATCCGTGAATCCACCTCTCGAGAACTTCTCGCCCGCCGAGCAGCGCTTGGCAACGAGCGCACCATTGGGCATGGTCATGGTTGGCCGACATCGGGTTGTGATGAGCATCGGCCATGGTCTTCATCGGTAAGGAGGCGGCGTGACGCTCGCGGGGCTCGATCTCGACGCACTCACCCGATGGCTCGACGCGGCTCACCCCACGCTGCGGCAGGGTCCGTTGGCGGCCGAGCGCCTCACCGGTGGGTTCTCGAACCTGACGTACCGGGTGAGCGACGGTGTCACCACCTGGGCGCTGCGCCGGCCCCCGCTCGGTCACGTCCAGGCGACCGCACACGACATGTCGCGTGAGTTCCGCATCCTGCGGGGCCTGCACGCCAGCACGGTGCCGGTCGCCGCGCCGATCGCGCTGTGCGCGGACGTCGCCGTGCTCGGTGCGCCGTTCTATCTGATGTCGTTCGTGGACGGCGTGGTGCTCGACCGGCCGGACGTCCTCGCCACGCTGGCTCCCCAGGACGCCGGCCACAGCTGCGTGCTGCTGGTGGACACCCTGCTCGCCCTGCACGCGCTGGACGCCGACGCAGTGGGCCTGGGTGCCCTGGGCCGGCCGGACGGCTTCCTGGAACGGCAGATCCGGCGCTGGACGACGCAGTGGGGCACCTCGCAGACCGAGCCGCGCCCCGCCGTCCAGGAGTTGATCGACCGCCTGGCCGCCGACGTGCCGGCGCCGTCGGCCCCGGGGATCGTGCACGGTGACTACCGGCTCACCAACGTCATCTACACCCCGGCCATCGACCGGGTGGCTGCCGTGGTCGACTGGGAGATGGCCACGTTGGGCGATCCGCTCACCGATGTCGGACTGCTCGCGGTCTATCAGCAGCTGTCGAACACCGGGGGTTTCGTGATGCCGAAGCTCTCCCCCGAGAAGGGGTTTCACACCCCGGATCAACTCATCGAGCGCTATGCCACCGGCTCGAGCCGTGACCTCTCGCGGCTCGACTGGTACGTCGCCTTCGCCTGGTTCAAGCTCGCGGTGATCGCCGAGGGGATCCACTTCCGGTACCTGCAGGGCAAGACCGTCGGCCCCGGGTTCGACGCCGTCGGGGCCTCGGTGCCGTTGTTGTTGACCTCGGGGCTGGCCGCCCTGGACGCCTGAGCCACCCGGCCAGCACCCCGCCCCCACTCACACTCACCGACCGAGCAGCGAGGATGACGTCATGGACTTCCGGCACAGCGAGCGCTCCCGCGCCGTCCAGCAGCAGGTCGAGGCGTTCCTGGCCGAGCAGGTCTACCCCAGTGAACACACCTTCGAGGCCCAGTCCGCCGCGAACCGGGCCGCCGGCACCCCGCACCGCACCCCGGCGGTGATCCAGGACCTGAAACGGGAGGCCCGCAGCCGGGGGCTCTGGAACCTGTTCCTGCCGGACGACGAGCGCGGCGCCGGGCTGAGCGTGCTCGACTACGCGCCGATCGCCGAGCTCAGTGGACGCTCGCCCGCCTTGGCCCCCGAGGCGATGAACTGCAATGCCCCCGACACCGGCAACATGGAGCTGCTGCACCTGTTCGGCAGCGACGAGCAGCAGGAACAGTGGCTGAACCCGTTGCTGGACGGGCGGATCCGCTCCTGCTTCTCGATGACCGAGCCCGACGTGGCCTCCTCGGACGCCACCAACATCCGCACCATCGCCGAGGTGGTGGGTGACGAGATCGTGCTCAACGGGCGCAAGTGGTGGTCGACCGGCGCGATGCGTCCCGAGTGCGAGATCTCCATCGTCATGGCGGTCACCGACCCGGACGGCGAGCGGCACGCCCGGCACTCCATGATCCTGGTCCCGATGGGCACCCCGGGGCTCACGGTCGAGCGCTCGACCCTGGTGTTCGGCTACGACGACGGACCCCACGGTGGGCACGGCGTGATCACCTACGACGACGTGCGGGTGCCGGTGAGCTCGATCCTCGGGCCGCGCGCCGGGGGGTTCGCCATGGCCCAGGCGCGGCTCGGGCCGGGCCGGATCCACCACTGCATGCGCACCCTCGGCATGGCCGAGCGCGCGCTGGACCTGATGTGCCGGCGGGTGTCGAGCCGGACGGCGTTCGGGCAGCCGCTGGCACGGCAAGGGGTGATCCGGGAGTGGATCGCCGAGTCCCGGATCCGCATCGAGCAGGCCCGCCTGCTCACCCTGAAGGCGGCGTGGATGATCGACACGGTGGGCGCCAAGAACGCCCGCACCGAGATCGCCGCGATCAAGGTGGTGGCGCCGCGCACGGCGGCCTGGGTGCTCGACAAGGCGATTCAGGCCCACGGCGCCGCCGGCGTCAGCGACGACACCCCGCTGGCCGAGATGTGGGCGCAGGTGCGCACCTTGCGGCTGGCCGACGGACCGGACGAGGTGCACCTGAGATCCATTGCCCGCGAGGAACTTCGGGCGCTGCACTGATCGAATCGTATCGGCTGATCGAATCGTCTGGGCTGATCGAAGCGTCTGGGCTGATCGCGTGTCAGCGGTAGCCGAACTCCTCGGCCATCGCCAGGCACTCGGCCAGCGGCAGCACGCCGTCCGAGGTGTGGGCCGAGCGCAGGCAGGCCGCGGCCGCGCTCACCCCGGCGCGCAGGCACTCCTCGACCGGCCAGCCGTCGTGCAGGCCGTGGATCACGCCGCTGGCGAAGGCGTCCCCGGCGCCGGTGCTGCTGACGATCTCGGTGCGCGGCAGGTTCACCGACCCGTGCCGCCACACCTGGCCGCCCGGCGCGGCGGCCACGCACCCGGCCGGGAAGTGCACCGCCACCAGCCGGGCCACACCGCGATCGATCAGCCGCCTGGCGACGTCCTCGAGCGCCGGCCAGTTCGGCGCCCCACCGGAACCGGTGACCGACGTCGCGCCCACGGCGTCCAGGTCGACCTCGGCCAGCGCGGTGGCCTCGACCTCGTTGATCACCAGGTAGTCCAGGTGCGGCAGGCATGGCCCGGCGAGGCGCCGCAGTTCATCCGGGGCCAGCGAGACCAGTTCGAGGTTGGTGCGCATCCCGAGGGCCTGCGCGGCGGCGAACACCTGCGGCCAGCCGTTGGTTGGCTCACCGTCCGAATCGGCGCGGGCGGCGTCCATGGCGCGGTGCAGCCCCGGGGCGCCCATGTGCAGGATGCGCGCGGTCGACGTGGCCAGCGGCACGTCGTCCGGACCGAACTCGGCATTGGCCCCCGGGTGGTGGAAGAACGTCCGCGAACCGCCGTCCCGCACCACCATGGCATCGGTGAAGGACGTCGCCGCTCGCTTCGTACGCCGTATCCCCGAGGCGTCGATCTCGTTGGTACGCAACGCATCGAGCATGAAGTCGGCGTGCGCGTCGTCCCCGATCACCCCCGCGATGGCCAGCGGAAAGCCGGCACCGAGCCGGTGCAGGTCGACGGCGAGATTCACCGCCGGCCCACCCGTGCTGAGCGTGACGTCCTCGATCACCGCCAGCAGTTCCTGCGAGGGGTAGCGATCGATCACCTTGCCGACGTCGACCACGATCGAGCCGGCACAGAGCACCCCCGAGCGCTCGTGCGTCGCCTCCCCGAACGACACGGCTCAGCCGATCGCCAGGACGGACTCGGTGATGTGCTGATCCTGCTCGAGGCTGCGCTCGGGCTGGATCCCCTTGCTGCGCAACGTGTCGTGATAGCTGGCCACCCCCTGCTCGGGCGTCAGCTTGCCGGTCACGACCGAACGCATCACCGCGAGCAGATCGAGCTGGGACTCGGCTCGCTGCACCTTGCGGCCGAACAACGAGACCCGGGCGCCGGCCTTCTCGCCCTGGCTCAGCAGCTCGAGGGTGTCACGGGTGGTGCCCGCCGACCCACCGAGGATGCCGACCACGAGGGTCGGGTCGTGCTGCACGAGCTCGGTCAACGACTCGGTGCCGTTGAAGACGATCTTCAGGAACAGCGGCCGCTCGGCCAGGGTCACCCCGGCCAGCAGCCGGATGATCTGGTCGTTGACGAACGGCCCGATGTCGTTCGGGGCGAGGTCGACCGGCGCGTTCGGGTTGAACACCTCGAGGAAGTGCCGCATGCCGACGTTGTGCGCCTCGTCGCGGAATTCGGCGTAGGCCTCGAGGGTGGCCAGGTCGTGATCGAGATCGTTGTTGAAGGTCACCGAGTAGAGCACCAGGCTGCAGTATTCGCGCACCCGCTCGAGGCTCACCGTGCGGAACGGGCGCGAGGGGTGGGTCGGGTAGGTGCCGCCGCGCGGGTTCCAGATGTCAGAGGAGTCGTTGCCCCGGACGGCGAGAGTGACGTCGCTGCCTTTGAACAGGGCGTCGTTGGCCAGCCGCTCGCCGTTGGAGGCCGAGGTCAACATGATGTCGACGGCCCCGGCGCGCACCTCCTCGGCCATGTGCTCGAGGTACTGAGCCCGGGTGCGGTAGCGCGGCCGGGTGCCCTCGGCCGAGATGTCACCGGGGGCGGGGGCAGGAGCCTGGACACCGAACGCCATATCGGCGTCCTTGGCGTCGGCGATGATGAAGTCGTCCGGCGTATAGGTGCCGTGCGTGATGGAGTGGAGTTTGCGCTCGAGGGCCTTCATGGCCCACACCATAGGGCTCAGGTGGACGCGAACTGCGACAGGGCGCGACCAGGTGTTCGAGGTTCCTCGGGCCACGTGCACGCCGCTCAGGGTGGTGCGATGTGGATCAGACCGTGGACCGGCGATCAGACCTTGGACTTGCGCCACCCCGCATAGATCGCCTGCGCCTCGGTGCAGAACCACCGTTCGCCCTTGCGCAGGTCGATCTGTGTCGCGGCGTAATACCGCTGGCCGGGAACATGGTAAATGCGTTCACCGGTGTGCACCGAGATGTTGCCCTTGATTCGACAGCCTGCGGGTGGCCGGGAACAGGAGGCACTCCAGATCCCGATTCGCTTGTCGAGAGCCGAACGCTGGGCGGCCACGAAAGCCGCCCGGAAACGATAGGGCGCAGCGTAGGTGAATTCCCGGGCAAGTCCCGCAGAGATCATTCGCGCGGCGGCCACCTTTCCGTCAGGCAGGACGACATGCCTGAGAAGACGCCCGTACCTGTCGCGATCACTCTGGCTGCGATCGGCATCGAGGCGTACCGGACGGCCCGCGATCAGCTTCGTGAGGTAGGTCCTCGCGGCCACGGCCTGGCATTCCGCCGGGTGGAGCTCCGGGGCATCGAGGCCGATCAATCGCACCTTCTCGCGTCGGCCGCCGACCAGGACCTCCAGCGAGTCGCCATCCACGACCTTGACGACCTGAGCGCTGCCCGTGGTCGGCGCCGCCGCCAGGGCCGAGGACGGCGCGGCCAATGCGCCAGGTGAAACGAGTGCTCCGATCAGCAGAGACCCGATCAGAGTTGATCTCAACGCCCGAGTCGTTCTTCGCACCAGAAACTCCGACCATCGTTGGCTCAGCGGCCCCGCCGCAACAACTCCCCATGATGTCGGGCCGATCGCCTCACTGTGGTGCACATTGCGACAGTGCCCGGCCACCGGATTCGAGCTTGTCGGCGGTGCGGGACAACCCCTCCCCCGCGGAGTCGACCAGCGAGCCGATCGAGCGCAGCTGCTCGGCGACCACGGCGAGTTGGTCGCCGACCCCGTCGAAGTGCGCTGCGCCGTCCTGCAGGGTGGTGGCCGCGGCCCCGATCAGCGGGACGCCGTGCAGCGCTTCGGCGAGCTTCTCCAGCATGCCGCGGGCCGCGTTGAGCTCGCTGCGGCAGGCGTCCAGGGCGTGTCCGGCCTGCTGGGCGAGCCCCTTGACGCCCGACTCGGCGCCGCCGGAGCCGCCGGAGCCGCCACCGGACCCGCCGGTCAGGAAGGACGCCGTCGCGCGGGTGTCCGCGGCGGCCTCACCGAGCGCGGTGGCAGCCGAGGCGAGCAGCTCGGGCAGCTTGGCGGCCAGGGCGATCAGGTCGTCCCCGTGGTCCCGGACGAACCGGACGGCGCCCGCGACGTCGTCCTTGTGGTCCCAGACGCTCGACACGAGGTCGTCGAGCTTGCCGACGTCGAGCCCGGCGAAGGCCTGGGGAACGCCCGGGGCAGCGGGCTGGGAATCAGGAGAGGTGCTCACGAGCGTCAGGCTAGATCGTCCGGCGGCGACGCGGGGGCAGTGCGGGGGGTTCGGTGGTGCAGCGCCTGCACCAGGGCCACGGCCCCGATCACTCCCCAGATGGCGTTGAGGGCCACCGACGACCAGACGCCGCCAGCCACGGCGGCCAGGCCGAGGCCGATCGAGCCGCCGATGTTGAGCAATTGGTAGACGGGGCTGTGGCCGGTGACCCGTTCGGTCGAGACCAGCCAGTAGGCGAGCAGCAACATGCCGGTGCCGATCCAGCCCAGCACGGCGGCGAGGGAGTGGAAGGTCATCGCGGGCAGCCTCTCGGCTCGAGCCGGCGGTCAGGGAGTGGCGCCGGCGAGTTGGGCGGGGGTACAGCTGACCAGACCAGCAGCGATCTTGCTGGCGATGACGCGACCGGCAGCTTGGTCGAGGCGACGTGCGAAGGACGGCGAGCGGGCTGCCTGCGCGAGCAGAGCCTTGCGCATGGCGGGGGCCTGATCGGCGCGCACGGTGAGCACCAGGTCACCGCCGGCCCCGATGAAGGCGGCGGCGCGGGTGCCCACGGGCACGGCGGCGAGGGCCTTGGCGGCGCCCAGGTCGTCCGAGATCGCCACGCCGGTGAAGTGCAGCCGGTCGCGCAGCAGCGTCGTGGCGATCGCCGGGCTGAACGCAGCGATCCGCTGGGCGTCGAGTTTCGGATACCGCGCGGACGAGATCATCACCATCGGGGTCCCCGCGGCGACCGCGGCGGCGAACGGCGCCAGGTTGGGATCGCTCGCGGTGGTGACCGGGTCGACGGCCGAGGCCGAGTAGTCGGTGTTGGCCCTCACCCGTCCCAGGCCGGGGAAGTGCTTGGCGGCCGTGCCCAAGCCGGCGGCGCGGGTGGCGGCGACCACGGTGGTCACGTCGGCCGCGACGGCGGACGGCGTGTGGCCGTACTCGCGAGCCGGCTTGCCGATCGGTGGGTTGCGGGGAATGTCGGCCACCGCCACGGTGTCGGCCACGGGCGCGAGATTGACCGTGATCCCTGCAGCACGAAGGGCTTTGGACGAAGCCGTGATGCGGACGCGTAGGGCCGAGGTGGTCCAGCTGCCCTGGGTGCGAGCGGTGGGCAACGCCACGAATCCCTTGCCCGACAGGGTCTGTACCTTGCCACCTTCCTGATCGACGGCGATGTGCAACGCCACCCCGGTGGTTCGACGCGAGGCCGCCTGGAGTGCGGCGAGTTGCTGTCTCAGCGAGGACGCGCTGATCGTGCTGCGCCCCCGCAGGAAGACGCCGCCGACGGCGTAGCCGGTGACGGTCTTGGTGACGCTGGTGGCCGAGCCCGCGGGGACGCCGACCATGAGCACCTGCCCGGCGCGCTCCGCCGGGCTCAGGGTGGCCATCACGGCCGCAGTACACCGGGCCTGGGCCGCACCGGGCGAGGTGGGCGTGGCCGAGGTCGCCGTGGGTGTGGTGGGCGTGCCGAGAGCGGTGATCGCAGCCCCGGACGACGACGCGCGCCCCGCGGCCACCGTGGTTGTCGTGGTGCCGGTGACGGTCGCGGTCGGGGCAGCCGACGCCGCACTGCCCGCCTCGGACGACGAACACCCCGCGAACGCGATCGCGGTCGTCAGGACAGCCGCGGTGACCGGCGCCCGAGCCGGGCGCGGCTCGCGACGCGGCGTCCGTCGTCCGGTCAGCATCCGACCAGCCTGCCACGAGCGCCGGGGACGTCCCCACGGGGACGTCCGGATCTCACATTTTGGACGACGCGGCGGCACACTACGCTCACGGCCGCTCACGGCACACTCGGCGCCGCGGTCCGCCATACTGGGGACGCTGCCGGCAGGTCGGCCAGGGCCGGCAGCGTCTGGGCCTCTAGCTCAACTGGCAGAGCAGTGGACTTTTAATCCATTGGTTCCGGGTTCGAGCCCCGGGAGGCCTACCACCGGGCAGGTCAGCGCTGGCGCTCGTTGCTGTCACTCGTTCTGACTCACGGCGTAGCGGTCCAAGGCGGACACCCACATCCCCGCGACCACCCTGTTGGGCACGAGGTGCATCAGGAGGAGCATCGCCTTCTGCCGGCGGGGCTGGGTGTTGACCCATTCAGCGTGCAACCTGCTGCCTCCGTCGGGTCGTGGCGTGATGCGGGCGAAGCCATCGCCGCCTCCGCCGTAACTGCTCTCGACGACCGTCCAGCGAACAACGGCGGGGTCGGACCAGTCGTAGCGAGCGACCACCCAGAATGGCGACCGGGGGGTGCTCTCGCGGGCGACGGCCCACGTGGGTCCCTGTTCACGCACCTCGTACGTCGTGGGATCGAGCGTGCGGTTCCAGATGCGCAGCCGATCCGGGGAGAAGTCCGTCAGAGCGCGGCGTACCTGCTCGGGTGAGGCCTTCGTCTCGATGTCGAAGCGCACGACTCCATCCGATCACCGACATGCTGCCTGCGCACGCGGACCTGGCCGCCCGACGTGACGCCCTGCCCGGCCGGCCCCGACACGAGCAGCTCGGCGGCCGGCGTCCGAGGATGACCGTCGAGTCACGCCGGCAGGACGTAGACGTACATCAACACGTAGTGCAACAGGGCAGCCACGGCCACCAGCACGTGCCAGGTCTCGTGGAACCCGAATCTGCCCGGCCAGGGGTTCGGCCGCTCGATCACGAAGATCACGAATCCGGCACTGTAGACCAACCCTCCGGACGCCATCAGCACCAGGGCGCCGACGGGCAGCGGCCTGCCCGCTCCGATCAGCAGGACGGTCAGCCAGCCCAATGCGATGTAGAGGGTGTTGGTGACGTACTTGGGCAGACGCCGATGCACCGAACGCACCACGATGCCGAGGACGGCGATCGCCCACACCGCGCCGAACACCGCCCAGCCGTAGGCGGTACGGAAGAGCACCAACACCAACGGCGTGATCGACCCGGCGATCAGCAGGAACACCGAGTCGTAGTCGAGGGTGCGCAGCAATTCGTTCAGCCGCGGGCCGCGGTCGAGGCCGTGATGCATCGTGCTGGAGACGAAGAGCATCACCAGGGCCAGCCCGTAGACGCTCAGCCCGACGATCTTCCACGGATCGCCCTGGACGCTCGCCTGCGCGATGAGCAGCCCGGCGCCACCGAGCGCGAAACAGGCGGCGAACAGGTGCGAGACGGTGTTGAACCGTTCATCGGTGACATGGATGCTGCCGTCTCGACTGCGTGCCGTGGCGTCCACGAGACTGCCTTCCCACGAGGTCGCACCCCGCGCCGGCAAGAGGCTGGGAGCGTGCAGTGCGACGACAGCACCAGTCTACGAGCCACCGCGATCACCGGCGAGGTCAGCCCTTCACGCGCACGCCGTCCGGGTCGTGCAGGCACCGACGATTCCGCACCGCCGGGAACCGTCGAGTCATGATCTCGACCTCTAACTCCTCGTCGTCGGAGTCGGCCACCTCCACCGGCAGGTAGGCCGAGAACAGCCCGAGCCCCACCGTGTGCCCGTACCCGGCGCTGGCCACACCGACCTGGGTGCCGCTGGCCGGGTGCATCAACATCTCCCCGCCGTGCAGCAACAGCTCCGCCTGCGTGCTGAACCAGCACAACCGCCGTCTCGGCCCGGCGGCCCGGATCGCTCGGAGTGCCTCCCCTGCGAGCAACCCGGGCTTGTCCGGCCGCACCGCGAACCCGAGCCCCGCCTCGTAGGGGTTCGTATCCGAGCGGACGTCGACACCCCACGCGACGTACTGCTTCTCCAACCGCAACGACTCGATGGCCCGGTACCCGACGTCCCGGATGCCGTACGCCTCACCTGCTTCCAAGACCTGCTCGTAGGCATCCTGGACGTACTCGCTCGGGAGGTGCAGTTCCCAACCCAACTCGCCCACGTACCCGGCTCGCAACGCGAGCACCGGCGCGTGGCCGAGGTCCGTCTCGCGCGCCGTCATGTACCGGAACGACTCCGCGCCGAAGTCGTCGGAACTCAACTGCTGCAACACGTCTCGCGAGGCCGGACCACACACACTCAGGATTGCGTACGCGCTGCCGACGTCGTCGATGAGCACGCTGCCGTCGTCCGGGGCGTGCCGCCGTAGGAAGGTCACGTCGTGGCGTCCGAACCTGCTGCCGGTGACCAGGTAGAACCGATCCTCGGCGAGCCGGGTGATCGTCACATCCGCTTCGATGCCCCCCGCGGCGTTGACAAGTTGGGTGTAGACGACCCTGCCGACCGGCACGTCGAGCTGCGCTCCGGCCAACCGCTGCACCGTCGCCAACGCCCCCGGGCCGCGAATCATGAACTTGGCCATCGAGCTCTGATCGATGACGCCCACCGCCTCGCGCACCGCACGGTGCTCGGCCGCGATCCGTTCCCAGGCGTCGCCGCGCCCGAACGTGGGCGCCTCGACGACGCCGATCTGCCCGGGACAGAACCAGTTTGCCCGCTCGTAGCCGAACGACGAGCCGAACACGGCACCCCGCCGGCGCAACGTGTCGAACAGCGGACTGCGCCGCTGCCCGCGCGGTGGCAGGCTCGCGCGATTCGGGAAGGCGATGTCGTAGTAGTGCCCGTAGGACTCCACCGCCGAGCGTTCGAGCACCGCCGGCACGGTCTGCGGCACCCCGAACCGCCGCACGTCGAACGGCCACAGATCCAGCCCGGGGTCGCCGTCCACGATCCAGTTCGCCATCGCGCTCCCCGCACCACCCGCGGCCGCGATCCCGGCGGAGAACCCGCAACAGTGGAACAGGTTGTCCAGGTCCTCGGTCAGGCCCATCAACGGTTCGGCGTCCGGCGAGAACGGGATCGGGCCGTTGACCCACGTCCGAATCCCCAGGTCACCGAACGCGGGCACCCGATGGCTCGCGGCCTCGGCCAGCGGCTCGAACCGGTCGGGGTTCGGGGCGAACAACTCCGGCCCCAGGTTCCGCGGCACCGTGCGCCAGCAGGCCTTCGTGCCCTGCTCCCAGCCGCCGACGACGAGCGCCCCGAGTTCCGGCTTCAGGTAGATCCGGGCGTCCGGGTCCCGAAACGTCGGCAGACCCGCCGGGATGTCCGCGCTCGACTCGGTGACCACGTACTGGTGCTCCACGGCGTTGACCGCCACGCTGACCCCGGCCAGTCGCGCCGTCTCGGCGCCCCACATCCCGGTGGCGTTGACCGCGACGTCACACTCGATGCGACCCTGCTCGGTCACCACCGCGCTCACGCGGCGTCCCCGGGTCTCGATCGCCTCGACCCGGCAGTCCTGGACGACGCGCACGCCCCGCGCGCGGGCGCCGGCGATGAACGCCTGGGTCAGCAGGGTCGGGTCGACGTACCCGTCGGACGGCGTCCAGGTCGCGCCGTGGACGCCGTCCGGGTTCAGCAGCGGGAACAGGCGTGCCGCCTCGTCCGGCCCGACCAACTGCACGTCGAATCCGTAGCTCCTGCCCTGAGTGCTCGCGCGTTGCAGTTCCTCCCACCGCTGCGGGCTCGACGCCACCCGTAGCCCGCCGACCTCGTGCCAGCCGATGGCCTGACCGGTGGCGGCCTCGAGGGTGCGGTAGGTCTCGACGCTGGTGCGCATCAACTGGGTCAGTGAGCTGCTGCTGCGCAGCTGGCCGACCAGCCCCGCGGCGTGCCAGGTGCTGCCGTGGGTCAGCTTGCGCCGTTCCAGCACGAGCACGTCGGTCCGGCCGCGCAGGGCGAGGTGGTAGGCGATGCTGGCGCCGATCACGCCACCGCCGATGACGACGATCTCGCAGCGATCCGGAACGGTCATGCGCCGCACTCTGGCGCCGGCACCCACCCGGTTGTCAATGACGCGGACGCCCAGGATGCGGGCGCCGAGCGGCCTCGCATCACGGCGTGCACACTCGCGAGCGGCGTAAGCTCGCGGGGTGATCGCCGTCCGGCGTCGGAGAGTCGCGGGAATGGCCGCGTTCTGGCTGGCCACGACGCTGTTGAGCGCCTGCACCTCGGACTCGGGAGCACCCGCGCCCACCAGCGTCCACCCCACGGCTGCCTCGGCCTCCCCGACGGCGCCGCCGGATCGGGACGAGGCGCTCGTCCGTTCCCTCGTGACCGACTCCGTGGACCGGATCGCGTGGGTGCGAGCTCCCGCCGCACGAGTCCTGACGACCTACTTCGCGCCCGGGCAGCGATACCTCGGCGGACAACTGGTCGGTGCCACCGACGAGATCGTCGTGATCAAGATGCACGGAACCTTCACGCACTCCGCCCCGCACGGCGGTTCATCGTCGGCGTCGCTCGCGCTGAGCTTCGTGAACGCCACCACGGGGCAACGCATCCCGTTCGTCCAACTGTGGGACGACGGCGCACCCGATCTGGGCATCGGTCCCGATCCGGGGACGACGAACCGCGGGCTGGCGGTGAAGCTCTGGGACCTGCGGTTGATCGGCAGCCCAGTGGTTCGCGCCGTCTGACCGCGGGGCCACGTTGGCATGGTTCTCCCGGTGAGTAAAGTGCCCACGGCGGCTGCCCTGTGACAGTGATGTTGTGCACAAAAAGTCGTTGCGCTGCAATGGCTTTCATCGGGCTCTGAGGCGGCTTGGTTGTCGGTGGTCGCCCGTAGTGTCCACTTCATGGAACCGGAGCAGACCCCCACCCCGGACGGCGACCCCGCCGCCGGTGCCGGTGGCCTGCCCGACACTCCAGACGGCACCGCCGCCGACCCACTCGGCCACGCGGCCTCGCCCGTCACCACGGTGTTGGACGCCGTGTCGGCGCAGGTTCGTGCACTGCAGACCACACCGACGCTGACCCTGTCGGACGACGAACTGCGCACCGCCGTGATCGCCGCGCACCGGCTGGCCAACCAGGTCGAGGCCGCCACCTTGCACCTGGTCCGCGCGTTGGATGATCGACCGGAGGCGATGCCGACCTGCCCGGCGGGCAAGGTCGCCGCCACGTTCCTGGTCCACGCCCTGCGCCTCGATCCCGGCACCGCCGCCCGCGACGTGGCCGCCGCGCGGCCGCCTCGACCCGGACGGCGCCGGCGTCGGTGTCGACACCGGCGGCACCGACCCGGCTGGTGGCCTGGATGCCACGGGGATGGGGTTGCCCGAGGTGGGTGCCGCGTTGGCGGCCGGGGACATCTCCCGCCGCCACGTCGACCACGCCATCGGCTGCGTGGGCCGCATCGACGGTGACGTGTTGGCGCACGTCGATCCGGAGGGGATCGCGGGGATCCAACGGGTGGATGAGTTCCTCGCCGAGCAGGCCCGCAAGCACGCCCCCCACGTATTCCGGCGACTGTGCACCCAGCTGGAAGAAGCCCTCAACCCCGACAAGGGCTTCGACCCCAAGGCTCACCAGAAGCGGTACCTGCACCTGGGCACCGACGCCACCGGCATGCTGGTCGGACGGTTCGCGTTGTCCCCGGCCGACGGACTGATCGTCCGCAACGTCCTGCACGCCTTGAGCAAACCCATCAAACCCACCCCCGCGGGTCAGGATGCCGATGGGGACGGGCAGGCGCAGGGTGAACTCCCGTTGCGGGATCCGCGGACCGCGGCGCAACGCCGCGCTGATGCCCTGGCCCACCTCGCCCGTCTCGCCCTACGCGGCAACGCTGGCACCGACGACACCGACACCGAGGACGCCGGCAGCGCCTGCGGGACAAGCACCAGCGACGGCCCTCAGCCCACAGCTGGCTCCAACACCCCGACCATGGCAGACGGCGACCCCTGCCTCCGCTCCGACGGCCCCAGTGCCAGCCACTCCACCAGCGACCTCACCCCCAGCGGTACCGAAGGAGACACCACCGGCGCCCAGGGCAGCAACGGCGCAGCCTCCACCACCGCGAAGACCACCACTCCAGCCACCCGACGAACGCCGGCCCCGCCGCCGGCCCAAGGGATCCACATCTCGCTGATCGCCACCCTCGACCAACTCACCGCCGCCCTCCACCCCCAACCCACCCCCGGTGCCGGGCTCGGCAGTGACCTGGGACCCGGCGGCGGACCCCTACCCCGCCACGTCCTGGCCCAGATGCTCTGCACCTCCCTGATCTCGCCGACCATCCTCGACGGTCACGGAGCGGTCCTGGCCCAGGGACGAGCCCAACGCCTGGCCACCCCCGCGCAGCGGCGGGCGGTGTTCGCCCGAGACCGCGGCTGTGTGATCCCCGGGTGCACCGCACCGGTGGACTGGTGCGACGTCCACCACGCCACCCCCTGGGCCGAGGGCGGGTTGACCGACGTCGACGCCATGGTCGCCGCCTGCGGCCGCGACCACACCGCCATCCACGCCGGCATCTGGACCATCACCATGATCAACGGCGTGCCGTGGGTGATCCCACCACCCTGGATCGACCCCCTGCAACGACCGGTCCGCAACACCGTTCACGACGACGAGCACACCGCTCACCGCCTCGCCGCCCACCTCGGGGACCAACTCACGCTCGACCTCGACCAGGGTGAGTCCCCCGACCGCGACGCCGGTCATGACCCACCCTGATCACGGCCTCGCGCGAGGCCCACCTCAGCGCGAAGCGGCCCGGTGGTACATCCGAATCGACAGCGGCACAAAGATCACCAGCATCACCGCGGTCCACAGGATGGTGTAGGTGACCGGGTGCTGCAGCGCCCACACGTCGGGCACGGCGGCGCCGGGCACCAGGTTGCCGAACCGCTCGCGCGCGGCCTGCGTCACCGCCGAGACCGGGTTCCACTCGGCGAACGCCCGCAAGGGTCCGGGAAAGGACTCCAATGGCACGAACGTGTTGGCGCAGAACGTCAACGGGAAGATCACGATGAACGAGGCGTTGTTCACCACCTCGGGCGTGCGCACCAGCAGCCCGACCACGGCCATCACCCACGACATCGCGTAGGCGAAGAGCAGCAGCACGCCCAACCCGATGAGGGCATCCAGCACGGAGGTCCGAATCCGCCACCCGACGACGAGCCCGGTCAGCCCCATCACCACGATGGCGATGACGTTGTTCGCCACATCCGCCACGGTCCGCCCGACCAGCACCGCCGAACCGCTCATCGGCAACGACCGGAACCGGTCGATGACCCCCTTCTGCAGGTCCTCGGCCAAGCTGGCACCGGTGATCGTCGCCCCGAACACCACTGTCTGGGCGAAGATCCCGGCGATCAGGAACTCGCGGTACAGCCCGGGATCGACCCCGCCGGTTCCGCCCAGATCGACGGCGCCGCCGAAGATGTAGGCGAACAGCAACACGAACATGATCGGCGACAGCGTGGCGAACACCAGCAGGTCCGGCACCCGCTTGATCTTGATCAGGTTGCGCTTGGCGATGACGGCGCCGTCCCCGAGCGCCTGCACCAGCGTGCTCATCGCACCGGCTCCTTCTCGCGCTCGGCCGCGGGATCGTCCTCCGCTGCATGGCCGGTCAGTGTCAGGAACACGTCGTCCAGCGTGGGACGGCGCACCCCGACGTCCAGGACCGCGATCCCCTCGTCGTCCAGGTCACGCAAGGCCTCGACCAGCAGCCCCGCGGCGGGCCGTTCGCCGGCCACGCGCACACTGACCCGCCGGATGTGCTCGGCGATGAAGGGCTCGCCCGCGCCCACGGCCTTCAGCACCCGCGAGGCATCGGGCAGGCGGCCGGCATCGGCCACCACCACCTCGATCACCTCGCCACCAACCTGGGCCTTGAGCTCATCGGACGTGCCCCGCGCGATGATGCGACCGTGGTCGATGACGATGATCGAATCGGCCAGCCGATCAGCCTCCTCGAGGTACTGCGTCGTCAACACCAGCGTGGCCCCGCCGCCGACCAGCTCGGCGAGCACCGACCACATCTCGTTGCGCGAGCGCGGGTCCAGCCCGGTCGTCGGCTCGTCGAGGAACAGCACCTGCGGCCGGGCCACCAGCGCGGCCGCCAGGTCCAGGCGGCGCCGCATGCCGCCGGAGTAGGTCTTGACCGGCCGATCGGCGGCGTCCTCGAGGCGGAAGTCGGCGAGCAGCTCGCGCGCCCGCTCCCGGGCCGGGCCACGACCCAGGTGATACAGCCGACCCACCATGTCGAGGTTCTCGAACCCGGTCAGGTACTCGTCGACGGCGGCGTACTGGCCGGACAACCCGATCACCTCACGCACCCGCTTCGGGGCCGCGAGGACGTCGATCCCGGCCACCTCGGCGCGGCCGGCGTCGGGCCGCAGCAGCGTGGTGAGCACGCGGACGAGCGTGGTCTTGCCGGCACCGTTCGGCCCGAGGACGCCGAGCACGGTGCCGGCCGGCACCGCCAGGTCGACCCCGTCGAGAGCACGAATGGTGCCGTAGGTCTTGACGAGTCCCTCGGCTCGGACGGCGATGGACGATGACGCGGGTGATGAGGTAGGTACAGCAGTGGACATGAGGCGACCCTAAGCTGCCTCGACACCCCGTGCTCGGGCACCGTCGATGGGCGCAGCCGACCAAGGTCGCCCCCGTCGACCGGAATCGAGTGCCTACCCTGATCGGATGTCCACCCAGGCACCGACTCGCCGCGCGTCGACGTGGACGCGGATTCGGCTCGGCCTGGCGGCGCTCTGGGCCGTGATCATGGTGGCCGGCATCCAGTTCGGGGAACGGTCGGCCTCGCTGGCCGATCTCGAGTCGGCCCTGACTACGGGGAGAGTCTCGACGGTCCGCGTGACCGGCGGTCTGCTGCCCGGAGACACCGGTTCCACTCTGATCGAGCTCCGCTGGCGAGACCACCATGTCACGTGGATGGCCGAGGTAGAGCAGGCCAGCTCCGGGGACGCCGAACCATCCACGTGGGGTCATGGCGATGGCCGGATCGTCGGCGATGTGACGACCTATCTCGCCCACCGTCACCCCGGCGTCCATGTGGTCAGGCAGCCGGGTGCTCCGAGCCAGCTGGGGCTCAGCGCCGATCTGGCCGGGTGGCGGCTGCGGGGATGGCTGGCCCTGCCACTGTTGATCCCCACCTTGGCCACCCTGTACGTGCTGCTCGCGGGACCCGAGCCGTGGCGCGCCACCCGATGGGCCTGGTTCTGGATCATGTCCCAGCCACTCGCCGGCATCGGCACCTGGGCCTTCCTGCTGCTGTCCGGGCCGACACCGTCGATCTCCGCGCCACACCGGCCCCTGCGGCGGCTTCGCGGCGGGTGGGCCTTCGTCCTGGCGAACCTCGCCAACCTGCTCATCGGGGTGGTCCTCGACCGAGCCGGGTGAACCGGTCTCGCCGAGAGCGCTGCCGGGTCGACGCGCTCAGATCGGCAGGACGCCGTCCGCGAAGGGATCGTCCTCGGCCAACCCGATCAGGCTCGGGAACGGTGCGACGGTCACCATCGAGGGCAGGTTCGCCAGGGTGAACACCCGGCCGTCGGTGTCGCGGACCACCGGCCCGAGGGTGTCGTTCACCCGCGCCCAGCCGATGCCGCCCAGCACCGCCAGCAGCGGGACGCCGCCCAGACGCACCGACTCCTCCCTCAACCGCTGGAACCGCAGGGCCTTGTCGCGCGCAGTGCCCCCGTCGTTGGCGCCCTTGCACTCGAGCATCGCGCGCAGGGTGCCGCTGGCGTCGTACACCACGAAGTCCGGCGCCGGGGTCACCCGCACCTCGAACCGCGCCTGGATGTCCCCCTGGTTGTGGCTGCCGGTGCGCAGGTGGGGAATCCCGTGCTCGCGGAACAACGCCTCGACGGCGTCCTCGATCAGGTTGCCCCGCAACGTCGAGGTGGCATCGAGCACCTGCCGGAACGCCCCGCCGTAGTGGCGTTGGTGCAGGAACACCGGGTACGGGACGCCGTCACGCGCCAGCGTGGCCACGCCCGCCCAGCCGTCGGCGGTGTCGGGCTTGTCCTGCTTGCTGCGCAGCTCCCCCGGCGGGTCACCGAACAGGGTTCCGGCCATCACCCGGGCGATCGTCTCGGCCGCCACCCGGGCCTGGTCGCCGGTCACCGCGGTACCGCTGCGCTCCATCGAGTCGACCTTGCTGGAGGACAGCCCCCGCACCCCCACGGCCTGACCGGCCAGCGTCGTGGAGTGCGCGAACTCCTCCCGCGTCAGGCCCAGAATGGTGCGGAACACCAACAGGGTCAGCGAGTTCCGCTCGATGGCACGCACCAGGTCGGCCACCTCGACCCGGGTGAAATCGGCCGTCAGCTCGGCCGCCGCAGCGTAGGCCGTCTCGAACACCGGCAGGCTGTAGAACGGGCTGGCGTGCACGTAGGCGAAGTCCGGCGCCAGATGCGGCACATACGCCTCACGCGCCACCCGGGCGTAGATCTCCGCATGCTCGCCGATGCCGTGGTGCTGTGGCACCAGCCGGATCTGGGCCACCCGCTGGTCCCACGTTCGCGCCGCCGCGATCCGGGCGACGGTCTCGTCGATGGCGACCATTCCTACCCGACCAGCGATCCCGGGATGTCCTCGGCGAGATCCTTCTCGATGCGCCGTCGCGACTCCGTCACGAAGTCCTCGTGGATCTCGAAGCCCGCGGCGCGCCGTCCGAGTCGGCGGCCCACCACGATCGTGGTGCCGCTGCCGGCGAACGGGTCGATCACCAGCCCTCCCGGCGGGCACATGCACCGCACGAAGAACTCCGCGAGCCCCTCCGGCATCGCCGCCGTGTGGGCCACCCCGCGGTGCTGGTTGTAGGTCTGCGGCACATTGATCACGTTGCCGGGGTCCGCACCACCCAGCAGGTAGGTCTTGGTGCGGTCGCGGCCGAACCCGGCATCGGTGTTCTTGCGCCCATTGGTGTCGCGCGCCCGCCGCGCGATCTCGGCGGCATCGGCCTTGTAGGGCACCCGCACGGCGTCCAGGTCGAAGTGGGGTTTGGCGCCCCGGGCGAAGTGATAGACGTACTCGAAGCTGTCCTTGGTGCGCGGCCCGAACTTGCCTGGGACGGCGTTGGGCTTGGCCCAGATGTACGTCTCCACCCAACGCCAGCCGAGATGCTGCAACGCCAGCACCAACTCGTAGACATAGGGATGCCGCTGGCCCTTGAGCGGCCCCCGGTTGGCGACCCGGTTCTTGATGTTGATCACCAGGCTGCCGGACTCGGTGGTGGCCTCGTACATCGCCCGCGCGAAGGGCATGAACCACTCGACGTAGCGATCGGGGTGGATCCGGCTGTAGGCCCGCTGATCGGCGTAGGGCGGGCTGGTGAAGAACAGGTCGACCGAACCCTTCGGCAACCGGGGCAGCAGGTCGAGCGCGTCACCGTGCTGGACGCCGTCCCGCAGCAGCCGTTCGAGGAGGAGATCGCCGGACGGCCGCTCGGCGGGACCCGGGGACGCCTGACTGCTCACGGGGCCACCCTAGGGCGGGGGTCCGACAACCACCCGGCACCCCGACCGGGCAAGGTGGCGACCGCCGTGGGCCGCCCCGCCCTCGGCCACGGCGCCACCGTGTCGCCGGCCGCCGCAGGTGTCGTCACAGTGCACGAGGTTATCGGCAGCCTGGTGGCAGGCGCCCGATCCCGAGATCCATACCGTCGGCCCAGAATCCACCCAGCAGATTCCCAGCCGGCCGACCGATGGTCTACGGGACGACGCCGACCGCGCCGGGCCCCCCGGCGCCCCAGGAGAACCTCGATGCGCAAGATCCTCGCCGCCCTGGCCGGAACCCTCGGCGGGCTGGTGCTGCTGTTCAGCTACCCGACCAGCACCAACTCCTCGACCGCAGCATCGGTCGGGGGCACCGGCTCGCCGGGCACCGGGTCGGGATCGACGTCGGGATCGGCCGCCGGCTCGGCGTCCGGATCGCAGACGTACACCGGCGATGCCGTGGACACCCGGTGGGGCGTCGTCCAGGTGGAGATCACCGTCGAGCAGGGAGAGATCACCCGGTCGCAGGCGGTCCGGTACCCGCAGGACAACCCGCGCGACCAGGAGATCAACTCCTACGCCCTGCCGGTGCTCGCCCAGGAGGTCACCGCGGCCCAGAGCGCGAACATCGACGCCGTCTCGGGCGCCACGGTCACCAGCGACGGCTACATCCGGTCGCTGCAGTCGGCGATCGACCAGGCGCACCTCTGACCGACCCCCTCCGCCGGCCGAACTCGCCTCGACAGGCAGGTGGCCCCACCCGAACCCGGGTGGGGCCACCGTGCTTGTCGCGGGACTCAGGCCGAGGGCACCGCCACCCAGGCCGACCAGGCACCGTTACCCAACTGGTTGGTGGCCCGTACCCGCACGTACCAGACGCGGCGCGAGGTGTTGCGGCTGTACGTCACCGTGTTCGCGGCCAGGTTCTGACTGCCCGAGACCGTGGTGCCGTTCGTGCTCCACTGCACCGTGTAGCCGGTCTCGTTCGGCAGATCCGTCCAGGTGACCCGCAGCGTCTCGCTGTTGGCACCCGCCGCCGTCGCCGTGCCGGCCACGTTCGCCGGGGTGGCCGGCACCGCGAACAGGACCGAGACCTGGTTCGAGTACGCCGAGGCCGTCGCGTTCAACACCTGCAACCGGTAGGTGTACGTGGTGCCGAGCGTGACCGCGGTGTCGGTCCAGTTGGCCGTGTTGCCGGTACCGCCGACGGCACCTCGCGTGGCCACGGTGCTCCAGCTGGTCCCACCGTCGGTGGAGCGCTGCACCACGTAGCCGGTCTCGTTGGTCGCCCGGTCGGTCCAGGTGAGCCGGATACCGTTCGGACCCGTCACGATCGTCGCCGCCAGGTTGGTCGGCGCCGCGATGATCGTCACCGTGACCTCGCTGGAGTACGCGGTGTCCGGGCCGTTCACGGCCCCCACCCGGTACCCGTACGTCGTCCCGGCCACGACCGTGGTGTCGGCATAGGTCACCGCATTCGCCGCAACCGTTCCGACCGGAGCCCAGGCGCCTGCCCCGACCCGGCGCTCGACCACGAACGAGGTCTCGTTGGTCGAGTTGTCGGTCCAGGTGAGCGTCGCTCGCGGCCCACCGGACACGGTCACCGCGAGGTTGCTCGGCGCCGCCGTCACGGTGATCGTGGCAACGTTCGAGTAGGCCCGACCGGCGGCGTTCACCGCGGCCACCCGGTAGCTGTAGGTCGTACCGCGCACCACCGTGGCATCGATCACCGCGGCACTGTTGACCGGCAGGGCAGCGCCCACCTGCGCCCAGGCACCGCCTGCCGCCATGCGCTCGACCACGTAGCCGGTCTCGTTGGTGGCGTTGTCAGCCCACGCCAACGCCACCGCCGCGGCGCCGGCCTGAGGTGCGGCCGGGGCCGCCGTCAGACCGGTCGGTGCGGTCACCAGGCTGATCGTGGCGACGTTGGAGTACGCCACATCAGCGCCGTTGACGGCACCCACCCGGTACGAGACCGACTGCCCCACCGGCACCGTGGTGTCGCTGAAGGTGACCGTGGTGCCCTGACCCGCCGCCGGCGGCAGGGTCGTGATGACATCGGTCCAGGTGGCACCGTCGTTGATCGAGCGTTGCACGACGAACGCCGTCTCGTTGGCCGCATTGTCGGTCCAGGCGAGCTGTGCCGTCGTCGGGCTCAGCGCCGTGGCGACCAGGTTGGACGGCGCAGCGACCAGGCTGATCGTCGCCAGGTTGGAGTAGACGATCGTGGCGCTCCCGGCAGCCTGGGCGCCCACCCGGTAGGTGTACGTCGGCCCGCGAGTGGCCGTGGCGTCCGCGTAGGTCAAGGTCGTCCCCGCGGTTCCCGCCGCAGTGGCTGCCACCGTGCCGATCTGGCTGAACGTGGTGCCGTCGGTCGAGCGCTCCACCACGTAGCCGGCCTCGTTGGACGCGTTGTCCAGGAAGGACAGGTTGACCGTCGTCCCGGCGCCCTGGGTGGCCACCAGGTTGGACGGCGCAGCGGGCAGCGTCTCGGTGTAGACGTCCGAGATGCTCTGCGCCGTCATCGAGGGGAACTGCCCGCCGTAGCCGACGGTGTTCCTGGCCACCACCCGGTACTGATCGGCGGCAGCCGCCCCGGCCACGCCGTCCACGACGGATCGCACCGATCCCTTGGTGTTCGGCTGGTCCAGCGGCGAGTCCGAGGTGCCGACATCCACCCAGGTGGTGCCGTTCGCGCTGCGCTGCACCAGGTAACCGGTCTCGCTGATCGAGTTGTCCACCCAGCTGATCGTGATCTTGCCCGCGGCGTCCACCGTTCGGGCCAGACCGTTGGCCTTCGTCGGCGGCAGCACGTACGAGACCGGCCGCATCATGTCCATCTCTTCATGGCTCAGGATGTGGCAGTGGTAGACGTACTCCCACCCGAAGTTCACCAGCTTGTTGGTGATCGCCGTCGTCGGATTCCCTTGCACGTCAACGTTGTTGAACATGTCGGGCGACCCGTCGGGCATCATCGGGTTCAACTCACGGATCGAGTTCGGGATCTCGAACGGCAGCTTGGGGGTCACCGGTCGCACCGCGACGATGGTGTCCTCCAGCGGCGAGATCCGCACCGTGTCCTTCCACCCGTTCTCGTTCGGGTCGTTGGCGATGATGATGTTGTCCCACGTCACCCGGTTGAGCACCTGCACATCGAACAGGTGGAAGTGGATCGGGTGGGTGTCGACACCGTTGTGGGTGATCCGCCAGAGCTGGGTGCCGTCGGCCAGGTCCGAGATCGGCGTCACCTTGACGTCACCGGTCGGCAGCTTGGTGCCGTCGATGAGTTCGGTCTGAGGATTCACGTACGGATACAGCGTGACGTTCTGCGCGCCGGGTGTCGGTGGCGAGGCCTCCACCCCGAGATTCGCCTGCATTCGCCCGAACTCGTCGAACGTACTCGAGTTCATCTCGTCGTGAATCGCCTTGGGCTGCAAGGGCATGTTCACCCGAGTGCTCTGCGAGCGCAGGGTGTTGAAGTTGAACGACGCGGTGTCGTTGATCCGCACCAGGCCGTCGCAGCGGTTCGAGGTGCCGACGCTGCAGTTGCCGGACGCCGCGAAGTTCGTGCCGTAGGCGCTGTTGTACGCGGCCTGCCCGACGACGATCGGGTGCTGGCCGGACTCGAAGACGCCGGTGCCCTGCAGGTTGTGCTTGAACGCGTTCTGCAGCCCGGTCAGGTTGTAGGCCGCCGCCGGAGTGGTGTCGGCGATGGTCACCCGCATGATCGTGCGGGTGTTCGGGCCGTACCCGGGCAGGATCTTCGGTGCCCCGGCAGGGCTGAGATCCGGTGCGCCGGTGTAGTAGTCGTACTGCGGTACCCGAGCCGGGAAGGCGGCCGGAGCGTCGTTGTACAGGATCAGCGTCTTGCCGGCGAACCTGCTGAAGTCGACGATCACGTCGGCCCGCTCGGCCGGGGCCAGCAGCAGCGAGTGCTTGTCGACGTTGCCGACGTCGAACCGGGTCGGGTCGGTGATCCACGTGGTGGGCTGCTGCCCGTCGATCACCGCGGGGGCGGGCAGGAAGCCGCCCTCACTGGCGATCTGCACCCAGTCCGGACCGTAGGCGTCGTTGTTGGCGCCCTCGGGGGTCGGCACGATGTTCGGGTCGTTCTGCGCGGCGTCCAGTTCGGCCTGCTTGAGCTTGACCTCGGTCAGGTTGGCGCCGTTGTTGTTCGGGTCGGAGTCGGCCGTGTACCACTGGAAGTTGAAGAACCGGTCGTTCGCGGCGTTCAGCATCCGCAACCGGTACGCCTTCGGCTGCAACGTGACCTTGGGGTAGGCCACACCGTTGACGATCGGGGTGTCGTTGAACTGCTCCATGCCCGCCGAGATGTTCGGCGTCCCCGGGATCTGCTTCGGTTCGCAGTACGGGTCGGTCTGGTACTGCCAGGTGGCCGGGTCGTCCAGGTTGCAGGACGCGTCGTAGTACGGGTTGTCGATGGGCATGTACTTGGTACCGGCGGCCGGCGGCCAGAACCACGGCCCGTACATCCAGCGCCCATAGGCACTCATGCCACTCGGGTCACCGGGGTTCTGCGCCGTCATGTAGACGTGGTGGTACCAGAAGCTGCCCTTGGTTCCCCAGCGCTTGGCGTCCCAGGTCGGGTCCTGCCCGTAGGAGACGATGTGCCCTCCGGCGCGAGCCTTCATGGCCGCGTAGTCGGCCGGCGTCTTCAGCACCGCGCCGGTCTCGTCGACGTCGTACAGCTGCTTGTCGTCCGGGGTGAAGGTGCGGTCCTGCACCACCAGCGGGATGGTGTCGGCCGCACCCGGGATCAGGCCGCCGTCCACCAGCTTCTTCTCGGTGGCGTCGCTGATCTGGTAGCCCGCGGCCTCACCGGCGTAGACGTTGAGCCGGGTGATGCCCCACGCGTGGTCGTGGTAGAACATCAGCCGCGCGCTCTGCTGGTTGGTGTAGTAGAAGGTCTGGCAACCATCGGTGGCCGCGTCGCAGCCGACATCGGCCATGTCGGGAACGTTCCTGACGCTCACGCCCTGCGGCCAGTCGGTCGACTCCCCGGCAGGGGTGATCCACTGGTGCGGCGTGCCGTCGCTGATCCACGGCGTGATCCCGCCGTGCAGGTGCAGCGTGGCCCGGTTGTCCTTGAAACACATGCTGCCCTTGGGCTCCTGGGTGCAGGACGGGTTGCGCACGCCGTCCGTCACGGTGCCCTGGTTGTCCGGCGCCATGGCCATCGGCCCCATGCCGGCGCCCATCATCGACGAGTCCGTGGGCAGGAACAGGTCGCCGTCGGCCCCGGTCGGCAACAGGTTGCGGAAGGTGATCCGCACCGGCCGGTCCTTGGTGGCGGCGATGAACGGGCCGAGCCACTGCGGCGGGGTCACCGCCAGGTACTGGTTGCCGGCGGCGTCCTTGACCTGGACCTTGCTGCCGTCGAGCAGCTCGTTGGTCAACGGGACGTGCTGCGAGATCGCGGCGTTCGCGGGCGTCTCCAGCTGGACGTAGCCGCGCACCAGCGTCGGCGGCAGGTCGGAGGAGAACCGGGTGCGGTACTGCACCAGGCCGATCACGTACTCGTCGGCCTGGACACCGCTGCGGGTCGTGGTCTGCGGTACGGCGAGCGGGATGTACTTGGCCTGCTCGGCGAAGGTCTTGTTCGGGTCGTAGGCGGGGCAGCCGGCCGGCGAGGCCGGGTCGCAGGTGCCGGGCAGCGTGTCCTGGAACTTCTTGATGCCGGTGTCGAGGTAGCCGGTGCCGTGCGTTCCCACCGCGATGTCGGTCACCGATCCGGAGTTGATGCTCGCGGTGACCTCGGCGCCGGCCCCGCTCGCGCCCGGCGTGCCCTCGGTGACGGTCACGGTGGGCACCGTGGCGTACCCACTGCCGAACTCGACCGGGGTGACGCCGGTGAGCTTCAGGGTCGTGGTGGCGACCACCGGGTCGGCGCCGGAGATCGGGTCGAACAACGTGCCGTTGTGGACCGCGATCTCGGGGGCCTTGGTGTACCCGGAACCGGGGTTGTCGATGACGACATCGGTGATCGTGCCATTGGCGTCCATGCCATTGGTGGGATCGCCGTTGGCGGTCATCGGCACGTGACCCTTGGCCTGCACGCCGTTCGGCTCGTCGGGCAGCGCGAACTCCACCGTGGGCATGGTGTAGCCGGCGCCCCCGTTGCTGATGTGGACGACGTCCACCCCGCCGGAGGCCCGCGCCGTGGCACCGGTGCCGCCGCCGTCGGTCACCTCGACGTGGAACGAGTCGTAGCCCCCGCCGGCTCGCGGAGTTCCATCGGGCGCCTTGGTGATGGCGTAGCCGGTCACGCTGCCGGTGGTCGTGATACTCGCGGTCGCGGTGGCGGTGCCGTCGCCCCCACCGATGCTCACCGAGGGCGCGGCGGTGTAGCCCTTGCCGGGGTTGACGATGTCGATCGTCGACACGCCACCCGTCAGGGGGTCGACGTTGGCCACCGCGACAGCCTGGACGCCGCCCGCTGCGGGCGGCGCAATCGTCACCGTCGCATTGGGTTTGGTGAGTGGGCTGTTGGCCCAGTTCGCGTTGGGGCCGAAGTAGTGCGGCACCTTGGTGTTGTCGGTGGCACTCACCGCCGGAGCGGCGGCGGCCTGATACGCGGTGGTCACCACGCCGGCCGACACGAGACCAGACACCAGGACGACGGCACTGGCCGCCGACAACTTCGACCGCATGAAGGCTCCCAAGAAAGCGGGCGCCCCCGACAGCGCCGCACCATGCACCGGCCCGACGCCCTCAGGACGCTTCCGGCATGCGGGAGGTGCTGACCTGCATGCGGGAGGTGCTGACCTGGAGGTGTCGTGCCTGGTGCTTCAGCGGTCACACTGTGAAGCCATTCTCATGAAACTCTCAGGCAATTTAATAAAACCATGGTGTCGCTATACCTCTCGTTGACCTGTTTTCACACTCTTGCTGGCAGTCGGTCACTCACAGTTTTGTGATGCATCATAGTGCTCACCATGGCTTAACATTCAATCTTCAACAAATACCCCTCCGCATCACGGCAGGCGTAACCGCTTCAGCAGCAAGGCGTTCACCGCCACGATCACTGACGAACCGGACATCGACAACGCCGCGATCTCGGGTCGCAGCGTCAACCCGAAGGCCGGCTCGAACACGCCGGCGGCAATCGGCAGGGCAATGGCGTTGTAACCGATCGCCCAGCCCAGGTTCTGGCGCATCTTGGTCACGGTGCCTCGGCCGACCCGCAGCGCCGTCGCGACGTCCGCCGGGTCCGACCGCATCAGCACCACGTCGGCGGTCTCGATGGCCACATCGGTGCCGGCTCCGATCGCGATGCCGAGATCGGCGCGGGCCAGGGCCGGGGCGTCGTTCACGCCGTCGCCCACCATGGCCACGTGCCGTCCCTGCGCCTGCAGCGCCCGAATCCGGTCGGCCTTGCCCTCCGGCAGCACGCCGGCGATGACGTCGTCGATCCCCAACTGCTCGGCGATCCGACGGGCGGTGGCCTCGTTGTCACCGGTGAGCATCACCACCCGCGCCCCCAGCTCGTGCAGTTCACGGACGGCGTCGGCGGCGCTCTCGCGCACGGCATCGGCAAAGGCGATCACCGCCACCGCGGCATCGTCGACCCCGACCAGGACGGCGGTGCGCCCGGACGCCGCGAGCTCGCCTCGCGCCGAGCGCACGTCGTCCGCGATGGTCATGCCCTCGGCCTCGAGCAGGCCGGCCGAACCGATCACGACTCGGCGACCGTCCACCACGCCCCGGGCACCACGTCCCGGAATGGCGGCAAAGTCGTTGACCCGCAATGATTCCCGAGATGCTCCGGCGCTCTCGTGCTCGACGTGGCGTACCACGGCCGCCGCGAGTGGGTGCTCGGATTCACGCTCGACGGCCGCGACCAGGGCGAGCACCCGCTCACGCGACAGCTCGGCCGTCCCGTCGAACAGCCGCAGGTCGGTGACCTCGGGCTCGCCGCGGGTGAGCGTGCCGGTCTTGTCCATCACCACGGTGTCGATGCGCGCCGAGGTCTCGAGGGCGGTGGCGTTCTTGAACAGCACGCCCCGCTGCGCCGCGAGGCCGGTCCCCACCATCACGGCGGTCGGCGTCGCCAACCCGAGCGCGTCCGGGCAGGTGATCACGACCACGGTGATGGCGAACAACAACGCCTCGGCCGCCGTCCGGCCGGCGATAAGCCAGGCGGCATACGTCGCCGTGCCGGCCAGCAGGGCCACCAGCACCAGCCAGAACGCGGCCCGGTCCGCCAGCCGCTGGCCGGGTGCGGTGGAGTTCTGTGCCTCCTGTACCACGGCGACGATCCGGGCCAGCGCGGTGTCCGCGCCGACGTTCGTGGCCCGCACCCGCAGTGAGCCGGTGGTGTTCACCGAGGCCCCGATCACGGTCGAGCCGACCTGCTTGCCGACCGGTAGCGACTCGCCGGTGACCATCGACTCGTCGATCTCGCTCACGCCGTCCTCGACCACGCCGTCGACCGGCACCGTGGCCCCGGGACGGATCAGCAGCAGGTCGCCCACCACGATCCGAGCGGTCTCGACCTCGGTCTCGATCTCGACCCCGTTCACCTCACGCAGCACCACGGCACGCGCCGGAGCCAGTTCGAGCAGGGCGCGGACGGCGTCGCTCGCCCCACCTCGGGCTCGCATCTCGAACCAGTGCCCCAGCAGCACGAAGGCGGTCAGCACCGAGGCCGCCTCGTAGAACACCTCACCGCCACCGGTCAGCGTGATCCCGACGCTGTACAGCCACCCGGCGGCGATGGCGACGGCGACCAGCACCATCATGTCCAGCGTCCGAGCCCGCAGCGCAGCCCAGGCCCCGGCGAAGAAGATCCACCCTGAGTACCCGACCACGGGCAGGCTCAGCGCGAGGGCGAACACGTCGTCCCGCAGGCCGAATGGTGCCGCCGGCGTGAAGCCGAGCACCGAGCGCCCGATCGGTGACCACAACAGGATCGGCACCGACAGCACCGCTGCGACCAGGAACCGGCGTCGCATGTCGGCGGCCATGTCGGACATCGACATCCCACCGTGCCCACCGGCGTGACCTGCGCCGTGCCCACTCGCATGGCCACCGGCGGGCATGGCCTGCCCGGTCTCGTGACCGGCCTCGTGCCCGGCCTCGTGCGTGACCTCGTGGTCGGTGTGATCTCTGGCCTCGTGCGCAGCCTGGAACATGGCGCCTCCCGATGGACGACCCTGCGGCGGACCGACTCCGCCGTCCGGTGCGGTCCGGAGCGAAAATACCCCCCAGGGGTATTCCCGCGACTCGAGACGACCCGACGGAGGAACGGGGGTGGCGCAGGACGGCTCAGGACCTCAGGGTCACACTCGGGGGCACCCCGAACTGGGCGCGATATGCCTGGGAGAAACGGCTGTGGTTGGGGAAACCCCAGCTCGCGGCAATGGCCGAGACCGTGGCCACGGCCGGGTCGGCATCCAGCAGCGCCTCGCGCACGTGCTGCAGGCGCACCCGGCGGAGCTCGGCCATCGGCGTGCTGCCCAGGTGACGACGAAAGGCGAGCTGGAGCGCTCGGACACTCACGTGGGCAGCGGCGGCGACGTCACCCACCGACAGGTCGTCCAGAGCGTGGGACTCCAAGAAGTCGAGCGCCCGCCGAACCGTCACCGGATGAGCGTCCCGTCGGTCCTCGATGGTCGCCTCGAGCGACAGCGTGGTGGGGAAGGTCATCAGTGCAGCCGAGGAGAGCAGCCGCCCCAGGTTGCCCACGACGAGGGCCTCTCGGGCCACCGCTTCGTTCTGCAGGCTGGCCATCACGTACTGCAGGGTGTCCCGCCAGTGCTGGGCCGCGGCCTCGCTCACCGGCCGATCGCTGAGGAATCGCAGCGGGCGCCGGCTCTCCTCCTTCCCCATGGCCGCCTCCTGCATCAAGGTGGGGTCCAGGATCACGAACCGGGCGTCGACCTGCAGCAGGTGCTCGACCGAGGCGCCGGACAGCTGGTCCGCGTAGACGTCCCCGGCGACGTAGCGTCGGACGTCACCGCGCAGTGATCGCTCGACCCGACCGACGTCGACGACCGAGACCATCATGGATCCCAGCCCGGCGACCCCGTGGGAGTACTCCAGGGGAGCGGCGACCCGGCCGATCAGGTACCGCCCGGCGTTGAACCGCTCGACGCGCAGGATCCCTCCGGGGACCAGCTCACCGACCCGCGTCCGGCTGCCGTACATCCGGCGCGTCGCCTCGGCGATCACCTCGGGATCGTTGCTCTCGAACCGGGTGAACGTGGGCAGGGGGTCACCCGGCGACGTCATGCCCCGACCACCTCCTCCGGTGCTGGGATTGTGCTCCGGTCCCGACATCCTGACCACGCCCCGGGGCCGATCCCTCGATGAACGGGTCGCCGGTCAGCAGCCACACCGCCCCGACGATCGTCAACACCAGCGCAGGTTCCCCGGTGACCCTGATCAGCCGCAGGTCGCCCCCGGCCGACCGCGCCAGCGAGGCACAGCGGACCAGGACACCGATGACCGCCGCGTCCATGAAGGTCATGTCGGCGCAGTCGAGGACGACGCGCGGGCGGCCGGCACGGACGGCGTCCCCGATCACCTGACGCAGTTCGGCGCAGTCGGCCAGATCGAACTCCCCCAGCGCCACCAGGCGATACCACCGGCCCGCCTCCGGTACCAGCGGCCCGGCCCCGGGCCACGACCCGGCCGGCTGGAGCTGCCCCATGAGCTCGGACCCCCTGTCCGTGATCTCGCCGGCTCCCCGCGTGCTCCCCCCGTGCACACGGGGAACCGGCGATGGCTGCGTCGTCCACGATGCCGAGCGGGTCGGGGTGCGGCTATGCGCCAAAACGCACAGCGACAGGACGCTGCCGCCAGAGCGAACCCCGCCCGACCCGACCCTGTGATCTTCCACACCCCGGTCGCCGTCGAACGGCGACTCCAGTCGACAACGTTGCCTGCCGACAACTCCCCGACGTCCCCCTCCGACGATTGGTGTTCGCATGCACCGGCTGCGCCGATGGACCATGGCCTCCCGCATCGTCGCGCTACTCCTCCTGCTGTCGACCGGCCTGGTGTCCGTCGCAGCCGTGGCCATCAGTTCGCAGCGAGCAGCGACCGCGAGTCAGGAGCGGTTCAGCACCGTGGCCGACCTGGCCCGGGACGCCGCGGACCTGCGCTACCGATTCGCCGACCTGAACGGCTGGCAGACGGCCTATGCCCTGGATGTCGCCTTGCAGGGGCCGGACGGCGCCCGGGACGCATCGCCCTCCCGCAAGGCCTTCCTCGCCTCGGTGAGCACCGCGCAGCGAGACCTCGACGCCGTGACCCGGGCCGGTCAGAGCGTCATCGACGCCGAGGAACTGGCCCTGCTCACCCGAGCGCGGACCACCCTCGACACCTTCATGCAGGTCGATCGAGACATCGTTGCCAAGTACCTGACCGGCAAGGCCGCCGACAAGCGGGCGGCCGATGGCCTGGTGCTCGGCCGAGAGATCGAGCTCTTCGAGTCCGCGGCCGCCGACCTGCAGTCGTTCGCCGGGCACATGCGCGAGCGGCAGGACGAGAACAAGGCCGCCGCCGCAGCGGCCGGACGGCGGGCCGGCCTGCTCACGATCGTGGTGACCGTGACCGTCCTGCTGCTCGCCGGCCTCGGCTCGGTGATCATCGTGCGGTCGATCCGCCGTCCCCTGGATCATCTGCGCGCTCGGCTGGACGACATCGCCACCGGCGACGGGGACCTGACCCAGCGGCTCGACGAGCACGGCCGCGACGAGGTCACCCAGATCGCCGTCCTGTTCAACACCTTCGTCGCCGACATCGCCGGCACCGTGCGCCAGGTCAAGGACGCCTCGACCACCCTGGCTGCGGCGGCAGAGGAGCTGTCGGCCACCTCGACCGCCATCGCGCGCGAGGGCGAGCTCACCAGGGATCGCGCCGCCTCGGTGGCCGGTGCCTCCGAACAGATCACCACGAGCGTGCAGGAGATCTCGCTCAACGCCAATCAGATGGGCCAGTCGATCGGCGAGATCGCCCGCAGCGCCTCGGAGGTCTCACAGGTCGCCTCGACGGCGGTCGACATGGCCGACCGCACGACGTCCACCGTGCAGCAGCTCGGCGAGTCCTCGCAGGCGATCAGCAGCGTGCTCGCCCTGATCAACGCCGTCGCCGGGCAGACCAACCTGCTGGCGCTCAACGCGACCATCGAGGCCGCCCGGGCCGGCGAGGCGGGCAAGGGGTTCGCGGTGGTGGCCGACGAGGTCAAGCAGCTCGCCCAGGAGACCGCCCGCGCCACCGAGGACATCGCGCGCCGGATCGAGCAGATCCAGCGCGAGAGTTCCCAGGCGGTCGAGGCGATCACCGAGATCGGCCAGGTCATCGCGCAGATCAGCGATCACCAGACCTCGATCGCCGGGGCCGTCGAGCAGCAGACCGCCAACGCCTCCGGCATGGGGCGGGCGGTCGAGGAGGTGGCCGCCGGATCCCAGTCGATCAGCGCCAGCATCGGCCGGGTGGCGGAGTCGGCCGGTATCGCGACGATCAACGTCAACGAGTCGCTGCGCGCCACCCAGGAGCTCGCCGTCATGGGCAGCCAACTGCACCAGTTGGTGTCCCGCTTCACCGTCTGAGGCGCCCGGCGGGGGCTCGGCTCACAGCTCGGGGACGCACGGACCCTGACCGAGCCGGGCCAGCCCGGTGCGATCCCCCGGACCCAGCTCGGTGATCACCAGGTTGGCCTGCGGGTACATGATCTCCGTGGGGACGTCGACGTGGTCGAGTCCGACCAGATGGCCGAGTTCGTGTTCGATCACCGCTCGGGCCAGCTCGGTGCCCTCCGGCCGGCTCAGCAACCGGGTGAACGCCGTGGCGTCCAGCTGGATCTGACCGGTGACGAAGACCCAGGGCCTGCCGGGCGGGGCGACCGGCTGGGTGTTCGTCAGGCCCACGGCGTCGTGGGCGAACTCGGGGGTCTCGGCCGCCGTCCGCCACGAGATCAACACCGGCGCCCAGCGATCGCCGTAGCGCTCGGGCTGGTACCGGGGGCGGTGCCAGTCCGGCGTCTCGTCGGTCGGGCCGTCGGCGACGAACTGCAGGCCGGTGGCGGCCGAGATCTCCTGGACCGCGACTGCCAGCAGCGCCTCGCCGCCGGCGGGCACCCCGGCCCGCTGGACGACGTAGTGCACCGGCCGGCAGGGGTCCCAGGTCACCGGCGTGGTGCCGTCGTCCTGGTGCTGGATGAACCGGAAGGTGTCCTTCGGGAAGGCGACCACCGGCGGGGACCCCAGCGGCTGGCCCGCCGCCTCGTGACCGGAGGCGGGGATGCCCGCCTCGGCCCGCGCCCACCGCGCGGCGGCCGAGGGCAGGGTGACGGCACCGACGGCGAATCCGGTCGCCACCGCCAGTGCCCACCACCGCGTTCGCGCTCGGAGGATCCCGCCGCCGGTGCCGCTCACGACCGGTCCCGTCGGCAGCCCGGGCACCGACGTGAGTCGAATCGCGGGCCGGACGCCGCGCCGCACCGGGCGCCGCGCCCGCTCAGCTCGCCGAGAGACCCAGGTCGAAGCTGATGTCGCTGGACGTCGCCACGTCCTGGTGCACCTCGACCGCGATCACGTTGACCCCGGCCACCAGAACGCTCGGCGGCACGCTGTAGCTGAACACCTGGCTCTCGGCCGCGCCGGAGACGTTGGCCGACGCCTTGGTGGTCGAGGTCAGGGCGCCTGCCGGCAGGTTCGACCTCACCACCTCGACCCCGTTCACGTACACCGCCGCACCGTCGTCGCGCACCAGCGACAGGGTCGCCGCGGCGATCGCCTGCGGATCGGCCACCGTGAACGTCGACCGGAAGTAGTAGGTCATCGACCCACTCGCCAGCACGGTGTGCTCGCCACCGTCCCCGAAGCCCAGCTCCGCGGCCCCGGAGGCCCACGAGGTGTCGTCGAAACCGGCTGCCGCCCAGGCCGTTCCACTCACGCCCGTGGTACCGGCGCGGTACTTCCAGGTGGCGCCCCGCGGTACCAGGGTGCCCACCGGCATCGGCAGCGTGACGGACACCGGGTCCGAGGGCGCCGAGGCGTTGCCCGCGGCGTCCAGCGCCTGCACGGTGTAGACGTGAGTGGCGCCCGGGGTGCGACCGCTGTCGGTCCAGCTGGTTGCGGTGACCGTGGTCGCCACCACCCCGTCGCGCAGCACCCGGTAGCCGGTGACCCCGCGGTCATCGGTCGCGGCGTCCCAGGCCAGCGCCACGCTGGTCGCGGTGACGGCGGTGGTGTGCACGGCCGCGGGCGTGCTGGGGGCGGCGAGATCCGGCGCCGGGGCCACCGTGCCCTCCAGTCCCAGGTCGAAGCTGACATCGCTGGAGGCCGAGGCGTTGTGCACCTCCACCGCGATCACGTTGGCGCCGGGCACCAGCGCCGAGAGGGGCAGGGTCTGGGTGAAGACCTGGCTCTCGGCCGTGCCACTGACCGCGCTGGAGGGCAGCGTGGTGGCGCTGATGGTGCCGGCGGGCATGTTCGAACGCCAGACCTCGGTGCCGTTGAGGTAGACCACGGCACCGTCATCGCGCACCAGCGAGGCGGTCAACGAACTGAACTGCCCCGGCGAGGTGATCGTGAAGCCGGCGCGGAAGTAGCGCGTGGTGCCCGTCGAGCCGATCACGGTCGCCTCGTCACCATCGCCGAAGCCGAGCTGCGCCGGGCCGACCGGCCATGCCGCGTCGTTGAAACCCGATGCCCGCCACGCGATGCCCTGGTTCGAGCCGTTGGACAGGTAACGCCAGGTCGAGCCCAGCGGCAGCAGCACCTGGGTCAGCGGCTTGGTGGTGACGGCCAGGGCCGAGCCGGGGGCGGAGACGTTGTTCGCGGCGTCCACGGCGACCACCGAGTAGTGATACGTCGTGGCCGGGGTGAGCCCGACCTCGCTCCAGCTGGTCGTGGCCGTGGTGGCCACCACGACGCCGTCCCGCAGCACCCGATACCCGGCGAGCGCCTCGTCGTCCGTGGCGGCATTCCAGGCGAGATCCACGTGCGTGTCGCCGACCAGGGTGGTCTTCAGACCGGTCGGCACCGTGGGCGGGACGGTGTCGGGCAGCACCGGGAACTCGGCATATCGCTGCTCGTTCGTGGCATCGAGCAGCTCGAACCCGCCACCGACCCGCAAGTAGTCGTCCGAGGGCAGCAGATCGAAGACGCCCAGTCCGTTGAGCAACTGTGGCGCGAACGGCATCACCGCGCCGTCACTGGCCCGCAGCGCCACCACCCCGGCCCGCGGCTGGCCCGCGAAGCTGAGGTCGAAGTGGCCGCCGCCGTAGACCACGCCGCGGCTCAGGGTGATGCCCTGGACGTCGCCGTCGCCCGACTGTAGCCAGCGGATCACGCCGGTGGCCCGGGTGTAGGCGACGACCCGGCCGCCGGGGCCGGCGACCCCGGCATAGATCGTGGTGTCGTCCTGCGTCAGGTCCCACACGAAGCAGGGCAGCACCAGGTCGTTGCACGCCGCCGGCGGCGTCCAGGAGGTCACCGCACCGTTGCGGTCGATCGAGCCCAGAAAGGCGCGAGGGGCGCCCGAGAGCGTGGCGAACTCACCGCCGACGGCGAGCGTCGTGCCGTCCGGCGAGGCCAGGATGGAACGCACCGCGGCATCCGCCGACCCGGTGAAGGTGGCGCTGACGGCGCCGTTGCCGGCGTCCACGGCGGCCAGTCGCTGGCGGGGCTTGCCGCCCAGGGTGGTGAAGTAGCCGCCGACGTACAGCGTCGGGCCGGACAGCTCGAGGGCGGTCACGGTGGCCGCGGCGTTGGCGGTGAATCCGGCGACCACCGTGCCGTCCGGCACGCTGACCGCGGCCAGCCGGGCCTTGGCCACGCCGCCGATACTGGTGAAGGCGCCCCCGACGTAGACCGTGGTGCCGTCGGCCGAGGCCTCGAGCGCCCGGACCTCACCGTTGCTGTTGGGGTTCCACGGCAGCAACTCACCCGTGGTGGCATCGACGGCCGCCAGGTAGTTGCGGGCCACCGCGACGCCGTCGACCGGGCTCCAGAGAGCCGTGAAACTGCCGCCGAGGACGATCGCGTTGCCGACCCGCGCCATGGCGTAGACGCGGCCCGAGGTCGGGTTCCAAGCCGGGCGGGGCACCGGGTTGTAGGCGGCCTGGGCCAGGGAGGCAGTCCACGGCACCCCGAGACCCACCACGGTCAGCACGGCCAGCACCCGCGTGATCCACCTGGTCCGTCGACTACGCCGCATCGTCACCCTCCGCCATCCCCGATTCGGGCGCCGAGCAGCGGCACCTCCCAGGGCGATCACGTTAGGTAGTCACGCCCTGGGCTGCCGCCCCGCCGGCCGAAGCGTCACCCACCCGCGCGAGCGGCATCACCCTGATGGCGCACCGCCGCGGGCAGACTCCCCAGGACGACAGCCGGGCAAGTCCGCGTTCCGCCATCGGGAATGGTGACGGACAACACGCCCGCCGAGCCGCACCCTGGTCGAACGGCGGACCGCGTCGACCGTGAGGGTCGGCACCGCCGGATCCAGGACGGCGACACCACCGGGAGTGGCGCATGGGGCGGTTGAACGTGGTCGGCACCGACGTCGACATTGCGTTGAAACCGGGCGAGACGATCCTCGGGGCGCTGCACCGCGCCGGCTACGCCGCGACGTCCGGGTGTAAGCGGGGCGGATGCGGCATCTGCAAGTTCGACCTCGTCGAGGGCGAGATCAGCTACCGCGAGATCGTCGCCGACACCGTGCTGACCCCCGAGGAACGCGCCGCGGGCACCTGCCTGATCTGTCGCGCCATCCCCGAGAACGACGCCACCATCGCCACCCGGCCCGAGAGCACGGTGCGCTGCGTCGCACCGTTCCTCACCGCCCTGGCCCGATAAGCCCCCGCGGACGCGGGAGAACGCCCGTCACGAACAAAGGAGTTCCGCGATGACGATCCTGCGGATGGGGTACGTCCATGCGCGCGTCACCGACTTGGCCCGTGCCAAGGATCACTACGCCAACACGCTCGGCCTGTACCCGACCCTGGAGGACGGCGGCAAGCTGTACTTCAAGGGCTGGGACGAGTGGGACCACCACTCGGTCGTGCTCGAGGAGGGTGGCGTCGGCGCCGTCAAGTTCGGCTTCAAGGTGCAGGACGCCGCCGATCTGGACGGCATCGAGTCGCGCGCCCAGGCCTTCGGCGACTGCACGGTGACGCGCATGAGCACCGGTGAGAACCGCGAGGTCAGCGACGGCGTCCGGGTGCACCTGCCGTGCATCGACCACACGTTCGAGTTCTACCACTCGATGACCGCGGTGGGCCTCGAGGTCGGCACCCACAACCCCGACGCGTTCCCCCGCCACCTGGTCGGCATCGGCGCCCCCATGCTCGACCACGCCCTGGTGATCGGTGAGGACATCGACACCGCCGCGCGGTTCTTCATGGAGGTCACGAACTTCTACACCACCGAGCGCGCCCAGACCACGCTCGGCGACGACGCCCAGACCATCGCGTACTGGCTGTCCTCCATGCAGAAGGTGCACGACATCGCGCTGCTGCGCGGCCCGAACGGCAAGCTGCACCACTTCGCGTTCCAGATGCGCGACTGGAACGACATCCTGCACGCGGCCGACATCTTCACCATGGACGACGTGCCGATCGACGTGGGCCCGACCCGCCACGGCATCACCCGGGGCGAGACGATCTACTTCTTCGACCCGTCCGGCAACCGGAACGAGACCTTCGCCGGTGGCTACACGTCCTACCGGGACCGGCCGACGATCGTCTGGACGGCGGACCAGCTGGCGAAGGGGATCTTCTACCACGCCCGCGAGATCAAGGAGAGCTTCACCACCGTCTTCACCTGATCGGACCCGGTCGGGGACGACCGCAACCGAGCACACCGAAGGGGCCTGTCCAGCCGGACAGGCCCCTTCGTCGTGACGGCGCCGGTGCTACTTGGCCCGGCTGTACACCCGCACGTAGTCGACGTAGTACGTCGCGGGGAACCGGGTGCTGCTGTTCGGGTCCTGCGCCCAGATGCCTCCCACCGTCATGTTCAGCATCAGGTGCATCGGGGTGGTGAACGAGGACGCCACCCACGGGGTATCGGCGCTGGTCATGGTGCGCACCACATGACCGTCCACGGTCCACCGCAGGTAGGTCGGCTCCCAGTCGAGGGCGTAGATGTGATACCCGTCGCCCGGGTTGCGTCCGCCCGAGAACACGTACGACCCGCCGTCGGACACGGCGTTGGGATCGGTCGAGGAGTGAGCGAAGGCGTACGTGCGATCGGGCTCGCGACCGATGGCCTCCATGATGTCCAGCTCACCGGAGGTGTTGTTGTTCGGCCACATCCAGAAGGCCGGCCACAGACCCGTCGACGTCCCTGCCCCGAACGGCAGCCTGGCTCGCATCTCGTAACGGCCGTAGGTCCACGACTTCTTACCCTTGGTGGTGATGAAGCCGGAGGTGTACGAGCGGCCGCCGGGGAAGTTCGGGTCGTTCGGCGAGCAGGTGATCGGGTTCGCCTCCTTGCGCGAGGTCAGCCACAACGCCCCGCGTGAGACCTTCACATTCGCCGCTCGGCTCAGCAGACAGTCGACCTGACCGTTCGACACGCCGTTGGTCGAACGGTTGAGCGCCGTCCAGAACTTCGGGTTCAGGCGGCTACCCGTGAACTCGTCATGCCAGAGCAGGGTGCGCTTGGCCGTGGCGGCAGGCGCCGCTGCAGGCGCGCCGACCCGGGCTCCGGCTTGCGCCGGCACGCTGCCAACCATCACCGCACCAGCGCACAAGGCACCAGCCACTCCCGTCGCCACCAGTCCGCGGCGGATCACCCTGCGCATTCCTACTCCTTGTTCACGCGACAACCGAGGTCGGCCGCCCCCGCGTTCCGGCCATTCATCCCAACTTAGGTCTCTTCGGGGAGATCCGGGGGCGAATCGCCCGAGCTGCGGTTCAGAATGCCGCTGCCCCGGCCTCGGCGATCTCACGGTCCTGTTCGGCGCTGCCCCCCGAGACCCCGATCGATCCGACCATCTGGCCATCCGGGCTGGTACGCAGCGGAATCCCGCCGGCGAAGATCGTCAGCCGGGGACGGTGCACCAGGCCGTGCAGCAGCGCCGGCTCATCCTTGATCGCGTCGTACCAGGCGTGCGTCGGCATACCGTTGAAGGCCGAGACCGAGTAGGCCTTGTCGACGGCCACCGACGACGAGAGCAACGCCGCGCCGTCCATCCGGGCGAAGGCGATCACGTGACCCGCCGGGTCGGCGACGGCGATGTTCACCGGAACCCCCAGGCCCTGCGCGTGCGCAACGGCTCGGGCGACCACGCGGGACGCCGCGGCGTAGGTGATCGTGGGCACAGAGCGCAGGTCGGCGTCCTGGGTGGGGTTCATCCGTCAGCTCCTCCAGCGTTGGATCAGGTCAGCGCTTGATCAGGGGCGAGCGCAGGCCACCGGAGGCGCGATTGCTCTCGTCCAGGAACTCCTCACGGTTGATGTCCCGCGGGAACAGCCGGCGCGACATCAGGGTCTTCATCGAGGCCTCGACCATCGCCGGTGGGCCACAGACGTAGGCGACGTGTCCGGCCAGCGAGTCATGGTCGGCCGCGAGCACGTCGGTCACCATGCCGGCGGCGAACCCCTGCGCGGCAAGGGATTCGGTGACCTCCTCCTCGGACAGGCAGGGCCGGTAGGTGAATCGGTCGGGGTGCGCGGCCGCCAGCTCGGTGAACAGCTCGACGTCGTACAGCGCGGCCCGGGTCCGCGCCCCGGCGTACAGCGTCAGGTGAGCCGGGCCGTCACCGTGCTCGTTGGCGCCGTCCAGCAGCACGCGCTTGATCATGGCGGCGATCGGGGCCAGCCCGGTGCCGCCGGCGATCAGGACCGCGGGCTCGCGCCGTCCCATGCGGACGGTGAACCGACCGTAGGGTCCGGCGAGTTCAACCGTGTCGCCGACACCCAGGTCGCCGAAGACCCAGGCGTCGCTGCAGGCGCCACCCGGGGTGCGCCGGATCTGGAACTCCACCACGCGGTTCTGCGAGGGCGGGTTGGCCATCGAGTACGTGCGAGTGACGCCGGTGCGTCCCTGCACCAGGGCCGGGGGCAGCTGCCAGGCCATGTACTGGCCCGCATCGAAGGTGATGTCGCGGTCGAGTTCGATCAGCACCCGCCGGGTGTCGGTGGCGATGTCCTCCACCGCCGTGACGGTGCCGGTGTAGTCCTGGACGGCGTGGCTCGGGGCCTCCTCGTCGGCGTCGAGGTCGGCCTCGAAGACCACGTCACTGCGCGGGGTGGCGCAGCACAGCAGCGTCTTGCCCTCGTCCCGTTCGATGTCCATCAGGGCGAAGGCGGAGGAGGCGCCGTGGTCGACCTCACCGTCGAGCACCTCGACCTTGCAGGTGCCACAGGTGCCGTGGGTGCACGAGTGCGGCACCCAGACCCCTGCCCGCAGGCAGGCGTCCAGCAGGGTCTGGTCTGCCCGGCAGGTGATCTCGGCACCGATCGGGTCGACGGTGATCTGGTACGTCTCGGTCACGGTGGTTCGCCCCCACGTGGGTTGTGCAGGTGGTCCCCGCTCCGGACGGCGCGCCGCCGGCGACGGTGCGCCGTCCGGGTCGGGTCGGTCTCTGGTGTGGCAGAGGGTGGATCAGGTCAGAACGGTGGTGAAGCGCTCGTTGAGCTCGCGCTGGATGTAGAAGATGCCCTTGCCGAGCTGCTCGGGCGTCCAGTTCACCGTCGGGCGGTCGGGGTAGGCCACGTAGCCCCCCGAGAACACCTCGTTGCGGTTGCCCGACGGGTCGAAGAAGTAGATCGTCTCGCCGCGGGTGATGCCGTGCTGGGTCGGGCCGACGTCGATCGGCACGTCGTCCATCGCGAACAGCTGACCGGCCCGCTTGATCTCGGACCAGTCGAGCAGGTTGAACGCGAAGTGGTGCAGCTTGCCCTGCGGACCCTTGATCACGGCGATGTCGTGCACCGTGTTGCCGGCCGACATCCAGGTGCCGATCATCATGGCGTCCTCGTCCAGCGAGGCGACGACGCGCTCGGCGGCGTAGAAGCCCAGGACGTCGTGGAAGAACTTGTCCATCAGGTTGACGTCGTCCGCGGTGATCAGGGCGTGGTCGATGCGGGGCGCGCCGACTCCGACCAGGTGCCGCGGGAACACCTCGGGATTGTGGGTGCCGACCTCGACGCCCACGGTGGTCATCGAGTGGTAGATCTCGATGACGTGCTCCGACGGGGTGATCATGCGGATGCCGTCGCTGGTCTCGAGGTTCTCGCTCGCGCTCATCCGCTCGACGGTGACGCCGAAGTTCTGCGCGTTGCGCTCGATCACGTCGATGTCGCCGGCGTCCAGCGTCTTGTAGCCCAGCTTGACCAGACCGACGCCGCCCTCCTCGAGCACGACCGAGTGGTGGTCCCACTCGTCCCAGCCCTTGTAGTAGGCGCGACCGGCCTCCTCGTGCACCGGGTAGAGGCCCAGCGTGGAGCCGTAGTGGCTCTTGGCAGCAGCCAGATCGGTGACCCGGGCATGGACGTATCCGAGCCGAGTGACTCCGTGTAGGGGCATGGGGGGTTCCTTCCAGCGGTGGTGGACCGTGCAGGCGCCGAACTGTGGTGGGAACAGCGGTGGAACAGGGCGACGAGGGTCCCAGGCCGATGGTTCGGTCCGGGACCCTCGTCGTGGTCAGGCGGCCTGGCAGACGAGCAGGCTCTTGTGGCCTACTCCCAGGCTCTCCAGCGACTGGTCACCCGAGGGGCTGACCGACTGGTCGTCCACCTCCCAGGTGAAGGTCGTCGTGGCCCGGTCGAAGTCGGGATCCTGCTCCCAGACCGGGTAGACCACCTCGGACAGGAAGGTGTCCCAGGGCATCGCCTTGGGCACCCGGAAGCACGCCGGAGCGCACATGAACATGTTGTGCTTCCAGTACACGTGCACCAGCTGGTCGTCCCCGTACAGCTCCTGCCGTGAACTCGAGGGGAACGTGTACTCACCGATTGCTCGGACTGCCATCTCTGCTCTCCTCTCGATCAGTTGCCGGCGACGGGGGCCGGGGTGTCTGCAGCCGGGGCGTGGGACGTCGAGTGCCAGGCGGCCCAGTCCAGGGCCTCCTGCGAGCCCTCGTACTCGCCGTTGTCACCGGGCTGCAGGTTGTACCAGGCCAGGACGTCGGGCACGGTCGGTCCGCCGCACTGGCCCAGGTAGATCTGGTGCACCGGCAGCCAGGCCTGGACGTACTTCTCCGGCTCGCGGTCGAAGATCCACTTGCAGCCGTCCGAGCAGAAGTCGAACCGCTCGCCCTCGTAGACCGAGTGCCGCTGGCAGATCGTCGTCGGGTCACCGGGTTCGGTGAACAGCATCGGGATCTGGCAGGTCTGGCACAGCTGCGGCAGGGCGCGAGCGAAGTGCCGGCCACCGCCCTCGACCATGCGGGCGGCCTTGTCCCACAACGGCCGGTAGTACCGGTCGAAGGTGTCCGGGTACTGCTCCGAGAGCCAGTCCAGGTGCTCGGCGTCCGGGATGGTGGTGTTGAAGGCGGCGGCGAAGCTGAACTGGTAGAGCGTCCAGTACACCTGGTGCGAGAGGATGTCCTTCTCGTCGATCGCCTGCTGCACGTGCTGCGGCGGCTTGATGCCGTAGTAGGCCAGGTCCGGGAAGAGCCCGCCGAGCATCTGCTGCTCGAAGTACAGGTCGAACGACTCCTTCCAGCTCATGACCTTGCGCGGCAGCATGTAGTCGAGCATCTGGCTGACCAGCGCGAGCAGCCGGTAACCGCGCCAGAACCACTTGTCGATCCAGGCCTGCACGATCGGCACGTTGTCCGGGTCCTGCTCCAGCAGGAACTTGATCGCCTCGAGCCCGAACGTCATGTGGCGGGACTCGTCGCTCTGCGCCGAGAAGCCGAACGTCATCGTGGGCAGGTCGCCGTTGAACGAGGCGCCGGACATGAACGGCACGAACAGCAGGTTGGTCAGCAGGTACTCGAAGCTGAACCCGATCGCGATCATGAACTCGAACGGGCCGGCCGTGACGGCGTCGTCGAAGTACGACTTGGGCACCGACAGGTACCAGACCCGGTCGTGCTGGTGATGCCAGGAGTGGAAGCCGCCGTAGAACTTGTTGTAGTTCGACAGCGTGTGGATCTCGGTCTGCGCGTGGCGCAGCTCGTCCTGGCTCTGGCACAGGGCCGCGAACCGCGGGCCCGGCCCCTCGAGGAAGCGCGCCAGGTACGAGAAGTGGCGGTGGGCCTGGTACTCCAGCGGGGTCACGCCCTGCAGGAACAGCTTCATCGCGTTCATGTACTTGGCGTCCGCCAGGGACAGGTGACCCTGGCCCTGGGCGAAGGAGTCCAGGACGGCGTAGAGCCGCTTGTCCTTCTCCGCCTGGTACTTCATGTAGGCGTCGACCGTCAGGCGGAAGGGGTCCTCCCACTTCGACCAGTCGTGGATCTTGATGCCCTCGAACGAGGTGTACGGGAAGGCCTCCTCCTGGGGAACGTAGGAGAAGTCCCAGTCCAGGTCGTGTGTGAGCGCGGCGTAGCGTTGCTTCATCGACAGCTTGCGCGGTGCGGCCATGGCTGCGTCCTCTCTCTCAGTGATCCCAGGCGATGATGATCTGGTCGTCGTCCCACTCCTTGATGTGCCCGAAGTAGGACACGATCGCGAGCTGGAACTCGTGGGTCTCCCACTCCCGGCCCAGCCGCTGCTCCACGCTCTCGCGGTTGATGGTCAACCGCCCCGGCGAGGAGATCCGGACGAGCCCGGGGAAGTGCTTGACGGAGCAGTCCGGGTTGTCGGCCTCGATGGCCTCCATCACCGCACGGTTGTCCTCGGTCTCCTGCAGGTCGACGCCGACGTCGCGCACCGCGGTGGTCTGTGTGCTCTCACTCATGCTGGATCAGGACTCCTCGGCGAACAGGCCGGCCAGGGTGGCGGCGCGTGATGAGACGTAACCGGCTGCACCGGAATCGATCTGGGCGTCGATGAGACGGGCGACGCCCGCTGCAGCCTCGACCGCCCCGGGCAGCAACCGCTCCCGAGCCGCGGCCAGGGCAGCCCGGTTGGCGGCACCGTGTTCGGCGTCCGCGAGCCACGCCCGGTAGAGCGCGTCGACCCACCGACGCTGGTCGGCGAACCAGCCGGCGAAGTGCTGGGCGATGAGCGAGTAGCCACCGGCACCGCCCATCAGGGCCGCCTCGTCGAGGTGGGTGTAGAGCAGGCCGTAGATCAGCTGGTCCATCAGGTCCAGGCCGACCATGGCCACGGCCCAGTCCTTCTCGAGCATCAGCAGTTCGACGTACTTGCGCAGCGACTGCAGGTCGGCGTTCTCGAGCCACTGGGTCTTGGCCTCGCCGAGCAGCGCGTCCGTGCCGCCGTCCAGGGCGATCCCGGCCCGGCTGAGCATCTGCGCGTTACCGATGCGGTCGAATGCCGAGTACGACAGGCACTGCTCGATCGTGGTACCCCAGGCGAACCGGCAGCCGTACGCCGCCAGCAACTGGGCGCCGCCCTCGTAGTGCCGCATCGGGATCACGGCCTGGGCCACCGCGGTCTTCCACGCGGCCGGCATCTTGTCCAGCAGGGAACGGCTGTCGAGGTAGCTGAGCGTCGACCCGAACGCCTCGTGCAGGTGCGAGCGCGCCGTCACGTACGGGAAGTAGTAGAGCTGACGCGGGTCGGTGAACGAGTACGGGTCGCTCAGGCGCAGGGCCGAGTACGACTCGTCGTAGATCTCGTGCTCCGGGTCCCACAGCGGACGGTAGTGGAAGTTCGTCACCGCCTGGATGTCGATCGAGCCCTCTTCGTAGCGGGACGCCGGCCGGTCGCCGAAGCGCTCGGTGAGGTTGGCGAACGTCTTGCGCTTGGCCTCGATGACCTGGGTGCGTAGCTCGTACTGCACGTGGGCCTCCTGTCGGATGTGGTGCGCTGATGCGGGATTGCACGGTGGGGGTGCAGGGTGGGAATGCAGGGCTTGGTGCGACTGGTCGGCGGCTCAGGCGTCGACCGGGTGGTGCGGGACGCCGGCCGAGACCAGCAACAGCACGAGCAGGTCGGCCACTGACTCGGGCCCGTCGAGCTCGCGCGGCTCTCCCGGCTCGATGCCGTCCCCGACCAGCTGCGCGTGGGCCTTGCCGTCGATGAACCGGGTCGAGAACCGGACCGCTCGCTGGCGGTAGGTGACCGAGAACGCCAGCTCGGCGTCCGCGGCCTCGTCGTACAGGCCCATGTGGTCGTCGGCATCGGCCAGAACCGCGTTGGCCTCGCAGAGCAACTGTTCGGCCAGTGCCCGGATGGCCACGTGCTTGTCGGCCCCCACGCTGGCGGTCACCGGGCTGGAGAGCTTGGTCCGGTACGCCAACGGCTCCTCGACCTCATCGGTCTCGGCTCCGATGAGTTCGGCGATCCGCATCATGAACGGCGTCACTGAGGACTCCCTCCGCTGCTCAGCGCCTCGTCGCGCCCCGTGCCGGCCCCGAGCAGCCCTCGCCCAAGGGTCAGGCCGCTCCGGTTTCAGCCACGGTGAGCCAGCGCCCACCCACCGCGGCCGGATGTTCCTCGATACGGAACACCGCCTGAAAACCCGCTCATGCTCCGCAGCCGACCGCTCATGCACCGCCGATGACGGTTGACATCGTTGCCATCCGGCATCGGGGCGTCACCTGCGGAGCATGAGCGGGTTGGGTCGAGCAGTGGGACGGCGCGACGGGGCAGCGCCGCGGGCCGACGGGACTCAGGCCGGGGTGGGGGCGCCGAGGGTGCGCGACAGGGCGAGCGCCGCCGTCCGGACAGCGGGAGCCATGCGCTCGATGTCCAGGCGTTCGGCGCGGCCGGTGACGGACATCCCGGCCACCACGGTGCCGTCGGCGCCGAAGACGGGACAGGCGGCGCAGACCACGCCCATGGCCGACTCCTGCCGGTCATAGGAGATGCCCGAGGCGTTGATGGCGGCCAGTTCTCGCGCGAACGCGCCAGGCATGATGATCGTGTACGCAGTGCGCCGGGACAGGCCGGCCTCGATCCGCGCCCGGACGACGTCCGGCGGGCTGAACGCCAGGATCGCCTTGCCGACCCCGGTCGCGTGAGCCGGCAACCGACCCCCGACGCGCGAGGGCAACGGCTGGACGTCGCGCGCCCGCAGGATCTCGACGTAGACCACCTCGATGCCGTCCAGCACCGCCAGGTGCACGTGGTTGCCGGTGGCCTCGCGCAGGTCCTCCATGAAGGGGCGCGCGGCCTCGTGCAACGCCCGCTGGCGAGGAACCAGCTGGCCCAGCTCGAACATCCGCAGCCCCAGCCGCACCCGGCCACCGCCGGCCTCCTCGAGCAGGCCGAGCCGCACCAACTCGACCACCAGGCGGTGCGTCGTCGATTTGGCCAGGCCGGTGCGACGGGCGATGTCGGATACTCCGATATCGGTGTGTTCCGGCTCGAAACACCCCAAGACGAGCGAAGCCCTCTCGAGCAACGAAACCGGGGCCTGACCGGCACCCGCTTCACCGCCGTCCCGCTCAGTGGAACGCATGGGTTGCATCGTCGCGACCTCAGCGACGACTGTCTAGTCAGTGACACGCCTCACGTGGCATCGCCGCCACACTGTCGGGAGGAGCACCGTCGATGACGACCCTGGCCCGCTCTACCGCCACCGCACCGCCGCGTGCCCGCACCGGGCTCGCCCTCGTCGGCGGCACCAGCCGGCACCGTGGTGGCACAGCGGACGAGGCCGTCGCCCACGGCGGGGTCAAGTCGGTCACCTCCGCACTCGACGTCCTCGACTGCTTCCTGGACGCCGAGGAGCTGGGGGTCAGTGACATCGCCCGCCGGCTCGGGGTGGCCAAGTCGACCGCCCACCGGTTGCTGACCTCGCTGTCGGCCCGCGGCCTGACCGACAAGAACCCCGAGACCGGGCACTACCGGCTCGGCCTGCACCTGTTCGAACTCGGCCAGTTGGCCGGCGACCGGATGCGCTTGCGCCGTACCGCCGCCCCGCTGCTCGAGGAACTGCGCCAGCTCACCGGCTGCACGGTGCACCTGGGGGTTGCCGATGGCAGCAACGTGATCTACATCGAGCGCCTCGAACCGCTGCGCGGCATGCCGTCGATGACCGCGATCGCCCGGCGCATGCCCTCGCACTGCACCAGTTCGGGCAAGGTGATCGCCGCGTTCGACCCCGAGGCCGCCCGGGCCCGCAAGGAGGCCGGCTTCCCGGCCCTGACCAACTCCTCCATCCGCACCGAGGCCGACTTCGATCGCGCCCGCGCCGAGATCCGGCGCAAGGGTGTCGCGACGAACGTCGGCGAGGCCATGGTGGGGTTCTCCTCTGTCGCCGCCCCGGTGCTGGACTCCAGCGGTCGCGCCCGGGCGGCGATCTCACTCGTCGGCTCCACCGAGCAGATCGCCGGCAATCTCGGTCGCTCGGCACAACTCGTCTCGGTGGCCGCGCGACGCCTGGCCCGCTCGCTCGGTATCTGATCACGAGCCGATCCCCGAGACCGGACGACGCCACGAACCCATCAGCACCACAGCCACCGTCACGGGATCGACGGGGCGAACACCCGTGTGCGGGTGAGCGTTCCGCTGGGCCGAACAGGACGACGACTCAGGCACCACGACGACTAGCGTCGCGGTGACCGGAAGGAGAACCCCCGCGTGGACGCCGATGCGCGCAGCCGAGCTGCCCGAGCATTGTCAGAGGCCTACGAGACCGGCAAACCGATCGATCCCCTGATCGAGGCGAACCCCGAGATGACGCTGGAGGACAGCTACGCCATCCAGCTGGAGCAGATCGAGCGCCGGCTGGCGGCCGGGGCCACGATCAAGGGCCACAAGGTCGGGTTGACCTCGGCGGTGATGCAGCGTCAGATGAACGTGAACCAGCCCGACTTCGGTCACCTGCTGGACGACATGTTCTATCTGGAGAACAGCACGATCGCGGCGAGCACCTTCCTGCAGCCGCGGATCGAGCCCGAGGTGGCCTTCGTGTTGAAGCGCCCGCTGCGTGGCCCAGGCGTCACGGTGGCCGAGGCGGCAGCGGCGGTCGACTTCGTGCTGCCCGCACTCGAACTGATCGACAGCCGGATCCGTGACTGGAAGATCAGCTTCTTCGACACCGTCGCCGACAACGCCTCCAGCGCGGGCGTCGTCCTGGGCAGCACCCCGGTCGGGGTGCAGGACGTCGACCTGCGCCGCTCCGGCTGCGTGCTGCGCCGCAACGGCGAGGTCGTGGGCACCGGCGCCGGTGGCGCCGTCCTCGGATCGCCGATCACCTCCCTCGCCTGGCTGGCCAACACCCTCGGCGCCCGCGGCGTGACGCTCGAGGCAGGGCACGTCGTCCTGCCGGGGTCGATCACCGCCTCGGTGGCCGTGACGCCGGGTGACACCTTCAGCGCCACCTTCGCCGGCATCGGCAGTGTGACCGTGCGCTTCGCCCCCGACCCCACCGGAGGACAGTGAGATGAGCCCAACCCGCAAGGCGACCGCTGCCATCGTCGGGCCCGGCAACATCGGCACCGACCTGATGTTCAAGCTGTTGCGTCGCAGCGAGATCATCCAGCCGCGCTACATGATCGGGGTCGACCCGTCCTCGGACGGCCTGCGCCGCGCCACCAGCGTCGGACTCGAGGCCAGCCATGAGGGCGTGGACTGGCTGCTGGCCCAGGACGAGCTGCCGGACATCGTCTTCGAGTGCACCTCGGCCAAGGCGCACGCCGCCAACGCCCCGCGCTACGCCGAGGCAGGCATCCTCGCCGTCGACCTCACCCCCGCGGCGGTCGGCCCGTACATCTGCCCGCCGGTGAACCTCGACTTCAACCTCGACGCCACCAACGTCAACATGATCACGTGTGGCGGCCAGGCGACCACGCCGATGGTGCGGGCCGTCGCGGACGTCGTCCCGGTGCCCTACGCCGAGATCGTCGCCTCGATCTCGAGCAAGTCGGCCGGCCCGGGCACCCGGGCGAACATCGACGAGTTCACCGAGACCACCTCGGCCGCACTGGAAGTCGTCGGCGGCGCCGAGCGCGGCAAGGCGATCATCATCCTGAACCCGGTCGAGCCGCCGCTGATGATGCGCAACTCGGTCTTCTGCGCGATCCCCGCCGAGGCGGGTGAGGCCGGTGAGCTGCAGGACAAGATCCTGGAGTCGATTCACGCCATGGTCGAGCGGGTGCGCGAGTACGTGCCCGGCTACCACCTGCGGGCCGATCCCCAGTTCGACCACGCGCGCGAGCTGTGGCAGGGCATGGCCCGGGCGTTCGTCCCGGTGGAGGTCAAGGGCCGCGGCGACTACCTGCCCGACTACGCCGGCAACCTCGACATCATCACCGCGGCCGCAGCGCGGGTCGGCGACATCCTGGCCGCGCACCGGCTCGGGGTGGCCTCCGGCTGGAAGTCCTCCGCCGAACTCGGCGATCTCGAAACCCTCGACGCGACGGCAGGAGTCTGAGCCGCCATGGGCGACATGACCATCAACCCGGACGACGCCCCCGTCGTCACCCGCGAGGTCACCGAATCCGAGGTGCTCGCCAACACCCCCAAGGCCGGTGGTGAGCGCGATCTGCGGATCACCGACTCCACCCTGCGCGACGGCTCGCACGCCATGTCGCACCAGTTCACCGAGGAGCAGGTGCGCGGCGTCGTCCACGCCCTGGACAAGGCCGGCGTGCAGGTCATCGAGGTCAGCCACGGTGACGGCCTGGGCGGGTCGAGCTTCAACTACGGCTTCAGCCGCGTCGATGAGATGCAGCTGATCAAAGCCGCTGTGGAGGAAGCGAAACAGGCCAAGATCGCGATCCTGATGCTGCCCGGGCTGGGCACCGTGCACCACCTGCACCAGGCGCACGACGCCGGTGCCTCGGTGGCCCGGATCGCCACCCACTGCACCGAGGCCGACGTCTCGATCCAGCACTTCGGCGAGGCCCGCAAACTCGGCATGGAGACCGTCGGCTTCCTGATGCTCTCGCACCGGGCCGAACCCGCCGAGCTCGCCCGGCAGGCCCGGATCATGGTGGACGCCGGCGCGCAGTGCGTCTACGTCGTCGACTCGGCCGGTGCCCTGGTACTCGAGACCGCTCAGGAGCGGATCCGCGCGGTCATCAACGAGATCGGCCACGAGGCGCAGGTCGGCTTCCACGGCCACCAGAACCTGTCGATGGGTATCGCCAACTCGGTGCTGGCCTACCAGGCCGGGGCCAAGCAGATCGACGGCGCGCTCTGCGCCCTGGGCGCCGGGGCGGGCAACTCCCCCACCGAGGTGCTGGCGGCAACGTTCGAGCGCATGGGCATTCGTACCGGGGTCGACCTCGGCGAGGTGCTCTCGGCGGCCGAGGACGTCGTCCGGCCCTTCATCCCGCGCCTGCCCTGGATGGACCGGTCCTCGATCACCCAGGGGTATGCCGGGGTGTACTCGAGCTTCCTGCTGCACGCCGAGCGGGCCGCGGAGCGCTACGGCGTTCCGGCACACCAGATCTTGCAGCGCGTCGGTGAGGCCGGCTACGTCGGCGGCCAGGAGGACATGATCATCGATATCGCGTTGCAGCTGAAGCAGGAAGCCGAACTCGGCGATCTCGCCGGGATGGGAGTGCGTTGATGGCCGGCAGCGGATGGGACATCGACCGGGCCGCAACGGCTCTGCTCGAGTGTGAGGACAACCGGCACGACCGGGGTCCGATCACGGATGAGTGGCCCGAGCTCGACTACGACACCGCCTACGCGGTGCAGGACGAGACGTTGCGCCGTCGGTTGGCCCGGGGCGAGAAGCTGATCGGGGTCAAACTCGGCCTGACCAGCCGGGCCAAGCAGAAGCGGATGGGCATCGACGTCCCGCTGGTGGCCTGGCTCACCGACGCCATGCTGCTGCCGGCCGGCGAGCCGGTGCCGCAGGGCAAGCTGATCCACCCGCGCATCGAACCCGAGATCGTCTTCGTCATGGCTCGCGACCTCGAGGGGCCGGGAGTCAGTGCGGCGCAGGCGCTCGCGGCGGTCGACGTGGTGCTCGGGGGCGCCGAGGTGATCGACAGCCGGTACCGCGACTTCACGTTCACCCTGCCGGACGTCGTGGCCGACAACGCCTCGTCGGGCGCGTTCGTCACCGGCCCGGTGGCGTTGCCGGCCGACGGCCTGGACCTGGCGATGGAGGCGGTGATGGTCGAGGTGGACGGCGCGATCGTCGACTCGGCCACCGGCGCCGCGGTGCAGGGTCACCCCGCCGAGGCACTCGCGTTGGCGGTCAACGATCTCGGACGGCGCGGCAAGAAGCTCGAGGCCGGCTGGATCGTACTGACCGGCGGCATGACGGACGCCGTGTTCGCTCCGCCCGGGTCGAGCGTGGCCTGCCACTTCACGTCGTTGGGGTCGGTCTACCTCAACGGTGGTCCGGCTGCCGAGGCCGCCACCGGAACGAGCGCCTGATGCCCCTGGTCGAGGTGACCCTGGCGACCGGTCGCACTCCCGAGCAGATCCGCGCGCTGATGCGCGAGGTGCACGAGGCGGTGGTGCGCGCCGTGGGTGCGCCGGACGCGAACGTGCGTGTCGTCGTCCGGGAGGTGCCGCCGACGCACTGGTCGGCGGGTGGTGTGACCCTGGCCGAACGGGCACAGCAGGTTTCGCAGCAATCGTCGTCGGAGGGGAAGAGCTGACGTGGAATTCTTCGGGCACATCATCGACGGCGTCGAGGTCGAGTCGGTCGACGGTGGCCGCTTCGACGTCTACAACCCGTGGACCCGCGAGGTCTGGGCGCAAGCCGCCGAGGGTGGTGCCGAGGATGCCCGCCGTGCGGTGGCGAGTGCGCGCACGGCATTCGACTCCGGCCCGTGGCCACGGATGGGTCGCGCCGAGCGCGCAGGCTGGATCCACAAGCTCGCCGACCGGATGGAGGAGAAGGTCGACGAGCTCGCCGGCTACGACTCCACCAACATGGCCAAGCCGTTCGAGCAGGCCAAACACGATGTGGCGCGCTCGGTCTGGAACTTCCGGTTCTTCGCCGACCACCAGCGTGACCACTGCGGTGAGGTGTTCCCGATGGACTCGGGCCACCACTGTTACAGCGAGTTCGGTCCGGCCGGGGTGGTCGCGGCCATCTCACCGTGGAACTTCCCGCTGATGATGGCGTCCTGGAAGATCGCCCCGGCCATCGCCTGGGGGAACACCTGCATCATCAAGCCGTCCGAGGACACCCCGGCGTCCGTCACGCACCTGGGCCGATTGGCCGCCGAGGTGGGCTTCCCGCCCGGGGTGCTGAACGTGCTCAACGGGCACGGCGCGCCCGCCGGGTCGGCGCTGACCGCGGACTGGGACGTCGACCGGGTCACCTTCACCGGCTCGTCGACCACCGGCAAGCTGGTGATGGCTTCCGCGGCAACGCATCTGGCCCCGGTGTCGCTCGAGCTGGGCGGCAAGGGCGCGAACATCGTGTTCGAGGACGCCGACCTCGACAACGCCGTGTACTGGGCCGTCGAGGCGATCTTCCGCAACGCGGGTCAGATCTGCCTGGCCGGCTCGCGGCTGCTCGTGCAGGACGGCATCTACGACGAGTTCATGAAGCGGTTCGTCGCCGCGGCAGAAGCGCTGCAGATCGGTGACCCGCTGGCGCCCGGCACGAAGTTCTCGGCGCTGTCGTCGAAGAAGCACTTCGACAAGGTCACCGGCTACGTCGCCCAGATCGAGGAGCTGGGCGGCCACATCTACACCGGGGGCGTCGCGACCGACGGCTCCTGGGTGGTGCGCCCGACCATCGCCGACGGCCTGGCCCTGGACGCCGCGCCGTACTGCGAGGAGATCTTCGGCCCGGTCTGCATCGTCAACCGCTTCACCGACGAAGCAGACGCCGTCCGGATGGCCAACGACACCCGGTACGGGTTGAACGCGATGGTGTTCACCGAGAACCTCTCCCGCGCGCACCGGGTCAGCTCGCAGCTTCGGGCGGGAACGGTCTGGGTGAACTGCTTCTTCATCCGCGACCTGCGCACCCCTTTCGGCGGCGTCGGCGACTCTGGCGTCGGCCGCGAGGGCGGCAACTTCAGCCGCGAGTTCTTCACCGAACCCAAGGCCGTCGTCATGCAGATCACCCGCTGACCAGCCCACCAAACCCGCTCATGCTCCGCAGCTGACCGCTCATGCTCCGCTGGTGACGCGAAATCGGGCCGATTTCGGCCCGTGAGCTGTCACCCGCGGAGCATGAGCGGGTTGCGGGGTGGTTCGCGGAGCGCCAGGGCTCGCAACGACGGCGAGAATCCGTCCCCAGACGATCGGTGACGTCCCATCGTCCACAGGCCACTCCGGACGACGTGCGCCGGCTCGGGGTTCACCGTCACCGTCCAGGCATGACCGCTCGCATCCGCCACCTCACGCCCCTGTCCGGCCCGGTTGAGCCGCTGCCGATCCGTACCCGCGCCGAGCTGCGCGACGACGGAGCCACCGATCACGAGATCACCCGCCAGGTGCACAACGGACGGCTCGTCACGCTGCGGCGCGGCGTCCTGGCACCACCGGGCCTGAACCCCTTGGACGCCGAGGCGGTGGCCGTCGTCCAGGCCCTGCGCCGCGACGTGATCGTCAGCCACGCCCACGCGGCCCGGTTGTGGGGGCTGCCGGAGCCGTGGGGTGGCTGGCCGCCGTTGGCGGTGACGACCACAGACGGGCCGACCCGACAACGCGACGGGCTGCACGTCCTGGTGGCACCCTGCCCGGACGACGAGATCACCGCCGACGCGCACGGCATTCCGGTGACCACGCTGTCGCGCACCGTGGCCGACTGTCTGCGCACACTGCCCCCGCACGATGGGCTGGCGATGGCCGATGCCGCTCAACGCCTGCACGGCCTGTCGACCAATGACCTGTTCATCGCGCTGTACCGGCAGCGCGGCTGGCCGGGCGTCGTCCGGGCTCGCACGATCGCCGGGCTGTCCAGCTCACGGCGCGAGACACCGCTGGAGTCCTGGTCGGCGTGGGCCTTCCACGACTGCGCGGTGGCACAACCGCTCTGGCAGATCGAGATCCTCACCCCGGCAGGCACGTTCGTCGGACGGGTCGACTGCTGGTGGCCAGGCGGGGTGGCCGGCGAATCGGATGGCCGAATCAAGTCGCTGCTGGCCATGGCCGAACGGGCCGGGGCAGACACCACCGCGTTGGCCGACCTGATCGCCGCCGAGCGCCATCGTGAACAGGGGATTCGCCGGCTCGGCGCCGACGTGGTGCGGTGGGAGGCGGGCGACGTCCGCAGCTCCTCTCGCGCGCTCGAGCTCGCCGGCCACCTCAACCGGACGCTGTCCCGCCGCCGCACCTTCACCGGCCGAACCCAACCCGCTCATGCTCCGCAGGTGACGCCGAGCCAGGGCCAAACCGGCCCCAGAGGCGTCATCCGCGGAGCATGACCGGTCATCAGCGGAGCATGAGCGGGTTTGTTGGGGGCGTAGGGGGGCGCAGGTGCAAGGGTCAGGCGGCGCGGCGGGACTTGGCGCGTTCGCGCAGGACCTCGACGGCCACCGGGATCACGGAGATGCCGACGATCGCGAGCAGGATGATCTCGATGTGCTTGCGCACCAGGTCCACCTGTCCCAGGGCGGCGCCGAGCAGGGTGACGCCGCAGGCCCAGAGCACGGCACCGATGCCGCTGTAGATGAAGTAGCGCCGCTGTTCCATCTTGCCAACGCCGGCCATGACGGTGATGAAGGTGCGCACGATCGGCACGAAGCGGGCCAGCACGATGGCCCGGTTGCCGTAGCGGTCGAAGAACTCGACGGTCTTGTCGACGTACTCGCGTCGGAAGAGCCGCGAATCCTGCTTCTTGAAGATCGCCGGCCCGGTGAGGTATCCGATCCGGTACCCCACCACGTTGCCCGCGAACGCCGCCACGGTGAGCACCAGGCAGGCCAGCCACAGCGAGTGGTGGATCACCCCGGTGGTGATCAGCATGCCCACGGTGAACAACAACGAGTCGCCGGGCAGGAAGAAGCCGATCAGCAGGCCACATTCGGCGAAGATGATCGCCGTGGCGCCCCACAGTGCCCAGGCGCCCAGCGCGTCCAGCAGGGTGTCGGGGTTCAGCCAGGACGGGCCGAGGGCGAGGGACTGACCGAGCATGATGGCATCCGTGAGCACTCGGACAGCGTACGTGGACACCGTGGGTGTCGGGCCCTGGCCCGGGATTTGGCCGGACGACCCGAGATACGACCCCGAGCTGTTGCGCAACGGCGACCGGCGCAATGTCGTCGACCACTACCGCTACTGGAGCATCGAGGCGATCCGGGCCGACCTGGCCGCCAGAGCCCACCCGTTCCACGTGGCCGTCGAGAACTGGGCGCACGATCTGAACATCGGCTCCGTCGTCCGCACCGCCAACGCGTTCAACACCGCCGGGGTTCACATCGTGGGACGTCGCCGCTGGAACCGCCGCGGCGCGATGGTCACCGATGCATACCTGGACGTCGTGCACCACCCGGACGCCGCCGATCTCGTGGCGTGGGCGGCCACCCAGCACCTGCCGGTGATCGGCATCGACAACCTGCCCGGCGCCGTCCCGCTGGAGACCTATGACCTACCGCGGCGCTGCGTGCTGGTCTTCGGCCAGGAGGGTCCGGGCCTGTCCGAACCCACCCGGACGGCCTGCCGCGACGTCCTCTCGATCGCGCAGTTCGGTTCGACGCGCTCGATCAACGCCGCGGCCGCCGCCGCGATCGCGATGCACGCCTGGATCCGTCGGCACGCCGTCAGCTGACCCAGCGCCCAGCCTCACCCATCGGGGCGTCAGCCCCGTTGACCACGCCGTCCCCGGCAGACGCCTCGGACGGCGCCCGCTCACACAGGTACATCGCCGCGAGCACCGCACCGGCCCCGAGGGCGAATCGCCAGCCCAGCGTCTCGCCGCCGAGGAGGACGGCGAAGACCGCGGCCCACACCGGCTCGAAGGTCATCACGATCGCGGCCCGCGCCGGGTGCAGGTGGGCCTGCGCCCAGGTCTGCAGCAGCATCGTCACCGCGCCCACCACCACCGCCATGTAGATCATGGCGGTCCACTCCGAACGTCCGGTGGGCAGCGTGATCCCGCCCGGCAGCGCGAACACGCCACAGATCAGCGCGGTCACCGCAGACTGGATCACCGCGAGCTCGACCACGAAGCGCGAGTCCGACCAGGCGCCCAGCGCCACGATCTGCCCCGCGCAGATCAGCGCCGCCACCAGCGTGATCAGTTCGCCGCGCCCCAGCAACGCACCGCCGTCCAGGCGCAGCGTCATCACGCCCAGCCCGGCCATGGCCAGTCCGGTCGCCGCCCACACCCGACCGGCCAGCCGCTGGCGCAGCACCAGCGCGGCGAGCAGCGGCGTGAACACCACGTACATGCCCGTGACGAAAGCGCTCACCGAGGCGGTGGTGTAGCTCAGGCCCATGGTGAGCAGCAGGTTGCCGCCACCGAACAGCGCACCGATCACCACGCCCTTCAGCGCGAGCTCCCGCGGCATGGCCCCCAGCCCGCGCGGGCGCAGCGTGGCCAGCACCAACGCGGCCAGCCCGAACCGCACCGCGAGGTAGTCGGCCGCCGGGATCCGCTGCGTCGCCTGGTCGAGCAACACGAACGTCGAACCCCAGGCCACGGTCACCAGCAGTAACCCGGCGACGGCCAGCCAACTCCGGTCGCGGCGCGGCTCACCGGCGGCGCGCGGCGTCGTCCCGATCGGTTCGGTGACGACGGTACGCGGCCGGGGGAAGCGGTCGAGGACGGTGCCGACGGTGTTCATGCATCCATCACAGCCGCTGTGGCCTGGGAGAATGAACTCGTGACCCAGGCACCGATGAGTAACCGCAGCTACGACGCCACCGACGAGCGAATCCTCCGTCTGTTGAGGACAAACGCCAGGGCGTCCTACCGCGACCTCGGTCAGGCCGTCGGCCTGTCGGCCAATGCGGTCACCCAGCGCGTACGCCGGCTGGAGGCCGAACGGGTGATCCGCGGGTACACCGCCATCCTCGACCCTGCGATCGAGGCGCCGGCGCTGCAGGCCGTGATCCACGTCCACATGGCCGTGGACGCCGACATGCAGCCGATCGAGGACGGTCTGGCAGCCATCCCGACGATCACCGAGGTGCTCGACCTGGCCGGCAGCATCGACTACGAGATCCGGGTGCGGTGCCGCACCCAGGCCGAGCTGGCCGAGGCCGTCCAGGCCATTCGGATCCTGCCCGGGGTCACCAACATGGAGACCCGACCGGTACTCCGCCACGTGCTGCGTCGCTGACGTTCCCGTGCGACGCTGAAACCGGACGGCGCCGCGCCCCGTCGGTGGGACGACGACGCCGCACGACGAGGGGGTCGTCATGGCCAAGTTCGTGGTCACCCTGCACTACACCGTCGCGCCCGCGGTGCCGGGTCGCCGTCAGTTCGACGTGCTGGCCGATCGGGTGGGCTCGGGTCACCGGTTCAGCATGCTCGGCGCCGACACCCTGGCCGTCAGCGTGCGCATCAAGGCCGGTTCGGCCGCCGAGGCGGTGCAGATCCTCGACATCCGGGTGCAGGCGGCCTGGCCGATGGTGGACGGCGGCGCCCTCACCCTGGCGACGGCCATGGCCAACGGCGACCTGGTGCAGGTCGGCGCCCCGCGCTCCGGGCCGGCGCGGACGAGGCGCGTCTCCCGGGTCCTGCGCTACTTCGACCCGCCGGGCCGCCGGGCGGACAACCCCTGGGGCGTCGGGTCCGCCGGGGACGATCCGGGATGGGACAGCGGGGACAACGACTGGGGTGGCGGTACCGCCGGCGTCCGCGAACCACGACGCCCCCGGACGCCGCCGGGCCACCTGTCCGCCGCGCTGGAGCTGCCGCGCCCAGCCTGAACCCGGCTCGGGCAAGGCCACCTCGACAATGATCGAATGGATGACAACCTTTCGGCAGCCGGGCGGCGTCCAGTAGCCCATGGGTAGGGCGAGTTCCGAGGCCGAACTGCGGCAGCTGGTCACCGAACGCTGGGGGGCGTTGGTGCGGTTCGGCCTGCTGCTGACCGGTGATGCCGGGTTGGCTGAAGACCTGGTGCAGTCGGCGCTGGAGAGGTGCTGGCCGCGCTGGTCGAAGATCCGGATCGACTCCCCCGAGCGCTACGTCAAGGCAACCATGGCGAACCTGTCAGCCTCGCGCTGGCGTCGGCGCCGGGTGCGCGAGGTCGCCTTCGAGACCCTGACGCCGGACGGCGATCCACCCGGGTGGGCGAGCACCCTGGTCGAACACTCCGATCGCATCGCCCAACGCGACGAACTCTGGCACCTGCTGTGCGCGCTGCCGCCACGGATGCGCGCGGTCGTCGTCCTGCGCTTCGTCGAGGACCTGTCCGAGGCCGAGACCGCCCGGATGCTCGGTTGCTCGATCGGCACGGTGAAGAGCCAGACCTTTCGTGGCCTGCACCAGTTGCGTGATGCCCTGACCCGCCTGAACGCCCTCGCCGACGTGGAGGTGCAACCGTGAACGACAACCTGCTCGAGGACGCCGCACGTCTCGAGAAGGCGGCGCGCCAGGAACTCACCCGGCTCGCCGCCGAGCTGCCGATGACCCGCGCCGTCGACTGGGGCTCGGTGTCCGCCGGGCTTCACCGATCGCGTCGCCGCCGCCGGCTGCGGCGGCTCGCGGGAGCAACGGCAGCGCTCGGCGTGGCCGCCCTGTTCGCCGGCGGCCTCCCGCGGTGGACTGGCCTGACGTCGTCGACCGATCCGGCCGGCGTGGTGAGCATCGTGCCCTCACCCCTGGACGGCGCGAGCGCCCTCGCCCGGCAGCCCACCAAGGGCTCACTCGCCCACGACACGGCGTGGCTGGCAGGTCTGCGGCAACGCGTCATCGACCTCACTGCCCCGCCGCTCAGTGACCGAACAGGCCTGTCGTGCCGCGGGTTGGCCGCCAATCAGATGAGCATCCTGTACGCCGCCGACCTCGGCGGTATCCGGTTGGCGGTAGTCGAACTGCCCTGCACCGTCGATGCGCGAGGCCTATCCCGAGGGCGCATCTGGCTGACGGCCGACGCTGGTTCCGCACCGGGCCGGATGGAAATTTCCGGCGCACTCTGGTCCAATCTGCCCGACCCGATGGGGATGGACATCGGCGATCGGATGGTCGGCGTCGACCCCACCCGCACCGTCCTTCGCAGAGTGGTCGTACTCACCTCCACCTCAGCAACCGTCTGGGCACAGAATTCCGTGAGCTACGGTGCGGATGGCCAGCAGAGCATCGGCTATGACGCGGTTCCGGCCACCGAACCGGGGGTCCACATCTACCTGGCCGAGAAGGCTCACGGCGCTGTCACCGTGACCGCAGGCGGCCAGGAGTGGCCGCTGGCTGCGTCGCAGGAAGCCGCCGCCGAGATCACCGCTCGAATCCCGAATCCGAGCCGGCGCATCGACAGCGCCAGGCTCCAGGAGTTCGTGCGCGGCGGTCTGACCCTGGCACGGGCGACACCGACCGATCTCACCCCTGCGCTCACGATCTTCGGCCCGGACAACTCCATGGTCGCAGTCCTGACGCTGCGGACCTCCAGCGGCACCACGATCGCCGTCGCGGGCCATGCGGAAGCACAGTTTGCGGGGGGCATCGCCCTCGACGGCGCCCTGGTGATCCCGGTGGGCCGACCCATGACGCTCGCCTGGCACCTGATCTACGAGGGCAATCCGACGGATCGATTCGCTGTGATGGGGCCCTCCGACGCCAGGCGTGTGGAGCTCCTCGATTCTTCGAACCAGACGCTGGGCAGCTTCGAGGTCCAGGACGGGCATGCCGTGATCACCTCGCCACAGGCGCGGGCGGCCACAACGGTGCGTTTCCTCGACACGAGCGATCGAGTCCTCGCCACCACCGCCCTCAGGGACGAGCGTGATCACCTGGCTCGGCTCGGTGCGCCGTTCGGTCGCGTCGGAGGGTGAGGCTTCAGCGTCCACACTCGTGAGGCGGACTGAGCCCCATCAACCCTCACGCGCTGCGCGCGCCCACCTTCGCCCAGGTCGCGCCCGGACGCGGCTCGCGACGGGCCAGGTCACGCTGCACGGCCCCGCGGTGGTGACCCGCTGTCAGCACCGGCCGGCATCGGCGACACGTCGCGGTCTGCCAGCGCGCGTCGTCCGTGCGTTGCTCGGTGACCACGGCGGCGGGTGCACCGCACGCCTCACAGTCCAGATCGAGGCCGGTGCCGAACAACGCCTCGACGGCGATCTGTTCGCGATACCACCGCCCGTAGCGGCGTTCGATGCGCATCATGCCCGGTGGCAGGCGTCGTGGCAGATCGATTCGATCGCGCCAGCACGACACCGCCAGGGTCTCGCCCCGGTTGTCGTCGGCGACCACGGCAACGTCCGCCATGAACCCGCACGTGTCGCAGGTCAGGCGGGCCGGCATCGGCGCAGGCACGTCCAGCACGCGCCGATCATGCCGCGAACGGGTCACGCAACGTGGTCGACACGCGACAGGTGTTCACGAAAAGCCCGAGAACGTTCACGAAAACGCCGGGACCTCCGGTGCTCTGCGCCGCGACGAAGCGTGGAAGGATCGAGTGCGGATATCCACCACTGATCTGCGATTACCAGGGAGCACATCTCATGCCCATCGCAACCCCCGAGGCCTACGCCGCGATGCTCGACCGGGCCAAGGCCGGCCGCTTCGCCTACCCGGCGATCAACATCAGCTCGTCGCAGACCCTCAACGCCGCCATTCGCGGCTTCGCCGAGGCCGAGAGCGACGGCATCGTCCAGGTCTCGACGGGTGGCGCCGAGTACCTGTCCGGCCCCACCGTCAAGGACATGGTGACCGGGTCGGTCGCGCTGGCCGCCTACGCGCACGAGGTCGCCAAGAAGTACGACATCAACATCGCGCTGCACACCGACCACTGCCCCAAGAACAAGCTCGACGGCTTCGTCCGCCCGCTGCTGGCGATCAGCACCGAGCGCGTGAAGAACGGGCAGAACCCGCTGTTCCAATCGCACATGTGGGACGGCTCGGCGGTCCCGCTGGCCGAGAACCTCGAGATCGGCCAGGAGCTGCTGGCGCTGGCCAAGGCCGCCAACATCATCCTCGAGGTCGAGATCGGCGTCGTCGGTGGCGAGGAGGACGGTGTCGTCGGCGAGATCAACGACAAGCTGTACACCACCGTCGAGGACGGCATGGCCACCGCCGAGGCACTCGGCCTGGGTGAGAAGGGCCGCTACATGGCCGCCCTCACCTTCGGCAACGTGCACGGCGTCTACAAGCCGGGCAACGTCAAGCTGCGCCCCGAGATCCTCAAGGAGATCCAGGACGCGGTCGGCGCCAAGTACGGCAAGGACAAGCCGTTCGACCTGGTGTTCCACGGCGGATCGGGTTCGCTGCCGGAGGAGATCGCGGCCGCGGTCGACTACGGCGTGATCAAGATGAACGTCGACACCGACACCCAGTACGCCTTCACCCGCCCGATCGCTGCGCACATGATGCAGAACTACGACGGCGTGCTGAAGATCGACGGCGAGGTCGGCAACAAGAAGACCTACGACCCGCGCGCCTGGGGCAAGGCCGGCGAGGCCGGCATGACCGCCCGCGTGGTCGAGGCCTGCCAGAACCTGCGCTCGGCCGGTACGAAGCTCAAGTAACGCCACCCGGCAACAAGGTGGAGGGTTTGGCACCGTCTGCGTGTCCAAACCTCCACCTTCCGCGTTTGCGGCCCGAGGTGCGGTGGACTGATCCCATGACGCAGTCCCTCGACTCCCTCGACCTGTCCGTGAGCCCGCTCACGGTGGCCTCGAACCACCTCCGGTTGGCCCAGAGCAGCGCGCTGCACGAGGCCGCCGAGAACCTGTTGGACAAGGCGTTGCGTGCACTGCTGGACGACGACGCCACCCGGGCCGAGGCCTTCGTCCGGCGCGCCCTTCGGCTGCCCTACGACGACTACGAGGAATGCACCCCGGCGTGGTGGCGGGCGTACATGATGCTGTTCACCTCGATCACCGACGAACTCGAAGAGGGACCCGAGGGCGAGGGGTGGCTCGACGCCGCGCTGACGATCGAGCAGGACGGCGAGGAGTACGGACGGCGCGCGGTGCAGTCGGCGCTGTCGGTACTGGTCGAGGACTACCAGCTCAGCGCCCACGAGAACCGCCGCATCCGGGCACGACTACGTGACGCCGAGCCGCGGCGCGAGTGGCAGGACCTGTTGCCCGACGACCAGGACGACGCGGTGACGGCGATCCTGCAGGTCCTGGCCGCATTCAACGCCTACGACGATGCGCTCGAAGCCCTGGCCGACTCGTAGACTCGAGCAGTGAACACCGTGCCGTGGCCCGACCACCTGCTCTCCCTCGCGGAGTGGGAGCAGCTGCCCGAGGACACCTCGCACCGGTACGAGTTGAGCGAAGGGGTCCTGCTCGTGGTGCCACGTCCGCTGGCCCTACACCAGCGCGCCATGGGTCGGCTCATGGCCACTCTGGACGAGCAGTTACCCGACAACCTGACGGCGCTGCCGGACGTCGAGGTGATCATCGAGGCCGGCGAGGCGGCCACGGTGCGGATCCCCGACGTGGTCGTGACGCGGTCAGCGGTCGCCGAGGGCAACCCTGCGCGCCTGTCGGCGGACGACGTCCTGCTGGCGGTCGAGATCATCTCGCCGGGCACCGGCCGCACCGACCGGGTCACCAAGCTGCACGAGTACGCCCTGGCCGGGATCGGCGACTACTGGCTGATCGACCTCGATCCACCGACCACGATCACGGCGCACCTGGTGGTCGATGGCTTCTACGAGATCGTCGCGCAGGGTTCCGGCATCCTGGATCTCGATCTACACAGCCCCGACGCAGCACAGCGCTTGACCATCGACCTCGATTCCCTCACCTCCCGGCGGTAGATCACATGTCTGGCAACCTGCTGAACCCTTCCCTGCCCGGCCACGGCACCGAGCTGCCGGACGACGGCGAGGTGCACGCCGAACTGGACGCCGGCCGCTCGCCGTCCGAGGTCGCCGCCGCCCACCCGGCCCGCAGCCTGCCGTGGGCGGTGCTCGCCGAGCAGGCGCTGGAGGCCGGGGAGCCGGTGCAGGCCTATGCCTACGCACGGGTCGGTTACCACCGTGGCCTGGACGCATTGCGCGCCGCGGGGTGGCGCGGAACCGGAACGGTGGCGTGGTCGCACGTCCCCAACCGAGGCTTCCTGCGGGCGCTCGCCGCCCTCGGGAAGGCGGCAGCGGCGATCGGCGAGGACGCCGAGAAGCGGCGCTGTGCCATGTTCTTGGCGGACTGCGACCCGGTGGCCGCAGCCGAACTCGGGGAGAAGTGAGCCATGCCTGCAGTCGTGATCGTCGGCGCCCAATGGGGTGACGAGGGCAAGGGGAAGGCGACCGATGCCCTCGGGCACGCGGTCGACTATGTCGTGAAGTTCAACGGCGGCAACAACGCCGGCCACACCGTGGTGATCGGGCAGGAGAAGTACGCCCTGCACCTGTTGCCCTCGGGCATCCTCACCCCCGGCGTGGTGCCGGTCATCGGCAACGGTGTGGTGATCGATCTGAGCGTGCTGTTCGGCGAGATCGACGCCCTGACCTCGCGTGGCATCGACTGCTCGGCACTGCTGGTCTCGGCCAACGCGCACATCATCCCGCCGTACAACCGCACCATCGACAAGGTGATCGAACGCTTCCTCGGTCAGCGCAAGATCGGCACCACCGGCCGCGGCATCGGGCCGACGTACGCCGACAAGATGAACCGCATCGGCATCCGGGTGCAGGACCTGTTCGACGAGAACATCCTGGCCCAGAAGGTCGGCAGCGCCCTGGACCAGAAGAACCACCTGCTGGTCAAGGTCTACAACCGCCGCGCCATCTCGGCCGCCGAGACCGTCGATCACCTGCTGTCCTATGCCGAGCGATTGCGCCCGATGGTGGCCGACACCGCCAAGGTGCTGGTCGATGCGCTGGACGAGGGCCGCACCGTGCTGTTCGAGGCCGGCCAGGCCACCCAGCTGGACGTCGACCACGGCAACTACCCGTTCGTGACGTCGTCCAATGCGACCGCGGGAGGCGCCTGCACCGGCAGCGGTGTGCCACCGACTCGGATCGACACCGTGGTGGCGGTGGCCAAGGCCTACGCCACCCGCGTCGGCGAGGGACCGTTCCCGACGGAGCTGTTCGATGCGGACGGCGAGCGGTTGCGCCGCGTAGGGGGCGAGTTCGGGACGACGACCGGGCGTCCGCGACGCTGCGGCTGGTACGACGCGCCGGTCGTCCGGTATGCCACGCGGATCAACGGTTTGACCGATCTGGTGCTGACCAAGCTCGACGTGCTCACCGGCGTCGAGCAGCTGCCGGTGTGCGTCGCCTACGACGTGGACGGCGTGCGGCACGAGGACATTCCGTTGACGCAGAGCGACTTTCACCATGCCCAGCCGGTCTACGAGTACTTCGACGGCTGGACCGAGGACCTCGCCGGGATCCGCTCGTTCGAGGACCTGCCGAAGAACGCGCAGCGCTACGTGCTGGCCCTGGAGGAGATGGCCGGCGTGCGGATCAGCGCGATCGGGGTGGGTCCCGAACGCGAGGACCTGGTCATCCGGCACGACATCCTCGGCTGACCGGGCAGTCGGCGCCTGATCACTCCGCCGCCACCGAGCAGGCAGGTTAGGCTGCACCCGCCGTCATCGGTGCCGGCGCACACGCCGAGCAGTCCCGCACCTCGCCCGTCCACCCGGGAGCCCCGATGAGCACGTCGACCCTGCCCACGCCCGACACCGCGTCGGCGCTCGCCACGGACCACTCCCCCGACGCCACGGCGCCGTTGCGCTCGGAGATCAACCGGCTCGGCCAGATCCTGGGCGACACCCTGGCCCGCCAGCACGGGCCCGAACTCCTCGACCTCGTCGAGCAGGTGCGGCAGTCGGCCCGCACCGACCCGCAGCGGACGGCGCAGCTGCTGGCCGAGGTCGACCTGCCCACCGCGACCTCGCTGGCTCGGGCGTTCGCCACCTACTTCCACCTGGCCAACGTGGCCGAGCAGGTGCATCGCGCCCGCGAGATCGAGCGGGCCAATCGCAGCCAGGGCGACCCACTGACCATGGCGGCGGCCCGCATCGGTGAGGCCATCGCGGCCGGTGAGATCGAGACTGCGCACGTTGCCGAGGCGGTGCGCACCTTGGCTGCCCGCCCCGTGTTCACCGCCCATCCGACCGAGGCCGCCCGGCGCTCGGTGTTGCTGAAACTGCGCGGCATCGCCGATCAGCTGTCCAGCGCCCCGGACGCCGCCGCGCTGGACGACCCGCGCACCCACCGTCGGGTGACCGAGTTGATCGAATTGCTGTGGCAGACGGACGAATTGCGGCTGACCCGGCCGGAGGTGATGGACGAGGCCCGCAACGCGGTCTATTACCTCGATGCCCTCGTGGCCGGGGCGGTGCCGGAGGTGCTCGACGGGCCTGGCCGCCACCCTCGCCTCGATCGGCGTCGAGATGCCCCTGGTCACCCGGCCGCTCTCGTTCGGCTCGTGGATCGGCGGCGACCGGGACGGCAACCCGTTCGTCACGCCGCAGACCACCCGTGAGGTAGCCGACATGCTGCGCGACCACGCCATCCGCGACCTGCACGCGCTGATGGATCGATTGCTCGAAGACCTCTCGTGCAGTGAGCGTTTCGTCGATGCCACCGCCGAGCTGCGCGCTTCGCTGGACGCCGATCTGGCCGCACTGACCACCCTCGACGAGCGGTATCGCCGGCTCAACGCCGAGGAGCCGTACCGGCTCAAGCTGACCTGCATCCGAGCCAAGCTCACCGCCACCCGCGCCGCTGCCACGACCGGGACGGCGCGCCGTCCGGGGGTGGAGTACGCCAGCACCCGCGAGCTGCTCGACGACCTGCTGCTGGTGCGGAACTCGTTGGCGGCGTGTGGAACCGACCTGGCGGCGCGCGGCATCATCGAGCGAGCGATCCGGATCGTGTCGGCGGCCGGACTGTCGCTGGCGACGCTCGACGTGCGCGAACACGCTGCGCTGCACCATGCCGCGCTCGGCACGCTGATCGACCGGCTCGGTGAACAGCCGCGACCGTACGCCGAGCTGGCCCGGGCCAACCGGACGGCCGTGCTGGCCGCCGAACTGGCCTCGCGGCGTCCGCTCGCGCCCAGCCCGCCGCCGCTGGAGGGCATGCAGCGCACCACGTTCGAGACCTTCGTGGCGATTCGCGACGTGCTCGACCGGTTCGGCCCGGAGGCCTGCGAGTCGTACATCATCTCGATGACCAAGGGCGCGGACGACGTCCTCGCGGCGGTGGTGCTGGCCCGCGAGGCCGGGTTGGTCGACATCCCGGGCGGAGTGGCCCGGATCGGGTTCGTGCCGTTGCTCGAGACCGTCGACGAGCTGCGCCGGGCCGCAGATCTGTTGGGAGAGCTGCTGTCCGAGCCCAGCTATCGACGGCTGGTCGCGCTGCGCGGCGACGTCCAGGAAGTGATGCTGGGGTATTCCGACAGCAACAAGGACGCCGGGATCACCACCTCGCAGTGGCAGATCCACCTCGCGCAGCGGTCACTGCGGGACGTCGCAGCGGCGCACGGCGTCCGGTTGCGGTTGTTCCACGGGCGCGGCGGCACGGTGGGGCGCGGCGGTGGCCCGACCTACGACGCGATCCTGTCGCAGCCGTGGGGCGTGCTGGACGGCGAGATCAAACTGACCGAGCAGGGCGAGGTCATCTCGGACAAGTACCTGGTGCCGCAATTGGCGCGCGAGAACCTCGGGCTACTGGTCTCGGCGACGCTGGTCTCGTCCGTACTGCACCGGCGATCGCTGGCCAGCAGCGACAAGCTCGCGCGATGGGACGCCGCGATGGGGCTGGTCTCGACCGCCGCCCAACGCCGCTACCGCGACCTGGTCACCGACCCCGATCTGCCGGAGTACTTCGGCCGGTCGACCCCGGTGGAGGAGCTGGCCGACCTGCACCTGGGCTCGCGCCCGGCGCGGCGGGCGACCACCGGCGAGGGGATCGACGGTCTCCGGGCGATCCCGTGGGTGTTCGGCTGGACCCAGTCCCGCCAGATCGTGCCGGGCTGGTTCGGCGTCGGATCCGGCCTGGCGGCGGCGCGAGCGGCCGGGTTGGGCGAGGTGCTGCGCGAGATGCTGGACGAGTGGCGGTTCTTCGCCAACTTCGTCTCCAACGTCGAGATGACCCTGGCCAAGACCGATCTCAGGGTGGCCCGGCAGTACGTCGAGCAGTTGGTGCCGGCGCAGCTGCACCGGGTGTTCGAGCTCATCGAGGCCGAGCACGAGCTCACCGTGCGCGAGATCCAGACCCTGACGGGCGAGTCGGCGATCCTGGCCCGGCAGCCGTCGCTGGCCCGCACGCTGGCCACGCGTGATGCCTACCTGTTGCCGTTGCAGCTGCTGCAGATCCAGTTACTGCGCCGCGTCCGCAGCGCCCGGGACGCCGGTGACGAGGTCGACGAGACGCTGCGCCGGGCGTTGCTGGTCACCGTGAACGGCATCGCCACGGGATTGCGCAACACCGGCTGATCAGGCCGTCTTGCGAGGGGCCTTCTTCGCGGCGGTCTTCTTGGCCGGGGCCTTCTTCGCCGCGGGCTTGTCGGCGTCCTCGACGCTCTCGCCCCGCGCCTTCTTGGCGGCCTCGACGCTGCGCTGCAACGCGGTCAGCAGGTCGACCACCTCGGCGCTGCCGGCCTCCTCGTGGGTGACCTCGGGCAGCGGGGTTCCCTCGAGCTTGGACTCGACCAGCTCGACCACGGCCTTGGCGTAGGCGTCCTCGTAGGCGTCCGGCTCGAAGTCGGCGGCCAGCGACTCGACCAGAGACATCGCCATGGTGAGCTCGGCATCGCGCACCTCGACGTCCTCGTGCAGCACCTCGAAGTCGGCGGCGCGGATCTCGTCCGGCCACAGCATGGTCTGCAGCACGATCACGTCGTCGCGCACCCGCAACACGGCGAGGGTCTCGCGCTGGCGCATCGCCAACTTCACCACGGCCATCCGGTCGGTCTTGACCAGCGCCTCGCGCAGCAGCACGTAGGGCTTGATGGTGCGCGCCTCGGGTTCGAGGTAGTACGACTTGTCGAACAGCATCGGGTCGACCTGGTCGGCGGGCACGAACTCGAGGACGTCGATCTCCCGGCTGCTGGTCAGCGGCAGGCTCGCGAAGTCCTCGTCCTCGAGCACCACCTGGCGTCCGTCGGGGGACTCGTACCCCTTGGCCAGCTGGTCCCAGGGCACCTCCTCGCCGCAGACCTGGCAGACCCGCTTCATCTTGATCCGGCCGCCATCGGCGCGGTGCACCTGATGGAAGCGGATGTCGTGCTCCTGCGTGGCCGCGAACACCCGCACCGGCACGTTGACCAGGCCGAACGAGACGGCGCCCTTCCAGATTGCACGCATCCACCAAGCATGACCGATCGGCGGCCGGTACGCAGGTCTGCGGCGCGCGGGATCACCCGTCCGTGGGCCACCATGGGGGCCATGGCCCTGCTCGCGCCCATGCTCACCACAGTTGCCGAATCGGCGAGTGAGCTGCCTGATGACGGCCTGACCTGGGCTTATGAGGTGAAATGGGACGGCGTGCGGGTGCTGGCCCACGTGAACACCGCACCGAAGCCCCGGATTCGGATCGTGAGCCGGGCAGGCAACGAGGCGACGGCGGCCTATCCCGAGTTCGCAGCCCTGTCGGGTGCCCTGGCCGCCGGGCACACCGACGCCGTGCTGGACGGCGAGGTCGTCGTGCTGCGCGAGGGGCGGCCCAGTTTCAGTGCCCTGGCCGAGCGGATGCACGTGCGCGAGGCGCGGCGGGCCGCGGCGCTGGCGGCCAAGGCCCCGGCCACCTTCATCGCCTTCGACCTGTTGCGGCTGGACGGCGAGGACCTCACCTCGCAGCCCTGGTCTCGTCGACGCGAACTACTGGCCGGCGCGCTCACCTCGTCGAGTCCCACGTGGCAGCTCTCACCGGTCTACGACGATCGCGACGCCTTGGTCGCGGCCACGGTGGAGCAGGAACTCGAGGGGGTGGTGGCCAAGCGTCGCTCCTCCCGCTATCACTGCGGACGGCGCACGGACGACTGGATCAAGTTGGCGCACAAGCGATTCCAGTCCGCCGTGGTGGGTGGCTGGCGCTGGGAGACCGGCAGCCGCGACCGGTTGGGCGCGCTGCTCATCGGCGTGCCGGACGGCGACGGCGGGCTGGCCTTCGCCGGCCGCGTCGGCAGCGGCATCACGGCTCCGGTGGCTCGGCACCTGCGGGAGCTGCTCGAAGCCGCTCCGGCACAGGCGAGTCCGTTCACCACCGAGGTGCCGGCGGTCGATGCCCGCGGCACGATGTGGACCGTCCCGGCGGTCGTGGTCGAGGTGCGCTACCTGGGCCGCGGCGAGGCGGGCCGGCTACGGCAGCCGGTGTTCCGCGGCGTCCGCAGCGATCTGAGCCCCGACGACGTGCGATGGGAGGCCTGAGGTGACACCCGCATCCCCACACGGCCCGGATCAGGCGGTACAGATCGGCGAGCGCCGGTTGGTGCTGCGCAACCTCGAGAAGGTGCTCTACCCCGCAACCGGCACCACCAAGGGCGAGGTGCTCTCGTACTACACCCAGGTGGCCGAGGTGATGCTGCCGCACGTCATCGGGCGGCCCGCCACCCGCAAGCGCTGGCCGAACGGCGTGACCGGGGCGTCGTTCTTCGAGAAGAACCTGCCGAACGGAACGCCCGACTGGGTGCGCCGCGTGCGGCTGCCGGTGCCGGGGTCGAGCAAGGATCGCGAGACCATCCTGTATCCGCTGCTCGACGACCTGGCGAGCCTGGTCTGGGCCGCCAACCTGGCCGCCCTCGAACTGCACGTGCCGCAGTGGCAGGCCGATCCGAGCCCGGACGGCGCGGCGTCCCGCGGGGTCGCCCACGCACCCGATCGGCTGGTGATCGACCTCGATCCCGGTGCCCCGGCGGGGCTGGCCGAGTGCACCGAGGTCGCGTTCGCCGTCCGGGAGGTGCTCGCGGACGACGGGCTGGACTGCTTCCCGGTGACCAGCGGCGGCAAGGGGATGCAGCTGTACGCGCGGCTGTCGGGGGGCGATCGCGCGTCCGAGCTGGACGACGCGGAAGCCGTTGTGACGTATGCCAAGTCGTTGGCCGAAGGGCTCGAGGCCCGCATGGGGTCGCTGGTGACCAGCCGCATGACCAAGGCGTTGCGCCCGGGCAAGGTGCTGCTCGACTGGAGCCAGAACAATCCCGCCAAGACGACCATCGCGCCCTACTCGTTGCGCGGTCGCGATCTGCCCAACGCCGCGGCGCCGCGGACCTGGCAGGAGTTGGAGGCCGGTGGGCTGAAGCAACTCGATCACGCCGAGGTCGCCGCCCGCGTGGCAGCCGACGGGGATCTGCTGGCAGGGTTGTTGCCATGAGCGTGTGGGCCATCGTGCTGGGCGGCGGGTCCGGCACCCGGTTCGGGGGCGGCGTGGCAAAGCAGTTCCTCGATCTGGGCGGGCGCAGCCTGATCGAGCACGCCATCGTCGCCTCCCGCGCGGTGGCCGACGGCGTGGTCGCGGTGGTGCCCGACCCGGCGGACCCTGCCGTCACCGCTCTGGACGTCGAGGCCGTGACGCGCGGCGGGGCGTCGCGAGCGGCCTCCACCCGGGCCGGGCTGGCCGTCGTTCCGGCGGAGGCGGACATCGTCCTGGTGGCCGACGCGGCGCATCCGCTGGCACCGGTGGCACTGTATTCGGCTGTGGTGCAAGCGGTTCGGGACGGCGCCGAGGGTGCGTTCCCGGGGTTGCCGCTGGTCGACGTGGTCGCCCAACTGGCTCCGGACGGCGCGCGCGGACGCTCGCTGGATCGGTCGGCTCACGTGAGTGTGCAGGTGCCGCAGGCGTTTCGGGCCGATGTGCTCCGCGCTGCCCATGCGCGGGCGATCGAGGGGTTGGACGCGGATTCCGCCCTGGATGCCCTGACGCTGGTGGAGGATTCCGGCCTGGTGTCGGCGATGACGGTAGCCGGTCGGCCGGCGCGGGTGGTGAGCGTGCCCGGCGATCCGCGCAACGTGCACATCACGACCCCGGCGGAGCTCGAGATGGCCCGGGCCCTGGTGGCTGCCGGGGTGGGCGTGTGAGTCGCTCGTCGCAGTCGATCGGCCGGGTCAAGGGGGCCTTCCGGACGCCGTCCGGCCTGCGCCGGATGATGAACGTCTGGCCGCCGTTCCTGTTCACCGGGATTCGGGTCGAGCAGATCGGGCCGGAGTTTCGGTACGTGAGGGTGCGGCTGCGCCACAGCCTGTTCACCTCGAACTACGTCGGCACCCATTTCGGCGGATCACTCTTCGCGATGACCGACCCATTCTGGATGCTCATGGTGATGCACAATCTCGGACCCGAGTACGTGGTCTGGGACGCTGCCGCAGAGATCAGGTTCCGTCGTCCGGCCAAGCGGGCCGTCACGGCCACCTTCGAACTCGACGAGGCGGTGCTCGACGAACTGCGTCAGGCGGTTGCTCGTGGAGGCCGGCTGTTGCGCTGGTTCGAGGTCGACGTGGTGGACCCCGAAGGGCATATCGTCGCCCAGGTGCGCAAGCAGCTGTATGTCCGGCTGGCGAACTCGCCGACCCCGACCCCGACCTCAACCCCATCCGACGGCCCATGATCACTATTGGATCGCGGTTTGCTCCGGTTACGCGGTAGCAAACTGCGATCCCACGACGATCAAGACGGTGACCCAGGATGGGCTGGTCAAGATCAGGGTGAAGGACTATCTTTCGGACTCGTGTCACAGACCGTGCGCTACCCACACATTTACCCAAGAGCCGACCATTGTGGGGACGGACGGTGACCACGAAAGGGCAGAGCGTGCACCGAAGGTCGATCCGGACGACGGCACTCGCCGCCGCGCTGCTGGTGACCGCGGGATGCACGGGCAAGGCTGACCCGAGCTCACCGGCGACCACCCGGACGTCGGCGCCGGTGATCTCCCAGCCCGCCGCGACGCCGACACCCTCGACGAAGGTCAGCGTGCCGGCCTCGATGTCGCCCGCCGAGGCCAAGGCCGTGGCGAATGCGATCGAGGCGTACAAGCAGTGGGTTGCTGCCGGCGATGTCATGACTGCGTCTGGAGGGCGAGACCTGGGCGCCGTGGAGGCCGTTGCCGTCCAAATGGCACTCAACGACAGTCAGCAGGAGGCAGCGATGTTGCGAAGAATGGTTGGCATAGCGTCGGAAGAGTCGAGATTCGGCGAATTGGCGTGGAAAGTATCACCCTCAAGACCGAGAAGAAGAGCTACACAGTTCCGGAGGTAATTCTTACGACCTGTGTGGACGCCTCGCAGACTGATACCTTCGATCAGGCTGGCCGTTCGTCGTACCCAGAAAACCAGAATCTACACCGAAAAGAGCCTGGGTGCGGTTCTACCCCAACACTGAATACCCCACTGTGGGCGCAGGGTTCATGGATGGCTGGTCGGTCGGCTCCAGAATCAGCGGACAGCTTCGTGTTGAGGATTGCCGGCCTAGCGATGGCCTCTGCCCTGCTCAATCCTGCGCCATCACCTGCCCCTCAGTCCAATGCCCCTTGGAATCTGTTCGCGTTGCTAGATGTATTGGCTCAGTGACGCTCCCCGGCGACGCACCCGTACCAAGCCGGGGAAGGCACCGAAAATTGTAGGTACGCCATCTCGCGAACCGATATGCCGCACAGTTCCCGCGAGTCCGCAGCCAGCATTCTCCGATCCCATCTGGCAAGGCCGCACCTCAGGCACCATCGTCCAGCAGGTCTGCGACCGAATCCCCAACGCCGGAGCCTTCGTCCCCAACATCCCCGGGGCTCCCTACTGGATCCCCGGCGCCCCACCAGCCGTCGACCCCGCAGTCCTGGCCCGCCAGCTCTTGGCCACCCTCCAGATCCGCGCCATCACCATCGGTATGGTCCCCGAGGCCGGACCCGACAAGCTGGGCGCCGTCGGCGTCCCGGTCTGGATGTGGGCGGCCCAACCCAGTCCCCAAACCGTCGGGCCGATCACCGCCTCCCAGACCATGTCCGGCGTCACCGTCTCGCTCACCGCCACCCTGGCCAGCACCGACTGGAACATGGGCGACGGCACCACCGTCCACTGCACCGGAGCCAACGCCGCCGGCACCCCGTACACCTTCACCACCGAGATGACCCCGTCCCCCACCTGCGGCCACGTCTACACCAAGCAGGGCAACCCCTACACCATCACCGCCACCGCCCACTGGCAGGTGAACTGGACCGCGGCCGGCCAGTCCGGAACCATCCCGCTGCAACTCACCTCGACCACCACCCGCCGCGTCGGCGAACTCCAGGTGATCAGCGTCCACTGACCCGGCCGCGAGGCACCCACCTCGAGCCGCGCACCGGCGCGCAGACCCGGCAACTCGCCGTCCATGCCTGTCCGGATTCGCATCGAAACCTGCTCATGCTCCGCAGCCGCCCGAGGAAACGCCGAATTCGACCATCAAAACCACCATCCACGGAGCATGAGCGGTCACCTGCGGAGCATGAGCGGGTTGAGTGGGTGAGGCGCCCGCGTCGCGCAGGTACGTCAGCAGGCCTACTGGCACGTCCGACTCGACGGAGCGGACCACCTGGTCGAGAACGACGGCCATTCCGAAGATTCCGGCACCTGATCGGCACCATGGCGACGGTCGTACGGTCGTCCACCTTCCAGGCCACCGAGGCCTCGCCGCAGTGATCCACCAGCTGTGATCTGTTGCTCCCGGGGATTCAGGCTCGATCATCGTGATGGTCAGCGCATATCGTGATGATCCTCGCATCAGAGACGCCTGGAGGTCCGATGAGCCCGCGCATGGACAACGCGCCACCCTTCCGTCGAGCCATGGAGACCGCCGCAAGCCTGAAGGCCGGCAGCTGGGAGAGCGTCGAGGCCTTGGCGGTGCTCGCCATCGCTGCCCGCGGGCGTCCCGAGGCAGCCGAGGTCTACCGACGCGCAGCCGAGGCGGCAGCCGACCTCAAACCGGGCAACTGGCAGGCCGTCCGAGCACTCGCCTGGTTGGCCCAGGCACAGCTCGCCGTGCCGCCGGAGGGATGACCCAGCCCACGGGCACCGACCGGCACACCAGTCGCGGTCAGAGGTGCCGGCGTCAGCTCGAGTACCGCTCGGCGAGCTGTCGGCGCACGATCTTGCCGTTGGCCGAGGTCGGCAGGTCGTCGACGACGTAGACCGACTTCGGTCGCTTGTAGCCGGCGAGCGCGGTGGCAGCAAAGGCATGGACGTCGCCCGGCTGTACATCCCCCACCACCGCGACACAAACCCGTTGTCCCCAATCGGCATCCGGCACACCGAACACCGCGAGTTCGCGGACGCCAGGCGTCCGGGACAACGCCTGCTCGATCTCCACCGGGTACACGTTCACGCCGCCGGTGATGATCAGGTCCTCGCGCCGGGACTCGATGAACAGGTACCCATCGTCGTCCAGGTAGCCCAGATCCCCGACGGTGAACCACTCACCGTCCGGACTCCATGCCGCCGTCGTGGCGATCTCATTTCGCCAGTAGGTGAACCTCGCATGGACCGGCGGCCGGCACCAGATCACGTCGTCCGCATCGACCCGGATCTCTCGATGTGGCCGCGCCCGCCCCACGGTCCCCGGTCGCCCCTGCCACTCGGCTGCCGGGCAGGCGGTGAACTGGCCCTCGGTCGAACCGTAGAACTCCCAGACCGACCCGGCCGGGAACAGTTCGATCGCCCGCTCCTTGACCGGGTGCGGGCACGGCGCCCCGGCGTGGGCCAGCAGGCGAAACCCCTTGGTGTCGAACGGAATCCCGTCGTGCACCACCGCGTTCAGCAGACGCTGCAACGGCGTCGGGGCGATGAACGTGGTGGTGACGCCGACCGCCAATCCGTCGAGGAATCCCTCCACCGACCAGTGCGGCAGCACCCGCACCGTGCCACCGGCCAGCAACGTCCCGAGGGCGAACCGCAGTGGCGCCGAGTGATAGAGCGGCCCGGCGGCGAGGTAGGCGTCGTCCGGCCCGAAGTCCCACACCTCACGCTCGTCCAGCACCGCCGCCCAGGCAGCATCGTGATCGAGCACGCCGCCGTACACCCCCTTGGCCCGTCCACTCGTCCCCGAGGTGTAATGCATCGGCCGCACCAAGGGCACGTCGGCCAGCTCGATCGGCGCACCGGCGAGCAGGCCCGGCAGCTCGCCGTCCCCGATCACCATGATCGGCTCGGCATCGCGCACCAGGACGTCCCGCTCGTGCGGCAACAGCCCCGGATTCAGCACCACCGGGACGACGCCACTCGCCGAGGCCCCCAGCGCGGCCACCACCAGGTCCTCACACGGCGTCGCGACGAACGCCACCCGATCCCCCGGCTCGGCGCCGAGTGCCGCGAGCGCCCCCGCGACCCGCGCCGCGCCGTCCCATGCCTGATCCGGGGTCAGCATCGAAACCTGCTCATGCTCCGCAGCCGCCCGAGGAAACACACAATTCGACCATCAAAGCCACCATCTGCGGAGCATGGGCGGTCACCTGCGGAGCATGAGCGGGTTGGGTGGGGTCAGTCGGCGCCGAAGTCGAAGGAGGCCTGGTCGACCAGGGCGTCGGTGGGCTGGGTGCCGACGTCGTCGGTGCCGATCTCGGCGATGGGGTCGGCGCCGCCGGCCTCGATCTCGCCGATCAACTGGGCGTGCGAGCCGAGCTGGCCCTGGCGGGCATAGAGCTCCAGCTTCGCCCGGGAGTCGGCGATGTCGAGGTTGCGCATCGTGAGCTGACCGATCCGGTCGAGCGGGCCGAAGGCCGCATCCTCGGTGCGCTCCATCGACAACCGGTCGGGGTGGTAGCTCAGCCCCGGGCCGCGCGTGTCGATGATCGAGTAGTCGTCACCGCGGCGCAGCCGCAGCGTCACCGATCCGGTGACCGCTGAGCCGACCCAGCGCTGCAGCGACTCGCGCAGCATCAACGACTGCGGGTCGAGCCAACGCCCTTCGTAGAGAAGGCGTCCCAGCCGCCGTCCCTCGGCGTGGTAGTTGGCGACGGTGTCCTCGTTGTGAATCGCGTTGAGCAGCCGCTCGTACGTGATGAACAGCAGCGCCATGCCGGGCGCCTCGTAGATCCCACGGCTCTTGGCCTCGATGATCCGGTTCTCGATCTGGTCGGACATCCCCAGCCCGTGGCGGCCGCCGATCTGGTTCGCCGCGTGCACCAGGTCGACCGGTGTGGCGAACGAGTCGCCGTTGATCGCCACCGGCCGGCCCTGCACGAACTCGATCGTGACGTCCTCGGCGTCGATCGGCACGGCCGGGTCCCAGAACCGCACGCCCATGATGGGTTCGACGATCTCGATCCCGGCGTCCAGATGCTCGAGCCGCTTCGCCTCGTGGGTGGCGCCCCAGATGTTGGCGTCGGTGGAGTACGCCTTCTCGACCGAGGCGCGATACGGCAGCTGGCGTTCGGCCAGCCAGGTCGACATCTCGGTGCGGCCGCCCAGCTCGGTGACGAAGTCGGCGTCCAGCCAGGGCTTGTAGATCCGCAGTTCCGGGTTGGCCAGCAGGCCGTAGCGATAGAACCGCTCGATGTCGTTGCCCTTGAACGTCGATCCGTCACCCCAGACGTCGACGTCGTCGGCCCGCATCGCGCGCACCAGCAGGGTGCCGGTGACGGCGCGCCCCAACGGTGTGGTGTTGAAGTACGCCTTGCCCCCCGAACGGATGTGGAACGCCCCGCAGGTCAGGGCCGCCAGCCCCTCCTCGACCAGGGCCTCTCGGCAGTCCACCAGGCGAGCCACCTCGGCGCCGTACTCGCGCGCGCGGTCGGGCAGCGTGGACATGTCGTCCTCGTCGTACTGACCGAGATCGGCGCTGTAGGCGCACGGGATCGCCCCGTGTTCCCGCATCCAGGCAACGGCGACGGAGGTGTCGAGACCACCCGAGAAGGCGATGCCGACCCGCTCCCCCTTGGGCAAGCTGGTGAGGACTTTGGACACGCCGCCAGCCTAGTGGGTGCCCCTGGTGACCGATGGAGCGGAAGCCTCGAGGTCGGCACGGCGACGAGCCAGCAGTTCCAGCACCGTCTCGTCGTAGGTCACGCCGAAGTCCTCGTACGCCGATCCGACGGAGGCCAGTTCACGCGGTTCGTCGACGCATACCACCGAGTCGGCCACCGCCAGCAGTTCGGATCGCCGATGCCGCGGCGCCACCGGGGTCGCCAGCACCACGCGGCGGGCGCCCTGTGCCCGTGCCACCTGACACGCCGCCACGGCGGTTGCACCGGTGGCGATCCCGTCGTCCACGATCACCGCCAGCCGCCCGAGGATCGAGACGCGGGGGTGATCGGCCCGCACCATGGCCAGCCGCCGGCTCAGCGCCTCGCATTCGACCACCTCGGTGGTCTGGAGCACCTCGGTCGAGGCGCCCATCTCGCGGACGACCCGCTGATTCACCACCCGGACACCGCCCTCACCGATCGCCCCCATCGCCAGTTCGGGTTGCCAGGGAACGCCCAGTTTGCGCACCACGATCACGTCCAGAGGGGCATCGAGGGCGGCGGCCACCTCATAGGCCACCACCACTCCGCCCCGCGGAAGCCCGAGGACGACGACATCCTCGCCACGAAGCCACTGAAGCCGCTCGGCCAGCCGTCGGCCGGCGTCCACGCGATCACTGAAGGTCATGCTCGGCTCACCGGTACCGGCTCGGAGTGCGGCACGGCGATCCTCCATCCCGCCACCAGCGTGAGGCAGCGCGTCGTCCCCCGCCAGAGCACCTTCGACCCGGCTTCCCGAGCCTACCCAGGGTCGCGCCGGAGCCGGACGCCGCAGGGGTGCCGCCGGACGCCGTCCGCTCACCGGAAGCCGTGGCCGCCCCCGCACGGTCGGAGTGAATCCCACCCCGGCGGCTCAGTGGAACGCCCACTCGTGCCGACACACCTGTTCGAGGGTCTGCGCGGCCCTCCAACGGAGACGGAAGGAGTCCCTCGGTGCTCAGCGCTGAACACCCCGGACGCCGCACCGTGTCCGGACGACGTCTGGGGGGACGCGACAAGTGGCTGTTCGGCCTGGCCATCCTGATCGCCCTGCTCATGGCGAGCGGTTTCTCGCTGGCCGAGGCTCGCACCATCGCGGTCAACGACGCCGCCGTGGTCAATCTGCGGGCCACGCTGCTCACCAGCAACGTCAACGCCTACGCCCGCACGGTCGAGGGCATGGCGGCCAGCGTCCAACGCTGGATCAAGGTCGACCTGCCGCAGGATGATCTGCGCTTTCTGCGCAATTACCCGGAACACAAGGTGTACGCCGTGTCGGGCGTGGCCGCCGACGGTGGCCAGACCTCGCGCATCGGCACCCTCACCGGGATCGGGGACGCCCGCTCGCTGACCCCGGCGCTGCGGCGCGAGATCACTGCCGCCCTGAACCTCGACGGGCAGTTCGAGGCGCACCTCTCCCGTGACTCCGAGGCGGTGTGGGTCTACTACACCTCGGCGAGCAACTTCATGTACCTCGCGCCCAAGGTGCCCGTCGCCGATTTCCAGATGAACCCCGCTCAGTACAAGAACGCGTTCTGGGCCGAGGCGATCCCCTCGGTCAACCCGCGCCACGAGACCGTGGTCACCGACCTGTACGAGGACGGCGCCGGCAAGGGTCTGATGATCACGGTGTCGCACCCGGTGATGGACGGCGAGCGCCTGCTCGGCGTGGCCAGCGCCGACATCGGCATCAGCACGCTGCGCACCATGCTCGGCGCGGGCGAGGCGGCCGGCACCTCACAGCTGGTGGGCCGAGACGGCAACCTGATCGCCCGGATCGGCCCGCTGCACCCCGGCGAGCACGTCGCCACGGAGCTGGCGGGCCTGTCGGAGGGCATCCACCGGATCGGCACGACGTGGTGGACGGTTCACCCGTTGCTCGACGGGCGCGTGGTGCTGCTGCACCAGCTCGACCTGCGCACGCTCGTCGAGCGGGCGGTTCGCTCCACCGCCCATGTGTGGGGACTCATGGGCGCCCTGGTCGGGGCGTTCTACCTGATGCTGCTGCTGCGACGAACGCTGGCGTCGGTCACCGTGATCACCCGGACCGACCCCCTCACGGGGGTGCTCAACCGGCGCGGCTTCGTCGAGGACGTCGAGCCGACGTCCCGCTTGGCCGAACGCACCGCGCTGCAGCAGTCCCTCGCCCTGATCGACCTGGACCATTTCAAGCAGATCAACGACCGGTTCGGTCACCATGAGGGTGACCGGGTGCTCGCCGAGGTGGCGGCCGTGATGGTCGCCAGCATTCGCGTCAGTGATCGGCTGTGCCGTTGGGGTGGTGAGGAATTCGCCATCATGCTCCCCGGTACCGATCTCGACGGCGCCATCCTGCTGCTGGATCGGTTGCGGCAGAAGGTGACCGCCTCGGTCGAATTGTCCGACGGCACCCCCGTCACCTTCAGCGCCGGTGTGGTGAACGCTCCGGGGAGCGTCGAGCTGGACCGCGTCATCGGGGCGGCAGACCAATTGCTCTACGAGGCCAAGCAAGCCGGACGGGATCGGGTGCACGGCAAGCAGGTGTACTTCGAACCACGACCCACCTCGACCGCTCGCGAGGCGCTGTCCGGCGGTGAGTCAGGCCCCCCGGCGAGCTGACGACCCGATCCTGGCTAACCTCGGTCCATGACCGCCTGGGACCGCCTCGACGGAGTCGTGACCCTGCCCGGCGGCGCCACCGTGCGAGGCCGCAGCCTGCGGCGCCCACCACCGAGCCCGGCCGACCTGACCCTGATGCTCGCCCCGGCCGATCCCCCGCCCTGGGAGCATCGGCGGATCCGGTGGCCGGACTTCTGGTTGCCGACCGATCGCCAGGACGCCCTGGCCGCCCTCACCGAGGCCCTGCACCGAGCGCGCAACGGGCAGCGGATCGAGGTCGGCTGCGCCGGCGGCATCGGCCGCACCGGCACCGCCCTGGCAGCCCTGGCCGTCCTGGATGGGCTCCCTGCCGCCGAGGCGGTGCCGTGGGTACGCCGTGCATACCACCCCCGAGCGGTCGAAACCCCGTGGCAACGTTGGTGGATCGGCCGGTTGAACGCCACGCCGGGGTCGGCCGGATGAGCACCGGTCCCGGAGTGGACGTCCTGCGCGTCCCCGATCTGGTGCGCGCCTTCGACGGCGAGACCGAGATCATGCTGGACGCCGCGACGCTGCACCTGGCAACCGACCTCGTGGACGGCGTCCTGCAGGTGAGGCTGAGCGGCACCGCGGCGGTGAGCCGGGTGGTGCTGCGCTGGCGCGGCGACGCCAGCGCCGTCCGCAGTTACCTGCCCGACGTCTGGGAACGCTCGTACGGCGATCTCGGCTGGCGGCCCGAGCGCGCCGAGCGGGTGATGCCGTGGTCGTTCCTCGCGGCCACCGATCGGTCGACCACCGGGTACGGCGTCCGGGTCGGACCCGGCGCGTTGTGTTTCTGGACCGCCGACCGCTCCGGGATCTCGTTGTGGGCCGACGTCCGTAACGGCGGGACCGCGATCCGGCTCGGCGAGCGCACCCTGGCGGTCTGCGACGTGGTGATGGTCGAGGGCGAGGACGACGAAACCGCCTTCGCCGTCCAGCGCCGGCTCTGTCACGCGATGAGTCCGGCGCCCCGGTTGCCGGCACACCTGGTGTACGGCGCCAACGACTGGCACTACGCCCTCGGAACCTCCACCGCAGCGAGCATTATCGCTCTGGCCGAGTTCACCTCGCGAGCGGCCGGGGACGCCGACAACCGTCCCTACCTGGTGGTGGACGACGGGTGGTCCGCCGGGGGGCTGGGCCACGGTCCGTGGATCGGCAATCATCGCTTCGGCCACATCGGCGAGCTGGCACAGCGATTGCGTGAGAGTGGGGTTCGCCCCGGCCTGTGGTATCGCCCGCTCACCCCGCTACCCGAACATCGCGACCGCTGGCGGCTGGCTCGCGGCGGCGGTGCGATGGATCCGAGCGTGCCCGAGGTGCTGGCGAGCATCCGCGAGCAACTGCAGCGCTTCGCCGGCTGGAGTTACACCCTGGTCAAACACGACTTCACCGTGTGGGACCTGCTGGGCCGTTGGGGATTTCAGATGGGAGGCGGCATCACGGACGACGGCTGGTCGTTCGCCGATCGCCACCGCACCACGGCCGAGATCATCACGCAGCTGTACGCCACGATGCGCGAGGCCTCGGGGCCCACGATGCTCATGGGCTGCAACGCCTTCGGCCATCTGGTGGCGGGCCACGCCGAGCTGCAACGCATCGGGGACGACGCCTCGGGCCGCTCGTGGAACCGCACTCGGCGGATGGCGGTCAACTCCCTGGCGTTCCGGGCCGCCCAGCACGGGGCGCTGTACGCGGTGGACGCCGACGTCGCACCGATCACCTCCGAGCTGCCGTGGCGCCAGGCCGTGCAGTGGCTTCACCTGCTCACGGCCAGCGGGACGCCGGCCTTCGTCTCGGTGGATCCCGCCTCGCGCACCCCGGCGGTGGCCGCGACGCTCCGTGACGCCTTCACCCTGGCATCGTCCGGGTCGCCGCTCGCCGTACCGCTGGACTGGACGGCGTCGGCCACGCCCTCGCAGTGGCAGCTGGGAGCGCACCGCCAGAGCTATGACTGGGCCGGCCCGGACGGTGGCTGGCCCTTCGGCGACTGACCCTTGGAGCGTCGAGGACCTACCCTGGTCCGGCCTCGATCCGGCCCTCGGAGGGTGCCTGGAACGGCGGTGGCAGGGGACACATCATGACGTGACCCAATCGTTATGGCATTGGTGCTCCCTCGCAGTTGCCACGGCGCCACGAAATCGTTTACATAGCGCCGACACGCAAACCGGGCGACGCCGTCCGGGTCGTCGTTGGACGGAGAGGAAACTCATGGCAGCACGTACATATCGGCGCGGTTCGACCGCCGTCGCGACCACCCTCGGTGTCGCCCTCGCCCTGTCGGCGTGCAGCGGCTCCAGTGGTGGATCCGCCAGCACGTCGGGCGCGGCGTCGTCCGCCGCCGGCGCGAGCGGCGACTGTGCCGCGTTCGCCGACTATGGCAAGTTCGAGGGCAAGAAGGTCGAGATCTACACCTCCATCCGCGACGTCGAGGCGGAGCGTTTCGAGAAGTCCTTCGAGGCCTTCCAGAAGTGCACCGGGATCGACATCCAGTGGAACGGCTCGGGCGAGTTCGAGACCCAGCTGCAGGTGCGGGTCAAGGGCAACAACGCCCCCGACCTGGCCCCGATCCCGCAGCCGGGCCTGCTGCAGACGCTGGTCGGCCTCAAGGCCGTCAAGCCCGCGTCGGAGAAGGTGAAGGCCGCCTCCGAGGCCAACTTCTCCAAGGACTGGCTGGCGTACGGCACCATCGGCGGCACGTTCTACGCGCCGCCGCTCGGCGCCAACGTCAAGTCGTTCGTCTGGTACTCGCCCAAGATGTTCAAGGACAACGGCTGGACCGTGCCGACAACCTGGGACGAGCTGCTCAAGCTGAGCGACACGATCGCCGCCAGCGGCAAGGTCGACAAGCCGTGGTGCGCAGGCTTCGAGTCCGGTGACGCGACCGGTTGGCCGGGCACCGACTGGATCGAGGACATCACGCTCCGCACCCAGGGGCCGGACGTCTACGACCAGTGGTACCAGCACAAGATCCCGTTCAACGACCCCAAGGTCATCGACGCCTTCGACAAGGCGGGCGCGATCCTCAAGAACGAGAAGTACATGAACGGCGGCTACGGCGACGTCAAGTCGATCGTCACCACCGCGTTCCAGGACGGCGGCAAGCCGATCATCGAGGGTCAGTGCGCGCTGCACCGTCAGGCCTCCTTCTACGCCAACCAGTGGCCGAAGGGGACGAACGTCGCCGAGGACGGCGACGTCTTCGCCTTCTACCTGCCGCCGGTCGACGCCTCCAAGGGCAAGCCGGTGCTGGGCGGTGGCGAGTTCCTCGCCGCGTTCAACGACAAGCCCGAGACCCAGGCGGTGCAGCTCTACCTGCAGGACGCCAACTGGGTGAACGAGAAGGCCAAGCTCGGTGACTGGATCACGCCGAACAAGCAGCTCAAGGTCGAGAACGTGCTGACGGTCACCGACCAGAAGCCGAACCCGATCCAGCAGCTGTCGGTCAAGATCCTGCAGGACCCGACCACCGTCTTCCGGTTCGACGCCTCGGACCTGATGCCGGCCGCGGTCGGCGCCGGGACGTTCTGGAAGGGCATGGTCAACTGGATCACCGGTGCGGACACCAAGACCGTGACCGGTGCCATCGAGGCCTCCTGGCCGAAGAGCTGACGAGTTCGACTCGTCGGTGATCGTCCGACGGTGGCCGCGGAGCATGACGCCCCGCGGCCACCGTCAGCCAACTGCAGGCCAGAACCGGGCGCGCCCGGGTCGTACCCGCCTCGCGCCCAGGACGTGACCTCCACGTCCCGCCAGCTCTTTCCGTCGAGGAGGACAAGCATGGAGAACTGGGCACCAAAAGTCACGATGCTGGTCGTGGGCATCGTCGCCTTCATCGTCGTGGCCGCTGCGATCATGTTGATCGTCGACAACTGGCCCAAGAAATTCTTCCGCGACCAGGCTCAGATCTTCTGGTTCATCGCCCCGCCGATCCTGTTCGTCACGTTCGGTCTGGTCTACCCGGCGATCAACACGTTCCTGCTGTCGTTCAAGGATCCCAAGGGCGAATCCTGGGTCGGCCTGGCCAACTACAAGTGGATCTTCACTGATCCCGACGGCCTGCTGAACGTGCGCAACACGGCGATCTGGGTGCTGTTCACCCCGATCCTCTCGGTGGCCATCGGGCTCATCTACGCCCTACTCATCGACAAGATGAAGCGCGAGTCGCTGGCCAAGATCTTCGTCTTCCTGCCGATGGCGATCTCCGGTGTGGCCGCGGCGATCATCTGGAAGTTCGTCTTCGCCTACAAGGCCACCCGGTTCGAGCAGATCGGCCTGCTCAACGCCATCACCAAGAAGCTCGGGTTCGAGACCCAGCAGTGGCTGCTCAACGCCCCGTGGAACACCTTCCTGCTCATCATCGTCATGATCTGGGTGCAGGCCGGCTTCTCGATGGTCGTGCTCTCTGCCGCGATCAAGGGCATCCCGAACGACATGATCGAGGCCGCCCGGCTCGACGGCGTCAACGCGTGGGAGATGTTCTGGAAGATCACGTTGCCGACGGTCCGGCCGACGGTGGTGGTGGTCTTCACGACGATCACCATCGGGGTGCTCAAGGTCTTCGACATCGTGCGCACCATGACCGGCGGCAACTACGAGACCAGCGTGGTCGCCAACGGTATGTACTTCTACGCCTTCGTCGGCAACCAGCAGGGCTGGGGCTCCGCCCTGGCGGTGTTCCTGTTCGTGCTCGTCACCCCGGTCGTCATCTACCAGGTGCGCCAGCAGCGCCGTCAGAGGTTGGAGGCACGATGAGCGCCACGGTCACCCCTCCCGTAACCACCGCAACGGGGGCAGCGAACGCCGCCGCCGGGCGGGTCAAGAAGAAGATGTCGAACCCGGTGGCGTCCCTGGTCGCGGTGATCATCGCGATCATCTGGACGATCCCGACCTTCGGCCTGGCGCTCTCGTCGTTCCGGCCCGAGAAGGAGATCAAGAGCACCGGCTGGTGGAAGGCCTTCACCAGCCCCTCGTTCACCCTCGACAACTACCGGGAGGTGCTCTTCGGGGCCACGAGCAGCGGCCGGCTGGCGAACTTCTTCCTCAACTCGCTGGTGATCACCCTGCCGTCGGTGCTGTTCTCGCTGTTCTTCGGCGCGCTGGCGGCCTACGCGCTGTCGTGGATGCGGTGGCGGCTGCGCGACTGGGTCTTCATCGCGATGTTCGCGCTGCAGATCGTGCCGTTGCAGATGGCCCTGGTGCCGTTGCTCAAGATCTTCTCGTCCTGGTTCCCGTTCAGCCAGCTCGACCCCCAGGGCACCGGCAAGTTCATGACGATCTGGATCGCCCACGTGTGCTTCGGTATGCCGCTGGTGACCTACCTGTTGCACAACTTCATGAGCGACCTGCCCGGTGAGCTCATGGAGGCGGCCCGGGTCGACGGCGCCGACCACGCCCGGATCTTCCGGAGCATCGTGTTGCCACTGATCGTGCCGGCGATCGCCTCGATCGGGATCTTCCAGTTCCTCTACATCTGGAACGACCTGCTCGTCGGTCTGGTGTTCGGTACCACCGAGACCAAGCCCCTGACCGCGGCCCTGGCCGACCTGGCCGGTACCCGCGGATCGGAGTGGCAGCGGCTCACGGCCGGTGCGTTCGTGTCGATGATCGTGCCGATGGGCGTGTTCATCTCGCTGCAGCGCTACTTCGTCCGCGGTCTGCTCGCCGGCGGTCTCAAGGGCTGACCTGTACCACAGGCCCGTCGCGGGGCGTCGTCCACCAGGACGGCGCCCCGTTGCCGTCTGCGCCGGTGCCACGTGCCGTGCGTGCACCCCCACGGCCGCGCGCACGGCACACTGAGGCCATGACCGACACCCGGCCCGCCGTCGTCCTGATCGGCTTCATGGGCGCCGGCAAGTCCGCGGTGGGGCGGTTGCTGGCCGACCGGCTCGGCGTGGCCTTCACCGACTCCGACGCCGTGATCGAGGCCGACGCCGGGCGCACCATCGCCGACATCTTCGCCACGGACGGCGAGCCGGCCTTTCGCGACCTCGAGCACCGCACGATCGCCCGGCTGCTGACCGAGCCGGTCGGCGTGCTGGCGCTCGGCGGTGGCGCCGCCATGCACCCCGGCACCCAGGCACTGCTGCGCCGGCACCCGATGGTCGTCCACCTGCGCATCGACCTGGACCGGGCGCGGGCCCGAACCGGCGACGACACGCGCCGTCCGATGCTGCGCCGGGCCGACCTGGCCGAGATCCATGCCCGCCGGATGCCGGTGTTCGACGCGATCGCCACCCTCGTGCTGGACACCGCCGACCGGTCGCTGGAACAGGTGGCGGACGTGGTGCTGGCCGCGGTGGCCTCAGCGCCCCAGGTCTGACTCCGCCACCACACGCAGGGCCTGGGCGGCGATGGTCAGGGCCGGGTTCATGGCCGCCGAGGACGGGAAGAACGACCCGTCGACGACCCAGAGGTTGTCCAGCTCGTGCAGCCGGCACCACGGGTCGAGCACGCTCGTCGCCGGGTCCGATCCGGCGACCGCTGTGCCGCATTGATGGCTGTTCATGCTGATGTCGAACCATTGGGTGAACACCAGGTCATACCCGACCTGTTTGAGCAGCCCGACGGCTCGTTTGTGCAAACGTTTGTGGGCCGTGGTGTTGAGGGCTCTGCGGGACGTCGTGATCGTCCCGTCGGCGGCCAGGACCACCCGGTTGTCCCGATGCGGCAGATCCTCGGTCATCACCAGCCACTCCACGCTGCGACCGGCCAAGCCGTTGAGCAAGGGCAGCGGCACCTTGGTGGCCCAGCTCTTCATCATCACCCCCTGCACCTTGCCGATCAGCTGCAGCGCACCCAGCTCGTGGTACCAGTCGTTGACCGACAGCGTCTTGGCGAAGGTCACGTCGTTGGGCCGATCGACGTCCACCGCCGCGAGGTGCGCATTGTTGTGCATCATGAAATTGCGCCCGACCAGCCCGCTGCGATTTCCCAGGCCGTTCGGGTGGGACTCGTCCGCCGAGGCCAGCAACAGGGCGGCCGAGTTGACCGCCCCCGCGGCGAGCACGTACCGATCACCGCGGACGGTGCGCTCGCCGTCCGCCGTCCGGACCACCAGGTGGTCGACGCGCCGGCCGTGACCGGCCACGATCCGCTGCACCCGCGCCCCGGTCAGCAGCTCGACCTGCCCGGTGGCGATGGCCGGGTCGAGGGCACAGGTCTCGGCATCGCTCTTGGCGCCGAACGGGCAGGGGAAGCCGTCGCAGGTGCGGCACCGGATGCAGCTTCCCCCCTCGCGCAGGTCGATCCCCATGGCGTTGCCGGCCGGGTGCACCCCGCGAGCGCGCAGCCGATCGGCCAGCTCGGCGATGTAGGGCTCGTGGGGCATCGCCGGGTACGGGTAGGGCGCGCTGCGCCAGGGTTCGGTCGGGTCCTCACCGGTACTGCCGTGCACCCGGTAGAGCGCCTCGGCCTCGACGTAGTACTGCTCCAGGTCCTGGTAGCTGAACGGCCAGGCGGGCGACAGCCCGTCGGGGTGCTCGGTCGCCTCGAAGTCGCTCTCGCGCAATCGCGGCAGGCTGGCGCCGTAGACCTTGGTGTTGCCCCCCACCACGTAGTGCACCCCGGGGGCGAATCGTCGAGCCGCCCGAGCGGGGTCCGAGGCGTCCAGCCACGTCTCGGCGGGCTTGTACCGGCGACGCAAGAAGACCTCGCGGGGGTCGGCGTTCTGCGGTTCGCGGGGCAGCCGCTCGCCCCGTTCGAGCACGAGCACCTTGGCGCCACGCCGAGCCAGGGCCCAGGCACAGGTGGCTCCACCCATGCCCGACCCGATCACCACCACGTCGTAGGGGCCGGCCACGGCCTCGATACAAGCACTCCGCACGGGCTCTGCCCAGCCCCGCACGGGTGGTTCACTCTGAGCATGACGACGCCACCGCCGGTAGCAGTTGCCTCCCGCCCCCACCCGCCCGCGCTGCGGTGGGCCGTGATCGGTGCCAGCGACATCGCGGCCACCCGGGTGCTGCCCGCCATCCGGGCCGCCGGTGGCGAGGCGGTCGTGGTGCGCTCCGGACGGGCCGATCACGCCGCGGCCTACGCCACCCGGCACGGCATCGCCACCTCGACCACCGAGCTGGCGGCGGCGATCGAGCGGGACGACGTCGACGCGGTCTACGTCTCGTCGGTGAACCAGCTGCACCACGACCAGGTCATCGCCGCCTGCCGTGCCGGAAAGCACGTGCTGGCCGAGAAACCTCTTGCCCTCACGCTGGACGACGCCCGCGCCATGGTGCTCGCCGCGCGTGAGGCCGGCGTCGTGCTGGCCACCAACCACCACCTGCCGGCCTCCCCCACCCACCGGGTGCTGCGCCAGGCGGTGGCCGATGGGCTGATCGGGCAGGTGCGCGCCGTCCGGGTGGCACACGCCGTCCAACTGCCACCGCGACTGGTCGGCTGGCGGGTGCAGGACGTCGACGGCGGGGGCGCCGTCCTGGATGTCACGGTGCACGACGCCGCCGCCGTGAACGCGATCCTGGGCAGCCACGCCCGCACGGTCACCGCGCAGGCGCTGCAACAGGACAACCGCTCCCCGGACGGCGCCCCCGGCCCGGCCGATGCCGTGGTGACCACCGCGGTGTGGGCCTCACCCGATGGTGGACCGGACATCCTGGTGCAGACCCACGACGCCTACAACAACGCCCACCTGCCGACCGGGCTGCACATCCTGGGCACCGAGGGCGCCCTGGTCGGCGAGAACTGCAACACCGGCGACCCGGTGGGCACGGTCACGCTGTGGCGCGGCGACGGGGCGAACCACCGCGGCGAACCGCTGGACATCGGCCCGCGCGAGGACCTGTACCTGACCACGGTGCGCGCCTTCACGGCCGCCGTCCACGGGGTGGGCGAGGTGCTGGTCAGCGGCGAGGACGGCGTCGCCTCGCTCGCGGTCTCGCTCGCGGTCCTCGAGAGCCTGCGCAACGGACGCCGGGTCGAGGTGGAACCGGTGGCGCTGTGACCGGCCGGCTCGTCGACCTCACCGGCATCGATCTGCCCGGGCGCTCGGTGAGCCTGTCCGGGTATCTCGCGACCCCCACGCCCACAACGCATCCCGGACCGTGGCCGGGGGTGGTGGTGATGTTCGAGGCGTTCGGTCTGGACGTCGAGATGCGGGCTCACGCCGACCGGCTGGCCGCGATGGGCTACCTGGCCCTGGTTCCCGACCTGTACAGCGACGGCGGCGCGCGGCGGTGTGTGGTCGCGACGTTCCGGGCGATGTTCACCGGCCAGGGCCGAGCCGTCGCCGACATGGATGCCGCGCGGCTCTGGCTGCTCGACCAGCCCGACTGCACCGGGCAGGTCGGAGTGCTCGGCTTCTGCCTGGGCGGCGGCTTCGCGCTGCTCGGTGCCCAGCGCGGGTTCGACGCCGGCGCGGTCAACTACGCGATCCTGCCCGAGAACTTGGACGCCGCGGTGGACGGCGCGTGCCCCCTGGTGGCGTCCTACGGCGGGCGCGACGCCTCGCTGCGGGGCGCCGCCGGCCGCCTGGAGGCCGCCCTGCGGCGGGCCGGGGTGGTGCACGACGTGCTGGAGTACCCCGCGGCGGGTCATTCCTTCCTCAACGAGGGTGCCAACGGCCCTCGGCTGCTGCGTCCCCTGTTGCGAGCCTCGGGCGCCGGGCCCGAGCCCGCCGCCGCGGCTCACGCCTGGGCCCGGATCGAGGCCTTCTTCGCTACTCATCTCAGCTCCGACTCGCGCGAGGAGGGCCGGTGATAGCGTCGGACGGCCGGACCCGACCGGGGGGTAACACCACATGAGCATTCGCGCCACCGAGAGCGCCCAGCCCGCCACAGCACCGCGCCCGGTGACGCCATTGAGCATGGCCGACGCGCCCGACGGGGTGATCGCCCGGTTCCGGGTGGTGCTCGACGCGCAGCCGGAGGCGATCGCCGTCGCCGATGCCCAGCGGCGGCTCAGTTACCGCGCGCTGGCCGCCGAGGCCGCCGGGGTGTTGCGCACCATCCGTGACGCGCAGCACGACGGTCGGCTGGCACCTCACGCACCGGTGGCCCTGTTGCACCCGCACGAGGCAGGTGCGGTGGCGGCCCTGCTCGGCATCCTCGCCTCCGGGCACCCCGTGGTGGTGCTCGACCCCCGCACGCCCGCGGCGCGCCTGGGGGTCTTCGTCGAACGCTCGGGCGCCACGACCTGCGTCGTCCACCCCGACACCGCCGAGACCGGCGGCCAGATCGCCGAGCACCTGCTGCTGACCGGTCTCGACCGGGTGCCGGACGACGCCGCGAGCCTGGCCGTGCTCTGGGAGCAGCCACCGGACCCGGGAGCTGCTGCCGCGCTCGCCTTCACCTCCGGCTCGACCGGGGTTCCCAAGGTCGTCGTCAACGACCACCGCATGCTCACCCGCGACGCCTGGACCAACTCGATCGACACCGGCTGCTACGGCGCCGACGACGTGGTGGCGCACACCCTGCCACTGGCCTTCCACGCCGGCCTGATGGTCACCGTGGCCGGGCTGGTGGTCGGCTCGCGCATGGAGCTGTACGACGTCCGGGGTTCGGGGATCGCCGGCCTGCCGGCGTGGCTGCACCGGGTCGGCGCGACGGTGATGCACTCCAGCCCGGCCATTCTGCGGGCCTTCGTCGGCACCCGCCCCGACCCTGCCCTGCTCACGGGTCTGCGGTCGTTGACCATCGCCGGTGAGGCCGCGCACGGCCGGGACGTCGAGGCGGCGCGGGCGTTGCTGCCACCGACCTGCGTGGTGCGTAACCGGTACGGCTCCAGCGAGACCGGGCTGATCGCCGAGTACGCGGTGCCGGCCGACCACCCGCGGCTGGATGGCCCGCTGCCGGTCGGCCACCCGGTCGGTGACACCGTGCTGCGGATCACCGCGGACGACGGCAGCGAACGGCCGGACGGCGAGCCCGGGGTGCTGACGGTGACCACGGCATTCATGGCCTCCGGGTACTTCCACGACCCCGAGAACACCGCGAAGTCCTTCACCGCCAACGCCGATGGCACCCGGACGTATCGCACCAGCGACGTCGGGGTGTTCGAGACCGGGCCGGCCGGTCGGGTACTGCGGTTGCTGGGGCGGCGCGACCACAGCGTGAAGATCCGCGGCTACCTGGTCGAGCCGGGTGAGGTGGACGCCGCACTGTTCACGCTGCCCGACGTCGTCGAGGCGGTCACCGTGGCCGCGTTGCGCCCGGGGTCCGACCCGGCGGCCGGTTCCCAGCGCCTGGTGGCGTACGTGGTCTCGCGCGCCGAGCAGCCCAGCGCGGCCGAGATCCGCAAGAGGTTGCGGGAGCTGCTGGCCGGCCACATGGTGCCCGAGGTGGTGGTCTTCCTGAAGGCCCTGCCGCGCACCGATCGCGGCAAGCTCGACCGGGCGGCGCTGCCCGAGCCACCGGCGATCGGCGGCCCGGAGACCTACGGCCCGATGAGCGATTGGGAACAGGCCGTGGCCGATGTCTGGGCCGGGGCGCTGGAGCTGGAATCGGTCGGTCCCGACGACGACTTCTTCGAACTCGGCGGCGACTCCCTCGCGGCCGAGGCGGTACTGGCCGCCACGGTCACCGATCTCGGCGTCCCCGCGGGCCAGGTCACCGCCACGGTGCTGACCGAGGCGCCCACGGTGCGCGAGTACGCGGCACGGGTGCAGCGCGCACCGGACGCGCTGGGCGCCGTCCTGGTTCCTTTGCAGCGCACCGGAACCCGGCCACCGGTGTTCTTCATCGCCGGCGGCGGCGGGCTGGGGGTCGCCTTCGTCGCCCTGGCGCGCCGGCTCGGCGAGGATCAGCCGTCGTACGCCGTCCAGATGCACGGCATGGAGCGTCGCGGCCTGCCCGACTGGACCGTGGGCCGAGCCGCCAAGCGCAACATCGCCGTGATCAAGACGGTGCAGGCGCGAGGGCCGTACGTGCTCGCCGGACACTCCTACGGTGGCCTGGTGGCGCTGGAGATGGCCCACCAGTTGCGGGCCGCGGGCGAGCAGGTGTCCCTGCTCGCGGTGATCGACTCCTTCCCGCCGGAGCCCTCGATGCACCCCGCCCCGAAGCAGCGGCCGCTGCTCGAGCGGGTCAAGGCCGGCATCGGATTGGCCGCCACCGGCTGGGCGACCCCGCCCGGGGGCGGCAACTACTGGCGCTTCTACGACCTCACCTCGTTCATCGGCCGGCACTACCGCACCAGGCCGTATGCCGGACGCGCCGTCGTCCTGGTCGCCGACTCCCCCGAGAAGCAGCAGCGTTCGGCGTGGGCTCCCCACCTGACCGGTGACTGGCGGCTGGTCGAGGTCGGCGGTGACCATCTGTCGATGCTGCGCGAGCCCCATGTCGCGGAGGTGGCTCGGGTGCTGCTCGAGTCGCTGCGCTGACCGTTCCGAGCGGCTCAGCCGGGTAGGCGGTCGGCGAGCATCTCGGCCAGGTGGACGGCGCGCCGTCCGGTGAGAGCCTCGATCTGGGTGCGGCACGAGAACCCGTCGGCCAGGGCGATCCCGCCCGGGTTCAGCTCGGCCTGAGCGTCCAGCGCCGGCAGCAACGAGGTGTCGGCGACTGCCACGGAGACGTCGTAATGCCCCTGCACCACACCGAAATTGCCGGCCAGACCGCAACAGCCGCCGACCGCGGTGACCTCGGCACCCGACCGGCTCAACAGGGCGGTGTCCGTCTCGAACCCCATGACCGCGTGCTGATGACAGTGCGGTTGGGCCACCGCCGAGATGCCGTCCAGTCGGGGCAGCAACGAGGTGTCGACCTCGCTCAGCAACTCGGCCAGGGTCTGCACCCGCACCGTTCGACCGACCAACTCGGCCGCGTCGTCCCGGAACACCGCGGTGCACGACGGCTCCAAGCCCACGATGGGAATCTCCTGAGCGGCAACGCCTTCGAGCGCCTGGACACTGCGGGTCAGCAGCCGCCGGGCCACCGATCGCTGTCCGGTCGAGATCCACGTCAGCCCGCAGCACTCGTCGCGGTCGGTGAGCTGCACGGTGAACCCGGCCGCCTCCAGCACGCGCACCGCGGCGATGCCGACCTGCGGGCTGAAGTGGTTCGTGAAGGTGTCCACCCACAGCAGGACGCCGCGTCCGCCGCCGCTCTGCGGTGGCGAGTGATCGGCGAACCACCGGCGGAAGGTCCGGGGGGCGAACGCCGGCAAGGGCCGCCGGGCATCGATCCGGCCCAGGCGCTTGACCACCGCGGCAACGGACCCGTTGCCCAGCAACCGGTTCACGGCCGTGGCACCCCGGGGCGAGGCGGTGGCCAGCCGTGCCCACAGCGGCAACCACCCCAGGGCGTAGTGGTCCATCGGGCGCAGCCGGCCCCGGTAGGCCTGGTGCAACACCAGGGACTTGTAGGCGGCCATGTCGATGCCGGTCGGGCAGTCCGAGGCACATCCCTTGCACGACAGGCACAGGTCGAGGGCCTCGTGCACCTCGGGCGCCCGCCATCCCCCGGTGATCAGCGTGCCGTTGACCATCTCCTGCAATACCCGGGCGCGACCGCGGGTCGAGTCCTTCTCGTCCCGGGTGGCCAGGTACGAGGGACACATCACCCCACCGGCCGCGGTGGTGTCGGCCCGGCACTTGCCGACGCCGGTGCACCGGTGCACCTCCTCGGTGAGCCGATGAGGCGCACGGGGTTGCGCGAGCCGCAGGTCGGCGTCCACGGCGGCGGGGCGCACCACGATGCCCGGGTTCAGCACGCCGTCCGGGTCGAACAGCTCCTTGACGTCGGCGAACAGCGACAGCGCCGCCGGCGAGTACATGCGGGGCAACAACTCGCTGCGGGCCCGGCCGTCACCGTGCTCACCGGACATCGATCCACCGTGGGCAGCGACCAGGTCGGCGGCATCGGTGAGGAAGGCCCGCAACGCACCGGCGCCGTCCCGGCCGTCGAGCGGCAGGTCGAGCCGGATGTGCAGGCAGCCGTCCCCGAAGTGCCCGTAGGGGATTCCGGTCAGGTCGTGCGTGGTCAGCAGGGCATCGAAGGCCCGCAGGTAGGCGCCCAGGTTCGCGGGCGGCACCGCCGAGTCCTCCCAGCCTGCGTGCGCCGGACGCCCTCGGGGGCTGCGTGAGGACAGCCCGGCGCCGTCCTCACGGATCCGCCAGAGCGCGGCGGTCTCACCCAGATGCTCGACCACCCTGGCCCCGAGGGCACCGGACGCCCCGATCACCTCGACCGCGCGCGGCCCGAGTTCACCCGGGTCGGCGCCGCCGAGTTCGACCATGAGCCAACCGGTTCCCGGTGGCAGCTCGGGGATCGGGCCGCCGCCGTGCGCCGCCCGCTGCGCCCGGACGACGTCCACGATGCGGGCGTCCAGTCCCTCGACCGCCACCGGGTGCAGGCCGAGCAGGGCGGGGACGGCGTCCGCGGCGGAGGCCATGTCGGGGTACCCGAGCACCACCAGCACGGTGTGCGGCGGCGCCTGCACCAGCCGCACCGTGGCCTCGCGGATCACGGCCAGCGTGCCCTCGGTGCCGGCCAGGAATCGCGCCAGCGATGGATCCCGTTCCGGCAGAAGGTGTTCCATCGAGTAGCCGGACACCTGGCGGCCGAACCGACCGAACTCGGTCCGGATCGTCGCCAGGTTCGCCCGCACCAGGGCGGACAGTCCCCGGGTGAGGTCGGCAGGCTCGGCACGGGGGTCCGCCGGCGACAAGCTCTCGGCCCGCAGCACCTGGCCCGACCCGGTCACCACGTCGAGGGCGACCACGTTGTCGGCGGTGCGCCCGTAGCCCAAGGCCCGTGACCCGCAGGCGTTGTTGCCGATCATGCCACCCAGGGTGGCCCGGTTGTGGGTCGACGGGTCCGGCCCGAACCGTAGGCCGTGCGGTGCGGCGGCGGCCTGCAGCGTGGACAGCACGCACCCCGGTTGCACGCGGGCGGTGCGGGCGATCGGGTCGACGTCCAGCACCCGGTTCAGGTACCGGCTGGTGTCCATCACCAGGCCCGGCCCCACGGCATTGCCGGCGATCGAGGTGCCGGCGCCGCGAAGGGTGAGCGGCAGCCCGAGCGATCGGCAGACCTCCACCGCGGCGACGAGCTCCTCGGGGTGGCGCGGACACGAGACCGCCTGCGGCACAACCCGATACAGCGAGGCGTCGGAGGAGTACCGGGCACGGTCCCCGGCATCGACCGAGACCTCGCTCAGCCCGGCGCGGCGCAGCCCGTCGACGAGGTCGCCGACCTCACCGACCGCGGACACCACCGACACCCGGGATTCCCGGATCAGAACTGGGCGACCACGTCGACCACCACGACCAGGCTCTCGGAGCCTGCCGCCGCAGCCGTGACCACGAGCGCCCGGCTGCCCACGTGGGCCCCCTTCAACGCATCGGCCACCGTGAAGACCTGCTCGGCCGGCACCACCTCGACGCCCTTGCCCCAGGTGCTCTGGGTCTGCTTTCCGGTCGCCGTGTCGGTCTGGATGAACTGCAGCGCCAGGGACTTCTTCGGGTCGATCACCGGGCCGGTCCCCTTGATGAGCAAGGTGGATCGGCTGGTGGTGCCGGCCTTGACGCCGTTCACCGAGGTGATCGTGGGCTCCTTGCCGGCAACCGAGGTGACGGTCGGGTAGCCGGCCGGCGGCTTCACCGAGGTGCCGGACGCGCCCGCCTTGGCATCGATCGCGCCCACGATGTCGACCACGAACAGCAGGGGCTCACCGGCCAGCGGGTTGTCGGCCGCCGGGGTCGCGCCGTAGGCCTCGGCCGCCGGGATCGACAGCAGCACCCGGGAGCCGATCTTCTGCCCGACCAGGCCGGTGTCCCAGCCCTTGATGACGTTGCCGGTGCCGATCTGGAACGACGCCGGGGCCTTGCGGTCGTAGGAGTTGTCGAAGATGTTGACCTTGCCGTCCTTGGGCTTCCAGGTCTGGCCGAGGTAGTTGGCCACCAGCGTCTGCCCCTTGGCAACCGTGTCGCCGGTACCGGCGACCAGTTGATCGACCCCCAAGGTGGTGGGGGCGGCCGAGTCGGGCACCGTGAGCGCCGGCTTCTGGCCGAAGTCACCGGTGACCTTCACGCCGACCTTGGTCGAGTGCACCGGTCCGGTGGCCGCGGGCACCGTGGGGGTGGCCGGCGCAGCGTCGGACGCGGACGGCGAAGCGGCCGGAGAGGCCGAGGCCGAGGCAGCCGAGGACGACGCGCCCGAGGTGGTCGTGCCGGAGCCGCCACCGCACGCACTGAGGGCGACGGCGCCCACGACGAGGCAGCCCAGCAAGCGGGCGGCGGAGGGGTCGATGCGGCGACGGCGGCCAGAACTCACGAGAACCTCGAACGGTTGATGACGGGACGGGGGACAACGCTACCGGGCTGGGCCGGAGCAGGAGGATTCGGCCCGCGGTTCGCACCGATCACGAGGGCCGGGTGAGGTCGTAGACCGTGACCGAGCCGATCGTGGTCGCGGTGAAGGTGGCCTGCACCCAGGCCGAGATCGCGGACGACGGGCCGCCGCCCCGACCTGCCGGCCCACCACCGAAGCCACCGGGGCCACCACCGAAGCCACCGGGGCCACCGCCGAAGCCAGCGGGGCCACCACTGATGAAGTAGTGGATCCGATGCCGCGCGACGTCCTGCTGGAAGGCGGCCAGCGTCGGCGACGGGTCGTTGCCGCCGAACCCGCCGATCGACATCACCGGCAGTCCGGTGGCCAGCTGCGGCCCGGCGGCCGCCTGGGAGCCGATCGCGGCGGCGACCCAGGTGAACGAGGAGGCATCCTGGCGCAGGGCGGCGACCAGCGCGGCGTCCACGGTCTCGGCCTGCGGGCCTCGGGCCGCGCGGTCCCCGCCCGGTGTACCGCCCGGAGGCATGCCCGGAAGTCCGCCGGCTGCCGGGCCACCCCCACCGCCGCGGGCGGACGGACCGCCGGCACCGGCCACCGCCGGCCCGGCCGTGGGGATCGATCCACGGTGGCCGGTCGAGACGGTCTGCAGCGAATAGGCGGCCGGTCCGGCCAGCGCGGCCAGCAGGGACGAGCCCACCACCGCCGCGACCACCCGCCGTCCGAACCGGGTACGCGACCAGGTCACGTAGGCCAGCGCCACGGCCAGCAGCAGCCCGAAGAAGATCACCGCGGCGCGCACCACCGGCTGGAACTGCGGGCTGCGGCCCCAGAGCACCCAGGCCCAGCTCACGGTCCCGGCGAGGAGCAGGCCCAGCAGCACCCCGGCCACGTGACCGCGCCGGGTGGGGTCGACGATCCGCCACAGGTCCGTGACGCCCATCCCCACCAGGGCAGCGATCGCCGGCGCGAGAGTGATCGTGTAGTGGTCGTGGTAGATCCCGGCCATGAAGCTGAACACCGTCAGGTGCACCAGCAGGTACCCGCCCCAGAGCAGGTAGGCGGCCCGCGCCCGGTCGGTCCGCGGCGCCCGTCCCCGCAGCCACAGGCCGGCCAGCAGCAGCACGAGGGCCGCCGGCAGCAGCCACGACACCTGGCCGCCGCTGCCCGCCTGGAACATCCGCAGCGGGCCGGTGGCGCCCCACATGCCGCCGCCGGCACCGCCGCCCGGCCCCGGCGCACCACCCGGTCCACCCGCCTCGTTGCCGCTGAGGCGGCCCAGCCCGTTGAAACCGAGGATCAGCTCCAGCACGCTGTTGTGCTCCGAACCGCCGACATACGGCCGCGCGCTCGCGGGGATCAGTTCGACCGCAGCCACCCACCAGCCACCGGTGACCACCATCGCCGCGAAGGCGCCCAGCAGCTGGAACAGCCTGCGCCGCACCGAGGTCGGCGCGCAGACCAGGTAGACCGACACCAGCGCCGGCACCACCAGGAATGCCTGCAGCATCTTGGTCGAGAAGGCCAAACCGACCAGGACGCCGCCCAGCAACACCCAGCGCGTGCTCGCCTGTTCGAGAGCCCGGACGACGGCGTACACCGCGGCGATCAACAGCAGGGTGAGCAGCGCATCGGGGTTGTTGAACCGGAACATCAACACCGCGACCGGGGTGAGCGCCAGGACGGCCCCGGCGATCAGGGCCGCCGCCGGGGTGAACCAGCGCCGCACCGTGGCATACACCAGGGCGGTGGCGGCAACCCCCATCACGGCCTGGGGCGCCAGCATGCTCCAGGAGCTCATGCCGAACAGCCGGGCGGACAGCGCCATGACCCAGATGGACAGCGGCGTCTTGTCGATCGAGATCGAGTTGCCGGCATCCGCGGCGACGAAGAAGAACGAACGCCAGCTGACCGATCCGGCCTGAACGGCGGCCGCGTAGAACGAGTTGGCCCAGCCTGAGGCGCTCAATCCCCACAGGTGGAGCGCCGCGGAGGCGAGCAGCAGCCCGGCCAGGGCGGGCCGCTCCCAGCGGGTTCGACCGGACGGGGTCACCGGCACCGGGGCGGCGGGCTCGTCGACTGCGGATGCCTGGTCGACCACGGACATGGCGTGATCCTCGATCATCGACCTGGACGTCTGATGGGCGGAACCTGGGAACCGGCTGACAGGCAGGCGATCGGGATGTCGACGATCGGCATGTCGACGCAGGGCACGGGCAGCCCGCCCGGCACGAATCGCGCCGACAGGCACGGTCGGCGGCGGGCGTCGGGGGCCGCCGCCGCCGACCGTGGTCTCAGGGGCGCCCTGGCCGGGCACCACGCCCCCTGGTCGGAGGGCCTGTCAACTTTCTGTAATCGAGACATTACTTGGAGTGTTCGGCGGATCGAAGAGTGAGCCCCTCGGACGTTCGGCGGAAAACTCCTACCAGCCGTTACGGCGGTGGCCGTCACCGCGATGTCACGCAGCTGCCCGGGCCATCCCGGCGCGATCCTCGGCGCCCGCCCTCACCACCGATGGGGCCGGTAGTCCTTGAGAAAAACCCCGTACAGGTCCACGCCGGCCTCGCCCTGCACGATCGGGTCGTACACCCGGGCTGCGCCGTCCACCAGGTCGAGCGGGGCGTGAAAACCCTCCTGCGCCAGGCGGATCTTCGTGTGATGCGGCCGCTCATCGGTGATCCATCCGGTGTCGACCGCGGTCATCAGGATGCGATCGGCCTCGAACAACTCGGCGGCACTGGTGCGCACCATCATGTTGAGTGCCGCCTTGGCCATGTTGGTGTGCGGGTGCCCCGGCCCCTTGTACCCGCGGCCGAACACGCCCTCCATCGCCGAGACGTTGACCACGTAGCGTCGCGGCGCGGGTGAGGCGGCGAGTGCCGGGCGCAGCATGCTGACCAGGATGAACGGCGCGGTCTGGTTGCACAGCTGCACCTCGAGCAGCTCGAGTGCGTCCACCTGCCCGACGACCTGGGTCCAGCTGTTGACGTCGGTGACATCGGGCAACAGCCCGCCGGCATCCACGGCGGTACCGCTCTCGTGACGAGCCAGCGACGCCGACCCCGCCACCATCGCCATTCGAGACCAATCGGCGGCCGAGACGCCTTGCGGCACATGCGGTTGGGGATGCGCAGCGAGTGAGCCGGCCAGGGCGGCGGGGTGCGCCTCGCTGATCCGGTCGAAGGTGAGCACCTCGGTGCCCAGCGCCAGCAGCTCCGGTTCCAGCGGTTCGGACTCGCCCGCCACCAACGCCGAGTACGAGCCGGGTGAACGCCGCACCGTCTGGGCCGCGTTGTTGATGATGATGTCCAGATGACCTGCTGCCGCAACGGTTTCGGCCAGCGAGACCACCTGCGAGGGGTCTCGCAGGTCGATGCCGACGATGCGCAGCCGATGCATCCAGTCGGCGGAGTCCTCGCAGGCCGCGAAACGCCGCGCGGCGTCGTGCGGGAACCGGGTCGTGATCGTGGTGTGCGCCCCGTCGCGCAGCAACCGCAGCGCGATGTACATGCCGACCTTCGCCCGGCCACCGGTGAGCAGAGCTCGCCGGCCGGTCAGATCCGTTCTCGCCGTGCGCTTCTCGTGACTCATCGCCGCGCAGTCGGGGCAGAGCTGGTGGTAGAAGGCATCGACCACCGTGTACTGCTGCTTGCAGATGTAGCAGGGTCTCGCCTTGACGTACTCCCCCGCAACGGCTCCCGGCGCGCTGGACACCAGCGGGATCCCCGCGGTCTCGTCGTCGATCCGCTGCGGGCTGCCGGTCGCCGTGGACTCGAGCACCGCCCGGTCGGCGGCCGAGACCGCCTCGCGGCGCGCCGTCCGCCGGTCCTGCTTGTACTGCTTGTAGATCGAGGCCGTCGCCCGGCGGATCGCCACGGCGTCCGCGTGATCGGGTGGCAGCTCGTGCACCGCGGCGAGCACCGCGAGCGCACGGGCCATGTCGTCGGCGTTCACCCGAGCCACCCCGGTGGCCGCGTCCGGCGGCCCGGCCTCGTCCAGCGGGGCCGGCTGCACGCCGTCCAGCGGCAGTTCGGGGCGGGGCGGGTGGGGACGCTGCCGACGCGGGGCGTCGGTCGACCGGGAAGCCTGGGGCACCCGGCCACGGTAACCCGATGCCCGAAGATCACGACGGCGGTACGGTCGAGAGATGGACGAGCGCACCTGGTCGGTGATGACCACGATCCAGCAGTTCATGGACGAGGCCCTGGAGGCGGTGCGGGCCCAGGGCCAGGGCACGGCCGGCCCCAAGCTCACCACCACGCTGCAGCATCATCTCGGGCGTTCGGCGGCCGAGCTGCCGGTGGTGCGGCTCGACATCCCACCGCATCAGTTCGTCAATCTCGACGTGGCGATGGCCGCCCTGGTCGAGCAGCACGGCGGCGGCGAGGTGATCGGCATCGGCGGCGGCGACCAGCGTCACCACCAGACCATGGGCGACCTGCTCGCCGAGCGAGGCCAGTGGAGCACCCCGGTCGGGCCGGTGGACCGTACCCGGCTCGAGACCGGCCCCGACAGCTCCCGCGAGGCGGTGGCCATGGGCATCCACCTGTTCCGCTACGACGGAGTGCCGGTGGCGGCCTACCAACGCCGCATCCAGCCGCAGTTCGGCGGCACCACCTCGCTGGAGGTGGTCGCCACCGAACCGGTCAGCGAGGCCCTGCTCGCCGACGTCCGGCAGCTGATGGTCGAGCGCAGCGTCTACCGCGGCCAGGTGCTCAGCTTCGGGTTGACCGATGCGATGTACGGCCCGAGCGCCGGCGGCATCGCCTTCCTGCCCCGTCCCGAGGTCGGGGCGGGCGACGTCGTGCTGCCGGACGGCGCCCTGGCCCGGCTCGAACGCCACGTCGCCGGGACGGCGCGTCACCGCGAGACGTTGCGCGCCGCCGGACAGCACCTCAAGCGCGGGCTGTTGCTCTACGGCCCGCCCGGCACGGGCAAGACCCACACCGTGCGCTACCTGTTGGGCCGCCTGCCCGGGGTGACCTCGGTGGTGTTGGCCGGCAACGCCCTCGGCCTGGTCGCCGAGGCCACGCAACTGGCCCAGGCGCTGCAGCCGGCGATCGTGGTGATGGAGGACGTCGACCTGATCGCCGAGCACCGCGAGTTGCACCTGGGGCCGCAGCCGCTCCTGTTCACGTTGCTCGACGCCATGGACGGGCTGAGCAGCGATGCGGACGTCGCCTTCGTGCTGACCACCAACCGAGCGGATCTGCTGGAATCGGCGCTCAGCCAGCGTCCCGGACGCATCGACCTCGCGGCCGAGATCCCGCTGCCCGACGCCGCCGCCCGGCGCCGGTTGCTGGAGCTGTACGCCCGTGGCCTGCCGGTCTCGTCCCAGGCCCTGGACGCCGCCGCGCAGCGCAGTGAGGGCGTGACCGCGAGTTTCTTCAAGGAGCTCACCCGGCGCACCGTGCTGCTCGCGGCCGAGGCCGACCAGCCCGTGGACGACGCCCGGCTGGCCGCCGCGTTGGACGAGATGCTCGCGGACGGCGAACGGTTGACCCGGGTGTTGCTGGGCAGTGCACCGGCGGCCGATGGGCCGGAACCGCCTGGCCCCCATGGCGGTTGGACGATGGTCAGCGGCTGAGGGTCGCGTCTCGGACCTGCACCTCAGACCTGAACCTCAGACCTGAAGCTCAGACCTGAAGCTCAGACCACGGCGAGCACCAGGACGGCGATGTCGTCGCGGTTCTCGCTGAACTCGGTGACCGCGTCGACCACCTGATCGGCGACGGCATCGGCCAGCAGCGCCGCCGCGGCCTGACCGGTGTGCCCGCGCAGTCCGGCGGCGGCCGAGGCCAGGGTCCATGCCAGCCGCTCCTCACCGAACTCGACACCGGCGCGCCGGGCCTCGGTGACCCCGTCGGTGTACGCCACCATGACCTCACCGGGCGCCAGGTCGACACTCACTTCTTCGATGTCGACCAGCGGCAGGATGCCCAGCGCGGTGCCGCTGCGACCGATCGCCTCGATCCGCCCGTCGGCGCGACGGACGAGCGGGGCCGGGTGACCGCCCAGGGCCACGGTCAGCCGCACCCCGAGCCGCGAGGGCGACACCGGGTCGCCGTCGTCGAGTTCGCCGATCCGTCCGTAGACCACGGTGCAGAACCGCTCCGGCTCGGCCTCCACCAACAGGGCCTGATTGAGCTGCTCGATCACCTGTTTCGGTCCCCAGCCCTGGGCGCTCAGGGTGCGCGCGGTGTAGCGGGCCATCGAGGTGACCACGGCAGCGTGGACGCCCTTGCCCGCCACGTCCCCGAGGACGAACGCCCAGTCGCCGCCCAGCGCCTGGTGGACGTCGTAGAAGTCACCGCTGACCTGGGTTCCCTGCCCCGCCGGCAGCGAGCGCGCCGCGAGGTGGACCCACGGCACGGTGGGCAGCGAGGCCGGTCGCAGGCTGGTCTGCAGCACCGTCGCCAGGTGGGTCTCGGCGTCCAGCAGCTCGCGCAACCGGCGCTCGGTCTCGGTGCGCTGGGTGACATCTCGCAGGACCATGAGCCGGCCGGCCTCGTGACCGCTGCGGTCGGTCAGCGAACTGAGCTGGACGGCGAGGTGGATCGCGGTGCGGCCGGGGCGCCCGAGGTGGTCGGCCGTGGTCGAGATCTCCTCCTGGCGCGAGATGCCGGGGCGATGCGCCTCGACCGGCCCGGCCAGCGGGGGCAGCAGCGCCGTGACGTAGCGGCCGATGATCTGGGAGCGGGGCAGTCCGAGCAGACCGGTGGCGGCGGGATTGGAGTCGATCACCCGGTTGTAGGCGTCCAGCACCATCACGGCGTCCGACATCTGCTCCATGACGGCGCTGCGGGCGATCGGCACCAGGTCGAGCAAGCCCATTCGGAAGAAGCCCCAGACCAGCACCACCATGAGCAGCACGAACAGGAACGGCGTCGGGTCGATGACCACCGCGCCCTTGAGGTAGAGCGCGTTGCCCGCCAACGGAGTGAGCGCGGCGACGATCACGACACCCGCCGGACGCCGGTAGGGCCGGGCCAACCGGGCCAGCCGCCAGACCAACAGCGACAGGGCACTGACCAGGACGACGTAGCTGTAGGCCGAATGGGCGTAGAACAGCCGCCCGGGTTCGGCCAGCGGCCAATCGGTCTCGGCCTGCATGGTGTCCGGGTCGTAGATGAGCATCAGTGAGTGCCACCGGGGCACGGCGAGAATGATCACCACGGCCAGCGGTTCCAGCGAGAGCAGCACCAGCGCGCGCGTGGTCAGGTGGCGACCTCGCCCGGTGTACTCCACGGCGAAGGCCAGCAGCGCGGGGATCATCGTCCCGATCCCGATGTACTTCACCGTCGACCAGAAGGTCGCGGGGCCGGTTTGTCTCGTGGTGGTCTCGATGGCGTAGCCGGCGGAGAAGACGAAACTCGCCACCAGCGCGACGAACAGGGCATACGCCGCAGGTGCCCGGCGCTGCCGCCACACGTAGGCAGCCATGGCGAGGTAGGCCGCGCCGCCGATGAGCAGCCCGGCCGCGATCACCACGTTGTTGGTCATCGGCCTCCCGCCCAGCCGGTGAGGGGTCGTGGGCGTCCCTGAGTCGCTTCACCGTATCCGAGCCGCGCGGGGCACCCGGCGCCGGGTTCGAGGCCGCGAGCGCCACGCACCGAGGTCAGCCGCGCAGGATGCGGCTGGCGTCCCCCGGCCGACCGAAATGGAAGCCCTGGGCGAAGTCACAGCCGATCTCGCGCAGCCGCCGAGCCTGACGCGGGGTCTCCACCCCCTCGGCGGTGACCTTCATCCGGTGGGCGTGGGCCAGCGCCACGATGGCGGTCACCACGGCGTCCGCGCGCGCGTCCTGGCCCACCGAGGCCACGAACGAGCGGTCGATCTTCATGAAGTCGAGTTCGAATCGGGTCAGGTAGGCCAGGGCCGAGTAGCCGGTGCCGAAGTCGTCGATCCCCACCGGGATCTGGTTGGCGATCAGCTTCTGCAGCGCCTTCTCGCCACCGGGCAACGAGGACAGGAAGCTGCTCTCGGTGAGCTCGACCTTGAGCAGGTGCGGTGGCAGCCCGCGCCGGTGCAGGCCCTCCAGCACCGCGCGCACGATCCGCGGGTGCTCCATCGAGCGAGGCGAGACGTTCACGGCCAACCACGGCACCTGCGAGGACGGCGCGTGCTGCAGCCACCGGGCCAGTTGCGACAGTGCCGTCTCGAGCACCCAGCAGTCGAGTTCCACGACCAGGCCGATGTCCTCGGCGACGTCGACGAACGACTCCGGCGGCAGCAGGGTCTCGCCGTCCTCGGCCCGCATCCGCACCAGGGCCTCGGCACCGACCACGCGGCCATGGGTGAAGTCGACGATCGGCTGGTACTGCAGCACCAGCCGGTCCTCCTCCAGGGCGGCCCGCAGCATCTGCTCGGCCCGGTGCCGGCCCCGCGCGCGCTCGCGCAGCGCGTCGTCGAAGACCACGTACCGGTCGCGGCCGTCGTCCTTGGCGCGGTACAGCGCCAGATCGGCCTCGCTGAGCAGGTCGTCGATGTCCACCCGGCGCCCCGAGGTGCAGGTGACGCCGACACTGGCGGGGCAGAACAGCACCTCGCCGGTGCCGTTCTCGTTGAGCGAGAAGGGAACCCGCAGCACCTCGACGACGTCCTGGGCGATGGTGCGCAGGTCGCGCCAGCCGACACCCGGCGGCGGGACGACGACGAACTCGTCCCCGCCCATGCGCGCCGTGAGGCTGCCGGCGGGGGCCACCCGTTCGAGGCGCCGGGCCACCTCGACCAGCAGCCGGTCCCCCACCTGGTGGCCCAGGGAGTCGTTGACCATCTTGAAGCGGTCGAGGTCGAGCAGCAGCAGGCCAACGTTGCGCCGATCGTCGTCCAGCAGGTTCTTCATCCGGCGCTCGAACCCGAGGCGGTTGGCCAGCTTGGTCACCGGGTCGGTGGAGGACCGGCGCTCCAGCTCGACCCGGTCCTCGACCTGACGGCTGACGTCGACCACCGCACCGGCCACCACTCGCGCGGAGGCGCCGTTCGCCGGGATCACGGTCGACCAGGCCTGCACGTGGCGCTGCTGGCCGTCCATGCCGAACACCCGGAAGGTCTCCACGGTGCTGCCGCCCTCGTCGGCCAGGGCGTCCAGACGCATCGCCCGGGCCAGGTCGTCGGGGTGCACCAGGCGATGCCACAACTCGAGCGAGGGGCAGGCCTCGCCGGGCTCGAGGCCGGCGATCCGGAACATCTCCGGCGACCATTCCAGGCGCCCCTCGCGGGGGTGCCACTCCCACACGCCGAGGCCGGTGAGCTCCTGGGCGGCACGCAGGCCGGCCAGGGTGCTGCGCAGGGTGGCGGCCTGACGTTCGCGATCGGTGACGTCCACGGCCGCGCCCCAGGCACCGGCGACGACACCGCCCGGTCCACGCCGGATCTCGCCCCAGGCGTGAACCTGGCGTTCGCCGTCCGGAGCGTTGACCCGGAACGTTCCGGCCACGCTCGGTGCCCCCGCGAGCTGGCGGGTCAGGGCCGCCTCGAACCGCGGCAGGTCGTCGGGGTGCAACGCGGCGCGGATGCGGTCGACGGAGAGGTCGTCGTGGGGGCCGAGACCGAAGATCGCACCGACCGAGTCGGAGTAGGTGGTGGCGCCCGTGGCGGCGTCCCAACTCCACAGGCCGAGGCCGTGCAGCGAGGCCGGGGGCTGGTGGCCGGGGCGGGGCAACCGATCGGCCCCGCGCAGCCGCGGCGGGTCGGTCTGGTCCTCGCGGAAGGTGTCGCCGGCCAAGGCTCCGGTGCGGGGCAACGTCAGCCCGGCCAATGCCCGGGCGGCCACCCCGGCGAGCAGGGTGACCGAGTGCTGGTCACCGTCGTCGAACCAGCCACGTTGATCGGCGGTCAACGAGAGCACCCCGAGGACGACGCCGGCGTCCATCAGGGGCACCGCCAGGTGCGAGCGGGCGCCGGGGCAGCAGGCACTCGACAGGACGTCGTCCCCCACGGCCGGCAGGCCACCCGGCCGGACGTCGAGGTGCGAGCCGGTGCGCACCACGCGCCGCTGGGCGACGGCGGTGCCGCAGATGGTGCCCTCGACCGACATCACGGCGCCCACCTGCACCGCGGATCCGCCGTCGGTGGCGGCCTTGCGCACCAGCACGCCCTTGTCGAGCAGCGCGGCGGAGGCGGTGGCATCGACCAGGTTGGACGCTGCACCGACGAGTTCCTCGACGATCCGGTCGGCCTGCCCGGCGGTACGTACCCGGTCCTGCGCCGCCGCGAGGGCTGCCGGCCAGCGCAGCCCGAGGGGGGCGGGGGCGGCATCGGTGCGGGGGCCGAGCAGCTGGACACCGCTCAGGTCGTCCTCACGGCCGGTGCCGGGGACGACGCGTAAGCGGACCTCGGGGTTGGCCGGGGCGTTGGGCAGCGAGGCACGACTCACCACCATGGCGTCGTCCTCCTCGCGTTCCGACCGAGATCGAGATCATCGACAGTCGGATCGGCCCCCCAATGGCCGTCCCAGGGCCTGCGCGCGGCCCTCTCCAAGGATGCAACCTGATGACGCACCGTGTCTGGTCGTTGACCAAAACAGCCTCATCCGACCGTGCCGATCACGAATCGATACGGCACCGGACGCCAGACAGCCGGACGACGCAGGCGTCGTCCGGCTGAGCGGTGACAGGGGGTGTGGGGTACCTCAGAGGTGCGGTTGGGAGCCGTCGCGGGTGGCGTAGACGGTGAACCGGCGCCCCGTGACGGCGTAGGGGGTGATCCGGACGAACCGCTCCTTGGGCGAGTGGTTCCACGGGAACAGCGGGGTGTCCTGGGCGGAGTAGATGTCGTCCCACTTCTCGAGCATGTGGGCCTCGCCCTTGCAGACGACGCTCCAGGCCCGACCGCGTTCCGGGTCGTACCCGTCGACCTCGAAGGCCACCCGGCCGGCGAGGACCACCTCGACCAGCTTCGTGCCCTCGGAGGTGCGGAAGAGCAACGACCGATCGTCGACGACGAAGTTCAACGGGAAGATGTCGATGTCACCGGCTGCGGCGACCGCGAGGCGGCCCACCTCGACCGAGCCGAGCAACGACCAGCACTGTTCATCGGTGAGGATTTCCATGGCTCCGGTCTCGCGGGCCACTGGGTCGACACCAGGCGTCTGGTCAGCAGTCATGTCCGGATCGTTCCATCGCTGCAGCGAATCCTCTACAGGGCCTAGGTCCTACGGCGTGTCGCCGTCGGGCAACGGTCGGTGGCCGGGCGGTTCCTGCTGCGAATGGCTGCTGAAACGGCTGTGGCTCAAGCCCATCCGAGGTCGTGCAGCCGGTCGTCGTCGATGCCGAAGTGGTGGGCGATCTCATGGACGACGGTGACCGCCACCTCCTCGACGACATCCTCGGTCGTGTCGCAGATCCGGAGTGTCGGACGCCGGAAGATCGTGATCCGATCGGGCAGCGAGCCGGCCGCCCAGAAGTCGTCCCGCTCGGTCAGCGGCGTGCCCTCGTAGAGGCCGAGCAGCTCGGGCTCGTCCGGCGGGGCGTCGTCCTCGACCAGGATGACCACGTTGCTCATCAGGGCGGTCAGCTCGGGCGGGATGGTGTCGAGGGCATCGGCGACGGCGTCCTCGAACGCCTGCCGGCTCATCTCGATCGCCATACCCACCTCCTCGGCCGGTGCCGTCGTCTCGATCCTGCCGGGTCGGTGCCGGTGATGCCCGGCGGGAGGCTGCGGGAGCATGCAGAGCCGGTCGAGGTATCCGCTTTGGAGATGGTGGCTGCGTACCCCTATGCTGTCCACGTCCTCGACGGGTCCTGGACGTCTGGGGTCGTCGCTGACGCCCTCATCGTCTAGAGGCCTAGGACGCCGCCCTTTCAAGGCGGTAGCACGGGTTCGAATCCCGTTGGGGGCACGCAAGAAGGTCTTGGCACCACCAAGGCCCCGTAGCGCAGTTGGTTAGCGCGCCGCCCTGTCACGGCGGAGGTCGCGGGTTCGAGTCCCGTCGGGGTCGCTGGGAGCGATGGTCGTGAGATCAGTTCGCTCGCCCGGCCAGGTAGCTCAGTTGGTACGAGCGTCCGACTGAAAATCGGAAGGTCGGCGGTTCGACCCCGCCCCTGGCCACCAGCCAATATGGCATCTGACCTGCAGGTTCTTCCTCGAATCATGATCTTGCTGTGAGCGGCTGAGAGCGCTCTGGAGCGGGTCGGAGCGGGTGCCCGTGTCATATTCGTGTCAGAGTTCCGAGGCCTCCGACCTGAGGTGTGGTCACTCTCCCAACGACACTCCATCCTTCACCGCACAACCAACTCAGAGCCGGAGATGACGCTGCCTGCACGCGCCAGCGTGATCGGCGGGCGGTATTGTCGGCCACAGGTGGGGTGATCAATGTGTCAAGCGCTCGCAGCCTGGCGATCGGATCCGGCCTGGCTTTTACGTCGGGGGCGGTCGCAGGCGTGCTCGGCAACAACCTCGCGCAGGGACGCATCTTGTGGAGTCGCGTTTATTGCGTTACGGTAGCTGGGTACTCACGGCTCTCTGGATGCTGACCACCGGGCGGCGGCACCCGGGGTTCCCGGGATGTCCCCAATCACCAGGGCTTGACCACCGTGAAATCGGTCAAGAGCAATTCCGGCCGGCTCAGCCATCGGCATCAGCTATGGCTCCGCTCCACGGCGGCGCCCGTCAAGACGACAGGACTCCGTAGCAAGGGTCGGGCGACGACAAGACAATGCCATCGGGGACGCCACCGTCGCGCAGACGCAGGGCCAGCGGTCGGTGCAACTCGGAACGGTCGCCGGCCACATCCGGTGGATGTCGTTGGCCTGCGCGATGTGCGCACCGTCGGTGTGCCCGGGGCGATCGCTCGGGAGACGACGGGAGGAACGGTCGCCGGGTTCACACCGCGCGGTTGGCTGATCGACCGCGGATCGATGTACTCATAGCGCAGCAATGGGCAGGCCAGGCCGACGGGTGGTTACGGCTCACCGATGCCGACGCCGGTATGGGCAAGAGCGCCTTGTCGTGCGGTGTACCTGGGGCTTGACCAGACCCGGCCGGCGACAACCCGCGACTGGTCGACCACCCGGAACCGCCCGGGCCAACCTTGCCGCCCACCTGGTCATGGGCCGTCTACCCGGCATCGCTGGACTACACTCGGTTGCCGGGCGAAACTACACCGACCAGTCGTGGTGTCGCCGACCTGCCGGTCACGGTGGCTGATCAACGGCGGGCCGGTCAGAACGGCACCAGCGACCCTCTCGAGCCCTGGTCGACGACCTGGATGGGCAACCGTGGCAGCGCCGACCGGCCGCCGCCTGCCCTTCGGGCCGCCCAGCCCGCCCAAGTCGGCTGTCATCGTCGTTACACGTCCCGGCCCGGCGCCGCTGTACCCCCGGCATCTTCGGGTGGACGGACGTAGAGAGCCAGAACAACCTCGACGACCTGGAGGCCCTGCGGCATGTCACCTTCGTGGTCCACACGATCCCGAGATCACCCAGGCACAGTCATCGACGCCGGCATCCCCGCGACGTCCTGCGTTCGTCACCCTCCCTGCTCGACAAGGCGCGCGGGTTGGATCTACGCGTCTTGGTCACTCGACCAGGTGCGTGACGGGAGGTCACCGGCCCGTCGGGGCTTCCAGGGCTGGCCGGGTATTACTGTCGGAATCGGCGGCCTCTGCCGCTGGAAGGCAGCAGGAATGGCCGGCGGCTACGTGGGGACGGTCACCTTTGACCCCTGATGTACCCTCGCCGCGCCGTGAACGGCTACCGGCCCGCACGCTCCGCTTGATCGGCGACGCCGCCCCAACGGTTCGTGATCTACGACGGTCCGAGCGAGCCTGCCGCGCCGATACCTCCCGGCACCGAGCAGGACCAGGAGACCTTTTGTGCGACGGGCGTTGGCCTGCGTCACCAGAGCCCTGCGCGACCTGTTGGCCGGCCGGCGGGAGGGCGACGATCCCCAGCACGACCGATCTACTCACCATTGCCGGTCAACGACGTCACAACGCAGTGGTCGGCCCCACTCGACGGCACCACGGTGCAGTTGTCCTACACAGAGTTCGCGCAGAAGACTGCGGGCACCCTTAGCCGCGAGGTTCGATGGTTGATGGGGCAACTCATCTCCACGGCCAGGCATCACCGGACTCAACCTGCGGACCGGCCCGGATAACCTCGATGAGCTCCATGGCTCGCCGCCTACGTCTCGGTCAGCTGCTCGTCAGTTCGCTCACGGCACTGCCACCCCTGGTGAGTAATTCCCTCAAGCTCATCGAGCAGACGCTGACACCACTTCCACGCCACAGCCTCGAGGTCGAGTCCGATCAGCCTGCCGGTTGCGTTCGATCGATACCTCAACAGACCCGGCAGCGCCATTGCCGTCGCCCACTCGTCCAGCCGCCGTCATCCCTCGGAGCCGGAGAACGGTCGGCTCGCGTTCGAGGCAGGAACGCAGATGAGTTGCGAGCCGCCTGCTCTCGGCGACATCCTCAAGAACCCAACACACAGCGCTCCCGGCATCTTCCGGCACGTTGGATAGGTCAGGCCTACCTTCGGCGCAGGGCTTGATCACGACGACTTGGCGACGGGCGAGCAGCGCTCGACCGACTCGCCGACGTGGCAACATCCGAGCGGACCCAGCATGACAACGCTGCAGTGCGAGGAACGAATCGTGGAGTCGCCTCAGACTCCCATACCCACCAATGGACTGGTCAGTATCTGGCAAGAGCGTCGCTCGATGAGCACGGAGGCGATCCCAGACTGCAGGCCACCGTCGAGAAGCTGCCCGCAGGCGGTACCGAGCACCCGCCTCAGCGCGACAGCTGTCCGGTCAGCTCCGAGTCCACCGTTGGCCTGCCCACCAAGGCGCACTGGAGTGGAGACCGGCCCGGTCTCAATGAAGATCATGCCAAATAGTCCAGCACTTGCCGGACGAACTTGGCCGACTCAACCTGCTCGTGGTAACTGGCAAACTGATGTTTCGCGACGTCGTAGACTATTGCCGCGCCGACGTTCTGGGCCAGCAGCCCCGCGAGCCTGAGCATTTCCATCTTGATGGGTCAACCCTGGAAGACGATACGGCCGACGACCTCGCCAGTTACATGAGCGCTAACGCCTATCGTTCCCGAGACGGTGACCACCCTGGGCGAGGGCGGTGCCCTCTAGCTACCGCCGTCTCGGGTGGACTGCACCCAAACCTGGTCGGTCAGGCCAACGTCGTCGGTTGGCTCAGCCCGGTGCTGCGCGCTGATCTCTTGAAGAGGCGCTCCAGCTCGCCGACGTCCTTGGGATCGAGGCCCTTGCAGGGTCGTCTGACATGGCAGGGATCCTACGCTGAGCCGACCAAGCCGCGTCGATCAGCCGGCTCCACATCCAGGGACAACTACAAGGTCATTCCCCGTGGTCTGATTCCGTGAGGCTAACAAAGCACTACTAAGGGTTGCCTGGCGCCTGGGTGAACAAGACGACCTCGATCCGGCGCAGATCGATCTGCTCCTGGCCGTCGAGGCACTTGGCGTAGATCCTGAGCAGGACATCGACGCTGTGGCCGGCCCATTCGGCGACGCGGGTGGGGCCGACGCCGCTGTTGAGCCAGGTCGAGGCGGCGGCGTGGCGCAGGTCGTAGACACGACGCGCCAACGGCGAGGCGGCCTGCTCGGCGGTGAGTGCAGCCGCACGGGCTCGAGCCCAGACGCGGGTGTAGGTGACGCCGGCCAGAGGTCCACCGCGTTCACCGGTGAAGAGCCGACCTTCGGAGTCGGTGCCGTACTCGGCAAGGTGTGTGCGCAGAATCGCGACCAGGGCTGGTGGCACGGGGACCCGGCGAGTCTCACCGACGGCACGGTGCTTGAGACCTCGTCGGTCGCGGCGGGTTCCGGTGTCGGACCATTGCTTGCCGGTCTCGGGTGCGGCTTCATCGACGGTCATCCAGCCCCACCCAGCATCTTCAGGCAGGTCGAGCCAATGCGCCCGGACGTTGACGGCTTCCTCCGGCCGCAGGGCCGAGTAGTACATGCAGGCGAAGAAGGCCACGAGCCGCGGGCCGCTGGTCGGGGTCTTGGCAACAGCGTCCAGGAGTTGGGCTGCTTGGTCGGGGTTGATGACGGATCGTCGATCGACGCCGGCGGTGGACTTGGGTGCCTTCCACTTGATCTTCAGGATGGGGTTCTCGTGAAGTAGGCCCAGCTCGACGGCGTAGCCGAGGGCGCCCATGAGGTTGGCGCGCTTGACGGTCGCCGTGCGGCCGGCGGCGCGGGTGCCGTCCAGCTTGGTGGCGATCGCCTCGAGGACGGCGCGGGTGCGGGCCGGCTGAGCGATGTCGACCAGGGGCCGGCTATGTGCTGCGACCCACGCCAGCAGCTCGGTGACTTCCTCGGGCTGGTCCTCGCTTCCACGGCGTGCGGTGAAGGCCCAGTTGAGCAGCGCTGACCGGATGGCCTTCGCGCGAACGGGTTCCACGTCCTCATCGAGCATGACGGGGGTGACGGTGATCAGGGCTTCAGCGATGCCCTTGCGGTGCTTGGGCGAGATCGCGGGCCACTTCATGTCGATGTAGTTGCAGGCGAACTCGTACCACCCGATCGTGGGCTGCTCGGTCCGTTGCATACGTTCGGGGAGTCCCGTCGACGCGCTGAACGGCTCGCCCTGGCGGCTCGCGGTCAGGAGTTCGGCGCGGAAGCTGTCGGCGGCGGCCGCCGTCCGGAAGGGCCGACGGTGTTTGTGACCCGCAACGACCCAGCGCACGGTGTAGCTGACTATGCGGGTCCCCTGGTAGCGCTCGGTGTTCCAGATCCGGACGTCGTAGGTCGTGTCGCGTTCGCTCATGCGCCGGCTGCTTCGCATCGGGCGAGCCAGGCTTCGTAGTCGGCGCGGCGGATGCGTAGATCGCCGTTGGGGAGTTTGAGGCACTTGGGGGCTCGGCCTTTGGCGCGCCATTCGTGGAAGGTGCGCCGGGAGATGCCGAGGTCGGCGCAGAACTCGGCGACGGTGAGCTTGTCGCGGCTGGTGGGGCGTCGTCCGGGGCCGGTGGGTTCGGGGCGGCGGCCGCCGCGCGTGGTGGTCATCGGGCCTCGGTCTCGGTGTGGGCGGTGAGCCAGGCATCGAGGGCGTCGCGGGTGATGCGGATCTCGCGGTTGGGCAGGACGACGCAGCGGGGGGCCTTGCCGGTCTGGCGCCAGAAGTAGAACGTCGAGCGGTTGATCTGTAGTTCGGCGCAGACCTCGGTGATGGTCAGGTGCTCGCGGGCGCCGGCAGCGGGGTGGGTCGGGTCGTGGCGACCGGCGGGTCGGGTGGATGGGGGTCGGGTCATGGCGTGGTGGTGCTCCTTCCGATCGAGGCTGATTGACACGGGCGTGTCAAAGGCGTTGCGGTGGTTCGGGGTTGGTGGCCCCGGGTGGCCGATGGCTTCCCCACCACCGACCACCCGGGGAGTCTCAGTACGGCGCGCCGGCCAGATCGGAGTCGGCGCTGACGCGTTGGGTGCGGTTGGCGGTAGCGGCCCGGAACCGCAGCGACAGGCCGATCTCGTCGACCACGATGTCCATCCGGCGCTGCTCGACGCCGGCGTGCTCGCCCTCGGTGGGGGTCCACACGTTCGCCCTGACCCGGCCGGTGACGATGACCCGGTCGCCCTTGCGGATCGATTCGGCGGTGTTCTCGGCGGCGGGTCCCCAGACTTCGCAGGTCCAGAAGGTGGCGGTGCCGTCGACCCATTGGCCGGTGGATTGGTCCAGGCGTCGTGGGTTACATGCCACGGTCAGGCGGGCGACGGGTTTGCCGGTCGGGGTGAAGCGGAGTTCGGCGTCGCCGCAGGCGGTTCCGGTGAGGGTGATGCTCGGCTCGTTCATCGTGGTTCTCCTTGTCGGGGTCGGGTGGTGCGGAGGGCTGGCCGGATGGCCATGCCCTCGACGTGGGTCAGGCAGGGGGTGTAGAGGCTCCGCGGTCCAGGGCATCGCCGCGCAGCGGACCCGCAGGGTCGCTTGACGGTGGAGGGGCGGCCCCGTACCCCACACGACTCCGCTCCGATGCGTGGTCGCCGGCGTGGCGGCGTCCGGTTCGCTCGAGGGTGGTTGTCGGTGGTCGGTCGCAGACTGGTGTCGTGCCACGGGTTTGCCGTGGTAGCAGGCTGATTGGGGGCTACGGGGATGGCACGGAACCAGCAGGAGTACTGGGTGGACGACGTGGGTTGGGTCCGCTCGACCGTGGACGACACCGGTTCGCCGCTCGCGGATCGGGGCGCCGCTGCGGCGGCGTCGGCGCTGCGGCCGATGCCGTGCCAGCGGCGGGCTGCGGAGGTGGTCGATGCGACGGTGGCGTTGACCACCAAGGCGATCCGCGACGGGCGCGCGCAGTTGTTCCGTCGGGGCGCGGTGCTCGCGATGGACTGGATCCACGAGCGCGCAGACACCGCCCCGGTGACGAACGTGTGCCAGCCGTGGCCATCGCTGGTGGACGCGGTCGCGGAGTATGCGGTGGCCTGGCGGATCGCGGCCACCCCCGATGACTTCATGGCGCCCACCCAGCGCGGGATCGCGCGGCTGGTCGCCCACGGGGTCGAGGCGTACCTGCTGTGGTACTGCTTCCCCGAGGCCCCGGCACCGGCGTTGTTGGACCGCGCCAGCGACGAGGCCGGCGTGTTGGCCGAACTCGGCGCCGTGGGCGGCCCGAAGTCCACGGGCACCGAGGTGTTCCCGCAGCTGGCGGGAACCCGGGTCGGCTTCGACGCCACCGGGACGCTGGTCATTCGCTGATCCCTGCCTCGGCGACCGGTTCGTAGGCCTGCGAACCGGTCTCGTCGGTGACGGTGTGGTCGCGGGCCAGTTCGTCGCCGGTGTCCGGTGCCGGGGCGTAGTCGGGGCCGGCGCTGTAGTCCCAGTCGTCGGTCTCGGCGTGCGCGGCGTCCTGCGAGGTGTGATCGGCGACCTCGTCCATCGCGGCGTGTGCCGCCGCCGCGGCGGCCTCGATCTCCACCAGCTGCGCGGACGCCGACCGCGCTGACACCTCCTCATCAACCGGAGCCGCAGCCGTAACGGTCTCGGCTGCATCGGACTCCGTGGTCTCAGCCTGCGAGGCAGCCTCGGCCACCTCCGTCCGATCGACATCGGGTACCTGTTCGCTGGCAACGGGTTCCGCAGTGGGCAGGTGGGCCGGCTCGTGGACGTCGTCGACGTCCAGGTCTGCAGTCGGGTCCGCGGCGTCGTTCCGGGCCGCGGCGTCCGCGAGGTCGGCGCTCTCGGACAGTCCGGTCTGATCGGCGTGGTCGGTGAGGTCGGCTTCGGTGATGAGGCGGTGGGCGTCGTCCTCGACGCGGGCGCGGTGTTCGGCGGCGAGCCATTCGGTGGCGCTGGTGCGGTCGGGTTCGGCGCCGCGGGCCACGCCCCGGCGGCGCAGTTCCTCCTCGGCGGCCTGCCCGGCGGCGAAGGTTTCGGCGTGGTAGGCCAGGTGCATTCCGCGGGCTTCGGTTTGGGCGTCCAGGGCCGCGGCGAGCCGGGCCTGGTGGTCGGCGTCGGCCTCGTGGCGGGCGGCCTGTTCGAGGTCGCCGCGGGAGTGGGCCAGGACGGCGGATCGGCGGGCGTCGGCCAAGGCCAGGTTGGCCTCGCGTTGGGCGTCGAAGACCGCCTCGGGGGTGTGGGCGGCGGCGAGTTCGGCGGCGCGGGCACGCACCAGCAGCCGGCCGGTGTCGAGTTCGGCCTCGGGGCGGCGCTGTTCGGGTTCGCCGGCGGCGGTGTAGGCGGCGTGCCAAGCGGCGCGTTTCTCGGGGCTGTGGACGCCGGGGCAGCGGCCGAGCGCGATCTCGTCGTGGTCCCAGCCGGTGGCCTCGCGGTAGGCCGCCAGGGTTCCGGCGCGCTCCAACCAGTCCGCGCGGGCGGGGCTCGTCTCGGGCGCCTCCGGGGGCATCGGGCCGAGAGCGGTGGTGACCCAGGCGGGTTGGGTGGCGGCGACCTGCTCGGCGAGGTCGTGGCGGCGGTCGGCGAGCAGGCCCGTGAGCTGACCCAGGTAACCCTCCTGCGCGGCGGCGATGCCCTGCGGGGCGCCGTCCCGGGTCGGAGCGGGCAGCACGTCGTCGCGGTGCAGGCGGTAGGCGAGGGTCTGGGCGATGCTGACCGTGCCCGCCAGCGAGCGTTGCTCGATCGCGCCGCGGAGCAGGTCCAGGGGTTCGTGGCCGGCCTGTTCGTAGGTGCGCAGCAACCGGGACAGGTGTTCACAGCCCTGGTCGGCGCCCAGCCTCGCACGTTCGGGCTCGGACAGCACGCCGTCGGCGTGCAGGGTGTCGAGGTGGCCTTCGAGTCGTTGCCGGCAGGCCAGACGGGTCTCGTCCTCGATCAGACCGAGCAGGGTCTGCGCGGACGAGCGGCGCAGCTGGTCGACCTGGCGGACGTCGACCGCGGCGGCCTCGTCGTCGACGGCGGCCAGGTCATCCTCGGGGGCGATCGCGGCGGCGAGCAGGCCCCGACCGGTGGTGGTGGGCACGTCGGGGATGCCGGTGTCGGTGACCGCCCACGCGGTGTTCGATTCCCGGCCGCGGGTCAGGCCGACGTAGGCGCCGGCCCGGTCGAGCTGGGTGGTGAGCAGCACGTGCCCGGTGTTCACGGTGGCGCCCTGCGCGGCGTGCGCGGTGGCGGCATAGGCCAGGGCGACGTCGGCGGCGACGTAGTCGGCCGGCATCAGGCAGGCCTGACCGGTGCGGGTGTTGACCACGTCCAGGCCGCCGTCGTCGCGGACCGCGGCGACCTGATAGGTCTCGCGGTTGGTCAACCCGAGGGCGCGGTCGATGCGGCGGGCCTGCACCAGGTCACCGACGCCGGCGGTGTTCTGGTCACGTCCGAGGACGACGCCGCCCTCCTCGACCAGGCCGGCGGTGACCAGGTGGCGGCGGATCGCGGCCGCGACCGTGGCGCCCTGCTCGTTGGTGGCGGTGACCACCACGCTGGAGCGTCCCGAGATCCGGTCGGCGGCAGCGGCCTGCGCCAGGGCCGCGATCGTGGCCTGCTGGGTGCCGCCGTCGCGGATGCGGCCGTGGACGTCGTAGGCCGCGACGGCGTCCTGCTCACCTTCGCGTAGCGCCAGGGATGCGGCGCGTTCCCAGTCGGCCTCGAACCGGCGGACCTCGGACAGGGTGTAGGTCTCGGCGTCGCGCTCGACGATCGCGCGCATCATGCCGCCGGCACCGACCGAGCCGAGCTGGGCTGGATCGCCCATCAACACCAGGCGTGCCCCGGCCCGCTCGGCGACGTCGTGCAGCCGGACCAACTGTGCGGTGTCGATCATCGAGGCCTCATCCACCAGGACGATGTCCCGCGGACCCAGCAGCCAGCGACCCGCGGGGCTGCCGGCGACGGTGCGGCCGGCGTCCAGGGCGTTCTGGGCGGCCAGGAACGCGGTCAGGTTCGCGGTATCGGCGACGCCGTCCTGGTGCAGGACGTCGGCAGCGGCCTGGGTGACGCTCAACCCGACCACCCGACCCGGCACCGCAATCGGTGCGGCCGTGGCGGTCTCGGCCCCTTCGGCGGCCTCGGTGTCGTTGGTGGGTGCGGGTGTGGGCGGCGGGAGCTGGCGGGTCAGGTCGCGCCACAGGGCGTCCAGGGCTCCGGCGGTGTAGGTCTTGCCGGTGCCGGCGGCGCCGACCAGGACGGCGAGGTGGGCGTCGCTGCCGGCCAGGCCGAGGACGGCCTCGCGTTGGGCGGGGCTGAGTTCGGGTGCGTGGCGGGTGATCCATGCCTCGGCGCTGCGGCGGTTCAGGCAGGCCGCGCCGCGCCGTCCGGCGGTGTTCAGCAGCGTGATCTCGGCGGCGAGCTGGCCGGGCGCGGCGTAGCGGACGGACGTCGGGCTGATCGTCTTCGCCTGGCCGTTGGCCAACCGGCCCGCCTGGTGGACGTCGCCGACCTCGAGGCCGCTTACCTGCACCAGACGCTCGACCGCATGGTCGGTCAGGGCGTCCAGGAGGTCGCGGCGGGCCTGCGGGCCGCCCTCGACGTGCGCGGGCAACGCGAGATGGATCCGGCGGGCCAGCTCGTGCCGGTTCAAGGTGGCCTCGCCCTCGGGGCCGTGGGCGGCGGCCACGGCCTCGGCGATCACGGCCTCGGGTGAGAACTCCCGCGCGGCAGGGGCATCCAGGGCGATGTGTTGCTCGGCGACGCGGGTCAGGCTGCCCGCCAGCACGCGTTGCAGCCGGGCGTTCCAGACGTCCAGCTGCTCCTCGCGGGTCCACGACTCGTGTGACTTCGCGGCCCGCGTGCCCAAGGTGGCCTGCAGGTGCAACTGGCTGCGCTCGAGGTCAGGGTGCGCCCGTAGCGGGCCTCGGCGGCCTCGATCAGCTCCTCGGCCCGTTCGGTCAAGGTGGCCCGACGAGTCGAGAACAGGTCCATGACCGGCTGATCGATCGAGGCGATCTCGAAGTCGTTGCCGTCCTCGCGCAGCCGCCAGTCGACGCCCAGGCGCCCCGACAGCTCGGCCATCAGCCGGGAACTGGCCACCGCGCCGGCGCCCTGGATCGTGGCGTAGACGGCGTTGCCGTCCAGTGCCCGCCACCTGCCGTCCGGGCACTGCACCCGGTTGAGGATCGCGTTGTGCACGTGCAGCTGCGGGTCGTGGTCGCGGGAGGTGTGTTGGTAGAACGAGGCCACCACCAGGTCGTGGGCATCGACCCACGTCCCCGGGGCGCCACCGCCGTGCCGCCCGGTGCGGGAGTACCCGCCGTGCTCGGCGCCGTAGGCGATTGCCTCGTCGTTAGCCGCTGCGATCGCCTCGTCGATCTGACCGACCAGGTACGCCCACCGATCCGCGGCCTCGGTGTCACCGGCCGCGCGGGCCTCGACCTCGGCCCGCGAGTACGCCGTGTGCAGCACCGTCACCGACTTCTGCGGCGAGTACGTCACGTCCTGGAACATGACCGCCTGGTGAGTACGCCGCTCCGCCTCGATACGCCACGCCTGCACCTGCTCCGGGGTCGGTGTACTCGCGTGCTCACGGGTGTGGTCGCGGATACGGTCCTCGACCACCTGCTGCGGGCTGCGGAACTGCTTGGGAGCCCGACCCAACCGAGCCGACTCCTCCCGCGTCGCCGGATCGGCGAACCGCTTGTCCCGCGGGTCCAGGCACCGCCCGTAGAGCGCGTGTATGACCTCGGCGTCGACCTCACCACGCAGGCCCAGGATTTCCGTACCCCGGCCCTGCCAGCGGCCGGGCGGCTCCCCCGGGCCGGCCGCGCCGGTGTAGTAGCCCTCCTGACCCGAACCGACCTGCCCGGTCAGATACGAGGCCGAATGCCCCGAGGCAATGGAGATCATCGAGCCACCTCCAACACCACGGAAATTTCGTGATCATGGTCGGAGGAATTCAGGGGAGTTGATCTTGACGGGCCTACTCGATCAGTGATGCATGTGTGTGATTCCTCCTCATCCTTTGTTCTGCATTCCTCGGGCTCTATCTCTGGTGCTGTTGTTGGGTTTTCGTTCTTGCTTTTCTGTTCTTGCTCTTCTGTCTTTCGTTCTTGCTCTTCTGTTTCTGATTCTTGGTTCTCTTCGTTCTGGCTCTGGGTATTTCTCATGTGGTGACTGGTGTCCTCGTGGTTGTTGGTGAGCTGCTGGGCGTGTTTCTGCTGGGCGAGGCGGTGTAGGCGGCTGGCTCTGCTCTGTCCGATGCCGTGTTCGCGCTTGAGGGCACGGATGGAGGGTGGCGGTCCGGTGATGGCGGCGAGGATCTGCTCGTCAGTGACCGAGGAAGGCACTGCGGGCGCCGCGCGGCCGGGCGGCGCCCCGGCGTCCAGCGCGCGGGGTGTACCCGGCCCTGTCATGCCGAGTACGGACGGCGCGGGCTGGGCTCGCGAGGGACTCGACGTGTACTCGCCGCCTGGGCGCGGCATCGCTTCCGGCGTACTCGCCGGTGAACCCGTACTCGGCGTACCCGTACTCGGTGTACCGAGGGCAGGTGTACTCGGGCGAGGCGTACTCACTGCGGCTTGGCCGAGTACGGGTACGCCTTCGGCGTCGGCGGTTGGCGGCTCGGTGGTGACGGTGAGGTGCACGTGCTCGGCGCCGGGTTCGGGCTCGGTCATGGCGGGTGCGGCGATGAGGACGTGGACGCGCCAGGCGACGATGACCAGGACGGTCATGATCGCGGTCGCCAGGGGTGCGGTCCAGGTCACCGGCAGGTGGTTGGTGCGGCCGACCTGGGCCAGGTGGGCACCCATGGAGGCCAGCAGGGCACCGGCCATGACGGTGATCGCGGCCGGTACGTCGCGGCGGGTGTGCAGCGCGGCCAGCACGTAGGAGTCGATCGCCGCCGGTAGCGCCCACGCGATCTGCGGCGGCAGGTCCAGCACCGTGCGCGCCAGGGCGTACTCGGCGGAGGCGGTGATGGTCAGGACGGCCAGCAGGGTCAACGCGGGCAGGGCACGCAGCACCCGGGCCAGGACACCGGGCCGCGGCTGCTGGCCGGTGGGCCGATCGGTCAGCTGGTTGGTGGTCATGGGGTCTCGGTGGGGTGTGGGCGCGGCGCGGCGCGGCGGCCGAGGCGGTGGCCAGGCTCTGCGGGGCGATCCCGAGCCGGGCCGCGACCGCGGCCAGGTCCAGACCCTGAGCGCTCAGCCAGTCCGCTTCGCCGAGGTCGATGCCTCGGGCCGGCGCACCCGGGTCTGGGGTTGCGGCGGGTCGTCGAGGCGTCGTCGTCCCACGCCATCGGTGGGGCGTAGCCCCGGCACCGGGCACGAGCAGCGGTGGCCGGGCTGGGGCCGGGGATGTCCCACAGCTCCTCGTAGAGCGCGACCACGCGGGCGTGGGTGCGATGGGAGACCAGCTGCCCGGCGTGGGACAGCACCAGCGCGGAGGAGAACCCGAGCCGAGCGGTCAGGTCGGCGTGGCGGTGGCCGAGGACGAGCAGGGCCTGGATCCGGCGGCGGGCACCGACCCGCAGGCAAACGCGGCGGCGCGGCGCGGCGGCGGACGTCCTCGGGGGTCACGGCCAGGACCCGGCCGCGACGTGCCGGTGGATGGTGACTTGCCCGGGTGACGCAGCCGCCCGATCGTCGACGGTGAGGCGCCGGCGGCCTCGGCGATGCCGCGGACGGTGAACCCGGCCCCGATCAGGGCCTCGACATGACGTCGGGCCGGGGTGGCGTCGATCCGGCGCCGCAGGCCCACGGGCGTACTCCACGCGCCACCGCTTCGCCTGCCGGGCATCACGACCCGCCGCACAACCTGACGGCTCCTCCCTCGAGGCGGGTCAGGGTCGCGGCGGTCATCGGGCACCACCGACCCGAGGCGATCCCGAGGCGGCATGAGGCGAGCGGCCAGCGACCGCAGCCAGCTCGCACGGCGGGTTCGATGGCGTGCCCAGGTCCGCGTGGGCCGGCGCGATCGGTGAGGACGTGGTCCAGGCGGCCGAGCAGCCACGCAGCACCGGCGAGGCCGAGCAGGGCCAGCCAGGGCCACGGCCCGTCCGAGGGCAGGCACAGCGGCCAGGCCGCCACCATCGGCATCACCCGCGGCGACCTGATCTGCTCAGGCGGCCCAGGCCAGCAGGCCGCCCGGGCGGGCAGCGACGGCCGCGCCGCGCGGTATCCTGCTCAGGGCAGCGTGGGTCGGCGACTGCTGCGGGAACGGTGGGCGGTCATCGCCTCGACCTCGGCCGTCAGCACCCGTGGCGTGACGGTCGAGGCGTGGCACCGGGCTTGGGTCAGGTAGGTCCGTGGCCGTCGCCCGTACCCGTACCGGACCTTCAGGTTGGGCCGGCGACACGGTCGCGAGATCCGGGCCGTACAGGGCACGGTTGACGCGGTAGGCCAGGACGGCGATCCCCCACAGCGCGGCACCGGTCGTGACCACGGCCGCGACCAGGCACAACAGCACCGTCGGCCATCCGAAGAGAGCCGCGAACACGGCCCCAGCCACGACGACCAGCGCCAACACCACCACGCCACCGCCGGCACCGGACCGGCCGGCCACCACGGCCGGGCTCGGGCAACACGTCGGGGCACACATCACTGACCACCTCCCCCGCGGTGACCGGGCTGCATCGCCGGGCAGCGCAGGGCCGCGGCCGTGGAGCGTGCCGCCGATGCACGCTGGGCCGACTCGGTGGTTTGACAGGCGGCTGTCAACGGCGGACGGGTGTCGGTCATGGCGGTCACCAGCCCTGCTCGAGGTCGTAGCCGGACTCGGGGTCGGTGGCGGCGTCCGCGGCCGTAGCGTGGTCGCTGTGGTCGCCGTAGGGGGTGACCTGGCCGGTCTCCTCGTCCACGAAGAACAGGCAGGGCTGCCATCCCAGACCGGTTCGCGGGGCAGCGGTCTCGCTGGGCTTCTGGGCTGGTCGCGGCCGTACAGACTCGGGCTGCGAGGGCGGGGTGGGCGTCATGGCCGCGCCTCGCTGGTGTCGCGGCCGGCGGCGATCCAGGCGGCGCGGGTGATGACGCACGGCCATGGTTCGGCGTGGGCGCACCAGTGCCAGCCGCCCTCGACATCCGGGCGAGGGCACGGCCTCAGCAGCTCGGCCATCTGCACCAGCCGGTCCTGCGCCGGCGGCAGATGATCACCTGGGCGTGGGGTGAGGCGTTCGCGCAGAGCGGTTTCGGTCTGGTCGGCGTCCGGGCCGGCGCCCAGCGCCCGGCGGGCACGTTCGGCGAGGAAGCGGGCATCGACCACGGCGATGCCGGTGGTCTCAGCGGTCGGGTTGGGGTCTGCGAGCCAGGCCAACAGGGACTGGGTGCGCACGGCTTCACTCACGTTCATCGGGGGTCCTCCACGTCACGGGCTGGAATCGAGGCGGTCGGGGTCAGGGGTGCGGGGATGCTGGGGTCGCCGGCGTGGCGGCGGCCTGCGGCGGTCAGGGTGGCGGCGTGGGCGTCATCGGCCGCGGTCAGCCACCGCTGATAGGCGGTCGCCCACCACGGGGCGTACGGATCGGTGTCGACCTCGACCACCACAGGGACGACCAGCTCGGGCCAGGTGGCGGCCAGCGTGGCCACGCCGTCCCGGAACGCGTTGGCCCAGTGGGAGAAGGCCACGTGGTAGCCGGCGATGACCCGGTCGCGGGCGGCCAGCCAGGCCGCGTCGCTGCGGTCGTCCTGGCGATCGGCTTCCAGGTGTTCAGCGTCGACCAGGTCCAGGGCGTCATCGAGGTTGAGGCCGACCTGGTCGGCAACCTGGGCGACACAGACTCGGACCAGGACCGGCGCCGTCCGGTGGGCACGCCAGGTCACCGGGTCATCGCCCAGTTCAGCGGTGACGATCTGGCGGATGAGGTCGGCCTCCCACGACCCGGGCCGACCGGCCAGCAACCGGTCCAGGCTGCCGAGGTTGGCAGCGACCGCGGCGACCACCCGGGTCATCAGCGCCGCAGGATCCGTGGGGGTACCATCGGTGCCGCCGTCGCGGGCGGCGTCGGTCAGGGCCTCGACGGCTCGCAGGAGCAGATCGGGTGCGGCTTCAGTCGAGGCCTGGTGGGTGTGGCTGGTCATCGCCGGGCCTCCTCGCGGGAGCGGATGCCGTTGAGGGGCAGGGCATCGGGACTGGTGTCGCGGTTGCGGGGGTGGGGGCCGACCTCGCGGGTCAGGCCGGGTGCGGCGTCCGGGTCGGGGTGCTCGGTGGTGGCCCACCAGGCGGCCATCTCGTCCAGGTAGGCGAGGTCGTAGCGGAAGTGATGTCCGGGGGCGTCGACGTGGCAGCCGGCGCCGCGCTGGCAGCCGCTGAGGGCTTTGGTCACGCGGGATGCCGCGGTGGGGCGCCACCGGTCGTGCCAGGTCGCCAACGCGAGCACCGACTGCCCGGGAATGGTGGCCTCGGCCCAGGCGTGCCGAGCGACGAGCAACTCGGCGACGATCGCGGGATGCCACGGCCAACACGTCGGCATCGCCGTAGCGGGATAGCGCTGCCACACCCGCGGCACCCACACCACCAGATCGGTCAGCCACGCGATCGCCCGGGCGGGGTCGTTGACGGTCAACCAATCAGGAACCGGCGGTACCAACGGCTCCGACTCCGGGGCTGCGGCAGCGGTCTCGCTGCGGCGGCGGAACAGGTTGGTCAGGGTGTCGATGGCTCGGGCGTGGGCGGCGATGTCGGTGCGCAGGCCGGCGAGGTGGCCGACCTCGGTGCGCAGCTGGTCGACCTGCACCGCCAATGCGGCCAACGCGCCCTCGTTGTCCCCGGGCAGCACCTTGCGGATCACGGCCGACCACCCTGGGCCGCAATCGGACCGCCGTCCTCATCGGGCAGTGCCCCACTCAACTCCGCGGGCTGGGCCGCCGCGCGCCGCCCATCGGCAGGCAGCAGCACCTCGGCCGGCGATCGGTAGGCAGCGACCGCGGCCGCGAGCCGTTCCCGCAGGTTCGCAGCGGTCTCGGCCACCGTCAGGCCTCGATCGGTGCGCTCCCAGATCACCGGCGCTCGACCGATCACCGGACGCATCCCGTTGCGCAACACCAGGGCCGTACCCATGGGCAGGGACGAGATCTGCTGAGCGGTCATGACCGGTTGCGGGCGGACGTCGTCGGCGTCCAGGGCCATCATCCGGGTCCCGCACAACGTGGACAGGTCCTCGAGGTCACGGGCGGTCTTCAACCCGCCGAACACCATCAGGGTGGCGGCGTTTCCCATGATCGCGGCGGCCTTGTCGTGGCCCCACACGTCGCGCAGCTGCGCCGGGGACTGCGCCGCGATGTGGATGGTGAACCCGCGCCCGCCCATGTCGGCGGTCCAGTCCTGCAACGGGATCGGGCCACAGGTCAGCGGCGCCTCGTCGAGCAGGGCGGTCATCGGCGGATCGAGTCGCCCACTCGGGGACTTCGCCGCGTGCATCCGCACCTGGTGGGCGACCTCGGCGGTCAGCGCACCGATCAGGGTGCGGGCCGCGCCGTCCCGCCCGATCAGGTACAGCGAGTCCCGGCCGGATGCGACCAGGCGGGCGACGTCCAGCAGGTGCGGGTCGTCCAGGGCCGCATCGCCGGTCTCGGCGGCGGTGGCATCGTTCAGCCACCGCAACGCAGGCAGCATCGTGGTGGTGATCGAGGTCAGGGTGCGTTCGTTGGTCGTGTAGAGCGAGTGGACGGCGGCCACCAGGTTGTCCCCGGCCGGCGAATCGGCCAGCGCGGTGACGATCTGCTCTCGGGCCACGGCATCGGCCGGGCTGATCCAGTCCAACACCGTCGACAGGCGCCGCCCGTCCAAAGCCGCCGCGTGCAACAGGATCGCCAGCAGGCCACGGGCCTGCGAATCCCACCGCTCCCCCTCGGCCGAGGCCGACTCGGGGATCAGGTCCCCGGCACGGCGCAGAGCCGTCGCGTACTCCTGGCAGCCCGACAGCGCCGACCAGCGGACCGTGGACTTCAAGTCGCCCAGGCCGGTCGGGTTGAACACCTCGACCTCACCGCGGCGTTCCCGGTCCTCGCGGGTGTCCTCCAACAGATCCGTACGTGAGGTGGTCACCACCAGGGCACCGGGGGCGTCCAGGGCGTGACAGGCCAGCGACCCGGACTTACCCGACCGCGGGCCACCGAAGCGGACCGTGACGTCTTCACAGGTCGACCAGACCGTGCTGCCCACCGGCAACCACCCGACCTTGACCACAGGTACGGCGTACTCGGTCAACGGGACGAACCGGCGACGCCAGGGGCTCGTCCGGCGCAGCGAGGGCCGCAGGACGACGGCACGCTTGCGGGTGGCCGAGGTGCCGGCGAGCTCGCCGATGTCGAGCCAATTCGCCACTCCCCCAGCACGTTGCGCCTGCTCGTCACGGCGTCCGACCCACTGACCGGTCGAACGCGCCGAGCCGAGATGGACGACATACCACGCGATCGTGGTGAAACAGAACAAGCCCACCGCGCCCACCAGGGCGGTGTGGCCCAGGCCCGGCAGCACATGGGCCTTCCAGGTCCCCCAGGCCATGAGCAGCAGGATCGCCACGGCGGCGACAGGGGGTGCGGGGTAGTGCCGTAGGGCACGCTGGATGCGGAACAACATGGCGGTGGTGTCCTTTCAGGACTGGGTCAGGTGAGGGACGGCGAGAACGTGGCGGCCGACCGGGGACGCGTTGCCGGTGCCCGGGACGAGGGCGGCGCAGGGCTGGCACAAGGCGAACGGGGCACCAGCAGCCGGGTTGCTCCAACTCGTGACCGCCTCGCGGGACAAGCAGGACTCGCAGCGGCGTCGCTCGGTGACCTCGGCCGTGACCACCCCACCGTGATGCAGCCGGTCATGGGTGGCGGCGAGGTAGCGGGCCTCCGCATCGGTCAAGGCGACCGAGGTCCGCAGATCACAGGTCGAGCACTCGAAACCACGGCCGAAGCCCTGACCGGACGACGAACAGATTTCAGAAACAGACATGACGCTGACTCCCTCCGAGCAGGCATGACGGATCAACCGCGCAACCCCTGCGCGGCAACGAGAAGCGGGATTGGTGACGAGTGGCGGCAGGGGCCAACGATCACCACCTGCCGCCACCCGCGGTCAGGTGAGCAGCCGCACCAACGCGGTCAGCGCGTCCTGAGCCAGGACCGCACCGCCGAGGGCCAACACGGTGCAGACGTAGGTCAAGGGGTCGACGAACACCGGTGGGCGGCGGTGACGCAGTCGAGTCGCCGGCACGATCTGCTCGGCCCGCCCCCGACCTCCGCTGTTGCTCGAGTTCCTGGGGATCTTCACGTGATTCCTCCCGAGATGTGCGTCGGAGCAGCGGCGCCACTCGACGTCTGGCCTCGGCCCTTCATGCGATCACTCGACCCGTTGTCGAGGACTGCGCCCGTCCGAGGTTCATCGTGCATAGTCACGACTATGCACGATGCATATGCACGATGTCAACAGGAGTCGTCGATGGTCGTGAGTGATTGCCGATTTGCCGCGCCCGTCGAGGGGTCAGCGGCGCGCGAGCGCCTTGAGCGCGATCGCCAGGGCGATGCCCGCGAGCACCAGGAAGGCGGCAGCCGCGAGCAGGGGCGCCCGCAGGTTTACGGCGGCGGCGAGCAGCCCACCGGCCATGCCACCGAGTGGGGCAAACCCGTTGCCGATCAGCCGGAAGGCCGAGGTGACACGACCGAGCAGCTCATCCGGCACGGTGGACTGACGCTCCGAGACCACGGCCACCGTGGCCAGAGTCGAGGTTGCCCCGGCGATCGCCATAGCCACACCCGCCGTCCAGGGAGTGGAGCTGAACGCCACCCCGGTCCAGGCCACGGCCTGACCGAGGGTCGAGGCCACCACCGCGCCAGCCACCCCCAACCGCTGCAAGATCCACCCGGACCGCAGCCCGATCAATGCCGCGCCGACGGACATGGCGACCAGCAGCAGGCCGAACCCGGCATTGGTCACGCCGAGGTGTTCCTGCGCGAAGAGCACGAGCGTGGCGTTGGCCAGATTGAACGCCACGTTGTAGACGGTCAAGCCCACCGCCAGGACCAACAGGCGCCGGGACGCGAACAGGTAGCGGAAGCCCTCCACCAGGCTCACGAACACCCCGGCACGGCGGCTTCCCTCGGGCGCAGGCACAGCGGGCAATGCGGCCACGAACGCGGCCGAGGCGCCGAAGGACGCAGCGTCCACAACGAAGGGCAGCCAGGGGAACACACCGAACAACGCCCCACCCAGCGGCGGGCCGGCCAGGGACTCCCCCACCGTCTGGGTCGCGTACAAGCGGCCGTTGGCCTTGCCCAGCACGGCGGAGTCACGACCGATGACCTGGGGAATCACGGCCTGGGCGGCCGAGTCGAAGAAGGTCTGACCCGAGACCAGCACGAAGGCCACGACGCAGAGCGCCGGGATCGACGCGGTTCCGGTCAGCAGAAGCGCGACCAGCACGGCCAAGGCCAGGGCGCGAGCGACGTCCGCGACCACCAGGACCAGCCGTCGTGGCAGGCGGTCCACCCAGACGCCGGCGAACGCCGACGACGAACCACGGCAGGCCCGATGCGGCACTGACCGTGCGCCACGTCGACGGGGTCGCGAGTGAGGTAGGCGGCGAGCAGCGGGAGGGCAGCTGTCAGCGCGTCCCCCACGCTCGAGACGGCCGTGCTGGTCAGCAGGCGCCGAAGCCGCGTGGAGTCGGAGCGGGAGCCGGAGGCGGGACGCGGTGGAGTCGTCACCTAGCTCCTTCCTGGCGTGGTCGGGTTCCGGGGCCGGACGGAGGGGTCCGACCCCCCGGAGTCGTCGGTCGCCGAAGGTTCCGGTCCGGACGCCGGCGACGAATGCTGCCCACTCGGCTCGCGTGAAGTCGAGCACTGGCCCCGAGCGGTCCTTGCTGTCGCGGACGCCGACTCGATCATCGACGAACGCGATCTCCACACAGTTGCCGTCACCGCTCTGGCTGGCCTTGTGCCAGTCGGCGTCCTTCCACTTGCCTGTTTCGCTCACGGTTCCTCCCGAGGATTCGTCTCGAACTCGTGGGCCACAGAACGAACCAACCGCAAGGAGTCGGTCGCGGACAAGGCCGAACGCTGCAGCGCCGAATCAATTCCAGGATAGCCCGGACGCCGCTGGCCTGCTGTGGGCGTAGATTTCCACGTGGTGGTCTCGACCAGCAGTTCTCGCCGAGCCTCGTCCCCGAAGTCGTAGATGACGAAGGGATGCTGGACGTAAAACCGGCTGCTCACGGGCTGGGGACTGGGCCGATGATTCGCACAGCGGACATTGCGCGACGCGGCCGCCCCAGAGCGCGCATTGGCCGAGCATCACCGAGGTCTCGAACGGCCGCCAGCGCAGCACTACTGTTCCCAGCAAGATGATCTCGCACCGGGGCGTTCGCACCCGCCAGCATGGCGCCACGAGCGAGTCGAGCCTGGAGCGCCCGGTCGACATCCTTGGTGCCGGCGAACTGATCGGCGCGCCGGGCAGCAATGGCGGACCTGGGCGAGCCGCCTGGCAGGAGCACCCGGCTGGTAGTGCTCGATCCGACGGCGGCCGCCTCGGAAAGCCGATGAAGTCCTGCTGCCGCCGCGTGAGTCCCACGCGGGTCGAGTTGCGCCACGTGGACGCCGGGCCGGCGGCCGTCTCGGCGACCTCGAGCAACCGGCCCCGCTCCCCCGCTGTGACCTCGAGAGCGTCAAGCATGGCTGCGATGTCGGTGACCTCGGTGCGGGTCCGGGCGCCCTCGATGCGGCTGACCTTGGCTTGCGACCAGTCCAGCCGATCGGCGAGCTGCTGCCCGGTGAGGGTTCGGGCCTCGCGCAGGCTGCGCAGCTCGGCGCCGAGCTGGCGCCGAGCGGCGAGGCGTTGCTCATCGCCGGCCAAGGACTCCAACTCTCTGCTCGACGTTTCGTGTCTATGCGCGATGCTAGAGCTGGTGTCCGGGGGCGTCCATCTTCGGTCCGGCGTTCCGACCTCGCCCTGGCCACGCCGGCGCCGAACACCTTCAGCAAGTCGACGTGGCCGTCCTGGTTGACATGACGCTGTCAATCGGCGAACGACGAACCGGGTGCGTCATCCTCGTAGGTGAAGCCCCGCACACGCCGCAGGTGATGGGGCCGAGGCCAGGACGGCGCGGGCGACGGTGAGGCGCCGCGGGCAGGAACAGTGCGCCACGCTCGGCGGCCCGCGCGGGCGCTGCGTCGGCGTCGTCCTGCTCGTCGTCGCTGTCGCCGCCACCCGTGGCGCCGGCGGTCTCGGGGCTGCCCCTCCTCGCGCACCGCGCAGGACCAGCGCGGAGCCCAAGTGTCGAGCTGGCGATATAGTCGGCCACCGTGGCGGCTGGGACGTGGGTGTCGGACCAGCCGACAAGCCGACCTGGCCGACCTCCAACCCCAGCTCACGCCGGCCAGCACCTGGAACCGTCTGTTGTGATATCGACCTTGGCGTGAGCAGTCCTGGACGCCGCGGACGTGGCCAGGGCGGTGGCCTGCAACAGCGTCCCCGCGATATTACCTGACCACCTGCCAGGCCTTCGCCTCCGACGAACACCTCCGGGAGCCGCTGTCCGGCGCCGGGGCAGGTGGTGCCAGCGCATCGCGGCGAAGTGCCCTGGGCAGAGCATCGCGGGCATCCCGACATCGCTCGAGGCCAGCACCCAGGACGACGCCGGGGATCTCGGGGTGGCGGGCCTGGATCGCGGCCCAGGTCGCCTCCAGGGCGGCCACGATCAGTGAGGACAGCGACGGCCTGGTCTGCTCAGTGGTCTGGTTCTCGTTGATGGTGGTCATGGGGTCCTCCGCTCGGTGGGGCTGAGGCGGAGGGGAAGGGTGTTGGCCCTCTCCGCCGTGAGCGGCAGGTACCGCGGTCGCGGAGGCTCGCGGTCAACCCCCGAACAGAGCACCCAGCCCCGCGCAGGTGCGGTGAGCACCTTCCCCGACCATCCCACCCAGGCGACGCGGGGGTTGACCGTGAGGGCGGCCGTGGTACCGGAAGGTGAGCCGACAGACCCAGGTGATCGGCCCCGCGCGTCACCCAGCCAGCCATACGGGCAGCCGCGCGCGGGCCGAACGAGAATCGATAGCGAACATGAAGACCCGGAATGATCGGCTACGGGTTGCCGGAAATGAGGAGCAGCCCCGACACGGGCTCGGGCAGACTCGATCTTCATGAGCGAAGCGTTCGACTTGGAGGTACTGGCAAAGTTGCGGCTGGTCCTTGAGCCAGCGGTGTCCAACCTGGCGCGGGTTCCGTCCGAGGTCCAGCCTGCTAGCTTGCTGGCAGCCGTCAACAACCGTCTGGGACATCCGTACCTGCTCACCAACGCTGTCAGCGGTGCCTACACTCGGGCTTGGGACCATCTCGGCGCACTGCACAACTTGCTCTTTAAGTCGGGCAACGCGCATGCCTGTGCGTGCATGACGATGGCCCGCGCGGCGTTGGAGAACGCCGCCGTCGCACTGTGGTTGCTTGGCACCGATGACGAGACTGAGCGCTGTCGTCGGGTGATGTGTTGGTCTTTCCAGAACTTCAAGGACGAGGTGCATTTCTTCGAAACGATGCACGACGAACTCGCGGAGGGCTACGACCCGCAGATGGTCACCGGTCTGGAAGCCGACATAGTTCGCCTGACTGAACGGCGGGACGCGGTGCTCGTCCGCGCAGCGAGTCTGGGCTTCGGACCCAAGGACGTTCGCGGGGCCTGGTGGCGTTCCATCTTTCAAGCCGTCGGCAGCGAGGGCGGCTACACCGGACTCACCCCGCACCTGCAATGGAAATCGCTGTCCGGTGTAGCCCACGGCCGCGACTACGCCGGGCTGCGCTTCTTGCGGCCGCGCATCGTCGCAGATGTCCCACACGACCCGAAGAACGCCGTGGTGGAACTCACCATCAACGAAGAAAACTTCTACGGCGCGGTGCTCATGGTCCGCGATCTCCTGACGCGCAGCCGGAAGATCTACGACAGCGAGCGTCTCGCGTTCAAGGAACATGCACCTCCGGATCTTAACCGTCACATTGGACTGTTGGGGTGATTCGCGTTTGTCGTGCTTTGTGTCCGAGGCTGGCCTGATCCCGGGCAGGGTCCGCATGAGGGAGGGCACAGCCTCCGAAGATCGCGGTTGTCGAAGCCGTTGATCTGCCGAAGGGACCGTGCACTGTCTCTGTATCCTGGCCGACCCCGCCGCGTCCGGTGATGATCGACGCGGCTGAGGCCGCGGACCTGCTCGGGTTGCTGGCGGGCGTGCCTGATCCGTGCCGTCGCGGCGGCCGAGGCGCCACCCCAGGGCTCGTTCGTTCTTGATCAGGCTGGGATGTTCGTGATCGGTCTGTGATCCAAGAGCTTGATCATCTTGTCGTGGTTGAGGGCGACGGCCCGGGTAGCGGCGGCGATGTTGACCGCTCCGGCTTGACGATGCACACCACGGGAACAGGTGCGGAGCGACATGATGGCATCATGACTAGGAGCGAGGCTTACGACGGCTCACTTACCGGCTGGGAACGAGCCGGGTTATCAAGGCAGCTCAACTTGGCAGATGGACACGCCCGGTACGACTTCACCCCCCTTCAACGAGATGCAATTTCCAGGTCTCCCGAACTGCTTCGTTGCTCAGCCAGAGGCGAGCAGGAGCTTTGGGAGCATCGGTTCGTCACCGAATTCTTCAGACTATCGGGCCAGTCATCGCATTCTGCAGTGGATCCCAGCCCGCTACTCAACTACTCATCATCTTCTGCAATCGATGTAACGGCGAAAGTTCTCTCGGCGCGCCGAATTGTTCGTGCAGCTTTGGTGGAGCCAACATTTGACAACATCCCAGCCCTACTGCGGCGAAGCGGAATTGTTCCATCACCAATATGCTTGAATCGACTCGCCACGGACGATGAGTACCTTGCGCGGGTCACCTCTGAATTTCCAGTGTTGTTCCTTGTGCTCCCCAATAACCCCACGGGAGATGCGCTCTCCTTCGAGCGATTCAGGGATGTTGTCCAAGCTTGTGCCTCAACTGGATGTATCTTGGTATTAGACCTGAGCTTTCGATTCTTCTCGACTCTAATTCATTGGGACCAGTACGCTGTAATTTCCGAATACGGCACAACGGCGTTGATCCTCGAGGATACTGGGAAGACTTGGCCTCCCGCTGACCTGAAAATTGGCTTGCTTTCAGCAACATCCTCGCTTCGCGAGCTGGCGGTAGAGGCAACCGAAGAACTACTGCTGAACGTTCCGCCCTTTACTCTGCAGATACTCTGTGCATTTATGGAGAAAGAGCCGGGTCCTTCCGAAGGTGTCGCCGCCACGGGGATTGCTAGGCGGAACCGCGATTACCTTGCGGCCAGCCTGGCTCATTCTGATGGCTCTCTTTTCCTTACGGATGCCAATACCAGTGTCGCTTGGCTCAAGACTCCGACGAACTGGAACTCGGACAACTTCGTCCGCTACTGCCTTGAGAATGGCCTCAGTCTCTTGCCAGGATCGCAGTTCTATTGGGCGAACCCGGCAACGGCAGGACATTCCTCCGTGTTGCGCTCTTGCGCGATGAGGACGAGTTCACTGCGGGGATAGACTTGCTGATGCGCTTGAGTGAGACTTACGATGTTAGCTCCCAGCCATGATTACGCCAGGTCTAGGCCCAAGAAAGGAGCTCATCCGCTTCTTTGAGTCAGAGCTGGCCGCTCTGTGCCATGGTTCGGATGATCAGTACCGCGTACACACAGTGCTGCAGTTCGACCTGCACGCGCTGCCTAGGGATAGTGCCGTGGTATTCGAAGATCATGCCGTGCTGGTTTCATCTCTAGGCTCGGGATACGCGACCATCTCTAGGGTTCTAGCTGCAGAGGACCTTCGCCTCGCGCTCGGTCAGGACGCCCGCAAACCGCGCGGAGTCTCCGACGAACTTGCATTGACCGTCCTCGACTCTTGCGCTCCGCGCCACTATTCTCTGCCGATCTACACAACGACGGTCAATGGTTCATCGGACGAAAAGGCAACCTTCCGCGCTCGCCTAATCCTGTCACTCGTCACGAGACTTGGCCCGTCTAAAAGGGTCCTTCTACTTGGCGCGGTGCCTTCGATCGTCAAAGCGTTGCGCGTCGCTGGCCATCAAGTGATGGCCTTCGATATGGACCCCCAATGGCGTGGGGTAGATTGCTATGATATTGGTGTCTCCGTCGGCAACTCAAATGCGTACGCGACAACCTTTCCCGAGGCCGACGTTGTAGTTGCCACCGGCATGACACTTGTGAATGGGTCTGGATTGGGGTTGCTTGAGCAGACTAAATCAAGCAACAAACCACTCGTATTCTACTGTCAGTCTCTAGCGAACATTGCACCAATCCTAGCGTCGACATGGTCCCAACTCGCTGTAATTTCAGAACCGTTTCCTAACTACTTCCTGGCAGGTAGAACGCCATTTCAAGTCTTCGCCGGCAGAGCCTGGAAGAGGGGCGCCTGGGGCAAGGGGACGCTGGACATGCCTACCGCGCTTTGGGAGGTGAACAGCCCACATGAGTGACGGCCTGGTTTCCTCACTGTTTAACCGCGCCATTCTAGATTTCATAGTTGGGTTGATCTTCCTGGCATGGGCGGATGTCATCTGGTGGCTATTCACATCTGTGGATCTCCTCAAGTGGCTGGCGGGGTCTTCCGCCGGGAGTTGGACCCCGTTCATTCTCTTGGTGAGTGGATTCGTCGCCGGGACGGGCGTTGATCGACTGGCCTTCCAACTCCTAGATAGGCGGCTGTTCTGGAAGGCTTTCGCCGAGCGGCGGGCATCCATGGTTCTCCCGGACGAAGTTGTGCGGGCACTCGAACGTTCGGCCACGCTAGCGCCACCCATCAGGGGTACGTCCAGAGACGCAATTGACGAATCCAGGGCCGACGTGATATCCGCCATCTTCTGGGTGAAGGCACGCCCGGAGGCACTCTCGAAGAGAGCGGATCTCGTAGCGAACTTCCAGTTCAACTCGAATTTGCTCCTCGATTCAGTTCTATTCACTCCAGTTGTTCTATTCGTCGTTCTGCGGTCTGATAAGGGCCTGCCGCTGGCGGTGCTTGCGCTGGCTCTCCTCATCATGCTTGATTTGTTTCTTTGGCGCGCATCTGTGGCCGCCATCGGCAGGATTCACACCCTGGAGAACCTTTACGTCTTGGGTCTATACCTTGATGGCTGGGGGCCTGCCACCCCAACGTCACGGACACGGCAAGCCCCGGCGAAGGGCAGGACCGATTCCTCGGGTACCCCCGCTGCGTCCCAGGCAGCCCAGTCACGAGCGCAACGGCCGACCGGCCCCGCGAAGGCTTCCAACGCGCCGGATAGCCCCACGGACAAGTCATAGCAGCGGTAGGCCTCGATCCTTCACGGCGGTTGATTGGTTCATGATCGGCGGTGCCCCGGGCCTGGTGATCATGGTTTCTGTGGGCGGGGCCCGACTTGGCTCATGATTAATGATCATGGACTGACGCGTGGCCGTGACCTGGGGCAACGCTGATTGATCATGGTTTTGGTGTGCACTAACCCGCTCTGGTCGGGGGTGGGTCTTTCGTAGCCTGTGCGGGTGTCTCCGTATGTGCGGACGGTGAAGACGGCCTCAGGCGCCCGGGTGGTGCAGATCGTGCACGGCTCCCGGAGGGGTTCGCGGGAGATCACCCATATCGGGTCGGCGCACACCGACGCCGAGCTCGAGGTGCTCAAGGCCGCGGCCTGGCAGCAGCTGGCCGCGGGGCAGGGTGAGCTCGACCTGGGCCTGGATGGCCTGGATGGCCTGGACGGTCAGGGTGGTGGCCGGGGTGGGCCGTTGCCGATCACCAGTTCGCGGATGGGACATCTGCTGGACGTGTGGGTGTCAGAAACTCGTACACCGCCGCTGACCTGTGCGTTTGCGTCTGCCGCTCACTGGGATGATCACCGGCATGAGGTTGCGCTTCGCGTACCTGATCGCTCGTCATCTCGTCGCGGGTCTGGTCCAGCTGGGTCGTTCAGAGTCGGCCAAGGACATCGAGATCCTCGTCCTCCGGCATCAGCTCGGCGTGCTGTTACGACAAGTCGGCCGGCCTCGCCTGTCGTGGACGGACCGGACCGTGATTGCCGTCCTCGCGATGCGGCTGCCGTCCGCCCGTCGACTCGGGATGGTCGTCACGCCGGCGACGATCCTGCGCTGGCACCGCCGCCTGGTCGCACAACGCTGGACGACCTCGAGTCGTCCCGGACGACCGCCGGTCCCCGCGGGGGTGCGCGCCTTAGTGAAGCGATTGGCGGTGGAGAACCCGGACTGGGGCTACCGCCGCATTCACGGCGAGCTGCGCGCTCTCGGCTACCGGGTGGGCGCGTCCACGGTCTGGTCGATCCTGCGAGCTCACGGTCTGGATCCTGCGCCGAGACGGTCGGGGCCGACCTGGTCGCAGTTCCTCACCGCTCAAGCCGAAGGGATCGTGGCCTGCGACCTGTTCCACATCGACACGGTGGCCCTGCGCAGGCTGTACGTGTTCTTCACCGTCGAGCACGCCACCCGCCGCGTTCGGATCCTCGGCGTCACAGCGCATCCGACCGGGCAGTGGCTAACCCAGCTCGCACGCAACCTGATGACCGACCTGGACGCCGCCCGCACCCGGGTCCGGTTCTTGATCCGCGACCGCGACACCAAGTTCGTCCCGACCTTCGACGCCGTGTTCGCGGCGGTCGGCGCCGACGTCATCAAGACCCCGGTCCGTGCTCCTCGGGCGAACGCGATCGCCGAACGGTTCGTCCGCAGCGTCCGCCGGGAACTGCTCGACAAGATCCTCATCCTGAACAGCGGCCACGCCCGCCGGGCGCTGAGTGAGTATGAAGATCACTTCAACATCCACCGCCCGCACCGGTTCCTCGGCCAAGCCGCACCACTGCGAGCCCTGCCATCGCAGCCAGGCGCCCCGCCCGAGCACGTCGTTCGACACGACCGACTCGGCGGCATCCTGCACGAGTACTCCCACGCCGCGTAGAGGCGGCAGGGTTTCTGGCACCCACAGGTTCACGCAGGAGGACGTGCAGGAGTACCTCGACCGGCACGCCGCGGCGAAGGCCTCGGGCCGGGCGAGGCTGCCAGAGGACCGGGTGGCGCTCGAAGAGGGCCGCCGACCGACCCGGCCGACCGGCACCGTGCCCGGGAGGGCCTACCGCCGGGGGCCTGAACTGGCGGGCGCAGCGAAGGGGCGGGGACCGTGGCCCCCGCCCCTTCGTCATGCCCGGGCGCCCGTCAGGGCACGCGCTGCACGCGGCCGTCGGCGAACCACCGGACGAGCAGGACGGCGAGCTGCACAGCGTCCTCGGCCTGGTCCTGCGTGACGGTGGTGAAGTCC
>JAXLRT010000008.1:0-196336 GCA_046330955.1 Kineosporiaceae bacterium | reverse complement strand
CAGGACGGGCTGCTGAACCGCGACGGCTGAGTCCCGTCCCCGCTGCCGTTCCATGTCCACTGACCCCCAATCGGGGGTCAACGCTGCTTGCGCGAGATACCTGTTCAGGGGTCGCCAGCCGCTTCCGAGGACGACGGGGAACCGCCGTCACGTGAGCATGGTGAACACGCCCGATCCATGGCGCCGGGGCAAGCGGAGGGGACCTGCCCAGGTAGAGGTGGGGCACGTCTCGGGGACCGGCACGTGAAGACGTTGCCGCCGACCGAGCGCTCTGGCGCTTGGTCGGTGGCAGCGTCGACACCGTGTCTGGCGGGTCGGCGCGCATCGATCCAGCTCGGCTTCGGAACCCGCCATTGAGCGCGTCGCCAGCAATAGCCGCATCGGCGCCGTCACACTGGGGAGGTTTCGGACGAGGAGTATGCCGTGTCGGTGATGTACCGAGCCATGTGGACTGATGCTGGCGCGCATGTCGAGCGCGCACAGACCCTGTTTCGGGATTGGGTGCTCAACAAGTCGGCCGGGACGATCGACCTCCTTCCCGGTGAGACCATTTCCGGCACGTGCCCCGACGTGCCATTCGGGCGGCCGGTGCCCGATCACGCCACCACCTACCCAGCGGAGGCGGACATTCGAATTGTGGAGAGAGGTGCACGAGTCTCCTCTCCACCGGACTCACTATTTCCACCGGACGATGGCCAGGTGCTTCGTGCTTCCTTGACCGAAAGCCGGCCAGACGGTTCTCGCTGGGTCACCACCTTGCGGGCCTGGGAGACCAACACTGGAACCACTCATCTATGGGTCGACGTGGAGGGCGTTGCTCACAATTCACTGGCGGCTCTGGTGGTGAAGTCGCCGATCTTGGTTCGCGACCTCCTCGCCAGTGGAACGGAGCCGGTGCGAGGGCGGGTTCCGCTGCAGATCATGCCGCTCGAGTTCACGGGCGAGGACGGCGCCGAGAGTCTCGCTGAGCTCCTTACCGACCCGACGCGCGATGTCCCTGTCGTCGTGTTCTCCCCCTTGCGTGATTCCGCGGAGCAGCTCGGCCTATATGACGTCAGCGTCGGGGACGCCGCAGTACGAGGTTCAGCGTGGAACGCTGGCATTGCCTGCGTTGCTGTGCTGAGCGCTGACGCCGTGGCCGGATTCCGGGCCGCGATGACACAGGAGTTTGCAGTCTGGGACGGCGCCTATCGTGTCTACTGGCCAGGGGTTGATCCGGCGAGCAGTCGATGGTCTTGGCGACATCGCTGGATGCTGCCAGATCGATACCTTTCACGGCGAAGCCTGGCGGCGCAACAGATCGCGCGGCTCGTGGCGCCGTTTGCAGCCACACGTCGAGCGCACGATTCGTATGTCTGGGCAAAGCGGCGCCTTGACAATGTTGCTGACGCAGATTCGGCGGAATTGCTTCAACTGCTGGAACTCGCCGATGTCGAGCATGAGGTCATCGCCAAGCAACTGCAGGCATTGCAGGCCGAGCAAGAGGAGCGCTACGGCTCGTTGTTGGTCGACTATGAGGAACTTCAGCAGGAGCGTACCCAGCTACACCAACGACTTCACCACGCCGAGAACCTGCTACGAAGCCATGGTCTCGACCGCGAGTACTGGGAAGCGGTCGGAACGCTGGTGCCGACACCGGAGGACCTGCCCGTCGAAGCCGTGTCGTGTTCGCAGGCTGCCCAGTTTGCTGTCGACCACCTGTCGGATGTTCTGACGTTGCCTCCTGCGGCCTGCAAGGATCTCGAGACCCTGGATGGTGCACCCGAAGCGCGGGCCTGGGGGCAGACAGCCTGGCAGGGATTCCTCGCGTTGCATGCTTATGCCGGCGCGTTGTCCGAAGGAGATCCCGGAACCTTCTACACGTGGTGTCAAAATTCAGGGCACCCCTTGGCCTGGCGCGCTACGCCGAAGAAGCTTGCCATGGTTGAGAGCGATTCGGTCCGCAACTCCAGGGCACTGTGGAGGAAACGGCTCCTACCGGTAAGTCGCGAGGTCAGCGCGAACGGGCTCATCCACATGGAATCCCACTTGAAGATTGCCGAGGGTGGCGGCAACCTGGCCCCCCGGATCTACTTCTACGTCGACAGTGAGCGCCATCACGTCCATATAGGCTTCTTCGGACCGCACTCGCATATGCCGAACTCCAAGACCTGATGTCCGGGTGTCGGCTCCTGTGTCTGCCAAGTGTCAGTACGAGTAGAACCCCCGGCCGGTCTTGCGTCCCAGATCACCGGCGGCCACCATGCGCGCCATCATCGGCGGCGGGGCGAACTTGGGGTCCTGGGTGTCGTCGTAGATGTTGCGGATCGCCGACAGGGTCACGTCGAGTCCGGCCAGGTCGGAGGTCTGCAGCGGCCCCATCGCGTGCCCGAAGCCGTCCCGGCACGCGACGTCGATGTCCTCGGCGCTGGCCACGCCGTTCTCCAGCAGGGTGACCGCCTCGACCACCAGCGCCAGGAACATCCGGTTGGCGACGAACCCGGCGACGTCCCGGGTGACGATCACCGCGGTCTTGCCCAGCCCGCGGATGAAGTCCGCCGTGACGTCCATGGTGGTGTCCGAGGTGCGGTACCCCCGCACCACCTCGCACAGCTTCATCATCGGCACCGGCGAGAAGAAGTGGGTGCCGACCACGAACTCGGGCCGCTTCGTGGCCGCGGCGATCCGGGTGATCGGGATGGCCGAGGTGTTCGTGGCGAGCACCGCGCCGTCCTTGGCCACGCCGTCCAGCTCGGCGAAGACGGCCGTCTTGACCTCGACGCTCTCGAAGACCGCCTCGACCACGATGTCCGCCAGGCCCACCGCGGCCAGGTCGGTCGTGCCGGTGATCCGCGCGAGGGCGGCGTCGGCGTCCGCTGCCGTGATCTTGTTCTTGGCGGCGAATCGGGCCAGGGACGTCGAGATCGCCTCGAGCCCGCGGTTCACCGCGTCCTGGCTCACGTCGCGCAGGACGACGTCGTGCCCGGCCACCGCGGCGACCTGGGCGATGCCCGATCCCATCAGTCCGGCTCCGACCACGGCGACAGTTGACGGCATGGTGGTGTCCTCTCGAGCGTGGTGTGGTGGGGAAATCCTGTCGCATCGCCCGGGCGAAACCAGGCCCGTGGATGTGGGCTACATCCCTACCGGTCCTTCGGCTGCCCACCGACGGGTTGCTCGCCCCGTTCCGTGAGGCGCCGGAGCGGAACTGATCCGCGGTCAGGAACTCCACATGTCCGACACCACGATCTGGTGGCTGGTGCTGGCGTGCTCCCGGGCCCAGTCGAGGGCGTAGTCGGCCACTGCTTCCCAACCGGGGGCGCCGCACGTCCAGTGATCACGACCGGCGAACTCGTGAACGTCGGTGCGGGCCGGGGAGTTCGCGTAGTGACGGGCGTTGGACCGGTTCACCGACGGCGGCATGATGTGGTCTTTCTCGCCGGCGATGAACAGCAGCGGTGCGCGGTCCTGCTCGTAGTCCACCCAGGTCTCCTGATGGCCGGGCTCGAGATTCGCGATCAGGCCATAGGCCCAGATCCAGTTGCCCGGGGCGGCGATCGCGTAGCGCTCCCACACCGCGCGTGACTCGGCTTCGCTCAGGGTGTTCGTGAACGCGTAGTGGAACTCCTCCGGGGTGAACGCCACGGCGCGGTGCAGGTTCGCGGGGTTCTTCAGCGCCGGGAACAGGGAACGCACCTGCGACAGCGGCGTGACCCGCACCCCCTCGGTCGGGGCCGAGTCGATCACCACGCCCGCGCAGCCCAGTTGGCGGGCCAGCAACAACTGCGTCAGGGTGCCGCCGAAGGAATGGCCCATGATGATCGGTGGAGTGTCGAGGGCCGAGATCATGCTCGCGAGGTGATCGACGGTCTGTGGAACCGTGAGTTCGGCGATGACCGCGGGGTCCTCACGGAGTGCCTCGACCTCGACCTCGAATCCGGGATACGCCGGCGTCAGAACGCGAAACCCCTTGGCCTCGTAGTGGGGAACCCAGTGCTCCCAGCATCGCGGGGTCATCCAGAGGCCGTGAATGAGCACGATGGTGTCGGTGATGGCCGGTTCCGTCTGGGTATCGGTGAGCGGGTGTTCGGTCATGACGACTCCCCTCGCTGATGCGGTCACGATAGGAGCCCCTGTCGATGAGCGCGCTCGCAGTTGGCACCCCCGCTGGGCAGGTCACCGCTGCAGCAACCGGGTGCTCTGAGTGATCGAGCGGTAGCTTTCCGAAGCCGTCAGTCGGCGGCCGATGCACCCGTAGCGGTGATCGGTGCCCGGTTGGTCGGCATCGGCAGCCTCGAGCCCTTGACCACGGGTACGCGCATCGGCGATACATGGACCTTCCACGAGTACGGGAGCCCCATGCCGCCTGAGTTCCGGTCGCCCGGTGCCACGGTGGGCGTGCCCGAGTCGGCGCAGGCGGTGCCGGCTGCGCTCGCTGCCGACCCTCGGGACGCGATCCGGTCGAGCGCCCGGGTGCTGCTGACCGAGCATCGGGGCCGGCTGATGGAGGCCTGCTACCAACGGCTCATCGCGCTGGTACCCGGGATCCTGCAGAACCCCGGCGACCACGGTCGGCTGACCGCCGCGGAGCTCGTTCGTGAGGTGCTCGGGGTCGCGGTCAGCGATGCCCCCGTCGAGGTGGTCACGCCCCGGCTGATGGCCACCGGCGGCCGGTTGTTCGAACAGGGAATCCCGGCCGACGGGTACCCGCGGGTGACGCACACCCTGCTGCGCGCGGCGCGCGACATCCAGGCCCCCGAGGACGGCGCCGGCGCATCCTGGATCGCCTACCTCGACTGGGCAGGTGAGCACCTCGCCCAGGGCGCGGACGACGCCCGCAGCCGTGGCGCCCAGATGCCGAGCAGGCGCTCGGCCACCACGGCGGACCCCACGACCCTCGGCGAGATCGTGCAGCTCCTGGACCGTGAGGCGTTCTCCGGCAACAGCCGAGGCCTGGCCAGCGTTCTGACCCGGGTGGCGCTGCGTACCGGGGTCGACCTGCGCGAGCCCCGCCCCGATCAGGAGCGGGACCCGGCTGTGGTCGCTGCTGCCCTGGCCACGCTGGCGAGCATGGGCTACCATCTCGGTGCCGAGCGCGCCGAGGGGCCGGCCGACCCGCCGCATCCGACTGGCCCGGCAGCACCCGAGGACGCGAACCTGTTCCGGGACAACGGGTCAGCCCCCATCCGGGATCCGTCGCGACCGCGCCCCGGGCCGGCGCATGCGGCACGGTCCGGGCCGTACGACCCCGGGCGCCGTCCGCGATCTCGCCTGGCGCGCTGGTGGTACCGGCTGCTGCACCCGGCGGGGGCGCCGTCCGATGACCCGCCGGCCACTGTGGCCTCGCTCGCCGTTGCACCGCAGACCCTCACCGAGATTCTCGAGCGATTGCGCACGGGTGACCTGGTGGGCAACGACTGGGCGCTCGACAGCGTGGTCACCCGGGTCGCGCTGCGGACCGGCATCGACATCCGAAGCCCTCGACAGGATCAGCTCGCCGACCCTGACGTCGTCCGCCAGGTGCTGTCGGTGTTGGGCAGTATGGGCTACACCGTGAGGACGGAGATCGAGTGACCAGCATGAGTGCCGGGACGTCGGTGACCAGCGTGGCGCGGGCACAGGCCTCCGGGGACGCCGCCCAGGCCGTCCCCGAGCTCATCGCCGAGCTGCGGGCCGGGCTGGGTCAGGTGGCCGCCGCGGCCGTGCTCTACTTCGCCTCGACCCGGTTCCACCCCGACGAGGTGGTCGGCCCGCTGGCGGCGGCCTTCCCCGAGGCCGCCGTGATCGGGTGCTCGACGGCGGGCGAGTTCACCGACGCCCGGACGACGACCGGCGGGATCACCGCCGTGGCGCTGCCGCAGGGCATCGTGGGCACGGCGACCGCAGCGCTCGGTGACCTGTCCCAGGGGGTGAGCGCCGGGGTCACCGCCGCGATCGAGCAGGTCGAGTCCGGCCTGGGGTTGCCGTTGCGCGGGTTGGACCCCGGCGAGTACGTCGGCTTCGTGCTGATCGACGGCATGCATCAGGCCGAGGAGGCGGTGAACGAGGCGCTGGGCAACGCCGCGCCGTTGCTCGACATCGTGGGGGGCTCGGCCGGGGACGACCTGGTCTTCGAGCGCACCTGGGTCGCCGCGGGCGCCCACTACAGCTACCAGGGCGTGGCCCTGATGATCTGCCAGGCCGAGGTGCCGTTCCGGGTGATCAAGACCTGCGCCGTCCAGCCCACCGGCGTCACGCTGCGGATCACCGAGATCGACGAGAGCAAGCGGGTGGTCACGAAGTTCGACGGGCGGCCGGCGGCGCAGGCCTACGCGGAGGCCGTCGGGGTCGACGTGGAGTCCCTGGACAGTTCGGTGTTCATGCGATTCCCGTTGGGCCAGATGATCTCTGGCGAGCCGTGGGTGCGCAGCCCGCAGGGTCTGGCCGACGAGGGCGGCATCCGGTTCCTGGCGCAGATGCCCCTGGGCATGGACGTCTCGCTGATGCGCACCGACGACCTGGTCGCCGGCACGCGCGAGGCGCTGCGCAGCGCCGTCCGGGGGTTGCGCGGGTTCACCAGTGGTGGCGTGATGTTCAACTGCATCCTGCGTCGCCTCGAGATGGACGCCCTGGGCGTCGGGCAGGACTTCGTCGACGCCTTCGGCGGGCTGCCGGTCGCCGGGTTCCACACCTACGGCGAGACCTGGATGGCCCATGTGAACCAGACCTTGACCGGAGTGGTCTTCGGCTGACGGCGAGCACCCAGGAGGGTGCCGAACGCGGCTCATGGCCCCCGTTCGGCACCCGAAACCCGATCAGCGAGGGGCGCGGCGTCCCAGGACGTAGAGCCGTTCGGTGGTCTCGCCGCGCGCCGCGATCGGTCCGCGCCGGTACCACTCGACGTCCTCGACCCCGGCCGCGGTGACCGCGGCGACGACATCCTCGGGGTCGTGCAACACGACATCCAACTCGACGTCGTGATCGAACCAGGAGTCCAGGCGGCGCACCTCACGCCCGGCGTGCAGTCCCAGCAGCAGCATGCCGCCGGGCGCCAGCGGCCGGGCCAGCGCCGCGATCGCGCCGGGCAGCTCCGAGCCGGCCAGATGGATCAGCGAGTACCAGCCGAGGACGGCGCCCCAGGCATCGGCGGTCTCGGGCCGCATCAGCCGGCGCAGGTCGCCGACGTCGAACCGGACGCCGGGGAAGCGATCCCGGGCCTGGGTGACCATCTCGGGGCTCAGGTCGACGCCGCACGCCTCGACCCCGGAATCGGACAGGTAGGCCGTCACGTGTCCCGGGCCGCACCCGGCGTCCATCATCGGCCGCGAGCCCGCGGCGTCGATGGCCCGGTCGAGCAGCCAGCGCTCGAAGGGCAGCCGGTCGAGCTCGTCGACCAGCCTCTCGGCGTAGTCGGTGGCGATGGCGGCATAGGTCGCGCGCACCCGGTCGTCGCGCGCGGCGGCGCCGTCCGCCAGGGGCTGCTCCCGGTCGACGGCCGGCTCGGCCGGCGCCCCGACGGACGCGTGCCCGCCCGCATCGGCCACCGGACCCAGCAGGTGGATCCAGCGATGGTCCTGCTGGCCCGGACGACGTTCCAGCTGCCGCACCAGCGGCTCGGTGCGCCCGGCCATCCGCTGCAGGCAGGCCTCGACGGCCTCTCGGTCGGCGAAGGCGTGCAGCCGTTCGGTGCGCACCTTCAACTCACCCGGGGCCTGGGCGCCGCGGAGCAGCAGCACTGTGATCAGCGCGCGCTCGTCGTCCGACAGCTCGATCACCTCGGTGAGGGTCTGGTGGTGCTTGAGCACGCGGCGTCCGGTGTCGGCCCACACGATGCGCAGCAGGCCCCGGTCACGCAACGCCCGGGCCGCCGTCACCACCGTGGCCTCGTCCAGGTCCATCACCGGGTCGCGGCTGGAGGTCTGGTTGCACGCGGTGCGCAACGCATTGAGGGTCAGCGGGTAGGTGGCGGGCACCGTGACCTGCTTCTCCAGCAGGCAGCCGAGGACGCGCTGATCGACGGCGTCCAGCAGGGGCAGGCCGGTCATGGGGGAGACGCTAGTGCCCCGGAGGCCGGTCCGTCCGGGCGACATCCCCGAGGCTCATCTCGCCCGGAACTCCTAGGCTGGGGGCATGGGTGACATCGCCATCGGGGCACACGTCGACAATGCCGATCCGCTCGCCGAGGCGGCGGCCCGCCAGACTCGCGTCGTCCAGTTCTTCCTGGGTGATCCGCAGAGCTACAAGGGTCCGAAGGTGCTCTACCCGGGCGGTGCCGAGGCGCTGAAGGTGGCCGCCGAGGCCGCGGGCGTCGACCTGTACGTGCACTCGCCCTACCCGATCAATGTCGCGGCGACCAACAACCGCATCCGGATCCCGGGTCGAAAACTGTTGCAGCAGCACGTGCTGGCCGCTGCCGAGATCGGCGCCAAGGGGGTGGTGGTGCACGGTGGCCATCTCGGGGTCGACGAGGACGCCGGCGTCGGGTTCGACAACTGGCGCAAGTGCATCCAGGGCCTGGACCTGCCGATCCCGCTGTTGATCGAGAACACCGCCGGCGGCGACAACGCCATGGCCCGACGGCTCGAGGCGATCGACCGGTTGTGGGAGGCGATCGGCCGGGCCGAGGGCGCCGATCGGGTCGGCTTCTGCCTCGACACCTGTCACGCGCACGCCGGCGGGATCGACCTGGTGGGCGTGGTCGAGAAGATCCGCGCCATCACCGGACGCATCGACCTGGTGCACGCCAACGACTCTCGCGATGCGTTCGATTCCGGCGCCGACCGGCACACCAACTTCGGATCGGGGTTCGTGGACGGTGAGGCACTGGTCGCCGTGGTCCGCGAGGCCGGCGCCCCGGTGGTCTGCGAGACGCCGGGCGGCGTCGAGGGCCAGTCGGCCGACATCGCGTGGTTGCGCGAGCGCGTCGGCTGACCACCACTCGTTGCGGGGTTCACATCCGGCCGCGGATCGGCGTCCGCTCGACACCGGGCGGCAGCTGCTCGTCCGGTGGGGTCATCTCGAGCCGCACGCCCAGCAGCCGGATCGGGCGGTTCGGCTCGCGCTTGGCGATCAGCGCCAGCGTCTCGGCCAGGATCGTCTCGGGATCGTTGGTGGCCTCGGGCAGGGTGCGGCTGAAGGTCTTGGTGAAGAACGGTTTGTAGCGGATCTTCAGGGTCAGCCGGACCGCGGGCCGGCCCTCGCGGTCGACGTCCGCCAGCACGTCGCCCACCAGTCGGCGGATGGCCTCCTCGATCTCTGCCGGCTCGATCAGGTCGCGCTGATAGGTGGTCTCGCGACTGTGACCGCGGGCGATCCACGGTGAGTCGTCGACCACGGTCGAGCCCCGGCCGTGGCCGAGGTCGCGGTACCAGGCGCCCATCCGCGGCCCGAACTCGGCGACCAACGGATCGAGCTCGGCCGCAGCCAGCTCGCGCACCGTGGTGATGCCCAGCCGGGCCAACCGCGCCGACACCTTCGCCCCGACGCCCCACAGGTCACGCGTCGGGCGCTCGCCCATCACCTCGAACCAGTTCGCCGTCGTCAGCCGGAACACCCCGCGGGGTTTGCCGAACCCGGTGGCGATCTTGGCTCGGACGGTGCTGTCGCCGATGCCGACCGAACAGTGCAACCGGGTGGCATCGAGCACGGCCGACTGCAGCCGCCGGGCGTAAGCCTCGGGATCATCGGTGCTCACCCCGACGAAGGCCTCGTCCCAGCCGAGCACCTGCACCACCGTGCCGTCCAGCGCCCGCAGCGTGGCCATCACCTCGGCCGAGGCGGCGTCGTAGGCGGGTCCGTCGACCGGCAGGATGATCGCGTCGGGCGCCTTACGCGCCGCCAGCCGCAACGGCATGCCCGATCCGACGCCGAACGCCCGGGCCTCGTACGAGGCGGTCGAGACCACGGCCCGCTCGGTGGGGTCGCCCCGACCGCCCACGATCACCGGCAGCCCGGCCAGCTCCGGACGACGCAGCACCTCGACCGCCGCGATGAACTGGTCCAGGTCCACGTGCAACACCCACGGGCGGGCCGCGTCGTCCATGGCACCAGTCTGCGTCCTGGGGCTACGGTGCGCGCCATGGGTATCGCGCGGCAGGGCCAACGCTTCTTCACCGGTGCACACGCCCGGATCTACCGGTGGACCGGCGGCCGGGTGGGGCGCGCCATGGGTGGGGTCGAGGCGGTGCTGCTCGTCACCACCGGTCGCAAGAGCGGCGCCCGGCGCACCACGCCGCTGGCCGTCGTCCCGGACGGGGATCGGTTCGTGCTGATCGCCTCCAACGGCGGGGCCGACACCCACCCGGACTGGTATCACAACCTGGTGGCCGATCCGCGCGTGCAGCTCCAGTACGGCGACACCGTGCGAGAGATGCGGGCTCGGGTGGCCGGCCCGGACGAGCGGCCGGCGCTGTGGGAGCGTGCCGTGGCGATCAACCCGGGATTCGCCGGCTACCAGCGCAAGACCGACCGCGAGATCCCGGTGGTGATCTGCGAGCCGGTGTCCTGACCCGGCAGCGTCACCGGCACGTGTCGTCGGCCACCTCGACCCACGAGGTGATCTTCCAGGCGGCCGCGATCGATGCGGCCTCGATCCGAAAGCCGGTGATGGTCTCCAGCTTCTGCACGACCGACCCGGAGCGATCGATCACCCGCAGGTCGTAGTCGCCGCAGGCCCGGACCAGGGCGTCGGCCCCGTCCACCTCGATCGACGTCACCCTCACGGCGGCCGTGCCGACCATCCGCTGCCCCGGGGACACCCGGAGAACTTCACGGGACGCCGCTCCGGAGGCGACCGCGTCGAGCTCGGCGGCGCTGCCCTCGCGGCCCTCGTGGTTCCAGCGAGTGGTCAGGTCGAGATAGCTGCGGACGACGCGCGCCACGGCGGTCTGCTCGCTCCCCTGCGCCACCCCGGCGTCGAGCGAGGCCTGCAATCGGTCCTGCGGCGAGCCGGTCACGATGCGGGCCGCAGCGACGGAGGAGGAGGCGGACGACGCCGCGGCGCCCGGCCGGGTGACCGGGACCGTGGCCCGGACGCTCGCGGGACGGGTCGGCGTCCCCGGGGTGGCCGGGCTGTCGACCGGACGGGGGTCCGAGAAGGTCACCGAATTGCCACTGCTGCATCCGCACAGCCCCGAGGTGAGCAGCACGGCGAACGCCACCAGGCCCCGGCGGCCGGCAGCGGAGGTGGTGGCGGTCTTCATGGCACCGAGTCCTCAGCCGATCAGGGCTTGCGCCCCCAGGTCAACGAGCGGAACACCTTCTCGGACTTGGGGTTCGCCCCGCGGCCGTGAATCGTGAAGCCGTTCTGACCCTCGTGCGGCACGTTGAAGTAGATCGAGTACAGCACGGTACCGGCGGCCTCGGCGGGGATCGGTTCGCCCAGGTGCCACCTGGTCGGGTTGGCGTGCAGGTTCAGCCAGGCGTTGAAGGCTGCGATCCACTGCGGGTGATCGGTGCCGCCACCACTGGGTTTGAGCCCGGTCTCGGGGAAGCACAACGGCTTGCCGTGTTTCAGGGCGAACTGGCGCCAGGCCTCGGGGCCGAGCGGGTTGCCGAGCGGGTCGACGTCGTCGGCCGCGGCGTTCCAGGCGGCCACGGTCCAGTGCGTCGCCACGTCGTTGTAGTAGTCCGGCGCGATGCAGTCGACCACCGCGTCGCCGGGGTACCACTGCTCGATCGGCATCCCGGAATGGTCGCGGAAGTTCGGCGACCACGAGATGAGAACGGTCGGCATCGCCGTCCGCAGGATCTTCACGTAGCGGGCGTGGGCGGCCTTGTAGTCGGTGACGTTGGCCTTGGTGACCTGCCAGTTGCGGTACCAGAACCCGTTCATCTCGTGGAACGGCCGGGCGAACGTCGGGGCGGTGGCCTTGCCGCGCCGGGCGGCGAGGGTCTTGGCCGCCGCGCGCCACCGGGCGTCATAGGCGCCGCGGGCGGCGGCCCGGTAGTTCTCGCCGCTGCCCAGTACGGTGCCGGCCACGGCGATGTCGAGCGCGCCCTTCCACGCCTTGTACTCGCTGCTCAACGGGGTCAGCTGCGTCTGGGCGCGAGCGTCCTGGTCGGCCCAGGTGCCGGCGATGGTCACCGGCTGACGAAGCCAGGCCGCGAAGGTGCCCTCGGCCACGCCCAGGCCCGAGGCCCCGGCGTACCAGCCGCCGACGATGGGACCCGTCGGGGTCGGGCTCGGCGTCGGGGTCGCCGCGGCGGGGGACGGCGCCGCGCTCGCCGAGGCGGTGGCCGCGCCGGACGCCGCGCCGCGGGGTGCGTCCGAGCCGCCCAGGGTCGTGGCCGCCCAGCCGCCACCCGCGAGCAGCAGACCGGCGCCGGCCACCGCGGCGATCAGCCCGGTGCGCGGGCCACGACGCGGCCGCCGGGGACGGCCGGGGTGCCCACTGCCGAGGGCGAGCCCGGCGACGTCGTCCAGGGCGTGTGGTGTCCGGGTCACAGCTCCCCTTCGGGCGGGGACGCCGCGGTGAGTGCCGGTCCAGGCGCGGGCCGTGGACGCGACTCCCCCGAGGCGCTGGTGTGGGCGAACGGCGCAGGTCGAGTGGCAACGCTGACGCCTCAGCCTAGCTGCGTGATCCGATCGACACGGGGCGGATGCCCAGCTCGGGAGCCGTTCGGTGGAGCCACCTTCTCGCACAATGGGTCGAGTGGATCATTCGGGCAGGGGCAGGCCTGCCAGGTCGCCGCTGACACGCCCACGTGCCGTCCGGGACAGGTCGGCGACCTCGAGCAGGCGGATCACTCCGAGCAGCAGCAGGCCGAACAGCCCGAGGTCGGGGTGCCAGCCGCCGGCGAGCGCACACCCGCCGAACACGGCGGAGGTGGCCCAGGCCCAGCCGGAACGGCGTCGCCAGGTTCGTCGTGCGTCGTGAGCGACCGGCCTGGGGTGCGCGATCTGGATCATGGCCGAGGTGAGCAGGCTGAGCACGAACATGGTGCCGATGTAGAAGGGTGTCGAGGACCGGGTCACCTCACGTCCGATCACGGCGGTGGGGAACGGCAGGAAGGCGACCACCAGCAGCCACAGCATGTTCAGCGATCGCAGGGCCGGACCCAGGTCCCGGACGGCGGTGAGCGCCTGATCGTGCGCCAGCCAGAAGACGTAGATCACCAGGAACGACAGCCCGAAGCCCAGGAAGACCTCGCGGTGCGCCCCGAAGGTCTCGCCCAGGTGGGCGGGGTCGATCTCACCGGCCAGCTCCACCAGCGGCAGTACCAGCAAGGTCATGGCGATGGCGACCACGGCATCGGTCAGGGTGATGGTCCGCTCGGTACGGGTGGACCGCGGGCGCCTGTCGAGACTCATGCCGAGCGCGCCACGCCGGCCCCACCCGGATGTGCGGACCCGGCAGCCTGCGCGGTCCGCCACAGCTGGCGCGCCGTCCAGGCTGCCGCCACGACGAGCAACGCGATGCTGAGCCCCGCGATCACGGTGTCGGTGAGGCCTGCCGGCACCGGCGCCGCGCCCCTGAAGGCCTGCAGCGCGCTGACCGCGACCAGCCCGGCGTACCCGAGGGCGGCCGTCGCCACGATCTGCACTCGACGCGCCTCGGTGATCGCCACGGCCGAGAGCAGCCAGGCGAGCACGGGCAGCACCTGCACGCCGTGCAGCGCCACCGCATGTGGCACCTTCAGCTGGCCGGCTGCCCCCACCACGCTGGCGGTGTCGATGGCTGCGGGGTCGGCCGCGACCTTCGCCGACCCGTGCTGGATGATGGCCGCCCCCAGGGCCTGGCCGATCACCAGCAGCACCAGCCCGGCTCGGACGGCGAGCGCCATGCCGGCCGGCAACGACGTCCGCCGGAACGCGCGAACGGTCGTGATCAGGATCGCCAGGGCGATGACGAGGATCGCCGCCCCCATGGCGCCGAAGAGTCGCGAATCCAGTGGGGTGGCGTTGTTGAAGTGCGACGGCACGCCGCGCCACCGCTGCACGGTGATGACCGCCGTCTCGACCAGCGCGCCTGCCGCGAACCCGATACAGGTCAGGGCGCTCAGCGCACCGGGTCTCAGGGCGCGGTGCACTGCCGCCAGGGCGAGCCCGGTCACGGCGAACGAGAACCCGAAGACGGTCGGCTTGCGCCACGACACGGCCGCCGTCCACGAGTCGCCGGTGACGAGCCAGGCGATGCCGCAGCTCACGCCCAGCACGAGCATGGCCAGCGACCCCACCACGAGGAACGTCTGGCTGCGGCGACGGCCGCGCCAGAGCGCGAGCACCTGCTCGCTCAGCGGGACGAGCACCGCGGCCAGCCCCGGATACGAGGCGATCCATCGAGGGCTTCGGTTCGCGGGCCGCGTCACGGTGACACCGTCAGGGTCGATGCCCTCTGCCAGGTCATGGTCATGTCCAGCTCACCTCGCTGCGCCGTCATCAGCAGCGGGCCAGATCGATCGCTGTGGTCACCCCGGATCGATCGCCCCCGGTCGATCACCACTGTGACCGGTCACCCCGAACGCGCAATCCGAGATCCCCGTGGTGAGGCGCGCCATGCCGGACGGGGTCACGGACGGCCCGGTGGTGGATCAGAATCGGTGCGTCGGGCGGCCCTGCCATCCGGCTCTGATCACGTGCCCGCGAGGAGCCTTGTATGGACGACGCCACCGACGTTCCGACCAGCACGGTGCCGACCACCACCCCCCGTATGATCGCCCGGACCCAGGGGGCCGTCGGCTGGATGATCTTCAACAACCCCGAGCGGCGCAACGCGGTGTCCCTGGACATGTGGCGGGCGATCCCCGAGATCCTGGGTGAGCTCGATCGCGATCCGCTGGTCAAGGTCATCGTGATGTCGGGCGCCGGGGGGCGGGCGTTCGTCTCGGGCGCCGACATCAGCCAGTTCGAGACCCATCGCCACGATGCCGCCTCGGCGGGTGACTACACCGATGTCCTCGATCGCGCCTGGCACGCCCTCGACGCGTGCGGCACCCCTTTGGTGGCGGCGATCGAGGGGTTCTGCTTCGGTGCCGGGGTGGCCATCGCGCTGCGGGCCGACGTGCGGGTGGCGACCGTCGAATCGCAGTTCAGCATTCCGGCCGCCCGGCTCGGGGTGACCTACCCCTACGACTCGATCGAGGCCTTGGTCAGCCTGGTCGGGCCGTCGCGGGCCAAGTGGATCCTGTTCTCGGCCAAGGCCTTCGACGCCGCGGAATCCCACCGCATGGGTTTGGTCGACCAGGTCGTGGCGCCGGGTGACCTCGAGTCCGCCGTCCACGACATCGCCACCACCCTTGCGGCGAACGCGCCGTTGTCGATCCGGCACGCGAAGCTCGCGATCGACCACATCGCCCGCGGGCTGGGCGAGGTGGCCGAGATCGAGGAGCTGGCGGCCCGCTGCCTCGAGAGCGAGGACTACCGCGAGGGACGACGCGCCTTCATGGACAAGCGACCCCCGGTCTTCACCGGCCGGTGAGCCGGTCGGTCAGTAGTCGAACCCGCGCCGGGCCGGGACCCCGGTGTCGTAGGCGTGTTTGACCTTCGTCATCTCGGTCACGGTGTCGGCGATGTCGATCAGGGCCTGCGGTGCGTCCCGGCCGGTGCAGATCACGTACGTGGACGGCGCGCGCTCGGCGATGCAGCGCACCACCTCGTCGGCGTCGATCCAGCCGTAGTTCATCGCGTAGGTGATCTCGTCCAGCACCAGCAGGCCGACCTCCCCCGAACTCAGCGCCGTCCGCGAGGCCTCCCACGCCTTTCCGGCGATGGCCGCGGAGCGGTCGAGATCGTCACTCTCCCAGGTGAATCCGTCGCCGATGGTCCACCAGGTCATGCCCAGCTGCAGCCCGGCCTGCTCCTCGCCGACCCGCCACCGCCCGGACTTCATGAACTGGATGACGGTGACCGGCCAGCCACGGCTGACCGCCCGCAAGGCGGTGCCGAAGGCGGCGGTGGACTTGCCCTTGCCGTGCCCGGTGTTGACCAGCACGAGCGATTCGACGCGACGACGCGCAGTGTTCACAACAGGCCCTTCGTCCGAGGACTTCACGTGGCCATGGGGCAGGCGACCTGGCTCGTCCATCACCGACGTGATGGCCTCACAGTTGCGGGACAGCGCCGGAGTGCACCGGACTTCGCTGCGTCCATGGCGCCCCGAGGGTTCGGGGCAACCCCGACGCTAGCAGCCGGGGTCCGGCACACTGAGCGGGTGGCCGTCCAGTCCCCTCCCGAGCTGTTGGCGCTGCACGCCGTCCGGATCATGGGTATGAGCGACGTGGCCGGCATCGGGCGCCGGTTCGACCTGGACGCCGACCTGGTCGAAGAGCTGATGCTGGACGACGAGGCGTGCGGTTGGGTGCAGCGGGTGGGCTTTCAGGATCAGGTCGGGTGGGGCCTGACCACCCGGGGACGCCTCGAGAACGAGCGCCGGCTGGCGGCCGAGCTGGACGCCTGTGGGCAACGCGGCGAGATCGAGGCGGCGCATCGGGACTTCGCGGCGCTCAACGCCGCCTTCCTCACGGCGATGACGAACTGGCAGATCCGCCCCACCTCGTGGGATGCGATGGCCGAGAACGACCACAGCGACTGGCGCTGGGACGAGCGGGTGCTCGACGCGCTGGCGAGCCTGCGGCGGCGGGTGGAGCCCATCGTGATGCGCCTGGCCGCGGTGCTGGCCCGGTTCGACGGCTACGGCGCGCGGCTGGACGCTGCGTTGCAGCAGATCGATCACGGCCGCCGCCAGTACGTCGACGGTGTCGGCATCGACTCGTGCCACGTGGTCTGGTTCGAGCTGCACGAGGACCTGCTCGCGACCCTGGGGATCGATCGCTCCGCCGCAGACCGCTCGGGCTGACACGTGCCGGAGGCCGGCGCCGGGCAAAGTTCCTTCTCAGAGAGCAGCTTGGCTGGCGTCTGTTGGGCGGCTGTTCCACAACGCATTCGCGAGGGCCAGAACCACGGACTCGATGACGTCGGCGCGACTCAGCCTGCCTGCTGCCGGGATGTCTCGGGTCACACGACGACCTTCACCCGTCGAAACAGTCAGGAGGCGCCTGCCTGCCCCGTCTGTCGTGAGGCGCTTCTTCCAAGAGCGAGGACGTGGGAAATCGTGACGGGTTGGTGCTGTCAGGAACCAGTACGGCCTCTCGGGGCGTCGGCGAGGTTCGGAGCCGACGTCGGATCCACTCGAAACCCATGAGTCCCTCCTTCACTCTGACGAGAGGTGATCAGCCGCAGGCGTACGTGTAGCCGTCGCTCTCCAGCCACTTGCTCGTGTGAGTGCCGTTACGCCACCACACGTGAGCTTCTGCCGTGGAACGGGAAGTACTTGGTCAATTGGATCCGAGACTCGGACGGGTGCACGTCCAGTCCGACACGTGGACATCTGGAGAGAGCGCGATGGCCATGAACGCGCGGGGTGGCTGCGGGTGAGCGCTGGGCTGCATGCTGGTCATGACATCACGATGACGTTTTCCTGATCCTGCGCGGCCTACGGTTCGTCGGGTGTGGGAGGCAATGCGGCACCGGGTGGGTGGCGGGTCCCGAGGGTGGCTCGGGTCGCCGGTCCTGTCGCTGACCGGTCTCGTGCTCGCGGCGTCCGGATGTTCGGTTGTCGCACCGGGAACCGTCACCGCGGTGGCCTCCTCGCCCCGCCCCACGCCGGCGACCTCCCACGCCGAGCCCGCTGCACCGTCGGCACTCCCCCCGCCGGGCGGTGCAGCGGGTTCCACCCGAGCTCCGTCGTCCGTACCTTCGCCGGCCGGCTCGACCCCCGCCCGAACCACCCGCGTCGCCTCGCCGAGCCGGACGCCGTCGCGCGCCACGACGTCCGCTGCGGTGCGCCCGGCCGGCACCGGGAAGGTCACCGTCCCCGCCGAGGGGCGCCCGGTCGACACCAGCCGCCCGACCCGGGTGGTCGGCACCGGGACGGCGGCGAGCTGCACCTCGGCGGCCGTGGTCAAGGCCGTGGCCGCAGGCGGCATCATCACGTTCGACTGCGGGCCGACCCCGGTGACCATTCGGATGACCGCGACGGCCAAGGTGCGCAACACCAACGCCCGTACCGTGCTGGACGGCGCTAGCCGGGTGACGCTGTCCGGCGGCGGGGCGCGCCGGATCCTCTACCAGAACACCTGTGACGGCGCCCAGGGCTGGACCAGCACGCACTGCCAGGATCAGCTCACGCCGTCCCTGGTGGTGCAGAACCTCACCCTGGCCGACGGCAACTCCACCGGGCTGACCGCGGACGGCGGGGGCGGCGGGGCGATCTTCGTGCGGGGCGGCAAGCTGACCGTGATCAACTCGCGGTTCACCGGCAACCGCTGCGACACCAGCGGTCCCGACGTCGGGGGCGCGGCGATCCGGGTACTGCACGAGAGCCGCAGTTACGCCGTGCTCATCGTGGGCAGCTCGTTCACCGGGGGCCGTTGCTCGAACGGTGGCGCCCTGAGCAGCATCGGGACGTCCTGGATCGTGGTCAACAGCATCTTCCGCGGCAACGTGGTGACCGGCCGTGGCGCGAACCCGGCCCGGGCGGGCACCCCCGGCGGGGGCAGCGGCGGCGCCATCTACCTGGACGGCAACACCATCCGGCTCGACCTGCGCGGCAGCCTGCTCGAGGACAACACCGCCCCCGAGGGTGGTGGCGCCCTCTTCTTCGTGAGCAACGACCGCACCGGGACGGCGACGCTGGCGGCGTGCACTCTGCGGCGCAACGTGAGCAAGGGCTTCGAGACCCTGCCGGGCATCTTCTTCCTGGGCGCTCGGCCACCCAGCCTGACCGCAGGGACGACGCTCACTGGCTGACGGTGCAGGTCACGGTCGCGCCACCACGCGAACCGGGCCTGTGCGCCGTAGGGTGGCGGGGTGTCCTTGATCGCCACGGATGCCCTGACGATGCGGTTCGGCCCGACGACGGCGCTGGACCGGCTGACGGTGTCCGTCGAGCCCGGCGTCATCGGGCTGGTCGGGGCCAACGGTGCCGGCAAGTCCACGATGATCAAGATTCTGCTCGGTCTGCTGCCCGCCACCGAGGGCCGTGCCCAGGTACTCGGCCTGGACGTCGCCGCCGAGAGCGAGGCGATCCGGGCCCGAGTCGGCTACATGCCCGAGCACGACTGCCTGCCGGCCGACACCTCGGCAACCGAGTTCGTCGTCCACATGGGTCGGATGTCCGGCCTGCCGATGACCGCAGCCCGCGAGCGCACCGCCGACGTGTTGCGTCACGTCGGGCTGTACGAGGAGCGGTACCGGGCGATCGGGGGCTACTCGACCGGCATGAAGCAGCGGGTCAAGCTCGCCCAGGCCCTGGTGCACGACCCCGCGCTGGTGCTGCTGGACGAGCCGACCAACGGTCTCGACCCCGCCGGGCGCGACGAGATGCTGGGCCTGATCCGCCGGGTGCACGCCGATTTCGGCATCTCGGTGCTGGTGACCAGCCACCTGCTGGGCGAACTCGAGCGCATCTGCGACCACGTGGTGGTGATCGAGGGCGGCCGGTTGCTGCGCTCCTCTTCGACGGCCGATGTGACCGCCGCCAGTGGCGTGCTGCTGGTCGAGGTCGACGAGCGACCCGAGGTGCTGGCCGGTGCGCTGCACCAGGCCGGGGTTGCGGTGCGTCCCGCGGGCCGGATGCTCGAGGTCGCCCTGGCCGGTGAGCAGACCTACGACGCCATTCGGGACGCCGCAGCGCAGTTGGGCCTGGGCCTGGTGCGCATGGAGCGCCGCCGCCACCGCATGGTCGAGGTGTTCGACCAGGCCGGTTCCCGGGCACAGCCGCCGGCGGCCCGGAGCACCGGAGAGGAGGCCGGCGGTGTCCGCATCCCCTGAGGCCGGCGTCATCCATGACATCGGCTACCGCCACTACCGCGGCCCTCGGCTCGGCCGCGGCGCCGTCGTCCGGTCGTTGTACATCGACAGCCTGCGTGGTGCCTTCGGCCTGGGGCGCTCGGCCAAGAGCAAGATCGCCCCGCTGCTGTTGCTGGCGATCAGCTGCCTACCAGCCCTGGTGACCGCGATCGTGGTCAACGTCACCGGGGACGACGCGCTGCCGTTCCCGATCTCCATCTACCCGACCTTCGTCTACCCCCTGCTGATCCTCTATGCCGGGGGGCAGGCACCGGCCAGCGTCAGCCGGGACCTACGGTTCCGGGTGACCACGCTGTACTTCTCCCGCCCGTTGAGCCGCAACGACTACGTGGCGGCCAAGTTCGCCGCCCTCACCACGGCGCTGGTCATCGTGCTGGGCCTGCCGCTGCTGTTGCTGACCGGTGGGCTGCTGCTGTCCGACGTGCCCGCGCGGGACGTGCTGGTGGGATTCGCGCAGTCGCTGCTGGTCGTCGTCCTGCTGGCCCCGATGATCGCCGGCATCGCCCTGGCCATTGCCTCGGTGACGCCCCGGCGCGGCCTCGGCGTGGCCGCGGTGGTCGCCGTCCTGATCATCGCCTGGGCGATGCACGGTGCGGTGCAAGGGATTCTGATGGAGCAGGACCGCAAGGACCTGGCCCCGTGGGCGCAGCTGATCTCGCCGGGGTCGACCGTCGACGGGCTGGTCGCCTGGGCCTTCGACATCGACTCCGGTTCGGGCACGGTGCCCGACGGGACGGCGGGCCTGGCCTGGATCGCCACGGTGGCGGCGGTCATCGCCGGCTCGATCGCCTTCCTGGCGCTGCGGTATCGGAAGGTGTCGGTCACATGAGCACCATCGTCATCGACCGGGTCTCGCGCTGGTACGGCAACGTGGTGGCAGTCAACGACGTCACCATGCAGATCGGCCCCGGCATCACCGGGCTGCTCGGGCCGAACGGGGCGGGCAAGTCGACGCTGATCTCGATGATGGCCGGCTTCCTGCCGCCGTCGTCCGGCACGGTGACCATCGACGGCGAGCCCACCTGGCGCAACCAGGCCATCTACTCGCGCATCGGGCTGGTGCCCGAGCGCGAGGGCATGTACGAGGTGGTCTCGGGGTGGGACCTGGTGCTGGCCAACGCGAAACTGCACAAGCTGCCCGACCCCGAACGGGCCGCGCGACAGGCGATCGAGACCGTCGACATGACGGCGGCGCAGGACCGCGGCATCGCGACCTACTCCAAGGGCATGAAGCAGCGGATCAAGGTGGCCACCGCCCTGGTGCACGACCCGGCGGTGTTGTTGCTCGACGAGCCGTTCAACGGCATGGACCCGCGCCAGCGGATGCACCTGATGGACCTGTTGCAGCGCATGGCCGCCGGCGGGCGCAGCGTGCTGTTCTCCTCGCACATCCTCGAAGAGGTCGAGCAGCTCGCCGGCAGCATCCAGGTGATGGTCGCGGGGCGGCACGCGGCATCCGGCGACTTCCGCGAGATCCGCCGGCTGATGACCGAGAAGCCACACCAGTACACGATTCGTTCCAGCGACAACCGCCGGCTGGCCTCGGCGCTGGTGGCCGACGTGTCGACCTCGGCGGTGCAGCTCGTCGGGGCCACGCAACCCGACGGCATGGCCGGTGACCACTCGGCGGCGCTGCACGTGGAGGCCGTGGACGTCGCCCGGTTCGTCAAGGCGCTGCCCTGGCTGGCCCAACAGACCGGGGTGCGGTTGCTCGAGGTGTCGCCGACCGACGAATCCCTCGAGAGCGTGTTCGCCTACCTGGTCACTCGGTCGTGAGGCAGCGATGAACCCCACCGTCATGCGGCTCACGGCCCGAACCCTGTTGGGCCACAAGCGGTTCTGGTTGCTGCTCGGCCTGTCCGCGGTGCTCGTGGTGCTGGCGGTGCTGGTGCGCGTGCTCACCGGGACGGACGACCGGCTCGCCTGGACCATCGCCTCGGGCCTGGGCCTGAGCACCCTGGTGCCGCTGATCGCGCTGCTCGCCGGCACCGGCTCCATCGGGCCGGAGATCGACGACGGCGCGATCATCTACCTGCTGTCCAAACCGATCAGCCGGTTCACCATCGTGGGCTCCAAACTGGTCGTGGCCGTCCTCAGCGCCCTGGTGCTGGGCGTCGTCCCGGTGGTGGTGGCGGCCGTGGCGCTCGCCGAACACCCGGGGCAGCTGGCGCCACCGCTCGCGCTGGGCGCCACGGTGGCGGTGCTCTGCTACTGCGCGCTGTTCCTGATGCTCGCCATCCTCACCCGTCACGCGGTGATCGTCGGGCTGCTCTACGCCGTGGTCTGGGAGACCACGATCGCCAACCTGATCCCCGGGGCGCAGGCGCTGTCGGTGCGCCAGTGGTCGCTGGCGCTGGCCCAGTGGGTGCTGGGTACCGGCGATGCCGATCGCCTCGGCGTGGACGCCGCCGTGGGCACCACGGCGGGTCTGGTCGCCCTCGTGGTGCTCACCACGGCGAGCACGGTGTACGCCGGGATGCGGCTGCGCACCTTGCGGCTGCTCGCCTCGGAATAACCCGTCGCGCGCTGCCCAGACCGCGAACGATCAGACCAGAGCCTCGGCGACGTACCGACCCTCGCCCGTCGAGGCCAGCACGTGCCCGTTCGGCACCGCAGGCAGCGCATCGTCGTCCGGGGGCGGTGCGAGCAGCACCAGCTCGGTCGCGTCCGGATCGCCGGCGGCGCCGAGGCGATCGACCCAGAATCCCCGCGCGTCCAGGCGGTCGGCGCCGGCGTCGTCCGTGATCGCGTACACCGTCGGCGGATCGTGGGGCGGGCCGTCGAGCAGCGGCACGGCGAGCAGTTCGCGCAGGACGGCGCGCCAGGCGTCCTGTTGTGGCCCCGCCGGGGGTGACAGCGAGGGCGGCACCGTGATGCGCACGTACCGCGGTGCGGGGCCGAGCCCGAGCACCAGGTGCGGTGCCAGCAGCGGTGAGGTGCAGCTGCCGAGCCCGGCGCTGCGAGCGAACGCGCGTTCCGCGGCGTTCTCACCGACGAAGACCACCGTGCGCGGGGCGGTGACGAGCTCGGCCGCCTGACCGAAGATGGCCGCGGAGTCCTTGCGCCCGAACACGATCAGGTCGGGGTCGAGCGACTCCAGCGCGCCGATGCGGTCGAGTGCCGCGCGCACCGTGGCCGCCGGGATCGAGCCCCGATTCGACAGGATGCCCAGGCGGACGCCGCCGTCGTGCAGCGCGCGCAGGGCCGGGACCACCCCGGGGTAGGGGTCGATCTCGATCCCGTCGCCGACGATCCGGACCGACCCCAGGGTGTCGCCGATGTCGAAGAACACTGCTCGCTGCATGTCGTCGCCTCGCTCTGGATGCCCTTGCTCTGGACGCCGGGGTGCGCGTGATGACAGGAGAGCCGACCAAGCCCGGTTGATACGGCCGGCAGGCGGCCCCGCCGATGGCGTGAGACGGTGCCCGGCACCAGGTTCACAGCCCTCCGGGAGGCGACATGAGCAGTCCTGACCCGCGTCACGCGTCCTATCCGCCCGCCACCTACCACGGCGAGACCGGCGAGGTGTCGGCCGTGTTGCGCCGGGCCGACACCCCGCCGGAGTTGACCTATCGCCAGGGAGGAACGGTCGGCTACCTCGCCACGAACGTGCTGACCGACAACCAGTTCGGCCTGTACCGCTGGACGTTCGGCACCGGCGTCAGCGGCCCGGACCCGCACTTTCACCGCACCATGTCGGAGTCGTTCTTCGTGCTCGACGGGACGGTGCGGTTGTTCGACGGCGCCGACTGGATAGATGCCGGTGCCGGCGACTTCCTGTTCGTGCCGCCGGGCGGCGTCCACGGCTTTCGCAGCGTGCCGGACGAGCCGGCCTCGATGCTCATCCTGTTCGCCCCCGGCGCCCCGCGCGAGGGCTACTTCGAGACCCTGGCACGGGTCGGCGAGGGACTGACCATGACGGACGACGAGCGGCAGGCCTTCTACGCCGCCCACGACAACATCTGGCTCTGAATCACGCCCGGTGCACCACGTCGGAGCGGCCGGCCGACGAGCGGCCGACGTCACGGCGGGTCGTTCTGGAATTGGAACTGCACCCGCACCGAGCCGTCGTCGATCGGCAGCACCAGGGTGGAGTTGCTGGCACTCCACGTGTCCGGCACCAGGAACATCAGGTTGTCGCCCTGGATCAGCAGGCGCAGCCGACGGTAGCGGTAATGGAAGGTCTGATCCTTGGCCGGGTCGAGCCGGCTCTCGACGATGCCGGGCGAGCGCAGGTACAGCTTCTCGCGGGTGTCGACGATGACGGCGGGCAACTGATCGAGGTGACGCGCCGTCGTCCGCGCCTCGCCACGGCCGATGGACGGCGCCAGGGTGGCCGCCGCCCAGAACACCCCGCCGATCAGGACGACGTACAGCGGCAGCACCGTGGTCGGCCCCGACGGCGGACGCCGGCCCAACCGGGTCTCGAACCGCAGCCCGACCAGCGAGGCGGTGGCGCCCGCGGCGTACAGCCCGGCGGTGATCAGCGGCAGCAGCGCCCAGTCCCGCAGCGCGCCGAGGGCGAACACCGCCAGCAGCACCGTGCCCAGACTCATCGCGGCCACCCCGCCGAGCAGGAGCACCCGCGAGCCGGTACGCCAGCGGCCGGCCGCGGCAGCGACCGGGTCGACGTCGATCCGGCGCAGGGCCGCCGCCTGGCCCGCCATCACCGCCGCCGCGGTCAGCGCCAGGATCAGCGCCGGCAGCACCAGTGGCGTGGGGCTGCGCATCACGTAGTCCTGCGTGCTGAGCCCGATGGTGGCGACGTCCAGCCCGAAGTAGGCGTACTGCGCCTTGGTGAAGGCGTAACCGAAGTAGAACAACAACGCGGTGAACAGCGTGGTCGGCGCGATCAGGGCCGTGGCCGTGGTGATCAGCTGGTGCACCCGGCCCGTCTCGGCCGCCGCGTCACTCATCGGTGGCCGGTCAGCCTGCGGCCGACGCGCCGGGCGAACTGTCGGACGACGCCGCGCCGCCACCCGCGGACTCGCCGCCAGCGGACTTGCCGGCCGCGGACTTGCTGGCCGAGGACTCGCCGGCCGACGACGGGCTGCTCGCGGCGGGGGGCGGGGGCTTGTCCACCGAGCTGCTCGCTGCCGCCGACGACTTCGTCGGGGTCGGTTTCACCGCAGTCGGTTTCGGTGCGCTCGTCGGGGACGTGGTCGGTTCGGGCGACGGCGTCTCCGGCGGGAAGGGAACGCTCAGCGAGACCTGGGACGGGGTGTTGCCCACCGCCTTCTCGAACGTCCGGCAGGCGGCGAGTTGGCTCTGCGGGCAACGCATCTCACCGGACAGGCTCAACGTCACCGAGCTACCGGGGTCGCCGCTGCCCGTGGCCCGCACCGGCACGAAACAACTCTTGTCCCCGTTGTCGATCGCGATGGCGGTGAAGGCGAAACCGTTCAGGCACAACGGAGACCGACCCGCACAGGCGGACCCGCCCACGCTGAAGGAACCGGCGGGCGAGAACGAGTGCCCGATGACCGTCACGCGCACCCCCGGCGGCGGCACCGTCGAACTCAGCCACGACACCTGGACGCACTGCAGTGGCCCGTCCGAGCCGTCCGACGAGTCGCCACCCATCGGCAGCGACGGCAGCGACAGCACCGGTTCGCCTGCCCGCGTCGGTTGGGGTGCCTCCGGCCCGCTGCCCTCGGGTGGGGGCTCGACCGCGCCCCCCGGCTCGGCGCCTCCGGGTGCGCTGCCCTGGCCACCTGATCCCTGGCCACCTGCGCCGCCTTGACCCGCCGCTCCGCCCTGACCGCCCGCTCCACCTCCGGAATCCCCGTTGCCGGAACCGGAATCGGAACCGGCTTCCGGCGAGGCCTGACCGTCGGGGCCGGCGCTGCCGCCTCGAGGCGCGGTGGAGGCTGCCACGTCGTCCGAGGCGAGGGCCGCCGGCTCCACCTGGACCGGGTCGGCCCCGCATCCGGCGAGCGTCAGCAGGAGCACCACTGCGGCGCTCCGTCGGTACAGGCGTGATCGCTGCATTGCCGCCACCTCCTCGACGAGGGCCGTTGCGCTCGATCCCCGTGGTGGACGGGATCCGGCACCGGCCTCGGGCGGGATACCGACAAGAGCCCCTGGCCGCGGCAGCTGATACCACCGCAGCGGAACCACCGCAGCGGAACCACCGCAGCCGACACCCCGAACCGAGAGAGGGGCACTCTCACCGGGTCAGTCTCGGGACGTGCCCAGTCGGCCCCGGGTGGCGATCACCACGATCAGCCCCAGCACCGCGAAGGTGATCAGGTGGGCCATGAAGGGGACGCCGTCGCGGCCCGGGTACAGCCGCGGCAGCATTCCCTCGCCGAATCCGCTGCCGCCGGTGGCGGCGTTACCCATGGCGTGGACCAGCCCCACGACGAACAGGCTGCCCGTGCGGTGGAACACCCACCCGATCAGGAACCGGAACGGGATCGCCAGCAAGATCAGCACGCCCATCAGTACCACCGCGCCGACCGGGCCGCTGCCCACCACCAGGGTGATGTGCTGCAGCGCGAACAGCACCCCGGTGATCGCCGCGGCCGCCCAGACCCGGTGGCGTTCCTCGAGCCGGGTCTGGACGAAGCCCATCCAGGCAACCTCCTCCCACCAGTTGTTGGGCAGGAAGGTCAGCACGAACTGCCACAGCAGCCCCGCGACCAGGGCATCGGTGATCGCGTCCGCCGAGGTGGCGGTCGGGAGCCCGGTGAACAACATGGTGACCAGGAATGCGCCGAGCGGGATGGCGACCACGGCGAGCAGGTACCACCCCAGGCCGGCGCGGAACCGCAGTGCCGAATCCATCAGCCGCCGGACGCCGTCCCGCCCGTCGGTCACCGCGGTGATCACCAGCGCGGGCAGCAACAGCCCGATCAGGGTGGCCGCCACGATGAACGGCTGGTGGGGCACCGTGGTGCCACGGGCGTCCAGCACCAGGGGCGTCACGGCGAGCAGTTGCCCGACGACGAAGAACCACACCAGGAACGCGGCCACGGGATGGCGCCGGATGAGGCCACGAAACCCCTGCTCGGCAACGGGTCTCATCGATGGTGCGCCGAAGGCGGGGTTGACGGATGCCGACATGGTGATCCCCCTTGTCACGATGGAATTGGTTGGTGGTGCTTCCACGGTGACGTGCGGTTGCTGATCCACCACTCGAGATGCCGCCACCGGGCCGGCTGACCTAGGGTCTGGGCATGAATCGCGAGGGCTCGGCCGGCACGCACGAGCGGGTGGACGTCGAGGCCGAGTACGTGGTGCTCGTCGACGACAGCGGGCGCAGCATCGGTACCTGCCTGAAGTCGCAGGTGCACACCACGGCGACGCCGCTGCACCTGGCCTTCTCGTGCTGGCTGCTGGACGACGCCGGTGGCGTGCTGCTCACGCGGCGAGCACTCGGCAAGCCGACTTGGCCCGGGGTCTGGACCAATGCCTGCTGCGGCCACCCGATGCCCGGCGAGAGTTTCGAGGACGCCGCGCGCCGCCGGGTACGGAGCGAGCTCGGGATCGAGTCGGTGGGACTGCGGCTGGCGCTGCCTGACTTCCGGTACACCGCGACCATGGCGAATGGTGTGCAGGAGAACGAGATCTGCCCGGTCTTCGTCGCCACCACCCGTGCCGCGGTGCTGCCCGATCCGGACGAGGTGGCGGATTGGCAGTGGACCGACCTGGCCACCCTCGCCGCCCGGGTCGAGGCGGCCGATGCCACGCTGAGCCCCTGGCTGCTGCTGCAGTTCCCGCAGATGGTCGCCGGCGGGTGGCTCGAGGACGCATCACTTCGCTGAGTCGCGCGGTGCGTGGGTTCACGCTCAGTGTGGTCGGACCCGGCGTTCTCCAGCGTCCGTGATCACGATCAGAGGGCTGTCTCCCCTCGGTGAGCGGGTGCGAATCGCCCTCTCGCGGTGATCAGGTAGGTGCGGCGGGTCTTCCCGCGCCTCCCACGTTCGTGATCACACTGAGGGGGGGCGGTCTGCCGCCACCCGATGGGCATGCACCGCCCTCCGAGGATGATCCGACGGCACCACGGCACCGACGGCAGTGAGTCAGGTGTGACGCACGACCCCGGAGGTCACGCCGACGCAAGGAGCCACTCCCGAAAGCGGAGCCAAGCCCGACCCGGTAGCTCTCATGGGGCCGGAAGCGGAACCACGGAAGCGGAATCGCGCCCGGAAGAGAAGTGCATCCACCCAACGCATCGGCGCTTCAGAAGGGTGGGTGTTCGGTTTCGGTTCGGATGGTTCGTCCGGTGGGGGTGACCCACTGGGTGATCGGCATACCGGTACCCGGGTTGATCAGGGTTGGCGTGAACCCGCGTTCGCGCAGGCGGTGGTGGTGCTTGCAGAGGGGATGCAGGTTGCACTCGCACGTCGGTCCGTCGTCGGAGTGGGGGATGCGGTGGTCGACTTCGCAGGTCACGGCGCGGCGTCGGCAGCCGGGGAAGGTGCAGCACTGTTCCCGGGCCTGGACGAGTTCGCGGAGCAGTCCGGTGGCGGTGCGGACCAGGGCGTGGGGTGCCTTGCCGATGCCCAGCACCGTGCCGTGGGTCGGTGAGGTGGGGTCGTCGTCGGTGATCAGGCACCGCCAGGTCGCGGTGACCCCATCCGCTGCAGTCCGGCCAGTAGGTCCCGGATCGTCTGGGCGGTGAGGGGTCCGTAGTCGTTGATCTCTCCGATGCCTTCGCCGCCGAGGACGGCCGACAGGGGCACGGTGACGTGGACCCGGGGGCCGGGTAGCGCCGCGAAGGCCTCGGACCCCAACGGCGGGGACGGCGTGCAGCGCCGGTCGGTGGGGGTCGCGTCGTCTGTGTCGGTGGGGGGATCGATGTCGGGACCGGTGCCGCCCTCGTCCTCGTGATCGGCATCGGGCTGGGCGTCGGTGCGCGCGTGGGTGTCCGGTTCGATCTGCGATCCGCCAGCACCAGCACCAGCACCAGAGGCAGGGGCAGAGCCAGGGGCTGGGCCGGTTCCATCGTCAGTGCCGGCGCTGGTGACGGTCCGAGTGTCGGTGCCTGGGGTTGCCGCAGAGGCTGGGGCGGCGGTGTCGGGGCTGGGTCGTCGCCAGTCCCTGTGCAAGTCCCAGTTTCAGTGCAAGCGTCGGTGCCGGGAGCTGCGGCAGAAGCAGTGCCCGTGTTGGTGCCGACGTCGGAAGCAGGGTCGGTGCCAGTGCCAGTTCCTGTGCCAGCGGCGGGAGCGGCGGCTGGGGCGGGGGCGGGTGCCGCGGCCGTGTGGGTGCCGGGGCGGGTGATCAGGTCGGTGATGATGTCGGCGCGGACCGCGGCGGCGGGACGGTGGTGGTCAGGGTCATCGCCGGCGGAGGCATACCCGAGTAGGGCCATCCGGATCGCCTCGATCGCCTCCACCGACGCCGTCAACGTCATCCGCCCCGTGCCCGGGCCGGCGGTGCGGAAGGAGACGTTGCGGCGTTCGAGGTTGTCGGCGATCTGCTCGGCCAACTCCCGCGGATCAGCCTTCGCCACGATGCGGTCGAGCCACGCGGCGAGTTGACCCCAGGTCAATGTGGTGACCTTCACCAGGATCTGGGATTCCAGGCGGGACAAGACCTCCCCGGGCAGGTGACGGGTCTTGGAGTGCACCAGCCGCGCGGTGTCGATGTCGACCGCACCCGCGGCCAGCAGGTGCCACAACCCGGGCAGGCGGGCGGGGAGTTCGCGCAGGGTGTCGACCCGTGCCGTCAGGGTGGATTCGGAGATGACACACGTGGTGGCGGTCTCGGCGATCGCCGCCCGGAAGCCGAGGTCGTGGTCGGGGAAGACCGGTTGGGCGTTGACGGGGCTGGCGTGCTCGTCGGCGTTGCCGTTCTCCCACCGGGTGACCAGTTCTTCGGTGGCGACGGTGGCGGCCAGTTTCGCCCAGGTCGCCAGGCGGCAGCCGGCGGCGGCGAGGTCGGCGACGGTGCGGTCGGGTAGGTCGGCCAGACACCCCAACTCGACACCGGTGTCGGGGTCGGGGACGGACAGGGCGGCCAGGTCACCGACCGCGGTCTGGATCGCGGCGGCCAACCGGGCGCCACCGTCACCGGCCAACGCCGCCACCAGACCACCCGCAGCCGCATCGCTCGAGGTGGCCTCGCCGTCCGTCACCGGGACCAGCCCGGCCAGGTGGGTGCACCGGTCGGTGAGGCGGGCGATCCGGCGGGTGGCCCAGTCCTGCTCCTCGACCAACCGGTTCACGCGACGTTCCAGGCGAGCACACGCCGTCCGCAGCTCGCCGTCCCGAACCCGCAACCGGGCGCACTCCGCGCGCAAGAAGGCCACCTCATCGGGGTCACCCGACTCGGCGAAGCAGGCCTCCATCACGGACATGGATACAGTCTAATCGAACATATGTACTATGACAAGCGATGGATCGTCCGGATTCGTGGGCGCGAGCACGGCCCCGACGCCGTGTCCTCCTCGCCGATGACCCGGCAGCCCCTACCGTGATCTCGCGTCGGCCGTCGTCGATCGGCACGGATTGCATGATCACCAAGGCGGGCGATCTCGGCGCAGACGACCCACCCAACGCCCCCTGAGAGGAACGTTGCATGAGTGAGGAAGCAACCGACCCCGAGGCCGGACTGTGGGCACTGCTCGCGGCGGGGCGGCTCGGCGTCCTGGCCACGATCAAGCGGGACGGTCGCCCGCAGCTGTCCACGGTGGTCTACCGGTTCGATGCCGACCGTCGCCGGGTCACGGTGTCGATCACCAGCGGCCGGGCCAAGACCGCCAACCTGCGTCGTGACCCCCGGGCAGCGTTGCACGTGTCGTCGTCCGACGGCTGGTCCTACGTCGTCGCCGAGGCGACGGCCGTACTCTCACCGGTGGCGCAGACCCCGGACGACGAGGTGGTCGATCACCTGGTCGAGATCTACCGCGCGGTGGCGGGGGAGCACTCCGACTGGCAGAAGTTCCGCCAGGCCATGGTCGCCGAACGCCGGCTGGTGCTGACGTTGCCGATCGACCGGGTCTACGGCATGGCCTGACCTGGGCGATCAGTGAGGGACGGCGACGGCGAGCGCACCGGGCGCGGTCTCGAGGCACAGCTCACTCACGCCGGTGAACGTGTCGCCGTCCAGTTGCACCGTCAGTGGGGTGGCCGAGGCGATGGTCAGGCGGCGGGCGGTGGCGTAGTGCAGGGCGGGGACGTCGCGGCGCAGGCCGGTCAGCCCCTTCACGGCGATCGGCAGCCACTGCCAGGGGTGGCGCACCGTCACCTCCATGACGTCCAGCCGGCCGTCGTCCAGCCGGGCGCCGGGGAACACCACGATCCCGCCGCGCACCCGGCCACAGTTGCCGGCGAGCACCGACCACGCCTCGACGGCGTGGGGCGGCGCGTCGTCCAGGCTCACCGTCATCGGGATCGGCCGGCGGACGGCGTGCCGCAGGCCGGACTCGGCATAGGCCAGCCAGCCCGCGTGGTGCTTCAGCCAGTCCCGGGTCTCGCGCGCCGTGGCCGCGTCGTGGCCCATGCCGGCGAGCACCAGGAACAGGTGGCGCTCGCCGGCGAACGTGGCCCAGCCGGCGTCCGAGGCCGTGGTCTCGCCGGTCAGCGCGGTGGCCACCACCCGGTCGAGTCGCCGTCCACCCAGGCCCAGGTTGTGCGCGAACAGGTTGCCGGTGCCGAGCGGGACGATCCCCAGACCCACCCCGGTGCCGGCCAGTTCGCGGGCGACCTCACGCACGGTGCCGTCGCCGCCCCCGACCACCACTCGGTCGGCGCCCTCGCGCAACGCCGCCGCGGCCTGGGGCCCGCCGGGCTCGGCCACGGTGGTGGTCAGCACGCGGGGGGCGGGCCAGCCGAGGGCCGCGACCTGCTCGCGGATCACCTCGACCGCCCGCTCGGCCCGTCGCTTGATCGGATGGATCACCACCGCGACGCGGCAGTGATCACTCACCCCCGAAGATCCCCAGGCCCCCGATGCCACCCTGCGGGTTCTGGCTGGGCATCGACGAGGCGACCCACTGGGTGAAGGCAGCAGGGTTGCGGGACTGCACCAGCACCCGGCCCGGGCCGACGAAGTCGAAGACGAAGCCTTCGCCGGTCTTCATCGACTGGAACATCCGGCCCTCGACGGCCTGACGCACCCGGAAGGTCATGTGCAGGTCGTAGGCCACGACGTGCCCGGTGTCGATGGTGACGCTCTGCCCGGGCTCGAGGTCGAAGTAGTCGATCGCGCCGTAGACACTCACCAGCGCCTCGCCCTGGCCGGTGGCGTGCAACCCGAACCCGCCCTCGCCGCCGAACAGGTTGGCCATGCCACCCCACTTGGTGTCGACCTGGACGCCGTGCGAGTTGGCGATCCAGTTGCTGCGACCGAGGAAGAACGGCCGCTCCGGGGTGATCGGGATCGCGACCAGGTCACCCGGCAGGACGCCGGCGACGTCCACCCAGCCACCCTGAGCAGGCGCGGTGTAGGTGGTGACGAAGAACGACTCGCCACCCAGGGCCGCCCGCTTGAGTCCCTTGAGGATGCCGCCCTCCGCCTTGGACTGGAGCTGCACCCCGGCCGAGTGGGCGACCATCGCACCACCCTCGACCCGCATCGGCTCACCGGGAGCCAGATGGCACCGGGCGACGGTGAACGAGGGGTTGTGTCGCAACTGGACCTGCATGCTGGGTCATTCTCCTCACGCCGAGGCCGGAGCGCGTCGTCCGGCCGTGACCGATCACGTCGGGACAACTACACCAGGTTGCGTACACCAGGTGTGGTCGCGCGGTGTCGGCGGCGCGTCCGGGATGATCGTGAAAGCGGTGCCCGCTCAGGCGAAATCACAACCTTTACTGTCACTGCGTAGTGTCTTGACCACCTTCGGTGCAACCGTGTGCAACGCCACTCGGGAGACGCTACGTTGGCCCAATCTTCTCGCGCCCGGCCGCATGAGCTGGATGTGCACGGGCGTTCTGAAGACCGAGGCCTTCCCCCTTGACTCGGTTTCCGGAGGAGCACGTGCACGTCGATAGTGCGACCGCGCCCAAAATGTTTCACGCCCTGCTCCAGTGGGCTGTCAACCTCAGGAATCTCGGCGACCTGCCGAGTGCCTGCTCTGCCGCCGAGGCACTGTGCCGCGAGGCCCAGACTGCTGCCGAGCTGCGCCAGTCCCATCGGCTGCTCGCCGAACTGCGCGAGGCGACGGGTGATCTCACCGGTGCGCTGCAGGTGCGCGAGTTCCTCGCCGACCTGGCCCGGCGCGTGGCCTCGGTGGAGCCGACCGACAGTCATCAGGTCGATCTGCTGACCGCCCTCGACGAGCTGGGCGACCTCGCCCGCAGGCTCGGGGACCACTGGACGGTCGTCGAGTGCCACGGCAACCACGGCCGGGCGGGGGTGCTGCGTGACCTGGCGCGCCGCTATGGCGACCAGGTGAGCCTGCAGACCGAGCTGTGCTACAGCCTGCGCCGGGCCGGCAACGCGGCCCGCGAGATCGGCTCGTACGAGGAGGCCCGCAACCTGCTGGAGGAGCGGCTGACGATCGCCCGGCTGACGTGTGCCGCCGACCCGGTGGACCACCGGTTGGTGGCCCTGGTCGCCGCGGCGCTCGCCGACCTGGGGGCGTTGCTGCTCACCCTGCGTGAGCCGCGCGCCGAGGTGCTGCTGCGCGAGGAGCTCGGGCTGCGCACCTGGCTGGAATCGGTGCGTCCCGGCGACGCCCGCGCCCGCCAGGAGCTGGCCACCTGCCACATGGCGATGACCGCCGTGGGAGTCGACACCGGGCAGCACAAGGCCATGGCCGCCGCCCTGCTCTCGCAGATCGAGCTGGAGGGCGCGCTCGACCCGAGCGGGCATCACCTGCTCAGTTCGCTGCGGGCGGGCTGACCCGCCGGACGCAGCCAGACACACCAGCCAGACACCGGCCAGACAGGACAGTCATGGCGTTGGCATGACGTCCCCTTATCCACCGCCGCCTAGCGTGGAGCCAGTGAACAGCTCGGCAGGCCCACCGCTGCTCACGCGGCGTGCGGCGCGTGAGCGGTCCCGTGTCGCGGCTCGGCCCGCCGCCGTCCGCCGTCGGCGACAGCGCTCGTGGCCGTCCCGTGCCTCGCGGGCCCTGCTGGTGACGGCGATGCTCACCCCGGTCGGCTGGGGTGTCGGTCGGTTGCTCCAGCCCGAGGTGGCGGTCACCGGTCTGACCACGGCCGCATCGAGCGGTGCCACCCCGGCCGGGGGTGCCGTGATGGCGCCGGTACCCCAGAACAGCCGGGCCGCCGGTGCCACCACGGCGGGGCGCGGCATCGTCCCGAGCAGCGCGCCGACGATCGCCGCCGACCCGCGGCCGAGCCGGACGACGACGCGCGCCGTCCCGGCGGTCCGCGGCGTCCGGGCCGGAGAACAGACCCTGCGGGACCTGGCCTACGCCAAGACCTCCGAGGCGCAGACACTCGACCTCTACCTGCCGGAACGCACCGGCACCGCCGTGCCGCTGGTGATCCTGATCCACGGTGGCGCCTTCGTGAGCGGGGACAAGGGCGATCGTGCCGACCAGGCCGAGGCGTTGCGGGCCAAGGGCTTTGCGGTCGCCAGCCTGAACTATCGGCTCTCCGGCGAGGCGAAGTTCCCGGCCGGCGCGCGCGATGTGAAGGCGGCGGTGCGCTGGTTGCGGGCGCACGCGTCGTCCTACGGGGTACACCCCGATCGATTCGCGGCCTGGGGCACCTCGGCGGGGGGCTACCTGGCCGCGATGCTCGGCGTCACCGGCGACCAGCGCACCACCCTGGACGACGCGAGCCTGGGTAACGCCACGGTCAGCAGTGCGGTGCAGCTGGTGGTCGACCTGTACGGCCCCGGCGACTTCCTGAGCATGGACGCGCAGGCCGCCGACCCCGGTGGCTGCCCCGACGGGCCGCAGGTGCACGACGCGGGGGACTCACCTGAGTCGCAGTGGCTCGGGGCGCCGATCCGGTCGGTGCCGGCGATCGCGGCCGCCTCGAACCCGCTGCGCTACCTGGCCCGGGCCGGCCACCTGCCGCCGTTCGTCATTGCCCACGGCAACCAGGACTGCCTGGTGCCCTACGGCCAGTCGCTGCAGCTGGTGGCGGCCCTGAAGAAGGCGGGCGCCTCGGTGTCGCTCACCCTGGTCGACGGCGCCGGGCACGCCGCGCCCGAGTTCGGCGACCTGTACGGTCCCGCGATGAGCGGCCTGGCCCGACTGACCCGCCAGTCCTGAACAGCCGATCCCGTCGGGCGGCCTGATGTGGTCAGCGTTCCCCGGCCGAGGCGTCGATCCGGGGGTCGATCCGGTTCTGTTCGACGAGGTCCTCGCCGAGGGCGGTGCGCTGGTAGAGCACCCGTTGACCGCGCCGGCGGGCCAGTAGCAGGTGGGACGCCGCGAGCACCGACAGGTGCTCGCTGACCGTCGCCGGCGCCAGGTGCAGCCGATGCGCCAGGGTCGAGGTGGTCCGTGGGATGTCGAGGTCGGTCAGGATCGCCGCCCGGGAGCGACCGATCAGCCCCGCCAGTGCGGGGACGCTGGTGCGCCGTCCCTCCCACACCAGCCCGGCACCCCGGGCGCCGTACCCGATCACCGGGCCGGTCAGGTTGATCGCGACGTAGGGCCACCGGAACACCGAGGGCAGCAGCCACACGCCGCACCGGTCGGCATCCAGCTCGTGGTCCCAGGCACGCTTGTCCACGGTGAGGGCATCACCCTCGAAGTCCAGCTCGGGGTGCACTTCGGCGATGGCCGCGGCCAGACCGTCACTGGCGACCATGCCGGTGCGATAGGCGATGTCGGCCTCCTGGATCGCGACCACCCGATCCCACAACGGCTCGAGCACCTCGTGCCAGTACCCGGTCAGGGCGGTGGCCAGCCGGTCGACGAACTCGTCGGGCGTCATCGCGGTGATCGGGGAGTCCGGCCGCGCCTGCCGAATCTGCGCCAGGTCGGCCAGCACCACCGGCTCGGGGGTCGCCCGCACCTGGTCGAATTCCACCAGGGTCGGCACCGGGCGCGGTGGTGGCGGCGGCGCCAGGGTGTCGGGCGTCCAGCCGCACTGCGTCGTCCAGACCTCGGCGAGCAGGTTCATGTCGAATCGCGGATGACGTGGAAGGCGTTCTCGCAGACGGGAATGCAGGATGTGCTCGCGAGGGCACAGCAGGGGTCCGAGACTCGCGGCCGTCTCCCAGACGGCGCTGGCGCCGAACCGGGTCTGTGCCACGGCACCGACGTTCAGCCGGACGCGGATCATGGGCCATACCTCCAGGCACCCCTGGTCGTCCCGACCATCGTCCGCCCGGGGGCGCAGTGGCGCGACCGCGAACTCACCCGGTTCGCCGTACCAGCCGGGACGCCGGGCGTGAGCCCGCCAGGTCATCTGGTTCGCACACGCGGGTCGACGACCGCGTAGAGCAGGTCCACGACGAGGTTGGCCAGCACGATGAAGATCGCGGCCACCAGCGTCACCCCGAGCACCTTGGGCAGGTCGTTGGTGACGATGGCGTCCACCGCGTACTTGCCGATCCCGGGCAGCGAGAACGTGGTCTCGGTCAGGATCGCGCCCCCGAGCAGCAGGCCCAGGTCGAGCCCGAACAGCGTGATGATCGGGGTGAGCACCGCTCGTAGACCGTGTTTCACCACCACGGTGGGCTCGCCGACCCCCTTGGCGCGCGCCGTCCGGATGAAGTCCTCACTCATCACCTCCAGCATCACCGCACGCGTCATCCGGGCGTAGATCGCGGCGTACAGGAAGGCCAGGGTGATCCACGGCAGCAACAGTCGATAGGCCCAGTCCCAGGGGCTGGTCGCCTCGGTGGGGTCCATGCCGCCCGGCGCCGTCCAGCCCAATCGGTAGCTGAACACGGTGAGCGCCAGCAGGCCGGTGAAGAAGATCGGCAGCGAGACGCCCGCCAGCGCCATGGTCATGGCGACGCGGTCGAGCAACGTCCTGGGTCGCAAAGCCGACAGGACGCCGATCGCCACGCCGCCGGTCAGCCACAACACCGCGGCGCCGGCAGCCAGTGACAGCGTGACCGGCAACCGGTCGAGGATCTCGGGCAGGACCGGCGTGCCGTTGAGGAAGGAGTAGCCGAAACAGGGTGCGGGGCAGTGCTCGGTCTGTGGCCCGTAGTTGTAGTCCTGCCCGGCCACCAGACCCTTGGCGAACCGTCCGTACTGCTGCCAGATCGGGTCGGTGAAGCCGAGTTTGACCGCGGTGGCGTGGATCTGTTCCGGCCCGGCCGACTTGCCGACGTACCGCGAGGCCATGTCGTCTGCCGAGGCGCCGCCCAGGCGCGGCACCAGGAAGAAGATGGCGAAGGTGATGGCGCTGATCACGAACAACAACAGGATGGCCGCCAGCAGCCGGCGGATCAGGTAGCCGATCACCGGACTACTTCTTGGTGGTGCCGATGGTGGTGTAGTCGTACTGGCCGTAGGCCGGGTTGAGGAACACGTTGGTCAGGTAGTCCGGCCGGAACAGCAATCCCTTGGCCCAGACGCCCGGCAGCACCAGGGCCTGATCCATCACGGCCTTGTCGACCTGGCCCCAGATCTGGTTGCGCGCGGCCTCCTCCGTCGTGGTCAGTGCCTGGTCGATCAGGGCGTCCACTGCAGGGATCTTGATGCCCAGGTTGGTGTTACCCGCCGGCCGGATGGTGCGGCTGTCGACGATCTGTTCCAGGAAGCCATACCCGTCGGGCCAGTCGGCGCTCCAGCCGTAGACCAGGATGCCCAGGCCGTTGGCCTTCACGAAGTCGGGTTTGCCGGCGTAGAGGCGGAAGTAGTCGCCCGAGGGGTAGCCCTTCAGCGCCGTGGTGATCCCGACCGCGGCCAGCGACTGCTGCAGCGATTCGGCCAGCGCCTTCTCCTTCGGGCGATCGACCCGGAAGGCGATGTTCGTGCTGAAGCCGTTCGGCTGGCCGCAGGCCGCCAGCGCCGCCTTGGCCTTGGCGACGTCGCCACCCGGGGAGGCCTTCTTGGCGAACGGGTCGTAGTCGACGTGGCCGAGAATGGACGGCGGCAACAGGGACGTCGCGATGTCACCGCCGGTCGCCCCGCCATAGGCCCGCTGGTACCCCTCGGCGCTGTAGCCGTAGACGATCGCCTGGCGGCACTCGAGCTTGTCCAGCGGCGCGACCGACGTCGAGAGCACGCTGAACCAGGTGCGCGGCACCGCGCCGTTGTCGGTCTTGGCCTTCAGCGCCGGGTTGCCCAGGATCTGCGCCTGGGTCTGGGCCTGCACGCCGCTGCCGGCGATGTCGACGTCCAGATCACCGGCCTGCAACCGTTGGTCGATGTCGGCGGCGTTCAGCCCCAGGTCGACCGTGATCTTGTCTGGCAGGGCGAGCCTGCCGGAGTCCGGATCGGTGGCGGGATCGTAGGAGGCGTTGCGCGTCAACACATAGCGCTTCTTGGCCTCGTAGGTCTCGAACTGGTACGGGCCGGAGGAGACCACGGTCTGCTTGTACTTGGCGCCGGTGTCCTTGGCCTGCGGCACCGGGGCGGTGGCCGGCAGCTGGGCGATGTAGTGGAACCCGGCGAACGGCCGCGAGAGGTGGAACACGATCGTGGTGTCGTCCGGGGTCTCGATCGCGGTCAGCTTCGACATGGTCTTGTCGGCATAGACCGAGTAGTTCGCGGGAACGCCGGCGAGCAGGTCGTTGAAGTAGGTCGGGCCGTTGGGAAAGGTGTTCTTGTCCAACTGACGGGCGACCGCGTACTTGATGTCCTTGCTGGTGATCGGGGTGCCGTCCTGGAACTTCACCCCGGGGCGCAGGGTGTAGGTCCAGGTCGTGGCGTCGGCCGAGGGTTTGCCCAGACCGGTGGCCAGGTCGGGCACCAGCTCGGGCTTGCCGGGCGCGGACTTGAAGACCACCAGGGTGCGGGCGTAGTTGCGCAGGAAGTTCCACGACAGGCCGTAGTAGGTGTCGCCGGGGTCGACCGAGTCCCAGTCCTCGGTGATGCCGAAGCGCAGCGTGCCGCCCTTGGTCTGCGACGGGTTGACCACCTTGCCGAGGCCGGCGTTCGCGGCCGGGGCGGCGTTGCCCTGACCCCCCGCCGAACCCGAGTCGCCGGTGGTCGATCCGCCGCTACACGCGGCCAGCGCCAGGGCGAGGGCCGTCGCGCCGGCGGCCAGGGCGGGGATGCGTCTCGTCATCGAGTGCTCCTTGTGGAGAAGGGGTTCCGATCACATCGACCGGGGCGCGATGGCATCGCGCAGACCGTCGCCGAACAGGTTGAAGGCCAGCACCGTGACGAAGATGGCCAGCCCGGGTGGGAACAGGAACTGGGCATCGACCTGGTACCAGCGGGAGGCGTCGTTGAGCATGCCGCCCCAGGTGGGGGTCGGGGGCTGGACGCCGACCCCGAGGAACGACAACGCGGCCTCGAACAGGATGTTCGAGGGGATCAGCAGGGTGGAGTAGACCAGGATCGGTGCACTCAGGTTGGGCAGGATCTCGTGCACCAGGATGCGGACGTGGCCGGCCCCCAGGCTGCGGGCGGCCTCGATGAAGTCCCGCTCGCGCAACGAGATCGTCTGACCGCGGATGATCCGGCCGATGTAGGGCCAGTTGAAGAAGCCCACGATGAAGATCAGCAGGGCGATCCGCAGGGCGTCGCCGCTGAGCCCGAAGGCCTGGTTCGGGATCGCCCCGACCAGGGCGAGGGCGAACACCAGCAGCGGGAAGGCGAGGAAGATGTCCATCACCCGGCCGATGACGGCGTCCGTCCAGCCGCCGAAGTAGCCGGCGATCAGGCCCAGGGCGGTACCGATCACCACCGAGAGCAGCGTGGCGCAGAACGCGATCAGCAGGGAGATCCGGGCGCCGTAGAGCACGCGGGAGAACAGGTCTCGGCCGTTCACCGGCTCGATGCCGAACAGGAAGTCGGTGCTCATCCCGCCGAGGCCGCCCCGGGGCAACTGGGTGTCGGCGTCGACGAGGCTCTCGTGGAACTCGTTGGGCGGGTGGCCGAACAGGGCGACGATCAGCGGCGCCGCCGCCGCGATCACGATCAGGGCCAGGATGACCAGCCCGCCGCCGAGGGCGACCCGGTCGCGGCGCAGCCGTTGCCAGGTGATGCGGCGCAGGGACCGGCCCTCGATCGCCGCCGGCGCCGCGGCGTCCGTGGTCTGCGGTTCCCGCAGGTCCTGGTTGACGGGTACGGACATCGACGCCCCCCTTCGGCTCAGGGCGTCATTGGATCGAAACCGGCGGGCCACGGCACTGATTCGGCCTGGGCCGAAGCATTCACCGCTGCGGACGCCGCCTCAGGAGTCGATCAGTCGTCCCCGGCCGGCGGACTTCGCCGCGTAGAGCCGTTGATCCGCCTGCTCGACGAGCCGGTCGGCCTCGATCGACGGCCCGGTCGCCATGCCGGCGCTGACGGTGATGCGCAGACCTGGGGCCACCTCGTCCCAGGGGTGGTTGCTCACTCCGGCGAGCAGGTCCTCACCTCGGCGTGGCAGGTCCATCCGGGAGGTGCCCGACAGGAAGACGAGGAACTCGTCGCCGCCCATGCGGACGGCGAGGTCACCGGCCCGGGTGAGCTCCACCAGCACCGACGCGACGCGACGCAGCACCTCGTCGCCCACCGGGTGGCCATAGGTGTCGTTGACCGCCTTGAAGCGATCCACGTCGATCATGAAGGCGGCGACCTGCTCGTCCGCGCGTTCGTGACGCAACCGGGTGAGATGGCGGGCGTAGGCGTGCCGGTTGGCCAGACCGGTGAGCTCGTCGACGTAGGCCCGTTCGGACAGCCGCTGATTCTCCAGGACGACGCGAGCCAGCTCGATCTGGGTGCGTGCCGCCGCCATGTCCGTCAGGTGTGCCTGCCACCGTTGCCGGGCGATCGCCTCGGCGTAGCGGCGCCAGGATCGCGCGGGCGGACCGGCCAGCGTGGTCAGGCTGAGGATGTAGGCCCTCATACCCGCCTCGCTCTCGTGGTCCAGGTGCATCAAGGCGATCTCGGCATGGGCGGCCGCGGCGTTGCCGTTGCCCTGGTCGGCGTCACGAATCGCCCGGCCGAGGTGGATGCAGGCGCGATAGCGAGGGCGGTGGAGCGGGTGCAGCCGGTTCATGAGTTCCTCGGAGGACCGATCGTCCGTCTCACCGGCGAACGCCGCCATCAGATAGTCCAGGGCCGCCGTCTCGTCTTCCCACAACCGGGGCATGCCCTGCAGGAACTCCCGCGCGAGTCGCGGGCGGGCGTGGGCGAGCGCGCGGGCTTCGTCCCGGGCGCCGACCTCGGCCAGGGAGCAGGCCAGGGGCACCACGCTCTCGAGCTGGTTCAGGATGATCACGCGTCGCGCCAGCGTCGCGATCCGGGCATACCCGGGCGGCACCTCGGCCAGGGCCTCGGCAGCGAGATCGTGCATCTCGAGGGCGAGCTCCCACAGCCCACGGGTGTGGTACGAGAGCCCACAGGAGGTGTAGGCCATCGGCCGGTCGACCGGATCCCCGTTGCCGTCGTCGAGCAGGGCCACGGCTCGGGCCAGATCGCTCGAGGCCGCCGCCCACTCCTGCTCGTCCTCGAGGGGTGAGTGGGCTCGCATGGCCAGCGCGGTGGCGAGCAGCGCGTCGTTGTCCGACGCCTCGGCCGCCGCGAACATGCCCGCCAGGTGCTCCGCGGCGTCCTCGGCCTGATCCAGCGCCGCGGCGAACCGGGCGAGCTGCAACATGAACTCGACATCGGCCCAGCCGTTCTGGCGGGCCGACGCCATCAGCTCGTCGATCTCGTTCGGTCGCGGGTCGATCTGTCCGAGTTCAACCAACTCGTAGGACCGGATCCTGGCCTCCCGCTGCTGCGTACTCATGATCGATTACTCTCTGTAATCAATCCTGGGCGCGCCGTTCCGTAGGTGCACAAAGGCACAACAAACGGACCGTGGTGGGCCACGTGTTGGATCATTGCACGTCACGGCCGATCCGCCGCTCAGGTTGCGGCGACACCCTCGAACGGTTCAGCAGGATCGGGGTGGTTGTTTAATGTTGATCTTGGTGACGAACCGTAGCGCCGGGTGTGGCCAGCAGACAGTACGGGCGGCGTGAACACCGACGGTGACGGGATCTCGCCCCGTGATCACTCTCCGCGGAACTGGGGGGCGCGGCGCTCCGTGAACGCGGTCACGCCCTCGCGGAAGTCGTCGGTCGTCAGCAGGTGCCGTTGCCCCAGCTCCTCGCGGCCGAGGACCTGGTCCAGCGCGGGCAGCGTGGCCGCGTTGATGGCCTCGGTCGTGGCGGCCAGCGCCAGGTGTGCACCGTTCGCGAACGCCTGCTCCAACCCGCGTGCCACCTCGCCGAACTGCTCATCGGGGCAGGTCTGGGCGATCAGGCCCCAGTCCAGGGCCGTGGCCGCCGAGATCTGTTCGCCGGTCAGGGCCAGGCGCAGGGCGCGGCTACGTCCGGCCGAGGCGGCGACCAGGGCGGTCGCCGCGCCGTCCGGCATCAACCCGATCTTGTTGAAGCCCAACAGGAACGAGGCCGACTCGGTGGCCAGGACGTAGTGCGTGGCCAGTGCGAGCGAGAATCCCACGCCCGCGGTCACCCCGTTCACCAGGCCGAGCACCGGCACCCGGGAGGCGATCAGGGTTCGGATCGCGCGGCCCACGCAGTCCAGGGTGGTGGCGCCGACGTCGTCCAGGCTCGACACCGCGCTCAGGTGTGCGCCGGAGCAGAAGCCCCGTCCGGTGCCGGTCAGCGTGATCACCCGGACGTCGGGGTGGGCACCGAGTGCGCTCACGCCGTCCGAGATCGACTCGAGCATGTCGGCGTCGACCGCGTTCAGCCGTTCGGGGGCGTTCAGAGTGATCCGGCCGACGGCGCCCTCGACGGTGATCGCGACCAGCTCGGTGCGACTGGGCAGGGAGTGCGCCGGCGTCATCGATCCTCCGGTGGGAGTGAATTGTCTGCCCGTAGAGTAGGCGGCCGATGACCAGCGCCACCCCGCAGGGGCCACCGTCCGACCGTCACTCGTTCTCGCCCGGGGAATCCCGCGGCACGGGACCGGGCGGCCGCGGTCCTCTCGCGGGGCTCGTCGTGGTCGAGCTCGCCGGCATCGGCCCGGCGCCGTTCGCCGCGTTGATCCTGGCGGAGCTGGGCGCGGACGTCGTCCGGATCGATCGGCCCGACGGTGGTGGCGCGCTGTCGAGCGCGCTCAGTGGCCTGAACCGATCGCGTCCCTCGGTGGCCGTCGACCTGAAGCACCCCGAGGGCGCCGCCGTGGCGATGCGGCTGATCGAGCGGGCCGACGTGCTGCTCGAGGGCTGGCGGCCCGGGGTGAGTGAACGGCTCGGGCTCGGCCCGCAGGACTGCCTGGCGCGCAATTCGCGCCTGATCTACGCCCGGATGACCGGGTGGGGCCAGGACGGCCCCTGGGCGCAGCGCGCCGGGCACGACATCACCTATGCGGCCATCACGGGTGCACTGCACTGGTGGGTACCGCCGAGCGGCCCGTGGTTCCGGCCAACCTGCTGGCCGACTTCGGCGGCGGCACGCTGTACCTGCTCGTCGGGGTGCTCTCGGCGTTGCACGCCCGGCAGGCCACCGGTGCCGGCCAGGTGATCGATGCGGCCATGGTGGACGGCGCGGCGTCGCTGGTGACGATGCTGTACGCCATGCACGGCGCGGGGATGTGGCGTGACGAGCGGGGCGTCAACATGCTGGACGGCGGGCTGCCGTTCTACGACACCTATCGCTGCGCGGACGGCAAGTTCGTCGCCGTCGGGCCGCTGGAGCCGCAGTTCTACGCCGCGCTGCTCGACGGCCTGGGCCTGGGTGATCGCGAGGACCTGCGCCGGGCGCAGTGGGACGAGGCGTCCTGGCCCGAGCAGCGGCGGCTGTTCACCGAGGTCTTCGCCACCCGGACGCGCGAGGAGTGGGCGGCCCACTTCGACGGCACCGATGCCTGCGTGGCCCCGGTGCTGGGACTGAGCGAGGCGCCGTCCCACCCGCATCTGGCCGCCCGTGGGGTGTTCACCGAGGTGGACGGCGCGGTGCAACCCCGGGTGGCGCCGCGGTTCTCGGCCACGCCGGCGGGGGAGCCGAGCCCGTCCCGTCCAGCCGGCGCCGACACCCGAGAGGTGTTGCTGGCACGGGGTTTCAGTGCCGCAGAGATCGAGCGGCTGTTGGCGGCGGGGGTCGTCGCTCAGCTCGCCTGAGGCACGAGCTCGCGCAGCCCGGGCAGCACCTGGTCGGCGAAGGTCCGCAGGAAGCGCTCCTGGTCGTGGCCCGGGCCGTGCAGCACCAGGTGGGTGAACCCGAGGTCGGTGTAGACCTTGACCGCCTCGACCACGTCCTCGGGACGCGAGGCGACGATCCACCGGGTGGCCACCTGCTCGATGGGCAGGGCGTCGGCGGCGGCCTCCATCTCGGCGGGGGAGTGGATCGAGTGCTTCTGCTCGGCGGACAGCGACAGCGGCGCCCAGAACCGGGTGTTCTCCAGGGCGAGATCCGGGTCGGGGTCCCACGAGACCTTGATCTCGATCATGCGATCCACGGCGCCCGCGGCTCGGCCGGAATCGGAAACCCCTTGCGCCACAGCAGGGATCAGCTTGTCGGCGTAGAGTTCGCGGCCCTTGCCCGAGGTGGCGATGAAGCCGTCGCCGGCCCGTCCGGCGTACTTGGCGACCACCGGACCGCCGGCCGCGATGTAGATCGGCACCACCTGGTCCGGTCGGTCGTAGATCGCGGCATCCGTGGTGCGGTAGTAGGCGCCCTCGAAGTCGACCCGGTCCTGCGTCCACAGCCGGCGGATCAGGTCCACCGCCTCGCGCAGCCGGGCGAACCGCTCCTTGAACTCGGGCCAGGCGTCGTCCCCGACCCCCACCGCCCCCACGGCGACCTCGTTGAGCGCCTCGCCGGTGCCGACGCCGAGCATCACCCGGCCCGGGGCGAGGCAGGCCAGGGTGGCGAACGACTGGGCGATGACCGCGGGGTTGTACCGGAACGTCGGGGTGAGTACCGACGTCCCGAGCAGCACCCGCTCGGTGCGGGCCGCCACGTTCGCCAACCACACCAGCGAGGACGGCGCGTGGCCGCCGGTGAGGCGCCAGGGCTGGAAGTGGTCCGAGATGGTGACGCTGTCGAGTCCCACCTGTTCTGCCAGGACGGCGTAGCGCGCCAGGTCCTGGGGGCTGAACTGCTCGGCCGAGGCCTTGTACCCGATGCGCAGGGGTGCCGATCCGCCGCTCGTCATGGCGCCAGCATGTCATCCCGGCGGGACCGGCGGCCCTCTAGCATGGCCCGATGCCCGCTCTCGACGGAGTCGAACTGATCGGCTATCTGGCCTCGGCCCTGGTCGTGCTCTCGCTGGCGATGACCTCCGTGGTCCGGCTGCGGGTGATCTCCCTGGCCGGTTCGGTCGTCTTCGTCGGCTACGGCCTGTTGATCGGCTCGATCCCGGTCGTGATCACCAATGCCTGCATCGCGGTGCTGAACCTCTGGTTCCTGCGCAAGGAGTTCTCGGGCTCGGGCCGTGACCTCGGCGCCGTCCCGATCGCCGTCGATGCGCCGTTCCTGCTCGACTTCCTGCACAGCCACGACGCCGACATCCGGCAGTTCCAGCCGAAGTTCGCCGGGGTGCCCAGCGATGGCTGCGCCTGGCTGCTGACCCGTGACGGCCTACCCGCCGGGGCGCTGGTGGGACGACGGCAGGGCCACGAGCTGGTCGTCGTCCTGGATTACGTGCTGCGGCCCTACCGCGACTCGCGTCTCGGGCGGTGGCTCTACGGACCCGGGGCGCGGGTGTTCCGCGAGGTCGGGCTGACCCGGCTGGTCGCCCCGGCCGACACCGCCAGCCACATCAGCTACCTGCGGTCGATGGGATTTCGCCCCGAGAGTGCGGGGATGGTGCTGGATCTCGGCTGACACGTGATCGGCGTCCGACAGGGCTTCTCCCCCCTGGCGACGGGGAAAGGCCATGCCGGACGCCGATCAAGAACGGGTGAAGCGGATCAGCCTCGTGCGTCGCGGGGGACCCACTCGCTCTGGGTGTTGCCCACGTACACCTGGCGCGGTCGGTAGATCCGCGACTTCGGGTCGTCGTGGATCTCCTTCCAGTTGGCGATCCAGCCCGGCATGCGGCCGATGGCGAACATGACCGTGAACATGTTGGTCGGGATGCCGATCGCGCGCAGGATCATGCCCGAGTAGAAGTCGACGTTCGGGTACAGCTTGCGCTCGATGAAGTAGTCGTCGTTGAGCGCGGCGTCGGCCAGCTCGGTGGCGATGTCGAGCAGCTCGTCGCCGCCGCTCTGCGCCAGCACCTTCTCGGCGGCCTCGCGCAGGATCTTCGAACGCGGGTCGAAGTTCTTGTAGACCCGGTGGCCGAAGCCCATCAGCTTGACGCCGTCCTCCTTGTCCTTGACCTTGCGCACGTACTCGGAGACCGGGATCTTGCGCTCCTTGATCTCCTCCAGCATGTCCATCACCGCGACATTGGCGCCCCCGTGCAGCGGGCCCCAGAGCGCACAGACGCCGGCCGCGCAGCTGGCGTACATGTTGGCCTGGCTGGAGGCCACCATGCGCACCGTGGACGTGGAGCAGTTCTGCTCGTGGTCGGCGTGCAGCAACAGGAACAGGTTCAGCGCCCGCGAGACCTCGGGGGACGGGTGGTACTCGTGATACGGCTGCGAGAACATCATGTGCAAGAAGTTGTCGACGTACTTCAGGTCGTAGCGCGGGTGCATGATCGCCTGATCGATCGAGGACTTGTAGCTCGCCGCGGCGATGGTGCGCACCTTGGAGATCAGCCGGGCGGCGACCATCTCGAGCGCCCAGTCGTCGTCGATGTGCGCCTGCGGCTCGTGCACGCTGAGCGAGTTGATCATCGCGGACAGGATGGCCATGGGGTGCGCGTTCGGCGGGAAGGCGTCGAAGTGCTTGCGCATGCTCAGCGGCATCGCGGAGTTCTCGGTGAGCAGGTCACTGAACCGGTCGCGGTCGGCCGGGGTCTGCAGCTTGCCGAAGATCACCAGCCAGGCGGCCTCGATGAACGAGCTGTGCTCGGCCAGGGTCTCGATCGGGATGCCCCGGTAGCGCAGGATGCCGGCGTCCCCGTCGATGTAGGTGACGGCCGACTTGCACGACCCGGTGTTGCCGTAGCCGTCGTCCAGGGTGATGTAGCCCGTCGTGTCGCGCAGTTTGCTGATGTCGATGGCGAGTTCGTTCTCGGTGCCCTCGATCACCGGGAAGTCGTGCGACGTTCCGTCGAGCTCGATGCGACAGGTGTGACTCATGGGTGGACTCCCTCATCCCTACGGCCGTGATGGGCCAGGATCGACGTGCACTGCTGGTGCAATTCCAGAGGCTCAACCTACGCAATGGTTCGCCGCAGGTCACCCGCCGGTCGCTGGGGTGTCGCCGGCGGACCGCCGAGCGGAACTCACCGGCTGCCGACCGGCGGCACCGTCGGTTGCAGTGCCGTGGGCTGCGGCAGGTTGGATCCACCCCGCGCGGCGTTGACCTGAGTGGCCTTGATCTGCTTCAACCCGGCGGTGACCATGCCGAGCACCAGCACCCAGGCGGTCACGCCGAGGGCGGCGTACTTCAGCATGAACGGCAGCTGGACGCCGAAGTCCCAGATGGCGTGCAGGGCGATCACCATGATCAACACCCGCAGGACGCGCAGATCGACCAACATGGCCGGGCTCATGGCCCGATCACGCTTCACCCGCCACAGCGCGCCGGCGGCCAGGGCGGTCCACACCACGTGGCCGAAGGGGGCCAGCGCCCCCCGAAGGAAGATCACGGTGATGGCCGGGCCGACCCCCAGCCCGGATTCGCTGCTCTCGGTGAGCATGGTCGTCATGGCATAGCCGGCGGACTCGAACGCGGCGAACCCGGCGCCCACCGCCGCCCCGAACAGCATGCCGTTGAGGATCCAGGGATAGCGCAGGCCGGGCATGCGCAGGGCGATCACGAATACCGCGAGCAGCTTGCCGACCTCTTCGAGGATGCCGGTGAGCAGTGGGCCGAGGATCGCGTTCTGACTGTTGCCGAACTGGATCAGCACCAGCGTGATCGCCAGCGAGATCACGCCGCCGATGAGGAATGCGCGGGTGATGGCGTAGAGCGAGATGTTGCGGGGGGTGTTGAGCTCGAAGAACAGCACCAACACCGACAGCGGGACGGCGAAGCTGCCCACCACGAGCAGGCCGGGCAGCAGGTTGTAGTTCTCGAAGACCTCGACCAGGGCCACGAATCCCAGGAAGAGCATCGAGGCGGTCAGGTACAGCCGTACGAAGATCCACGGTTTGGGCCAGTCGGACAACACCTTCTCGAGCGGCGGGGTGAAGCCCGGCAGGCCGGTGGCGAAGGTCTGCTCCAGCTCGTCCTGGCCGTGCTTGCGCAACGCCAGGGACATCAGTTCCCGCGGCCGGAACCCCGTGATCCGCTCGACGCCGGCGAAGTCGGCCAACCGGTCGGCGAAGGCGTGCAGCCCGCCACGCGGTGCCTGATGTGCCGGGTAGCCGTAGCCGTGAGGCGCGCCGTGCGGGGGAGCGTAGGCGACGGCATAGGGGGCGGAGTAGGTGGCGTGACCCGGGTAGGAGGTCTCGGCCGGCGTCGGGGTGCTCGGCCGGACGCCGGGGTGAGGTATGCCGTTCGGCTGCGGCATCCCCGCGGGAGGCATGGCGCCGGGTTGGGGCATGGGGCTGGGCGCCGACGCCGACGCGGGCACCGCAGTGCCAACCGGCCGCGCGGCGGGCGTTGTGCCCGCCCAGGGCGCGGGTGCGGGGCCTGCCGCATCGAGGATCAGGGGCGCGGCCTGGGCGGTGGCCAGCCAGCTGCTGCCGCCGTCCGGCCAGAACAGGGTGGCCTCGGGCAGCTGCCGGTGGGTGACCCAGTGACGGACGTGGTCCACCGGATGCGGGCCCGAGGTGAACCCGTCGACGTTGATGAACCAGTTGGCCACGCCTCGACCCCCGTCGGACTACCCGCCGGCCCGGTGCGGGGGCCGAGCTCTGTGCAAGGACACGCGCACACGGTAACCCGCTCGAAGCCTTCCGTGTCGAGCCGGGTGCGCGCCGTCGTTTGTCCGGTCGGCGGAACCGGGGGAAGGTGGGACGTGTCACGTCCGGCCATCCGGCTCGGGCGTTCGGCAGATGGCCCTGAGGAGTGGAACCAGATGGCGGTGTTCGAACCGGACGAGCAGATCGAGGCTCTCGATCCGGCAGCGTGCCCCCGGCTGCTGGCCGCGACTCACCTCGGGCGCCTGGCCCTGGTGGCGGAGGGCAAACCCAAGATCATCGTGTTGAACCACCTGGTGTCCCGCGAGGGGGTCTTCTTCCGGACCGCGCCGGACGCCTGGCTGGTGCGACACCTGACCGACGCCGGGGCAGGCCTGGACGTGGTCTACGAGGTCGACAGCTCCTCCGCGTCCGGGCGTTCGGGCTGGTCGGTGATCGCCACCGGGCGGTTGCGGCGCGAGGACGACGCCGAGCTGGTCGACCTGGCCCACCGCAAACTCGAGGCCTGGGCCCACGGCGACCGGGACGTCGTCCTGCGGCTCGAGATCGACGAGCTCACCGGCCGCCGGGTCGGCCCGGCCTAGCGCCACCCCGTCCCAACCTGCTCATGCTCCGCAGGGCGCCCGTCATGCTCCGCGCCGGCGGGCCACCTGGGCCACCAGCGGAGCATCGAGCGTCGGCCACGGAGCATGAGCGGGTTGGGTGGGTGGGCTCGGGGGCGGGTGGGCTCAGTGGTGCAGCACCGGGATCCAGCGCGGGCCGGTGTGGGCGCGTCGTCCGATCAGGGCCAGGACGCCGGGCAGCAGCACTCCGCGCACCACGGTGGCGTCGATCAGGATCGCGCTGGCCAGACCGATGCCCAGCTCCTTCATCTCCAGCGACGACAGCGTCGCGAAGATCGCGAACACCGCCACCATGACGACGGCCGCGCTGGTCACGACGCCCGCCGAGCGGGCCACGCCGAGCCGTACCGCCTCACGCGGCGTGGCGCCGTCCGTGAACGCCTCGCGGACCCGGCTGACCACGAACACGTGGTAGTCCATCGACAACCCGAACAGGATCACGAACAGCAGCAGCGGGATCCAGGAGGCCACCGAGCCGATCGAGGTGAAGTCGAACAGCCCCTCGGCCCAGGTGTGCTGGAACACCAGGGTCATCACCCCGTACGCCGCGCTGACCGAGAGCAGGTTCAACCCCACCGTGGCCAGGGCGAGGGCGGGTGAACCGAAGGCCAGCAACATCACCAGCAGGGTCAGCACCAGCACGAACGCCACCACCGGCACCAGCCGGTCGGTCATCCAGTTGGCCAGGTCGGACCCGGCGGCCGCGCCACCCACGTTCACCTGGGCGCTCACCCCGCTCAGGTTCGACGTGATCACCGGCACCACCTCGGCGCGCACCCGGGCCACGACGTCGTCCATCGCCGGGTCGCTCTCCTGCAGCGGCACCGCCAGGGACAGCACGTGCACCGTCTTGTCGGTGGAAGCGGTGATCTTCGGTGCCTCACCGACCACCTGACCGGTGCCCAGCGCCGTCCGGAATCCCTGCGCCAGAGCGGATTCCACGCGCCCCGCGGCACTGGCCGGGGTCTTGACGACGACGTCGACCGTGGTGCCGTCCTGCGGGAACGCGGCGGACAGCCGGTTGTAGGCATCGACGGTGGCGAAACTGCTGGGCAGGCTCTCGGCGCCGGGTAACGCCGTCCGCATGCCGAGGGCCGGGACGGCGAGCGCCACGAGCGCGATGGCGGCCAGACCCGACCACACTGCTGGACGCCGCGTGACCATTCCGGCCAGGCCGGCCCAGAATCCGCTCACCTCGGGCGAGCGCGATGTCACGTCACGCTCGCCAGATGAGCGCGACGTGACATTGCGCTCGAGGGGGGTGGGGGCGGGGGCGACGAGGGGGGTGGGGGTGGCGGCAGGGGTGGGGATGGGGCGGGGGCGGCGGCGTCCGCGGAAGGGGAGGCGGAGAGCCTCGACGCGATCGCCGAGCAGGCCCAGCATGGCGGGCAGGACGGTGGCCGAGGCCAGGACGGCGACCGCGACCACGAGCACGGTGCCGACGGCGATCGAGGTGAACAGGCCGCCGGCGACCAGCATGCCGGCCATGGCCACCACCACGGTGATCCCGCTGATCATCACGGCGCGCCCGGCGTGCCGGGTGGCGATCACGACCGAGTCGGTGGCCGAGTACCCGCGGGCGCGTTCCTCCCGAGCGCGGCGCAGCACGAACAGGGCATAGTCGACGCCGACGGCCAGCCCGATCAGCAGCACCATCGGCTGGGCGTTCGGGTCGACCGGGATCAGGTGTCGCGACGCCAGCGCGGTCAGCCCCAGGGCCGTGGCCACCGCGGCGATGCCCAGCAGCACCGGCACGCCCGCCGCCACCACGGCGCCGAAGGCGAACAGCAGGATCGCCAGGGTGACCGGCAGGCTGACCAGCTCGGCGCGCCGGAAGTCGGCGTCCAACTGCTTGCCCACCTCGGCCTGGATCGACCCGGGGCCGACCTGGCCGATGCGCAACTCGGGGTGCGCCGCGGCGACCCGCCGGGTGGCCTCGAGCATCGGCCCGACGGCGTCCTCGGCGCTGACCGCGCCGGCCGGCGGCTCGGTCATGGTGTCGGGCGCGGCGTCCAGCGCCACCGGTAGCAGCAGCACCCGGCGATCCGGCGAGAGCACCGGATCAGACACGGCCGCAACGCCTTTCAGGCCCTGGAAGGCGGTGCGCAGCTCGGTGGTGACGGCGGTTGCCGTGGCCTCGTCCAGGGCGGGCGCGGGAGTGCCGGGGCGGCTGATCACCACGTTCTCGATCGGGCGGTCGCCGAAGTCGGCGGCGGCCCGTACCTGCTCGGCCAGGGCCGAGTCGCCGACCAACTGCTCGGCCGGGGCGGTGGTCTTCAGGCCACCGGCCAACAACACGATGGCGCCGGCGACGATCAGCAGCGTGCCGAGCAGCGTCGTCCAGCGGTGCCGCAGGCTCCAGCCGCTCGGGCCCCGCAGCGGCGGAACCGGATCGGACGTCGGCGGGCCGGCGGGGGCCGGCGTCGTTCGGGGCGATGGCAGTGATGTCCTCATGCCACCACCGTGCTGCGATCGGGCCGGCGAATCATTGGTGCCCGCCGCCCGAACGAGGGTGGGGCTACCCCCCTGCCGCCGGCTGCGGCTCGCCGGATGTACGAGGCCATCACCGGGCTTCTAGCCTCGAGGAGTGACCTCGATGCCCACCGCGCCCCCGCTGGGGTGGCCCCGCGCCGTCGGCCGCACCTGGTTGTGGGGCTGGGGTGCGGCGGTTCAGTTGATCACCGACCTGCTGCTCGCGGCGATCTACCTCACCCTCGGCTCGCTGCTGATCACGGCCGTGGTGCTGGTGCCGGTGTTCGCCGTCGGGGTGCCGATGCTGATCCCAACCCTGTGGCTGGGCCGGGTGCTGGCCCACTTCGAACGGCTGCGGCTGTACGCCCTGACCGGAACCCTGGTGACGCCGCCGGTGCGCAGCGCGGCCCCGCTGCCGTGGTGGCGCCGGTGGATGCTCGACCCGGCCGATTGGAAGGCGCAGGGTCATCTCGCGCTGATCGCACTGTGGGGGCTGGTGGGCGGCGCGGTGATCATCGTGCTGCTGGGCACCGGCCTGGCGCTGGTCGCCGTCCCGGGCTACGCGACCTGGCTGCCGGACGACGGGCTCGCCGTCCCGCTGGTGGGCCGGGTCGCAGCGAGCCCGGCGGTCTGGCTCGTCGGACTGGCCCTGCTGGTGATCTCGCCCCTGGTGGCGAAGGTCTTCGTCGGGGTCGACGTGGCGCTGGCCGACTGGTTGCTCGGCCAGGGGGGACGCCGCAACGTCGCGGCCCTGACCGAACGCGTGCACACCCTGACCGAGACCCGGGCCGGTGCGGTCGAGGTGGCCGAGGCCGAGCGCCGGCGCATCGAGCGCGATCTGCACGACGGCCCGCAGCAGCGGTTGGTCGCCATCGCGATGGATCTGGGCATGGCGCAGGTCAAGCTGGACGCCGGCGAGCTGGACGACGCGCGCCCGTTGATCGACCGCGCGCACGCCGCCTCGAAGGAGGCCATCGTCGAGCTGCGGCACGTGGTGCGCGGCATCCACCCGCCGGTGCTGACCGACCGGGGCCTGGACGCCGCGCTGTCGGCGCTCGCGGCCCGCTCGCCGGTGCCGGTGGAGGTCGACGTGTGCCTGTCCCGGCGTCCGAACGCCACGATCGAGGCCATCGCCTACTTCTGTGTCTCCGAGGCGCTGACCAACATCGCCAAGCACGCCCGCGCCCATGGTGCCCGGGTGGAGGCCGGTGTCATCACCCCCGCCGAGGGTGGGGCGGTGCTGCGCATCGTGGTCAGTGACGACGGGGTGGGCGGCGTCGACCTCACGCGGGGCACCGGGCTGAGCGGGTTGCGCCAGCGGTTGGCCGCCGTCGACGGCACGCTGATGATCGAGTCAGCGCCGGAGCGCGGTACGCGCCTGGTGATGGAGCTGCCGATGGGTGGGGTGTCATGAGCGGCTCGAGTGTCCCGGACGGCGCGCTGCGGATCGTCATCGCCGAGGACTCGGTGCTGTTGCGCGAGGGCTTGGTGCGACTGCTGTCCGACGCCGGCATGGTGGTGGTCGAGGCCTGTTCGGACGCCGAGCAGCTGCTGCGCGCGGTGGCGGCCCATCACCCCGATCTGGCGCTGGTCGACGTCCGGATGCCCCCCACGTTCACCGACGAGGGGGTGCGCGCCGCCCTGGTGATCCGGCAGGAACACCCGGACACCGCGGTGCTGGTGCTGAGCCAGTACGTGGAGGAGAACTACGCCACCGATCTGGTGGCGGGCCGGGCCACCGGGGTCGGCTACATCCTCAAGGACCGGGTCGCCGACGTGGCCGACTTCGTCGAGGCGATCCGGCGGGTGGCCGGCGGCGGTACCGCGCTCGACCCGGAGCTGGTGCTGCAGCTGCTCTCGCGCGCCCGGCGCCGGGATCCGTTGCAGCGGTTGACCCCTCGCGAGTCCCAGGTGCTGGCACTGATGGCCGAGGGACGCTCGAACACCGCCATCGCCGCCGCCCTGGTGGTCAGCGAGGGCGCGGTCGAGAAGCACGTGTCGGGCATCTTCACCAAGCTCGATCTCAGCCCGGCCGAGACCGACCACCGTCGGGTGCTCGCGGTGCTGCGCTGGATGCAGCGAGCGGAGGAGAACTGACATGGCCCCCGTGCGCACGGTGCGGATCGTCCTGGGCAGTCTGGCCGGGGTGGTGGTGCTGCTGCAGGCGGTGTCGGTGGCCGGCTACCTGGGCCGGCAGGCCCGGGTCGACACCCAACTGCTGCCCGCGACGGCCGGCCCGGTGGAGGCCAGCACGGACGTCGGTGACATCACCGTGCGGGTGGCGGCCGCCGGCGAACGACCACGGCTGGAACAGCGGCTGCGGTGGGCGTTCTGGTCACCGTCGAGCAGCTTCCACAGCGCGGAGGGCCGGGTCGAGGCTCGGTCGAACTGCCCGCTGATCGCCCTGATGTGCAAGGCGGACGTCGAACTCGTCGTGGCGTCCGGATCGCCGGTCCGAGTGCACACCAGCGTGGGCGACGTCCGGGTGGAGCCGACGTCGGCCGATGTCACGGCGGTCACCGCCTTCGGGGACGTGGTCGTGCACGGTGGGGGCGAGGGCGCCGATCTGTTCGCGGAGACCTCGACGGGTGACGTGCGGGTGATCGCCTCGGTCGGCGCGCACTCGATCCGGGCGGTCTCGGCCACCGGCGATGTCCGGGTGGACGTGGCGCCCGGTGAGACCTTCGCCGTCGACGCCGGGACCGATGTCGGGGACACCCGGATCGACGTGGCCAGCGACCCGGCGTCCGGTCGATCGCTGGTGGCCCGGACCTCCACCGGCGACGTCGCGGTGGTCGCCGGCGACTGAGGGCTCGCCGCCGGACCCGGCCGTGCGCCCGATCACTGGTGGACGCCGTTCGGTGCTGAAGCCGGCCCCCCGGTCTGCCGACTGCCTCCGAGTGACGAGTGCGATGGCCGGTGAGTCACCCGGCTGGGCGGCCGCGGACGCGATGGTGGTGGGTGATGCCCTGGGTGGCATCCCCCGGGCGTATCAACTGCTGGTGCTGGGCCTCATGGTCGGCTCGGCCCTCTGGTCGCTGGTGCGCGCCAGCGGCCCTGCCCACCTGGCCTTCGTGGCCTGCGCTCTGATGTGGTCGCGGGCGAACCAGGCGTTCGAGGTGGCGGTGCTGTGGACGTTCTCGGCCGGCCACGGTCTCACCGTGGCCGACCTCTGGCCGCCCCTGCTCGCGCTGGCGATCGCCGGGCGCCGGCTGGCGTCGTCCCGGGTCGGACGGTGGGGGTCACCAGCGGGGCCGGTGCCGGTTCGGGCTGCGGGGCAGGTCGCCGGCGCTGGCTCCCCGGGGCGCCGCCGGACGAGCGCCGGGGGCGGCCCGTCGGACGTCGGCCGCCGTGACCCAATCGGTGCGCTCGGTGCCGCCGGGCGGCGTCCATCGCACCTGGACGGCCTCACGAGTCCACGCCACGGCCTCGGCCCGGATGTCGGTCACCTCTCCCGTTGACCAGTGCATGGCGACGATCACCGCGATCGGGGACGACGCCGGCGTCACCGGGCCGTCGGGAATGGCACGAAAGATACGGGGGACGCTGCTCATCGGGCTGCCTTCCGGTACACCATCACGGACGCTCGACCCTGCTCTCGACCATAACACCGGCACCCCCGCGACCCGAACACCTGTTCGACCCTGTTCACCCGATCGGCCCATCCCCCGCCATGATCAGCGTCAGATCGCAGTCCGCCACCGTTCAGGCGGAGTGGACTGCGATCACACGGTGATCATGGGTGCGGGCGGGGGTTGGGGTCGTCGCCGGTGAGCCGCAGGCCCAGGTAGATCACGTCGTCGCCCCGCTGCAGCTCGCGGTAGCCGAGGCGGGCGTAGAAGCCGCGAGCGCGAGCGTTGTCCGGACTCACCCCGAGGTGCACCCCCGGGACGCCGCGTGCCCGCAGCGCTGCTGCCACGTGGTCCATCAGGCGCCGTCCCCAGCCCTGCCCCTGCGCGCGGGGCAGCAGGTCGATGTGCAGGTGCGCCGGATGGTCGGCCACCAGCTCCGGCGGGCTGGACGGCGGATGGTGCAGTAGCCCGGTCAGCTCGGCGTCCCGTGTGGAGCCCGACCCGATCGGGTACTGCGCCTGCAGCGCGGGCAGCCACTCGGCCGCGCGCCAGCGCTCGAACCGGGTGGTGTCGGCGGTGGCCAGCAGGTAGCCGCAGACCCCCTCGGCGTCCACGACCACCAGGTTCAGGTCGGCGTCCGCCGTCAGGTACGGCCCCACGTAGGTGTGCCCGAGCAGATCGGGGTTGTCGTACCGGTCCGAGGCGTCCTCGCCCGCGTCACCGGTGAGCAGGCACACCCGGTAGGCGCCGGGCGCGTCGCACGGCCGGGCTGATCTGAACTGCCGCAACTGGTCTACCTCCATCGTGGTCACAAGTCGGTTACATCCCCTGTACCAGGCGTATCCACCGCCGGGTGATCGCCCAACTGGTCTATCGGCGCCTTGTCGCCGACGCCCCGGCGGGCTCTAATCCTGCGTGATGACCACCGACCCGCTCCCGACGCCGCGCCAGCTCGTGGCCACGTCGCTGCGCCACCTGGTCTCCCGGCTGGAGGCGGGCGGCCGGTTGCCCGGTGAGCGGGAACTGTGCACCCGCTACGGCGTTGCCCGCATGACGCTGCGCCGAGCGGTCGACGACCTGGTGCGCGAGGGACTGGTCGAGCGCCGTCCCGGCTCGGGCACCTACGCCCGGCCCCGACCGGTGGTACGCACCCTGGGCCTGACCTCGTTCAGCGAGGACATGCGCCGGCGCGGGCTGACCCCGAGCTCCCGGCTGCTGTGCCTGGAGCAGTCCGGCGCCACGCCGTCCCTGGCCGCCGGACTGGGCATCGACGTGGACAGCCCGGTGACCCGGGTGCAGCGGCTGCGGTTGGGCAGCGGCACCCCGTTCGCGGTCGAGACGGTGTGGATCCCGAGCCGCTCGGTGCCCGGCCTGAGCCCGGAGGATCTCGACGGGTCGCTGTACGAGCTGCTGGGCCGCCGCTACGGCCTGGTCACCACCACCGCCCAGGTGACCGTCGAGCCCGTGCTGCCGGACGCCGCGACGGCCGCGCTGCTCGACATCACCGACCAGCAACCCTGCCTGAGCATCCGCATGGTCGATCGGGACCCGGCGCACCGCACCGTGATGCTGGCCGACTGCATCTACCGCGGCGATCGCTACACCCTCGCGGCGCAGGTGACCCGCGCCGATCGCTCGGTTCGCGCGGATCGCGGTGGCCGGCATCGGGAGGTGGGTCGTGGCTGAACTCGACCCCCAGGAGCCACTCCCGAACCTGCCGCTGGTCGGGGTGGACGGCGGCCAGTCGCAGACCCGGGTGCAACAGGCCGGCTCGCCGACGGTGTACGAACTGCCCGGCATCAGCCGGCTGGAGGGTGACCCCGACGACACCCTGGTCGGGTTGCTGCACCGGGCCTGGACGGCGCACCGGCTGCCCGTGCAGGCGCGCGTCGTCCTCGGCCTCACCACGCTGCCGGCCGCCGCGCCGGCTCGGGATCGGCTGGCGACGCGGATCGCCGGCGTGACGCAGGCCCGGCAGGTCTGGCTCACCGACGACCGGCTCACGGCACACCACGCGGCCCTGGGCGATCGGGTCGGGGTCTCGCTGATCGCCGGTACCGGGGTGGCCTGCACCGCGCTGACCGGCAACGGGCGGGTCCGGTTCTTCGACGGCCACGGCTACCTGCTGGGGGACGAGGGGGCCGGGTTCTGGATCGGTCGCGCCGGCCTGGCCGCGGTGCTGCACCATCGCGACGGCTACGGGCCGCCGACCGCCCTGGCCGAGGCTGCCCGGCAGCGGTTCGGTGACCTGGCGGGGTTGCCCGAGGTGTTGCACGCCCACCCGCGAGCGGTGGACGCCATCGCCCGGTTCGCGGTCGAGGTGCTGGCGGCGACCGATGCCGGGGACGCGGTGGCCACGGCGGTGGTGGACGACGCGGCGTCCCGGTTGGTGCGCACCGTGACCGCGGCAGCGGCCTGGCTCGGTCAACAGGTCCGTTGTGCCGCAACGGATCCGGACACATCGGCCGAACCCCTTGACTCGATCCCGGTGGCCCTGGGCGGGCGGTTGCTCGGCGGGGGCGCACTGCGCAGGCGGCTCGAGGTGGCGCTGGCCGCGCCGGCGCCCGGCGGGGCCGATCACCTGACGGTGGTCGCGGCGTCCGGCACCCCGCTGGACGGCGCGCTGCGGCTGGGCGCCGGGCTGCGGCCGGTGCCCCACGGCGACCTGGTGCACGTCTGGAGCGCAGGGGAGCGGGGATGACCACCCATCACACGGGACCAGCTACGACAGGGGACACGGCGCCGGACACGGCACGGCCCGGGCAGTCCTACCTGGCGGGCTGTCTCGACCGGCTGCAGCGGCTGCTGGATTCCGAGTGGCCGGCCATCCAGGCCGCGGCGTCCGTGGTGGCCGAGGCGTATCCCCGCGGCGGGGAGGTGCACCTGTTCGGCACCGGGCACTCGCACCTGCTGGCGGAGGAGCCGTTCTACCGCGCCGGTGGCCTGGCCCGGATCCGCCCGATCCTGTTCGAGGGCCTGATGTTGCACGTCGACGCCCCGCTGAGCACCACGCTGGAACGGCTGGACGGTCTGGCCGACGTGCTGCTCGCCCACCACCCCATCCGCTCCGGTGACGTGCTGTTCGCGATCTCGAACTCGGGGGGCAACGCGGTCACCTCGCAGTTGGCCCAGGCGGCCCAGCAGCGCGGTGCCACGGTGATCGCCGTCACCAGCCTGCGCCACGCCCGATCGGACCAGGCGCGGCACACCACCCATCCCCGGCTGCACGAGCTCGCCGACATCGTGCTGGACAACCACGGCCTGACCGGCGATGCCTCGGTCGAGATCGCCGGCATGGCCACGCGCGTCGGCCCGACCTCGACGGTGATCGGCGCCGCGCTGATCAATGCCGTGATGGTGGAGGCGGTCGCGGTGATGGCCGACCGTGGCACCCCGCCCGAGGTGTACCTGAGCAGCAATCTCGCCGGTGGGGACGACGTCAACGAGCGTCTGCTCGCTACGGCGCCGAGTGTGCGGGGTGGGTCGTGAGTCGTTCGACCGCACCCGATCCGGCCGTCGCGCCGGGACCGTTCGCCGTCCGGGGCGTCGTGGAGGGGTTCTACGGCACCCCGTGGACGCACGCCCAGCGCCTCGACATGATCGATTTCCTGGCCCGGCGGGGCCTGAACACGTTCGTCCACACCCCCAAGGACGACCCGCTGATGCGCCACCGCTGGCGCGAGCCCTACCGGGGTGCGGCCCGCGACCGGCTGGTCGAGCTGATCGGCGCCTGCACCGCCCGGGACGTCGAGCTGGTGTTCTGCCTGTCCCCCGGACTGACCATGCGCTACAGCAGTGCGGCCGACCGGGAGGCGTTGCTGGCCAAGTACCTCGACGTGGCGGGCCTGGGCGTGCGCCGGTTCGGGTTGCTGGTCGACGACATCCCCCCGATGCTGCAGCACCCCGAGGACCGCGCCGCGTTCGACGACCTGGTGCAGGCACAGCTCGAGCTGGCCAACGCCGTCGCGGCGCGGTTGCGTGAGGTCGATCCGCACACCGGCCTGATCGTGTGCCCCACCGAGTACTGGGGTACCGGTGAGGAGGAGTCGCTGCGCCGGCTGGGCGCCGGGCTCGACCCGAGGATCGACCTGTTCTGGACCGGTCGGGCGATCTGCGCGCCGGCCATCTCGCTGGCGGATGCGGCAACGGTGGCCCGCAGCATGAACCGGCCGCCCACCTACTGGGACAACTACCCGGTCAACGACGTTGCGATGACCCACGAACTGCACCTCGGCCCCTACCTGGGCCGGGACCGCCACCTGTACCGGTTCGCGCGCGGGGTGGTGGCCAACCCGATGGAACTGGCCGAGTGTTCCAAGATCCCGCTGGCCACGATCGCCGACTACCTGGCCGATCCCGAGGGGTACGACCCGGAGGCGAGCTGGCACCGGGCGATCGAGGAGGTCGCCGGGCCCGACCTGGCGGCCGACTTCACGATCTTCGCGGACGCCGTCCGCGGCTCGTGCCTGAACGCCGACGACGCCCCGCAGGTGACTCAGGCGTTGGGGGAGTTCGCGTTCCGGCTCAGCCTGGGGGACGACGCGGGCGCCGCGCAGGGGCTGGCCGCCACCGCCGAACGCATCGGTTCGGCCGTTGAACGGCTGCTCGCCGTGACCGGCCGCCCGCTGATCGAGGAGGCCCGGCCCTGGCTGCAGGCCGCCGCCGTCGGGGCCGCCGCGATGGCCGCACTCGCCGCCGACGTGGCGGCCGGGGCATCCCCCACCCAGATCGCCGCAACCGCCGAGGGCTACCTCGACGCGTTGCGCGCCAGCGGGAAACGCGTCTACGGCGACGCGTTGACCATGGCGCTGTCCGATGCCGTCGGATTCGCCCGGGACACCGGGGACGGCGCAGGGCAGGACTGCTCGACGACAACGCCGCAGACAGCAGTGGAGGATCGATGAAGCTCACCTGGAAGCGTGCCCTCGGGGTCGGCGCGGTGCTGGCGCTCGCCCTGACCGGGTGCTCGTCGGGCGGCGGCTCGGGGTCGGCGTCGGGCTCGGCGAAGGCCGGCCCCCCGGTGCTCCGCGTGGCCATGGGTTCACCCGGCGAGGCCCAGATCAAGGTCTGGGACGCCATCGCGCGACAGTTCGAGACCGAGCACGCCGGCGTCAAGGTCGAGATGAACTACCAGGACGACGACCTGTACCAGACCATCGGCCTGCCGAACCTGCTCAACGGGCGCAACGCCCCGGACATCTACTTCGAGTGGGTGGGGCACCGGTTGGAGACCCGGGTGAAGGACGGCTTCGCCGCCGATCTGAGCGCGTATGCCACCAAGGCCCCACTGTCCCAGACGTTCACGCCGGCCCAGCTCGACCTGGGCAAGGTCGGTGGCAAGCAGTACCTGATCCCGCACACCTCCGACGTGACGAACGTGCTGTGGTTCAACAAGAAGCTGCTCGCCGATGCCGGCGTCACCCCGCCCACGACCTGGGACGAGCTGCTGGCGGCCTGTGACACGTTGAACGGCAAGGGGATCACGCCGATCGCCTCCGGCAACAAGGACCTGTGGGCGGCGGGCAACTTCCTGGCGCACCTGTCCTCGCGGATCGTCGGTGAACAGGCCTACGACGCCGCGCTGTCCGGATCCGCCGGGTTCGACGCCGCCACCTGGAAGCCCGCCCTCGACGCGGTCGTGCAGTTGAAGGACCACAAGTGCGTGAACCCCAGCGCCAACGCCATCACCGACAACGAGGGCGCGCAGCTGTTCTTCCGCGGCAAGGCCGCCATGCACCCGATCGGTTCGTGGCTGGTCAGCTGGGCACTCGACGAGGCGCCGAAGCTGGACTTCGACTACGTCAACCTGCCCTCGTTCACGGGCGGAAAGGGCAATCAGGACAGCGTGATCGCGGTGACCACCGGGCACGTGGTGAACGCCAAGAGCGCCAACATCGACCTGGCTGTCGCCTTCCTGGCCCTGGTCAACTCGCCCACCTTCGTCGACCAGTTCGTCAAGGCCGAGACCACGCCGATCGTCTCGATCGGCAAGGGCTCACCGGTGGACGCCCGCAGCACCCGGCTCAGCGAGCTGACCGCCAAGGCCCCGGTTGTGGTCAACCCGCCGGACACGGGTTACGACCTGAAGCGGGCCGAGGCGTTCTATCGTGCAGTGGCCGAGGTCCTCGGCGGCAAGGCGACGCCCGATCAGGCGCTCGCCACGCTCGCTGCCCTGAAGTAGCGCCGAGGCAGGCCCGAGTCACCTGGCGCCGCCGTCCCCTCCGGCGGCGGCGCCAGGGATCGGCGTCTGCCCTCCCCCTCCAGACAGCTGACCCAGGAGGTCACGGTGCGGCCGACCCGTGGTTGGACCCCGTATCTGTTCGCAGCGCCGGCGCTGAGTGTGTTCGGCTTCGCGGTGCTGGTGCCGCTGGCGCTGACCGCCTACTACAGCCTCACCGAGTGGGACGGCTTCGGCCCGCGGCTGTTCGTCGGCCTGCAGAACTACCGCGACATCGCCTCGGACGAGCTGTTCCGGGCCTCGTTCTGGCACGTCACGCTCTACATCCTGGCCACGCTGGTGCTCGAGGTGCTGGTCGGGCTGTGCCTGGCGGGCCTGCTGGCGGCCCGGCGCGGGGGCACCGCCTGGTTCCGGGTGGCGCTGTTCACCCCGGTGATGCTGCCGATGGTGGTGGTCGCGGTGCTGTGGTCGTTCGTCTACAACCCGGACGTCGGGCTGGTGAACTCGCTGCTCGGCTCGCTGGGACTCGAACAGCTGCAACACGTCTGGCTGGGCGAGGAGTCGACCGCGCTGTGGGCGGTGTGCGTGGTCTCGGGCTGGGTGTTCGCCGGCTTCTACATGACGATCTTCTACGCCGCCCTCGCCCAGATCCCGCACGAGGTGATCGAGGCCGCCCGGCTCGACGGCGCCGGCGAGTGGTCGATCTTCTGGAAGATCAAGGTGCCGTTGATCGCCAACGCCACCGGGGTCGCCGTCCTGCTGTGCGTCACCGGCGGGTTCCAGGGCTTCGACCTGTTCTACGTGATGACCAACGGCGGCCCCTACAACGCCACCGAGATCCCGACGACCTACCTGGTGCGGGCGGTGTTCCGCAACGGCGAGGTCGGTTACGGCTCGGCCATGGCGATGGTGCTCACCGTGGTGGTCATCGTGCTGGGGGCGGTGTTCTCCCGGTTGCGGACCCGATGGGCGGGGGACCTGCGATGAGCGCGCACGAGCTCACGGCACGTCACGTCCAGGGCCGGGTGCGGGCGATCGACCTGGTGGCCCGGGTCGGGTTCGTCGTGGTGGCGCTGATCTTCGCCTTCCCGATGCTGTGGCTGGTGATGAACAGCTTCAAGACCAACTCCGAGATCTTCGGCAACCCGTTCTCGCTGCCCACCCACCTCGATCTCGGGCAGTGGGCCGAGGCCTGGCGGGTCGGCCAGATCGGCCGCTACGTCGTCAACAGCGCGATCGTCACCACGGTCTCGGTGGTCGCGATCCTGGCCTGCGGGACGGCGGCCGGATACGCGTTCAGCCGGTTCCGGTTCCGCGGTCGCTCGGTGCTGATGGGCACCCTCGGGTTGGGCCTGCTGCTGCCGCTGCAGTCCTACTTCATCGCCCAGTCGACCCTGTTCACCCGGCTGCAGCTCACCGACACCCGGTGGGCGCTGATCATCCCGTACACCGCCATGGGTATCCCGCTGGCGACGTACCTGATCACGGTCTACCTGGACGCCATCCCGGAGGAGATCTTCGAGGCCGCCCGGATCGACGGCGCCGGTGACCTGCGCACCTTCGCGATGCTCGCCGTCCCGCTGGTGCGTCCGGGGCTGGCGACGGTCGCGGTGTTCTCGGCGCTGAGCTCCTGGAACGAGTTCCTGCTGGCCCTGCTCTACATCCAGGACGACGCGCTGAAGACCATTCCCACCGGGTTGCTGGCGTTCTCGAGCCGCTACGTGACCGACTACGGGTTGCTGTTCGCAGCGCTGTCGATCGTGACCATCCCGATGATCGTGGTCTACGTGGTGTTCAACCGGCAGATCGTCTCCGGCCTGACCGCCGGCAGCCTGAAGTAGCTCAGCTCGGGCAGATGTCGGCGTCCGCGGTGCGCACCTTGACGCCGTCCAGGACGACGCCCGAAGGGCTCGGCGACGCCGTCGCCGACGAGGTGGGACTCGCGGTGGCGTGCCGGGACGGCGAACGCGTGGGGGACGGCGTGGCGTGCCGATCCGTCGCGGCCTCGAGCGGGCGGTCCTCGCGCAGCGCCGTCCACACCTGCTCGGCCTGATCGGTCCACACCAGCCGGTTGACGTCGTCCGGGGCGGGGCCGGTCGGCACGGTGAGGAACCGGATCTTCTTCAGCCCGACGTGCTGGATGGTCTGGGCGTAGCCGGCCAGCCGGGTCAGGCCGGACAGCTCCGGGTCCATGGTCAGGGCGCCGGTCACCGCCCGCAGCACGGCGTAGGTCCTGGCCGGGTTGCTCAGCGTTCCCGTGCTGGTGGCCTTCTGCAGCACCGAGGCGATGAACGCCTGCTGGCGATCGATGCGGCCCAGGTCGCCGCCGTCCCCGATCTTGTAGCGCTCGCGCACGTACTTCAGCGCGGTCTCACCGTCGACCTCGCTGCGTCCGGCCGGCAGGTGGATGTTGTGCTTGTCGTCGTTGACGGGTTCGGCCAGGCAGATCGGCACGGTGCCCAGGGCGTCGACCACGTTCTTGAACCCGTTGAACTCCACCACCACCCAGTGGTCGATCCGGATGCCGGTGAGCGACTCGACGGTTCGCAGGGTGCACGCCGGCCCACCGGTCTCGAAGGCGTTGTTGAACATGCGTCGCGACCCCGGAGTGGTCTGCCGGCTGATCGGGTCGGTGCAGTCCGGGACGTCGACGAGGGAGTCCCGCGGGATGCTGACGGCGACGGCCCGGCTGCGGTCGGCGGCCAGGTGCACCAGCAGCGTGGTGTCCGACTTCGGGGCGTCGACCGCGCCGCCGACGAAGCCGTTCTCGCCGGCCCGCGAGTCCGAACCCATCACGAGGAAGTTCACGGCGCGGCCGCCGTCCGGGTCGACGGGGGCGGCCGAGGGACGATCGGTTCCCAACGCGGGCGTGAGGTCGACGGTGTGGATGTTGCGCTTCAAGGTGACGGCGGCCACGACGGTGCCACCCCCCACGAGCAGCACCAGCACGCCCAGGGCGGCGAGGACTCGCCGTCCCCATCGGGCCTCGGACGGCGCGGCGTGGGAACCCCGGCGGGCGGGCCCGTCGTGGCTCACCCGCGGTGCGTCCATGCGCCCGATCGTGCCACGAGCAGCACGTCGCCGCGCCGCGCGGGCTAACCTCGCAAACATGACAATCCCTGCGACCGTCACCTCCCCGTTCCAGATCAGGCAGATCCGGACCGGTCCGTGGGCGCCGATCGTCGAGAACCCCGTGCTCGAGCTGCACGGGAACGAGGTCATCGTCAGCTGCCCGCAGATCACCGCACACCTGAGCTACACGCCCTTGCCCGGTTTCGCGCAGCAGTTGCCGGACGGTCGCTGGGACAGCGTCGAACGCAGCCTGGACGGTGTTCCCGGTCACAAGGACGCCGGCCCCGGCCTGCGCCGGTTCGCCTTCGTGGACGCGCCGGTACACGGGGCGCTGCACCAGATCGTGGACACCACGCAGTTGGTGGCCGACTACTGCGTGATCCATTACCACGACGACGCTGCCGAGTTGAACGTGCTGTTACCTGGGGATCCCGATCAACCCCTCGAGTTCGATCTCTACAACGAAGGGCCCCTCGTCGGGCACGCTCCGCTGTCGCTGTGGATCCCGGTGAACGCCGGGCACTGTGCCGTGGCCACGGCGGGCACCGGCTATTTCTTCGTGCTGCGGATGCCGCTGGTCTGAGGAGCTCGGCCCGGTCTCACGTCAGGTCTCACTTCACCGTGACCGCGCTCGTGGCCGCGGCCAGGGTGCGATCGGTCGCCGGGATGCTCGCCCGGTACACCCCGCCGCTGACCAGCCCGGTCACGGTGAGCGTGCCGTTGACGGGCATCACCTTGGTGGTCACCCCGACCCAGGTCGATCCGGAGCGCCGCTGGATGCCGATGCGCTCGTTGGGGGCCACCGGCGTGAGCGTGAGGACGAACGACTTGGTGCCTGCCCGCACCGTGGCGGAGGGCAGGGCCTCGATCGTCGTGGGCCGGGACATCGCCGCCCCGACCTGCGCCGTCCCGGCGAACTGCACCCACAGGCTCAGGTGACCCGTGATCACCAGGCTGCGGGCGATCAGGCCGGTGGCGTCACTGACGCCGGCGATGCAGGTCGCCTTGGTGGCCGGGGCCGTGGCCTGGCAGACCGACACCCGGGCCGCGGCCAGCGGGCGGCCACCCGCGCTGATGCGGAACGTCGCGTTGACCGTGGTGCCGTAGGTGGCGGTGGCCGGGGCGCCGGCCACCGCGATCGCTGCCGGCGGTGGCGTCACGGGGGCGGCGGGCGGGGCGGCCGCACCGCGCGCGATCGCCTTGGCCTGGGTGACGGCCACCAGCGGCCGGACCAGCCCGCTACCGCTGAGGGCATCGCGGCCGGCGGTCTCGATGTCCTGGGCGGTGGTGGTCAGCAACGTGGCCACCTGGGCATTGCTCAACTTGGGTGCGGCGGCGCGTACCAGAGCGGCGGTGGCCGAGACCAGCGGCGCCGAGGCGGAGGTGCCTTTCAGCGAGGCGTAGGCGCGCCGGTAGGTCGAGACGATGTCCACGCCCGGGGCGGCCAGGTCGACGAAGCTGCCCGAGCTGGAGAAGTCCAGGGTGCGGTTGTCGGTGCCGGTGGCGGCGACGCCGATCACCGAGGCGAAGGCGGCGGGGTACATCACGGGGTTGCCCTTGTCGCGCTCGTTGCCGGCCGCGGCGATCACGACCGCACCGCGCTGGACGGCGTAGGCCACCGCCGCGGCCTCGGCCGGGGAGTAGTCCGGCGATCCGACCGACAGGTTGATCACGCTGGCGCCGTGGTCGACCGCCCAGACGATGCCGTTGGCCAGGTCGGCGTCGCTGCCGTTACCCAGGCCGTCCAGTACGCGGACCGGCAGGATGCGGGCGCCGGTCGCGAGGCCCGCGATACCCACCGCATTGCCCCGCACCGCGGCGATCACCCCGGCCACGTGGGTGCCGTGACCGTACGGGTCGCTCTGCCCGTTGCCGGCGGCGACCAGATCCGTGCCCGGCAGGACGACGCCGGCCAGGTCCGGGTGGCCGGCGTCCACTCCGCTGTCGATCACGGCGACCGTCACCCCGGCGGCGCTCTGCAGCGGCCAGACCTGATCGGCCTGCAACGTGTTGAGCGCCCACTGTTGCCCGCGCAGCGGGTCCGGGCCGGTCGCCTCGGCGTGAACCTGCTCGGCCACGCTGACCGCCAGCACGCCGGGGTCGCCCAGGGCGTGGGTCACGGTGGTGGAGGCCTGGGCGCGGTTGGGCACCGTCGTGGTCACCGCCACCGGGCGGCCGTCCTGCTCGCGGACCGTGACCAGCCGGACGGCGCCGAACACCGGCGCCTGCACCAGGACCTCGCTGGCGGCGGGCCGGGGCCGCTGACGCAGCGGGAGCGACCAGGCCGGCACCGTGGTGGGTGTCACGGGTGGCGTCGTGGCCGGCGTCGTGGCCGGCGTCGTGGGTGGCGCTGCGGCGGGGGTGGTGGACGGCACGGGGGCGGGCCCGGTCGTGGGAGGCGCCGCGATGGACGTCTCGGCGGGTGGGGCGGGCACCGCGTCCGCCGGCGCGACGGCCGGGGCCGGCGCCGGGGCGGGCAGAGGGTCGACACTCAGCGGCAGCGACGGCAGGCCGAGGGCGGCCGGCAGCACCAGCAGCGGCACCACGGGGGTGCCCAGCCGGGAACGACGGTTGTGCGTTCCGCAACGTCGGCGCCGTAACGTCGACGGAGAGTGCCAGGTCACGCACATAGAGTGACACGACAGGTCGAGGCAGGCGAGCCGAACGCGCAGTCTCGCGTGTCTGCATTCTCCACCGGGCGGCCGATGGCTACGCTCGCCCGGTGGGTGGATTGATCAAAGACTTCAAGGGCTTCGCCCTCTCCGGCAATGTCGTCGACCTTGCCATCGGCGTGATCCTCGGTGTGGCGTTCGGCGCGGTGGTGGACACCTTCGCCAATGACCTGCTGCTCGGGGTCATCGGAGCGATCTTCACCGTGCCCGATCCCAGCAATCTGTCCCTCGGGATCAATGGCACCGAGGTGTACTACGGCAAGTTCCTCGGCGCACTGATGAACTTCCTGCTGATCGCCGGTGTGCTGCTGCTCGTGGTCAAGCTGCTGATGCGGGTCGGCATGAACTTCCGCGCCCAGGGCAACCGGGAGTGCGACTTCTGCAAGTCGTTCGTGCCGGTCGATGCCACCAAGTGCATGTTCTGCACCAGCGAGATCGAGCCGGTGATGCCCGACTGACGCTCCCTCCCCAGGAGCATGATCACCGTTTGATCGCAGTCTGCTCCGCCTCAACGGTGGTGGACTGCGATCTGACGGTGATCATGGAAGCGAGTGTGGAGCGCGCGCCGGCTCGCTGCATGTCAGAGTGGGAAGCATGGTGGCAGTCACGGCTTCGGATGACCTTCGTCGGGCGCAGCTGCGCCGGATGAAACTGGTCGCCACCTCGCTGCTGGCCGTCGCGGCCCTGATCTACCTGGCGAGCCTGCCCGGACGCGACGCGGGCTGGCTGGGCTTCGTCAACACCATGGCCGAGGCCGCCATGGTCGGTGCGGTCGCCGACTGGTTCGCCGTCACCGCGCTGTTCCGCCACCCGCTGGGGCTGAAGATCCCCCACACCGCGATCATCCCCACCCGCAAGGACGCCCTCGGGCACAACCTCGAGGACTTCGTCGGCACCCACTTCCTCGCCGAGGACGTGGTGCGCGAGCGGGTGTCCCGGGCGCAGATCGCGCGCCGGGTCGGGGTCTGGCTGGGCCGGCGCGCCGGGGCCGAGCGAGCCACCACCGAGCTGGCCAGCCTGGCCCGCGGCGCGATGACGGTGCTGAAGGACGAGACGGTGCTCGCCGTCCTGGACGAGATCTTCGTGCGCAAGGTGCTCAACCGGCCGTGGGGGCCGCCGTCCGGACGGTTGCTGGGCCGGATCGTCGAGGACGGCGCCCATCACCGGCTGGTCGACGTCGGGATCGACCACCTACACGAGTGGCTGGCCGAGCACGAGGACGTCATCGTGCGGTTGGTCCTCGAGCGGGCGCCGGCCTGGACGCCGACCTGGCTCGACCACAAGGTCGCCCAGCGGGCCTACCTCGAGGCGCTGACCTTCGCCGCCGACGTCCGGGCCGATCCGCACCACCGGGCGCGCAAGGCGCTCGACAACCTGCTCGCGGAGTTCGCCCGCGACCTGCAACACGACCCGGCGGCGCAGGCCAAGGCCGATGCCTTCCGCGATCGGCTGCTGTCGCACCCCGACGTGCGGGGCGCGGTCGAACAACTCTGGACGACGGTGCGCCGGTCCCTCGAGGAGGCGGTGGACGACCCGGGTAGCGACCTTCGAGTGCGCGCCACGGACGCGGTGCAGACCTTCGGCGAGCGGCTGGCGACCGACGCTGCGTTGCAGCAGCGACTCGACGGCTACGCCGAGGACGCCGCGGCTCACCTGGTCACCAGCTACCGCGACGAGGTGGTCACCGTGATCTCCGAAACGGTGGACCGCTGGGACGGCGAGGAGGCCTCGCGCCGTATCGAGCTGCACGTCGGACGCGACCTGCAGTTCATCCGGATCAACGGCACCGTGGTCGGCGGTTTGGTCGGATTGCTCATCCACACCCTGACCGTGCTGATCGCCTGATTCGCGAGGTGCGGTCTCGCCGAGCCCATCTCGCGCTCTCGATCACCCGGGAGATCACCCAGACCGGCCGGGACGAAGGCCAGCGACATGTGCGGCGCACCCGATGCCTTCGTCCCGAACTCCGTCAACTTCCTCTTGTTATCGAACATCAGTTCGAATAGACTGTGTGCATGTCCGTGATGGAGGCCTGCTTCGCCGAGTCGGGTGACCCCGACGAGGTCGCTGCCCTGCGCGCGGAATGTGCCCGGCTACAGGCTCGGGACGGCGAGTCGCGGACGGCGTGTGGTCGCCTGGAACGCGGGTGAACCGGCTCGTCGAGGAACAGGACTGGGCCACTCGCCGGATCGCCCGGCTCACCGACCGGTGCACCCACCTGGCCGGGTTGGTCCCGGTGGCGGACGGCGTGACCTCAGCGGACGACGCGCGCCCGGTGGACGGCGGAGCCACCTCGGGCGAGGCGGCTGCGGGTGGTCTGGTGGCGGCGTTGGCCGGTGACGGTGGCGCCCACCTGGCGGCCGCGGTCCAGACCGCGGTCGGTGACCTGGCCGCCCTGTCCGTCCCCGACCCCGCGGCCGGCGTCGAGTTGGGGTGTCTGGCCGACCTGCCCGACCGACCGTCGCCGACCTCGCCGCCGCGTGCCGGCTGGCGACCTGGGCCAAACTGGCCGCGACCGTGGCCGCGGAGGAGCTGGTCACTCGGTGGGAGAACGGTGCCGCCGACGAGGAGGCCAGCCCGGTGAACGCGCAACCGGTGTTCCCCGACCACGATCTGGGCTTCCGGGCGGCGATCGCCGAGACCGCCACCACCTGTGTCATCTCCGAGTCCACCCTGACCGCACGGGTCGACACCCTGCGCGACCTCCCCGGCGCGGCTGCCCGGGCTGTGGCACCTGCTCGCCACGGGTGCGGTCGACATCGACACCGCGCGACTGGTCCACTCCAAGACCCGCCACCTGCCCGGGGAGGTCCTGACCCGCCTGGAGCCGCAGATCCTGGTGAAGGTGACCGCCCTGACCTGGGGTCAACTCGCCGCGTGGCTCGACCGCATCGTCGCGAAGGCTGATCCGCGGGAGTTGGCCGAGCAGATCGCCGACAACCTCGAACGCCGCAACGTCTCCTTCCGCACCGCCGGCCCGGGGACGGGTCGGATGACGTTGACGGCGTCGGTGGAGGCGATCGAGGCGATCCGGATGGCCCTACTCGGGTATGCCTCCGCCGGGGACGACCCCGACCACCACCGCCCCGCCGCCGCGATCCGGGCCGACATCATCACCGACCTGATCACCCGCCCCGACACCTGCACCGCGGCCGCGCCGGCCTCGGGTACGGCCCCCGCCGCTGGTGCTGGTGCTGGCGATTCCGACGCAGAGACGGACACCGGCCCACGTATCAACGCTCACGGCGATGCCAATCACGAGGACGATGCCGATGCCGAGGCCGATCCAGGCCACGACGCCGATCCCCGCGCCCACCCCGACACCCACGACACGCGCACCCCCACCGACGAACAGGACGAGCCACCCACGTGCCGGTCCCGCCCGCCGTCCCGGCCGTTGGGGTCCGAAGCCTTCGCGGCGCTACCCGGCCCCCGGGTCCATGTCACCGTCCCGCTGTCGGCCGTCCTCGGGGGCGAGGGCATCGGGGAGATCAACGACTACGGACCCCTCACCGCCGAAACCATCCGCGACCTACTCGCCGGGCTACACCGCATGGGCGCCACCGCGACCTGGCGATGCCTGATCACCGACGACAACCCCGCATCACCGACCCACGGCACGGTGTTGGGCATCGGCAAGGCACCCCATGCCCTGGTCCGCACCGCCACCGGACTGCTCCGCGAACTCGTCCAGGCCCGGGAACAGTGCTGCACCCTTCCCCGGCTGCCGACGCCGGGCGGTGACCTGCGAGGTCGACCACCGCATCCCCCACAGCGAGGACGGCGCGACCTGCGAGTGCAACCTGCACCCCCTGTGCAAGCACCACCACCGGCTCCGCGAGCGAGGGTTCACCCCCACCCTGGTCGACCCGGGTACCGGTATGCCGATCACCCAGTGGGTCACCCCCACCGGACGCACCATCACCACCGAGAGCGAACACCCACCCTTCTGAGGTGAGGTCGAGGCCACGGAGCGGGATCACTGCGGGCGCAGGTGGTTCACCGCCTGCCACGCGGCGTCCGGCTCGGCTCGTACTGTGGCGCCACCGCCGGCGTAGGCCCGCAGCATGGCGTGGATCATGGGTGCCACCGACGCCGTGGCGTCGTCGTACAGGTGCAGCAGCCGCTCGCCGGCGCTGGTCTCGTGCGCCACCAGGAGCGCACCCTCACCGAGCCGTCCGATCACGGTGTCCTGGAACGCCCGCAGGTCACCCAGGGCGCGCTCACCCGGCAACCCGTCGGCCAGTTGATCGCGATAAGGCAGCCGGACCTCGACGTGCTCGTCGAACAGCGGCCGGTCCACCCGGTGCAACGGGTGACGGATCGCCACCTGCAGCCGCCGCTCGCCGTGCCAGCCCTCCATCAACGCCCAGCGCTCGCCGGCCCAGGTCTGCGCGGCCCGGCCCACGACGTCCGGCAACTCGGCGACCGGGATCGGGTCGATCGGTGCGACGGTGACCGCCTCGACCGCGCCCACCCAGCGTTCGACGTCGTCCTCACCCAGCGCCCAGTCGAGCAGCAGGAAGCTCAGGTGGGCACGGGCCTGCTCGGTCATCTGGAAGAACCGCGGGTGATAGATGGACACGTCCAGGCGGCACCGTTGATCGTCGGCCATCGCGTGCACCACCACGGTCGACAGGTCGACCTCGGCGCCGCCGGCCTCGATGACGTTGCCGCGGCGGAAGGCGGTCGGGTCGGGCTGACGAGCAGGCCGGAACTGCCACACCGTGTCGTCCGGCGGCCCGGCACGATGCCAGCGCTCGGCGAGGGATCGCAGCTCGGGATGGCCGTCGCTGGAGATCGCGAGGAGGAAGGCCGAGCCCTGGCCCGTACCCAGCTCCCAGGTCAGGTCGGGATGGATCCGGGCCACCTCGGGACCGACCATGGACTCGACCGTGTAGGTGTGGCCTGCGGTCACGGCGGCGGTCACGTCATCGGCGTTGCGAGCCCACCAGGCCCAGAAGCCGGCGATGGCCTGTGCCGAGGGCGACACCGCGATGGGCAGGCGTCGACGCCGGAACAAGGCCATGGACTCATCACATCACCCGCCGCCCCGATGCCGAGTGGGAATGGTGACGCGATGGCCCAGAAGTACCTCGAGAGCGTTGTCACGTATCGGCATCCCGGCACGGGATCGAGAGACCTGAGGCGAGGACTCCACTTTCGGCCTAGAGCTGCCGATGAGTCTGCGTGCCTCTGGACGCTCTGATCTTCACAGCCCCCGCGCTCACCTCTGCGCCCGCGGTGACCGGCGCGCGGGAGGCAGCCCTCGCCTCGTTGGGGCTGTTCACCGCCGCCGTCGGGTACCGGTTGGCCAAGCCGGTGATGCGCCGTCGCCATGCCCGCCTCGTCGGTGCCGCCCCCGAGGACGCCCTGTTGCTGGCAGGCCTCGGCGAGGAGATCCGCCCGGCCGCGTTCATCGCCGAGCCGGTGATGGCGATCACCGTGCTGCCCTCGCGGACGGCACCCGAGAAGGAACGCCCGCGGTCGCAGGTGCTGTGCGCCCAGGACGCCGAGTTGGCCTCGGCGCTGGGCCCCGCCCACCCGATGAACGCCCCGGGGCGCCATCGCACGGTGCCCTCGTGGGCAGCCGGTCTGAGCCGCACCTGCCCACCGCCGTCCGCCGCGGTGCTGCTCGACGTGGACCCGCACGAGGAGGCCCTGGCGGTGATCCAGCTGGACGCCGCGCCGGCAGCCGAGCCCGTCACCGCCCCCGATGCCACCGATGCGCTGGAGCTCTCCCCGTCGACCGATGGCGAGCCGGAACCCAGCCGGGCGCAGGCTCGCTACGCGATCGACTGGGGCGAGGACCTCGACTGGGGTGACGTGGACGGCGTCCAGCACCCCGACGGCTGGGCCGAGGGCTGGGTCGCCGCAGCGACCACCACGGCCGCCTCCGAACCCGCCGAGGCCGCGCCGTCCCCGCCGGCCGCGCCCGCGCCGTCCACGTTGTCGCTCTGGCGCAGCTCGCTCGAGGAGGCGGACGTCGCCTTCGCCCGCGCCCCCGAGGTGCCCGTCGTCCCGGCCCCGATCGCGCCGGCGCCGGTGATCGTGACGCCGGCCCCGACGCCCGAGGCGCCGGTCGAGCCAGACCTGCCGGACCCGGCCCTGGAACGGGTCGCCGAGCCGGCCGACTCCGACGAGCCTGCCGAGCACCCGGCCGCCGAGTGGACCGAGCCCGCCGCTGAGTGGGTCGAGCCCGCGACCGAGTGGACCGAACCCGCGAGTGAATGGGTCGAGCCGGCTGCTGAGTGGGTCGAGCCTGTGACCGAGTGGACTGAGCCTGCGAGTGAGTGGGTCGAGCCTGCGACCGAGTGGGTCGAGCCGGACGCCGTCACCGTCGAGGCCGACGACCAGTCGGTGTGGACCGAGACCGAGCCCGACACCGACACCGACACCGAGACCGAACCGACCCTGGAGCCCAGCCTCTGGGTGCCGACGCAGCGGGCCGCCGAGCTCCCGGCGGTGCACGATGCCCTGGCCGCCGTCCGGCAGCGCCTGGGGTCGCAGACCACCCGGCTCGGCATCGCCGAGGTCGTCACGCAGGAGGCCCGGACCCTGATCGAGGCCGACCAGGCGGTGCTCGTCGTCCGGTCCATCGAAGGTCCGCAGGTGCTGGGGCTCGCCCCGAGCACCTCCGAGATCTGGGGGCCGCAGACCCTGGCGGCCCTGCTCACCGGAGTCGCCATGCGCGAGGTTCTGGCCGGTGACCCGCTGGCCGAGGGCGGCAGCTCCGCGCTGCTGGTGGTGCCCGTCGCCGGTGCGGGGGCCTTCATCGGCGCCGTGATCGCCCGGCGCGCCGGGGAGCGACCGTTCGAGGCGGCCGAGCAGGACCTGCTCGACCGGCTGGCCCGGATCGCCGGCTCGGCCCTGGACGCCCTGACCCGCCGCGGCATGTTGCGCAGCGAGGGCCAGGAGCGGGACGCCGTCACCGGGCTGGCCCCGGCCTCCTGCCTGATGCACGACCTGAAGGCCGCACTGAACAGCCGGGACGCGCACGGGATGGCGGTCACCCTGGTGATGGCCGAGATCGATGGCCTGGCCCGGATGCGGACCGAGCACGGCGACGAGGCGGCCGACGAGGCGCTGCACCTCATTGCCCACACCCTGCACACCGGGCTGCGGGTGGGCGACGTGGCCTACCGCGTGGACACCGAGGAGCTGGCCGTGCTGCTGGCCGCCACCGACGTCGAGTCCGGCCAGCGGGTGGCGATCCGGCTGGTGGACGAGGTCGACACCGCGTTGGTCGAGTCCTACGGTCTCAGCCAGCCGCTGCGGCTGCGTCCGACGGTCGTCCCGGTGCAGGGTGGCCCCGACGAGGTGCTCGCCGAGGGCGCGCGAGCGCTTGCCGCGCAGCGGGTCCAGGCACGCTGGGAGCACACCTCGTACTGACGCTTTCGGGTCGGCTCGTACTGACGCTGTCAGGCAGTCGCTGTCAGGCCGGCAGGTGCAGATCCGGCGGTTCGCCGTCCGACTCCAGCCCGAGCACGATCGCGCGCAGGGCCGAGACCAGGGCGCTCAATTCGCCCTCGCTCAGCGAACCGACCACGGCCACCTCCAGCGCGTTGAGCTTCGGGAACAGCTCGACCATCAGGTCGGTGGCCTGCGGGGTCAGCGACAGGATCACGCGGCGGCCATCGCCCGGATGGGTGCGCCGCCGCATCAGCCCGCGCGCTTCGAGGGTCTTGACCACGCCGGTCAACGTCGACTTGGTGATGCCTGCCTCGGACGCCGCGTGCCGGGTCTCGATGTCCTTCCAGACCCAGACCACCCAGAGCACCACCCACCCCGTCCAGGTGAGGTCGTACCCGGCGAGGACGGCGCGCTCGAAGTGGTTACGCACGGCGCCGGCGGCGCGGTAGAGACCCCCGATGGCCGCCATGGCCTGGTGATCGACCGGTAAGCCGCTCAGGCGCTCGGAGACGGCGTGTTCGGTCTGGTCCAAGGTGTACTGGCCGGTCATGATCCCCTCCCGATGTGTGTCGACCACGTGCCGACTCACCTCGTCCGGCGAGACACCTAGATCCTAGGCAGGTCGGCGGCTCGGGCTCATACTGGGCGACGTGCTGCCCCGATTCGTCCTGGTGTTGACCGAGAACTGGACCATGCTCGCGGGCGGAGCGCCCCGAGACATGCTGACCACCGTGGTGCGGTGGGCCCGCGAGGCCGAGGACGCCGGGTTCGACGGTGTCATGACCAGCGAGCACGTCGTCCTCGGGCTGAGCGCGGGCAGCGCCGGCCGCATGGCCAACCCTCGCGAGTACGCCCTGCCCGGCAACCAGGACCCCGCGACGCCGTGGCCGTCGTCCCTGTTGATGCTGGCCGGGGTTGCCGCGTGCACCGAACGGATCCGGCTGATCGCCTCGGCCGTGATCTCGCCGCTGCGCCACCCGTTGCTGCTGGCCAAGGACTTCGCCACCCTCGACCGGCTCAGCGGCGGCCGGCTCGTGGTGCAACCCACGGTGAGCTGGCACCGCGACGAGTACGCGGCGCTCGGGGTGCCCTTCGCCGAGCGTGGTGCCCGGCTGGACGAACAGCTCGAGATCTGGGACGCCGTGTGGCGGGCCTGCACCAAGGACGAGCCGGTGAGCCATCGCGGCCGGTTCTACGCGTTCGACGACGTGTGGATCTCGCCGGGCCCGGCCCGAGCCGAGGGGCCGCCGCTGTGGTTCGGTGGCGAGACCCTGCACCCGGCCCTGGTGCGGCGCCTGGTGCGTCACGGTTCGGGCTACAACCCGCTCGGCCGGCCGACCCCGGCGATGCTGGTGCACCTGGCCGATGCGATGCAGGACGCCGGGCGCACCGCGGCCTCGATGGAGATGATCGGCGGCACCCGGGCGCGCTTCCCCGACGACACCTCGTGCGCCGATCTCGGCGAGGCGCTGGAGGCGATCCCCGAACAGGTGGCGCTGGGCTTCGGCACCTTCTGCATCAAGCCGAGCCAGTTCATCGACGACCCGGCCGGGGTGGGGGACTTCTGCCGTGAGGTCGTCGCCCGCACCGAACGCCTGTTGTCGTGACCTCGTCGTTGCCCGCATCGGTCGCGCTGATCACCGGGGCCGGCACCGGCATCGGCGCCGCCACCGCCCGGGCCTGGGTGAGTCGCGGTGGCCGGGTGGTGCTGACCGGGCGCCGTCCGGAACCGCTGGCGGAGGTGGCCGCCACGCTCGGCGAGGCGGCGCTGGCGCTGCCCGCCGACGCCGCCGACCTGGAGGCCGTGCGGGCCGTGGTGGACGCCGCGACGTCCCGGTTCGGCCGGCTCGACGCGCTGATCGCCAATGCGGGGGGCGAGGGCACCGGCAGCGTGCTCGACGTCGAGCCGGCGGCCTGGCACGAGGCGTTGCAGGTGAACCTGATGACCGCGGTCGTGGCGTCCCGGGCGTGCCTGCCGGCCCTGATCGCCGAGCGCGGGGCGATCGTGGTGGTGAGTTCGCTGGCCGGCCTGGCGGCGCCGCCCGAGCTGGCGCCGTACACCGTGGCCAAGCACGCCCTGGTCGGGCTGACCCGTTCGCTGGCGCGCGACTTCGGCGCGTCCGGCGTGCGGGCCAACGCGGTCTGCCCGGGGTGGGTGCGTACCCCGATGGCCGACGGCGAGATGGACGCGCTCGCCGTCCAGCAGGGTCTGCCGGACCGCGAGGCGGCCTACGCCCTGGCGACGCGTCACACCCCGCTGGGCCGGCCGATCACCGCCGAGGAGGTCGCCGAGGTGATCTGCTTCCTGGCCGGGCCGGCGTCCTCGGCCGTCAGCGGTGCCGTGATCCCGGTGGACGGCGGCGCCACCGCCGTCGACCTGCCCACCATCGCCTTCACCGACTGAGACCCGCCGCGTTCACATCGACGTAAGCTGTCGAGTATGACTGCCGTCGAGCGAGTGACCGTCTCCCTCCCGACCCAGGTGCGGCAGGCCGCCCAGCAGGTTGCCGAGGCCACCGGTCAATCCTTCTCGGGAGTGGTCAGCAGCGCTCTGGAAGCATGGGTTCGGGGCCGGCTGGCCGACGTGTGGTTGGAGCGGTACCAGGCCGACCACGGGGCCTTCACCGAGGACGAACTGCGTGCGCTGGCCGCCGAGACCGGTGCGGTCTACCTACCCCCGTCGCGTCCCGGCGACGGCCGGGGGAGCTCGGCGTGAGGCTGGTTCTCGACGCCGGGGCCTTGATCGGCATCGATCGTCGAGATCGCCGCGTCGCCGGGCTGATCGAGCTGGGTCGTCGCGCCGGCGCAGAACTGGTGACCACCGCACCGGTGGTGGGCCAGGTGTGGCGAGCCGGCGCGCGCCAGGCCGCGCTGGCCCGCGCGCTTCCCATGATCGATGTGCAACCCGCATCCCTGGACGACGCCCGGTCGGCGGGTGAGCTGCTCGCCGCCACCGCCACCTCGGATGTCGTCGATGCCCTGCTGGCGTTGCTGGTGCTGCCGGGTGATCAGATCCTGACCACGGACCCGACGGATCTCACGGCACTCGTCGAGGCCCGCGGCATCCCGGCACGCGTCGTCCGGATCTGAACCGGCAGAGCCGATCAGGGCCGATCAGGGCCGATCAGGGCCGATCAGGGGCCGAACCGGCCCCGACACGACGAGAGGGGCTCGTCCCACCCGTCGGGTCGGACGAGCCCCTCTCGGGCTCGTGATCGAGGCGTCGATCAGAGCTTCTGCGGGCCGTGGTCGGCCTCGGCCAGGGGTTCCCACTGGTCGCCGACGTGGTCCTCACCGGGGAAGACCACGGTGAGGATGGCACCGACGATCAGCATGCCGAGGGCGGTGTAGGCGGCGTAGATCAGCGGCGCCGGCACCTTGTAGATCGCGCCGAAGAGCGCGGCCGCGGTGACCAGGGTGCCGACGGTGGCGGCCAGGTAGACCCCGGCGCGGTTGGGGTGGTCGGCCAGGCCCCAGTAGGCGCCGATCGACATCACCAGGTAGATGGTGGCCAGGCTGACGCTGCCCAGGGTCGAGAACCAGTAGAAGACCGCCACGTAGTGCGGCAGCGGGCCGTCCGGGGTCGACTGGGCCACGAAGCTCGGGATGAACAGGGTGACCAGCACCAGTACGGCGTACAGGCCCACCACCAGGACGGTGGCGTTGAGCGGGGTGTTGCGCGAGGAGATGGTGGCCAGACCGTGCGGCAGGCGCTTGTCGCGGGCCAGGGCGAAGATGCCGCGCGAGGCGGCCACCGAGACACCGATCAGCACGGCCAGCATGTCCAGGACGACCATGAGCTCGATCAGGATGCGGATCCCGGTCGACCCGAAGCCGCCGTCGCCGCCGCCGGCCAGGCCGAACAGCGGTGCGCCGGCGTTCGCACCGAGGTTGTCCATGTTGAAGCCGTACCCGGCGACCTGGGCGTAGGTGACCAGCACGTAGAACCCGGCGATGGTCAGCACCGAGATCAGGACGGCCCGCGGGATGTCGCGCTTGGGGTGGGTGGTCTCCTCACCGAGGTTGGCGGCGGTCTCGAACCCGGTGAACAGCAGCACGCCGTACAGCACGCCGAAGAAGATGCCGTTGAAGCCGCCGGTGGTCGAGGCCGAGGGGTTGAACGCCGTCACCACGTCGTTCTTGCCGCCGACCTTGGCGATCACGTACAGGGCGAACAGCAGCACGGCGGCGATCGAGACCATGGCCAGCACCAGCTGGGTACGGGTCGACAGGGCCACGCCCATGTAGAGCACCCAGCCGACGACGATCAGCAGCAGCACGTCCCAGACGCCCTCGGGCAGCAGCGCATGGCCGAACTCGGCCTGCAGGGTGTCGTGCACGGTGCCGCCGATCAGCACCAGCAGCCCGGCGCCCAGGCCCAGGATGCCGCCGTAGTAGAGGAAGCCGAACGCGGCGCCCACGCGGGAGCCGAAGCCGTCGCTGATGTAGTCGTACAGCGAACCGGCGGCGGCGATGCGCCGGGCGTACTCGGAGACGATCCAGCCCAGGCCGAGCACCCCGACGGCGGCGAGCAACACCGCCAGCGGTGCGGCCATGCCGGCACCCTTCTCGGAGGCGTTCATGCCGACCAACAGCGGCACGAGGAACGCCATCGAGAACACGGGGCCCATGAAGCCGATGGACTGGGCCGTTGCATCGATGAGGGTGAGCTTGCCTTCAAGCCGGTTCGGCGCTGCCTTTTGCTGGGCCACCGGGATCCCTTTCCTCAGGTCAGGTGTGACTCGGAGCACACCCGTGCGGGCGCGAGTCTAGATTGCGCTCCGTCACGTTTGCCAGCAGCGACATCGATCACTCGATCACCCGAACGGGCTCGGCGATCGTGATCATGTCGGACATGCCGCACGTCAGTGCGCGATCCGCTCGAGGAAGGATTCAACCAGAGTGACCGTGCGTGATCGCGCGGCTGCGGCGGTGGTCTCGGTCTGGCGACGCACCGCCTCGACGTCCAGCCCCTCGGCCTCGAGCACCTCGGCGCCGCCGTTGGCCAGCCACAGGTCGAGCACCTCCAGGGTGAGCTCGGGGTGGAACTGGACGGCGAGGGTGCGGCCGGCCCGCCAGGCCTGCGGGCACACGGCATTGCGGGCGATCTCGATCGCGCCCGGCGGCAGCACCATGGCGTCCTTGTGGAACTGGAACCACGGCCCCGGACCCACCAGCGAGGCATCGTCCGTCCCGATCTCACCCCAGCCGATCTCCCACTGCCCGGCCCGCTGGACGCCGCCGCCCAGTGCCACCGACATCGCCTGGCCGCCGAAGCAGATACCGAGCACCGGTACTCCCTCGGCATGGGCGGTGGCCAGCATGTCGAGTTCGTCGCGGATCCAGCTGCCGATGGTGGCGTGATCATCGACCGACCAGGGTGCACCCATGGGCACGATGAGGTCCCACGCGCGCGGGTCGGGGAACTCGTGCTGGACGTCGGGGGTGTGGAACCGATCCTCGGGGACGACGAGCCGCCGGACGACGTCGTACCCGTTGCGCTCGAGCGCCTCGCCGACCAGAGCCGGGCGCGTGTACGCGTCGTGCTCGATCAGCAGGGCGGTGCGCTTCATGATCCCTCCGGCGACGGTCGGGTGCGGCCGGGTCATCATGTCAGGACGTTCGCGGCCGAACGACTCGAGCGGCGCCCCTCCGTCGTGCGCGCACCCTTGCTCGCGGTCCGGCCAGCCCTTACCGTTTGCATCCGAACGAATCGAACGGATGGTGCGATGACGATCACCCAGACGCACGTCAGGGAACACGAGGCCGACCTCGTGGTGCGCGAGCGGCGCGAGGTCGCCGAGGGCGTCGTCGCGCTCACCCTGGCCGCACCCGATTCCTCCCCGCTGCCGGACTGGACGCCCGGCGCACATGTCGACCTGGTGCTCACCGACGACCTCACCCGGCAGTACTCGCTGTGCGGCAGCCCGTCGGACGCCACGAGCTGGCGCGTCGCCGTCCTGCGCGAGGCCGCCGGTCAGGGCGGATCGGTCTACGTGCACGACCACCTGGCGCCGGGCAGCACGGTGCGGGTTCGCGGCCCGCGCAACCACTTCGCGTTGGTGGCCGCGCCGCGCTACATCTTCATCGCCGGCGGCATCGGCATCACCCCGGTGCTGCCCATGCTCGCCGCGGCCCAGGCGGCCGGCGCCGACTGGCACCTCTACTACGGCGGTCGCAGCCGGGCCTCGATGGCGTTCACCGATGAGCTCGACGCTCTGACCGGCGCTGCCGACCGGGTCACCCTGGTGCCTCAGGACGAGTCCGGGTTGCTCGACCTGGCCACGATCCTGGGCACACCGGCGCCCGACACCCTGGTCTACTGCTGTGGCCCCGAGCCGCTGCTGGCCGCGGTCGAGGACCGCTGCACCGCCTGGCCGGCCGGGGCGTTACACCTGGAGCGGTTCGGCGCCAAGCCGGTCGTGGCGGCCGAGGGGGGCGACAGCGGGTTCGAGGTGGTGCTGCAGCGCTCGGGCATCACCGTGCCGGTGGCGGCCGACACCTCGATCTTCGACGCCGTCCGGGCGGCCGGGGTGAGCGTGCTCGGCTCGTGCCTGAAGGGCGTCTGCGGTACCTGTGAGACCGGCGTCCTGGACGGTGAGGTCGACCACCGTGACTCGGTGCTGAGCGCCGAGGAGCAGGAGGAGAACGAGTACATGATGATCTGCGTCTCGCGGTGTCGGGGCGAGCGCCTGACGCTGGACCTGTGATGGCGACCGGACGTGGGACCGGACGTGGGACCGGACGTGGGAAAGGTAGTGCGATGACTGCTCCGCGCCAGGCCTGGTACGCCGCCGCGTCGTCCACCGAGGTCGGCCGGGTGCCGATCGGACGCCGCGTGCTCGGCGAGTCCGTCGTGCTGTTCCGCACCACGGCGGGCGCGGTCGTGGCCCTGGAGGACCGCTGCGCCCACCGCCCGTATCCGCTCAGTCTGGGCCGGCTGGACGGCGACTTGATCGTCTCGGGTTACACCGGCTTCGCCTACGGCCCGGACGGCGCGTGCCGGCGGGTGCCGACGCAGGAGCGGGTGCCCGTGGGGGCCAGGGTGCGGTCCTTCCCGGTGCACGACGACGGCGCGTTCGTCTGGGTGTGGGTGGGCACGGCCGACTCGGCGGCGTTGCGTCCGCCGCCGCAGGCGCCCTGGCTCACCTCGCCCGACTGGGCCACCTTCGGGCAGGAGTGGCAGACCGCAGCGGCGCTCGAGGTGCTGCAGGACAACTTCGCCGACATCAGCCACGTCGCCGTGGTCGACGAGTACATCGCCCCGCCGGTGCTCACCGCGGCCACGCCGCCGCCGCTCGAGGTCGAGGTCAGTGAGACCTCGGTGCGGTTCTGGCGCAGCTTCGACCCCGCGCCGCTGGCGGCCTGGCACGCCCGGGCGTTCGGCCTGCCCGTCGAGGCCCGGCACGAGCAGCGCGAGGAGGGCCGATTCGTCTCGCCGGGGCTCTGGGTCGACCGCTGGGACGTGTTGCCGGAGGCGGGCCGGGGGGCGCAGCCGGCGCTGAGTTTCGTGTTCACCCATGCGCTCACCCCGATCGACGACCGGACGACGCGCCACGCCTGGCGGGTGAGCCGCAACGCCGCCCTCGACGAGGCCACCAGCGCGACCCTGTTGCCGATCTTCGAGCGGTACTACCGCAGCGTGCAGGCGATCCTCGAGACCATGCAGCAGGTGCTCGACCGGGACGGCGCCAGGCCGGACGTCAACGTCTCGGCGGACGCCGCCGGCATGGCGGTCCGCAAGATCATGCGGCGGCTGGTGGCCGACGAGTCGTTGCGTCACTGACGATCGGGCGGGGTCGCCTGCCCTTGACCGGTCGCCGAAGGGGACATACCGTTTGGCCCCGAACGATTTTCTGGTCCGGCGGACCCCCATCCGGGCAGCAGCCGGTGCTGCCACAGCTCCAGAGTCGAGGCGGTGACCCGTTGCAGGTCGATGACACGCATCCGTACACGGTCGAGGTCGAGGGCGTGCCGGTCGACGTCCGGCACTGGATCGGTGGCCGACGTGTGGCCTCGGTGACGACGTCCGCGCCGTCCGCGACGTTCCGCGATGTCTCGCCGATCGACGAGGCCGAGATCGCCCAGGTCTGCGCGGGCGGTCAGGCCGAGGTCGATGCCGCCGTCGCCGCGGCCCGGGCCGCCTTCCCGGCCTGGGCGGCGCTACCGGTGGCCGAACGCTCGGCGATCCTGCGCCGGGTGGCCGAGGGCGTCGAGGCCCGGGTGGAGGACCTGTCCCGGGTCGAGACCCGCGACAACGGTTCGCTGATCCGCAGCCACCGACGCGGCGTCATGCCGCGGGTGGCGATGAACTTCCGCTACTTCGCCGACTTCGCCGAGCACCAGCTGGCCCATCCCGAGATGGAGGTGCGCGGCCACCGCGAGCGCATCACGTACGACCCCGCCGGCGTGGTCGCGATCATCACGCCGTGGAATGCGCCGCTGATGCTGGCCACCTGGCGGATCGGCCCGGCGCTGGCCGCCGGCAACACCGTGGTGCTCAAGCCGCCGGAGTGGGCGCCGCTGACCGCCAGCCTGCTGGCCGACATCATGGCCGAGGCGGGCGTGCCGGACGGGGTGTTCAACGTCGTCCAGGGCACCGGCGCGGACGCCGGGGCGCCGCTGACCCGACACCCCGGCATCAACCGGCTCAGCTTCACCGGCTCGGTGCCGACCGCCGGCGTGATCGCCGCTGCCGCCGCGCCGAACATCGTGCCGCTGTCGTTCGAGCTGGGCGGCAAGTCGCCGCTGGTGGTCTTCGAGGACTGCGACCTCGACCTGGCCGTCGACCTCGCGGTCGAGCAGTTCGACAACGCCGGGCAGGTCTGCCTGGGCGCGTTCCGGATCCTGGTGCACGAGTCGATCCACGACACCTTCCTCGAACGCGTTGTGGCCAAGGCGAAGACCATCCGCCAGGGCGACCCGCGCGACGAGGCCACCGACATCTCGGCCCTGGTCTCGCGGGCGCACTTCGAGCGGGTGCGCGGCTTCGTCGAGCGGGCGATCGCGGACGGCGCGCGCGTCGTCCTGGGGGGTGGGCCGAACACCGAACTCGGTGGCCTCTACTTCAGCCCCACGATCCTGACCGGCGCGGCGCCGGGCTGCGAGATCCTCACCGAGGAGGTCTTCGGCCCGGTGCTGACGGTGCAGACCTTCGCCGACGAGGCCGAGGCCGTGGCGATGGCCAACACCACCCGGTTCGGCCTCGCCGCCACCCTGGTCACCGGCAATCCCGAACGCGCCGAACGGGTTTCGGCCCGGCTCAACGCGGGCACGGTGTGGGTGAACTGCTTCTTCGTCCGTGACCTGGGGGCACCGTTCGGCGGCAACGGCAAGTCCGGCATCGGGCGCGAGGGTGGCGTCTGGTCGTTCGACTTCTACACCGACATCAAGAACACCGTGTTCGCCCCGCGCGGGTGGACTGCGTCCGAGGAGAGCTGAGATGGGTGAAGTGGTGGGGGCCGGCCTGCTGGCCCACGTCCCGACGATCATGCTGCCCGAGGCGGTTCGGCACGAGCTGTACGGGCCGGGGGACACCACGCTGGTGCAGGGGTTGCACGACCTGCGCCGCGACGTCTTCGAGACCCTCGACTACGACACCGTCGTGGTGCTCGACTCGCACTGGTTCACCACCGTCGAGTTCGTGGTCACCGCGCAGGACCGGCGGGCCGGGCTGTTCACCGCCGAGGAACTGCCGCGCGGCATGTGCCGGGTGCCCTACGACTGGCGCGGCGACCCCGAGCTGGCGCACGCGATGGCGGCGCAGGCCGACGCCCACGGCACCTGGATCACGGCGAACGACGACCCCTACCTGCCGATGTACTACCCGATGCTGAACATGTGGAAGTTCCTGGGCGAGGGCCTGGGGACGGCGTCCGGTGCGGGCCTGGGCGAGGGGCTGAACACCGGGCGTGACAAGCGGTGGATCGCGGTGTCGGTGTGTCAGACCGGCGACCGGGAGGACTTCCTGCGGGCCGGCCGGGCGCTCGGCGATGCCATCGCGGCGACCGACCGCAAGGTCATCCTGATCGCCTCCGGCGCGCTGTCGCACACCTTCTGGAAGCTGCGTCAGCTGCGCGACCACGAGGCGGCCGCCCCGGAGCACATCCACACCCCCGAGGCCTACCAGGCCGACCGGCAACGCCTGGAGTGGTTCGCGGCCGGTGATCACGCCCGGGTGCTGGCCACCATGGACGACTTCATGCGCTACCGGCCCGAGGCGATGTTCGCCCACTACCTGATGATGGCCGGCGCGCTCGGCGAGTCCGACCTGACCGCGCCGTCGCGGCAGTACGGCGCGTACGAGAACTCGATCGGCACCGGGCAGGTGCACCTGTGGTTCGACCGGCCCGAGGGTGGCTTCCCCCGCCCGCACCGCACCGAGATCGACGCCGACACCCTGCGCCAGAAGGCTGCTACCGCCGGTGCCCACGACGTCCCCGCCGCCGGTTGAGTTGGAATCACAGCAGTGGAATGAAACAGAAATGCCAGTAGGGTTTCAATGTGGACCTGAGATTGTTCGTCAACGAGGCAACCGGCCAGCTGGTGCGGATCAGTGGCACCGACCCGCACCATGGCGTCTGGGAGCATTCCGCCTTCATGCCGGCGCCCCTGCCCGAGGTCGAGCCCGATCTGTCCGGAGCCACGTACCGGCAGGTTGCGGCAGCGCGCGCGGCGCTCGCCGGCTTGGACGCCACGGCTCGCCGCCTGCCCAACCCGCAGCTACTGCGCCTGCCCTCGCTGCGCCGCGAGGCCCAGGCGACCTCTGCCCTGGAGGGCACTTACGCTCCGTTCGATCAGGTGCTCGCGGCGGACACCGCCAACCCGTTGAGCGATGATCTGCGCGAGATCCTCAACTATGTGGCGATGGCCGAGGCTGCCTACGGGGCACTGGACGCCGGTCGTTCACTCACCGTCGGGCTGCTCGAGGAACTTCAGGGAATGTTGGTGGCCGACACGCCGTCCGGGGCACGTCACCCTGGCATGCTCCGTCCGGAGCAGGTGGTGGTTGGGCGGCGCGCCGACGCCGACCACCGATCGCTGCCGGTGCACGCTGCGCGCTACATCCCGCCACCGCCGGGGCCGGATCTGCGAGCACGGGTCGGCGATCTGTTGGCATGGATCTCGGGCCGCGGGCGTGAGGGGGCCTTCGATCCTGTCGTGACCGCCGCGATGTCGCATTACCAGTTCGAGGCATTGCACCCGTTTCAGGATGGCAACGGTCGCCTCGGGCGGCTGCTGATCGTTGTCACGCTGCTCCTGAACGGCGCGATCACCGAGCCAACTCTCACCGTGTCGCCGTGGTTCGAGGCTCGGCGCTCGGAGTACTACGACTGCTTGTTCGGGGTGAGTGCTGCCGGTGAGTGGGATGCCTACATCGGCTTCTTCGCTGCTGGTATCCAGGCCTCCGCAACCGATACCCACGCGCAGTTGAGTGCCTTGATCGACGTCCGGGACGAACTTCGGCGCGTGGTGCGCTCCTCGTCGTTGCGAGCCGACTCTGCTCGGCAACTGGTCGATCATGCGGTTGCCACGCCGTCCTTCTCGATCGCCGAGGCGGCTGCCGCCCTCGGACTCAGCACGCAACGAATCGGCCGACTGGTCGATCAACTCGTCGACCTCGGCCTGCTCGCGGCCATCGGCGAAGCAACCTATGCGCGCCGGTATCACGCTCCACGGGTCTGGGATGTGCTGCTCGGCCGCGCCCATCATGATCACCGTTAGTTCGCTGTCTGCTCCGGTGTGCCGGTGGCAGACTGCGATCTCGCGGTGATCACGGCGAGGTGTCTCAGGCACTGGCGCCGACACTGCGCCCCAACGTATCGTTCGGACCCTGACGATCGAACCGTCGTCACCAGCTGAGGGAGTCTGTCGTTGAGCCCGTTGCGTGAGTACCGCCGGATCCTGCTGGACGGCAATGCCGTCGACGTCGTCCGGGACGGCGAGACGTTGCGTGCCGGGGACGGTCGCGAGGTGGCGATCGCGGACGCCGTCCACCTGCCGCCGGTGACGCCGTCCAAGATCGTGTGTGTGCACCTGAACTACCTCTCCCGGGTCAAGGAGATGATGACCAGCCTGCCGCCCGCGCCGACGTACTTCCACAAGCCGGTCTCGGCGCTCAACGCCCACGAGGGTGCCGTCGTCCGGCCGGTCGGCTGTAAGTGGCTGAACTACGAGGGCGAGATCGTCATCGTCATCGGGCGCACCTGCCGCAACATCGCGCCGGCCGAGGCGGGCGACTACATCCGCGGCTTCACGATCGGCAACGACTACGGCTTGCACGACTTCCGCGACACCGACTCCGGGTCGATGCTGCGGGTCAAGGGCGCCGACACCCTAGCGCCGGTCGGCCCCGGCATCGTCGAGGGCTGGGACTACCGCGGCAAGGGCATCCAGACCCGGGTCAACGGGGTGGTGAGGCAGGACGGCACCACCAACGAGATGGAGTGGGACATGCACTATCTCGTCGCCGACATCGCCCGCACCATCACGCTGCAGCCCGGCGACCTGTTGTTCAGCGGCACCCCGGCGATCTCGCGCACGGTCTATCCGGGCGACGTGGTCGAGGTCGAGGTCGAGGGCCTGGGCACGTTGCGCAACCACATCGTCGAGGGACCGACGCCGATCCGCACCGATGTGGGGGCGCAGCCGACCGAGAGCGAAGAGGTGCTCTCGACGGCGCAGGGCGGCGACTGGGAGTTCCGCGGCATCCGCAAGCCGAAGCCCGCGGGTCAGTGAGATGCCGTTTCGTGACGCGCGCCGCCGTCCGCTGATCGCGATCCCGGCCCGGTTCTCGGCCAGCGCCTCCGCGCTGCGCTACGCCGCCGAGGTCAGTGCGCGCAAGCTGATCGAGGCGGTGTACGCCGCCGGGGGTGAGCCAGTGGTGATCCACCCGCACGCCCCGGGTGGCGTGGTGAGCGACGCCGAGGTGCGCTCGCGGATCGCGTTCGCGGACGGCGTCCTGCTGCCCGGCGGGGGCGACCTCGCCGCGCGCTGGTCCGGCCAGGGCGAGCACGAGGAGCTCTACGACGTCGACGTCGAGCAGGATGCCTTCGACCTGGCGCTGGCGCGGGTGTGCCTGGCCGACGGGGTGCCGTTGCTGGCGATCTGCCGGGGCTTGCAGGTGGTGACCGTGGCCCGGGGCGGCAGTTTGGTGCAGCACATGGGTGACCTGCCGGACGCCGTCCGCGCCGATCACCGCCACCACGTGCACCAGGTGAGCGTCGAGCCGGATTCGGTTCTGGCCGAGGTGGTTCCGAGTCAGAAGATCGCGGTGTCCTGCTACCACCACCAGTGCGTCGATGTGCCCGGTGAGGGCATGGTGGTGATCGCCCGGGCCGAGGACGGCACCCCCGAGGCCTACGCGCTGCCCGCGGCGTCCGGCTGGTTCCTCGGCGTGCAGTGGCACCCGGAGGACACCGCCCGCGAGAACCCCGATCAGGCAGTGATCTTCGCCGCCCACGTGCGCGCCGCCGCCCACCCATGATCACGTTGAAGATCACGATGCGTGGAATCGTCGGGTCCTCGCAGACGAAACCTTCAACGTGATCTTCGAAGCGACACGAATCCCTCAACGTGATCTTCAACGTGATCACGGGCGAGCGTGCCTGGCGACGATGCCGCGATCACGAAGGCATGCCGGACGCCGCGGCGCCGGCTCTCGGCGTCCCGACCACCCCGGTCGGCGCACCGGGCCACAATTCGCTGGACGGGGCTGAGAGACTGCACCTCATGCGCCGGATCATTCAGAGCAAGAAGCTGCAGCACGTCCGCTATGACGTCCGGGGGCCCATCCTGGTCGAGGCGCAGCGACTCGAGGCCGAGGGCCACAAGATCCTCAAGCTGAACATCGGCAACACCGCGCCATTCGGGTTCCAGGCGCCCGAGGCGATCGTGGCGGACATGATCCACCACCTGCCCGACGCCCAGGGCTACGTCGACTCGCGGGGCATCTACTCGGCGCGCACCGCGGTGGCGCAGTACTACCAGTCCCGCGGGCTGACCGAGACCGCGGTGGACGACGTGTTCATCGGCAACGGGGTCAGCGAGCTGATCACCATGGTGCTGCAGGCCTTCCTGGACGACGGCAACGAGATCCTCGTCCCGGCGCCGGACTACCCGTTGTGGACCGGCGCCGTGGCGCTGTCGGGTGGCACCCCGGTGCACTACCGATGCGACGAGACCAACGGCTGGAACCCCGATCTGGCCGACATCGAGTCGAAGATCACCGAGAACACCCACGCCCTGGTGATCATCAACCCCAACAACCCGACCGGTGCGGTCTACAGCGAGGCCACGGTGCGGGCGCTGGTCGACATCGCCCGCCGCCACGACCTGGTGATCATGGCGGACGAGATCTACGAGAAGATCCTGTTCGACGATGCGGTACACCACCACGCGGCGACCTTCGCCGGGGACGACGTCCTCTGCCTGACCTTCTCGGGGCTGTCGAAGGCCTACCGGGTCTGCGGCTACCGCTCCGGCTGGGTGATGATCTCGGGGCCGAAGCACCTGGCCGAGGACTTCCTCGAGGGTCTGACCCTGCTGTCCAACATGCGGATGTGCTCGAACGTACCGGCGCAGCACGCGATCCAGACCGCGCTCGGCGGCTACCAGTCGATCAACGAGCTGATCGTGCCGGGCGGCCGGTTCTACGAGCAGGCCAAGCTCGCCTCCCGGCTGCTCAACGAGATCCCCGGGGTGAGCTGCGTCGAGCCGATGGGGGCGCTCTACTGCTTCCCGCGGCTCGACCCGGACGTGTACCCGATCAAGGACGACGAGGCGTTCGTCATCGACCTGCTGCGGGCCAAGAAGCTGCTGGTCACCCACGGCACCGGCTTCAACTGGTTCGACCCCGACCACTTCCGCCTGGTGACCCTGCCGGACGTGAAGGTGCTCACCGAAGCCATCGAGCGGATCGCCGACTACCTCGAGAAGCTGCGCGCCTGATTCAATAAAGGTGCATCCATGTAACATACAAAAATGAACCTTTATGGCCGGGGACCGCTCCTGTCGGATCTGTCCCAGCGACTGGACGCCGTGCGCCGCTCCGGTCGCGGCCAACTACTGGCCGTTCAGGGACGGCGTCAGGTGGGCAAGTCCACCGTGATCACCGCGTTTGTCGAGGCCTCCGCGGTGCCGTACGTCTACCTGACGGCGGTGAAGCGTGCCCCCGCCGGCCACCAGCTCGCGGCTCTGGCCCGAGCCACGTCCGAAGCGCGGGTGCCATTTCCGGACGCCGAGGTGCTCTTCGGGGCTGCTCCGGCAACGTGGACCGAGGCGTTGAATCGCATCGCGCTGGTGGCCCGGGGCGGACCCGTCATCGTGGTCATCGACGAGTTCCCCTGGGCGGTCGAGCAGTCGGCCACGCTGGAGGGCGAGCTCCAAGTCGCCTGGGACACCCGGCTCGAGCACCTGCCGGTGTTGTTCGTGCTGGTGGGATCCGACCTGGCCATGATGGAGCGTCTGAACGATCACGATCGGCCACTCTTCGGTCGCGCGCAGCCCCTCGTCGTCCCGCCCCTGAACCCGGCCGAGATCGCTCAGGCCCTGCCCGATGCCGTCGCCATCGAGGTCTTCGATGCCCACCTGATCACGGGAGGCTACCCTCGCCTCGTCCGCAGCTGTGTCGCCGCGGGGTCGCCGCGCGAGTACGTGCGGCAGGCACTCGGGTCGGACACCAGCGACCTGGTGGTCACTGCTCGGTTGACCTTGGCCGCAGAGTTCCCGGACTCACCGGCCGCCGCCTCGGTCTTACGGGCGATCGGTGCCCAGGCCGTGGCCGTCCCGACGTTCAACGACGTCGTGGCCGGCATGTCGGACGCTGCGGACAATGCGGCGCGCACCGCCCTGACCCGAGCGCTGACCGTGTTGACCCGAACCAAGCGCATGGTCGAGATCGAGGTGCCGGCCGGATCTCCTGCCTCGAGCAAGCTGCGTCGATACGTCATCACCGATCCCTATCTACGGTTCTGGTTCGCCTTCGTCCAGGAAGAGGTGGACAACATCGCGCGCGGCCGTGCGGACCTGGCCTTGGCCCGGTTCGAGCGATCCTGGGAGAGCTGGCGTGGTGTGGCCGTCGAACCGGTTGTTCGAGAGTCGGTTTGGCGCCTTGCCTCCTCGCACCCTCGGTTGCAGGGTGTCGAATCGGTCGGTGCGTGGTGGAACCGAAGAGGTGATGTCGAGGTCGACCTCGTGGCCCGTGACCGCCAGGGTGTCACGGCGATCGGCACGGTGAAGTGGCGAGGGGCCGAGCCGATCACGAGCGGCGAGGTTCGCGAGCTGATGGCGGTGCGCACACGGCTGGGCGCCGATGAGCAAGCCCTGCTGATCGGAGTCTGCCCCGCGGGCGCCCGGACGTCGGAGCTGGACCTCGTATTCGATGCCGGTGATCTGCTTTCTGCCTGGAGCGTGTGAGGCCGAGCACAGTGGCGGGATTCTGTGCGCCCTGACGACACCAGATCCCGCCACTGCGATCGATCTGGCTCAGGAATCCGACAGGTCCAGAACCCGGGTGGTCACCCGGCGCAGGTACGCGGTCAGCTCGGCCAGCTGGACGGCGTCCAGGCCGGCGACGGTCTCGGCCTCGGCGGCGTTGAACGCCGGGTAGAGCTGTTCCAGCAGCTCGCGGCCGGCGTCGGTGAGGTCGAGGAACACCAGGCGGCGGTCCCCTTCGACCGGGTGGCGTTGCAGCAGCCCGTCGCGTTCCAGTGTCTTGACCACCCCGGTCAGCGTGGCCTTCGAGATGCTGGCCAGTTCGGCCACCTCACGGGTCTCGAGGCCGTGCCAGATCCACACCGTCCACAGCACCGTGAACCCGCTCCAGGTGAGGCCGGCGGGCCGCAGCACGGTGCGGGTCAGGTGAGTGCGCACCGCGTTGGCCGACCGGTGCAGGTTCGAGACCGCCAGCGCCACCGGGAAGTCCAGGGCCAGGTGCTCCACCTGCGCCGTCATGGCCTGCTCGATCTCGGCCAGGGAGTGCCGTCGGATCATCGCTCACCATCCGATGCTGCTGCCGCCCCCGGTCAGGGGGTCAACCGCTCCAGCGAGGTGCCGCCGTCCCAGACCACCCCGACCTGGCAGTAGTAACCGCCGATGATCTCGTCGACGCGCAGCCGGTCGAGCTCCTCGGTGGGGGAGGGGAACAGCCGGACGTCGACGTCCCCGCGCCAGGCCTGGCCGCGCTCGAATGCCGCCCCCGAGCTCGAGATCAGCTCGGCGAACGCGTCGGGCTCGCCGCGGCCGATGCCCGGGTAGACCCGGTGGTGGGCCATCGGGTGACCGTTGACGAAGCCGTTGGTCTCGCTCGGCTCGCGCAGCGTCAGCACCGCCTCGGCGAGGCGCCGGTCGCCGGCGGCCAGCGTCGCCCCGAACACCCCACCCGGGCCGAGCTGCGGCGCCCCCTGGGCGAACGGGTGCGGCCGGGTCTGCCACATCGAACCCAGCTTCTTGGGGTAGCCCTGGTGCAGGCCGCGGGCGATGGCGAAGTCCTTGTCGACCCAGATGTAGACGCAGCGCGAGTACGTCGTCCCGCGGTAGGAGCAGCGGACGACGACGAACGCCTCCTTGTACTGCGCGCGCACCGGGTCGAGCAGTTCGGCGCGCGAGGCCGAGCACGACTGCCAGTCGGCCCAGATCAGCGCCACCGCGCCGGGGTCCTCGTCGGCGAGCTCGAGCGGGGCGGGCAGCAGTTCGGCCACCCGGGCCGGGTCGGTGCGGTACTCCACGGTGAGCAGGTCACCGGAGTAGAACCAGGGCGGCGACGGGATGATGCCGGAATTGCCCCGGGCTGTGCGAGGGTAGAAGAACCCTTTCACCTCGGTCATCGGTCCTCCGTCACGCAGCGGTCGCAGAACGCCCAGTAGTCGTTAGGTTCCGTACGATATCCCCTGGGTGCTGCCGGACGGAACCTCTTGTCGCCGTCGTGAGCGAGCGGATATTGTTCGTCCCCAAACGAATGGAGGTGTGGCGTGGCTCACGTGGATGCGGCCCGTCTGCAGGAGGCCCAGGGCCGTCTGACCGAGCAAGGGATCGACGTCGTCCGGTTGGGATATGCCGACCTGATCGGTACCGATCGCAGCCGGGACCTGCTGGTCAGCCACTTCGCCCGGACGGCGGGCAGCGGCATCGCGTTCTGCCGCTCGGTCTACGGCACCAGCCCGATGGGCGATGTGGTCGAGATCGAGGGCGGTCTGGCCGACGGGTTGCCCGACATCCTCGCCGTGCCGGACGCCTCGACGCTGCGCCCCATGCCCTGGGCACCGGGCGTGGCCCACTGCATCGCCGACCTGGTCAACCCGGACGGCACGCCCTCGGCCGAGAGCCCCCGCCAGGTGCTGCGCCGCGCCGTCGAGCACTTCGCCGAACTCGGCATGACCCCGATCGCCGGGCCCGAGCTCGAGTTCTTCGTGCTCAACCCGTCCACCGCCAACCCCTCCGGCTGGGAGCGCTACGGCGAGGCCACCGGCAACGTCTACGTCTCGGGCCTGAAGGGCGACCCCGAGAACCTGCTGCTGCCCATGCTGCGCCGCCTCGGCGAGTACGGCCTGGACGTCTTCGCCGCCAACCACGAGTTCGCCTCGGGGCAGTTCGAGATCAACCTGTGGCACTCGCCGGCCCTGGACGCCGCCGACCGCGCGCACCTGTTCAAGGCCGCGATCAAGGAGTTCGCCCGCGAGTCCGGCAAGCTGGCCACCTTCATGGCCAAGCCGTTCAACGACGAGGGCGGGTCCGGCTTCCACCTGCACTTCTCCACCACGGACGGCGACGGCACGGCGCTGTTCGACGACCCGGACGGCGCCCACGGCCTCTCGCAGGTCGCCCACCACGCCATCGGCGGCATCCTGGCCCACGCGCCCGCGCTGGCGGCGGTGTCCAACCCGACCATCAACTCCTACAAGCGATTCGGGCCCGACACCCTGGCCCCGTGGCTGATCGACTGGGGCCTGGACAACCGCTCGGCGATGGTGCGCATCCCGCCGGAGCGCGGGTCGTCGTCCCGGCTCGAACTGCGCCTGGGGGACGCCAGCGCCAACCCGTACCTGGCGATCGCGGGCCTGCTCGCCGCCGCCTACCTCGGCATCCGCGACAAGATCGAGCCGGCCGCGCCGCTCGAGGGGTACGGCTACGACCCGAGCCGCTCGGCGATGTTGCCGTCCGACCTGGGCACCGCCCTGGACGCCCTGGAGAAGGACGAGGCGTTCTGCGAGGTGCTGGGCGCGCCGTTCGTGACCACGTTCCTGGCCTACAAGCGCAACGAGCTGGAGCGGTTCTCCCACTGGATCACGGACTGGGAGTTCCGCGAGTACGCCTACCACCTGTGAGGAGCCCGCAGTGACCGCGCCGACCGCCGTCCCCCTGGACCAGATCGATCTGACCAACCTGGACGCGTTCCGGGACAACCTGGGCTGGGGGCAGTTCGACACCCTGCGCCGCGAGGACCCGCTGCACTGGAGCGAGGAACCCGCGCCCAACAAGGGGTTCTGGTCCGTCACCCGGTACGCGGACATCGCCACCGTGGACGGCGACCCGGACACGTTCACCTCGTCCCGGTTCGTCAACCTCGAAGAGGTGGACGACGACCTGATGGACGCGCGCCGTTCGATCCTCGAGACGGACGGCGCGCGCCACGCAGCGTTGCGCAAGCTGGTGCAGCGCGAGTTCTCGCCCCGCAACCTGCGCCAGTACGAGGACTTCCTGCGCCAGCTCACCAAGGTCACCGTCGACGAGGCGCTGAGTACCCCCGAGTTCGACTTCGTCCAGAAGATCAGCGCCGACTTCCCGATCCAGGTGCTGGCCCGGCTGCTCGACGTCCCCAAGGAGCACACCGGCCAGCTGATCGCCTGGGGCAACGAGTTCGTCGGCAACACCGACCCCGACTACACCAAGTTCCGCGCCGACCTGCCCGAGAGCGACAAGTACAAGCACCTGCCGTTCCGCTCGCCCACGGTGCAGGAGGTCTGGGACTACGGCAACGACCTCAAGGCCAAACGCACCGGCGGGGACGGCACCGACCTGATCTCGATCCTGGCGAACCGGATGCCCGAGGACGGCATTCCGTTGAGCCAGAAGGACTTCGAGAACTACTTCACGCTGCTGGTGATCGCCGGGAACGAGACCACCCGGCACTCGATCAGCCACGCCATGCTCGCGCTGATCAATCACCCCGAGCAGCTGCGCTACCTGCAGGAGGACCCCTCGCGGATCGCCGGGGCGCTCGAGGAGCTGTTGCGGTGGGCCTCGCCGGTCTACCACTTCCGCCGGACGGCGACCCGCGACGTCGAGCTGCACGGTAAGACCATCCGGGAGGGCGACAAGGTGGTCATGTGGTTCGCCTCGGGCAACCGGGACGAGGACGTGTTCCCCGACCCGTACACCCTCGACGTGACCCGCACGAATGTCGATCACATGACGTTCGGCAAGACCAGCCCCCACCTGTGCCTGGGCAACAACCTGGCCCGGATGGAGATCCGGCTGATGTTCGAGGAGCTGCTGCCCCGGCTCGGCTCGATCGAACTGGCCGGTGAGGTCAAGCGGGTGCGGTCCAACTTCGTCAACGGGATCAAGAAGTTCCCGGTGCGGGTCACCGCCGCCTGACCCGGACGCCGAACCAAACCTCGATCGGGCTGCTCACCACGCGGTGAGCAGCCCGATCGGGGGTTTGGTGCCGTCAGCAGACGGCGTTGATGTCCTGGGCGTGCTTGGCGTCGGTCGGCGTGCCGGTCTTGCTGGGATTCGGCGTGGGCTTGCCGTGGCCCGGCGTGGTCACCGGCGAGGGCGCGACGGACGGCGTGGGCTCGGCCGGCGGGTTGATGGCCTCCTGCACCAGGCGATGGACCGCCTCGATGTCCGGGTTGGCGGTGTTGATCACCGAGGAGGTGAACGGCAGCGAGCGCACCTTGGCCTTCTGCACCTTCTGGGTCAGGCTCACCCAGGCGCTCAGGTCGGCCAGCGGGATGCCGGTGGTGATGTTCGACTTGGCCGCGGCGGCGATCTGCGGGAAGGCCAGGGCCAGCTTGGCCGGGTCGGCCTCCTTGATGACCGAGCCGATGACGCAGCGCTGGCGGCGCATCCGGTCGAAGTCGTCGGTCGACCAGCGGGAGCGCGCGTACCAGAGGGCGTGGTAGCCGTCGAGGTGCTGGTTGGGGCCGGCCTCGATCCAGCCACCGGTGGCGACGTGGGTCTCGGAGCTGCCGCCGATCGGCAGCCGCTGCCGGACGTTGACCGTGATGCCGCCGATGGCGTCGACGAACTGCATGAACCCGCGCAGGTTGAGCATGGCGTACTGGTGCACCGGCAGCCCGGTGACCTGCTCGACCGCGTCGGAGGTGGCGCGCAGCCCGGCGTCGTAGGCCGAGGGCTGGTCGGCGTAGTACTGCTTCCAGTGCTCCTCGCCGAAGGTCCACATGGCGTTGAGCAGGCACTGCGGGACGCCGGCGGCGTCCTGGCACTCGAAGTAGCCCCCGACGTTGTCGGCGGCCTGCCGGCTGCCCGGCGGGAACGGCACCTTCTGCAGGTTGCGGGGCAGGGAGAACAGCACGGTGTCGCCGGTGCGGGTGTTGATGCTGGCCAGGATCAGGGTGTCGGGGCGGATGCCGATCCGGTCGGCCCCGGCGTCCGAACCGATCAGCAGCACGTTGACCCGGGGCAGGCTGGCCCAGGGGTCGGCGCCGTGGGCCTTGTTGGGCCGCGCAGCACCCGCGGTGGTCGACCCCGAGCCGTTGCTGGTGAAGATGCCCGTGACGGTGTCACGCAGGATCAGCGCGTAGCTGCCGGCCTTGGCCGTCGGCAGCGCCACCAGGGCGATGAGCGCGGTGACCAGCAGCGAGCTGACCATCCGTTGGCCCGTGCCGAGGTGGGCGTAGCGCCGCAGTGAGGAGTGTGTGCCGATCACGACCCCGACCCAGAGCACCAGGATCGTGATCAGGCCGGCGGCCAGCACGATCAGCCGGTTGGGGTTGCTCACCATCGAGCCGACCAGGCCGATCGGGTCGCCCACCAGGGCAAAGGTGACCCCGGCCGAGAACACCAGGGAGGCGACGGCGATGGCGATGGTGCCGCTGACCCGTCGTCCGGCGGCGATCAGTCCGGCACCGGGCAGGACGGTGCCCAGCAGGGTCCAGCCGATCACCCGCGGGTAGTTCTGTCCGTAACTGGTGGCGTGTCGTCCCCGTGCCGGACCGGGGTCACGCTGCAGGCTGGTGATGGCGTCGGAACCGTACCCATGAGGTCCGGGGGGCGGGACCGGCGGCGGCGCGGAGGCACTGCCGTAGCCGTCGGACGCCGGTACGGAGGAGCCGTGCTGGGCCGGCCCGTGATGGCCGCGCTGGGCCTCCCGGGCGTCGCGCCGACGGAGGGGGGCGTCTGAGTCGCGCCAGGAATGCCGACCGGAGTGCGGCGCGACCTGGGTCACAGCATGCACCTCCGAGGAATGGTGCACGGAACCCGTCCGGTGGTCGTTCGATCGACGGTCAGGGCGGCGGATCGTACCCGTGCATGATTCGGCATGTTCGGTAGGCATCATCGTCGCATACCGTCTGCCTGTCGAGGGCACCGACGGCCGATGCCACCCCCGCCCCTCAACCCCGTCCGAGGCGCTCGGTAATCACCATCGCTGCAGGTCAGGGGCGTAGCTGTGGCGTCGGGCACAGATCGGCACGGAGTGCCGCGACGCCCGGTCCGTGTCACGGATCGGTGACTCTGTGTGGTCGTTCCGACGGGTTCCCGGCCGGGTCGCCTCGGTGTGAGGAATCGCTCGATCGGCCGATCGCTCAGCGGGTCTACCGCTTTGCCCGTCGTCCGGTACGACCGCTACCCTGGCGCAGTCAGGAGGAGGCGTCGCCTAGTCCGGTCTATGGCGCCCGCCTGCTAAGCGGGTTTGGGGCTAAAACCCCATCGCGGGTTCAAATCCCGCCGCCTCCGCACACGAGAAGCCCCGGGCGTCAGCCCGGGGCTTTCTCGTGTGCGGAGGCGGCGGTGATGCCGGGAGCGGCGTGAGGCCGCGCGGAGCGGGGGCTCACCCCGCGGTTCCCGCCGCCGGTCACGACTCCCATGATCACCGTCAGATCGCAGTCTGCTCCGCCTGGGCCGGTGCAGAGTGCGATCAAACAGCGATCATGAAGGGGGACGACGACGTCCGGAGCCGCCGGGACGACGTCCAAACCGCGCGGGGCGACGTCCAGCAGGCGGAACGAGGTCCAAACAGGGCGAGTGGCCGGTCGCCCACCACGGAGACCGGCCACCCACACTCTGTGCTACTCCGGGCGAACCCGGGGATGGAACGTGAAGTGCATCAGGAGATCAGAGATCAGAGATCACTGCATGCCGAGACGGGTCTTCAGCGCGTCCAGTTCGTCGACCAGCACGGACGGAGTCTTGGGACCGATCTTGGCGAACCACTCCTCGATCAGCGGGACCTCGTTCTTCCAGGCCGCGATGTCGACCGCGGTGACCTCGTCCACCTCGGCCTCGGAGATGTCCAGGCCGGCCAGGTCGAGCGAGCCCTTGGCCGGAACCAGCCCGATCGGGGTCTCCACCGCGTCGGCCTTGCCGTCGACCCGGTCGATGACCCACTCCAGCACCCGGCTGTTGTCACCGAAGCCCGGCCACAGGAACTTGCCCTCGGCGCTCTTGCGGAACCAGTTGACGAAGAAGATCTTCGGCAGCTTGCTGGCGTCGGCGGACTTGCCGATCTTCAGCCAGTGGTTGAAGTAGTCGCCCGCGTGGTAGCCGATGAACGGCAGCATCGCCATCGGGTCACGCCGCACGACACCGACCGCACCGGTGGCCGCGGCGGTGGTCTCCGAGCTGGTGGTGGCAGCGATGAAGACACCGTGCGCCCAGTCGCGCGCCTCGGTGACCAGCGGGACGACCGAGCTGCGGCGTCCACCGAACAGGATCGCCGAGATCGGCACACCCTGCGGGTCGTTGTACTCCTCGGCGAGGATGGTGCAGTTGGTGATCGGGGTGCAGAACCGGCTGTTCGGGTGGCTGCTGAGCTCGCCGTTGTCCGGCGTCCAGGAGCGCTTCTTCCAGTCGGTGAGGTGCGCCGGCTTCTCCTTGGTGGCGCCCTCCCACCAGACGTCACCGTCATCGGTCAGGGCGACGTTGGTGAAGATGGAACCGCCGGCCTCGATGGCGCGCATCGCGTTGCCGTTGGTGTCCCACCCGGTGCCCGGGGCGACGCCGAACAGGCCGGCCTCGGGGTTCTGGGCGTAGAGCCGGCCGTCGGGGCCGAACCGGATCCAGGCGATGTCGTCACCGATCATCTCGGCCTTCCAGCCGGGAACGGTGGGCTCGAGCATGGCCAGGTTGGTCTTGCCGCAGGCGCTCGGGAACGCGGCCGCGATGTAGTGGACCTCGTTCTGGGGGCTGGTGAGCTTGAGGATCAGCATGTGCTCGGCCATCCAGCCCTCGTCCCGGGCCATCACCGAGGCGATGCGCAGTGCGTAGCACTTCTTGCCGAGCAGGGCGTTGCCGCCGTAACCCGAGCCGTACGACCAGATCTCGCGGCTCTCGGGGTAGTGGACGATGTACTTGGTGTCGTTGCACGGCCACGGGACGTCGGCCTGGCCGGGCTCGAGCGGGGCGCCGACACTGTGCACGCACTTCACGAACGGGGCGTCGGTGCCCATGGCGTCCAGGACGTCCTGACCCATCCGGGTCATGATCCGCATGGAGACGACCACGTAGGGGCTGTCGCTGATCTCGACGCCGAGCACCGGCTTGTCGGCGTTGAGCCGGCCCATCACGAACGGGATCACGTACATCGTGCGGCCGCGCATGGAGCCGTCGAACAGCGGGTTCAGGGTGGCCCGCATCTCGTCCGGGGCCATCCAGTGGTTGGTGGGGCCGGCGTCGTCCTGGTCGACCGAACAGATGAAGGTGCGGTCCTCGACCCGGGCGACGTCGCTGGGGTCGGAGGCGCACCAGTAGCTGTTGGGCTTCTTGTCGAGCTTGGTGAACGTGCCGCCGGCGACCAGGTCGGCCATCATGCGCTCGTTCTCGGCGTCCGAGCCGTCACACCAGTACACGGCGTCCGGCTTGGTCAGGGCGGCGATCTCGTCCACCCACGCCTTGAGGGCTTCGTGGTTGGTTGGGGCGTCAGTGGTGGTGGATGTGGTCACGTGGCTGCCTTCCTCGAGCTCGGACCCGTTGGGAAACGCTCGGGGGGCACGCCCCAGAGCGGCGTCGTCTCAACCCACGTTCACCGGCCGGACGGCAGCTCACGTGGACGGCTGTTTCGACCCTACGGGGTTGCCTTTCGCAGTCCCCCGGACAGAGGTCCCCATGAACTCTACGGGGGCATCCGGCGCCGTTCCCGTCGAGGGCAAAACACCAGGTCAGGCGGCATGTTGACAGCGCATCGCGCGGCGTGTCGGATATCACGCCTCGGCTGATCGCCCGATCATCGACCGGCCCGCGCGGAGGACTCCGGCCCGACCGTGCACGCGGCGCGACGAGTGGGGGACGATGGGCGGGCGGGTTGGTGAATCCTGCGGGTCCGGGAGGTGGGCAACAGTGCGACACCCAGCTGAGCGGGGTGCCGCGTCGGCGACCGTTGCCGGGGTGGTGATGGCCGTGGCGCTCGCTCTGGCGGTGGGTGGTCCGGCTGCCGCGCGTCGGGCCGGGGTGTCGGCGACCGACCCGGGGCGGTGCGCGGCGTCGTCCGGGCAGGTCGAGTTCCCGCCCCGCGCGGACCGGGACCGGGCGTTGCTGCCGGTCGGCTATCGCGCGCTGGCCCCGGTGACGGCGTTGTGGTGCCGTTACGGCCCGGACGGCGCGTTGACCGATGCTTTCGAGCTGGACGCCGCCCGCAGCTCCCGGCTCGCGGCGGTGCTGGCCACCCCGGTGGGCGGGTGGCCCGTCGACGCCCTGGCGGCCAAGAAGATCCCACCGATGACGGCGGCCCAGGTGGCGGCGGCCGCGGCGCCGTCGTGTGCCGCACCGGCCGGTGCCGAGTGGGTTCGGTTCCGCTACGGGCAGGGTCCGGACGCCGCGGTGCTGGTGCGTCCGGCGCCGTGCCGGGACGCCGCCAACGGGGTGCTGCAGTTGCGGGCCTCGGCCGAGTTGCTGGCGGAGTTCGCTGCGCTGTCGCCGGGTTGATCGGGCGGGTAGCGTGCCGGGCATGGAAGATCACGGACCGCACCCCCAGGTCGTCGACATCGAGGCGGTCACGCTCGACAACACGGCGTTCCGGACCACGATCTGGACCGGGACGACGCTGCAGCTGACCGTCATGAGCATCCCGGTGGGCGGTGAGATCGGGCTCGAGGTGCACGGCGACATCGACCAGTTCCTGCGGGTCGAGTCCGGGCGCGGCCGGGTGCAGCTGGGGCCGGCGGCCGACCAGCTGACGTTCGAGCGTGAGGTGGCCGACGACGACGCCGTCCTGGTGCCGGCGGGGTCCTGGCACAACATCACGAACATCGGGGACGACGCCCTGAAGGTCTACTCGATCTACGGGCCGCCCGAGCACCCGCACGGCACCGTGCACGCCACCAAGGCCGATTCGGACGCCGCCGAGCACGACCACTGACGCGGGCGGGACACCCTGCCGAATCCGATTCGGCCAGTCGGGGGGCTGTCCGCTAACATCGTCTCCTGCTGCTGACCTCTGGGTTGGCAGCACCAGCGCCCGTAGCTCAACGGATAGAGCATTTGACTACGGATCAAAAGGTTAGGGGTTCGAATCCCTTCGGGCGCGCAGCGCATTTCCCAGTGAACAGCCTCTGACCAGCGGTGACGTGGTCAGGGGCTGTTCTGGTTGTGTCCAGTCGTGGTCGGGTCGGAGTGGTCTTCGGTGTCCATCCGCCCCACCGGCGCCCCACCGTTGGGTGTCGTGGCCGCGCCGATGGTGGCCTGGATCCGGGTGAGGTGGGCGTCGACGCCGCCGTCGATGCACTTGGCGTAGACGCGCAGCAGGACCTCGACGCTGTGTCCGGCCCATTCGGCGACCTGGGGCGCGGGGACGCCGGCGCTGAGCCAGGTGGAGACGGCGGCGTGGCGCAGGTCGTAGGGGCGGGCGGCGAGGGGGGAAGCGGCCTGGGCGGCGGTGAGTGCACGGTCTCGGGCACGGCGCCAGATGGTGCGGTAGGTGAGGCTGGCCAGGGCCTCGCCGCGCTCGCCGCGGAAGATCGGGTCGGTCTCGCCGCAGGGCCAGGTGGCGAGGTGGTGGCGCAGCAGGGCGATGAGTGCCGGCGGTGCGGGGGTGCGGCGGGACTCGCCACGGCTGCGGTGCTTGAGCTGGCGGGTGCTGCGCCGGGTGTTGTCGTCCGTCCACTGGCGTTCGATCTCGGGGGCGGCGCGGCAGGCGGTGATCCATCCCCAGCCGTCGCCGTCGGGCAGGTCGAGGTCGAAGGGTCGAAGGGCGACGGCCTCCTCCGGGCGCGGCGCGGCGTAGTACAGGCAGCCGAAGAACGCGACCAGATGTGGTCCGCTGCGCGGGGTGTTCCGGACCGCGTCGAGCAGGGCGCGGACCTGGTCGGGGTTGGCCACGGCGCGGCGGTCGACGGTGCCTGCTGTGCGCGGGGTCTTCCAGCTGAGCGTGGTGAGCGGGTTGTGGTCGAGGACCTCGAGCTCGACGGCGTAGGAGAAGGCATTGGAAAGAATCCGGCGCTTCAGTGTCGTGGACCGTCCCGCGGCGCGTTGGCCGTCCAGCCGGGTGGAGATCCGCTCGACGACCAAGCGCAGGACGTCGGGTTGCTGGAGGTCGCGCAGTGGCCGGGCGTGCCGCTGGAGGCGACCACTCCTCACTTTCGCGCAAGGCTCAGCTGGCGCGGAAGATGTCGGCACGCCCAGGAGCGATAACGCGCACATGCCGATGAGCGGACGTTGCGGTCGGCCGCCGTCGCGCCTTGGCCCTTGCCGGCGAGAGGGTGCTACGCAGACATCCCAGCGACTTGCCCGGCAGTCCCGCCTATCGTTTCGGGGAGACGACCTGACGCTCGGAGGCCGCGCGATGGAGCAAGAGCTCGTCGCCCTGATCGGGCACCGCGCCAGACAGGTCCGCCGGTTGTTCTTCAACCGCCGAGGTCAGGTCGACGAGTCTGTCGGCGCCTTGGAGATTGTCTGGGACGGCGGCGCGATTACGCGCATCGACACCCGCCCCGACTGGTCGCTGTTGATCTCAGACCGTGCCTGGACTGACCCCTTCGATCAGCCGGCGGTGCCCGTCGACCCCCGATCAGTGGCGGAGACTGGCCGATGGGCGCGTTACGACGTCTCGTTGCGGCCAGAGTTCCGACCGATCATCGGCCATTCACTGCGTGCGGTGGCCGTCCGAGACAGCGAGATCGGACAACCAGTGGAGGTGGACCTGGCGTTCCCCTCCGCCACCATCACCATCCGATCGGTGGGCGGCGAGCCGATCGTCAACGTTTATCCGGAGACCCTTCCGGATCCGAGACCGGGCACCGCCTGACGCCCGCAACTGCCGCGAGTAGCGCGGCCGCGCTCGCCCGACTCTGCCGCTATCGGGCTTTGTGAACCTCGGGACGACCATGTGCCCGTCAGAGTTGAAGGTGAAGGCGAAGTGCGTCGTCGAGATGTGCCATGAGGTGCACGGGCACCTTGCCGATTACGTGGCCAAGGCGGGCGACGGAGACCGAGCGAACTTGCTCGGCCTGCGCCTTGGACTCGACCCGGAGTCCGGTCTCGTCGTCCGGTAGCAGCACCTGGAACGGGTAGACGCGCGTGATCGTGCTGGTCACGGGGACCACGGTCACCACGCCTCGACCGAGCCGAGCCGCCGTGGCGTTCGCGCGGTCGTTGCTGACAACGACGGCCGGCCGCCGCTTGTTCGCCTCGCCCGGTCGGACCGGATCGAGGTCGACCAGTCGGATCTCACCGCGCAGCATCGACCAGCCCGTCGGCTGCCGTGGACTCCCATGCCTCCGCATCACCGGAGGCATGCCACTCCTCCCACGCCGCGGCATACGCGTCCTCGAGCTCTGGATCCCCGAGGAGTCGGATGGCCTGCTGGATCACAGCCGACCGCGAGGGCAGGCCCGCGGCCTGGGCGTACTTGTCGAGCGCCGCGACCTCTTCGTCGGACAGGCTGATGCTGAGCTTCATGCCAAGATGCTACCTGAGTAGCATCACGAATGCTACTCAGGTAGCTCATCCGCTCATGGCACCCCTCTAGGTCAAGCGGGCCGCAGACTGACGCTTCCGGCGGGTCGTAGAGTGCTTGGTGGCGGGTCCGGGAAGTGACTTCTCCGAAGTGCCGGCGTTGGGGTGTGAGTCGGTCGCGCTGGAGCCAGTAGCCGCCCCCGTGTGTCCTCCCGGGCCCGTCTCGTTCACCTGCGCCGGCGCTGCCACCGGCGCGGTCGCCATCGTCTTCAGGGCGTCGTTGAGCATGGTCCGGTAGACCACGTCCGACAGCCTGCGTTTGAGGGCGCGCATCGCTTCCATGGAGGTCTTGCCCTCGCCTCGGCGGCGGTCGAAGTACTCACGGCCGTCGCTGGGGTTGCGCAGCTGGACGGTGGCCATGGTGTGCAGGACCCGGTTGATCTGCCGGTTCCCCTTGCGGGAGAGCCGGTGGTGGACGTTGTCCCCGGACGAGGCGTCGATGGGTGCGGTGCCGGTCCAGGAGCCGAAGTGCGCCTTGGACGGGAACCGGGTGATGTCGCCGACCTCGACCAGCAGCCGTGCGGCACCGGTCGGACCGATCCCGTTCAGGTCCATCAGCGAGGTCCCGGTCGCACGCACGAGGGCGGCGAGTTCCTTGTCGGCGGCCTTGGAGCGCGCGTAGACCCGTTCCAGGTCGGCGATCAGTTCGGCGGCCACCCGGCGGCGGGTCTTGCCCAGCTCGTCGCGCGGACGCACCGACGCCAGCAGGACCTTGGCCTGCGCCGCGGGCCAGGAACCGCTTCGCCCCGCCCGGAATCAGCTGCAGCAGCAACGCATGCAGCTGGGACACCATCCGGGTGTGGTCCTCGCCCAGGGAGCGCCGGCGGTCGACCAGGACCCGCAGCATGCCGAGCTGCTCGTCGCTCACGAACGGCCGCAAGCCGGCCATCCGCACCCCGACCAAGGCCACCGAGTGCGCGTCGGTGGCGTCGGTCTTGCGGCCCTGCCCGGAGATGGATTTCACCCGGGCTCGGGCGAGGACCTTCGGCGGGACGTCCACGACGTCCTCCACGGCCTTGGTCAGGCGCTCGGCGACGTGCCCGCCGATCCCGGCGCAGCCCTCGATCGCCCAGACCCGCTTGCGCCACTGGGCGACGTAATCGCGCATCTGCCGGAAGCCCTCGACGTCGGTGGTGAACCGCCCACCGCCCAGGATGGTCTCGTCGGGTGCCATCACCTCGATCGTGACCGACCGCTTGTGCGGGTCCATTCCGATCACCACGCCGCGGTGGTCTTCGTGCTCACTCCAGGGGCCTCCGTCCCTCGCCACAACCGGGTTGAGAGCGAGGAGGGCACCGCCGAGCCGGGCCGACCCCTCTGCAGGCCACTCCCGCTCAGGTGAAGCGACGCCCGGCCCGCGCAGGCCACGAGAGAGCCACAAGACAAGCTTGGGCAGCCGCAATGGGAGCGACGGACCGGACGTCTGGACGACACCCTGCCAGGCACCGTCCTGCCGACAATGAAACAAGTAGCCGCGAGTAGCGCGGCCATACGCTTCCGCCGCTGCGAGGGCGACTACGATCGCCCGCTCTTGCCGCGTGGTGAGGGTGTCGAGCCGAGTTCCTGGTCTCTGGTGGCACACTCCCGGTCGTGGAAGCTGATCCGGTCGACGAGCTTCGGATGGTTGCCATCCGGTAGCGACTGGACGGTATCGTCCAGGGCGGACGTCCTCATTGACGTCGCCGTGCGTGCCGTCGTCCATGATGTCGAGTCGCCGTCGCTTGTGCGGTTGGCTGGGCTGTATCGCAGCGAGGAGCCCGAGGCGCAGAGCTGTTCGCGCGGCCGTCAACGAAGTGGGCATCACTGTGCCGGGCGACGAGGAGGGTCAGTGGGCTTTCGTGCGCTGGTGGTGCCAGGAGATCGTCCTGGAGCGGGCTGCGGCCAGAGATCGGCGGACGACTGATCTGGTTCGAAGGGTGGAACGAACTCGGCTACCCCGACTGTCTTCAGCCGCTGGTCGGGTGGGTCAGCGAGTGGGAGGACTGGCTGGAGGACTGGGGCAGCGCCCGTGAGGAGTACGCACGTCGCATCGTGACGAGGCGCATCGGCTCCTGGCTGCGCTGCGGCCGCCTACCTGACCCGCGAACGCGAGCACATGCCGCGTAGCGGGGTTCGCCTGGAACGACAGCGTCGGGAGGTGTCAGGCCATTTCGCCCTTGGCGACTCGATGCCAGTAAGCGGCGTGTTCGCTGGTCTGCCGAAGGATGGCATCGGGCGCCATGGGTGCGGGCCAGAGTTGTAGGGATACCTGTCGATTTCTGGCTCGTCGTCGCCTCGGTGATCAGCCTGGTGTGCGGCATCCATGCCGGAGGCGTGGCGCGCGCGGTGCCAACCCGTCTGCTCGGGCGGACGGGACCACCTTCGTCGAAGGCCCACCAGGTCATATCGACGTCGGGAATGTCGATCGACGCCTCAACGACCTCCTCCCAGCCATCAGCCACGGCCGGCGTCTGCTGGTGCAACTCAATTCGAAAGGGGATAGCGCCCGTGTGGAGACCTGTGATCATCGAGAGCATCCTCGGCACCTCGCCGCCGCAGAGTCCGTTCACCTGACCGGTGCGGGCTTGCATGAGGTCAGGTGTTTCACCATCGAAGCCAAGCTGATGAGACCCGTAATGCACATGCACGATCCCGTCGAGCAGCACCGTCATGGGCCGATCATGCCCGATCTCGCTCCGCTGAGGCGCTTGTCATCGACGGTGACAAGACCCTCAGCCACCGCCGCGAGGGAGGCCGAAGGCTGCGCTGCGGGCTGGAGCCGATGTCCGCTCATGCCGCGAGTAGCGCGGCCAGGCCTGCTCTGCCGCGAGCAGTCACACCCGTCATGGTGATCTCCGGCAAGGTTGCGTCTTGCGGACCGGTCCGAACCCATCCCGCGTAGGCGACGCGGGGCGGTCACGTAGAGGGCACGTCCCTAGCCCGGAACGGATGGGCCTCCGGGGTAGAGACCGAGGCGCCTCCTTGGGAGCGGGCGGATCCGCACGGCCGGCAGTCAGTCCTTGGTCGGGTACTTCTTGGACGAGGACTCGTTGTTGCCCGGGTGGCGAGGTGGGCATTTCGGGCACGAAGCCGCTGTGCTGGATGTCGTTCAAATGCGGCACGACCTGGACTTCACCTCCGTGGACTGATGTCAGGCGCCGCTGGGGATGCCGACGAGCTGGTGTGGTTCCGTCGTTGAGGGTGCCGACGGCGGGTCGGGGCATAGGGTTGGTTTGACCTTCTTCGTCGGCGCCGTCACCGTGACGACGTCCGGGATGGTCCGGATGAGCGACAGCCCTCCCGTGTGAACACTTGGCGGTGTCAGGGGGCCGTGCAGAGGTGCACGGAGGCACCGTTGGTCACGGTAGAGGTCGACGCGGCGGACGTCGAGGCGCCCTGGAGCGGGGGTGGGTTGGCGTGCCCGGGGTGCGGGGCGAGGGGCTGAGCCGTTGGGGTCATGCTCGGGCCCCGGACGGTGCGGGTTTGGGACGGCGCTGCGGATCCGCCCGCGGCGGAGGCCCGGTGCTCGGGCTGCGGCATCACCCATGTGTTGTTGCCGGTGTCGTGCCTGCTGCGGCGGGCGGATGCTGTCGAGGTGATCGGGGCGGCGCTGGCCGCTCGCGCCGCAGGCACCCGGGTCATCGCTCGATCGCAGATCGGCTGGAGCGGGCGCGGGAGACGGTGCGCGGCTGGCTGCGCGCCGGTTCGCTGGCCGGTTGGAGACGGTCCGCTCGTTCTTCACCGCGCTCATGGTCCGTGTGGACGTCGACCTGGTCCCGCCGGTCGGCGAATCGGGGTGGGTGGACGCGTTGACCGCGATCACCGGCGCATGGAAGGCGACGGCCTGGCGGCTGGGTGCCGGTCCGAACGTCGAGGGCGTCGGCGTCGTGACGGCGTGGCGAGGTGTCTGCGCGGCGACCTCGGGGGCGTTGCTGTCGCCGTCGTGGCCGGCCTCGCTCACCGGTTGGTGATCAACACGAACTGACCCTGACGCCAGGACGGTGGTGGCGTGGATGCTCTGCAGTCGTTGCATGTCAGCGACTTTCGAGCCTGCGCGTCAGTTGCGGGGGCTCGGTCACGAGCAGTCGTAGAGCTACGAGCCGTGTTGGATCAGGAGCGTGTTGGGTGAGTGCCGCCGAGAACGAGGAGAACGTCCGGCGGGAGCAGGCCCCGGGCAGTGGGGATGTTCCGCTACGGGTTGATCCGGGATGCCGCCGACCCTGCCCTGTCGCCGCGGGAGCGGGGCCGGATGGGCGGGCGCTGGCCGAGAAGGAGCACATCGATCCCTCCGGCCGGGTAGTGCGGTATTCTTGTCGTCATCTGGACCGGTGGATCCGCCGGTGGCGGCGTGGCGGCTTCGACGCGCTGGTCCCGGCCGGGCGGGCGCCGTATGCCCGGACCGACCCGGCCGTGCTGGAACTGGCGATCGCGTTGAAGCGCGAACGTCCGGCCCGCACGGTCGCGCAGATCACCCGGATCCTGCGGGCAGTCGGGTGGTCGCCGTCGGAGACCGCGCTGCTTCGCCACTTCTCCACCGCGCCGGCCTGCAGATCCCCGGCGCCTGAACGACACGGACGTCGACGGTGTTCGGGCGGTTCGAGGCGGAACGGCCGAACGAGTTGTGGACCGGGGATGCCCTGCATGGGCCGAGGGATCGGCGGCCGGAAAACCTACTTGTTCGCGTTCATCGACGACCATTCACGGGTCGTGGTCGGCCACCGGTGGGGGTTCGCCGAGGACCCCCGTCCGGTTGGCGGCGCGCTGCGCCCGGCTCTGGCCGCCCGCGGCGTCCCGGCGAGCGTGTATGTCGACAACGGCAGCGCGTTCGTCGATGCCTGGCTACTGCGGGCCTGCGCCAAGCTCGGGATCCGGCTGACCCACTCCACCCCGGCCGGCCGCAGGGCGAGAGCCAAGATCGAACGATTCTTCGAAGCCGTGAACGACCAGTTCCTCGTCGAGATCGGCCAGTCAGCCGACGCCATCGCGACACCAGCTGACCCCTGCGAGGGCAGAACCTGATCCAGCAGTTGATCCGGTGAAAGGGCTACTGGAGCTGAACCGGTTGTTCGGCGCCTGGCTCGAGCAGGTCTATCACCGGGCCCGGCACTCGGGGCGGCCAGCCCCGCTGGGCGCTGGGCCGCTGGCTGGGGCGACCAGCTCCCGGCCTTGCCGACTCCGGCGGACACAGGCGGGCGTTCCTCTGGGAGACCACCCGCACGGTCCGCAAGAACGCCACCGTGGCGTTGCACTCAACACCTGCCAGGTCGAGGACATCCTGGTCGGACGCCAGGTCGAGCTCGTGTTCGACCCGCTGACCTGACCCGCATCCAGGTCCGCCACCAAGGCCGGGCGATGGGCGTCGCCGTCCCGTATCGGATCGCCCGCCACGCTCATCCCGAGCCCGGCCCGAGCGATCTGGCCGGCAGCGAGCCCGCCGCGCCGGTCGCGACGGGCATCAACTACCTCGACCTGATCGTCACAGCCCACGAGAAGCACCTGGCGACCAGCGTCAACTACGCCGCCCTGAGCCAGCCCACCGCGGCCGACCCGAGCGGACCAGGCCCGACACAAGGCACCGGAACAGATCCCCGGCCAGCTCGACCTGACCGACCTCCTCACCACCGCCCAGACCGACAGCCAGCCGACTACGGCCCGCAGATCGCCAGGAGCAAGCATGAGCATCGAGAGACTGCAAGCCCACTACGGTTTCACCCATGCCGTTCGACGGGACCTCGCCCCCGGCATGCTGCACCGGCACTCCTCCTACGGTGAGGCCGTGGCCCGGATCAGCTGGTGCATCACCCAACGAGCCCTCGGGGTGATCACCGGCGAGGTCGGCGCCGGAGACCGTCGCCGTCCGCTCCGCCCTCGCGTCGTTGGACCCGGCCCGTCACACGATCATCTACCTCGGCAACCCCACCGTCGGGGTCCGCGGCATCCACACCCACATCGTCACCACCCTCGGCGGCGAGCGCTTCCACGCCGCCGCGCTCTACCGCAAGCCGGCAACGCCCTGGCCGCCGAGGCCGCCGAACGCGGCCGGACCCCGGTCCTGATCATCGACGAAGCCCACCTCCTGGAACACAACCAGCTGGAATCGATCCGGATGCTCACCAACCACGACATGGACTCGGCCGTTCGCCGCCCTGCTCGTCGGGCAACCAACGCTGCGGCGGCCACGGATGAAACTCGGGGTCCTGGCCGCCCTCGACCAGCGCATCTCGCTGCGCTGCTCATAATACCCCGATGAGCGCGTCCGAGACCAGCGCCTACCTCGCCCACCACCTCGCCCTGGCCGGCCGCAACGACACCCTGTTCTCCGACGACGCCGCAGCCCTGATCCACCAGACCAGCCGCGGCTACCCCCGCGCCGTCAACAACCTCGCCGTCCACGCCCTGACCGCGACCTACGCCACCGGCAAGGCCATCGTCGACGAGAACGCCACCCGGGCCGCCATCACCGAGATCACCACCGACTGACCGCCCTCCAGATCGGCACCATCACCAAGCCGACCCAGCCGCCACGCAACCGACCGAAAGCCCCGCCGCGCAACACGGCGGGCTTTCTCCACACCGACCATCGGCACCCTGAACGACGCCGACATCGGCACGCTGAACGACGGCGAACAGACTGAGGCGATCCGCGCCGACAGACGTACGCACATCACGCAGCCGAGCACCACGTCCTGGCCATTGAGGGGGACGGCGATGGGTTCGAGGGGAGGAGCAAGGCATGTAGTGCCGCTGTGGGTCGATCTCACGGCCAGCGTCCTTCTGGAGGGGGTGAATGGCTGCCACCTGCCGACCATTGTGTGCCCGGCTACGAGGGCGGCGGCTCGCCAGATCGTCGCGGCGACCGTGACCGTCAGCTCGCTGTCGTCAGGGATCATGATCGGGACGGGGGTGAGGGCCTGGAGGGTGGCGAGGTCCTCGGCGAGCGCGAGCGCGGGGTCGGCGAGGCGCTCACGCGTGGCCGGTGCCGCGAAGTCGTAGAAAGGGCGGAATTCTCTGGCGATGTGGAGACGGTTGGGTGCCGTCAGGTGGCTGGCGACCTCACGGCGTCTACGACGGCGCTCACGTGTCGGCCCGCGAGGGTCGCGAGGGTGAACTCGGCCCTGGGGGTCCCGTTGGGATCGGCGGGGATGAGGAGTTCCTCGGTGAGCGTGCCCGAGTCGTCCGTGCTGTGGTGCCATATCCCCTGCCCTTCCGTCCCGGTCGCGTGGAGGTGATGAGGCCGATCTCGGCCAGGACGACACCGGTGGGGTTGACGATGCGCTGCCGGCTGCGGAACCCAGTCTGCTCGCCGGCAGCCGGCATCAACGTCACTCGTCCGACGCCACCATTGATGGCCAGGCCGCCAGGAAGGTCGGCGGTGATGGTGGCGGCCATTTCGATCGGTTTGCCGTAGGCGAGCCACGCGTCCAGAGCTTCACGGTCCTCGGGCGTATCGAAGGTGAACTTGACCTCCAGAGGGATAGGCCTCTCCTGGAGCGACTGAGCTGACCGGGCGTAGATCTTCGTCGTCAGCCACTGCCCGTCCGGCAGGTTCCGTTGCGCTGCGGCCACCAGACCCGGCTCGGGTGCCAGGTCCGGGCAGCGGATGTCCAGGGCAATCCCGTAGCGGAAGTGCGGATCCGTGTCCAGGACCCGACTGAGTCGCTGAAGGTGTCCCGTCAGCCGTCCCGGATCCAGCAACGCCACCGGCCCATGCCCTGAAGGGGTGCCTGCTTCACGGTCGAGAGCCTGGAGGTCGTGATCCGTTTGAAGCATCTTGGACAGGTCTGCGACCGCGTCCCGGAGACGTTCGCGTCCGCCTTCGAGGTAGTAGTCCACGACCCTGGGGTAGTCGGCGACGAGGGTCTCGCAGAACGGGGCGCCCTTCCAGTCGATGATCCGGCCCGGCGCGTCTATCCATGCCTGGATCTGGCGCATCTCCTCCTCGGTGAGGGCCAACTCTATGTCCGAGGTCAGCGTCTCGACGGCCCGACTGGGGACGGTGTGGAACCAGTCCATGAAATTGCCGAGCGTGGGGTCGAGCGGGGTGACGAGGTACCAGTTGCGCAATGGCACGCCGCGGCGCACGAGCGTCAGCAGGACCCGGCGGAATGACTTGTCGATCTGCGTCTTCTGGCTCGCGCTGAGGTTTACGGCGAACTTCTTGACCTGGTAGATGTCCCACGTCTCCGGAACCGTCTCCGCGGGGACGAGCACGTCGATGCCCCCATCGCCTCGGTCGGGCCGTATCCGGACCGCGCGGTCCTTCCAGTTGTAGATCAAGTTCGCCAGAACCGTCTCTACTTCATCCCCGCCCAAAGCCGCCCACGGCACACGTCCCATGGGGTCACCCTGCCATCGGTCACCGACATCTTCGCCGCGCCGCCACCGCTCCCCGCCGCGCTGCTCCTCCGCAAACGGTCGCTCATGCCGCACTGCGCGCGCCCTCGTCGCCATCGCTCCCGCGGGTGGAGGATCGTCGGGTGGTGAACCGCCTGAGCCTCGCTCCTGGGGAGTCCGCGAGTCACGGACTGCACTTCTGGGAGCCCATGGTCGACGGGAGGCCGTTGCGCGCGGTCCTCACCGAGGCGCCCGGCGACGAGTCGGCGGACTTGGTCGTGGGCGACAACGTCGCGGTCTTCGTGCACAGCTGGCCGGTCGGGATCCCGAACGACGTCTACGTCCTGCTCGGCGAGCAGCCGCCCGAGCTGGCCAAGGTCGCATCCCGATCTTCGTATGCGCGGAGTGCGGGGACCTGGGCTGTGGTGCGCTGACTGCGCGGGTCGAGTGGACCCCGACGGCAGTGACCTGGCGAGACTTCGGCTGGGACGTGAACTACGAGACCGACGACGGGGAGGACTCCGTGTTCGCCGGGCCGCTCGTCTTCAATCGAGACCAGTACGAGACAGAGCTGCGGCGCTTCATCCACACCTTCGATCAGGTGAGGGACTCATTGCCGGCCCAGCTGCACCCCGCGACCCGTTGCGCCGAGGCTCGGGCATCTCGGGAACGAGGTCGCGCGCGACGCCGTCGATGGTGGCCCTTCCGATGAGCGCCGGTGGCCGCGCGGTCATGCCGCCGACCGGGCCGAGGTTCCAACATCCAGCCGCCGGGTGTCTCGAGAACGTCCCCGCGGGGACGTCCGTCGAGTCGGCAGCCAGCCGCCGGACATCGTCCGCACATGCCGTTGTCCGTCAAGCGTTTCGCTTGGGTCTTGGCGCCGTGTTGCCGCTCAGACCGGTGGGCTGCTCTGAAGCATGACCAGCGAGTCACGCCCGCGACGCCACCGCACAGCCGGGGCGGCTCTCGATGGGCTCATGGCCGAGCTCGCGCACATGGATGCTGTGGTCGGCTGGGTGGCGATGCGGGGGAGCCCCTTCCGCCACGGCATGGTCGGCGCCTGCGTATAAAGTGCAGTTCGGTGTGCGTGAAAAGGGTATTGAAAGCCGTGTGAGATGTGTATCGTGGATTGCATGGAGACGGCCTATCGGCAGCGCCTGGCGGATCCGTTGATCGCGGAGCTGCTGGCTTCGGCTCCGAGCGTGATGATCACCGGCCCGCGGGCAGCGGGCAAGACGACCAGTGCGCGCCGGCTGGCTGCGGACGTTCTCCGCCTGGATGACCCCGGTACGGCGGCCGTGGTCAGGGCGGATCCGGATGCTGCCTTGCGTCGGGTCACCGAACCGGTCCTGATCGATGAGTGGCAGGAGGTCCCCGAGATCCTCGGGGCGGTGAAGCGAGCCGTCGACGATGGCCCCCGGCCTGGGCGGTTTCTCCTGACCGGCAGCGTCGAGGCGGAGCTGACGTCGACGACCTGGCCAGGGACGGGGCGGGTGATCAGGCTCGTCCTGCACGGTCTGACGCAGCGGGAGATTCGCGGCGGCGGAGCAGGGCCAGGGCTGATCGAGGCCATCGTATCCGGGGACCTGTCCGATGTGCGGATGCCGGCCGACCCAATGGATCTGGATGGCTACCTGGCCCTCGCCGGCGCCGGTGGGTTCCCTGAGCCGGCGTTGCGGCTGACCGGGCGAGCGCGTGCTGCGTGGCTGGACTCCTATGTCGAGCACGCGGTGACCCGTGACGTCGCCGCGGCGGGGCAGGCTCGAGACCCGGTCAGGCTTCGCCGGTATCTCGAGGTGCTGGCGCTGTCCACGGCGGGGTTGCCCACGGAGGCGACGTTGTACGGCGCGGCCGGGATCGACAAGCGGACCGCAGATGCCTACGACCGTCTGCTTGCGGCACTGTTCCTGCTCGATCTCGTGCCCGCCTGGGCGTCGAACCGGATCTCCCGGTTGGTCAAGCGTCCCAAGCGTTATGTGGCCGATCCTGCCCTGGCCATGGCGGCGGCGCGGATCGATCAGGCCGCGGTCCTGGCCGACCCGGATCTGCTCGGCCGGATCCTGGACACCTTCGTCGCTGCCCAACTGCGCCCCGAGGTGGACCTGTTCCACCCCCGGGCGCGACTGCATCACCTGCGCACCGAGGCCGGTCGCCAAGAGAGCGACCTCGTCCTCGACCTCGGCGCCGGACGCCTGGTCGGCATCGAGATCAAGGCAGGAACCGCTCCGAGCCGCGCCGACGCCCGGCACCTGCTGTGGCTTCGTGACCAGCTCGGCAACCGGTTCGTCCGCGGCGTGCTCTTCCACACCGGCCCTCAGCCGTTCGAGCTGGCCGAGCGCATCTGGGCACTGCCCATCGCCACGCTGTGGGCGTGACCGATTCTCGAGCGCCAGGGCCCACCCCACGAACGCCCCACCCAGAGCGTTCCAGCGCTTATGCGACCGCGTTGTCACTGGTCAGCGGCCCGCGGTGCATCGATTGTGCGGCGGTCTACGGATCAAAAGGTTAGGGGTTCGAATCCCTTCGGGCGCGCTCGTTGAGACAGCGACGAACAAGGCCCCGATCGGCTCGCGCCGGGTCGGGGCCTTCTTCGTGGGTCGGCTGGGCGGCAGAAGCCGTGGCGGGCATGATCACGTTGAAGATCACGTTGAAGGTTTCCGACGGGTCGACGCGGGCGAAGTCCTCAACGTGATCTCGAAGGATGTCGGAAGTCCTCAACGTGATCTTCAACGTGATCTCGAGGACGTGAACTGCAGGGAGGAGCGGCCGTCCGCCCGCCCGCGCCCATCGTTGAGCTTCGGGCCCAGCGTTTGACGCGGCCGACACCCGGGAAGGTCATCCGGGCTCTTGCCGGCCCGGGAGGGGATTCGTGTCGTCAGTCGCATCGCGTGGCGCTCTGAAGCCTGGCTTCGAGGAGCAGCCGCGTCACAACAGTGCCGACGCATCGTGACCGTCCGAAGGAGGTGTGCCCGTCGACGTCCGAGGTGAGGAGTCGGGCGTTCGGTCCGATCAGGTCGGCGAGGGCGACTGCCCCGGCGTAGGGCGTGGCGGGGTCGTGGGGTGAGCCGATCACGAGCGCGGGTGCGGTCGTGGTGGTGGTCGGCGCCGGGAGGGGTGTGCGTGGGCCCGGCCAGGTCGAGCAGGCGAACAGCCACCAGGCGCCCAGGGCGCCGAACGAGGGGTTCGCGGCCTCGATGGCTCGCGCCCGTCGGCGCAGTGCCGTGAGGTCGGCGGGGGCTGGGGAGTCGGTGCAGAGGATGACGTCCAGGGCGTCTGTGGCGTCTGCCTGGGGATGGGTCGGCGAGTGGCCGTCGATGGCGTCGATCAGGTCGTAGAGGGAGCCGGAGTCGCCGTGGTCGGCCTCGATCAGTGCGGCGTCCAGGAGGGGCCAGAGCTCGCGTGCGGCCAGGTGGGCCAGAACGCCCCGCAGGACGGTGTCCCAGGTGGCCGGCGGGTCTCCCGCCGGTCGGCCGCTGGGGATGGGGTGCTCGCGTGCCTTCGCCACCACCCGGTCCAGGACGGCGCGTGGTTGCATCTGCGCCGGGCCGCAGGTGTCCCGCTGGGGGCAGTCGGCGACGTAACGGCTGAGGGTCGCCTCGAACCCCTCGATCCGTGCGGTCATCGCATCCGCCCAGGCGGCTGTGGGATGGGGCGGTGCGTCCAGGACGAGCGCCCGGATCCGATCAGGGAACAGGTGGGCGTAGTGCGCGCCCAGGCGGGCTCCGTAGGACCAGCCGACGTAGGTGAGCCGGTCGTCTCCGACGGCCTGCCGGAGCAGGTCCAGGTCGCGCGCCGCGGTGTCGGTCCCGAACTGTCCGGCGGTGTCGCCCAGCGCGGCCACGCAGGTGCGCCCCCAGGCCGCCGCATTGGCCTGGCCCTGCGCGAAGCCCTCGTCGTCCAGTACGTCCGGTAGCGGGGCGTTCGCTGCCTCGGACGGCGAGGGAGGGCAGTCGATCGGCGAGGACGAGCCGGTCCCGCGCGGGTCGAACGTCACCAGGTCGAAACGCTCGAGCAGCTCCTCCGACATCCAGCCGGCCCAGTCGGGCATGCGGTCGACCCCGGAGGCGCCCGGGCCTCCAGGGTTGAGCAGCAGCGCACCGATCCGGTCGTGTTGACGGGCCGAGCGCACCCGCTCGACGGCCAGGTCCAGGTACCCCCGGGCAGGGTCTGCATGGTCGCGGGGCACGCGCAGGACGCCGCACTGGATGTCGAGGAGTGCCCGGCGTGCGGCGTCGACCGCGGTCGCTGCCCAGTTCGCCGCGTCCGTGCAGCCTGCAGGGGTCAGTCCGGGACCGGTCAGCGGAGTGCCGGCGCTGGGGGACGGCCCGTCGCCCGACGCGGAGGCGGCGCAGGCCGACAGCAGGGTGCCCGCCATGAGTGCGGCCACGGGAAGGGTTGCCGTGAGCCGCCTTCGCGCGGTCCGACGCCGACCGCACGGCGACCGCTCAGGCACTGCTCGGCTCGAGCCGGTCGCTCGGGTCGCCACCGATGTCGGCGGCGGGCTCGGCCCGCAGGAGAAGGCCGACCCGGCCGACCGCCAGCGCCGTGGTGAGGGCACAGACGGTGAAGGCCCCGAGCCAGACCGAGGGGTGGTCGCCGTACTCGTCGACGGGGCCGACCGGGTACCGGTCGAGGACCGTCACCGCCAGCGCGCCGAGCGGCCATACGCCGAGCAGGAGCAGGGGTCGCGCCAGCCGTCGGGCGTCACCGGCGCCCCCGGTCTGGGTCATCAGGACGCCGACGGCGTACAGGGCGGCCACCACGGTGATCGCCCAGCCGAACAGCATCATGCTCGAGGTCGCCAGCACGCCCAAGCCGACCGCGATCCGCCCGCGCCGGGTGTGCAACCGACCGGTGCGGGCGAGCACGCCGGCGAGCATGGCCGTGGTCAGCGTCAGGGCCAGCGCGAGCAGTGCCACCCACGCCACGTAGACCCGCATGCTCCACGGCACGAGCAGGTCGGTATGGCCGCCCACGGCACCGGCCACGACGGCCAGCGACCACGCACCGGCGGCCGCCAGACCGGCGTGGCCGGCGCGGCGGGTGAACCGGGTCGGCACCGCGAGGGCGCCGGACGCCGTTTCGGCGAAGGCCCGAGCGACGAGGCCCAGGTCCCCGAACCGCTCCAGGGTCAGCCGTGCGGCGTCGTGTGGCGACGCACCTTGTGCCACAAGGTGTTCCGCGTGCTCGTACAGGTGGTCCGCCACCTCGTCGACGATGTCCTGGACGTCGCCGCGCCAGGACAGCCGGGCGCGCAGTGCGAGCAGGTACGCGTCGATCAGGTCGGTTGCCATCGGGGCCCCCTGATCACGGAGGTCACGGCCGCGGCGAACTCGGCCCAGGCTGCCCGTTCCTCGGCCAGTGCCCCCCGGCCCTGATCGGTGAGCCGGTAGACCCGGCGACGGCGACCGGCATGCGTCTCCCAGTCGCTGGCCAGAAGCCCGGCCCGCTCGAGCCGGTGCAGAACCGGATAGACCGTGCCCTCGGGCAGATCGAACGCTTCACCGCTGCGCCGATGCAGCGACTCGATGACCGCGTAGCCGTGCAAGGGGCCGTCGGCGACCACGGCAAGGACCAACAGGTCCAGGTGCCCCTTCAACGACTCACCCTTCATGCCTCGGAACCCTAGGTATCAGCCTCATGCCCGTCAAGCAGTTTGGTGCTCTCGTATACCTAGCTATTCTAGGTATACCGTGAGTCCATGACCGATCTTCTGCAGGCGGCGTCGCGTCCGTCCACGGTGTCCGGCTGGAGGCCCGTCCTCATCGGTCTGGTGGTCGGCGTCGGCTACGGTGCAGCACTCAGAGCCTGGATGCGACTCGTCTCCACCGATCCGGAGTTCAGCTGGAGCGGCACCGGTTACATCGTCGGCGCCTTCGCCGTCCTGGGTACCATGGCCGGGCTCGCCACGGCCGGACGCCACCGGCACTGGGGGCGGCAACTGCTCGCCGTCCGGGCGCTGGGCATCGTGCTCGGCCTGGGCTGCTTCACCGCTGCCGGAGCGGCGATGCTGCCGACCATCGTGCCGGCGGCACTGGGGCGGGCGCGCGCCGACTGGCGCCGGTGGGTGCGCGCCACGCTGATCGTCCTCGGGACTGCGGTGGCGATCGCTGTCGTGCTGTCCATGCGCGACCTCGGTTGGGGGCGGCGGCTCGTGGCCCTGGCGTTCTACCTGCCGCTGTGCGCAGTCGAGGTATCGCTCTTCGAGCGGCTGTACGCGCCGAGCCTGCCTCCCGGAACGATCCCGCGCCGCGCCGGCATCGCGGTCGCGGGACTCGTTGTGCTGCTCGCGCTCGGACTGGGCCTGCTGATGACCGGCCTACGGACCCCGAGCTGACCGACGAATCGAGGCTGGTGAGCGGCGGACGACGTCGCCGCCGGTCACCGCCAGCGGTCGCCGGTCGCGCGGACGTAGTGCCGCCAGACGTATCGCCACGGGACGACGGCGAGGATGACCACGACGAGTGAGTTCTTGACCAGCATGTCGGTGGTGGCCGCGTCGAGGCCGTCACCGAGGGCCTGCGGCAGCGCGACCAGCCCCAGCCACAGCAGCTTCCAGGCGGACTCGAACAGCAGCACCGGCAGCATCATGACCGGGTGTCGCAGGCCCAACAGCGCCCCCACCGACATGGCGACCAGCATGGTCAGGGTGACGCCCTCGTAGAGCGGCATCGAGGAGGCGTCGGGGATCAGCGGCCACTTGACCAGGGCGAGGCCGAGGCCCATGAACAGGTAGCCGCCACGCATCAGGTTCAACCGGAAGAGCGACAGCTCGGCAGTGAGGGTGGGCGCAGCGGCGAGGGTGGCCATGGCCCTACTCCTTCTCGCGGGTCAGGGTGATGTCCATGTCGGTCTCCTGTCGCAACGGCTGCCGGATGGCTCCGGCGGTGTCCATGACGTTAGGAACCGCCGTGGTCAGCCCACATCACCACGTGATGTGACCGGGTTGGTGATTCGGCTTTCGCGAGCCGAGCCGGCGGACGCCGCGGACCTGCCCGGGTAGGGCAAACCCCACCCCACCGTGGGGGTTTGGTCCGGGGGCATCGACGGGCGGGTTCTCGGGTCTACTCGATCGTCCCGAGGGGGCTTCGGCAGGCACTGTTGTTCATGTCGAACAGCGGTCCGGACGGACGGATCCGCACCTGAAGATGGGGGTTACGCCATGTGGAAGAGCCAGCACAACCACAACCACCACGGTCACCACGGCCACCACGGTCACGGCCACGGCAAGGGCGACTGGGGCAACGACGGCTACGAGTACGGGCACTGCAAGCCGCACTACGAGCACTGGAAGCCGAACTACGAGCACTGCGAGCCGAGCTACGACGACTGCCAGCCGCACTACGACCCGTGCAAGCCGCACTACGACGACTGCTACCGGGGCGAGCACGACTACAGCGGTCACGGCCACGGCCACGAGATGCACGTCTCGTGATCCGATCGGTGCTCTCGAGTCGTTCAGGGGCCTGACGCCACGCGTCAGAACGGATCCGCCCGGTGGTCGCGAGCAGGGGGTCGCGACCCCCGGGCCGGTCCATGCCATGCGCCACGCCTCGGCGATCGCGCCGGTGGTGTTGCACCACAACGCATTTCGCATCGCACCACGCAGCACCACCTCGTGGCACCGCACGCAGCCGCCACCCACCCCACCCCACGTCTCGCATCCGCAGGGGGACGCCATGCTCGCCACACCGCCCGCCGACCGCCTCTCCGAGCTCCGCGAGGTGCTCGACCTCGCCCTGCAGGGGGCGCAGGCCAATCAGCGCCCGGATCTCGTCCAGCGCCTGCACCAGGTGATGGGCGCGGTCCGCCCGGCCTGCGTCTCGACGGCGGACATCGTGGAGGCAGCAACCACCGGGCTCGCCGCCCTGAAGTCGCTGAACATCGATCTGCAGACGCGCCGGCGGGTACTGCGTGACCCGGTCCGCGCGGGACGGTTGATCGCCGAGCAGCGCTACGCCGAGAAGCGGTTACGTGCCTTCCAGTCCCAGGCCGTCGAGTGGCAGCCGGTCCTGATGGAAGGAGTGGCCGCGGCGGTCGGGGATGTCGAGTACACCATGCGCCATCGCGTGCGACAGATCCTCGACGAGAGCAGCGCCGCGGTGCAGGAGGGGCGTGCCGCGGCCGAGGTGCAGCGTGAGCTGCGCGAACGGCTGGAACTCGAGGCGCGGACCGCCTGTGACCAGCTGCGCGAGGCCTTGCAGGGCGTGGCCGATTCCGTGGCCGACGCGTTCGGCCTGCCCGCTCCGGATCGGCTCGGCGAGCTGTCCGCGCAGCCGGCGGCCGAGATCGTGGCGGCGGCGCTCTCGACGGCGTCGTCGGTACCGCCCGGGGCCGGTGGCCCCCGGTCGCCCTGGGTGCTCAGTGTGATCATGCCGACCTATGGCGGAGCGATCATCCCCGTCGTCCTGCCCCGCTTCCTGAACCTGACGCCACCGATCTGGGTCACCGCGCTCTCGGCCGCCTGCGGCGCCCTGATGATGGGCGGGTCGGCTGTGTTCGCCGAGCGGCAGCGGCGTCGCGGGAGGCGGACCGCCGAGGATCTCGCGGTGGTGCGGGCGATCGTCGACGCCTTCCAGGCCACCCTGTCGAAGCAGCTCCGTGACGCCGTGCGCCCGGTGCAGCAACGACTGCGCCGCGAGGTCGCGGCGGCGGTCGAGGACCGATTGGACTCGCTCGCCGCAGAGGCCGCCGGCGCCCGCGCCGTCGCCGAGGAGACCGGCCGGTCCGCGGCAGACGTTCGGGACGTCGAGGACGACCTGAACACTCTCGCCGGGTTGTGCCGCCGCCTCGAGGGTCTGCTCGACGCGATGGCGGCCTGACGGGTCGGGTCACCCCGCGGCGGCCGATTCGCCTGCGGCGACGAGCTGCTCACACGACTGCACCACGATCGCGGCCAGTTCCCGAGCGGCCCGCGATACGGCCGGGTGTGCGGCGCGCATCCGCCACACGGTGACGGCCGCGGCCGCTGCTGCCGCGACCAGGGTCTCGTCGACCGGCCCGAGCCCGAGCCGCGTCCGGGCATCGGTCCCGGATCCGCCGAGCAGCCGCGCGGCGGACTGCCGCTCGGCGTCCGAGAATCCGGTGTTCCCGTTTCGCAGCACGTCGAGCGCGTCCAGCTCGGCCACCTCGTGCCCGGTCGCCCGGAGTCGCTCGATGCGATGCCTCAAGGACGACGCGCCGCCCTGGGGCGGCGTCCGGCGGACGAGGTCGTCCAGCCACCCCACCGCTGCCCACGCGGTCAACGTCTCGCCACGCTGCACCCGTTCGCGCAACTCCTCCAGCACCCGGGTCAGCCCGCTGCACCGCTCGCCGTCCGCATCCTGCGCGGTCGTGGCGCGCAGCCCCGCACCGGCGTCCACCGGCAGGACGCAGCGGGTGACGTGCGCGAACCGCGGCACGGCGCGGGCGACGGCGTCGAGCAGCGCGTCGTCCAGCACGTAGGGGTCGATGCGCGGTCCGAGGGCCACCTCGTCGGCCTGGCCGAGCACGGCGATCGTGCGCACCCGCCGGTACGGATCGGTGGACGGCGGCAGCAGGGGATGCGCGGTGATCCCGTCCGTCTCGTCGGCGCTCCTGGCCGGCACGAGCACGATCGCCAGGGCCACCGGGATGGCCAGCGGCGCAAGGGGTTCCGACAGGTCCGCGACCTCCACCGGCAGCTCGAGCCGGGTGCAGCCCAGCGTGAGCGCCCGGGTCAGGGTCGTCGTCCCGGCCGCCGGCTCGCCCAGCACCCCGACCCTGACCCGTCCGGCGAGACCCTGCCGGACCGCCGCCACGGCCTGCGCCTCCGGCCCGACGGAGTACAGCTCCTCCGCGGCGCGCAGCACCGCGTCCACCTCGACGGCGAACGGCGAGGTGACCTCGGGCCCCGTGGCGTTCACGGGCCCCGGCAGCAGGGCGGAGCCGAGCGGCACGTCGCCGTCGACGGTGGTGCCGATGCCCGGCGCGGAACGGACGTCGACGTGGCCACCCACGGCGAAGGCCCTGGTCCGCACGTTGCCGAGCCCCTTGCCGCCGGGATCCCCGTCGGCGCCGTCCCAGCCGGGTCCGTCGTCCTGCACCCGGAAGCGCAGCCGCCCGTCGGCGACGCGCAGGGTCACCGTCACGGTCGCACCGGGAGCGTGCTTGCGGGCGTTGCCGATGGCCTCCGTGCAGCAGAACCAGACGGCCTCTTCCACCTCGGCCGGCAGCCGCTGCTCCGGTGCCAGGCCCTCGACGTCGAGCACGATGGCCGGGCCGGCCTCGGCGACCCCGAGCTCCTCGCGCAGGGCCACGACGAGCCCGACGTCGGCGAGTCGTGGTGCGGCATCACCGGTGGCGGTGCGCTCGAGCACCGCCTCGGTCTCGTCGATACGCTCGCCGACCTCGGTGAGCGCGGCAGCGGCGTCCGCGTACTGCCCCTGCGAGACCTGGTGCTCCACGAGGCCGAGGGCGAGCCGCAGCGAGACCAGGTGGTGCTGGGCGCCGTCGTGCAGGTCCCGTTCCACGCGCCGCCGCTCGGCGTCCATCTCCGCGACCAGCCGTCGACGTGACCCCGCGATGTCGACAGCGTGCGCCCGCACGGCACGCAGGTGCCGCTCCAGATCGATCCCGAGCCGGTTCGCCTGGAGCACGGCGCTCAGGCTGCCCGCGACGTCGTCGAGCAGGGCGCGGCGCCCACCCGGGAGGGCTGCTGCGGTCGGGGCGTCCACGGCCAGCCGCCCGATGGCCTGCATCCCCATCGGGATCGGTACCTCGACGAGGCCCTCGCCGACCACGGTGTCGGGTGAGCGCCACTCGTAGCTGCGTGGGCCCAGCCCGGGCCGATCCACGGTCAGCCGGCACCGGTTCGCGCCCAGTTCACGTCCGACGGCCTCCGCGATCTGGTGCAGATCCAGGGTTCCGGGTGCGCCCTGACGCACCAGGGACCCGATCCCGGCGAGCAGGCTGTAGGGCGTGGGACGTCGCCCGTACAGCAGGTGGTCCACCCACCGCTCGGCGCGCAGGTAGACCGGGTAGAGCGCCAGCGCGACCGGGACGGCGGCGAAGAACGTCACCCCGGCCTGGCCGTAGGGCAGCCGGTCCATCGCCGGCCCTTCGCCCACCGCGCGTAGCAGGACGAAACCGCCGCCGAGCACGGGCGCCACGACGGCCACGACCAGAGCGCGTCCGAGCCGACGCTCGGCGTCCATGGACTGGCTGCGGCGGCTGGCCGCGAGCACCGAGGACGCAACGACCAACGGGACGACGCGGCTGTACCAATAGAGCAGGGCCAGGTCGTCACCGCCGTGCACCGCGACCGTCGGGTCGACGACGCCCCGTCCGTTCGCATCGACCGTCCAGAGTGCCGCGCTGACCAGGGCGAGCATCGCGCCGACGCCGGTGACCGCGACGAGCGCGCCGGAGACCAGGCGGGTGTCCGCGCCCCAGGACCGTCCGGGCGCGGGGCGGGCACGCAGCACCAGCCAGCCGAGGAGCGGCAGCATCACACCGTCGAGCACCACGTAGGCGGTGCTCGCCGGCCAGGCGACGCAAACCCCCACCCCGGCCGCCGCGGCGACCGTGGCGGCGACCGGTCCGCGGGCGGTGAGCTCGCCGGTCGCCAACACGCTGAGCGCCAGGACGAGGGAGGCCAGTGCCACGGCCTGCAAGCCCGCGTCGGCGCGCCAGCCGGCCACCAGCCGGGCGATCACGGTGAGCGGTCCGCGGGCATCCGTCAGAACGTCGTTCGCCTCGTTCGCCCTGAGGGCGAGGTTGGACGTGCCGGAGAACGCCAGCAACGACAGGGCGACCCACCGGGGCGGCCACGTGGCCGGCCGATCCCGCAACACCGCCAGGCCCAGGCCGAGCGCCACGACACCGGCCGCCCCGTCGAGCGAGGCCTGCAACGCCGGCACACCCAGTCCCGGCCGGGTCAGGGCCACGGCCGCTGCGAGCACCAGGCGGGCCAGCGCCACCAGTCCGACGACCGTGGCCACGACCCGATAGGCGGTGTCCCGGTGGCGCAGGGCGCGGTGGGCCATCGTCGTCGCGGTCACAGCAGCGCCGGCGCCGCGGGGTCCGCGCGATCGTGGAGCAGCGGTTCCAGATGGTCCGGGAGCCACACCACCAGGCGCAGGGCGGACTGCTCGGTGGCGGTCGGGTCCCACTCCAGGGCGCCGCCGAGCACGGAGAGCCGCTCGGCGTCGTCCGCGAGCAGCGCCAACAGCTCCGCCGCGGGCAGCGGCGGCTCGGGATCCTCGAGCTCCGTGCGCAGCCGCCCCTCGCTGCGCCCCAGTCGAAGGCTCAACTCCGCGTCCGACGCCTGACCCGCGAGCACCCCGAGCGCCGCGGCCACCACGTAGTACAGGCTGGACTCGATCTCCCAGGGCAGCCGGACGTCGACGTCCCCGGTCAGTCGAACGGCGCGAGGCAGATCGGCGATCAGTTCCTCGACGGCGGCGCGCAATCCCTGGCCGCGCAGCACGGCCGGGTAGACCCCACGGGCGATCACCCGGAATCGGAGGATGAGGTCGTCGAGCCCGGATCTGGCCGAGGCCAGTTCTGCTGCGGCGGCGGTCCCGTCGGCGGGGGAGGCCATCAAGCGGCTGCGCACCGAGGACAGCCTGCGGCGCAGGGCCGCCAGCGGTTCCGTGGTGGTCCGGGACAGCTCCGTGAGCAGGCGGCGGCGCTCCACGTCCCGTGCCAGCGCCAGCCTGGTGCGCGAGGCCTGGAGCTGCGCGGCCAGCTCTCCGGCGCGGTGTACCCGGTCGGCCAGTTCGGCGTTGAGCGCGACCCCGCGCAGCAGCAACCCGGCGCCGCCGGCCATGTCCCGCATGAGCGCGCGGTCCGACGCGTTCACGGCGCCGTCCGGTTTCTCGATGACGAGGACGGCGGCCAGCACGGCGCCGTCCCGCACCGGCACCACATGGGCCGTCTCCGGTCGCGCGAGCAGTTCCGCGAGATCGGCCACCCGAGCCTGGTCGCCGGCGTCGCCGAGCGACGGAGGATGGCCGGCGGCGATCACCAGCCCGTCACCGACGGCCAGCCAGACGCTGGCCCTGGCGGCACCCGTTCCGTCGGCGAGAACGCGAGCCAGCCCCGGCAGCGCCTCGTCGAGCGACCCCGTCTGCAACCGTCGGGCGGTCTCGGCCAGCGCGGCGTACGGCGTCACCTCGCGCTGCCGGGTGACCCGCTCGACCAGCCCGTCGACGCTCGAACGCCACCGGGACAACGCCGCGGCGGCCAGTGCGGTGAGCACCAGGGGCAGCGCGGTCCGCCCGCCGCCCTGCAGGCCGAGGGCGTCCGCGGTGACAACCACGGGAACGAGAACAGCCAGCCAGACCCCGGCGACCACGCACAGGCGCAGCAGCTCGGCCTGGGTCCTACGGTTCATTCCCCGCTGCCTTCGCTCGGTCGCCGCCCCCTGCGGCCGCGGATCTTCACGGTAGAGCCGCCGACGATCGCAGGGAAGGCCGGGGCCGACCGCACGATCTGCCGCTAGGGAGCGTCCTGCTGCGACCGCAGATACGTCAGGACGGCGAGCACGCGGCGGTGGTGCTCGCTGGTGTCCGTCTGGAGGCCGAGCTTGGAGAAGATGTTGGCGATGTGCTTCTCGACCGCCTTGGGCGTGACGAAGAGCTGACTCGCGATCCCGTTGTTGGAGCGGCCCTCGGCCATCAGCCGCAGTACCTCGGTCTCCCGCTCCGACAGCGCCGCCACGACGGCTCGCCGGTCACTGCTGGGACGCTCCACGAGGCGTTGCGCCAGAAGGGGTTCGATGACAATCTCGCCGTTGGCGATCCGGGTCAGCGTGTCGGAGAGGACGTCGACGCTGCCGACCTTCTCCTTCAGCCGGTAACCGATCGACTCCGTGCCGATCTGCAGGATGCGCATCAGGTAGTGCGCCTCGGCATAGTGGGACAGGAAGAGCAGGCCCAGCGCGGGGTGGGTGGCCCGGAGCCGTTCCGCCGTGGTGATGCCGCCGTCGGGCTCGGGTGGCATGCGGATGTCGAGGATGGCCACGTCCGCGGGGGCGTCGGCGAGCATCCGGACGAGGGTGTCGCCGTCCGCGGCGCAGCCCACCACCTCGTGGCCGGCTGCTTCGAGGAGCAGGACGAGCCCCTGCCGGAAGAGGGCTCCGTCCTCGGCCAGGACTACGCGCACGGGATCGTCACCGTGATCCTTTCCCCGGTGCGGGCCGGCGAGCGGACCGTGCCGCCGACCCGCTGCACGTGGTCGAGTATCGACGCCGTCTGCCGTGGGTCCACCGGCCCGACGTCGAGCCGCAGCGAGGCTCCCTCCCGGCTGAGCTGCAGGTCGAGCGGAGCGGCGTCGGGGTCCAACTCGTCCAGCAGTTCCGTGACCGCGAAGTACACGGTCGCCTCGATCGCGTGGTCGTACCGCTCGACCTCGTCCCCGACCAGCCGCAACCGGACCCGTCCGGGCGTCGCCCCGGCCAACTCCCGCAGGGCGGACGGCAGACCCGCCTCGTGCAGCAGCGGAGGGTAGATCAGGTCGCCGATCCGGCGCAGCTCCTGCAGTGCGGTGTGCAGCTGGGTCTGCAGGTCCTCGATGTCGTTGCGGCTCAGGTCCTCCTCGGGCAGCTTCTGACGCAGGACGCCGAGCTGGAGGGACAGGGCCGCGATCCGCAGCGCGGGGCCGTCGTGCAACTCGCGCTCCAGCGCGTGCCGGCGGGCCCATCGAGCGCTCTCCCCAGCCCGCGAGGCCCCCGAGGGCTCCGGTGGTTCCCCGTGCGGGGCCGATCGGAGCGTCATCGGCCCAGTGTGGGCCATACGCCCCCGGAGGTCAGGGGGGTGCTCACTACCAGGAGCGGGGGAGAACCCTACTTCGGCCGACAGAGGACTTCCGCGGGCGGACGACGAATGTCACCGTAGGGGCTGACGGATGCAGGGCGACCGTCGGTACCGCTGGGGAGCTTCCCCTCCGGCGGATTCACAGGGGGAGGGGGCCGTCGTGGGGTACGACCTCGGTGTCGATCTGGGAACCACGTTCGTCGCGGCCGCACTGTCGCGTGGCGGCCGCGTCGAGATGTCCACGCTCGGCAACCAGACAGTGGTGACGCCGTCGGTGGTCTACCTCAAGGACACCGACCAGCTGATCTTCGGGGACGCCGCCGCGCGCCAGGCGATCAGCCATCCGGACCGGGTCGAGCGCGAGTTCAAGCGCCGACTGGGCGACCCGACCCCGGTCGTCCTCGGCGGGCGGCCGTTCCAGGTCACCACCTTGATGGCGGCGATGCTGGCGGACGTGCTGGAGAAGGTGACCGCGGTCGAGGGTGCCCCTCCGGACCGGGTCGCGCTGACGCATCCCGCGAACTGGGGTCCGTACCGCCGTGAGCTGTTCGAGGAGGTGCCGCGCCTGGCCGGGCTCGACGGGCATCACACGCTCACCGAGCCGGAGGGCGCTGCCGCCTACTACGCGTCGTCCCGGCACCTCGAGGACGGCGACACCATCGCCGTGTACGACCTCGGGGGCGGCACCTTCGATGCGACCGTGTTGCGCCGGCACCGGGACCGCATCGAGCTGCTCGGCGATCCCGAGGGCATCGAGCGTCTGGGCGGTATCGATTTCGACGAGGCCATCTTCCAGTGGGTGAACTACCGCTGCGGCGCGGCCCTGTCCGAGCTCGACCCCGGTAACCCGCAGTCGGCGGCGGCGCTGGCCCGACTCCGGCAGGAGTGTGTGCTCGCCAAGGAGGCCCTGTCGGTCGACACCGAGACCACGATCCCGGTGCTGCTACCACACCGGCTGGACTCGATCCCCTTGACCCGGGCCGAGTTCGAGGGACTGATCCGGGCGCCGATCGAATCGACGATCGGCACCCTCATGCGCACGATCCGCTCCGCCCAGGTCGACGTCCGCGAGCTGTCCGCCGTCCTGCTGGTCGGGGGCTCGTCGAGGATCCCGCTGGTGGCCCGCATGGTCAGCGAGCAACTGGGCCGTCCGACCGTGGTCGACGCGCACCCGAAGTTCGCCGTGGCGATGGGCGCCGCGATCGTTGCCTCGCAGGTGAGCGGCACCCACGTGTGGACCCCGCCGCGGACGACGGCCGCGCCCTCGGACGGCGCTGCGGACTCACGGCTCTCGGGTGCCTCCGACCCGCGACCGGCTCCCGCAGCCTCTGGCCCTTCACTCATCGACATCCGGTCGGTGCCGCTCCCGACCCCGGTCCGGGCCGCGTCCACCGGCGACGCGGCGTCCGAGGGGGTTGTGCCCGCGGGCGCCGCCGAACCGGACGCCGCAGCCCCCGCCGTGGCCGCTCGCGCGTCGAGTGCCGCGCCCCTGATCGACACCGCTCCGATCGTCGACACCCCTCCGATCGTCGACACCGCTCCGGTCGTCGACACCGCTCCGGTCGTCGACACCCCTCCGGTCGTCGACGAGGCGCCGGTCCCGAACGACGCCTCGCGGGCGGCGCCGACGCCACCGTTCGAACCCACCGTGCCTCCTGGGCCGGCCGCGGGCCCGGTCCAGCCGTCGGACGCCGAGCCGGGGCGCCGCCGGCGGGGCCTGCTGCTCGGCCTGGCCGGGGCACTGGCGCTGGTGCTCGGCCTCGTCGTCGTGAGCGTGCTGCTCAACCGCGGCCACGATGCGCCGGCGGCCGCGGCGACCCCGAGCCCGACCGCCACGCCGGCACCGTCGACCGCTGCAGCGCCCTCGAACACCGCGGCGTCCGCGAGCGCGAGTGCCCAGGCGGTCGCCGTGGCGATCCCTCCCATCGATCCGCCGACGAAGATCGGCTTCGACGCGCAGTACGTGACCCCCTCGCCGGACGGCCGGCAGCTGTTCGTCGCGGCGGCCGCGCAGCAGAAGGTCGTCGTGTACGACCCCGCGGTGAACCGGGTGACCGGGACCATCGACATCGCCGCCGGCCCGCCGCGCTACCTGGCGTTCTCTCCCGACGGTCGCACCGCCTACGTGAGTGTCTGGGACGCCAAGGGCGGGGCGATCCACTCGGTGACGGTGATCGACGTCGCGAGCCTGAGTGTGCGGACCACGTTCGCCGTCCAATCTCGGCCGTACATCCCGGCTGTGAGCCCGGACGGGAGGACCGTCTACATCCCCAACCACGACTCGGGGACCATCTCCGTCCTGGACACGGCCAGCCTGAAGGTGCTGCGCGAACTCGTGGTACCGGCCAACCCGCACTACGTGGTGTTCTCCCCGGACGGCAGCAAGGCGTACGTCGCCTGCCACGAGTCGAATCTGGTGGCCGTCGTCGATGCCGCGACCGGCTCGGTGACCGGCCGGATCGTCGTCGACACAGCCCCGCACAGCCTCGCGTTCAACCCGAGGCGTGCCCTGCTGGTGAACGTGAACTACGAGTCGAACACGGTGACCGTCATCGACCCGACCACCAACCAGGTGATCAAACACATCCCGGTCGGGAAGAGCCCGATCAACATCCAGTGGTCCCCGGACGGCCGGTTCGCCTACGTGGTCAACCAGGCGGCGAGCACCGTGAGTGTGATCAGCGCGGGCACCCTGTCGGTGACGGCGACGTTGCCGACCGGCAGCACCCCCTCCTCGATCGCCGTCCTGCCGGACGGCACCCGCGGGTTCGTCAGCAACACGAAGGACAGCAGCCTGAGTGTGATCCACCTGACCGGCACGTGAGCCGGCTTCGTCGGGTCGGATCCGGCCCAGCGGGGCAGTGTGCCCGACCCGAATCGCCCGGCCCCGGAGGCGTGCCTACTGGCTCTCGGCCGGCGCCTCGAGGACGAAGACGCGGATGTTCCTGCCTCGAGTGCGGGTCGGGTAGGTGCTGAACCCTCGGTAGAGGGCGCGGGCCGCCGTCCAGATTCGTTCGGCCTCAACGCCTTCGGACTCTCGTGCCACGACTCCGAGCGACCGGCCGCGCCAGGTGATGGTGATGACGGTGGCATGACACCTCGCACCGTGCCACCACTCTGGGAGGAGGGCATGCGATTACCCGGGCGCCCGTGGGGTAGACGCCTGGTGCCCGTACACGACGGGCCTGCGAGAGAGGGCAACGCCATGGGTGTCGACGACACGATCGAGAACAAGGCCGAGGAACTGCGCGGCAAGGCGAAAGAGGGTGCCGGAAAGGCCACGGACGACGAGCGGCTCGAGGCCGAGGGTCGCGCCGACCAGGCGAAGGCGAACCTGAAGCAGGCCGGCCAGAAGGTCAAGGAGGCGTTCGACTCCTGAGGGTCCTGAGGTCTGGCTCGTCGAAGGCCTTGCGGGCGAACGAGAAACGCGAACGGGGCGCCGTGCGAGCCACTGGCCCGCACGGCGCCCCGGAGCGTTACCCCGGCGTCAGCGGTGGACGTCGAAGCGGTCCAGCATCATCACCTTGTCCCAGGCGTCGACGAAGTCGTGGACGAACTTCTCGCCCGCGTCGGAGGACGCGTAGACCTCGGCGATGGCCCGCAGCACCGAGTTCGACCCGAACACCAGGTCGTTGCGGGTTGCGGTCCAGCGCACCTGGCCGGTCGCGGCGTCCCGGCCCTCGAAGGTCTCCTCGCCCTCGGACGTCGGCGTCCAGGTGGTCGACAGGTCGAGGATGTTGACCAGGAAGTCGGCGGTCAGCGTGCCCGGGCGCTGCGTGAACACCCCGTGCGAGGAGCCGCCCACGTTCGCGCCGAGCACCCGCAGGCCCGCCACCAGCACGGTCAGCTCCGGCGCGCTCAGCGTGAGCAACTGCGCCCGATCGATCAGCCGGGCCTCGGTCGGGCGATCGCTGCCCTTGCCGAGGTAGTTGCGGAACCCGTCGCTGGTCGGCTCGAGCACCGCGAAGGACTCGCTGTCGGTCTGCTCATGCAGGGCGTCGGTGCGGCCCGGCGTGAACGGGACGACGACGTCGACCCCGGCGTCCCGCGCGGCCTGCTCGACCGCGGCGCAGCCGCCGAGCACGATCAGGTCGGCCAGCGAGACCTGCTTGCCGTCCGATCGGTTGGTGTTGAAGCCCTGCTGGATCCCCTCCAGGGTGCGCAGCACCCGCGCCAGCTGTGCCGGGTCGTTGACCTCCCACTGGCTCTGCGGTGCCAGGCGAATCCGGGCACCGTTCGCGCCGCCTCGCTTGTCGGTGCCGCGGAACGTCGAGGCCGAGGCCCAGGCGGTCGACACCAGTTCGGCCACCGTCAGATCCGAGCCGAGGATGGTCTGCTTCAGTGCGGCGACGTCGTCCGCCCCGATCAGTTCGTGCGTGACCGGCGGCACCGGGTCCTGCCAGATGAGCTGCTCGGACGGCACCTCGGGGCCGAGGTAGCGCTGGATCGGACCCATGTCGCGGTGGGTCAGCTTGAACCAGGCCCGGGCGAAGGCGTCGGCGAACTGATCCGGGTTCTCGTAGAACCGGCGCGAGATCGGCCCGTAGATCGGGTCCATCCGCAACGCGAGGTCGGTGGTGAGCATGACCGGGGCGTGCCGCTTGGTCGGGTCGTGCGCATCGGGCACGGCGTTCGCCGCCGCGGGGTCGGTCGGCACCCACTGCCAGGCGCCCGCCGGGCTCTTGACCAGGTCCCAGTCGTAGCCGAACAACGTCTCGAAGAAGCTGTTGTCCCAGGTGGTCGGGGTCGGCGTCCAGGCGCCCTCGAGGCCGCTGGTGATGGTGTCGCCGCCCTTGCCCGACCCGTTGTCGTTCTGCCATCCCAGGCCCATCGCCTGGATCGGGGCGGCCTCGGGCTCGGGGCCGACATGCGTCGCCGGCGCTGCGCCATGGGTCTTGCCGAACGAGTGCCCGCCGGCGATCAGCGCCACGGTCTCCTCGTCGTTCATCGCCATGCGCGCGAACGTCTCCCGGATGTCCTGCGCGGCGGCCAGCGCGCTGGGCTGCCCGTTGGGGCCCTCGGGGTTGACGTAGATCAGACCCATCTGGACGGCGGCCAGCGGGTTGGCGAGCTTGCGCTCACCGCTGTAGCGCTGGTCGCCCAGCCACTCGGACTCGTTGCCCCAGTCGACGTGCTCGGGCTCCCAGACGTCGGCGCGACCGCCGCCGAAGCCGAAGGTGTGAAAGCCCATGGACTCCAGGGCACAGTTGCCGGCGAGCACCATCAGGTCGGCCCAGGACAGCTTGCGGCCGTACTTCTGCTTGACCGGCCACAGCAGCCGGCGGGCCTTGTCGAGGTTGGCGTTGTCCGGCCAGCTGTTCAGCGGCGCGAACCGCTGCTGCCCGGCCCCGGCGCCGCCGCGACCGTCCTGGATCCGGTAGGTGCCGGCGCTGTGCCAGGCCATGCGGATGAACAGCGGCCCGTAGTGGCCCCAGTCGGCCGGCCACCAGTCCTGCGAGGTGGTCATGACGGCCTCGATGTCCGCCTTCACGGCAGCCAGGTCGAGGGTGGAGAACTCGGCGGCGTAGTCGAAGTCCTCGCCCATCGGGTCACCCGCCGGCGGCCGCTGGTGCAGCACGCTCACGTCGAGTTGGTTGGGCCACCAGTCGTTGTTGGACCGGGCACGCGCGGTGCGTCCCTCGGCGGCCACCAGGGCGGGGTTGGTCTCGTCGGCCACAGTGCTCTCCTTCATCGGGGACATCTGTTTCATATCGGGTCGTCGATTGCTGGGTCGATCATGCCGCGGGCGCGTGGTCGGACAGTGGGTCAGCCGGCGGCGGGGGAACAGGCGGGGCAGGTGCCCCAATAGACGACCTCGGCCTCGTCGATGACGTAGCCGTGGTCGTCGGAGGCGGTCAGGCAGGGGGTGTAGTCGACGGCGCAGTCCACGTCGGCGATGGCACCGCACCTGCGACAGATGATGTGGTGATGGTTGTCGCCGACCCGCGCCTCGTAGCGGGGCACGGAGCCGGCCGGTTCGATGCGCCGCAGCAGCCCGGCTGCGGTCAGGGCGCGCAGCACGTCGTACACGGCCTGGGTGGACACCTCGCCGAGCTCGTCCCGGACGATCCGGATGATCGAGTCGGTGTCGGCGTGGGAATGCGTGTGGACGGCGTTCAGCACGGCCACCCGGGGGCGGGTGACGCGCAGGCCTGCCTCACGGAGCAGCAGCTCGGCCTCGAACGACGTCCTCACGGATCACAGTCTGCCGCGTGTTCTGGAACTAGTCCAGATAATCTCTGGAGTCGTTCCAGAAAGCATCCGTGGGCCAGGATGAGCGCATGGTCGACTACGGGCACCCGCTGCAGTTCGGCACCTTCCTGACCCCGGACGCCGCGGCGCCCGATCGGGTGGTCGAGCTCGCTCGGCTGAGCGAGGCGGCCGGTCTGGACCTGGTCACGGTGCAGGACCACCCCTACCAGGCGCGGTTCCTGGATGCGTGGGCGTTGCTCGCCACGATCCTGGCCCGCACCAGCCGGGTGCGGGTGACCACGAATGTCACCAACCTGCCGCTGCGCCCGCCGCTGGTGCTGGCCAAGACCGTGTCCAGTCTCGATCTGTTGGGCTCGGGCCGGGTCGAGCTCGGCCTGGGCGCGGGCGGCTTCTGGGATGCGATCGAGGCTGCGGGTGGTCCGCGCCGCACCCCCGGCCAGGCGCTGGCGGCGCTGGAGGAGGCCATCGCGATCATCCGCCGTAGCTGGGACCCCACCGAGCGGTCGATCCGGCTGGACGGTGAGCACTACACGCTGCGCGGCGTCCGCACCGGGCCGGCCCTGGCGCACCCGATCGAGATCTGGATCGGCGCGATCGGGCCGCGGGCGCTGGCCCTGACCGGCCGGCTCGGCGACGGCTGGCTGCCCTCGATGGCGTACGTGCCGCCCGACACGCTGGCCGAACGCAACGCCCGGATCGACGAGGCGGCGCAGGCGGCCGGGCGTTCCCCCGCGGCGATCCGGCGGCTCTACAACATCCAGCCCTCCGCCGTCGGGGATCAGCCCGGCCTGCGCGGCGCGCCGGCGCACTGGCCCGAGCAGCTCGCCGCGCTGACCCTCGACCACGGGATGAGCGCCTTCATCCTGGCCTCGGACGATCCACGCCTGATCCGGGTCTTCGGCGACGAGGTGGCGCCGGCGACGCGCCGGCTGGTGGACGACGCGCGGCACGGGGTGGCGCGAGGCGAGCCGCCGGCCGCCGGCAGCTCGGTGACCCGGCCGGTCGAGATCGAGGAACCCGTTGCGCGGGAACGGGTTCAGAGTGCCGGGGCGGCGCCTCGCCCGACTCCGGACGACGGGTCACGCCGCAGCGACCGCCGGTTCTGGGACGACGCCACCCGCCCGGTCTACACCTCGCCGGAACCGCCGCTGACCTGGACGGCGCCGCAGCGCGCCGCGGCTCAGCACCTGGTCGACGTGCACGATCACCTGCGCGGCGAGCTCGACCGGCTGTTCGACCTGATCGATCAGGTCGCGGCCGGGACGCTGGACGCGGGCGCTGCCCGGTCGGCGATCAACGCCATGGCGATGCGGCAGAACAACTGGACCCTGGGCACCTTCTGCGAGTCCTACTGCCGGTTGGTGACCACCCACCACACCATCGAGGACGTCTCGTTGTTCCCCCACCTGCGTTCTCGCGAACCGGGTCTGGGGCCGGTGATCGACCGGCTGGAGGAGGAGCACCACGGCATCGCCGCCGTGCTCGACGAGGTCGACCGGGCGCTCGTCGCCCTGGTGACCGCTGCCCCGGGCGAGCCCCTCACCGGGGCCTTGGCCCGGCTGCGGGCGGTCGTCGATCTGGTCGATGACACCATGCGGTCCCACCTGGCCTGGGAGGAGTCGGTGTTGATGGAGCCGTTGGCGCGACACGGCGTCATCTGAATCGATCAGGTGAGCCGATCCCCTGAGCCGATCCCCCTGTGCCGATCAGCGACGGCGGTGGCGAGCGGCCCAGCAGGCACGGTGCCAGTGGCGGCGGTCCGCCACGCCACCGAAGGCGCCGATCGGCTCCTCGGCGGGCCAGGCGACCAGATGTGCGACGCGCGGGGGGATCTCCTGGCGGCAGCCCGGGCAGAGATAGGCCTTGCCCGCGGCGGCTGCGCTGATCGGCCGCACCAGCCACTCGCCGTCCGGGTGCTGCTCGAGCCGGCCGGTGCCGTACAGCGCTCGATCGCGATCGATCACCGGCTCGGGGGCGGGCGTGCCCCGGGTTCGGCGACGGGGGCGGTTGCTGCGCGGCACCCGACCAGGGTGGCAGACCAGCCGGTCGCCGTCCGGACCCGGTGCCGGCTCAGCCGGTGCGCTGCCCCGCGTCGGTCTCGACCGCGGTGCGCGGCGTGGGAAGGGTCGCTCGCCGACGTTCCTTCGCTCCCCGTTTGGCGAGGTACATGCTCTGGTCGGCCTCGTGGAGCAGGTCCTCCAGCGAGGCATGGCCGTCCATCAGGACCAGTCCGACGCTGACCTCCGGAACCACCGTGACGCCGTCCACCACGACCGGCATGCGACAGCGCTCCCCGAGCCGCTCGCGGATCGCCTCGGCCTCCGCGCGGTGATCCATCCCGGGGCACAGGATGGCGAACTCGTCGCCTCCGAGCCGGGCGACCATGTCGGTCGGCCTGACGGCGGACACCAGCCGGTGTGCGGTCGCCCGCAGCACCTCGTCGCCGACGTGATGCCCGTAGGTGTCGTTGATCAGCTTGAATCCGTCGAGGTCGCAGTACAGCACGGCCACGACGGTTCCCTCGCGCGGGCTGCGGGCCAGGACGTCCTCGGCGTGTTCGGCGAACCAGCGACGATTCGGCAACCCGGTGAGGGGGTCCTGCAGGGCCAGCACCCGGGCCACGCGTTCACGCTCGGCCACCGCACTGGCCGTGGCGAGCGCCGTGAAGACGATGACCACTGAGTAGGCCTGCGCCGAGAGCAGATTGACCACGCTGTGCGCCGGAACCCCGAACGGGCCCCGGCCGTGGATCCCGGCGATGGAGGCGCTGACGGCCACGACGGTGGCGTTCAGGGCGGTCCAGGTGATCCCCAGCCGTTGCGCGGCCCACACCAACGTCGGCAAGGTGAGCCAGGCGATCGGGATGCCGGAGGTCGACCAGAACACCAGCATCGTGATCGCGACCGACACCACTCCCTGTCCGACGGCCTCGCGCCACCGGCCGGTGGGCGGGGCGAACGGCACCAGCAGGGCCGGCCCGACCGCGGCCACCCCGGCGAAATCGGGCAGCGACCAGGTGGCGGCGACCAGCCACCAGGGGTCGGGCAGCTGCGGCGACAGCAGCGCAACCGCCAGGGGGGTGCTGGTGGCCACCCCGGCCAGAGCGGCGACCACGAGGATCGGCATCGCCAGGCTCGCCTCGGGCCACCGGCGCCGCAATCGGGTGAACGTGAAGGCCGCCACCAGCGGTTCGAGCGTGTTGGCCGCCGTGAAGCCCAGCGTCGAGCCGAGCGTGTGACCTGCGGTCAGGTTGAGCGCGAGATTGTCGACCACCAGGGCCAGGACCACGGCACTCACGGCGAGCCGGTCGCGGCGCCGTGCGCGGATCATCAAGGCGGCGCTCACGCCGGCTGCCGGCCAGAACAGTGCGATCGAGGAGGTCGGGTCCCGCAGGGCGAGACCGACCTGCACCGCGATGCCGTACCAGAGGGCGGTAATCGTCACCTGCCGGGCGAACGTCGCCCATGGCCGCAGCAGCCCCGCCACCCTGGTCGTCTCGCCCGCTCAGGCGCCGGTCTCGGCGAGATACTCGGTGGTCACGTAGCGACGCATCTGGGCCTGGAGCTCCTTCAGGCTGCGGCAGCTCCCTTCGGGCACCTTGGCCAGGTCCTGCATCTGGTGGCGGATCGGGCCCGCCATGCCGGCCATCAGGTGCATGGCCTCGGCATCCAGGTCGCGCATGGCGAGGACGCCGAGTAGTTGCAGGCCGCGTTGCACGGTGGCCTCGGGCAGGGTCTGCGACGAGAGACAGTAGGCGACCAGCTCACGCAACTCGGCACGGATGCAGGCGAGTCTCAACTCGCGCAGATCCTCCTGGCCGTGGGCGGCCAGCCGGACCCAGTAGCCCAGTACGCGTTGGCTCACGATCGGCACCCGGACGGCGACGGCCAGGCCCACGGTGCCGCCTTCCCCGGCGATGAGCACGCCGGAGTCCAGCAAGAGGCCCAGCTGCTCCTCGACCTCGCTTCGGCTCATCATGTCCAGGAAGGAACGGACCAGGACGGGTTGCCCGAACGGTCCGCCCTCGCGATACGCTTGGGCCACGAGACGCAGGATCTCCTCGCTCACACCTCATCCTTCGGCACGGCCGCCGGGCGCCTGAAGGAGCGCGATCCCGGCCCGCGGCCCGGCCGATCAGGCGGTGGCGCGACAACCCGCGGCGAGCCCGTCGGCGGAGGCCCCCGGTCCGAGGCCCGGCATCAGCTCCGAACCCAGGGCCTCCCGCAGCCGCCGCAGCGCTCGTTGCCGCACCGGGCCGACGGCGCCCAGCGGCATGTCCAGCCGCCGGGAGATCTCCACGTAGCTGGGCGGATCGGGCTGCAGCAGCAACTCGACCAGCGCCCGTTCGCGACCGCGCAGCAGGCCCACCGCCTGGCGGATCATCAACCTCACCCGGTGGGCCTCGAGCCACTCGTCGGGGTCCGGGCCGATGACCGGGCAGTCGAGGTCGTGGCGTGGCACCTCACGGGCGGCGCGGCGGCGCTGGGACAGGCACTCGCGGCGCGCCGTCGTCCGTAGCCAGGCCGTGATCCCGTGCGGCGTGTGGATCTTCTCGATGTTGGTGAACAGGGCCAACCAGGTGACCTGGGCGACGTCGTCCGCGCAGGCTCCGAACACGCCGCACCGCCGGCACACGGCGCGCACCAACTCGGCGTGACGGCGAACCAGCTCGGCCCAGGCACGGTCGTCGCCGCGGGCTGCGGCGCGTAGCAGCCGGTCGAGGTCGCTCGGCCCGCCGCCTGGCTCGTCGGGACGCAACACGATGATCACCACGCTCTCGTGCAGGTGCCTTCCTCACCGGCATGAGAGCACCGAACATCACCTACCGCAGCCCGAGGTGGCCCGCAGCGAACGGTCAGCGCGTCAGGGCCACGTGGACGGCGCGGGTGTGATCGGGCGTGGAGCCGCAGCAGGCGCCGATCAGGTCGACACCATGCTCGCGCAACCGGATGGCGTGCGCCGCCAGCACCGGCGGCGGCGCGGTGTACTCGAACCGATCCCCGACCAGCTGCGGCAACCCGGCGTTCGACTGGGCGATCAGCAGCAGGCCCTCGGGCCGAGCGGTGACCATCTCGGACATCACGGCCTCCATCTCGCCGGGGCCGCGGCCACAGTTGCCACCGACCGCCGCCACACCGAGGGCCGCCAGGGCGGCCACGGCCTGGGCCGGGGTGACGCCCATCATGGTGCGGCCGTGGGTGTCGAAGGACAGCGTGGCCACCACCGGCAGCTCGGGGGCCACCTGCTGCGCGGCGCGCACCGCCGCCTCGACCTCGGCCAGATCGCTCATCGTCTCGACCAGCACCAGGTCGATCCCCCCGGCCACCAGCCCCGTCAGCTGCTCGGCGAACAGGTCCTGTGCCTGTTGCGGGGTCAGGTCACCCAGCGGCTCGAGCAGCTCACCGGTCGGCCCGAGGTCGCCGGCCACCAGGGCGCCGAAGGTGTCGGCCGCCTGGCGGGCCAGCTGTGCTCCCGCCTCACTGAGCTCGACCACCCGATCCTCCAGGCCGTGCATCGCCAGGCGTGGCCGGGTTCCGCCGAAGGTGTTGGTGGTGATCACGCGGGCGCCGGCGCGCAGGTACGCCTCGTGGATGCCGGCGATGACGTCCGGCCGCTCGACGTTCCACAGCTCGGGGGCGCCGCCGTCGTCCAGCCCGGCGGCTTGGAGCATGGTGCCCATCGCGCCGTCGAACACCACGAAACCCTGCGTACGGACCAGATCGGTGAGTGCGGTCATGGCGCCGACGGTATTCCGCCGTCAGGGACGACCGCACACCGGGGGTGTCCGGTTGTGCCACCATCCGCCCCATGACAGCGACCAGCCGTTCGGCAGGGCAGGCGATCGTCGAGACCTTGGCGCGGCGCGGCGTCCGGCGGTTCTACACCGTGCCCGGCGAGAGCTTCCTCGAGGTGCTGGACGCCGTGGAGCAGACCCCGGGGCTGCAGCTGATCTCGACCCGGCACGAGTCGGGAGCGGCCTTCATGGCCGAGGCCGAGGGCAAGCTGACCGGCCGGCCGGCGGTGGCGATGGGCACCCGCGCGGTGGGCGCCGCGAACCTGATGATCGGGGTGCAGACCGCGTGGGAGGACGCCACCCCGATGATCGTGCTCTGCGGCCAGGTCGACTCGGCCTCCTTGGGCCGCAACGCCTTTCAAGAGGTCGACCTGCCCACCTTCTTCGGCCCGGTGAGCGTGCACGGCGAGACGCTGCACGACCCGGCCCGCGCCGGCGAGGCGGCCGCACGGGCGCACTGGGCGGCCACCACGGCGCGGCCCGGACCCGCGGTGCTGGCCCTGCCGGCGGACGTCCTGGCCGGGCAGGTGCCGGACGCCGCGCGCGAGCTCACCCCCGGGCGGCGTGCCCTGGTCGGGCCGGACCCGACCGCGGCGGCCGAGATCGCCGCCCTGCTGCGCGGCGCCCGCCGTCCGGTGATGATCCTCGGCCAGGGCGCGCAGGGGCCGCAGGGAGTCTGGGAGGCCGTGCACGACCTGGCGGAGCACTACGGGCTCGGCGTCTACACCGCCTTCCGGCGGCAGGATGCCTTCCGCAACGATCACCCGCACTACCTCGGTCATCTCACCCTGCGGACAGCGCCCGAGCTGGTGCGTCCATTGCAGCGGGCCGACGTGGTGCTCGCGCTCGGAACACGGCTGGGGGACACCACGTCCCAGGACTTCGCGCTGCCCGGGCCGGGCGCCGCGGTGATCCACGTCGACCTCGATCCCCGGGCGCTGCGGGCGCCGGTCACACTGGCCTGGAGCGTGCGCGCCGATGTCGAGGCCTTCGCACGGGCGCTGCTCGCCCTGCCGGCGACGCCGGTGCGCAACTGGTCGGCGGAGCACCAGGTCTACCTGACGGGCTCGACGGTGCCCGACCTGGCCTCGTCCCCCGGCGGCGTCCACCCGGCGGCGGTGATCGGTGCGCTGGCCCGCCACCTGCCGTCCGATGTCGTCGTGACCAACGACGCCGGCAACTTCTCGGTGTTCGCGCACCGCTACTGGCGGTTCACCCACCCGCGCAGCCAGCTCGGGCCGGTCTCCGGCGCGATGGGGTACGGGTTGCCCGCGGCCATCGGCGCCGGGTTGGCCGAACCCGGCCGCCCGGTGGTGGCGCTCGCCGGTGACGGTGGCTTCCTGATGACCGCGGTCGAGCTGGAAACCGCCGTGCGCCATGGCGTTCCGGTGCTCTGCGTGGTCTTCGTCAACCGGTCGTACGCCACGATCGCGATGCACCAGGCGCGGCGGTTCGCCCGGACCGCGGGCACCGACATCGGCGCGGTGGACGTCGCCGGGCTGGCCCGGGCGTTGGGCGCGGACGGGCTGGACGTCACGGCCGCCGACCAGCTGGACGACGCGCTGGCGGCGGCCGCCCGGTTCGACCGGCCCCGGGTGATCGCGGTGCACACCGATCCGGACGTGCTGGTGCCAGGGGTCTCGATGACGAGCCTGTTGGCCGGCGCCGGGGGCTGACCGCGGCCGAGAGCGGGCTGAGGGCTGCCCGGACGGCGGTGCGCCACCCGGGTGAGGCGGCATGCCTCCGATGGGGTGATCTCGAGCGGTGCCACCCAGGCTGACCGCCGCGGCACCCGATGACCTCCTTGGTATCGCGTTGACATCGCGTTGGTGGGCACTTGGCCCTCACAGGGAGACGAGTGTGTCGATGAAGCTGACCGTCACTGCCCGGCTGGTGACCACCGCCATGGTGTCCGTGGTGTCCGTGCTGGGCGTCGGCGGCATCGCACTGGTCAATGCGGTCAGGGAACGGGCCGTCGCGACGACGATGGCAGCCACCTCGACGGCCATGTCCCACACCTGGAACGCCGACATGATGCACGAGGGCATCAAGGCCGACGTCCTGGGTGCGCTCTACGCCACCACGCCCCAGATGCGCCAGCAGCTGGAGGCCGACCGGGTGACGCAGGACGCGGCCACCATGCTCCACCAGATCGACGCGGCGGCCGAGGCGGGCCCGGCCTCCCTACGCCCGCAGCTCGAGGCCCTGCGGCCCATGATCGAGGCCTATGGCCGAGCGGGAGTCGCCCTCGTGGCCCGGGCCGAGAAGGACAAGGCCGGCGCGGCGGGTGACCTGCCGGCCTTCATGGCCCTGTTCGACCAGCTGGAGGAGAAGCTCGGGGCGGCCGACGCGGCCATGGCGGACAACGTGGCCGCGGCCGAGAAGTCCATGCAGACCACCGCGGACCGGGTGATCGTCGTCATCGCGGCGGTCGGCATCGTCGCGGCGATCCTGGTGGCGGTGAGCAGCACGCTGGTGCTGGTCTCGGTGCGCCGGGGGATGCTCGCGGTCATCGATCGGTTGCGCGAGATCGCCGAGGGGGACGGTGACCTCACGGCGCGCCTCGAGGTGCGCGGCGAGGACGAGATGTCCCGGATCGCCCAGCTGTTCAACACCTTCGTCGAGCAGATCGCCGGCCTGGTGCGCCGGGTCACCGACTCCTCGGCCACCCTGGCCGCCGCGGCCGAGGAACTGGCCGCGACGTCGTCCGTGGTCGCCGAGGTGGCCGACCGGACCGCCAGCCGCGCCACCGGCATGGTGGACTCCGCCCGCGGCGTCGACGAGTCGGTCGGCGGGTTCACCGTGGCCGCCGGCGAGCTGGGCCAGTCCATTCAAGAGATCTCGCAGAACGCCTCGCAGGCGGCGGAGGTGGCCGCCTCGGCGGTGCGCCTGGCCGAGAGCACCACCGACACGGTGCAGCTGCTCGGGGCCTCCTCGGCGCAGATCAGTGAGGTGGTCAACGTGATCGAGAGCGTGGCCGCCCAGACCAACCTGCTCGCACTGAATGCCACCATCGAGGCCGCCCGCGCCGGCGAGGCCGGTGCCGGGTTCGCGGTGGTGGCCAACGAGGTCAAGGACCTGGCGCAGGAGACGGCCCGGGCCACCAACGACATCGCCCGGCGGATCGAGCAGATCCAGGCCCAGACCGGCGACGCGGTGACCGCCATCGGCGAGATCGCCATGGTGATCGGGCAGATCAACGACTACCAGGCCTCGATCGCCGGTGCGGTGGAGGAGCAGAGCGCCACCACCGCCGAACTGTCCCGCGTGGTGGACACCGCCGCAGCGCACTCCTCGCAGATCGCCGGCGGGATCGACGAGGTCGCCGAGGCCGCGGCCACCACCACCGAGTCGATGGCGAGCGCCCGCGTCGCCGTCGCCGATCTGGCCCGGATGAGCAGCGAACTGCACTCCCTGGTCGACCGGTACCGGGTGTGAGCAGCGACCCCGCGCCGCTCGGACACCCGGCCGTGACCTCGGGGAACGACTTGCCGCCGTCCTGATCGTGGTGTCACCGTGGGGGCGGGTGCGCACTGGGGCGTGGCCAGCCTGCGGAGGATCGTGATGCCGACCGTCATCCCGATCGACGACTTCGTCACGGAGGAGTGGTACCCGGGCTTTCGCCCCGACTACGGGCACTCGCCGTTCGTGGTCGAGCCGCTGCGTACCTTCTCGCCCCGCGACGTCGAGCGGTTCTGGTTCCTGGACTACCACTGGTCACGCGGGCTCACGCCGATGGGCATGATCTGGAACGAGGACGGCTACTCCTGGGGTACCCAGCACGCCGCCGAGACGTTGCCGCTGCCCCCGGGCCGGGGGATCGCCCAGCGCATGGCGGGCACCCACACCTACGCGTCGCCGATCGAGGTCTCCTCACCGTTCGAGATGCGCGAACGGACGGCGCGGCTGGCGCGCCGGCTACCGGCGTTCCTGCGGGATTTCGCGACGATCTGGGCCGACCGCGAGGCCGAGATCGACCGTTGGTGGCATCGGTTGCGCGGCCTGGACACGGCCACGCTGAGCCTGCCGGAACTCGCCGACATGCTCCGGTCCGCCCGCCGGTTCCACAAGCGGGCGTTCGAGATCCACTTCGAGATCATGTACCCGTTGTTGGTGAACTACCTGGGGTTTCACGGGGCGTGCGTCGACATGGGACTCGACCCTTCGCGCACCGGGGTGTTCCTGCAGGGGGTCGACACCCGGATCAGCCAGACCGATCAGCAGCTCTGGCGGTTGACCCAGCGTGCCCGCCAGGCGGGGCTGGTGGCGTTGTTCGCGGCCACCGAGCCGGCCGACCTGGCCGCCACCCTGGATGCCGCGGGAGGTGCGGCCGCGACCTGGATGACGGACTTCCGGGACGTCATGGCCGAATTCGGGTGGCGCAGTGAGGGAACCAGCGACATCGCGTTGCCCAGCTGGATCGAGGACCCCACGCCGCCGCTGGGCACCATCAAGACGTTCCTGCTGCAGGAGCGCGAGCACGATTTCGACGCCGCCCGAGCCACTCTGCTCGCCGAGCGGGACGCGGCCATCGAGGAGGCCCGCTGCCGGCTGACCTCGACCCAGCGGGTGGTGTTCGACGCCGGCCTGGCCTCGGTGCAGGCGGCCAACTTCACCTGGTGGCAGGAGGAACACAACGCGGCCATCGACCTGCGGGCCGCGCTGCCGATGCGCTGGGCGGCCCTGGCGATCGCCGACCGGATCGGCGCCGACCGCCCGGACGACACGTTGTTCCTGTTCTGGCCCGAGCTGCTGGACGTCGCCGAGCGCCGCCGTGACTACGACCGTGGCCTGCGCAGCCTGGTCGAGGCTCGACGGGACTACTTCGACCACTGGCGGGTCCGGCGGATCGCCATGCCCAAGACGTTGGGTACGGTGCCCGACCGGGTGCACGACCCGATCCTGATCGAGATCTTCGGGCTGAACCGCACCTTCCTGACGGCGGTCGGTGGTGCGGACGGCGCACCCCCGGCGGCTGCACACGAGGCGGCCCGCGGCGTCCGGCTGGTCGGCCTGGCGGCCTCGGGGGGTCGGGCGCGCGGGATCGCCCGCGTGCTCACCGATGCCGACACCCTGCACCAGGTGGCGCCGGGGGAGGTGCTGGTGTGTGAGTCGACGTCCCCGAACTGGACCCCGGCGTTCGGCAAGCTGGCGGCCTGCGTGTGCGACGGAGGGGGCATCCTGAGCCATGCGGCGATCGTGGGACGTGAGTACGGCGTCCCGACGGTGACCGCGGTGGGTCTGGCGACAGCGTTGATCAAGGATGGGGACATGGTCGAGGTCGACGGCACCACCGGCGTGGTCACGGTGGTGGGCCGTGGCTGATCCGGTGACGGTGAGCCGGGCCGCCGCGCTCGTCGTGCCGCTCGACCGAGCGCTCGAGGCCGCGGTCGGGCCGAAGCTGGGCCGCCTGGCCGAACTGGCCGAACTGGCAGGGATGGCGGGGTTGGCTGGGGGGGAAGAGGCGGCGGGTTCGGCGGGGCCGGCGGCTGCCGGGATCAGCGTCCCGTCGGGGTTCGCGGTCACCGTGGCCGGCTTTCGACGCCAGGCGGACCACCTCGGTCTGGCCGGCCTGGCTCCGGAGGCCGCGCGCGCCCGGTTGCTCACCGAGGCGGTCGAGCCGGACCTCGCGGCGGCGATCACGGCGGCCTACGAGGAGCTCTGTGAACAGCGCCTCGACCTCGGGCTCCCGGTCGCGGTGCGCAGTTCGGCGGTCGGCGAGGACGGCGCGACGGCGAGCTTCGCGGGCGTCTTCGACACCTTCCTCGGCATGTCGGGTTCGGGCCGGGTGCTGGACGCCGTCCGGCGGTGTTGGGCGAGCCTGTTCGGGTCGCGTGCGCTGGCCTATCGCGAGGGCGTCGAGCCGGACGGCCGGGAGGTGCCCACGGCGATGGCGGTGGGCGTGCTCGAGTTGGTGCCGGCCAGGGCGTCCGGGGTGGCGTTCTCGGTGCACCCGGTCACCGGCGCGCGGGACCGGGTGGTGATCGAGGCCAACTTCGGCTGCGGCGAGGCCGTGGTGCAGGGGCTGGTCACGCCCGACCACATCCAGGTGGGCCTCGACGGCCGGGTGATCGATCTCGCCGTCAACCGCAAGGACGTGATCTCGGTGTTCGACTACGTCGCCGGTGAGGTGACGCTGCGCCCGATGCCGCTGCGGCTGCGCACCCGTCCGGTGCTGGACGCCGAGCAGCTCGCCGCCGTCGCCCGCGCGGTGCGGGCCGTGGCGTCCCACTACGGCCACCCGGTGGACGTCGAGTGGGCGATCTCGCGCCACCGCCGCCCCGGCGATCCGGTGACCGTGCTGCAAGCGCGCCCGGTCACCGTGCTGAACGAGGCGGCGCAGGTCGAGACCGCCGTATACCCCTCGGCGCAGGTCGAGCCCGGCGAGCCGGAGCTGGTGTGGGACCCGGTGGCCTTCGCGGCCAAGTACGTCTTCGGCCAGCAGGACGCCGACGAGGGCACCTCATGAGTTCGACCGCACGTCGCGAGCGGATCGTCGTCGTCGGGGGAGGGGCCACCGGAACCTTCGCCGCCCTCGGGCTGCGTCAGGCCGGGCACACCGGGTCGCTCACGCTCGTCTCCGCCGAGCACCGGGTGGCCTACGAGCGCCCGCCGTTGTCGAAAGACGTTCTGCTGCACCCGGGTTCGCCGGCACCACTGATCGGCGGGCAGGGGGCGCTCGACGCCGCGGGGGTGCTCGTGCGGGCAGGTGCCGGCGTGGTCTCGATCGACCGGACGGCGCGTGGCGTCGTCCTGCAGGGCGGCGAGGTGATCGGCTACGACCGGTTGCTGCTGGCCACCGGCTCTCGCGCCCGCCCGTTGAGCGTGCCCGGTGGCGAGCTGGCGCTGTCCCTGCGCGACCACGACGATGCGGATCGGCTGAGTGCCCGGCTGGTCGCCGGTGCCGAGGTGGTGGTGATCGGCGGCGGGTTCGTCGGGCTCGAGGTGGCGGCGGCCGCGGTGGCCCGGGGAGCCCGGGTGCGGGTGCTGGAGGCCGCCCCGCAGGTGCTGGGGCGTACCGTGCCGCCCGCGCTGGCCGCCGAGGTGGCCGACGTCCACGCCGCACACGGGGTCGAGGTGCGCTGCGGGGTGCGGATCGAGCGGCTGCGGGCCGAGCCGGGCCCGGCCGGTGGGCACCTCCTGGTCGACCTGCGGAACCCCGGCGAACGGCCAGACGGCACCGGCGAGACGCTGCGGGCCGATGTCGTGGTGGCCGGGGTCGGCGCGCAGCCGTGCACCGACATCGCGGCCGCGGCGGGTCTGACCGTCGCCGACGGCATCGTGGTGGACGCCTTCCTGCGTACCGCGGACCCCGCCATCTGGGCCGGTGGGGACTGCTGCGCGTTCCCGCTGGCCCACGAGGGCGGCCGACGGGTGCGCGTCGAGTCGTGGCGCAACGCCCAGGACCAGGGCAGCTATCTGGCGACCGCGATGCTCGGCGATACCCCCGATACCCCCTTCGCTGCCGTGCCCTGGTTCTGGTCGGATCAGTACGACCGCACGCTGCAGCTGGCCGGGCTGCCCGACCCCTCCGACGTCGCCGTGACCCGGCTGCGCCCCGACGGCGTCCGGCTGCACTTCGGCGTGACCGGCCACGGGCGGCTGCGCTCGGCGGGGGCCATCGGCAGCGGCAACGCGGTGGCCCGTGACGTCCGGGCGGCTCAGCGGCTGATCGCCCGGCGCGTCGTCCCGGATCTCGCGGCCCTGGCCGACCCGACCGTGCCCCTGGCGTCGCTCAGCGGTTGACCTCTCGGTTCAGGTGACCATGCTGGGGGCATGCGCCGCCTGCTCGCCGTCCTGCTGCTGCTCGCGCTCGCCGGCTGCTCGGCGGACGATCGAGGTCAGGTGCCCGCGTCACGCGGCACGCCGTCCGTGGCTGGCCCGGCGGCGCCTGCCGGCGCACCGACGCAGGTCACCGCGCCGTCGCTGCAGGTGGAGGTGATCACCCGGGGCCTCGAGCACGGCTGGGACATCGGCTTCCTGCCCGATGGTTCGGCGCTGATCAGCGAGCGTCCGGGGCGGTTCACACTGGTGTCGAGCCTGCGACCGGGGGCCACGACGAGCCGGGTCCAGGCCGATCTGTCCGAGGTGTTCGCGCAGGGCGAGGGCGGGCTGCTCGGCCTGGTGGTGCACCCCGACTTCGCGATCAGCCGCCGGTTCACCACCTGCCTGGACCATCAGCAGGACGGCCGCCCGGTCGACATCCGCCTGGTCACCTGGCGGCTGGCGGACGACGCGCGCTCCGCGGTGCGGGTCGGTGATCTGCTCACCGGGCTGCCGATCGCCGACAGCGGGCGGCACTCCGGCTGCCGGCCCACCCTGGCGGCGGACGGCGCCCTGCTGGTCGGCACCGGCGACACCGCCAACGGTCGGCTGCCGCAGGATCGGACCAGCCTGGGCGGCAAGGTGCTGCGGTTGAACCTGCAGACCGGTGACCCGTTGCCGGACAACCCGTTTGCCGCCTCGGCGAACCGGTTCGAGCGGTACGTCTACAGCTACGGTCACCGCAACCTGCAGGGCGTCGCGGTCCGTCCCGGCACGGGTCAGATCTTCACCGCCGAGCACGGCCCGACCGTGAACGACGAGGTGAACCTGCTGCGCCCGGGCGGCAACTACGGCTGGGACCCCTCTCGCGGGGGCACCGTCGGCGGCTACGACGAGAGCGTGCCGATGACCGATCTCGACCGCTTCCCGGACGCCGTGCCCGCGGTGTGGCAGACCGGGGACATCACCCAGGCGCTGTGCGCCGCGGCCTTCCTCGACGGGCGGCAGTGGGGGACGTGGGACGGTGCCCTGGTCGTCACGGCCCTGAAGGGTGCCAAGCTGGTGATGTTGGGGTTGGATGCCGCGGGGGCGGTGAAGACCATCGCCATCCCGCAGCAGACCAACGGCGCGTTCGGCCGGTTGCGGGCCGCCCGTCTCGGCCCGGACGGCGCGCTCTACGTCACCACCACGAACGGGACGGACGACGCCCTGCTGCGGATCACGCCCGGTGCGGGAGGAACCTCATGAGCCTGGCCATCGAGTGGGTGACCGCCTTCCTCGACCTGCCGAGCGATCGCCACGCCGACGCCGTCCGGTTCTGGACAGCGGTCACCGGCACCACGCTGTCGCCACCGCGCGGCGCGCAGGGGCAGTTCGCCACGCTCGTGCCGGCCGACGGCACCGGTTACCTGAAGCTGCAACGCCTGGACCAGCCGCCCCGGGTGCACCTCGACCTGTCGGTGGCCGACGTCCGCACGGCGCGGGAGCAGGCGCTGGCGCACGGCGCGATCGAGGTGGCCGACTGCGGTGGGCACGTGATCCTGCGCTCGCCCGGCGGGTTCGTGTTCTGCCTGGTGCCGCACCCGGCGGGTCCGGTGCCCGGCCCGCAGACCTGGCCCGGCGGCCAGCGCAGCCGCCTCGCGCAGGTGTGCCTCGACGTCCCGGCCGACCTGATGGACGCCGAGGTGGACTTCGTCGGCCGGCTCACCGGGTGGCGGGTGCGGGCCTTCCCCGCGGTCGACGGCGTGGTCGCGTTCCAGGCCGCAGCGTCGCCGGAGGGGTCGGAGCTGCCGCTGCGGGTGATCGCCCAACGGCTCGGCCCGGACGACGCGGGCCCCACCACGCGGGCGCACCTGGAGTTCTGGTCGGACGACGTGGCCGCGGAGGTGTCCCGTCACCGGGAGCTCGGGGCGCGGCAGGTCTTCGACGGCGCGTACTGGGTGGTGCTGCGTGACCCGGCAGGCCTGGACTACTGCGTGATCGGGCGCGACCCGGTGACCGGTCGGCGGGTCTGAGAGGTCATCGGGGAGGTGCGATGGTTCGGGCGGTCCGGTCAGTTCACCGGCAGCGAATCCTCGGGGTTTCTTCATCGAAATCGCGAGGTCCGTCGCTCACGGTGCAGGTATGCCCGTGGGTGAGCAGGATCTGAGCGGCGCCGTCCTCGGGCGGCGCACCGTGCTGGCCGCGGCCCTGGGTGGTGGTGCGGCCCTGCTCGGCGGGTGGGGCATCCAGCGATGGCGCGGGGCAGCGGCGCCGATCACCCACGGCGGTGGCCACGTCGGCCCGGCGGTGAACGTCGACGCCGCCGCCGTGGCGCGGGTCGAGGCGGCTCGGGCTCACAGCGGCCGGACCACCGCGGTCGAGTTGGTGGCGCGGCGCGCGACCGTCGATCTGGGCGGCACCACCGTCGAGGCCCTCACCTATGGCGGGGAACTCCCCGGCGCGCCGGTGCGGCTGCGGGCCGGCGACCTGGCGCAGGTGAGCATCACCAACGAGCTGGACGGCGAGACCAGCGTGCACTGGCACGGCCTGGCGCTGCGCCACGACGCCGACGGGGTGCCCGGCGTGACCGGACCGGCGATCGCGGCCGGTTCGCGCGCGGCGGTGAGCTTCGTCGTCCCCGACCCCGGCACCTACTGGCTGCACCCGCACACCGGGTTGCAGCTGGACTGGGGACTGTCCGCGCCGGTGATCGTCGAGGATCCCCGCGAGCCGGGCCGCTACGACAGCGAGCTCGTCGTGATGCTCGACGACTGGACCGTCGGGCTGGGCAAGACCCCCGAGCAGCTGCTCGCCGAGCTGCTCGCCGGCGGCGGCTCCATGGGCGGCATGGGGGGCATGGGCGGCATGGGCTCGATGGGAGGCATGGGGGGAATGGGCGGTGGCTCGGGCATGAGCGATTCCGGGGACGTCGCCTACCCCGCCTACCTGGCGAACGGCCGGCTGCCGACCGCGCCGCGTTCGGTGACCGCGCGGCCCGGCGCCCGGGTGCGGATCCGGCTGATCAATGCGGCCGCGGACACCACCTTCGACGTCGCCCTGGGCGGTCACCGGTTGACCGTCACCCACTCCGACGGCTTCCCGGTGAAGCCGGTGACGGTGGACACCCTGCAGCTGGGCATGGGCGAGCGGTACGACGTCACCGTCACCCTGGGCGATGGCGTGTTCCCGCTGACCGCGGTGCCGACCGGCAAGTCGGGGACGGCGGCGCGGGTGCTGATCCGCACCGCCTCGGGGTCGGCGCCGTCGCCGGGGCTGCGTCCGGCCGAACTCGACGGCCGCCGGCTGGCGTTGAACGATCTGGTGGCCGCGGACGCCGTCCGGTGGCCCGCACGTACGCCCGACAGCGAGCAGCCGGTGGCGTTGGCGGGCAGCATGGGTGACTACCGCTGGACCGTCAACGGGAGGACCTATGCGGACGCCGAACCGCTCACCGTGCGCGAGGGGCAGCTGACCCGGCTGCGGATCACCAACCACTCGATGATGCTGCACCCGGTGCACCTGCACGGTCACACCTTCGCCGTGCGCGGGGTGGCCGGCGCACCCCGCAAGGACACCGTGGTCGTGCCGGCCATGGCGGCCCTGGACGTCGACGTGCTCGCGGACAACCCGGGTGCCTGGATGCTGCACTGCCACAACGCATTTCACATGGAAGCGGGCATGATGACCCGGCTGGACTACGTCCGGTCCTAGCGGCGCGCCGGCAGGATCAGCGGCGCGCCGGACCCGTCGGGTTCAGCCGAGCCCAGACGGATTCAGCCGGGCACAGTGGAGTCCAGCCGTGCTCAGCCGGCGGGGGCTGCCGCGGAGGCGGCCGAGTGACCCGGGCCGTGCGTCCGGGCGGCCGGGAGGCGGCGTGGCGGTTCGGCGAGCTGGCCACCCAAGCCCTCGAGACCACCCAGGCCACCGACGCCGCCGAAGCCGTCGACACCCTGACCCAGCAGCCGCGCAGCGAGGTGTCGTGGCGGCGTGGGTCGCGCCAGCAGGTGGCCCTGGCCGAGCACGCACCCGAGATCGCGCAGCACGTCGAGTTGCTCGGCCCGGTCGATCCCCTCGGCCACCACGTCCAGACCCAGATCCTCGCCCAGGCTGATCACCCCACCGACCAACCGGCGCAGCCAGGGATCGGTGTGCAGGCTGGCGATCAGGCACTTGTCGAGCTTGACCGCGTTGAGGGGCAGCCGGTGCAGCATGGCCAGGGACGAGTACCCGGCGCCGAAATCGTCCAGCCAGACCTGAACCCCCAGGCGCTGCAGCGAGCACACCACCCGGGCCGCGGCGTCCAGGTCCTCGATCAACCGGTCCTCGGTGATCTCGAGGATCAGCCCGCAGGCCGGCAGCTCGCCTCGGTCGAGAGCCGCCTCCACCATGTCGGTGAAGGACGGATCCCCGATGAGGGGCGGGGGCACGTTGACGGTCACCCGCATCATCGGGTCGACCCCGTCACGACGCCAGCTCGCCAGCTGAGTGGCCGAGAGCCCCAACATGTGGGCGGTGAGGTCGGGCAGCGCCCCGGCCCGGGCGAGGACCGGCAGGAAGGTCGAGGGTTCGGCCGCCTCCCCGATGCGCGTCCAGCGGGCGAGTGCCTCCACCGCGCGGATCCGCCCGGTGTCGAGCTCGATCACGGGTTGGTAGTGCGCCACGATGCCGCCGTCCTGCAGTGCCTGCAGGATCGCCGGACGCAGCAGCCAGTCGTGTTCCTCCGGCAGCGACAGTCCCTCGGAGTAGACCACCGGCCGTCGCAGCTCCGTGCGCTTGGCGGTGTGGAGGGCGACGTCGGCCCGGCTCAACACCTCACCGGCGCGCGGGCGCGGCATGTCGGCGTCCACCACGGCCACGCCGACCCCCACGCTCATGCTGACGTCGATGCCCTCCACCCGGAACGGCGCATCGATGGCGGCTTTCAGGGCATCGGCGAGCATGCCGGCCCGGGCCGCGGCGTCCTGCGGGTGAAGTCGCTCGACCAGGACGGCGAACTCGTCGCCGCCGAGGCGGGCCATGGAGGCCACGGATGGCAGGCGGCGCTCGATGCGGAGCCCTGCCTCGGCCAGCAGCTGGTCGCCCACGGCATGACCGAGGCTGCCGTTGAGGGCGGTGAAGGCATCCAGGTCACACAACAGCACCGCGATCGAGGACCCGTCGGCCTCCTGGCGCCGCAGCGCCTCCTCGAGACGCCGGGTGAACAGGGGGCGCCGGGCCAACCCGGTGAGCAGGTCGAAGGTGTCGTGACGATCCGCCCGATCGCGGGTGGCGGCGACCTCGGCGATCAGGGAGGCGTTGTCCCGCAGCGCCAGCAGGTGGCGAAGCAGGGTGAGCACGATGGCGATCAACAGGATGAGCAAGGTGGCAGGGGCAGGACCGTCGCCGCGCCGCCAGTGCAGCACGACCAGGGCCAGGGCAGCCATCGGCACCAGGAATGGCCAGGAGCTCGGGGCGCTCGGCTCGGTCGCATCGAGCCGGTGCCGGTGCAGCGCCGACAGGCCGAGCATGGCGAGGCCGCCGGCCTGCGGCAGCCCGAGCACCAACAGGGCCTGGCCGGGTTGGTTGTCGAATTGGCGGGCCAGCAGCCCGGCCAGGGCGAAGGACGCGACCAGGGTGGTGGCCCATCGAGGCGAGACCTGCCGGCTCACCCGGGTGCCGACCAGCGCCAGGCTGGCCAGGGTGAGTGCCACGCCGAGGTGGCCAGGGCTGAACAGGTGCGCCACCCAGCCGCCGGTGCTCTGCACCTCGACCAGGCACAGCGCTGTGGTGCCGATGGCGAGCAGCGCGCCGTCCAGGACCTCTCGGTGGCCCCCGGCGCCTGGTCGGCCCGGCAGCAACCCGATGGCCGTGGCCGCGCCGAAGATCGTGAAGAGTGCCGCGATGTCGACGGACTGCGCGATGTCGACGGACTGCGAGCTGCCGCCCCGGACGGTGACGGTGATCGCCGCGGCCTGGCCCAGAGCGGTACAGCCGGCCGCGATCGCCGCCCAGGCCCAACCGCGCCGGGTGTCGGCCGCGTGGCGCAGAGCGGCCCGGGCGCACAGCACGCAGGCCACCAGACCCACCGCCGCCGGCAGCAGGAGTTCGACGACCCGAGCCATGGCGGTCGAGACGATCGCGCTCGGGGACAGGGCCTCGGCGATCAGCAGCACGACGCTGATGATCCAGATCGGCCACAGCAGCAGCCGCAGCGCGTTGTGGCAGCACGCCGATCGGTGCCGGCGCACGGCGAAGCCCGGGTCTCCCGTCGGCATGGCGAGCCTTTCCTGCTCGGCGAAGGGACGGATAGATCTGGGCCAGGCTCGGACGATACGCCGGATCGGGGCCGGTTGTCACAGACGCGCCGAAGACGATCACCCTCGGTGAGATCACGGCCGCCAAGCGTCGATCAGATCGGGCCGGTGTCCTCCATCGAATCTCCACACCACCTCCAGCCCGCCCCCAGAGCCCGGCCGCTAGCGTCGTGATCGTGACCATGCTGCCCACGCCGGCTCGCGCCGAGCCACGGCCCCGTCGGCTGCTCGTCGTCGAGGACGACCGGGCGATCGCGGACGCCGTCGTCCGCCGATTGCGCGGGTCCGGCTACGAGGTCGATCTGGCCCACGACGGTCCCGCCGCGGTGGCCGCCGCGAGCGCCACCGCCTATGACGCGATCGTGCTCGATGTGATGCTGCCCGGCCTGAACGGGCTGGAGGTCTGCCGACAGGTGCAGGCCACCCGGCCGGTGCCGGTGCTGATGCTCACCGCTCGGGACGACGAGGCCGATCGGCTGGTGGGGTTGGCCGTGGGGGCGGACGACTACCTGACCAAGCCGTTCAGCCCGCGCGAGCTCGTCGCCCGGATCGCGGCGCTGCTGCGTCGCGTGGATCGGGCCGCGGTGCTCGCCGCCGCCCCCGCTGCGGCCGCCGCGCCGGACGCGGTGATGACCGTCGGCGGGTTGCGGCTGGACCCCGGCACCCGGCGGGTCACCGTCGACGGGAGCCCGGTGCACCTGACCCGCACCGAGTTCGACCTACTCGCGGCGCTGGCCCGCCGGGCCGGCCGGGTCGCCGAGCGCGACAGCCTGCTCGCCGAGATCTGGGACTGGGACCCGCGGGCGGCGGCACACGCCGTCCGGGCCGGTGCGGCCCGCACCATGGACAGCCACGTCAAGGCCCTGCGCCGCAAGATCGGTGCCGAGCGGATCCGCACCGTGCACGGTGTCGGCTACGCCCTGGAGGACCTGCCGTGAGGCCGGTGCTGCCCGAGGGGTTGCGCCCGCTCGATCCGGTGCGCTCGATCAAGGCCAAACTGGGCCTGCTGGTCGCTGCCAGCATCCTGGCCTCCACGGTGCTGATCTACCTGTGCCTGGTGGTGTTCGGGTGGCGCGCTCGGTACGGGCTGACGATCTCGGTGCTGGTGGGCCTGGGGGTCACCCAGTTCCTGGCGCGCGGCATGACCAGCCCGTTGCGGCAGATGACCGCCGCCGCCCAGCGGATGGCGGCCGGCCGCCCGCCCGGGCCGGTGAGCACCAGCAGCCGGGACGAGGTCGGCGACCTGGCCCGGGCCTTCACCGCGATGGCCGCCGACCTGGCCTCGGCCGATGCCCAGCGCCGCGACCTGATGGCCAACGTGGCGCACGAACTGCGGACCCCGCTGGCCGCGGTGCGCGCCCAGCTCGAGAACCTGGTGGACGGCGTCCGCCCGGCCGACGAGGCCGCGCTGGGTGAGGTGCTCGACCAGGTCGAGAACCTGTCCGGGCTGCTCGACGACCTGCTGGGGCTGGCCCGGGCCGAGGCCGGGGTGACCCCGTTGACGCGCCGGCTGGTGGTGCTGCGCGAGCTGGTCGACGCGGTGGTGGCCGATGTGGCGGCGCTGCGTCCCGACGTCCGGGTGGTGGTCGAGGTGCCCGAGTCGCTGGCGGTGGCCGTGGACCCCTCCCGGATCCGGCAGGTGATCGCCAACCTGGTCGACAACGCCACCCGGCATGCCGGTCACGGCGGCACGGTGTCGGTGCGGGCCGTGCTGGACGAGGTCGGAGTGCTGCAGCTCGAGGTCGTGGACGACGGCCCGGGGATCGCCGAGCAGGACCGGACCCGGGTGTTCGAGCGGTTCCGGCACGGGGCCGTGCAGGGGCCCGCCGAGCATCTCGACGGCGCCGATGCAGGGCACGGAACCCCCACGGGGGGAACGGGTCTCGGCCTGGCCATCGCTCGTTGGGCGGTGGAGCTGCACGGCGGCCGGATCGAGGTGGCGCCCTCGGTGGCGGGCTGCCACATCCGGGTCGCGGTGCCGGACGCCGCCCCCGGCTAGCGCGTTCCCGGATCGGCTGCGCTCACCCGTTGCCCTCACCCGTTCGTTCACCCGATTCGTTCACCCATCCGATCGTCGGCGCGGCACGGACCGTGTCGCGTGCTCCGTCATGCCTTCGGGGAGTTGTCATGTCTGGTTCCGCTGGTGTCCCGCCGGTCCGTCCGTCGGCTGTCCTTCCGCCGCCGCTGCCGAGCGGGTCGACCCCGTCGACCTCGCCATGGGGGACGCCGCCGCACGCGGCGCCCCGGCCGCTGCTCGACCGGTTGCGGGTCGATGCCGCCCCGCCGCGTCGGGCGACCACGGTGCACCTGGCGGGGCTGGCGCTGCTGGTGGGACTGACCGCCGCCGCTCCTCCCGGGGTGCACTGGCTGGTGATCGCCGGGGTGATCGCGGCCATCGTCGCCTCGGTGTCCCCGCCGGCATCGGCCACACCGACATCGACACCGACGTCGACACCGGGGGCCGGTCCCAGGGGCCGGGGCGACCGCGTGCTGCTGGCCCTGGCGTTCGCCCTGATCGCGGTGGCGGCGGTCCGGGCCAGCCCGGTGATGGTGACCCTGAGCCTGATCGCCGGGATCGGGCTGGCCACCGCCGTCGTGGTCGATGCGCGGCGCTGGCCGGCCCTGCTCGCGGTGCCGCTGGTGCTGGTACGTAGCGCGGCGCGGGCGGTGGTCTGGCACGCCGCCCCGGCGCGGGCCACGGCGCACGATCGGGCGCGGCTGGTCTCCTGGGCGCGAGGCCTGGCGGTCGGGCTCGGCATCACCGCCGCGGTGTTGGGGCTGCTCAGCTCGGCCGACGCGGCCTTCGGCACCCTGGTGCAGCACCTGTTCCCCAGCACGGATCCGCGGCTCGGGGTGCGACTGCCGGTCGTGCTGGCGGTGACCCTGTTCGCCGCGGCGCTCACGCTGGCCCGCGCGGTGCCACCCGGCTGGGCGAGCCTGCCCGCGCTCGCTGCGCGGCGCCGTCCGGTGGTGGAGTGGGCCGTGCCGCTGGCGTTGCTCGACGTGGTGCTGCTGGCCTTCGCGGCGGTGCAGGCCCTGGTGGTGGCCGGGGCGTTCCCGCAGGGGATCATCGCGGACGGCGCCACCCCCGCCGAGCGCGCTCGCCACGGCTTCTGGCAACTCGTCGTGGTCACGCTGCTGGTCGCCGCCACCCTGACCTGGACGGCGCGGTGTGCCGATCCGGTCAACAGCCGCCATCGGCTCGTCCTCGCCGGGCTCGGCGGTGCGGCGCTGGTCGGCACCGGGGTGCTGGTGGCCAGCGCCCTGGCCCGAATGTGGGCCTACGAGCAGGCCTTCGGCTGGACCGTGCTGCGGCTGCAGGTCGGGGCGTTCGAGCTCTGGTTGGCGGTGGCCCTGCTGCTGGCGGCGACTGCCTGGGCGCGGGGCCGGATGGCGGGAGTGCCGCGCCGGCTCGTGGCGTGGGCCGGGGTGGCGTTGCTGGCGCTGGCGCTCGCCGGGCCCGATGCGCTGGTGGCCCGGTGGAACGTGGCCCGGTTCGAGCGCACCGGCCGATTCGACGTCTGTTACGCCGCCGCGCTGTCGGCCGATGCGCGCCCTGCCCTGAACCGGCTCCCGGAGCCGCTGCGGTCCCAGGCGATCGGGCGCGCGCCGCAGCCGGCGCCCTGGTACGCCGTCAACCTCTCGCGGCGGCGGGCGGCGCAGCTGCCTGCGGCCGTGGCCGGGGCGGCGTCCCCGACGTGCGCGCTGCCGGCGATGCAGTGGTGAATGCTGGGGTCCGTGACCAGCGACCTCGGCGCGCCACTCCCGGCGAGCGATCCGGCGCTCGACCGGCTGGCCCGGTTCGACGGCACCGGGTTCCAGCCGGTCGGCCCCGGCACGATCGACGCCGCCATCGTCCACGTGTTCGCCCACGGCTGGCAGCCCGGGTATCGGGTGCAGGAACGGCTGCTGGCCACGGCCGACGGGGTGTCCGCCCTGCCCGCCTGGGACCCCCGGCTGGTCGACTCCACGGGGCGGGCGCTGATCGCCGACTACCTCGGGTTGTTGCAGGCCCTGGCCGGGCTCGGACCCGACCACGCGGTGCTCTGGTACTCCTGGCTGGACGAGTCGGCCACCGAGGCGGATGTGTTCCAGGCGCACCGCTCGCGCCAGGCCACCCAGGTCAACGGGCGCCGGCTGGCCATGGCGGTGCAGCTGGCGCTGGCCCACCGGCGCGGGCGAGTGCACCTGATCGGTCACAGCCACGGCAGCGCGGTGGTCACCCACGCCGCGGTGAGCATGACCCTGCCCCCGGCCCAGGTCACGCTGCTCGACGCCCCGGAGGACCCGATCAGCCGGCTGGGCGGGGCGAGTGACCTGATCGATCTGGTGCTGCCGCGGCTGCGTCCCGGGCGCGAGCGCGGGACGACGTTCGTGGACTCCTACGCCTCGGTGTTCGGCCGGCCGTATCACCGCCGGCCGGGTCTGTCGGCGGTGGTGGACGTGTTGCTCGGTGCACCGCTGGTGTTCACCCGCGACCCGGTCAAGGCCATCAACGCGGCGCATCTGTATCCGGTGGAGTGGTACGCCCGATCGGTCCGGGCCGTCTCCGGTGCCGATCCGGTGCGGCCTGGCGAGCGGCCCGGGATGCGGCGGCGCGACAAGCGACCCGGAAGGCATTCGGCCCCAGTCGGTTACGGGTGGTCGCCGCTCACCGGGGACGATCCGGTGCGACTGCACTCCTGGTACCACGCCCCGTTGCCCCAGCGCCCGCTGGTGTTGCGCCGGCACGTGGGCGAGCCGGTGGCGGCGGCGTCCCGGCGGGTGTTCGGCCGGCTGGAGCCTGCCGCCGGCGTGGCACCGCGGCGGCCGGTGCCGGTGCGGTTGGACCTGACCCCCGGCGGTCCTGCCGCGGCGATCGTGGTGAGCGCCCCGGGCGAGCAGCTGATCGAGTTCGATCTGCAGCTGCGCGACGCCACCGGGGGCGAACGCCTCGAGATCGATCTGGACGGCGTGCCGGCGTTCGAGGCGCTCGCGGGGCATCCGGTACCTCGCGCGGGGCGGTACCTCATGCTGTCGGACGGCGCGCCGGGGGAGCACCTGGTGACGGCACGATTGGTCGGTGCCACCGGAGCCACGCGGGCCGAGGTGCTGAACCTGCGCCTGGTGGCTGGGCCACGTGCTGCCCGGGGGTTCACGCTGAGCCGGTCCGCCACCACGGTCTTCGCGGCCGGCGTGATCACCGGCAGTGCCGCCACGGTGCTCGCCACGGCCGGGCTGGGCTCGCTCGTCCGCTGGGTGTGGCTGGTGTCCCGGCGGCGCCTGGGCCGCCTCCCCGGGGCGCCTCGCTGACGGCGCGCGGCCGCTAGCTCAGCTGCGGGCCAGATCGCGGGCGATCACCATGCGTTGAATCTGGTTGCTGCCCTCGAAGATCTGCATCACCTTGGCCTCGCGCATCAGCCGCTCCACCGGGACGTCGCGGGTGTAGCCGGCGCCACCGAAGACCTGGACGGCGTCGGTGGTGACCCGCATCGCGGCGTCGGTGGCGACCAACTTGGCGATGGAGGCCTGCCGGGCGTAGGGGCGGCCGGCGTCGCGCAGCCGCGCGGCGTGCAGGTAGGTGGCCCGGGCCGACTCCACCGCCGCAGCCATGTCGGCCACCAGGAACGCCAATCCCTGGTGCTCGATGATCGCCTTGCCGAAGGTCTCCCGTGAGCGGGCGTAGGCCACCGCGTGATCGAGGGCCGACTGCGCCAAGCCCACGGCGACGGCGCTGACACCGAGCCGCCCGGAGTCCAGCGCCGCCAACGCGATCGCCAGCCCCTGGCCCGGCCGGCCGATCAGCAGGTCGCCGTCCAGCCGCGCGTCGTCCAGGTTCATCGTCGCCGTGGTGGAGGCGTTCATGCCCATCTTGTCCTCCGGGCGGGCGGCGACCAGCCCGGGGGTGTCGGCGGGCACGTGGAAGCACGAGATGCCCCGGCCCCCGTCGTCCGAGGTCCGCAGGAACATGGTGTAGAAATCCGCCCGCCCCCCGTGGGTGACCCACGCCTTGGCGCCGTTCGCCGTCCACGCTCGCGGTGGCTCGCCGGGTTCTGCCGGATCCGGGACGGCGCGTGCCGCCAGGGCCGAGGGGTCCGAGCCGGCGTGCGCCTCCGAGAGGCAGTACGCACCGAGCCACTGCCCGCTCACCATGGCCGGTAGCCACTGCTCGCGTTGGGCAGGCCGGCCGAAGTGATCCACCGCAAAGGCACTGAGGGTGTGCACGCTCAGTCCGAGGGCCACGCTGGCCCAGCGCATGGCGAGTTCCTCGACGACCTGCAGGTAGACGGCGTACGGCTGGCCTCCCCCACCGACGTCCTCACCGAACGGCAGGCCCATCAGTCCCAGGTCGCCCAGCTGAGCGAAGATCTCGCGGGGGAAGCGCTCGGCGCGTTCGTCCGCTGCGACGCGGGGAGCCAGCTCGGCGTCGGCCACCTCCCTGGTCATCGCGATCAGGTCGCGCGCCTCGGTGGTGGGCAGCTCCCGTTCGACCGGCATCTGTGGTCGCCTTCCTCGTCGGGGGGTGAGGTCATTAGATCGAATGCGCCGCCGATGTGCCCGTCCTGGCGGTCGTGCAGCCGGCGCGTCGCGCGCAATCGTCACGGTGGCTCGTCGCTGGTGGCCCGAGTCTCGCGCCCTGCGCTGTCTTGCTCGTCCAGGTCGAGTTCGAGTTGGTCGCCGATCTGATCGCCCGCCCCGTTGCCGAGGTGTGCGGCGAGGCGGTGGGCGGCGTGCTCGTCGTCGTGGAGGGTGTTGCGGACTGGTCGTTGGAGTGGGTCGATCCAGGGTGGTGGGATCACCCACGGCACACCGTTGATCATGGTGATGGTCCAGATCCCGGCGTGGATGGCGGTGTGGTCGCGGCCGCACGCGGCGACCATCGCATCGACGTCGGTCAACCCGCCCTCGGCCCACGGGGTGGCGTGGTGGACGTCGCACCAGTCCACCGGCGCGGTGCACCCGGGGATGACGCAGCCGCGGTCTCGGGCGAACACCGCCCGCCGTTGAGCGGGGGTGGCCAGGCGTTGGGCTCGTCCCTGGGCCAGGACCGCTCCGTGGCCGTCGAGGATGGTCGGCGAGATCAGCGAGGTGCACAGCATCTGGGCCAGGACGTGGCGGGGTAGGGGTCCGCCGCCGGGTCCCAGGTCGCTGCCCAGTCCGGCACCAGGCGTAGGGGCGGGTCGGAGGGCGGCGGTGAGTTGGTCGAGGGTGGCGATCAGCGAGATGTGGACGCCGCCCGAGGGTTTCGGTGTCGAGGTTCGTCGGGTGGACGCTTTCGCCGTCGTCGCGGTGCCGGATGCTGTGCCGTCGTTGCCGTCGTTGCCGTCGTTGCCGTCGTTGCCGTCGTTGGTGCTCGTGTCTGCTGCGGCCTTGTCTCGGTTGCTGGTGGCGCTGCTGGCGTCGGTGGGACTACTGGCGTCGGGGTCCTCTACCTCGCCGGAGTCGCCATGTGCGGTGGTGTTGCCGCGTAGGGCGAGGCGGGCGAGGTGGGTCAGGGCATCGGCGCGGCGTTGCGCCGCGGTGCGCGGATCGCGTAGCGGCAGTTCACCCTGAGCCTGCGAGCCGTCACTGGTGCCCGTGCCCGCTGGGGTGGGCTTGCTCAGCGCGTGGATCACGTTGCGGACGATGAGCCCATCCGCCGGGGACAGCGCGAACCGTCCGACCAGCATGCCGTTGGCGTCGGTGCCCAGGTGCAGGTACCGCTTCTGGTGAGCCTTCGGGTCGAAGCCCTTGTCGGGGTTCAACGCTTCTTCGAGTTGGGTGCACAGGCGCCGGAACACGTGCGGGGCGTGCTTGCGGGCCTGCTCGACCAGGAACGCATCCACCCGCTGGATCCCCGCGATCCCCTCCGGATCAATGTGCGCCAACACATCGCTGTCGATGCGGCCCACGCAGCCCACGGCGTGGTCGACGTGGCGGCGGGAGATGTCCCCGGCCGCCAGTGCAGCCCCGACCTCGGGCAACCCCATCCCCGTGGCATCCAGCCCACCAGCCGGGTCGGTGCCGCCGGTGTCGACACCGACGCCGGCGCCGTCCGGGTCGAGGCGCCGCGCCGCGGCGACATCCCGGGCGGCGGTGCCGGGGTCGATGCGCAGGGCGTGGACCAGGAAGGTGGCGGCGACCTTGCCCGCCGGGCAGGCCGGCATCGCCTCGGGCCGATCATCCAAGGCACGGATCAGATGCAGCGCGGCGGCCTCGAGTTGATTCGCGACCCGGTGAACGGCGATCACCGCGGTGCGCAGTTCGCTGTCCGACAGGGTCAGCGTCGGCGCGGTCTGTAGTTGCACGATCTGCGCCGACACGGCGTCCAACACCGTGGTGACGGGCGAGGCCGCCTGGCCGACGGTGTCGGGTGCGGCGCCGTCCGGGGTGTCGGGCAGGCCACCGGTACCGGCGGCGGTCTCGCCGTCCGGGGTCGGGGTCTGCTCGGGTTCCATGAAGCGGACACTACGGGCGACCACCGACAACCAAGCCGCCCCAGAGCCCCATGAAAGCCCTTGCAGCGCAACGACTTCTTGTGCAGAACATCACTGTCACAGAACCGCCGCGGCGGCACCTTTACCCAGGGACTCTCAACCCGTGTCAGGCCTGCAGGATGCGCACCAGCTGCGAGTGCGCGTACCGCAGCGCCAACGCGTAACCCTGGGTACCGAGCCCGGCGATCACTCCGACTGCGATGGGCGACAGGTAGGAGTGATGCCGAAACTCCTCGCGCGCATGCACGTTCGAGATGTGCACCTCGATGAACGGGATCGCCACGGCCGAGAACGCGTCCCGGATCGCCACGCTGGTGTGGGTGAAGGCGCCCGGATTGATGATCACGAACCGGACGCCGTCCTCGCGCGCCTGCTGGATCGCGTCGACCAGAACGCCCTCGTGGTTGCTCTGCACGAAGTCGACCGTCAGGCCGAGCTCGGTCGCCAGCGCCCGCAGCCCGGTCTCGACGTCGGCCAAGGTGGTGGCGCCGTACACCGACGGTTCGCGGGTCCCGAGCAGGTTGAGGTTCGGTCCGTTGATCACCAGCACGCGCATGGGGTCAGCTTCTCACGCGGGGGTCGGGCGGTTGCCCGCAGGCGGCGGTGGCTGGGTGCCGGGCAGCACCAAGCCGCTCTGGTAGGCCGCGGCGATCGCTTGTGACCGGTCGCGCAGCCCGGACTTCATCAGGACCCGTGCCAGGTGGGTCTTGACCGTCGCCTCGCCCAGGCTCAGCCACTCGGCGATCTCACTGTTGGACATGCCGTACGCCACCAGCACCAACACCTCGAGCTCACGCGGCGTCAGGTTGGCGAAGGCGGTCGAGCTGTGACTCCAGCGCTCGGGACGACGGGCGAACTCGGTGATCAGATTGCGGATCACGCCGGGGTCGAGCCAGCCGTCGCCGGCCGCTACCGCCCGGACGGCGCTGATGAGGTCCTGCGGGGCGGCGTCCTTGAGCAGGAACCCCGAGGCTCCGGCGCGCAAGGCGGCGTAGACGTGCTCGTCGGCCCGAAACGTCGTCAGCACCAGCACCCGCACCAGCCGGTCGGGGTCGTCACTGAAGCCGTCGCTGACCAGGATCTTCGTGGCCTCCACGCCGTTCATCGGCGACATCTTGATGTCCATCAGGACGACGTCCGGCTGCGTCGTGCGCGCCTGGTCGATGGCGTCCTGACCGTCGGCGGCCTCGCCGACCACCTCGATGTCGTCCTCGGCGTCGAGCATCATGGCCAGACCCGCGCGGACCAGGGTGCGGTCGTCGGCGATCAGAACCCTGATGGTGGTGCTCATGCCTGTCCATCCGTGCCCAACCGGGAGCCGGCACCGAGAGCGGGCGAGGGCTCGGTCAGGTTGATCTCGATGCGTCCCGTGCGGGTGGCCGGCAACATGGCGGTCACCAGGAATCCGGTCTCCGTGCTGTGTGCGGAGAACGTACCTCCGACGGCCGTGACGCGCTCGGCGGTCTCGAAGCAGAACCTACGCCCGTCTCATTTACACCGGCCGCCGGACGCGACCGTCCGGGTCGGGTGGGTGTTCATCGCTGATCCGCACCGACAGCCCCGGCGCGGCGTCGTCCCCGATCGTGGTCCAGTGAAGCCGGACCCGGGCCGTGGCGCCCTGCCCGGCGTGTTTCACGGCGTTCGTCAGTGCCTCCTGGACGACGCGATACGCCGTCAGCCCGACGCTGGGGGCCAGCGAACCCTCCTCGCCCTCGATCTCGAGCATCGTGGGGATCCCGGCGTCGGTGGTCTTGCTGATCAGGCTGGGCAGGGCGTCCAGTCCTGGGGCGTCCTGCGCGTCAGGAGCCGATTCGCCGGACGCCGAGCGCAGCACCGTGAGCAGCCGGCGCAGCTCGTCCATCGCCTCGCGCCCCAGGTCCTCGACGGCGTACATGGCCTGCTCGGCGCGCTGCGGGTCACGGCTGATCATCCGCCGGGCGCCGCCGGCCTGGACGACCATGATGCTCACCGAGTGGGACACGATGTCGTGGAGTTCGCGGGCCAGCCGCAACCGCTCGGCCGCCACGGCCGCCTCGATCGCGGCGGCGCGCTGAGTGGTCATGTCCGTCAGCTTGCGGGCCTGGGAGCCGAAGAGCCGGCCGGCAGCCCAGGTGATGACGGCGATCAGGGCATACCCCACGGCGCTGACCCATCGCGTTCCGGGGGGCAGATCGGGTACCGGATAGCACACGGCAATGACGGCGAACATCAGGATCGTCGTGAGCAGCGCCAGGAGCGCAGTGCGGGCCGGGCGTCGGGTCGCCACGGCATAGAGGGCCGCCAGCGGCACGATGATCGGGTGGTACAAGGGGACCACAGCCGCTGAGGCCGAGAGGATCATCACGATGGCGAACACCCCGACCGGGTGCCGGTCGCGTTGGCTGAGCGTGACGAACCCGGCGACGATGATCAGCGGGATGAGCGCCACGGACGCCGCGAGCGGGCGCTCGACGTGCTGCCAGTCGAGGGCCAGCAGCAGCTCGACCATGACCAACGCGACGACACCCAGGGCACGCAGCACCGTTCGGGGCGCCGGCAGCCGTGCGAGCCACTTCCGGGGCTCCGATCCGCTCATGACGCCAGTCTGGCCCGGATGATGTTGTGCGTCAGCTCCGCACGCCGATCGGAGTAGTGGGGACGACGGCAGCGGGCGGCTTCAGCACAGCCAGGGCATGAGCCAGCAGATCCAGTCGTAGGACGTGGATTGCACCAGATCGAGTGGCCCCGAGGCGGCCGAACCGACAGTCTGGACGAGTTCGAACCACATCGATGAGGCATATTGGGTCATGGCTCGAGGTTGCTCCGAAACCCTTGTGCAGGAATCAGTTCCGAGGGTGACCTGGCCCTGACGCGATGTCCCGCCGGGGAGTGATGGGAGATCATTTCCGGGGGTGATCGAAACCCGACAATCGGCATCCATCAGAGGCGCGAACATGTCGTGACCCGGCTCCGCCTCCCCCGGACAGCCGATGATCGAGGTCCACCCTCAGGTGGACTTGGGTAATCCACCTGGGGGGTGATGTATCACCCGGCCTCGACCGGAACGCTCGCCACGTGAGTGCCCGTGCTCGACGTGATGCCTCCGACGGGGAGCCGCCTGTGGAGCAGCGCCAGTCTGCGCTCGATCAGGACGCCCGATCCTGGGACGAGATGATCGGCACGTACACCGGCACGCTGCTGGACGCGGCGCTGCGGTGGGGACTGTCACTGCAGGATGCCCAGGACGTCGTCCAGAACACCTGGCTGAGCTGCCTGGAGCGCATGGCCGCACTCCGCCAGGCGGGCGTCGTCCTGTCGGACTGGCTGCTGGCCACCTGTCAGCGCGAGATGATCGCTCGTCGAGAAGCGTTGCGGCGCACGGTGTTACAGGACCCCCACGACGAGTCCTCGGTGCTGGCTGCGGCGGTGGCCGAGCAGGCCGAACCGGACGAGTACGTGGCCCGGCTCGACCAGTCCGAGCGGCTCTTCGCGGCGATCATCGACCTGCCGGATCAGCAACGAAACGTCCTGATCGCCCTCTTGGATCACGATGATCCGCGGTATCGGTCGATCGCTGATCGCACCGGTATCCCCGCCGGCAGCCTGGGACCGACGCGTCGTCGGGCGCTGGCCAGGCTGCGACGTGACCCGCGACTGGTCGAGGCCGGCTGAGGTCTGCACCGGCGGTCGGCGGGGGACCCGTCCGTGGTTGCCCGCCCGTCCGTCACCACGGGACGCCGAGATACCCCCAGGGGTAAGCTGGGAGTACGGCGTCGGGTGAGGAGCAGGGACCATGGAGATCGACGAGGACGAGGCACGTCAGGTGATCCATCGGTTGCGGCGCGCGCGCGGACAGATCGACGGCGTGATCGCCATGATCGAGCAGGAGCGGTCCTGCCGTGACATCGTCACCCAGCTCGCGGCGGCGTCCCGGGCGCTCGATCGGGCCGGGTTCAAGATCGTGGCGAGCGGCCTGCGTCAGTGCATGAACGGCGAGGCCGGCGAGGACCGGATGTCGAGCGACGAGCTGGAGAAGCTCTTCCTCTCGCTGGCCTGACCCCGCCCCGCGGCGTCCGAGGGCGTTGCCGGGCAGGCCTCAGACCACCTGGAACGACCGCTTGGACAGCCCGAAGAAATACCCCTCGATGGTGGTGTGCACCGGGGCCTGCGGGTTCTCGGCCGCCCCCAGGGTGACGAACAGTGGCGTGAAGTGCTCCACCGTCGGGTGCGCGTACGGCATGCCCGGGGCCTTGTGGGCGTAGTTCGCCAGCTCGTCGAGGTCCCCCTCGGCCAGCGCCCGCGCCGCCCAGGCGTCGAAGTCGCGCGACCAGCCCGGTGCGCCCGCCTTACCGGTGAACTGTTCGTAGGTCAGGAACGGCAGCCCGTGGGTCAGGAAGCCCGACCCGATGATCAGGGTGCCCTCCTCGCGCAGGGTGCGCAGCCGGCGTCCGATCTCGAGCAGGCGCCCGGGATCGTCGGTGGGCAGGCTGAGTTGCAGGACCGGGACGTCGGCCGCCGGGTACATGGTCATCAGCGGCACCCAGGCGCCGTGGTCCAGGCCGCGACGGGGGTGGCGGTGGACGCCCTGCCCCGACGGCTGCGTGAGGGTGGCGGTCACCCGGTCGGCGAGCTCGGTGGCATCGGGCGTGGCGTAGGTCAGCCGGTAGTACATCGGGTCGAACCCGGAGAAGTCGTAGATCAGGGGCGTGCCGGCGGCCGGCTGGCTGACCGCGAGCGGGGCGGCCTCCCAGTGGGCGCTGACGATGAGGATGTTGCGTGGCTTGGGCAGCTGCTGCGCCCAGTCGAACAGCTCACCCATCCACGTCTGGCTCTCGAGCAGGGGCGGTGCCCCGTGGCCCAGGTAGAGGGCGGGCAGCGCGCCGTCCGCCTCGGTCCAGGTCGGCTGGGCCGCGGTGATCGGCAGGGTGCGCTGCAGGAACGTCTGGTACGCGTGCTCGGTCACAGATCTCCTTAAAGTTTCAACTATTATAGGTCGCCGATCGGGCCGGGGCAACCGCGGGCCGGTCGGCTGCACCACATCCGGCGCGTACCGGCTGCTGATCGGAGGCTTCGGGGCCAGGCTGGAGCCATGAGCGCAGCGCAGCGCTGGGCGGCCCAGCTGGCCGCGTGGCGGATCCCGCAGGAGATCCTGGATCAGGCCCCGCAGAGCCCCTGGATCCACCCGGTGGAGTTGTTCCAGGTGGACGACGACGCCCCGATCCCGGACTCGCCGTCCCACCGACTGGCGCGGGAGGCACTCGACCCCGGCGGCACCGTGCTCGACATCGGCTGCGGTGGCGGTCGAGCGGCCTTCGCGCTGACCCCGCCCGCGGTCCGGGTGTACGGCGTCGATCACCAGCAGAGCATGCTGGACGCCTTCGCCCGGGCGGCCGACCGCCGCGGCCTGGCGCATCACGCGGTCCTGGGGGATTGGCCGGACGTCGCCGAGGACGCCCTGGTCGCGGACGTCGCCGTGGCCCACCATGTCGCCTACAACGTCGCCGACCTGCACACCTTCGCCCTCGTCGCCGGGGCGCACGCGCGGCGCCGGGTGGTCTTCGAGCTGCCCGAACGCCACCCGCTGTCGTGGATGGCGCCGCTGTGGCGCCACTTCTGGGGCCTGGAGCGCCCTGACGGCCCGACCGCGGACGACGCCCTCGCGGTGTTGCAGGACGCCCTGCTGCCCGCCCGGATCACCACCTGGCAGGAGGAGGGCGAACGCCGCGCCGATCTGGCCCCGGCCCAGCGGGTGGAGTTCACCCGGATCCGGCTGTGCCTGCCCGCCTCGCGCGACCCGGAGGTGGCCGAGGTGCTCGCCGCCCAGCCGGATCCGGGGCCGCGCCGCCTGGCCGCGCTCTGGTGGGACGTGAGCTGAGCGCTCAGCCGAGTAGCCGCAGCCGGTTGGCCGAGGCGCCGAGGTGCAGGCCGTCGTCCTGCACCTGCAGCGATCTGACCCGCAGGCCGTAGGGCAGGGCGGGCACCGTCAGCTGCATCCCGACCCGGCGTGCCACCGCGGCGACGGCCGGTGACGAGGCGGCGTCCGCGGGCACCGTGAGCACGAGCCGGGTGCCCGTCAGCCGAAGCTGCAGCGGCAGCTGCACGGCCAGGCCGCGGTAGCTGCCGCCCAGGGTGAGGGAGTCGGCGCTGCGGGGGCGCACCGTCACGTCGGTGAGCGTCGAACCGAGGCGGCTCGCCAGCAACCGCGACAACGTGGCGTACGGGACGACGCCGCTGACCTGGGCCGAGTCGACCTGCACCGACGCCGTCCCGGAGGAGATCAGGTCGCGCACCGGCACCCGGACGCCGCGCAGCCGCGCCTGCACCGAGTCCACCTGAAGATCGGCCGGCGAGTTGCCGGTGGCGACCTGACGCGAGGTGACCTCGATGTCCTCGAAGCGGCCCGAGGCGAGTTGGGTCAGGAACGGCCAGCCGTGGATGGTGACCTCGGGCGTGCTGGTCAGTCCCTGCGCGGTGCGCACCTGGCCGGCGATCTGACCCTCGACCAGGCGCTGGGCAGCCGAATCCCCGATGGCAGCCAGGACGGCGACGATCAGCAACATGACGATCAACCGCGGCAGGCAACGCACCCGAGCGATCCTGCCACGCGGCTCGCGCGGTGCCGATCCGACTCAGCCGGCGGGTTGCACCCGGCGTCGCAGGATCACCCGTGGTGCCGGCGTGCTGGCGCCGTCGTCCAGGAAGATCTCGTGCAGCGCGCCCGCCGGGCCGCGGGGGCGATACCCCTGGCGCTCGATGAACCGGTCGAGTCGGGCCAGCGACGGTTGCCGGTTGCGGGCGCCGTAGTACATCAACTGGGCACACCAGCCCTCGTGCATCCGGCGCACCTCGCACCCGGCGAGCTGCCGGGTGCCGTTCAGGCCGGTCGGGTCGGTCGGGCCGGTCGGGGTACCGGTGACCGCGGCGGGCAGGGTGAGCAACAGCGTCCAGGACTCGCCGCGCCCGCTCCAGAGGACCTCCAGCGGGGGCGGCGGGAGCGCCGTCGGCTGCAGCGTGGGCCAGATGCGGCGCAGGACGTCGACCGCCTCCGCCCAGGCCAGGTTGCCTTCGGCGAGGCCGGATCCGGAGCGGGCCAGGCAGTCCGTCTCGGGGACGTCGACGATCATCGGGGTGCGCGGGGGTGAGTACAGACCGCCGAGGCTGACCTGTGCTGACAAGGGCGGGTACGGGGCGCCCATGACGACCTCCACCAGAGCCGTGCACCGTGCCGACGCCGTGGGGCCACGGTGCTCGGCACAGTTCCATCCTGCGCCCTCGATCGGTCGGGCGACAGAGCAGAAGGCCCGGGGTGGCCGGCTCCGCGCGGCGTCCGGCGGGCTCAGGCGTCCAGCACGAAGCCGTACGGCAGCTCCAGCCGGTGGGCGGTGAGCAGCTCGGTGTCGGCCAGCAGCTTGGGCGTCGGCCCGTCGGCTGCCACCACGCCGGCCGACAGGATCACCGAACGGGGGCAGAGCTGGGCGGCGTACGGCAGGTCGTGGGTGACCATCAGCACGGTGACGTCGAGCGCCTCGAGCACTTCGGCCAGCTCCCGGCGGCTGGCCGGGTCGAGGTTGCTGCTCGGTTCGTCGAGCACCAGGATCTCGGGCTGCATCGCCAGCACCGTCGCCACCGCGGCCCGGCGCCGCTGACCGAACGAGAGGTGGTGCGGCGGGCGATCGGCGAGGTCGAGCAACCCCACCGTGCGCAGCGCCTGCTCGACCCGGTCGTCCAGCTCGGCGCCGCGCAGTCCGAGGTTGGCCGGGCCGAACGCCACGTCGTCGCGCACCGTCGGCATGAACAGCTGGTCGTCCGGGTCCTGGAACACGATCCCGACCCGTCGGCGGATCTCGCGCAGGTTCGGCTCGGTCACCGGGAGCCCGGCCACCTGCACCCGGCCGTGACCCCCGGTGAGGATGCCGTTGAGGTGCAGCACCAGCGTGGTCTTGCCGGCCCCGTTCGGCCCGAGCAGCGCCACCCGCTCGCCGCGTTCGATGATCAGGTTCACCCCGAACAGCGCCTGGTGGCCGTCGGGGTAGGCGTAGGCCAGCGCCTCGATCACCAGCGACGGTGGTGCGGGCATGGGAGATGGCGAGGGGGACGGGGTGGCCGAAGGCGTGGGGGAAGGGACCGAGCTCATCCGAGCATCCTCGAGGTGGTGGCGACGCCGGCGATCAGGGCGGCCGCGACGGGCAGGGTGAAGGCCGTGACCCAGTGGGACGGCGGGGCGGCCACCTCGGCGACGGCAGGTAGCCGCCCGGTGTAACCGCGCGAGAGCATGGCCAGGTGAACCCGTTCGCCGCGTTCGTAGGATCGGATGAACAACGCCCCGGCCGAGTGGGCCAGCACCGGCAGCGCGCGCAGGTCGCGAGCCTCGAAACCCCGTGAGGTGCGGGCGATCCGCATGCGGCGCAGCTCGTCGGTGACCACGTCGGTGTAGCGCACCATGAACGTCATGATCTGCACCAGCAGGCTCGGCAGACGCAGTCGCTCCAACCCGAGCAGCAGCATCCGCAGGTCGGTGGTGGCCGCCAGCAGGATCGAGGTGACCACGCCGATCGTGGCCTTCACCAACACGTTCCAGGCAGCCCAGAGGCCGGCGATGCTCAGCGGCACGCCGAGTACCGAGGTGCGGTCCCCCGGGGTGAGGAAGGGCATCGCCACGGCGAAGATCACGAACGGGGTCTCGACCAGCAGCCGTCGGGCGATCATCGGCAGCGGGATCCGCGCGATGAGGGCCACGATGGCGAGCAGTGCCGCGTAGAGCGCGAAGGCGCCCACGCGGCGTCCGGGGGTGAGCACCACGAGCAGCACGAACACCACGGCGGCAACGAGTTTGCACTGCGGGGCCAACCGGTGCACCACGGTGTCCCGGGGGACGTACAGCCGGTGGGAGTGCCCTGACGCCACGATGCCGGCCGGTCAGTCGGTGGCGCCGCGGCGCAGCAGCCGGGTGAGGCCGTAGAACAACCCCAGGGTGACCAGCACGCCGACGATGCCCGCGACGCTGCGGCCCAACGCGCCGTCCAGGAAGCTGGCCTGGTAGTCGGCCAACGGTGATCCGGACGCCGCGTGCTCACCGGCGGTAGCGGCGAACCCGGTGTCGGTGGCCACCTTCTCGAGCCCGTCGGGGGAGCGGCTGGCGAACAGGCTCACCACCGCGGCCACCAGGAGCGAGACGATGAGGAAACCGATCGCGAACCCCTTGGTGGACAGTCGTTGACGCCCCGCGGGGGCGAGCTGCGGGTCAGGCATCGGAGCCTCCCGAGAAGGTGGACGGTGCGAGGCTGGGCGACGAGCCGAGCCGCAGGTCGAGCGTCCGGCGCAGGTGGCGGGCGCCGCGCACCAGGTCGGGTCGGGTGGCCAGCACGCTGCCGATCAGTGCGACGGTGATCGCGGCCTCGCCGAGGCCGATCAGCAGGTGGATGCCGACCATGGCGGCCAGTACGGTGCCGACCGGCACGGTGGAGGTGGCGCCGATGGCGTAGAAGCCCGTGAAGCTCAGGGCCGCAACGGGTACCGACACGAAGGCGGCGATGCCCGCCGCCGTGAGCAGCGCCGTCCGGGTGGCGGGGAGCAGGCGGATCAGGGCGATGAAGAGCAGGTAGCCGACACCGACGCCGACGATCGACATGTCGGTGACGTTGACCCCCAGTGCCGTCAGGCCGCCGTCCGCGAAGAACAATCCCTGCACCAGCAGCACCACGGCCAGGCACAGCGCCCCGGTGTACGGCCCGACCAGGACGGCGGCCAGTACCCCGCCGAGCAGGTGGCCGCTGGTGCCCGCCGCCACCGGGAAGTTGATCATCTGGGCGCCGAAGATGAACGCCGCCACCAGGCCGGCCAGGGGCGCGGTGCGATCGTCCAGCTCGCGCCGGGCGCCACGCAGGCTCACGGCGATGCCCGCCGCGGCGATACCCCCGGCGACCAACGAGGTCGGGACGTCGATGAACCCATCGGGTACGTGCACGGCAGTCCCCCCAGAATCGGTGTCACGGCCGCCCGCCACGTTACCTTGTTGCAAGTAATTCGCAATAAGAGCGCCCGCCTCAGCGTGAGCGCAATGTCACGATGCCCTCATCCCGTTGAGCGCAATGTCACGTTGCACTCGTCTGGCGAGCGTGACGTGACATTGCGCCCGCCGGGGACGAGCGCGATGTCACGGTGCGCTCACCATTGGGTCACCGTGCGCTCATCGGGACGACGAGGGCCAGACCGGGGCGCGCTTGGCCAGGAAGGCTGCGATGCCCTCGGGGGCGTCGACCCCGGACAGGTCGCACACCATGGCCTCGCCCGCAGTGGCGTAGGCCTGGCTCAGGGGCTGCTCGATCTGGGCGTAGAACGCGCGCTTGCCGCCGGCCACCACCGGGGCCGGACGGGCCGCGATGGACGCCGCGAGCTCGTCGACCGCCGCCGCCAGCTCCGCTTCGGGCACCACCCGGTTGACCAGGCCCCAGTCGCGGGCGGTGGCGGCGTCGATCGGGGCGCCGGTGAGCAGTAGCTCCATGGCGCGGGCTCGGCCGACCTTGCGCGCGACCGCCACGGCCGGGGTGGAGCAGAAGATGCCCACGTTCACCCCGGGCAGGGCGAACCGTGCGCCCTCGGCGGCCACCACCAGGTCGCACATCGCCGCCAGCTGGCACCCGGCGGCGGTCGCGATGCCGTGCACCTGGGCGATCACCGGCTGACCGAGCGCCGGCAGCGCCTCCATCAGGGCGTTGCACTCCTCGAACAGGGCCTGCTGCCAGCGAGAGTGGCCATCACCCGCGCCGGCCTGCGCGCCCATCTCGGCCAGGTCGTGCCCGGCGCTGAAGCCCCGCCCCGCCCCGGCCAGGACGACGACCCGCGCGGCGTCGTCCTCGGCCACCGCCGCGAACGCCTCGCGCAGCGCCGCGATCATCGCCCGGCTGAGCGGGTTGTACCGCGCACCGGCGTTCAGGGTGATCCGGACGACGCCACGGTCGTCGGTGGTGCGCAGCACCAGGGGAGCGTCGTTCGTCATGAGCCCATCCTCACTCGAGAGCCGTCCTCACTCGAACGAGGCCGTCGAGCGGGCACGCTCGCGCAACAGGTGCTTCTGGATCTTGCCGGTCGAGGTCTTGGGGATCTCGCCGAAGACCACCGAGCGGGGCAGCTTGAAGCTGGGCAACAGGGTGCGGCAGTGGGCGATGAGGTCGGCCTCGGTGACCTCGTCGCGGCCGGCCTTGAGCTCGACGTAGGCCCGCGGGGTCTCACCCCACTTGGGGTCCGGGTGGGCCACGACGCCGACGAAGGCGACCGCCGGGTGCGCGTACAGCGCGTCCTCGACCTCGACCGAGGAGATGTTCTCCCCGCCCGAGATGATCACATCCTTGGCGCGATCGCGGATCTTCACGTACCCGTCGGGGTCCTTGACCGCCAGGTCACCGGTGTGGAACCAGCCGCCCTCGAACGCCGCCGCCGTGGCCTCGGGATCCTTGAAGTAGCCCTTCATGGTGATGTTGCCGCGAAACACGATCTCGCCCATGCTCGCGCCGTCGGCCGGCACCTCGGCGCCGGTCTCGGGGTCGAGCACGGTCATGGCGTCCTGCAGCAGGTAGCGCACCCCCTGGCGGCCGTTGAGCACCGCCTGGTCGTGCAGGTCGAGTTCGGCCCATTCGCTCTGCTTGGCGCACACGGTCGCCGGGCCGTACACCTCGGTCAGGCCGTAGACGTGGGTCAGCTCGACCCCCATCCGCTCCATGCCCTCGATGGTCGTCGCCGGTGGCGGTGCGGCGGCGATCATGGCCTGCACCGTGTGGTCGATCGACGCGCGCAACTCGGCCGGGGCGTCCAACAGCATGCTGTGCACCACCGGCGCCCCGCAGAAGTGGGTGACCTTCTCGTCGCGGATCAGCCCCAGTACCGCGGCGGCGTCCACCGCGCGCAGACAGACGTTGGTGCCCGAATTGGCGGCCATGGTCCAGGGAAAACACCAGCCGTTGCAATGGAACATCGGCAGCGTCCACAGGTACACCGAGTGCCGGGCCATGCCCCAGGTCAGGATGTTGCCGACGGCGTTCAGGTAGGCGCCGCGGTGGTGATAGACCACGCCCTTGGGCAGCCCGGTGGTGCCCGAGGTGTAGTTCAGGGCGATGGCCTGCCACTCGTCGACCGGCTCGGCGCGCCCCTCGAGCGGGGTCGCGGCGGCGAGCATCGCCTCGTACTCGACGGCACCGATCCGATCGCCCTCGCCGGAGTACTCGCTGTCGTCGACGTCCACCACGATCGGGGGGTGCTCCAGCCCGGCCAGCGCCTGAGCGGTCACGCCGCTGAGCGAGCGGTCGACCAGCACCAGCTTGGCCTCGCTGTGGCCGAGGATGTAGCGGATCGTCGCGGCGTCCAACCGGGTGTTGATCGTGGTCAGCACCGCCCCAGCCAGCGGTACGCCGAAGTGGGCCTCGACCATCTCGGGGATGTTCGGCAGCAGCACCGCCACCGCGTCCCCGCGGCCGATGCCCCGGTCGATGAGCGCGGCGGCCAGCCGGCGGCACCGCTCGCGGGTCTGCGCCCAGGTGTAGCGGCGCGCGCCGTGGACCACGGCCACGCGGTCGGGATAGACGTCGGCGCTCCAGTCCAGGAACACCAGGGGGGTCAGCGGGGCGTGGTTGGCGGTGGTCCGGTCGAGACCGGACTCGAAGTCATGGGCTGCCATACCTGGTGAATCTAGAAAACGTCAGCCCCCGCCGGAAGTCGGATGTCTCACTCGGTCGGCGCAATTCCGCGCGGACATACCGGACGACGGGTGTGTCGCGTTCGCCGGGCTGTTTACGGTGACGCGGTATGTCGGCTGACGGAGGGGCACCCACCATGGCGCGTTCGCGACGAGCCGCGATCAGATTCGTCCCGTTCGCGCTGGCCCTGGGCGCCGGGGTGGCCGGGCTCGCGCTCAGCGCCGGCACCGCCTCCGCGGCGACCGTGGACGTCGTCCTGCTGCGGTTCGAGGGCGGCGCCATCGGTACCGAGATCACCTCGGTGGTCAACGAGGGGGCCTCCGCGGCCACCACGACGTCCACGATCGTCAAGGACGCCGCGCGCGCCGGTCGGGCGATCACGGTCGCCTCGTACGCGGGCTCGGGCACCGCGGCGGACTTCCCGGCGTTCTCGACCTCCGGGGCGCGCGCGATCATGGCGATCCGGCCGGCGACCGGTCAGCCCGACATCCTGAACCCGGGGACGGCGCGGCTGGAGTACGGCGCCGACATCGTGCTCGACAGCGGCACCACCGCCGTGGCGGGTAGCAAGGACGACGGCAACAACGTCGTACAACGCGGTCTGTACAACGACAAGGCGCAGTTCAAGCTCGAGATGGACGCCGGCCGGCCGCGGTGCCGGGTCAAGGGTTCCGCGGGCGCGGTGGAGTTCGCCTCGTCGGTGAAGGTGACTTCCGGCCAGCGGTACCGGGTGCGGTGCGTGCGTCCGGCCGGTTCGAACACCGTGACCCTCACGGTCGCGCCGATCGCGGCGGACGGCACCGTGGGCGCGGCCATCTCGACGTCGCGGACGGCGAGCGCGATCGGATCGCTGAGCTACTCCGCCGCCGTGCCGTTCACCGTGGCCGGCAAGTTGACCTCCTCGCTGACCCTGGCCACCCCGTCGAGCGACCAGTTCAACGGTGTGATCGACAACGTGGTGCTGCGCCTCGGCTGAGTGATCGGCCCCGTAGGCTGCGGGCCATGACCCGGTTCATCCCGCTGCTGCGTGAGCAGATCCGTCACGAGTTCACCGCGAGCCAGCAGTATGTGGCGGTGGGGGTTTGGTTCGACGCCCACGACCTGCCTCAGCTGGCGGGGCACTTCTACCGCCAGGCCGTGGAGGAGCGCCAGCACGCGTTGATGATGGTGCAGTACCTGATGGACCGGGACGTGACGGTCGAGATCCCCGGCGTGAGCGCGGTGCGCAACGACTTCGAGCAGCCGGTCGACCTGCTCGAACTGGCTCTGGCGCAGGAGGAGCAGGTCACCACGCAGATCGAGCAGCTGTTCCGGGCGGCACGGGCGGACGACGACGTGCTCGGCGAACAGTTCATGCTGTGGTTCGTCAAGGAGCAGGTCGAGGAGGTGGCCTCGATGAAGACCCTGCTCGCGATCGCGCGGCGGGCGGGGCAGGACTGGTTCGCCATCGAGGACTTCCTGGCGCGCGAGTCCGGCGGGGCCGAGGCGGCCGACCCCAGCGCCCCGCCGGTGGCCGGCGGGGTCGCCTGAAGCGTCGCCCGAGGCGCGATCGCCGGGTCAGTGCAACCGTTCACCCTTCGGGTCGAACAGCGGGGCGTCGGTGACGGTGGCCGGGATCCAGCGGCCGAACAGGTCGACCTCGACCGCCGTGCCGGACGTCGCATGCTCGACCGGTAGGTAGGCATAGGCGATGGACTCGTTGACCGTGTAGCCGTAGCCCGCCGAGGTGATCCGGCCCAGCACCGGGGCGGGATCGCCTGGCGCTGAGGGGTTCTCCGCGCGCAGCCGCACCGGCTCGCTGCCCAGGGCGACCCACGGCAGGCCCTGCGGGTCGGTGCCGTCGAGGATGAGGCAGGCCAGTCGCCGTCCGGTCCGGCGTCCCTGGCCGAGAGCCTTCGCGGCGCGCAGCGCGTCGTCCCCGATGAAACCGTCCGGCTTGGCCGGGTGGTCGAGCTTGACGCAGAAGCCCAGACCGGCCTCGTACGGCGTGGTCTCGGGGGTGATGTCACTGCTCCAGACCCGGTAGGCCTTCTCGAGCCGCAGCGACTCGATGGCGCGGTAGCCGCAGGCGACGATGCCGTCGTCCTGGCCGGCCTGCCACAGCGTGCGCCACAACGCCGCGCCGTACTCGGACGACGCGTAGAGCTCCCAGCCCAGCTCGCCGACGAAGGTGACCCGCAGGGCGCGCACCGGTACCTCGCCGACGGTCAGCTCCCGACTGGTCATGAAGGGGAATTCCGTGTCGCTCAAGGCTTCCGGGCCACCGACGACACAACGGACGAGGACGTCACGCGCTCGCGGGCCCCACAGCGCGAACGTCACGTACTGCCCGGTGACGTCGTGCAGCGCCACCTGCAGCGTGCCGGCACCCTCGGTCTGCGCGCCCAGCGCCCGGGCCTGCTGCCGCAGCCAGGCCAGGTCGTGGCCGCCGAAGGCGGTGCCGGTCACCAGCAGGAAGCGATCCGGCGCGATCCGGGTGACGGTGACGTCGGCCTCGATGCCGCCCCGGTGGTTGAGCATCTGGGTGTAGGTGACGGCACCCACCTCGCGAGCCACCACGTTGTCGCAGCAGCGTTCCAGCAGCCTGGCCGCATCGGGACCGGCGATCTCGAGCTTGGCGAAGGAGGTCTCGTCGAACAGGCCCACCCGCTCGCGGGTCGCCCGGTGCTCGGCCGCCGTGGCCGACGACCAGGTGCGCCCCGCCCAGCCCGCCGGACGCAACTGCTCGGCCTCCGGGGCGTGGCCGCCGAACTCGTTGTGCGCGTAATAGTTCACCCGCTCCCAGCCGGACTTCTCACCGAACGCCGCACCGTGCTCGGCGTGCCAGCCGTAGACCGGGGAGGTGCGCAGCGGGCGCCCCGCAGTGCGTTCCTCGCCGGGGTAGCGGATGTCGTAGTAGGTGGCGTAGTTCTCGACGGTGCGCGCCAATGTGTAGGACGGCGAGCGATAGGCGGGGCCGAACCGCCGCACGTCCATGTGCCACAGGTCCATGCCCGGGTCGCCGTCCAGGATCCAGTCGGCCATCACCTTGCCGATCCCGCCGGCGCCGGCGATGCCGTGGGCGTTGAAGCCCGCCGCCACGAAGAAGCCCGGCACCTCGGTCGGGCCGAGGCAGAACTCGTTGTCCGGGGTGAACGCCTCGGGTCCGTTGACCAGGGTGCGGATCGGGGCCTCGGTCATGCCCGGCACCCGGATCGCCGAATTGGTGGTGATCTCCTCGAAGCGTGGCCAGTCCGCCGGCAACAGCTTGCCGTTGAAGTCGGCCGGGACGGCGTCCAGCGAGGTCGCGCTCGCCGTCCAGGGTGCGGGGTGGCGCTCGTACCCGCCCATCAACAGGCCGTCGACCTCCTGGCGCCAGTACACCAGCAGGTCCGGATCGCGCAGTGTGGGAAGGGGTTTGCCGCGTTCGCGCCGGGCGGCGCGGACGTCGTCCATGGCATCGGTCACCAGGTACTGGTGCGCCATCGGCACCAGCGGTACCCGCACCCCGACCATCCGGGCGATCTCGGCGGCGAACATGCCGCCGCAGTCGACGACGATCTCGCAGTCGATGTCGCCGTGATTGGTGCGCACCCGGGTGACCTCGCCGCGCAGGCCGCCGCGCGACCACCCCGGGTCGGGCGCGGTGTCGATGCCGAGCACCCGGGTGCGAGTGCGGATGCGCACCCCCATGCCGCGGGCCTGGGCGGCCATCGACGTGCAGAGCGACGACGGGTCGAGGTAGCCGTCGCTGCTCAGGTAGGCCGCGCCGAGCACGGCCGGGACGTCGTCGTGCCCGCCCAGGTCGACCAGCGGGAACATCTCGGCCACCTCGGCGGGCGAGATCTCGACCAGGGGCAGGTCGTAGGTGCGCGCCCAGCTGATCTGGCGGCGGATCTCCTCCAGTCGCTCGGGGGTCGAGGCCAGCTTGATGCCGCCCGCCTCGGTCCACGAGACCGGGTGGGTGCTGGCCTGCAGTCGGCGGTACAGCTCCACCGAGTACATGTTCATGCGGGTGAGCGTCGGGTCGGCGCGCAGCTGACCGACCAGCCCCGCCGAGTGGAACGTCGAGCCACTGGTCAGTTCGCCCCGGTCGAGCAGGACGACGTCGCGCTCGCCGCGCAACGCCAGGTGGTAGGCCACGCTGGCCCCGCCGACGCCACCGCCGATCACCACGATCCGGGCGGATTCCGGCAGGGGATGGGCATCGGTGGGTGGGTTCACGGCCGCAATCTAACGCGCGGGAGGAGTCGTTCGGGGGCGACCGACCAGTAGGCCCGGGCCGGGGTGCCCGGCGGACCCGCGCCGAGGCGCGTGAGCTGAGCCTGCGAGACTGGGGCACCCACCCCGCCACCGGAAGTGCGTCCTCAGTGCTGCCCGATCTCAGCCCGCTGCGCGAGTTCCCGGCCTATCGCCGGCTGTACCTGGGCAACGCCTTGTCGGCCATCGGATCCCAGATGGCCGTCGCGGCGATCGGCATCCAGGTCTACGAGCTGACCCGATCGACCGCTGCGGTGGGCCTGGTCGGGATCTTCGCGTTCGTGCCGCTGGTGGTGATGGGCCTGTACGGCGGGGCGCTGGCCGACCGGCACGACCGCCGCCGGGTGGGCCTGCTCTCGCAGGGGGTGAGCTGGGTGACCAGCGTCGCCTGCGTTGTTCTTGCTCTGGCCGGCAACACCGCCACCTGGCCGCTCTACCTGATCGCCGCGTTCTGGAGCGGGTCGTTCGCCGTGACCTCGCCGGCGCGCAGCAGCATCTACCCCCGTATCCTGCCGCCCCACCTGCTGCCGGCCGCGAACGCCCTGTCGGTGATCTCGATGACCACGGCCATGGCGGTCGGGCCCGTCATCGGTGGCCTGTTGATCGATGCCGCGGGATTCCGGGCCGCCTACGCGGTCGACGCGGTGATCACGACGGCGGCGTTGTGGGGTTTCGGGTCGCTGCCCCCGATCCCGCCCGACCCCGAGGCCCGGCCCACCGGAGGGCTGCGGTCGGTCGTCGACGGCCTCGCTGCGCTGGCGGCCATGCCCAACGTGCGGATGACCTTCATCGCCGACATCGCCGCCATGGTGCTGGCGCAGCCGACGGTGTTGCTGCCGGCGGCGGGCGCGGTGATCCTCGGCGGTGGTGCGCGCACCGTCGGCTACCTGTACGCGGCCGTCGCCATCGGCGGGGTGGCCTCGATGCTGGCCTCCGGCCGGCTCGGCACGGTGCGCCGGCAGGGGCGGGCGATCCTGCTGTGCATCGCCGGATGGGGAGTGGGCGTTGCCGGGCTGGGGGTGGCGCTGCTGGCCACCTCCGCGGGCTGGCTGGGGCGGCCGCTGGGCCTGCTGGGGGCGCTCGCCGGGTTGGCCTTCGCCGGGGGCTGTGACTCGGTCTCGGCGGTGTTCCGCACCACGATCCTGCAGACCGCAGCTCCCGATCACCTGCGCGGCCGGTTGCAGGGGGTGTTCATCGTCGTGGTGGCCGGCGGTCCGCGCCTGGGCGGGTTGCTCGGCGGGGCCGTGGCGGCCGGGGTGGGCGAGGGTTGGACGGCGGTGCTGGGCGGGATCGGCTGCGTCCTTGCCATCGCCGCGCTGCGCGCCGTCCAGCCCGGATTCGATCGCTACGACGCGCGGCATCCGGTGCCCTGACCGCCATCAACGATCGATCACCGTCCGAAAGTGGTAGATCACCAGCCGTGACGTGACGTTTCAGCTGGGTGACGGTTGAGCGGTCACGCAGCGCAAGTGGTGGACCGCTGGGCGGCACGGGATCTAGAGTCCGGCCACCGTCTCGGAGGTGGGGCGGGTGAGGAGTTCCCCGTGACGTCGCCGACTCAGGACGGCCCACTGTCACCGGCCGGGCCGTCGAGCCTGCCGCCGGACGTGGTCGCGCGCCTGAATGCGGTGCGGGCGTTCGCTGGCCGGCCGTGGCAGGCGCAGGAGCTGACCGGGGGGCTGACCAACCACAACTACAAGGTGACGGTGCCGGCCCTTCCGGTCGAGGCGGGGACGCAGACCTTCGTGGCACGGCTCTCGACCGCGAGCGGTGCCTTGCTGGCCATCGACCGGGACGTCGAGCACGCCTGTTCGGTGGCTGCGGCCCGGACCGGTGTGGCCCCGATGGTGGTGGACTATGTGCCGCAGGTCGGCGTCCTGGTCATCGAGTGGGTCGAGGGCCGCACGTACGGGCCGGAGGATCTGCGGATCGAGGCGAACCTGCCCGGGGTGGCCACGGCGCTGCGCCGATTGCATGCGGCGGAACGGTTCCCGGCGGACTTCGACATGTTCGCCATTCAGCGTCGCTATCTGGACGTGGTGCAGCGCAACGGCTTCCGGCTGCCCGAGCGGTATCTGGAGTTCATGCCCACGGTCGAGCGCATCCGGGGGGCGCTGTCGGTGCGTGACGAGGGCACGGTGCCCTGTCACAACGATCTGTTGGCCGCCAACCTGATCGACGACGGCGAGCAGGTCTGGCTGATCGACTACGAGTACGCCGGAAACAACGACCCGTGCTTCGAACTGGGGAATCTGTGGAGCGAGTCGAATCTCGCTCCCGAGCAGCTGGATCACCTGATCGAGCTGTACTACGGCAAACCGCTGCGCCACAAGGTGGCCAGGGCACGCCTGTTGGGCTTGATGTCGAAGTACGGCTGGACGCTGTGGGCCGCCATCCAGGACGGCATCAGCGGTCTGGACTTCGATTTCTGGTCCTGGGGGATGGAGAAGTACGACCGGGCCGTGGCCGAGTTCGACGGCCCCGACCTGGAGCGCTGGATCGACGAGGCCCAGCGCCCCGACTGACCGTTCCACGTACCGAAACCCTGCTGTCCGCCCCAACTCTCAGGTCCCAGAAAGGATCCCTGTCGTGGCAGAAGTCCAGAAGCTGAGCGACGACGAGCGCATGCTCGCCGAGCTCGGGTACAAACAGGAGCTGTCGCGCTCCTGGTCCGGGTTCTCGAACTTCGCGATCTCGTTCTCGATCATCTCGATCCTCGCCGGCTGCTTCACGACCTTCTACCAGGCGTGGAACAACGGCGGACCGGTGGCCATCTCCTGGGGTTGGCCGATCATCTCGCTGTTCATCCTGTTCATCGGGTTCTGCATGTCCGAGCTGGTCTCGGCCTACCCGACCTCCGGCGGCATCTACTGGTGGGCCTCCAAGTTGGGCGGCGTCAAGGCCGGGTACTACACCGGCTGGCTGAACCTGATCGGCCTGCTGGCGATCGTGGCCTCGGTCGCCTACGGCGCGGCGACGTTCTTCGACTTCGCGTTCTCGCGGTTCAGCAAGAGCTGGGCGGACGGGTACTCCCTCGAGCGCGTGTTCGTGATGTTCCTGGTGATCCTGCTGCTGGTCTCGCTGGTCAACATCTTCAGCAGCCACCTGCTCGCCATCATCAACAACATCTCGGTGTGGTGGCACGTGGCCGGCTCGGTCGTCGTCGTCCTGGTGTTGTGGCTGATCCCCGACAAGCACGCGTCGTCGTCCCTGGTGTTCACCGGCACGGTCAACAACACCGGTGGGCTGTTCAGCGGTGAGGACCACGGCCTGGGCTTCTGGTTCTACGTGATGCCGCTCGGCTTCCTGCTGACCCAGTACACGATCACCGGCTACGACGCCTCGGCGCACCTGTCGGAGGAGACCCAGGGCGCGGCCGACACCGCCGCCAAGGGCATCTGGCAGTCGATCTTCTACTCGGCGATCGGTGGCTACGTGCTGCTGCTGTCGTTCCTGTACGCGGTGCAGGACGCCGAGGGTGTCAGCAAGGGCGGTGGCGGCATCCAGGTGGTGTTCGACCAGGCGCTGGGCCAGAAGTGGTCCGGCATCGTGCTGCTCATCGCCGCCAGCGGCCAGCTGTACTGCACCACGGCCTGCCTCACCTCGACCACCCGCATGCTCTACGCCTTCAGCCGGGACGGCGCCGTGCCCGGCGCGCAGTACTGGTCGAAGCTGAACGCCAACAAGGTGCCGGTGAACGGCGTGATCATCTCGGCGGTGATCGCCGTCCTGCTGACCCTGCCGGCCCTGATCAAGATCAACATCGGCACCGCCGAGGAGCCGATCTACGTTCCCTACGCCTTCTCGGCCGTGGTCTCGATCGGCGTCATCGGTCTGTACCTGGCCTTCGCCATCCCGATCTACTACCGCTGGAAGCAGGGCGACGCCTTCAAGCAGGGGTCGTGGAACCTGGGCACCAAGTGGAAGTGGATGGCGCCGCTCGCGGTGCTCGAGATCGCGGTGACGTCGGTGTACTTCATCATGCCGTTCACCCCGGCCGGCACCCCGAAGTTCCTGCAGGGCCTGATCGGGCTCAGCGGCGACGCGCAGGTCGAGTTCAGCTGGAAGTTCGTCAACTACACCCCGATCGTGACCGGTGGTGCGCTGCTGCTGTTGTGGATCGGCTGGCACGCCTCGGCCAAGAAGTGGTTCACCGGGCCGAAGCACACCATCGACCTGCCCGCCGGGGTCTCCGCTGCCGATGAGATCGCCCTGGAGCACGAGCACCACGGCTACCTCACCGGTGAGCACGACCAGAAGTGATCAGCTGATCACCACGTGACTGCTTGATCATCACGAGAGGGCGCTCTCGACCCGAGACTCGGGTCGGGAGCGCCCTCTTGTCGTGATCTCCCCGCGATCGATCGCGGTGAGAGGGCCGACTCCCCCCACCTGCTGGGTCGGGTCAGCCCGGTCGCCGCGATCTCGTCCGGGCCGTTCGCTCGGGCGCACCGCGACGTCAGCGTTCCTGCGCCCTGATGGCGACGGGGTCGGGGTACCGGCAGGTCAGGGGGTACGCAGGTCAGGGGGTTACGGGCAGGGTCAGGGGCGTTCGTCGAAGGCGGCGCGCATGCGCAGGTCCTTCGCCGGGTCGGACGGCGCGCAGCACCTTTGTCGGAGGCGGATCCGGCCGCTCAGCGCACCCACGGTCAGGATGGCCACGTAGAGCAGCACCAGCGCGACGATCAGGAACTTCACGCGTCCATGCTCGGCGCCCGAACCCTGCATGGCAACCGACGCCCCGAGACCACCCTCCCCAACCCGCTCATGCTCCGCTGGTGACGAGATCTACGCCGGAAATGTCGCAAATAGCCGTCAGTCGCGGAGCTTGACGGGGCGGCTGCGGAGCATGAGCGGGTTTCAGGGGGTTGGCGTTGCCTGGAAGGGGGGGCGGTGGTCGAGGCGGAGGGAGGCTCGGCCGGCGGCGCGCCAGACGCGGGCCAGCAGGTCGTCGTCCTCGGGGGTGACCAGGTTGCCCATCACGCGCAGGGCGAGCTTCATCAGTGAACGCGAGCGCATGCCCACCGGTCCGGCGGCGGGGATGAAGCCGGGCACCGTCAGCAGGCCCGCCAGTCGCCGGGCGATCGAGAACGCCTCGCCGTAGCGCTCGGTCAGCAGCGCCGGCCACGCGTCGTCCAGCGGTCGGCCGGCGCCGTCGCCCAGTCCGGCCGCGAGCAGGTCGGCAGCCAGACGGCCGGTCTCGAGGCCGTAGTCGATGCCCTCGCCGTTCAACGGGTTCACGCAGCCCGCGGCGTCGCCGACCAGCAGCCAATTGCGCCCCGCCACCCCGGACACCGCACCGCCCATCGGCAGCAGCGCCGACCAGACCGCGCGCACCTCGCCGTCCAGCCCCCACTCCTCGCGCCGCAGGTCGGCGTAGTGCGCCAGCAGCTTGCGCAGGTTGATGTCGGCCGGACGCCGATCCGTCGCCAGCGTGCCGACGCCGAGGTTCACCTCGCCGTCCCCGAGCGGGAACACCCAGCCGTACCCCGACAGCACCTCGCCCTCGCGCCCGCGCAGTTCGAGGTGGGAGGAGATCCACGGATCGGCACTGCGGTCGGACTTGACGTAGGCCCGGGCGGCCACGCCGTACGCGGTGTCCTGGTGCCACGTCCGGCCGAGGGATCGGCCCAGCTGCGACCTGGCCCCGTCGGCCACGACCAGCCGGTCGCAGTGCACCAGCCGGGTCCCTGCCGCGGTCTTCAGCACCACCGCTGCCACCCGTTCGCCGTCCCGGACGACGTCCACCGCGCGGGCGCCGTCCAGCGGCCTGGCGCCGGCTGCCAGGGCGACCTCACGGATGCGGGCATCGAGCTCGAGTCGGGGCACCGCCGACCCATGGGCGGGTAGGGACCCGCCCGGCCACGGCAGATAGAGCTCCTGGCCGAACCCGGCGGCGCGCAGGCCCCAGTTGACGGTGTGGTGCTCGCGCAACCAGTCGCTCAGCCCGAGCCGGCGCAGCTCCGCGATCGCCCGTGGGGTGAGGCCGTCGCCGCAGGGCTTGTCCCGGGGGAAGGTGGCCGCATCGGCCAGGACGACGTCCAGCCCGGCCCGAGCGCACCAGGCCGCCGCAGCCGACCCGGCCGGACCCGCGCCGATCACCAGGACGTCGGTGCGTTCGGGCAGTTCGGGCAGCGCAGGCGGCTCGACGGGACGATCGGCAGTCACGCCCCCAGTGTCTCAGGCGGGCTGCGGTGGCCGGGTGGTGAGGGGTGCGGTTGCATGAGAGGTTCGTGCTGATCATCCGTATTAGTCAGTGCTCGTCAGTGCTCGTCTGTGCTCACCCGATGCGTCCCCAGGAGGACCCATGCCCACTCGTCGCGCCACCACCACCTGGTCCGGCGGTCTGCAGGACGGCACCGGCCAGGTCGAGCTGGTCAGCTCGCACACGGCCGAGTTCGAGGTCTCGTTCCCCCGGCGGGCGGCGGACGACGCCCAGGGCGTCACCAGCCCCGAGGAACTGATCGCCGCCGCCCACAGTGCGTGCTTCGCGATGCAGTTCTCGGCGTTGCTGGGTCAGGCCGGCGGGTCCGGCATCGCGCTGACGGTGCGGGCCGAGGTGGCGTTGGGCGCCGACCCGAACGGGGGGTTCCGCATCCCGTCGATCACGCTCGTTGTGCAGGGCCGGGCGGATGGCGTCGCCCCGGAGGAGTTCATCGAGATCGCCGAGCAGGCCAAGGCCACGTGCCCGGTGAGCAAGGCCCTGACCGGCACCCAGATCACCCTCCAGGTCGATCCCGCCTGAATCGTCGACCTGCCCGAGCTCGTCGACCCGACCGAGCTCAGCCGAACCAGGGACTGGCGTAGGCCAGTGCCCGGTTCGAGCACGGGTGCCCGGTGGGCTCGAAGGCGCCCCGCCGGCTGCTGAAGGGCACGGCCGGGTCGGCCACCCGCAACACCACCCACGCCGGGACGGCGGGCAGCAGGGCGCGGTAGCGGGTCACCTCGCCACAGGTGGCGCCGGTGGCGTGCAGCAGGACGACGTCCCCGCCGCGGCCGGTGATCAGCTGCAGTTCGACCTCGCGCCCGTCCAGGTCGGGGCACGCCAGGTCGACCTCGACCTCCACCTCGTGCCGATCGCGCAGTGATCCGGGGCCGGCGAGGCGGCCCCCGGCGGGCACCCCGTCGAGCCGGGCGTCCAGTCGCAGCCCCACCTCTCGGGTGGCGAACGCGCGGCGGGCGACCAGGGCCTCGCGCACGCCGGCCCGGCTCAGCTCGGTCACCCACAGTCCGGTGCGGCCCTTGCCCTCGAGGGCGTACTGGCGACCGTGCTCGTCACTGCAGCCGATGAGCGCCGGCCGCCACCCGGCGTCCAGACAGTCGACCAGGGGTGAGAACGGCCCGGCGAGGCGGGGCTGGAACAGGAAGTCCTCGCGGCGGTTGAACACCTCCAGCGTGACCATGCGCGGGCGCAGGTGGTGCAGGTGGGCGGGCGGCGGGGCGAAGTCGTCGAGCGAGCCGGGCTCGCGGCCGGGGTGGTTGTAGCCGAACAGCGCCTCGGGCTCGGCCTCGTCCAGGAACGCGAACAGGCCGGCGAGGGACCCCGGCGTCGTCACCGGCACGAAGGTGTGGCTGAACCAGACGTTGACGTGGCCCAGCCAGGGTTCGGTCCACTCGAAGCCGCGCAGGGCGGCGAACTCGCCCGGCACGTCGTGCGCATCGGCGATCTCGGCCAGGCGCTTCCAGGCGTCCCCGTCGATGCTGCGCGGTGCGAACTGGGCCAGGGCGTAGGCGTCGTCGTCCGGGTAGTCGTCCCGGCGCAGGGCGGCCAGGGCGTGCCGGGGGATCGAGGAGTGGTCGGTGAGGGCGGCGACGTCCAGCCCGGCGGCCCTCATCTGGGCGAAGGCGGTCTCCGGGTCGCCGTCCCCGTCGGACAGCAGCGAGTGGTTGTGCAGATCGGCCACGGCCAGGCGTCGGCTCGACGCGTCCAGCCGCGATCGGCGCCACGGCCCGGAGAAGCTCACATCCACGATGTTCTCGACGCTACCAGCGGGCGGCTGGCTACAGTGCCGGGGGTCGGTGGCGGAACGACATCGGCGGGCGCGACATCGGAGGTTGGCGGGATGGACAGAGTCGGTGTGGTGGGCTGCGGGCTGATGGGTTCGGGCATCACCGAGGTGTCGGCGCGAGCCGGCCTCGACGTGGTGGTCGCCGAGTCGACCCCCGGGGCGCTCGAGGCCGGACGACGCCGGCTGGAGAAGTCGCTCACGCGGGCGGAGGCCAAGGGCAAGATCCCCTCCGCCGCGGAGGTGCTCGACCGGATCCACCTGGTCACCGACCTGGACGCGATGGCCGACCGTGAGATCGTGATCGAGGCGATCCTCGAGGACGAGGCAGCGAAGATCGAGCTGTTCCAGCGGCTCGACCAGATCGTCATCGACCCGCAGGCCATCCTCGGCTCGAACACCTCCTCGATTCCGATCATGAAGCTCGGGGCGGGCACCAAGCGTCCCTCGCAGGTGATCGGCATCCACTTCTTCAACCCGGTGCCGGTGCTCAAGCTGGTCGAGCTGGTGCCCAGCCTGCTGACCTCGAAGGAGACCCTGCAGCGCTCGCACGCCTTCGTCGAGACCAAGCTGAGCAAGACGGCGATCGACTGCCAGGACCGCGCCGGGTTCGTGGTCAACGCCCTGCTGATCCCGTTCGTGCTGTCCGCGATCCGGATGATGGAGTCGGGTTTCGCCACCGCCGAGGACATCGACCGCGGTCTGGTGCTCGGCGCCGCCCACCCGCAGGGGCCGCTGGCGCTGGCCGACCTGATCGGGCTGGACACCACCAAGGCCGTGGCCGAGTCGCTCTACGAGGAGTTCAAGGAGCCGCTCTACGCCCCACCGCCGCTGCTGGCGCGCATGGTCGAGGCCGGATTGCTGGGCCGCAAGGCCGGGCGCGGGTTCTACACCTACGAGTGAGTCGGTGGGTGAGTCGGTGGGTGAATCGCCGGGCAGCGGGCGGCGGTACCGGCACCCGGTGACGCCGCGCTACCTCGAGGTCGACCGACAGGGCGTGGTGTTCAACATGTGGTACCTCGCCTACTTCGACGACGCCTTGGCGGGGTGGCTGGCCCATGGCGGCCTGCCCTACCCCCAGCTGCTGGCCGAGGGCTACGACGTGTCGCTGGTGCACACCGAACTCGACTGGGTCGCCGGCCTGGCCTACGGCGAGTCGGCCGAGATCGAGGTCGGCGTCGAGCACGTCGGGCGCACCAGCTTCACGTTGGGCTTCGAGGTGCTGCGGGACGGCGCCACCCTGTGCCGCGGGCGCACCGTCTACGTGGTGGTCGCGGACGACGGGTCGGGCAAACGCGAGATCCCCGAACGGCTGCTGGCCTGCCTGCGCTGAGCCGGTCTCGGACGCCGCCGCGGCGCCTTCTCAGCCGGGGTGATCCATGGTGACCAGCAGCCGCTGTGCCAGGGCGCGGTTGGCCGGCGAGGCGGCGGCGACGGCGAGCCCGCCCACCTGCTCGCGCAACGCGGCGCTCACCCGGGCCGGTAGCGAGGTCAGGGTCACCCGCTGCACCCCCGGGTCGACGTCGGTCACCAGCGATCGGGCGACCGTGTCGGCGGCGTCCGGGTCGAGGTGGGGCAGCGTGGCCGCCGCGGCCAGGCGCAACGGGATCCGCGGGCTGCGCACCGCCTGCATGATCACGTTCAGGCCGTCCGCGCCGCCGATGAGTCCGGTCAGGTAGACCGCCTTGGACGCCAACAGGGTGTCCTCCCCGGCGGCCAGGTGGGCCAGCTGCGGCAGGGCTTCGGGGCCCAGGGCAGCGGCAGCGGGGTAGTCGGGTTCGTCGGGGGCCAGGGCGGCCAGGACGTCGGTCAGATCGGGCATCGCGGTCTCCTCAGACGTCGAGGGTGAGTGGGCTGTCGTCCATGGCCTTGATCTCCGAGGCGATCAGATCGGGCGGCGGGTTGGTGATGTTCGCGGTCCCGTTGCCGGTCATCAGCCGGTCGTTGTTGTTCACGTGGACCAGGTCGAGCACATGGCCGATCTCGTGGCCCATGGTCCACTGGGTCGACATCGCCGCCACCACGGCTCCGGGCCGGCCGGAGGGGTGGGTCGCGCAGCCGTTGAAGGGCGGCACGGTCGATCGCACGATGTAGATCGCGACGTCCGTGTCGCTCATGCCCGCACGATGGGCGAACAGCTGCTCCTGCTGCGGGGTCGGGGTGCCGTTGCATGCCCCGACGTTGATGTCCAGCAGTCCGGGGGCACTGAGCGTCGTGGTCGACACCAGGCGGACGGCGATGCCCGCCGCGTCGTACACGCTCTGCATGGCGCTGATCGAGGTCGGGATCGGCACGGCCGGCCCGAGGTTGGCGATGGCGCTGACGCGTTCGGCGTCGGAGGTGGTGTAGAGGTGGTCGCCGTCCTCGGCGTTGTACAACCGTAGTAGGGCAACGGTCCCGGGTTGCGCCGTGGCGTACACGTGGCAGGCGATGCCCTCGTCGCTGTACCCGATGTTCTGGACGGCGTTGTCCCGTTCGGCGCTCGAGGTGGTGTAGAAGTGATCGCCGCTGCCCGGGTGGAACAGCCGGAACAGTGGGGTGGTGGTGCCGGTGGGATTCGGGTGGACGTGGCAGGCGATGCCCTCGTCGGTGTACCCGATCGCGGTCACGGCATTGTCCCGTTCGGCGGCCGAGGTGGTGTAGAAGTGATCGCCGTTGGCGGGGTGCACCAGCCGGAACAACGGCGTGGTGTCGGCCCGGGGGCTGCTGTCGACCCAGCACGCCGTGCCTTCGTCGACGTAGTTCTGCACGATGACGGCGTGCACCCGAAGCCTCGCCCCGTACTTCTTGACGAGGCGATACAGCGGGGCCCTCCCCGGGCCGCCGCTGGGGTGGACGTGGCAGGCGATGCCCTCGTCGGTGTACCCCAGGGTGGTCACGGCGTCGTCCCGTTCGGCGACGGAGGTGGTGTAGAAGTGATCACCACTCGTGGCCTGGTACATGCGGAACAAGGGCGCCGTGCCGGGTTGCGGCCGGTCGTGGACCAGGCACGCCGTCCCCTCGGCGACGTAACCCACCTCGGCGACCGCGTGGTCCCGTTCGGCGGCCGACGTGGTGTAGAAGTGATCCCTGCTCTGAGCGTTGAACAGGCGGTACAGCGGCACCAGGCTCGTCGGCCGGATCCAGCAGGCAACGCCTTCGTCGGTGTAGCCGAGGGCGGTCACGGCGATGTCCCGCTCGGCGGCCGAGGTGGTGTAGAAGTGATCCCCGGTGCCCGGGTGGTACATCCGGAAGAAGGCGACCACCTCGGGGTCCGCGGCCTCGCGCACCAGGCAGGCCACCCCCTCGTCGGTGTAGCCGAGAGCGTTCACCGCGTTGTCCCGCTCGGCGGCGGAGGTGGTGTAGAAGTGGTCACCGTTGCCGGGGTGGAACATCCGGAACAGTGGGACGCCGGCGCCCTGGCCGGGCTGGAACACCTCACCGGCGATGCCCTCGTCGACGTACCCCGAGGTGGTGATCGCGCTCGCCACCTCGGCGCTCGACGTGGTGTAGAAGTGGTCGCCCGACGAGGGGTTGTAGAGGCGGAACAGGGTCGTGGCGCCCTGCGGCTGCTGCGGCGTCCAGCAGGCCACGCCCTCGTCGGCGTACCCGACGTCCATCGCCGCGTCCCGCTCCGTGGCCGATGCCGTGTAGAAGTGGTCTCCTCGAGGACCCATGCGCTCTCCCCCGCTCGCACCCGATGTCGGATTGCCAGAGCCTGGGGCCGTCGTCCAGATACGTCAAGGTGACTCGAGGTGCGCGAATCTGCGCAGAACCGCGATGAGTCGGACGGTATGTCCTGACTCAGCCGGCGAGCACGTCGTCCAGGCTGCGACCCCGGGCCATCGCGAGCTCCTCGCGCAGTCCGGTGACGGCTGCCTTGAGCTCGAAGCCACCCAGCCGCTGCAGGTCGTCCAGGACGGCGGTGGCCATGGCGATGGTCGCGTCGTCCAGGGCGCGACAGTTCTGACCGGCGTCGGCGAGATGGGCCAGGGCCTCGCTCACGTGTCGCCGGACCTCGGGGTGCACCGCCATCAGGGCGTCCACCTCGCGCTCGTGGGTGCGCAGGATGCGTTCCCAGCGCAGGCCGACGCGTGTGGTGCTGAGCTTCTCGTGCAGCACCCGGCTCGCATCCGGCTGATGAGGGACGAACATCGCCTCAGGTCCTTCCTCTTCGATGCCCCCATCGTCGTCCGGTGACCCGGCCGTGATGAGCAGTCCTGGGTACCTGGGCGCAAGACCAACCCAAAGCAGGAGCGACCGTCGCCCATTCGGACGACGGCCGCTCGCGGTGGGGTGCGGCCTCAGCCGAGCGTGACCCCGTCGCCGGAGACCTTCGCGGACAGGCTCTTCAGGCCGGTGGTCGCCGGCCCCTGCTCGACCGCGCCGGTGGCCGCATCGAAGATCGATCCGTGGCAGGGGCACTTCAGCTTTCCGCCGGCGGGAGCCACGGCGCAGCCCTGGTGTGGGCACTTCGCGTCGAAGGCGACGACCTTGCCCGCCTCGGGCTGAGCCAGCACGACCTTCTGCCCGGCGATCTCCTTGACGGCGGCCCCGCCGACCGGGATGTCGGCCAGCTTCGCGATCGCGGCGCCGGCGGCCGACGCAGCGTTCGAGGCGGCCCCGCCGGCGGCGGAGGCCGCGTTCGAGGCGGCGGCGCCGGCCGCCGAGGACGCCGAGGCCGCCGGGTCATCGGAGCCACACGCGCTCAGGGCGCCGAGGGCACCGACGCCGGCGACGGCACCGGCCCCGGCGGTCAGGACGGTGCGCCGGGTGGGACGGGTGGCATCGGTCGGGGTGGTCATCGAGGACTTCCTCCTTGGGGGACGGCTCTGGTGAACAACCTACGTTCCGAAGACGCGTCAGCCGACGCTGACACCTCCGTCGTGCACGCGAACCGAGATCCGGGGCAGCGGGGAGGCGGCCGGCCCCTGGAGCACTGCCCCCGAGCTCAGGTCGAAGGCCGATCCGTGGCAGGGGCAGTCGAGCCGGCCGCCGGAGGCCTGCACGATGCAGCCGGCGTGAGTGCAGTGGGCATCGAAGCCCACCACCGAGTTCGATCCGGTGCGGGACAGCACGACGGCGCGACCCTTGATGGTGCGGACGACGGCCCCGCCCACCGGGATCTGCGACAGCGAGATGTCGGTCGGCGCGGGGTTCGAGGTCTTCGTCGAGGTCTTGGTCGTCGGCTTCTTGGTGGTGGTGGCCGGTTTCGACGTGGTCTTGCTCGTCGTGGCAGAGGTGTTCCGGGTGGAACTGGTCTCGTCGTCCTCGGAGGTGGTGCGCGAGGACTTCGGCTTGGCCTTCGCCGTCGTCGAGGGCGAGGACGGCGCGCGCGTGGGCTGCACCGACGCCGCGGCGCTCGAGGACCCGGGGCTCGTTGCCGCCGAGGTCGGTGCCGATGAGGGGGCCTCGCTCGCGGCAGCGGCTCCGGTGGCGGGATCGGACCCGCACCCGGCCAGCGTCGAGCCGAAGGCCCCCACGCCGACCACCAGGGCGCCCGCCCGGATCACCGAGCGCCGATGCACCGGGGGGCCGGATTCGCCGGGCTCGGCGGCGGATGCGGGGGCGAGCACCGCCCCCACGGCCGGCTCGGCGGGGCTCGGATGGCGATGCGGCGGACGGGTCATGGCGCCTCTCTTCCCAGCGGCGGCGGTCACGGTGCCGCGGAGCATACCTCGAGAAGCTGACGCATCAGCCCGAGCCGGCCAGGCCGTCAGGCGCCGGCAGCCGTCTGCAGGTGGCGCCGCGCCAGCAGCGGTTCGACGCGGGGTGGGCGGCCCCGGACGGCGGCGAAGGCGGCGAGGGGATCCACCGCACCGCCCCGCGAGAGCAGGGCCTCGGCGAAGCGTCGCCCGTTCTCACGGCGCAGACCGCCGTTCTCCGCGAACCACTCCACGGTGTCGGCGTCCAGCACCTCGCTCCACAGGTAGCTGTAGTACCCCGCGCTGTAGCCGCCGGCGAAGATGTGCGCGAAGTAGCTGCTGCGATACCTCGGCGGGATCTGGTCGAGCGCCAACCCGTTGCGCGCCAGGGCATCCCGCTCGAACGTCAGGACGTCGTCCGGGCCGATGGCGGACGCGGCGGCAGGGGTCAGGCGGTGCCACCCCAGATCGAGCAGGGTCGCGGCCAGGTACTCGGTCGTGGTGAACCCCTGACCGTAGGCGCGCGAGGCGATCAGCGCGTCGATCACCGACTGCGGCAGTGGCTCACCGGTGACGTGGTGGCGGGCATACCGCGGCAGCACCTCGGGGTGGAACCCCCACATCTCGTTGACCTGTGAGGGGAACTCGACGAAGTCGCGCGGCACACTCGTGCCCGACAGCTTGGGGTAGCGGACGTCGGACAGCAGGCCGTGCAGCACGTGACCGAACTCGTGGAAGGCGGTCTCGACCTCGTCGAGGGTGAGCAGGGTCGGTTCGCCTGCCGCCGGGCGCGGCACGTTGAGGTTGATGACGATCACGGGGGCGGCGGCCAGCAGGTGGGACTGGTCGACGAAACTGCTCATCCAGGCGCCACCGCGCTTGCTGTCGCGGGCGTACCAGTCGGCCAGGAACAGTCCCAGCGGCGCGCCGTCCTCGCCGGCGACCTCGAAGACCTGGACGTCGTCGGCATAGCCGGCCAGGTCGGTACGCGGCGTGAAGCGCAACCCGTACAGAGCCGTTGCGGCGTAGAAGATCCCGTCGGTGACCACCCGGTCGAGTTCGAAGTACGGCTGCAGGGCGGCGACGTCCACCTGATAGGTGCGATCGCGCACGATGCGGGCGTAGTAGGGCCAGTCCCAGGCCTGCAGCGGACCGTCGTGGCCGTCGGCGTGCAGCGCCGATTCCAGTTCTGCCGCTTCACGTTCGGCGTTCGCCACGGCGGGGGCGATCAGTCCGGACAGCATGGCGTCGACCGCTGCCAGCGAGCCGGCGGTCTGGTCCTCGATGACGTAACTGGCGTGATCGGGGTAGCCCAGCAGGACGGCGCGCTCCGCCCGCAGCGCCACCATCCGAGCCACCGCGGCGCGGGTGTCGCGTGCCGTCCCCCGGCTGCCGCGGGCGATCGAGGCGCGGTGCAGCCGCTCGCGTACGCCTCGGTCGGTGAGCAGTTCGAGCTCCGGTTGGCTGCTGGGCAGGCCGAGGGTGAGCAGGTACCCGTCGAGCCCGCGGGCCGCGGCCGCCGGGGGGGGGGGGGGGGGGCGGGGCGCCCCCCCCCCCCCGGCCAGGTACGCACCGGTCAGGAAGGGGCGCCGCGGTCGATGGCTGAACGGTTCGACGTCACCGTGGCCACGCCCTGGTACCCCACGCCGTACAACCGCATGGCCGGTTCGTTCGTCGCCGAGCACGCGGTGCTGGCCGCGGGGTTGCCCGGGGTGCGCCCGGGCGGGGTGCACGTGGTGCACGGGCTGGAGTGGCCCGGGGGCAACGCCGCGGCCGCCATGGCGTTGCGGCCGGCATTCGACATGGTGCTCGACCGACTGCGCCACGGTCGGGGTACCCGGCTGCACGCGGTCGCCGGGCCACTCGACCGGGTACCGGTGTTCACCGTCGGCGGCGCCGATTGGGGCGCGCGGGCCGAGGCCGCGGTGCGGGACGTCTCGCGGGCTGTCGGCACCTTCGTCTCGCCCGTGGTGCACGGCCACGTCGGCTACCTGGGCGGATTGCTGGCCGCGCGGCTGGCCGAACCCGGGGCGAAGGTGTTCGCCACCGAGCACTCCACGGCGCTGCGTGACGTGCTCGCCCAGCCGGCCGCCCGGGAGCACTACGCCGAACTGATCGAGCGGGCCGACGCGGTGTTCTGTGTCAGCAACCTGTTGCGCCAGCAGATCCTCGACGCGGTGCCCGACCCCGGGGGCGTGGTGCGGGTGCTGGCCAACCCGGTCGACTTCGCGGGGGCGCCGCGCCGGTCGAGCCTGCCGGATCGGTTGCGCCGCTGGGTGTTCGTCGGCGGGCTGCACGAGCGCAAGGGCGTGATGCGGCTGGTGCGGGCGTTCGTCTCGGCGGCCCGCGAGGACGCCGAGGTGAGCCTGACCCTGTTCGGCAGCGGCGCCTTGGCCGACGTCCTGATCGGGCTGGCCCGGGACGGCGGGGTGGCCGACCGGCTGCACCTGCCCGGGGTGGTGCGTCACCGGGAGTTGTTGGCGCAGTTGCCGTCCTACGATGTGCTGCTCGCGCCGAGCACCTACGAGACCTTTCACCTGGCGGTGCCCGAGGCAGTGGCCGCCGGGCTGCCGGTGATCGTCACCCGCAGCGGCGGCCCGCAAGAGGCCCTGGCCGGGGTGGAACACCAGGTGGGCCGGTTCGTCGACGTGAACGACGATCCCGACGAGCTGGTCGAGGCCTGGCGTGACCTGTCGGACCACCTGGGTGAGCTCGACCTGGACGCCGCCCGGGCGACGCTCGATGCCCGTTACGGCCGGGAGGCGATCAGCGCTGCCCTGGCGCAGGCCTACGGGCTGCCCGGGGTGCTGTACCCCGGTGCCTCGGCGATGGCCGGGAACGGGGCCGTCGTCCAACCGGAACGCATTGCCCTGGTGGCGGTTTCGGGCTGGCGCCGCTACCACGTGCAGGCCGAGCTGGACGCCGCTCACACCCTCGGGGTGCCGCTCGCGCTGATCAGCGACGACGTCCAGATCCGGGAGCAGGCGACGCGCGCCGGAGCCACTCTCGTGGCGACCAGGGAGGCGACGGCACTCACCGGTGGGGTCGAGGTGAGCGCCACGGCGGCGCCGGGTGCCTCGCTCGCCGTCCGGGCGCGGCGCACGGTCGGGGCACTGCGGCGCCGGGCGTTGCGGGTGCTCGAGACCAGATCCGTTCCCCGGCAACGGGTCACGGGGGTCCAGCTGGACGACGATTTCCTGCAGGGGGCGCAGCTGGTGCTGGGGGATTGCCAATCGATGCCGCTGGCGCGGGCGCTGCTGGCCGCGCATCCGCAGCTGCACCCGGTGGTCGAGCTCGACCGGGTCGGGCCGCTCGGTCCCAGCGTCGACAGCGAGGCGGGGCAGGTGGGGACGCCGTGACCACGCCCCGCGCCACCGTGCCCCATGTGGTGATGCTGGTCGCGAACGACGTCAGCGCGGACACCCGGGTGCGCAAGAGCGCGCTGGCCGTGGCCGCCCTGGGTGCCCGGGTGACGGTCGTCGGCATCACCGCCGAGCCCCGGCGCAGCACCAGCCGGCTGGGTCCGGTGACGATCCTGCGGGTGCCGGTCGACTTCCTGCTGCGCGATCGGCGCCGGGACCGCCGTTCCCGGCTGCACCGGGGTGAGATCGGTTGGCTGACCGCCGATCCGGCGAGCGAGGCGGTCGAACGCCGCCGGCTCGCGGTGGCCCATCGCGACGCGGCTGTCCGCGACGGCGTCGGCGGGGCACTGGCCCGTCAGGTCGCCCAGGCCCGCCGGTTCACGGTGCGGGCCGAGGGACTGGGACGGCGCCGCGCGGCCCGAGCGGCGACGCTGGCGTTCAAGGTCTACGACCGTGGCGTGCAGAAACTGACGCTCGGTGCCACCCCCGAGCGCATCGTCCCCGAGATCGACGACCTCGAGGTGGCCGTCGGGCCGGTGCTGGACGAGCTGGCGCCGGACGCGATCCACGCGCACGACGTGCACTTCCTGGCAGTGGTCGGTCGGGCCGTGGCCCGGGCGCGCGCCGCGGGCCGCACCGTGCCGTGGGTGTACGACGCCCACGAGTGGGTGCCGGGGCTGTCGCGATACGGCGGCCGGACGGCGCGGGTGGTGGCCGCCTGGGCCGCGCTCGAGAAGCGGTGGGCGCGGCGCGCGGACCGGGTGATCACCGTCTCGCCACCGTTGGCCGAGGCGCTGGAGCAGCGCTACGGCCTGCGGCGGCTGCCGGACGTGGTGCTCAACGTGCCGCCGCTGGACGGTGCCGCGGCGGCTGCGGCCTCCGCGTCGTCCGAGGTGTCCGAGTCGGGCGCGGCCGATGTGCGGACCGCGGCCGGGGTTCCCGCCGACGCGACGCTGCTGGTCTACAGCGGGGGAGTGCAGGCGGCTCGCGGGGTCGAGACCGCGGTGTCGGCGCTGACCCACCTGCCGCAGGCCCACCTGGTCGTGGTGGCGGTGCCCTCGGTGC
>JAXLRT010000007.1:0-198030 GCA_046330955.1 Kineosporiaceae bacterium | reverse complement strand
AACCTGGCCAACTCGTGGCAGGCGACCAACTCGCCGCTACGGAGCCCGGTCGCGACGACCGGGAAGACCCCCCGGCCCGGCGCCGTCGGGTCCGGTACATCGAGAGAGCCGCTACGGAGCCCGGTCGCGACGACCGGGAAGACGCTCCGCGACGACGCCAAGCAATACGCCGCGGACGTGCCGCTACGGAGCCCGGTCGCGACGACCGGGAAGACAGCTCGCCAGAAACATAGCTGATGACCTGCACCAACGCGCCTGGCCGCGAGCGCTGGCTCAGAGGCACTGGCGAAGCTCCGATCCTGAGGCGATGGAAACGGTGAATCGACCGCTGACCAGGGGGCGAGCGCGTGAGCGTGAGGACGTGTGCACCGTGGCGCTCGCATCAGACAACCCGAGGGCCATGGTCCGGCAATTCCTGACGCTGCCCCACGAACGTGAACCGCGCATCGTTGACGTCGCCCAAGTCAACGATCACGACAGAGTCCTCCGTCAATGCCATGTGTCGCTCCACCTGCGCTCGCGCGTGGACGAGTTCGGCGCGGCTCAGATCGCAGACGAAGACAGAGTATTGAAGTCGCTCGCCGTACTCCTCCATCGTCTTGCACACGCGTCGCAGGCGCTTGGGCTCGCGAATGTCGTAGGCGATCAAGAACCGTCGGCGGGCCATTGCTACCTCGTCGTGAAGGGGGTGTATTCGTCGATCTCTCCGGTGAGGTGAGCGGCCAAGAGCCGAGCCTGCACGTCGAGCGCCCGCCGGTAGTTCACCCGATACCCGAACACGGGATGTTTGATCTCGTGCGACATACGTCGCTCGTAGGCGTTCAGCACTGCGCGGCGGCCGTCGCGATCGAGCTGGCACCCCCCTGCGCGTTGGGTGAAGTGAGCCGGCCGAATCTCACTGTTGTTGATCAACTGAATGACCGTGCTGTCCGCGATCAGAGGCCTGAACTCCTCGGCCAAGTCGAGAGCCAGGGCTGGTCTCCCGTAGCGCGGACGATGGAAGACACCCAGGAAGGGGTCGAATCCCACTGCAGCCAAGGTGATCGTCAGGTCTTTCACCAGCAACGCGTAGACGAAGGACAGCAGTGCGTTCACCGGGTCAGGCGGCGGGCGTCGCGCCCGCCCGTTCTCGTTGAACGCTGCGACGCCCAGGCCGTTTGTGCTGTTGAGCATTGCGGTGAAGTGAGCGAAGTAGATGCGCGCCGCCGTGCCCTCCAACCCCAGCAGGGTGGGATAGCCCTGGGCTCGTGCGGCAGCCGTCGCCAGAGCATGCAACTGGTCGACGGCTCCGTCCGGCGCAGCGGCTTTGCTGTTGCGGCGCAACAGAGTCCGACTGTTGCGGATCTTCCCCTCGATCATTCGGCCGGCCGCAGAGAGGAGCATCTCGGAGGGCGCGGTGTACTGACTCCGACGTAGAGCCACGTGCTTGCTCGGCAAGCCCTCGGCCATCCCCGTGAACCAACCGCCGTAGGAGAACCAGCACACGGGGACCTCACGGGCAAAGAGTTCACGCATCACCTGGGGCGTGACGGTCACGTTGCCCAACAGGCACACCTGGCTGACGTCGATGAGCCGGTAGCTAGCCAGGTTCTCGCGTTCCTTGAACACCTCCAGGCGTCCGCGACGAACGGCGACGACCGCCCCCTGCTCCATGACGTACACCGGTCGGCTGTCCGGATCAGCCGCCATCACACCACGCGGACGACGCGGCACACCATCACGTACGCGCAGAGCGTTGAGCTCGTCGGGCAGGCACAAACCCACGAGCGAGCAGCGCGGACACTTGGGGCTGTCCACCAACGGCGGCGGAGCGTCATCGCTGGCCGCCACCTGCCACAGCCGCGTCAGGACCGTTCGCGCTTCGTCGAGACGTTCGATGCCGAGCGGGACGACGACCCGCTGTCGCGTCTCCGCGTACCAGATCTCGGCTCGCGGTACCTGATATCCGGCCTCCTGCAACAACAAGGCTTGGAGCACCGATTGGATCTCGTCAGCCGGCCAAGCCCGACCGTTCTTGCCCGGGGCTCCCTTCTTGTAGTCGACGGGGGTCACCCCGTCGCTACCAACCTCTACGATGTCGATCTTTGCGCTGACGCCCAAAGCCGTCGAGGTCACCCAGAAACTGCGCGAGGTGCGTCCCCCGAAGCGTTCCACGTCCTCGTCGGGGTCGGGGAGATTGCCACCGGGCTCGTCAACGACCCGGTGCACGCAAAGACCCTCTTCGACGTCGTCGCTGGTGGCGAATCTTCCCTGAACCCATTCGAGGTAGAAGAGCCTCGGGCAGTAAACGAACTCATTGACCATTCGGGCGGGAACCGTCTCGGGCAGTCCCGCCAGATCAGGACGAGGAGCCGTCATCGCGACCCGCTCGTGGACCTCGGGCGAGTCGGTTGGCCCATCGGTGCGAGCACCCCGGCGAAGGTTCTTCCCGCGATGCGACGCCGGGCGGCATGACCGACCCAGAACACCGAGAGCAAGGTCGCTCGGGCGGGCGGCTCGCCAGGTTCAGCACCGATGAAAACGGGGTGCGCCAGCACCGCCTGGATCGCCGGGACCTCGAGTGGACTCGACCACAGGGGAAAGATCATGCGCCGTCCACGTTTACGGCCCAGATCCTGCCAACAAGTCGTCATGGGGTGGGTGCCCTCCGACGAGGTTCGCAGGAGGGGGTGAGCCATGAGGGCCAGCCACGTCGCCCCTGGGACCCCGCGCTCCGCCGGCCTTCCATCAGGCGCGTCCACGGCGTCGAACAGCACCCGGTGGTCGAGATACTCGCCGCTCACCCCCGGGTAGCGCCGCCAGGCCACGAGTGCCTCACGCAACAGCTCGGGGTTGGCACGCAACGGAGCCAGCGGCTTCTCGAGCATGGTCCGCATTGACTGTTTGCCCGACGGCGCCGTGAACAGACTGATGTCTGCCCGCTGCTTGTCATCGATGCTCAGATCTGTCACCAGACTGCTCAGCCAGCACTCAACGGCCTCGCCGTCCACGGTGCTGACATGGCACGCATATTCCCGGAAGGCAGCGCGTGGCAGGCGCAGCTTGTCCGGCGCTTCCCCCGGTGGGGGGAAATTGGCGCTCAGGCCTGGCAGCACGCCGTCGTCGGGAATGCTGCGCACGATGTCTGTCAGATCGGCCACCAGAGAGTCGACGTCCGGTTGTGCATCGTGCAGAACGGCTGTGCCGTCCATCGGTGACCAGGCCAAGCGCGCCGGATGGTCGGTGTACTCCGTCACCAAACGAAGGACGCCGAGTGCAGCCAAGAAGCCAAGCGGCGAACGTCCGTCCAGCGCAGGCAATGACAAGGCGGTCATGACCCCTCCCCCGACACGGTCATGTCCGCGCAGCGGACGATGCTCTCCAACAGGGCCAGACCCCAACGGCCGTAGCGCAGGTTGAGTCGGCTGAACCGTGCCGGCTGATCCAGGCATACGGTCCGCTCGGAGCTGACGGTGATCTTCTCGCCATCCATGAGTGCTTCGACCAGAGTGGGCTTCGTGTCCAGCACCAGCCGTGCGAATGGACGGGCATACCCATGGTGACTCGCAACGAGGTGGATGAGTAGATCGGCTTCGTCCTGGTTCGAGAATCCGTGCTCGCGCAGATACTCCTGCACGAGGGCCGCTGACCAGGCTTCGTGTCGCGCCCCAGCTGGTAGGCCACTGTTGGTGGCGGACCGACGCCAGGCCAGGCGATCCGAGGGATCCAGTCCCGACTTCGCGAGAGGCTCGAGCGCCAGTGCGGCTTCGTATGGATCGCCGTTGTGCAGCATCACCTGGAATCTCGGCTCAACCTTGCCCAGGTCATGCCAACCGGCGGCGTCCTCGATCACGCCGCACAGGCCTGCGGGCAACCTCAACGACCGCGCGATCTCACCGGCCCGCTTCCGCACCGCCGCGTGGTGCACCGCGAGAGTGACCGACCGTGGCCCGACCGAACTCGCTGCGATCTCCTCGTCGTCCCGCTCTGGCGAAGCCCCCTCCGCAGTGTCCGACACCGGACCCGCGATGATCCTGCTCCAGATGGTCGGCTGCGACCACTCTTCGTCATCGCCCAATTCGACCAGACGGACCCTGCTCGTAGAGACCCACCCTCGCAAGCAATGCCACGCCTCGACCGACCAGCCGCAGCTGGGCTCGGGCTGTTCCGGTAGCGCCGCTGCCAGTACCGAGAGGAACTCTTGCAGCCGCTGCGATCCGGAGACATCGTTCTCGTCCCCGCAGAGGTCTGCCAGAGCCTGCGCCACCGAGACACGATCCTCCCCGCTCAGACCAAGACGGGCCGGGAGCGACGCGTCAAGCCGCAGCATGGCAGGACGTCGACTGCGCCCGGGCAGGAACGAGACCATTTCGCTTGCATCGCGCACCGGGGCCAGATCAGTTGGAGCCCAACCGAAATTGTCGAGGCCACCGCGCTCGGCGGGAACCACTACCCGATCGCCGGGACGCAGCTCATGGGCTTGGATCCACCGCCAACTGATCGTCGTTTCACGATCCCGTGCCCCTTCCCCCGACCGATCGGACGGACGCCAGGCGACGACTCGAAACTGATTCCCTCCCTGGCGCGAGCGGCCTTCGAGGTCTGCGGCAACATCGAGGTCGCTGACCGGATCGGGGATCAGACCGTTCATCCACTGGCGAACGGCGATGAACGGTACATCCACGATCTCGCCGGCTCGCACCGGCCACTGCGTCAGCAGGGCATCGATGCGGCTCGCCGGCAGTTCGGCACCACCGTCGTCGAACGGATCATCCAGCAGATCATCGCTGGTCAGCCCTTCCCGCCAGCACACCTGCACCGGCGCGACACCACCGTCGAACCCGTGCAGGAATGGCTCGATCGGTGGGTCGTTGAGGGGCACTGGTGCCGTTTGCACCCAAGCATCGAGGGTGGGCTTCAGCAGAACCGGAACCCCCTCGGGCTGCCGCACGAATTCCGGCCCCTCGAATGTCGTGGCGGTCAGTTCACGGCAGGCCAAGGGCGAGACGTCAAACCCGCCGTGATCTGCCGCATCGTTCAGCTGCGTCACGGCACGCCAGGTGGCGTCCCGAGACGACCCGTACACAGGCCCGCCCTCCTGACCGTCGTGCACGACCACCGCCATGGCAGGCCCTACCCCCGGGAACCGTTCCTCGAACCGGCCGAGGCGGTTGAGGCGGCCGAGCCGCTGCACCAACGCGTCCCATGACGCCGACTCGCTGACCAGGACATCGGCGTCGAGATTGACACCGACCTCCACGGTCTGTGTGGCCACGAGCACGGCGGGCCGCTCGGCTACCGGATGCCCGACGCCGTATCTCTCGATGATCCGCAGCTGCAACGTCTGACGGTCCACCGGGCGTGATCGGCCGATCAAGAGATCGCACTCAGCCTTGACCGCCGTGCCCTTGGCGGACAGGTGCTTCACCAGGTACCCGTGCACGGCACGCGCTCGATCAACGGTGTTGCACACCACGACCGCCGTGGGTGCGGGAGCGCCCGTGGATGTTCCGGCCACTTTGACGAGTTGCTCCAGGACGGTCTCGCAGATCGCTCGGACACACTCCTTGGCCGAAGATTCGCGCGCGATCAGACGTTTTCCGGCGGTCAGGCGCCGCCAAGCTTCCGCGTCGGCACGATGGCGGTCTACGTCGAGCGCAAACGCATGCGCCGTTGGAGCTCCCGTGGCCGATAACCTCACCACGCTCAGCGCAGGCAGCGGCAGGCCCAAACGATCTCGCTGCTGAGCCGCGCCAACGGTTTCGAGCAGGGCCGTCGACAAGTGAGCTTCGTCCACCAACAACAGCGCGTCGGTGCCGACCAGGGCCGCATCAACGGGCCGGCGTCGATCCGTGACGCCGTACCCGCGAAACAGCAGCCTGCTGCCCACCTGGTCGACTGTGCCCAACACAATGCCCGGTCGATCCGGCCGGTCGAGCCACGCGGCCGCCCAGGTCGTGCCGCCGCGCATTCGAGTGACCGCCAACACGTCACCACCGGCGTCCGGTGCCAAGGAACGCAGCGCCGATGCCACGCGGCCGAGGATGCTGCCGTTCCCATCGCGTTCGGCCCGATCCAGCGCCTCGACGATTCGGCGCGCATGCGCAAAGGCCTCGTCCACGACGATGCGCCGATCCACCACGAAGAAACACCGCCGCCGGCCAAGCCTGCTCTGGCCCAGCTGGTGCGCCGTCGCCGCGGCCACAAAGACAGCCACGTCCAGGACCGACGTCTTACCCAGACCGGTGGGGACATCGATCAGATCGGGCCAGCGGCCAGCCTCGACCACCTCGGCCACCAAGCCCTGCTGCCAGGGAAACGGATCGTGCCCATGGACGGCGCGGTAGTAGTCGGCGAACTCCGGTGCGATCAGATGTGCCCCACCCAAGGTGTCATGCATGGTCGCCTCGCAGCGGAACGGGCGCGAGCAGTCCCACCCCGAGATATCTCCCGGCGCCGACCAAGACCGGCCCATGGACCTGTCGATCGAAGGTCACCGCGATGTGCCGAAACAGCCTGCCCCGAGACTGGGAGGGCAGGTCGCCAGGTCTGAGTCGCACTGCGCCCTGCATCAACGGCTCGCTGCTCACCTGGAGGTCGATCGGGTCTGGCAGGCCCACCGTGCGCAGGCTTGCGCGAATCTCGCCATCGAGTTGGTCTGGTCGCTTCGGATACCGGTCGAGGACCACCGGCGTGGCGGACACCCAACGAAGACTTCCCTGCCGCCATCGGTCGGGCGAAGCACCCCAGGGACGGAACAGACCCGGCTGATAGAGGAGCTCCACCACCCCAAGAGTCGGGACGGGTAACTCGATCACCCCATTGAGCTCCTGTTGCCGCAGCCCGAGGACTGCCCGCAGTACGGCCTTGCGCTCACCGTCCGGAAGAGTCGGAATGGCGACAGCCATGCCGAGCAGATGACCATCTGCATGTGCCCCACCCACGTCGGGTAGAGCAAGGAAAGCCACGTGCGGACGTCCATCGGCTCCGTGACCGTGGAGCACCCCCGGTGCGTCGCGCCCCGCGGACTTCAAGACCGCGGATCGAAGCGCTTCGGTGAACCTCACCGCGAGCTGGGCCTGGGGCTTCAACCCCGAGAACCGAAAGGCGAGCAGGTCCGAGTAGACCGACGGCGCCAGCCGTTCACGGGGCGCGTCATGCGAGATTTCTGCGTCGGAGCTCGGCTCCGACTCGCGAGCCCGTTGTCGGTAGCCCCGGTACCGGCTGACCTCCCAGGCCGGTCGGTCAGCGTCGTACTGGGCGTCGAGGTCATCCAGGAACCCGGGGTAGGGCACCCGCACCGGAACCTGACCCTCGAGCAACGGACACGGCTCGAAAACCGTCAGGCCCGTACCCGGCTCTGGGTCCACTGGAGGCTCCTCGGTTGCCGAGGCACCGACCAGCGCGATGCCCGTCGAACGGCCCAGATATGGGATTCGACGGGCCATGTCGTCCAGCCGATCCACCATGTCGGGCTGGACGGCGACCAACCAGATCAGCTGCACGTTGGGGCTCATCGGGTGTGCGCGCGTCCTCGACCACAGCCCGTTGGTTCGCGCCGGGTGGGTCTGGCTCCCCCCCTTGACGCTCAGGGCGTTGGCCACGACATAGGCCGAGCGAGAGCTCTCCTGGGGTTGGCCAGCCGCCACGATGGTCGGGGCAGGTTGGGCTTCCAACCAGCGCAACACCGCGCGGTCCGCATCACCCCGGGCGGCTGCCACCAAGGCGCAGAACAGCCGCGCTGGATGAGGTGGCCACTCCGCGCGGTCGCGGTCGTCGACCTCCGCCGCGTCATAGGTGCCGCTGAGTAACTCGACAGTCATGATCAATGCCATGGGGATCACTCCTCCCCGGGGGCAGCCTTGGTCAAGCTGAAGTCGATGGCCTTGGCCAGCGCTGGTGCCGGCGCGAGGCTAACCGTCTCGAACGCTAAGGCCATCCCCTGCTTGGCGGCTTGCATTGTCGCCAACTCGAACAGTCGGATCGCCGACTCGACAGGGAGGTCGAGAGTCTCGGTGTCGCCACCACGGTTGACCCACTCGATCCGTTCGGATTCAAGCACCAGTTCACAGCCGCTGCGCAACCAGAGACTGGATCTGCCGAAGGCCAGCCGATCGGCCAGCAGCGCATAGGCAGCAAGGACGGCGCGCGCAGCCAGCGCAGCGTCGCGCGACGCCGGGCCGAACCCGATGCGGTCGAGTCCTGCGAGCGAGAGCGTGGCGACCCGCTGCGCCGAAGAGATGGTCACCCCACCGTGCTGCGGGTTCGGGGCGATATTTCCATGGCCGATCTCACTGAGCTTCTCGCCCTTGACCTTGGTGGCGACTGCGGCATGCTCCCAACCCTCCCCCGACTTCACAGGCTTCTGCGCACCCTGCAGGTTGAGTGGGTCCATCCGGCCGGCGTTTCGGGCACCGACCACCGGATCCCAGCCGATGACCTCGCTGGTGTACACGCGGGGAAACTTCTGCTGGCGCCCTTTGCGATGACTGTTCCACGCGCCGTAGACCAACGAGCCTGGGTCGTGGGCAAACAGCGCGCTGGCGTCGTCCAGCGAGGCTGCGAGTAGCGAGCGCCCCAGATCCGTCTTGTCGAACGCCACGCCGTCCAGGAGGCTGTCACGCAAGTAGGCGTCCGCGTAACGGTGGGGGAACTCCAACGAAGTGAGCACCATGGAGGCCTCACCGGTGTGCTCCACCTGCAGCAGGGGCACCGTGACGACAGCGGAACGGTGAGCGCGCAGCAGTGCTTCCTCCGCACGGTTGGCCTGCGACGGAGTCGAATCGAGCAGGACGTCGCGTCGTTCCTGTCCGTTGACAATCCGGTTCTCCAGTACGTAAGGCGACTGGTTGTCTCTGTTATCGCGGTTATCGCGAATGGGATAGGTCGGCGGGAACACCTTGCTCCCCGCTCCACCCGCAGGTTGATACGTCCCGGTCACCCGCAGGACGGCGTGCTCCCCGGTCAGCGACAACGCCGAGACCAATTCCTCGTACAGCTCGTCGACACTCATGACGGTCCTCCCCGTTGCTCGAGTCTGCATACCCCGTGATCCGTGGTGGATCTTCGATCACCCTGCCACCCACCACCGACAGGTTCCCGGAGTCGGTGGCGCAGTCGACCGTTTGACCGAGAGCGGTCGGCCCACAGAGCCCGGCAATACCGGGAAGCGAACGAGCTTGGACACCCTCGAGGACCCTTGACTCAACCGCTACGGAGCTGGCTGGCGCCAGAAGAGGCGAGCCGACCGCCCGTGTCAGGCTACCAATACAGTCGCCGACTCAAGTCCTTCTCCTTCTGAGTAAAGGGGAAAAGCGGGTGTCCGGGAGAGAAGGGGGAAGCCCTCGAGTTTGCTTCTACTTGCCAGATCAGCGTAACGTCGGCGAGCCGAAAGCATCCTGCGAGAGAGTGCCGGATTCCGCTGCTTGCCCCGGCCGGCCATCGTCATCGAGGGGACGGGCTGGAACTCACGGACGCCCCGCCGGGTTGGAGTGAGCCCACATTGGGGTCCTACTATCGGCGCCATAGCAGCGGGGGTGCCGATGGACATTGATTCGACACATCGCCTGCTATTCGCGGCCGTCACCAGATGGGATGTCAGCGGACCTCTTGTTGCTGCCTTGCTGTACGTGTGCCGACCCGTTCGCGATTTCCTGGAGGCAACGCTTCGCGATCGACATCTTCGTTCCTGCGGGGCAAGCCTTGAGGACCGCGCGCGCCGAGCGATCGCCCGCGACATGCTGATCGACGAGATGGCTCGGGGCGGGCGGCGGCGTAGCTCGAGATCCTCGGACCAGGATCGGCTCGTGCCTCATGATCCGAGGAAGACCGCGCGACGGCGTGGCGGCGACACCTGACGCGCCTCAGGCCTCGGACCGGCGTTCGAGCAGCACCACATCACGCCACTGCCCGGTCAACGGCCCGAAGCTCATCCGGCCCAGGCGTTCGCGCGTTCCCACGGTGCGGAACCCGAGGGCGTGGTGCAGCGCAAGGCTGGCCAGGTTCTCCGGGAAGATGCCGGACTGTATGGTCCAGATGCCGCCTTCCTCGGTCGAGGCGATCAGGGCGGCGAGCAGGCGCCGTCCGACCCCGCGACCGTGTACGTCCGGATCGACGTAGACCGAGTGCTCGACCACCCCGGCGTAGGCGCAGCGGTCCGAGACCGCGGACGCCGCAACCCAACCGAGCACGCGCCCGGCATCGTCCAGCGCCACGAAACGGTGCGCCGTGAGCCGGCCCGCATCGAAGCTCTCCCAGGTGGGCGGCGTGGCCTCGAAGGTGGCGTGCCCGGTGGCGATGCCGGCCGCAAAGATGTCCCGGACCGCCGGCCAGTGCTCGGCGGTCATCGCGACCACGATCGGCTCGAGGTTCTCGTCCGCCATGTCGCCTCCCGGGGTTGCCGAACACGGCGAGCCTAGGTGCCCCGGGGACAGCTGGCACTCCCCCGTGGCGACCCGGCATGAGAAGGTGACATCGGTCCGGGTCGACGCGGGTCGACCTATTCGCCCGAGATGTCCGGGAGGTCACCATGGCAGCCAAGCCCTCCCCCCGTGGCGCGGCCACCCGCGCCGACGTGGCTCGGCGCGCCGGCGTCTCGGCGAGCACCGTCACCTATGTCCTGACCGGCGAGCGCCCCATCAGCGCCGAGACCCGCGAACGGGTCCAGGCCGCCATGGCCGAACTGGGCTACGAACCCAACGCCCTGGCCAGCGGCCTCGCCGGACGGCGCAGCCGCATCCTCGCCCTGCTGCTGCCCTCGGGTGAGCGCGAGGTCGACAACGCCGACCTGGAGTACGTCGTCGCTGCGGCCGACGAGGCCCGCGGCCTGGGCTACCACCTGATGCTCTGGACGACGGCCGGCGACGACGTCCACGAGGCCGTCCGATTGGCCCGCACCGGCCTGGTCGACGGCCTGTTGCTGATGGAGGTCACGCTGCACGACGAACGCGTGAAGCTGTTGAGCGACACCGGTGTTCCGGTGGCCCTGATCGGACGCACCGCCGAGCCGGACGCCGTTCCGTACGCCGACGCCGACGCCGAGCAGATGGGCGCCATGGCGGTCGACCACCTCGCCGATCTGGGCCACCGTCGGCTGGCCTACCTCGACGAACCGGCCGCCGCGAGCCAACGCGGCCTGGGCTACAGCGGCCGGCTCACGGACGCCGTCCGGCAGCGGTGTGCGGAGCGGGGGCTGAGCCTCACCGTGGCGCCGACAGAGCATTCCCAGACCGCCGGCCGCGAGGCCTTCGGCCGGATGTACCGCGGGCGTCACAAGATCACCGGGATCATCTCGGCCAACTGGCGCGCCGTCCTGGGGTTGGTGCGCGAGGTCACCGATCGCGGACTGGCCATCCCCGACGACCTGTCGGTGCTGTCCATCACCAGCTGGGATCAGCATGCCCAGCTGACCACACCCGAGCTGACCACCATCAGCCAGCCGGCCCGGGACATCGGCCGGGCGGCCGCCCTCGGACTGATCCGCCGCCTCGAGGGGGACGGCGCACCCGAACAGCACCTGTTCCCCGGGAGAATCGACCTCCGAGGCAGCACCGCACCCCCGCCGCACTGATCCCCCCTCGCCAGCGAGGGGCGGCGACGGCGACCGGCTCGGCACGTTACCAACACGTTACGAGCAGCCGGTTGACCTCAATCGACGCGCGTCGCTAACGTCACCTCTACGCGTCGTCGACGCGTGTCGACAATTCGCCCGGGTACCACCCGCCGCGTCCGACAGGACCCAGGTCAAGGAGCACTCAGTGAGGATCAGAGCAACCAGGTGGGCCGCGGGCGCGGCCCTGCTGACCGCGAGCAGCCTGCTCGCCGCGTGTGGTGGTTCGGGGTCGTCCGGCACCGCCACGAGTTCGGCCGGCGGCGGCGGGGCAGCCGCCAGTTCCGAGCGTGGTCCGATCACGTACGTGCAGGGCAAGGACGTCTCGGGCACCGTGCAGGCCCAGCTCGACGAGTGGAACGCTGCGCACCCGAACGAGAAGGTCACCCTGGTCGAGCTGCCGGACGCCGCGGACGCCCAGCGCCAGCAGATGATCCAGAACGCGCAGACCAAGTCCGACGCCTACACGGTGCTCTCGGTCGACGTGGTGTGGGTCAGTGAGTTCGCCGCCAACCGGTGGATCGACGAGCTGCCGGCCGACAAGTTCAACCTCGACAAGATGCTGCCCGCGATCACCGAGACCGCGAAGTACCGCGACAAGGTGTACTCGGTGCCGGCCTCCTCCGACGGCGGCCTGCTCTACTACCGCACCGATCTGCTGAAGGCAGCGGGTATCGCGACTCCCCCGAAGACCTTCGAGGAGATGCAGGCGGACTGCACGAAGGTGCAGGCCACCCCCGAGGGCAAGGGCATCGGCTGCTTCGCCGGCCAGTACGAGAAGTACGAGGGCCTGACGGTGAACTTCGCCGAAGCCGTCAACTCCGCGGGCGGCGTCATCACCGACAGCTCGGGCAAGCCGAACGTCAACACCCCCGAGGCGAAGGCCGGCGTGAACGCGCTGGTCGACGGCTTCAAGAGCGGCTTCATCCCCAAGGAGGCCATCACCTACCGCGAGGAGCCGGGTCGCCAGGCGTTCCAGGCCGGCAAGCTGCTGTTCCACCGCCAGTGGCCCTACCAGTACGCGTTGGCCAACAAGACCGACGGGTCGAGCAAGGTGGCCGGCAAGTTCGCGGTGACCGCCCTGCCGGGTATCGGCAGCGCCCCGGGCGCCTCCTCGCTCGGTGGTCACAACGTCGCCATCTCCTCGTTCGCCAAGAACAAGGCGACCGCGATCGACTTCATCTCCTGGTTCACCAGTGAGGCCAACCAGCGCATCAACCTCACCAAGAACTCCAACGCCCCGACGTTCACGGCGCTCTACGACGACCCCGCCCTGGCCAAGCAGTTCCCGTACCTGCCGGCGCTCAAGGCCTCCATCGAGCACGCCGTCCCGCGGCCCAAGGTGGTCAAGTACGGCGACGTGACCGCCGCCATCGAGGACGCCGCCTACTCCGCCCTGACCGGGGCGAAGACCACGGACGCCGCCCTGGCCGAGCTGCAGGACAAGCTCACCGCCCTCACCCAGTGAACGCGGCGGGGGCGGGCCGACCAGGTCCGGCCCGCCCCCGTCGTCCTCATCAGCGACCCGTCGCTGACCCTCACGAAGCGGTACCCGTCGAGCCAAGGAGACCGGCCAGTGACGACCACGACACACGGCGCTGGAACCGAATCACGTCCACCCACGACGAAGGCACGAACCCGCAGTGACAGCCGGCGGGCCGCCGAGCGCCTCGCCTACACCCTGATCTCACCGACGTTCATCGTGCTGGCGCTGATCGTGGCCTACCCGATCTTCGCCGCCATCCGGCAGTCGTTCTACGGCGCCGCCGGGCTGGACGAACAGACCGGGTTCGTCAGCGACACCGAGCCGTTCATCGGGCTGCGCAACTTCACCGACATCTTCCAGGGGGCCACCTCGACGAGGTTCTGGAACGCCTTCTGGAACACCACGTTCTTCACCGTCACCACGGTCACCGTCGAGACGGTGCTCGGCGTGGCCATGGCACTGATCATGCACCAGGCGTTCAAGGGTCGCGCCCTGGTACGGGCCAGCATCCTGGTGCCGTGGGCCATCCCCACCGCCGCCTCGGCGATCCTGTGGGGCTGGATCTTCAACGCGGACGGCGTCGCCAACGCCATCCTGCCCGGCGACCCGATCCTGTGGACCTCGGAGGGATTCCAGGCCAAGCTCGCCGTGATCATCGCGGATACCTGGAAGACGGCACCGTTCATCGGGCTGCTGGTGCTGGCCGGGCTGCAGGTGATCTCGGAGGACATCTACGAGGCCGCCCGGGTGGACGGTGCCGGCACCATCCGGCGCTTCACCAGCATCACCCTTCCACTGGTCAAACCCGCTCTGCTGGTGGCAGTTCTGTTCCGGCTGCTCGATGCGCTGCGCATGTTCGACCTGCCCTACATCCTGATCGGCCCCCGCAAGAAGACCGCCGAGACGCTGTCGATGCTGGTGCAGGACGAGGCCTCCAACCTGCGCTACGGATCGGCCGCGGCCTACGGGATCATCCTGTTCATCTACCTGTTCGGTATCGCCTACGTGTTCGTCACCCTGCTCGGCGCCGACGTCCTGGGCGACCGCGACGAACGCAAGCAGATCGTCAAGGCCAATCGAGCTCGCCGTCGTCTCGCGAAGGGAGTCCCGGCATGACCACCGCCTCGGCCACCGGCTCGGCTCGTGCCCTGCCCGTCAACGACGACCCCAAGAAGCGGATGCGCCAACTGGGTCAGGCGGCGACGTACCTGGGCGTGCTCGGCATCGTGATCTACTGCCTGGCCCCGTTCGTCTGGATGGTCATCTCCAGCCTGCGACGCACCAGCGACATCTTCGACAAGTCCCCGATCCCCTCGCCCGCCTCGATCGAGAACTACCGTGCCGTGTTCGCCCCCGGGCAGAACTTCGGCCGCGCCCTGGTGAACAGCCTCATCGTGGCCGGCATCACCACCGTTCTGGCCCTGGTCATCGGCACCCTGACCGCTTACGCCTTGGCCCGCCTGGAGTTTCGTGGCAAGCGGCTGGCGCTGACCGCGATCATCGCGACCTCGATGTTCCCCCTGGTCTCGCTGATCGTCCCGCTGCTGAAGCTGTTCACCCAGCTGGGGTGGATCAACACCTACCAGGCGATGATCGTGCCCAGCCTGGCGTTCTCGTTGCCGCTGGCGGTGTGGAACCTGACCTCGTTCTTCAAGCAGATGCCGGTCGAGCTCGAGCAGGCCGCAATGGTCGACGGGTGTACCCAGGGGCAGGCGTTCCGCAAGGTGATCCTGCCGCTCGCCGCGCCCGGGGTGTTCACCACGGCGATCATCGTGTTCGTCGGCGCCTGGAACGAGTTCCTGATCGCCCTGACCATGACCAACCGCGCGAACATCCAGACCGCCCCGGTGGCGATCTCGAAGTTCACCGGCGCCACCCAGTTCGAGACCCCGTTCGGCAGCCAGATGGCCGCCGGTGTCCTGGTCACGGTGCCGTTGGTCATCATGGTGCTCGCGTTCCAGCGGCGGATCCTCGCCGGTCTGGCCGCCGGTGCCGTGAAGTGACCTCACACCTCACGCCGGCCACATCACCACCCTCGACGTGGTGGCGCGACGCCGTCATCTACCAGGTGTACCTGCGCAGTTTCGCGGACAGCTCGGGTGACGGCATCGGCGACATCAACGGAATCCGTTCGCGGCTGGGGTATCTCGCCGGGCTCGGGATCGATGCCCTGTGGATCACACCGTGGTTCCGCTCGCCGATGCACGACGGCGGCTACGACATCAGTGACTATCGGGACGTCGACCCCGTCTTCGGCACGCTGGACGACGCCCGGGCGCTCATCGACGAGGCGCACGGGGTGGGCCTGAGGCTGGTCATCGACGTCGCGGCGAACCACACCTCGCACGACCACCCGTGGTTCGCCGAGGCCCTGGCCGCCGAACCCGGATCGCCGGCTCGCGAGCGGTATCACTTCCGCGACGGTCGCGGTCCGGACGGCGCCCAGCCCCCGAACGACTGGATCAGCTCCTTCGGCGGCCCCGCCTGGACCCGGACCACCGAGGGGGACGGCCGCCCCGGGCAGTGGTACCTGCACCTGTTCGCACCTCAGCAGCCCGACCTCAACTGGGCCAACCCGCAGGTGCGCGCCGAGTTCGAGGACGTCGTCCGGTTCTGGTTCGACCTGGGCATCGACGGCCTGCGGGTGGATGCCGCCTCCGCCTTCGCCAAGCATCCCGACCTGCCCGACCACGGCTTCCGGCCTGGCGACACCTTCTCGCCCCGGTTGTGGGACGCCAGCCCGCTGTGGGACGTCGACGCCGTCCACGAGATCTTCCGCTCGTGGCGCGCGATCGCCGACTCCTATGACTCGCAGCGGATCTTCGTGGGCGAGGTCACCGTCAAGGGCGCCGACCGGCTCGCGCAGTATCTGCGGCCCGACGAGCTGCACACGGCGTTCAACCTCGACTACCTCAAGTCCGCCTGGACCGCGGACTCGTTGCGCGCCAACATCATCGACACCTGCGCGGCCATGGCCGAGGTCGGTGCGCCGCCGACCTGGGTGCTGTCGAATCACGACGAGACCCGGCACATCACGCGGTATGGACGTGAGGACACCGCCGTGCGCGACGGCAGTGCCGGCGCTGATGCCGACCGGCCCAGCGACATCGCCCTCGGCACGCGCCGGGCCCGCGCCGCCGTTCTGCTGATGCTCGCCCTGCCCGGTAGTGCCTACCTGTACCAGGGCGAGGAACTGGGCCTGTGGGAGGTCACCGACCTGCCACCCGAGTGTCGCCAGGACCCGGTCTGGCATCGCACCGGCGGCGCCGTTCTCGGGCGCGACGGCTGCCGGGTACCGCTGCCGTGGTCGGGCTCGACACCCCCGTTCGGGTTCACCGAGGGCGCCGTGCCGTCGTGGCTGCCGCAGCCGGCCGAGTGGGCCGCGCACACGGCCGCCGCGCTGGACGACGACCCCGACGGCATGCTCGCCCTCTACCGCGCCGTACTCGGCGCACGGCACCGGCTGCTACCCCAGCTGAGCGCTCAGCTCGACTGGCACGACACGGGGCGCCAGGTGCTCGACCTGAGCCGCGGCGACGCACTGCGGTGCGTGGTCAACTTCGGCGACAGCGACCTCCCGCTCCCCGAGGGGCGCATCCTGGTCGCCAGCCTGCCCGGCATCCTCGACACGCTGCCACCGGATGCCGCCGTCTGGCTGGGTCCCCTCGCATAGCCTGCGCACCATGACCACCACCCCGCTGTCGCGCCGGGCACTGGTCCTCGGTGGGGTGGGTCTGGTGGGATCGTCGGCCCTGGCCGGATGCGCCATCCCCCTGGGCAGCCTGCGCCGCAAGGCCTCGCCCACGCCCGCCGGCACTGCGCCGTCCGAGGAGTCGTTGTCGGCGGCGGACCTCGCTGAGCGCCTGCGCGGAGCGCTCGGCGCCACACCCTCGGCACGGTTCAGATCGCAGCGCGAGAAGACGTTCGGCCAGGCCCTCGGCTGGACCGCCACCGGTGTCGTCACGTACCCACCGACCGGGCCGAGCCCGCACGCGCGCTACTCGGTGCTGCTCGATGCGGGTGGGCGCGCCGACATCCTGCTGCGGGGCGACGCGATGTACGTCCGTGTGGGGAAGGCCTGGCAGAAGATCAGCACCTCGACGCTCACTGTTGACGGACAGCGCTTGGATCACGAGATCCGGCTCACGACATCGTTTCTCGGGCAGGCAGCGGTGGTGCCCACGGCCCGTTTTCGCCGATCGGCGGTCAGTGGCATGGCGGGGACGACGCAATGGACGGGGTCTCTGACCGGCGAGGAGTGGCTCGGCAGCCTTCCACCTGCCCTGGCCGCCCGGATGGGGCCGGTCACCGCGTTGGATGTCCAGCTCTACCTCGACGCGGCAGGACGACCGGTCCGGCGCATCGACGCCGTCCGGCCGAACAGCCTCGAGTTCACCATCGAGACCACCTGGCAGCGTTGGGGAGCCCCGGTGTCCGTTCCGTCCGTCCCGGTGGAGGCGATCCCCGCCTGAGCAGAGGCCGGTGGGTCGGACATGACAGCGCAGCGACCGAGCGGGACAGTACTGCGATGACTGGTGGGAACTCTGTTCGGGAACGGCCGCGTCGGCTCGCGCTGCGTGGGTCACGGTTCTTCGACGGGCTCACCCTGCGCCCGGACCCTGTGGTCGTGGTGCTGGACGGGCCGGTGATCGATGCGGTCATCGACGGCACCACTCCCCCGGCCGACGCCGAGCTGATCGACCTGCCCGGGGCCACACTGCTGCCCGGGCTGATCGACACCCATGTGCACCTCGCCTTCGACGCCTCGGCCGACCCGGTGGTGACGCTCGCCGATCGCGACGACGGCGCCGTCCGGGCTGCCATGACGGTCGCCGCGCGCACCGCCGTGGCCGGTGGTGTCACGACGGTGCGCGATCTCGGTGACCGCGACTACCTCTCCCTCGGACTGCGCGATCAGCCCGGCCTGCCGCGCATCCTGGCCGCCGGTCCGCCGATCACCACCTTCGCCGGACACTGCTACTTCCTGGGCGGTGCCGTCGCCGACGACGCGGACGCCGTCCGGGCCGCGGTGCGCGATCGGGCCGAACGGGGCTGTGACGTGGTCAAGGTGATGTCCAGCGGCGGCACCATGACCCCCGGCACCCGGCAGCAAGACCCCCAGTTCCAGCGTGAGGTGCTCGCGGCGGCGGTGGACGAGGCGCACCGGCTCGGTCTGCCGCTCACCGCGCACGCGCACGGCACGTCGGCCATCGAGAACTGCATCGCAGCCGGCGTCGACGGCATGGAGCACGTGACGTTCTGGAGCGCGGAGGGCGTGGACGCACCCGAGCACCTGATGCGGGCCATCGCCGACCGCGGCATCGCGGTCGGTGCCACGGTCGGCTTGCTGCCGGCGCCCCCGGGCCACACCCCGCCGCCGGCGATCATGGCCCGGTTGCCCCAGATCCTGGCGGCCATGCGACACCTGGCCGAACTCGGGTCGGTCATGGTGGTCGGCACCGATGCCGGCATCGCGCCGGTGAAGCCGCACGACATCGTGCGGACGGCGGTGGGGCAACTGGCCGACATCGGGATCGGGCCGCTGGAGGCGTTGCGGATCACGACGTCCCGCGCCGCTCAGGTCTTGGGGCTGGGTGAGCGCACCGGGCGCCTCGCGGCGGGGTACGACGCCGACATCCTGGCCATCGACGGGGACCCGCTGACCGATCCGGACGCCATCCACCGGATTCTCGCCGTCTACGCTCGGGGCATCCAGGTGGTCCCCGAGAGGTGAGTGTGAGCCACAACCCGACAGCCGAGTTCGCGGACGGCGCCCCACCGGCCTCACACCTCGCCGTCACCGGCGCCACCGGTCGACTCGGCAGCCGGGTGGCGCGTCGGCTGGCCGAAGCCGGTGTGCCCCAACGGCTCCTGGTGCGGGACACCGCCCGGGTTGCCGCCGACCTGGCGAACGCTCCCGGGGTGAGCCTGGCGCAGGCCGCGTACGACGATCCGGGCGGCGTGGCCCGGGCACTGGCCGGCATCGAGACGCTGTTCATGGTCTCGGCCACCGAGCAGCACATTCGTTCGAGTGGAATGGGTTTCACCTTCCTGCGGGACAACCTCTACGCCGACTTCGTCCCGCTGCTCGCCGATGAGCACGGCGTGATCCGGGGACCGGCAGGGTCCGGCAAGGTGTCGGTGGTGGCGCTGGACGACATCGCCGACGTGGCAAGCATCGTGCTGCGCGACCTGGTGTCCGGCAACTCCGTTCATCGCGGGCGCAGTTACGACCTCACCGGGCCGCAGGCACTGAGTCTGGCCGAGGCGGCCCAGATCCTGAGCGAGGTGGGCGGGACGCCGGTCAGGTATCACGACGAGACGGTGGCGGAGGCTTACGCCTCGCGCGCGGGGCATCAGGCGCCGGACTGGCTGGTCGAGGCGTGGGTGAGCACCTACCTGGCGATCGGGGCGGGTGAGTTGGACGGGGTGAGTTCGGCGGTGTGGGAGGTGACCGGGAGGAGGGCAAGGGGGTTGGGGGAGGTTGTTCAGGGGTCTTTGTAGTGCGGGTGGGGGCAGGCAGGTTGTTGCGCGCGGCGATCATCCGCACGCTCGCAGGCTCGCGCTCCCGCCAGACCCAGCCAGCCGCGCGCACCAACCCCACCCACCCCCACCCTCTGCAGCCGCCTCCCGCCACCCCTCCCGGTGGGTGGGCGTGAAAACCGTTGTGGGTAGGGGAATTCGGTCGAGCAATCCCTCGTGTTCGAACGTTTGTTCTAGTAGAATCGGGGCATGTTCACGGGCGACCTGCTGCACGACGCTGATACCGAGGTTGCTCGGCTCGGGGTCGAGGTCGAGACGTTGCGGGCGCAGGTCGACTCCCTGTCGAGCGAGAACCACACGCTGCGCGAGCAGGCCGCGGGCGATGCGGAGCGGTTGTCGGCGCGGGACGCAGTGTGGAGGTGGTTCGGCGACGGCGGACCCGAGAACGAGGACGACCGCGATCAGGTCGCCGGGCGGATCTGCCGGACGTTCCTGAAGCCGGGCCAGGTCGAGCCGTCGCTGGTGACCGTTGCCGCGGTCACTCTGGCGCAGTCGCAGCCATCGGGACTCAGTGACGCGGAGGTGGTCTCGGCGGCGGTGGCATGTCGGCAAGCGATCACCCACATCGAACTCACCCAAGCCCAACTCACCCGCGAACTGGCGTGGCGGTACCAGGCACGCCACCCGCACGAACTCGACCTCAGCCTGGAGACGAAGCTGCCGGAATGGGTCCGTGACCCCGAGGAACGAGCCCTGACCGCGGCGATCGAAGAAGTCGCCGCCGTCGCACGCACCAGCCCGTCGGGACTGCGGGCGCGCGTCGAGATGCTGGCGACCTGGCCGGAGGAGCACGGTCGGCTGTATCGGGCGCTGCTGGAGGGGACGATCTCCACCACGCGGGCGCGGGACGTCGCGCGGCAGACCGAGCGCCTCGAGGCGGGGCGGGCGCGGGACTGGGTGGAGAACATGATCCTGCCCGTCGCCGAGCAGCTCGGGGTCGTGGGGTTGCGGAACCGGATCGAGCGGTTGATCGCTCAGGCCGATCCGGGGGCGTACCGGCGGATCCTGGACGACGCAGCCGCGGAGAAGGACACCGTCAAGGTCAGCCAGCAGGGCTACGGCCGAGCGGCGTTGACGTATCGGGGGTCGATCACGAGCATCGCCGACCTGCACGCCGCGTTACTGCACCGCGTCCAGGCTGCTGCCTGCCCGACGGGAACACCCATCGGCACCGACTCGGCATCGACCGGTGCCGGGGCAGCCGGCGGGGCAGCTGGTGCCTCGGGGGCGGCGCGGGAGCGGCAGGCGGCGTCGATGGCTCAGATCATCTTCGACCTGATCACCGACCCGGACACCATCACCCCACTCCTACCCAGCCACGGGGCCGACGGTGGCCACGGTGCCCGCAGCCAGAGCCACGACCCCACCAGCGGAAACTCCACCGGCCACACCCAGACCGCCACGGCGGCCGGCAGCGAACCCACCCCCACCAGCACCCACCACGACGGACCCTCCGCCACCCCCTACGCCACCGCACCCAACGAGACAGCCAGCGGTCTGCTCGGCGGTGACGCCATCAGCACCCCACCACCGGCCTGCCCGGGGATCCGGGTCGAACCCAAGGTGGCGCTGAACGTCACCATCCCCTTCCAGGTCCTCGCCGCACTCTGGGCGGGCACGCCACCTCCCACCGGCGTGGGTTCCGGAGACTCTGATCCTTGGGAAAGGGTTGGGATCGGGTCATGGCAGGGAACACGTCGAGGAGGTACCCGCAGGAGATGCCACCGGATGGTCCGCGAGATCCGCGGGGATCATGAGTCGGAGTGGGCGGCGATGAACAAGGTCGCCGAGCTGCTCGGGATCGGGTCGACCGAGACTGTCCGTGTGGCTGCGGCAGAGCGAGATCGACGCCGGATCGCGGGCCACCACCAGTGAGGAGTCGGCTGAGGTGAAGTCAAGGCGGCTGCGGCGGGAGAATGCCGGTTGAAGCGGGCGAACGCGATCTTGAAGGCCGCGTCGGCTTTCTTCGCGGCCGAGCTCGACCGGCCGTCCCGGCGCGGCAGTCGTGGAGTTCATCCGCGAGCCACGCAGGCCGCCGTCAGGCCCTGGCGACGGCGGTCTGCGGTGGGGAGTGTCGAGCCGATCTGCCCGGTGTTGACCGAGCACGGGCTGAAGATCGCCCCGTCCACGTACTACGAGCACCCGAACCGGACCGTGACCGCTCGGAGCGGCGCGACGAGCTGCCGGGCAGATCCGCCCGAGGTCCACGGCGAGAACTTCGACGCCTACGGGGCCCGGCGGTGGTTGCAGCTGAACCGGGGGCGGTCGCTGGCCGGCCCTCGATGCAGCCCATCGGGTACGTGGCCCGCTGCAAGCGGCTGATGCGTGACGAATCGGCCTGGTCGGTGTCCGCCGGGGCAAGATCAAGCGGACGACGGTCGCCGATCCGGGTGCGCAGCGGCCCGCTGACCTGGTGCAACGACGGTTCGGCGCGCTCGTGCCGGATCGTTTGTGGGTGGCCGACATCACCTACGTGAGTACCTGGTCGGGATGGGTGTACGTGGCGTTGGTGACCGACGCCTACGCCCGGCGCATCCTGGGCTGGCGGGTGGAGACGACGATGACCACACAGCTCGTCCTGGACGCCCTGGAGCAGGCGATCTGGACCCGGCAACGGGCCCTGGCCGACGACGCGCTGACGGTGACGGCTGTGCTGGAATCCGTTGTGGCGCACAGCGACAGGGTCCCAGTACACGGCGATCAAGTACGGGGAACGCTCGCCGAGGCCGGGATCGCCGCCTCATCGTCGGATCGGTCGGCGTTCGACAACGCCGACTCGCCGAGACGATCAACGGCCTGTACAAGACCGAACTGATCAAACCCGCGGGCCGTCGACCAGCACCCACCACGACGGACCCTGCGCCACCCACGACGCCACCGCACCCAACGAGACAACCGGCAGTCTGCTCGGCGGCGACGCCATCAGCACCCCACCACCAGCCTGCCCGGGGATCCGGGTCGAACCCAAGGTGGCGTTGAACGTCACCATCCCGTTCCAGGTGCTCGCCGCGCTGTGGGCAGGGAAGCCACCACCCACCGGGACCGGATGGGTCGAGGCTGCCGGCCACGGACCGATCCCCACCCAGGCCCTGGCCGCGATCCTCGACAAGTACGGCAAACGCGCGATCTGGCGATGCCAGGTCCTCGACGACCGACCCGACTCCCCCACCTACGGCACCCTGATCGCCATCGGACGCGCCGCCACCGACCCCGGGTACACGCCGTCCCCGTTCGTCAAGGCCCTCGTCAAGGCCACCTGGCCACGCTGCTCCCACCCCGGATGCGGACGGCCCGCGATCGATGCCGACCTCGACCACGTCACCGCGTACGGCAAGGGCGGCACCACCAGCGAGCAGAACCTGGCGCCCCTGTGCCGGTTCCACCACCTCCTGAAGACCCACGCCGGGTTCACCCCGACCCTGGACCCGGTGACCGGACAGATCACCTGGCGCACGCCGTCCGGGCACACCGTCAACGAACCACCCGAGGTCCCACCGCCGCTGGCGGCGGAAGGTGACCTGCCCGGCGCCTGGCCCGAGCCGCCGCCCTTCTGAACACCAGGTGCGGCCGCGGGTTTGTGTGTGGCGGAAGTGGGGCCATGGCCCCACTTCTGCCACACAGAATCCGAGCCGGCCTTGTAGGTTGCCGGTCGTGGAGACGACGAATGCCCTGCTCACCGCCGCGCGAGCCTGGCGGGACGACGACCCCGACCCGGCGACCGTGGCCGAGCTCGACGCCCTCATCACCCGCGCCGAGGCCGGGGACGACGCGGCGATCACCGACCTCACCGACCGGTTCACCGGCCTGCTGCAGTTCGGCACCGCCGGCCTGCGGGGTGCCCTCGGGGCCGGGCCGAACCGCATGAACCGGGCGGTCGTCGTCCGCGCCGCCGCGGGGCTGGCCGCCTACCTCACGGCGAACGTCCCTGCGCCCCAAAGCCCCCGCGTGGTGGTCGGTTTCGATGCTCGCCACAACTCGGACACCTTCGCGGCCGACACCTGCGCGGTGATGGCCGGCGCCGGCATCGAGGCCCTGGTGCTCCCCCGGCCGCTGCCCACCCCGGTGCTGGCGTTCGCCGTCCGGCACCTGGGCGCCGATGCCGGGGTCATGGTCACCGCCTCACACAACCCACCGCAGGACAACGGCTACAAGGTCTACCTCGGCGGCCGGCTCACCGCCCCCGAGGGCAACGGGGTCCAGATCGTGCCGCCCGCCGACGCCGAGATCGCCGCCGCCATCGCCGCCGTCACCTCGGTGCGGGACGTCGTCCGGGCCGACGACGGCTGGTCCACTCTCGGCGACGACCTGCTCGACACCTATCTCGAGCAGGCAGCCTCCGTCGTCGCCCCGGACAGCCCCCGCGACCTCTCGATCGTGCTCACCCCGCTGCACGGCGTCGGCGGCGACACCGCGGTCCGAGCGCTGACCGCCGCGGGGTTCGCCGCCCCCTACGTCGTCCCGCAGCAGGCCGAACCCGACCCAGACTTCCCCACGGTCGCTTTCCCCAACCCCGAGGAGCCCGGCGCGATCGACCTGGCGCTGGCCGCCGCCGCCGAGCACGGCGCCGACCTCGTGATCGCCAACGACCCGGACGCCGACCGATGCGCCGTCGCGGTGCTCGACCCCGACGGTGCCGGCCCGAAGCAGCCTGCTTGGCGGATGCTCCGAGGCGACGAACTGGGAGCCCTGCTCGGCTCGCACCTGATCGCCCGCGGCCTGCCCGAGACCGCCGACGGCGTCCCGGCGGTGATGGCCTGCTCGATCGTCTCCAGCGAGCTGCTGTCCGAGATCGCCGCCCGCGCCGGGGTCGGCCACGCCGAGACCCTGACCGGGTTCAAGTGGATCGCCCGCGTCCCCGGGCTGGTCTTCGGGTACGAGGAGGCACTCGGCTACTGCGTCGCCCCGCACCTGGTACGCGACAAGGACGGCATCACCACCGCCCTGCTGATCGCCGAACTGGCGGCGACGCTGAAGGCCGCGGGCCGCACCCTGATCGACGAGCTCGACGCCCTCGCGGTGCGGCACGGCGTCCACGCGACCGATCAGCTCGCCGTACGCGTCGACGACCTGGCCCTGATCGATGCCGCGATGGCCCGGCTGCGCGAGCACCCGCCGACCACCCTGGCCGGCCAGCCGGTCGTCAGCGTGGAGGATCTGACGCAGCCCACCACCGACCTGCCGCCGACCGACGGCCTGCGGTACCGCACGGACGGCGGCATCCGGGTCGTCGTCCGGCCCAGCGGCACCGAACCGAAGGTGAAGTGTTACCTCGAGGCCGTCGTCCCGGTCAGCTACGGAATCATCGGGGTGCCCGGTGCCCGATCGCTGGCTGCTCGGCGACTGGATCACACCCGTTCCGACCTGCGCTCGCTGCTCGGACTGTGATCGACGACATATCGAGACATCCCAACTCTTGACGTCGACGACCAGGCACTGTCCACTCGCTACAGACACGCTCGTCAACATGCGCACGGCCTGGGACGGTGATATGGCGTGGACCGTGCCGCCGCTCTGACCAGTCCCGCTGCCCCGCGCGGCAGTGGGCAGACCATCGACCTGGCCACGCCGCTGGGTGAGGTCCCGCTGCGCGACCCGCTCTTCCTGCCGGTCGACCTCACCGTCGCCGAGGCCGCCGACGCCATGCGCCGAGCACAGGTCAGCGCAGCCCTGCTCCGCCGCACGGAGCCGACGCAGCTGGGCATCGTGACCGGCACCGATCTGCGCGACCGGGTGCTCGCCGGGTCCAGCACCGTCGACGGCCTCGACACCGGCAGCCCGGTCGCCTCGGTCGCCACCTGGGGCGTACGCAGCGCCGCCTCGACCGCCCCGGTGTCGGTGGCCCTGATGATGATGCTGGACGAGGGCTTCCGGCACGTTCCGGTCACCCGGGACGGTGAGGTGATCGGCCTGGTCTCCTCCAGCGACATCCTGCGCCACCAGACCCATCCCCCCATGCTGTTGCTCGCCCGCATCCGCTCCCTGACCGCTCGGGACGACGTCCGCGACTACCCGGCGGAGGTCGCCGCGGCCGCCCGCTCGATGGTGGACGACGGCCTCGCCGCCACCCGGATCTCCCGCATCCTGGCGAGCCTCAACGACGCCCTGACCATCCGGCTGATCGAGCTCGCCCAGGACCGGCTCGGGCCGGCGCCGTGCGACTTCGCCTGGCTCGCCCTCGGCTCGGCAGGCCGCCTGGAACAGAACCTGCTCACCGATCAGGACAACGCCCTGGTGTACGCCGACCGCCCGACGGAGGAGTCCGACGCCGAGGCCCGGGCCTACTTCGGCGCCCTCGCCACCGCGGTCAACGACGGCCTCACCCGCGCCGGCTTCCCACCGTGCCCGGGCGGCTACATGGCGACCAGCTGGTGCCTGCCGCTCACCGATTGGGTGCGGGAACTGCGCAACCTGATCCGTGCGCCCGCCCCCGACGCCCTGGTCGAGGCGGCCGTGTTCTTCGACTTCCGGGTCGCGCACGGCACCCTGGACGTCTCCCCGATGGACGACGTCCTGCTGGCTGCCAACGGCACACCACGCTTCATGGTCGCCCTGTCGGCCACGGCCGAGAACTTCCCGCCCCCGCTGCGCTCCTTCGGCCGGGTCCGCACCGACGATGGCTACCTCGACCTCAAGCGGTACGGGTTGTACGCACTGGTGATCCTCGCCCGGATCTACGCCCTCGAGTGTTCCTCCCCCGCCCGGGCCACCGTCGAGCGACTGGCCGAGGCCGCGGCCCACCGCGTCGTGGGCGAGGCCACCGCCCGCGAACTGGCCGACGTCTACGAGTTCTTGCTGCAGCTTCGCCTGCGCGAGCAGCTGCGGCGTTTCGAGGCGGGCGAGGAGCCCGACAACCGAATCTGCTATGACGACCTCACCGGCCTCGAGCAGAGCCGGTTGCGCGACTGCCTGCGCAGACTGTCGACGATCCAGAAGACCACCGCGGCTCGACTGAGCGGCCCGTAGAGGAGGTGCTGGAGTGAGCCAACGCGTGCGTACCGCGCGGCTGACCGCCGTGGGGGTGCTGGCCTTCCTGCTGCTGAACTTCCCGTTGCTCTCGCTGGCCGATTCCCAGCAGCGAGTGCTCGGCGTCCCGGTGCTGTGGTTGTACCTGTTCGTGGTCTGGGTCGTGCTGATCCTGGTGCTGCGGGCCATCGTCCGGCGGACGGAGTGAGCATGGCCCGGTGGTTGATGATCGCGGTGTCGGCCCTCTACCTGGGAACCCTGTTCGCCGTTGCCTATTGGGGCGACCGTCGCGCCGACCGCGGTCGCAGCGTGATCTCGAGCGGCGGCATCTACGCCTTGTCGCTGGCCGTCTACGCGACGTCCTGGACGTTCTACGGCAGCGTGGGCCGCGCCGCCGGTACCGGCGTCGGCTTCCTGCCGATCTACCTCGGGCCGACGATCATGGCAGCGTTCTGGTGGTTCGTGCTGCGCGCGATGATCCGCACCAGCAAGCGGCACCGGATCACCTCGCTGGCCGACCTGGTGGCCCACCGCTACGGCAACAGCGCCGTGCTCGGCGCCCTGGTCGCCGTGATCGCGATGGTCGGCATCATCCCCTACATCGCGTTGCAGCTGAAGGCGGTCTCGGACACCTTCACCGTGCTGCACACCGGCAACCTGAGTCGCTCGGTCGGCGAGGCCACCCCCGTGCTGCAGGACACCGCACTGTACGTCGCGTTGTTCCTGGCGGCCTTCACGATCCTGTTCGGTACCCGGCACCTGGACGCCAGCGAACGCCACGAGGGCATGGTCGCCGCCATCGCGCTGGAGTCGATCGTCAAGCTCGTGGCCTTCCTGGGCATCGGCCTGTTCGTCACGTTCAGCCTGTTCGACGGCCCCGGCGACCTGTTCGCCCGGGCCGCCGCCAACCCGGACACGGCCAAGCTGTTCACCCTCGATCAGGTCGGCTACGGCAGCTGGTTCTGGCTGACCGTGCTGTCGATGTTCGCGATCATCTTCCTGCCGCGGCAGTTCCAGGTCGCCGTGGTCGAGAACGTCAACGAGAAGCACCTCGACACCGCGGTCTGGCTGTTCCCGCTGTACCTGCTGGCGATCAACCTGTTCGTCCTGCCGATCGCCATCGCCGGCATGCTGACCTTCGACGGCAGCGGCGCCGGTGGCGCGAACTCGGTGAACCCGGACACCTTCGTGCTGGCCCTGCCACTGAACGCCGACCACCCGGGCGTGGCCCTGATGGTGTTCGTCGGCGGCTTGTCGGCGGCCACCGGCATGGTCATCGTCGAGACGATCGCGCTGGCGACGATGGTCTCCAACTCGATCGTCGTCCCGGCCCTGCTGTGGTTCGAGCGGCACCGTCCGCACCCACGCGGGCTCCAGTTGCCCACCGCCGGGTTGCCGCTGGCCAGCTTCGGCTACTCCGGCGACCTCGGCCGCCTGGTGTTGTGGATCCGGCGCAGCACCATCGTGGGCCTGCTGCTGTTGGGGTACGCCTACTTCCGCATCGCCGGTGAGGGGCCGGCCCTGGTCTCGATCGGCCTGGTCTCCTTCGCCGCCGTCGCCCAGTTCGCGCCCGCCGTCCTGGGCGGCCTGATGTGGCGTGGCGGCACCCGCAACGGGGCCCTCGCCGGGTTGCTGGCCGGGTTCGGCATCTGGATCTACAGCCTGCTGCTGCCGACCTTCGCGCGCTCCGGCTGGTTGCCGACCAGCCTGCTGGACGACGGCCCCTGGGGCATCGCCGCGCTGCGCCCCGGCCACCTGCTGGGGCTGGAGGGCATGGACGAGCTGAGCCACGGCATGTTCTGGAGCATGCTGCTCAACATCGGGCTGTATGTGGCGGTCTCGCTGGCGCACCGTCCCACCGACCGGAAGAGCAAGGCGGCCACGACGACGGTGACGGTCGCGGCGGTCGACGACGGCCGGGAGTCCATCACCACCCTGAGCGACCTGAACGACGCCGACGAGGCCCGGGTGTCGGTGGTCGAACTGCAGGCGTTGCTGCAGCGCTTCCTCGGCACCGACGCCGCCAAGGAGGTGCTCGAGGACTACCTCGCGGCCCGCGAGGCGGGATCACCGCTGGCCGGCAGCCGGGTGGCGGACGGCGAGCTGGTTCGTCACGTCGAGATCCTGCTGTCCGGTGCGGTCGGCACCACGTCGGCCCGGGTGATGGTCGCCTCGGTGGTCAACAACGATTCCCCGCTGTGGGTCGACGACGTGATGGACATCCTCGACGAGGCCTCGCAGGTGCTCGCCTACAGCCGCGAGCTGGAGAAGAAGTCCCAGGAGCTGCAGCGCGCCACCGAGGACCTGCGCGAGGCCAACGAGCGGTTGCGTGAACTCGACGTGCTCAAGGACGAGTTCGTCTCGTCGGTCTCCCACGAGCTGCGCACCCCGTTGACCTCGATCCGGGCGCTGTCGGAGATCCTGCTGGACAACCTCGACCTGCCCAGCGAGGAGCGGGGCAAGTACCTGCGGATCGTGGTGGACGAGACCGAGCGGCTCACCCGGTTGATCAACCAGATCCTGGACATCTCCAAGCTGGCGTCCGGGGCGGTGGATTGGCAGATCTCCGATGTGGACCTCATCGGAGTGGTCCAGGATGCGGCCATGTCGTGCGAGCAGTTGTTCACCAAGCGCGGGTCGCGGCTGGCGGTGTCGGTGCCGCCGTATGTACCCTGCGTGCCGGTCGACCGTGACCGCATCATGCAAGTGGTCATCAACCTGCTCTCGAACGCCTCGAAGTTCTGCGCCACGGACGGCGAGGTGTCGATGCGCCTGAGCGTCGAGCACGAGACGCTCCGGGTGGACGTGACCGACGACGGAGAGGGCATCCCCGCGGCCGATCAGGAACGCATCTTCGAACGGTTTCAGCAGGTCAAGGGGTCCGGCTCGGCGCCGCAGGGCACCGGCCTGGGACTACCGATCAGTCGCGAGATCGTGCATCACTTCGGCGGGCAGCTGTGGGTTCGCAGCAGCCCGAGGCATGGCGCAACGTTCTCGTTCACGGTACCTATGAAGCCGGCACACGCCGGTCGCGCAGTGGAGGCCCGATGACGCAGGTCCTGATCGTGGACGACGAGCCCAACATCGTGATCTCGCTGGATTTCCTGATGAAGCAGCAAGGCTATGTCACGACGACAGCCGGTGACGGCCGGGCCGCCCTGACCGAGGCCGAGCGCATCAAGCCGGACCTGGTGCTGCTGGACATCACGCTGCCCGAGCTGGATGGGTTCCAGGTCTGCGAGCAGTTGCGCACCGGACACGGTGAGCACATGAAGATCATCATGTTGACCGCCCGCGGTCGCGAGGCCGAGGTGGCCAAGGGGCTCGCGCTGGGCGCCAATGCCTACCTGACCAAGCCGTTCTCGACCCGTGAGCTGGTGGAGAAGGTGCACGAGCTGCTCGGGGACGGCTGATGACCCTCGTCGTCGGCCTGGCCGCCGCCGCGGTCGTGGCGGGGCTGGCCTATCTCGCGTGGCAGCGAGTGGCCCGCGCGATCTCCCGGCTGGCGGCGGACACCGTGCTGATCGCCACGGTCAACCCGTCACTGCGCCCCACCCCCACCGGCCCGGCGCCGTTGCGGGCGCTCACCGAGGCGGTCAACCAGCTCGCCGATCGCTACCAGCGTGAGCAGAGCGACGTCGCCGCCCGGATCGCCGAGGCCAATCAGGACCTGGAACGCGAACGCACCCGGCTCGCCGTCCTGATGTCGGAGCTGACCGTCGCCGTGCTGGTCTGCACCATCGACGGCCGGATCCTGCTCTACAACGCCGCCGCCCGGCAGCTGCTCGAGACCGGCGAGGGCGGCTGGAACACCCAGGTCGGGTTGGGCCGCTCGGTGTTCACCATCCTCGATGCGTCGATGGTGAACTACGCCCTGGAGCGGCTCGAGACCAGCGACACCGCGAGTTCTCACCCGGTGGCCATGATGCACCGCGGCCGGTTGTTGCGGGCGCAGATCGCGCCGGTGCGGGTCGGGGACGACAACGCCAGCGGCTTCGTGGTGACGCTCGAGGACATGACCCGGCTGGCCGAGACCACCCAGGCGCGGCAGGGTCTGATCACCTCGATGACTCAGGCGACCCGTTCGGCGGTGGGCAACATCCGGGCGGCCGTCGAGAACATCCTGTCCTACCCCGACATGACGGCCGAGCAGCGCTCCCTCTTCCTCGGCGTGATCAGCGAGGAGGCGACCGGCCTGGGCCGGCGCCTGACCGAGGCACTGGACGCCGGCCCGGCCGCCGAGGACTCCTGGCTGGCCGCCGACCTGCAGGCGGGCGACCTGATGGACGCCGTGGCCCGCACCCTGCACCGGCAGGGCTTCGAGGTCACCCTGCAGCAGCCGAGTGACGCGCTGTGGCTGACGGCCGACGGGTTCGCGTTGCAGCAGTTGGTGGGCGGCTGGGCCGAGCGATTGCGCGAGCAGCAGGACGTGAGCGCCCTGGGCCTGCGCATCGGCGACTCGGGCCGATTGATCGCCCTGGACCTCACCTGGCAGGGCACGGCCGTCGACACCCCGACGCTGCGGGCCTGGAGCGCCGACAACGCCGCGGACGGCGGGGACGGCGACGACGGCTCAGACGGCAGCGCCCAGGACGCCATCACCCGCCACGGCGGCGAGCTGTGGAGCGGCACCGACGGCAAGCCGGGAGCGTCCGGCGAGGCCTACATCCGCATGCTGCTGCCGCGCGCCCAGGCACAGCAGCCGGCCACGCTCGATCGGAACCGGCCCGATCCGCACGCCCGGCCCGACCGCGACTGGCTGGCCAGCTACGACTTCTCGCTGCTCACCCCCACCGGCTCCGACCTGGGCTGGGCCGACCAGCCGCTGACGGAGCTGTCGTACACGGTCTTCGACACCGAGACCACCGGCCTCTACCCCAACGACGGCGACGAGATCATCTCCCTCGGAGCCGTGCGGATCGTCAACGGGCGGTTGTTGCGCAGCGAGACCTTCGATCAGTTCGTCGACCCGGGCCGGCCGATTCCGCAGGCCTCGATCGACGTCCACGGCATCACGCCCGAGGAGCTGGTCGGCAAGCCCACCATCGCCGAGGTGTTGCCGACCTTCGTCACCTACGCCGCCGACACCGTGCTGGTGGGGCACAACGTCGCCTTCGACCTGCAGTTCCTCAAGCACAAGCGCGAGTACACCGGCGACCTGTTGCGCCAGCCGGCGCTCGACACCCTGCTTCTGGCGGTGGTGGCCTACCCCGACGAGGAGCGCCACACCCTCGAGGTGATGGCCGACAAACTCGGGGTGACCGTGACCGACCGGCACAGCGCCCTGGGCGACGCCCTGGTCACCGGCGAGGTGCTGCTCAAGCTGCTGCAGGTGCTCGCCGACCGGGGCATCACCACGCTGGCGCAGGCACGGGCCGCTGCCGAGCAGACCTACCGCACCCAGGTGAGCGAGGCGGTCTACAGCCGGCCGGTCGACTGAGCCGGGCACCCGGCACGGCCGGCGGCGATCGTCAGATCGAGCGGCCCTTCTGCAGCACGGTCCAGACCTGCCAGTTCACCGAGGCGGCGACGGCGGCCGAGGCGGTGGCGAGCAGCACCAGCCGCAGCGGGCCGCGCAGCACCCAGCGGGCGAGCACGCGTCGTCCATCGAGGACGGCGCAGCGCCACAGGATGACGAGCAGCTGCGCCGGCGGCAACAGCATCGGGAACGCGACCAGCAGGAAGCGGGGCTTGCTCAGCTCGTAGTTGCGCCCGCTCAGGCCCATGACCAGGCAGCACGCGATGTAGATCACCGCCGGCCAGCCGACCAGCCGGTAGCGCACCAGAGCCCAGATCGAGCAGACCACGGCGGCCACGATGGTGCCGGCCACCACGATCCCCAATCGGTGGGGCAGCACGGTGTGCAGGGTGACCGCGGCCCAGCTGGTGCGCCCACCGTCCGAGCCGGAGTTCCACCAGGTGCGTTCCAGCCAGAGCCAGCCGTCCCAGCGGCCGGTGAACTGCGCGATGTGATCCATGGTGAGCACCAGGCCGAGGCACGACACCAGGGCCAGCACCGGCAGGGTGACCACCATCCGGACCGCCAACCGCAGCCGGCCGGTCGGCGGCGCCAGGTGGCGGCGTCCCTTGGTGTGGCGGGTGGCGGGTAGGGGTGACGGGGCGCGCCGGGCGAGGTAGACCCCGATCGCGAGTACGACGGCGGCGATCACGCCGGCGGCGACGGGGCGGATCGATCCGGCGGCGGCAGCGGCCAGGGCAGCGGTCACCCAGTGCCGACGGTCGATCGCCCACAGGGCCACCGCGGCGGCCAGCACGAACAAGGCTTCCGAGTAGGCCATGCTCAGCACGACCGAGGCCGGCCAGAGCGCCCACAGCCCGACCAGGACGACGGCCGTGGGCTTGCCCGCGCGGCGCGCGGCCCACGAGGCGATGAAGCCGGCGGCCACGGCACCGGCCAGCATCGAGACGCCGATGGCGGCGATGTCCACCGGAACCTGCCACGGGGCGAGCATCCGGTGCACCGCGCGCACCAGCATCGGATACCCGGGGAAGAACACCAGGTTGGGCAGGTCGGGCTTGGGCTGGCCGGCCGCAGGCCAGGGCGGCAGCGGCCGGTACCCGTCGCGAGCGATGGTCAGGTAGTGCTGGCCATCGGACTTGACCAGCGAGGCCAGGAACGGGACGCCGCTCAGCCGGGCCTGCCAGGCCAGCCACCCCAGCAGCACCACGCGCAGGGCGAGGTAGGTGGCCACGCCGGGCAGCGCGACAGAGCGACGGAACACGGTGGCAGTTCTCGGCAGCCGAGCGACCGCAGATAACACCACATGGCGAGGCGTGATGACTCTGCGCTCATGCTCGACTACAGGAAAGGGGCAAAGCGCCACAAATGCATGGTGGCAGCTCGGATCGGGCAGCCGCCACTGCATCCGGCCGTGACGCACGCCCGCCTCTACACTCGCCGGATGAGCCTCGCCGTGCCGTCAGGAACCCCCCGCACCGACGTCACCCTCGGATCCGCCCGGATCGCGTGGGCGCGTGACCTGGTGGCGGCGCGCGACCTGGACGACACGGCGTTGCGTCGCTGGCTGACGGGCCTGCCCGGCGTCGACGAGGTCGGGGCGGACGCCCGAGCCGCGGCGCTGTCGACCCGCTCGATCAAGGCGGCGAGCAAGCAGTGGGCGCTGGACCTCGCCGTCCGGATGGTCGACCTGACCACCCTCGAGGGCGCCGACACCCCCGGCACGGTGCGCACGCTGTGCGCCAAGGCGCGACACCCCGACCCGGACGACGCCGACTGCCCGCAGGTGGCCGCGATCTGCGTCTACAACGACCTGGTCACCGTTGCCAAGCAGGCGCTCGGCGACAGCGGGATCCACGTTGCCGCGGTGACGACGGCGTTCCCCAGCGGGCGGGCGAGCCTGCCGGTGAAGCTGGCCGACACCCGGGACGCCGTCCTGGCCGGGGCGGACGAGGTCGACATGGTGATCGATCGGGGGGCGTTCCTGTCCGGGCGCTATGCGACGGTCTTCGAGCAGATCGTGGCGGTGCGGGAGGTGTGCCAGGAGGGGGTGGCGGCGTTCGGGCGGCCGGCGCACCTGAAGGTGATCCTCGAGACCGGCGAGCTGGCCGGCTACGACCAGGTGCGGCGGGCCTCGTGGCTGGCGATGCTGGCCGGGGCCGACTTCATCAAGACCTCGACCGGCAAGGTGGCGCCGGCCGCGACGCTGCCGGTCACCCTGATCATGCTCGAGGCGGTGCGGGACTGGTTCGCCCTGACCGGTGAGGTGATCGGGGTCAAACCCGCCGGCGGCATCCGGACGGCGAAGGATGCGCTGCGGTATCTGGTCACGGTGCACGAGACCGCCGGGCCGGACTGGCTCGACCCGGCGCGCTTCCGGTTCGGTGCCTCGTCGTTGCTGAACGACCTGCTGCGCCAGCGTCGCCGGTTGCGCACCGGTGCGTACGCGGGCGCCGATTACCTCACCGCGTCCTGAGCCGACGTAGGGTGCGGGTCATGCCGACGTTCGACTACGCCCCCGCGCCGGAATCGCGTGCGGTGGTCAGCCTCCAGCCGAGCTACGGGTTGTTCATCGGTGGTGAGTTCGTCGAACCCGCCTCGGGCGAGGCGATGGCGAGCATCGAGCCCGCCACCGAGGCCCTGCTGGCCGAGGTGGCCGTGGCCGACGACGCGGACGTCGACGCCGCCGTCCGGGCCGCGCGACGCGCCTACCAGCGCACCTGGTCGAGGCTGTCCGGCAGCGAGCGCGGCAAGTACCTGTACCGGATCGCCCGGCTGCTGCAGGAGCGGTCGCGCGAGTTCGCCGTCCTGGAGTCGCTCGACAACGGCAAGCCCATCAAGGAGTCCCGCGACGTCGACGTGCCGCTGGCTGCGGCGCACTTCTTCTACTACGCCGGCTGGGCGGACAAGCTGGAGTGGGCAGGATTCGGCACGGCGCCGCAGCCGCTGGGCGTTGCGGCCCAGGTGATCCCGTGGAACTTCCCGCTGCTGATGCTGGCCTGGAAGATCGCCCCGGCGCTGGCGACCGGCAACACCGTGGTGCTCAAGCCGGCCGAGACCACTCCCCTGACGGCGTTGCTGTTCGCCGAGATCTGCCAGCAGGCCGAACTGCCGCCCGGGGTGGTCAACATCATCACCGGAGCCGGTGCCACCGGAGCCGCGCTGGTCGCTCATCCGGACGTCGACAAGGTCGCCTTCACCGGCTCGACCGAGGTCGGCCGACAGATCGCCAAAACGGTTGCCGGTAGCCGCAAACGCCTCACTCTGGAACTCGGCGGCAAAGCGGCCAACATCGTCTTCGACGACGCGCCGATCGATCAGGCCGTCGAGGGCATCGTCAACGGCATCTACTTCAACCAGGGTCACGTCTGCTGCGCCGGGTCGCGGTTGCTGGTTCAGGAGTCGGTGGCCGAGGAGGTCATCGCCCGGCTGCAGCACCGCATGACCTCGCTGCGCGTCGGTGACCCGCTGGACAAGAACACGGACGTCGGCGCGATCAACAGCGCCGAGCAGCTGGCCCGGATCACCGAGCTGAGCGCCGCCGGTGAGGCCGAGGGCGCCCAGCGGTGGAGCGCTCCGTGTCCGTTGCCGGACAAGGGGTTCTGGTTCTCCCCCACCGTGTTCACCGGCGTGGCCCCGGCCCACCGCATCGCCCGCGAGGAGATCTTCGGCCCGGTGCTGTCGGTGCTGACCTTCCGCACCCCGGCCGAGGCGGTGGCCCGGGCGAACAACACCCCGTACGGCCTGTCGGCCGGCATCTGGACCGAGAAGGGTTCACGCATCCTCTGGATGGCCGACCGGCTGCGCGCCGGGGTGATCTGGGCCAACACGTTCAACCGGTTCGACCCGACCAGCCCGTTCGGCGGCTACCAGGAGTCCGGCTACGGACGCGAGGGCGGGCGCCACGGCCTCGCCGCCTACCTGAAGGGAGCCGGGCTGTGAGCCCCGACCGGCTGGACGTCCGCAAGACCTACAAGCTCGCCATCGGTGGCGCCTTCCCGCGCAGCGAGTCCGCGCGCAGCTACGAGGTGCTCGACGCCAAGGGCCGGCTGCTGGCCAACGCCGCCCAGGCCAGCCGCAAGGACGCCCGGGACGCCGTCGGCGCGGCGTCCAAGGCATTGTCCGGGTGGGCGGGCGCGACCGCCTACAACCGCGGACAGGTGCTGTACCGGGTGGCCGAGGTGATGGAGGGGCGGCACGCCCAGTTCAGTGACGAGGTCGCCCGCGCCGAGGGCCTCACCGCAGCCAAGGCTCGAGCCCAGGTGGACGCCGCGATCGACCGCTGGGTCTGGTACGCCGGGTGGAGCGACAAGCTGGCGCAGGTGGCCGGTGCGGTGAACCCGGTGGCGGGGCCGTACTTCAATCTCTCGCTGCCCGAACCGACCGGGGTGGTCGCGGTGCTGGCGCCCCAGGCCAGCTCGTTGCTGGGGCTGGTCTCGGTGATCGCGCCGGTGATCGTGGCCGGCAACACCTGCGTCGTGGTCGCCTCGCAGACCCGCCCGCTGCCCGCGATCACGCTGGCCGAGGTGCTGGCCACCTCGGACGTGCCCGGCGGCGTGGTGAACACCCTGACCGGGTTCACCGCCGAACTGGCGCCCTGGCTGGCCTCCCACGAGGACGTCGCCGCGATCGACCTCGCCGGTGCGATCGAGTTGGACTGGGCGGCTCTGGAGGCTGCCGCCGCGCAGACCCTGACCCGTGTCGTCCGGCCGGGTGAAGGTCTGGACGGCGCCAGCGACGGTGAGACCGGCTGGGCGGCAACCCCTCCCGGCCCCCACCGCGCCCTGGCCTTCACCGAGACCAAGACCGTCTGGCACCCCAAGGGCCGCTGATCTCGCGGTGGTCAGGTGATTCGGGCACCTTTGTGCGTCGATTCCATGATCACCGCAGGCCGGGTCGGGCACACTGTGCGCCGTGACTCGCGTCGTCTTGCTGGCCGGGGCCAGCGGCTCCGGTAAGACCTCGTTGTGCCGGCGACTCGGTGTCCCGGTGCTCGCCCTCGACGACTTCTACCGCGACCACGACGACCACGACGAGCCACCGATGCCGCACCGCTTCGGCATCGTCGACTGGGACGACCCGGGCAGCTGGAACGCCGCCGCCGCGGTGAGCGCCATCGAGGCCCTGTGCCACACCGGCGTCGCCGACGTGCCGGTGTACGACATCCCGACCTCGCGACGCAGCGGGACGGCGCGACTCGACCTCGCCGGGGCGGAGCTGTTCGTCGCCGAGGGCATCTTCGCCGCCGAACTCGTCCAGGCCGTCCGCGAGCGCGGCCTGCTGGCCGATGCCCTGTGCCTGCAACTTCACCCGGCGGTCACCTTCGCGCGACGGCTGTTGCGCGACCTGGCCGAGTCCCGCAAACCACCGATCACTCTGCTGCGCAGGGGCTTCGGGCTCGCCCGCGGTGAGGCGGCATTGACCAGGCACTGGATCGATCTCGGCTGCCGACCGGTGAGCATCGCTCGCGCCGAACAGGTGCTGCATTCACTCGGCGCCTGAGCCCCGCGCCACCCTCACCCGATGCTGAGGTTGCGCACCCCTGCCGCCGTCAGCACCTCGCGGTACCGAGCCCGGTCGGCGTCGGTGACCTCGAGCAGATGCCGAGCGCAGGCCCGGGTGCCGTGCCGGCGGTAGGCATTGACCCGCAGCCGCAGCTCGGGGTCGAGCGAGAGCAGCCAGTGGGCGGTGCGGGTCAACTCGTCGTCCGAGTCGTTGATCCCCGGCACCAGCATCAGCCGCACCTCGATGAGCACACCCTTCGCCGCGAGCCGGGTGGCCGATTCGAGCACCCGATGATTGGCCCGGCCGGTCAGCACGAAGTGCCGCTCCGGGTCGAGCACCTTGACGTCGAGCATCACCCCGTCGACCAGCGGGATGAGCCGCTCCCACACCTCGAGCGGCGCGTCCCCGTTGCTGTCGACGAACCGCGTCAGGTGCGCGGTCGCCGGGTGTTCGGCCAGCGCCTCCAACAGCGCCGCGAGGAAGTCGGGCTGCATCGTCGGCTCGCCGCCGGTGATGGTCACCCCGGTCAGGAACGGCGCCGCCTCGATCACCGGGGCGATCACCGAACGGACGGTGACCAGCTCCATCCCCTTGGGCTGCAACGGAATCGTCGCCGGGTTGTGGCAGGTGAGGCAGTCGAAACCACACCCCTGCAAGAAGATGACATACCGGCTGCCGGTGCCGTCGACCGCCGAGAACGGTACCGCTCCGGCGACTCGGCCCGGCGTCTGGACTGCGGAATCGAGCGTCATCACGTCACCTCGTCGCCGTCCGGCGCCGCCTTGACCACACGCTCGGCCAGCCGCTGGTTCGCCATGCTGCCCGCGCCCAGGAACGAGCTGGAGTGTCGCGCCCGCCCGTCCTCGGCGATCCCCGCGACGTCCTTCTCGCGCACCAGGAAGCCGGTGATCCGCACGAATCCGTTGCCGACCACGTCGAAGGTCACGTCACGCATCCCCTCGGCGAAGGCCCCGCGCAGGACGGCGACCACGGCCTCCGGGTTCGCCTGCACCGTCGGCTCGAACCGGAAGATGTCGCTGATGCCCGCGGGCACGTGCCGATGATTCGGCGCCACGGCCCGAATGTGATGGTAGAGAGGGGGTTCGAAGCCGACCGGGACGCGCGCACCGGCCGTCACCCCGAAGTCGGAGTCGATGCCCGACTGTGCGTGCAGCAACGCATGCCCGCCGGTGGCCTCGCAGTACGGCATCGGGCTCGCCGCCACCAGCTCGGCCAACCGCGCCACGATCCGGTGCCCCAGGGCCGTGGCCTGCTCGTCGTGCCCGTAGCGCCCCGCGCCCAGCAACTCCACGGCCTCGGCCACACCGTAGAAGCCGAACATCGCGGTGAACCGGTCACGCGAGATCAGCCCCTCGCGGGCCAGCCAGTCGTGCTCGTAGAAGCCGGTCTGCTCGACCAGGTGGCGGATCCGGGCGGCCATCAGCTCGGCGGTGAGCGCGACGTGGCGCGGCAGCGCGTCGTCCAACCATTGCTGCAGACCCACACCCGCGAACCGGACGCTGGCGGAGACGTCCAGCCGCACCAGGGTGTGGGCGCCGCCACCGCGCGGCAGGCTGTTGTAGCAGCTCACCACGCCATAGGCCTCACCCAGGTCGGCCCGCATCATGGGGTCGTTCACGTAGTGCGGCTTGCCGTCGGCGCAGGTGGTGAGCACGGCCTCGCGCAGCAGGTCGTCCGGGGTGCGGTCGGGGTCGACCCGCAGCGTCAGGTTCGGCACCACCTGGCGCAGCGCCCGGTCGACCCGCAACAGCGAGCGGACGACGCGGCCGTCGTCCGGACCCAGGTTGGCGTGCACGAAGGCGTCCGGCATGGTGCGGTCGATCAGCCGCCAGAACCGGGTCAGCGCGGCGTCCAGCACCTCGTCGCTCACCCCGTTCTCGGCCGAGCCGACGAAGGGCTCGAGCAGCCGGTCGAGGTCGCCCAGATAGACCGGGTAGCCGGTGATCGAGGGCACCCCGGCGTACATCGCCAGCAGGAAGGTCAGCGCGTCGTCCAGCGTGGTCGGCGCGTCGAGTTCGAGGTGCGCACTCCCCCGGGCCAGCGCGGCGGCGTAATCGGGCAGCACGTAGCGCGGCCGGTAGGGGGCGTTGCCCTCACCCATGTCGTGGATCACGCCCTTGGCCTGCGCCAGCACGCAGGCCTCGCTCACCGCCGGCGGCTCGACGGCGTTCTCTGCCAGCATCGCCAGCGCCTGCACCCGCTGCCGGTAGGTCAGGGCAGGATCGGCCAGGCACGCTCGAACTCGGGTCTCGAACTCGGACATGTTCACGTTGTCAAGGCTAAGCGGGATCGTCCTCGTGTGGGCGGGACCAGAGGTCGCGGGTGTCACACGTTGTCATCCGTCACATGCCCGACACGAAGCGTCGACGGCCACCTGCGGGCGCCCCACGAGCCCGGTGCGATGGAATGAGGGCATGACGCAGAAGATGGGCCTCCGCGAGTACATCGACACGCTGCGCGCGCAGGGCTACACGGTGCAGGGCAGCAAGGGTGAGGACCCGACCCTGATCGCCCCCGACGGGCGGGCGGTCGAGACCTGGCGCGAGGACTATCCGTACGACGAGTTGCTCGACCGGGAGACCTACGAGGAGGACAAGTACCAGCTGCAGACCCAGCTGCTGCAGTTCCAGTACTGGACCCAGGACGTCGGCGCCAAGCACGTGCTCGTCTTCGAGGGACGGGACGCCGCGGGCAAGGGCGGAACGATCAAACGGTTCATGGAGCACCTCAACCCCCGGGCCGCCCGGGTCGTGGCGCTCGCCAAGCCCACCTCGGACGAGGCGGGGCAGTGGTACTTCCAGCGCTACATCCGGCACCTGCCGACGGCCGGTGAGATCGTCTTGTTCGACCGGTCCTGGTACAACCGCGCCGGCGTGGAGCGGGTGATGAACTTCTGCACCGACGAGCAGTACGAGATCTTCATCCGCCAGGCACCGGCCTTCGAGCGGATGCTCGTCGAGTCCGGCACGACGGTCACCAAGCTCTGGTTCTCGGTGACCCAGCAGGAACAGCGCACCCGGTTCGCGATCCGCCAGATCGACCCGGTGCGGCGCTGGAAGCTGTCACCGATGGACCTCGAGAGCCTGGACCGGTGGGAGGACTACACCGCCGCGAAGCAGGCGATGTTCGACCACACCGACAAGAAGTACGCCCCGTGGTTGACCATCAAGAGCAACGACAAGAAGCGCGCCCGGCTGAACGCGATGCGGGCCTTCCTCGACCAGTTCGACTACGAGGGCAAGGATCCCGCCATCGTCTTCCCGCCCGACCCGACGATCGCGGCCCGAGCCAAGCACACCACCGGCGACTGAGCATCAGTTACCCGGTCAGCCACCCACCGGGTGACCGACCGGGTCATGGTCAGCGGTTCGCGCCGTCGGACCCCCACGCAGGATCCCGCCCCAGCCAGGCGGCGAGCTGGTCATAGGCGGACGCGCCCTCGCTGACCGGGATCGCGGCCCCGAACGGGATCTCACCGCGATGGGTGTCGGGGATGAACGTCCGGGCCGCCGTCAGGGCCACGGCCCCCAGCGCGTCGTCCAGGGAGTGGCGTTGCCCGATCGCGGCGGCCAGATCCCAGGCGTGAGTGGTGAGCTCGCTGATGTAGGCGACGCCCGCACCGCGGCCGGGCACCGTACCGAAGGGCAGGGTCAGTACGCGATCGAGCACCGCGTCGTCCGCCCATGCCTGCCGCACTGCCGCGGCTCCCTGATGCGCGCGGTCCGACCACGCGTCGTCCGGGATGTCGAGCATCATCGAGGGCACGTCGAAGGCGTTGCCGCCACCGGCCACGTAGGCGATGCGGCCCAGCACGGCCACCAGGTGGCCGAGCAGGTGTCGGACGTCGAACTCGGCGCACGGGGTCGGCTGGGCGAGCGCCGTCCCCGGCACCAGGTCGATCAGGCGCACCACCTGGTCGACCGCCGCGAACAGGGTCGGCCGGGGATCGGCAACGGGCTGGGTCGTGGGAGCCTCGGTGGAGGTGTGGGCCGAGGTGTCGGTCGAAGTCATGTCGCCACGGTTCCATCGCATACCTGACACCCATCGTCAAGTTTCTCGTGACATCGTGGAATCATGCGGTCCGACCGGTTGCTGAGCCTGCTGCTGATGCTGCAGACCCGCGGCCGCGTCACCGCGCCGCAGGCCGCCCGGGAGCTCGAGGTGAGCGTGCGGACCATCTATCGCTACGTGGAATCCCTTGGGGCAGCAGGAGTTCCGGTGTGGTCCGAGCAGGGGCCCAGCGGCGGCATCAGCCTGATGCCGGGGTACACCACCGACATGACCGGGCTGACGGCCCAGGAGTCGCGCGCCCTCGTGGCGCTCACCGGCCGGGCCGTCCCGAACGACCTGGGGTTGGGGACGGCGCTCGACAGCGCGGTGCACAAGCTGATCGCCGCGGTGCCCACACCCCACCGGGACGCCGCCGAACAGGCCCGGCAACGGGTGCTGGTCGACCACACCGGCTGGTACCGCTCGGCCGACCCGGTGCCGCACCTGGCCGTCGTCCAGGATGCGGTGTGGCAGGGCCGACGGCTGCGGATCCGCTACCGCCACGGCGACGGCCGCCTGGCGACCTACCTGCTCGACCCGTACGGGCTGGTGGTCAAGGCAGGCACCTGGTACCTGGTGGGCGTCCACCGCCGACGTGAGCGGCTGTGGCGGGTCGACCGGGTCCAGCGCGCCGAGCCCCGACCGGACGCCGCCCGGCACCGCGACGTCGACCTGGCCGAGGCCTGGCATCGGCTGCGGGCGCAGGTCGAGCGGCCCGGTGAGCCGATACCCGTCACCGTGCGGGTGCGGGCCGAGGCACTGCCGATGCTGTTGCGGATGACCCGGTCACAGCGCCCGCCCGGCCACGAGCTGGACGCCGGCGCCGCGCCCCCGCCCGACGATCACGGCTGGGTGCAGCTGGAGCTCGAGTTCCGGGCCGAGCGAGCGGCGGTCGGGCTGCTGCTCGGATTCGGTGGTGCGGTCGAGGTGCTGGCGCCACGCGCCGTCCGAGACCTGATGCGCACCACCGCCCTGGCGGCACTGGCCCGGCACCAGGAATGACCGGACGTCCGGTCTGCACGTGCCCGCGAACCGCGTAGGGTGACAGTGGCACTCCGGACCCTGGTGTCCAGTGCCCCGCGCTCGCGGGACGCTTGCTCCGAGCAAGCCTGAGGACATGCCATGAACGTCTTCGTCCCCTTCGCCGTCGTCCTCGTCCTCGTGCTGTGGCTGCTGGCCATGAGCGTGCGGATGGTCCAGCAGTACGAGCGCGGCATCGTGCTGCGTTTCGGTCGCCTGCAGCCGCATCAGCGGGGCCCCGGGCTGCAGCTCATCGTCCCGATCGCCGACCGCATGACCAAGGTGTCCATGCAGACCGTGGTGATGGGCATCCCGGCCCAGGGCGCCATCACCCGCGACAACGTCACGCTGACCGTCGACGCCGTCGTCTACTACCGGGTGATCGACCCGGTCAAGGCCATCATCAACGTGCAGAACTATCCGCTGGCCGTCTCCCAGGTCGCCCAGACCTCACTGCGCTCGGTCATCGGCCGGGTCGACCTCGACACCCTGCTCTCGGATCGCGAGAGCATCAACGCCGAGTTGAAGGCCGTCATCGACGCGCCCACCGAGGAACCCTGGGGCCTTCACATCGAACGGGTCGAGGTCAAGGACGTCGCCCTGCCCGAGGGCATGAAGCGCTCGATGTCGCGCCAGGCCGAGGCCGAGCGCGAACGCCGAGCCCGGGTCATCGCCGCCGACGGCGAGTTCCAGGCCTCCACGAAACTGGCCCAGGCCGCCCGCGCGATGGGCGACACCCCCGGCGCCCTGCAGCTGCGCCTGCTGCAGACCGTCGTCGATGTCGCGGCCGAGAAGAACAGCACCCTGGTCATGCCGTTCCCCGTCGAGCTGCTGCGTTTCTTCGATCGCGCCAGTGCCAGCGAGACCGCCGAGGCATCGGCCGAATTGACCCCGCAGCTGCTCGGAGTCCCGGCTCACGTCTGACGATCAGGGACGACGGCGTCACTGTTCGCCCGTCAGGTCACTGTTCGCCTGTCAGGTCACTGTTCGCATGGTCTGCCGGGTGAACAGTGGCGCCAACCCCAGCACAGTGGCCGCTGACCGAGCACAGTGACGATCCCCTGGCACTCAGGGCGCACCGAGCGCCGCGTAGCGCGGCTTGACGACCTCCTCGATCAGCGCGAGCCGGTCGTCGAACGGGATGAAGGCGCTCTTGAGCGCGTTGATCGTCACCCAGCGAAGGTCGGCCAGGGTCCATCCCGCCTGCTCGACCAGCAACGTCATCTCGCGGCTCATCGAGGTGCCGGACATCAGCCGGTTGTCGGTGTTCACCGTGACCCGGTAGCGCAGGTTCTTCAGCAGCGTGATCGGGTGCTCGGCGATGTTCTTCGCGGCCCCGGTCTGCACGTTGCTCGACGGGCACATCTCCAGCGGGATCCGCTGGTCGCGCACCCAGGCAGCCAATCGGCCGAGGGTCGCGTTCGGCCGCCCCCGCCGATCAAGGCCGGGGTGTCGCGTGATGTCGTCCACGATCCGGACGCCGTGACCGAGCCGATCGGTGCCACACACCTGCACCGCCTCCCAGATGCTCGGCAGCCCGAACGCCTCCCCCGCGTGGATCGTCACGTGGAAGTTCTCGCGGTGCAGGTACTCGAAGGCATCCAGGTGGCGCGACGGCGGGAAGCCCGCCTCGGCGCCGGCGATGTCGAACCCCACCACACCTGAATCCCGATGCCGCACAGCGAGTTCGGCGATCTCGACCGCCCGAGCTGCGTGGCGCATCGCGGTGAGCAATGTGCCGACCCGGATCGGGATGCCCCGCACCGCGGCCTCGGCGCTACCCGCGGCGAACCCCTCCTGGACGGCGGCCACCACCTCGTCCAGGGTGAGCCCCTTCTCGAGGTGTTGCTCGGGGGCGTAGCGCACCTCGGCGTAGATCACGCCGTCCTCGGCCAGGTCGAGGGCGCACTCGCGGGCCACCCGCACCAGGTGCTCCCGGGTCTGCATCACCGCCACGGTGTGGGCGAAGGTCTCCAGGTAGCTGACCAGCGATCCCGAATCAGCGGCCGCCCGGAACCAGGCATCGAGCGAATCCGGATCACCGGCCGGCAATCGATGCCCGATCTCGCCGGCGATCTCGAACACGGTGGCCGCCCGCAGACCACCGTCCAAATGGTCGTGCAGCAACACCTTCGGGGCCGATGCGATGAGCTCGGAACTGGTCATTCGGCGACTCTAGTCAGATCGGTGCGAGTTCGCGTATCAGCCACTCTGGCTCCACGACGCGAGCATCAACAGACAGATCAGGGCGGTGAGCATCGCGATGGGGGCCACCAGCTCCGGCAGCAGGCCCACCGCCACGAGCACGAACGCGCCCAGCGCCGCGACCAGGACCGCCACGACATCACGGCGTTCGGGCCAGCGCAGGCGAGCCCACCCTCTCGCCCACCGAGTGGTTCCGGGTCGGGGAACCTCCACCGGACGCCGCGGGGACATCATGACCGTTCGATCGGCGTCCACGCGTTCGCAGACCTCGGCCACCAGTCGCGCGCCGCCCCGCCACAGGGTGGGTTCGATCGACAGATGCGTGCTGTCCGGCCCCACCAACCTGACCGCCCCGTCCGGATACCGCACCGCCGCCACCATGTCCCGATAGCGAACCGTGATCGGCTTGCCGTCCAGCAGGCGGGTGACACCCTCCGCCGTGCTCATGATCTGGTGGGGAACCAGGGGGTGGTCCCGATGCCGGCGCCGCCGACGGCTGGACACCGCCGGCGTGGCGCAGATCGGAACGGCCCCTCCGAAGGTCTCGGTGAGTCGCGCCGAACGCGGCAGCACATAGAGTGCCTCGGTCCCCAGGCGGATGGTGGCCTTTCGCCACTGCTCCACCGTGACCTCCCCGTCTCGGGCGGCGAGTTCCTGGAACGTCAGGTGCGGACGACCGTGCAACGCGTCCAGGGTTCGACTCCGCAACTGGGTCAGCCGCAGGTCATCGGGTCGTTCCCGGGCCGTGGCGAGACGCGCCTGCAGGGCGTGATCTCGCTCGTGCAGCACGTCCTCACCGGCCGTGAACGACAGCGAGGTGATCAGTTCCGAGAAGGCTTCGGCCAGCTCGGCCCGTCGCGCCGGGGTCGAATCGGCGAAGATCACGATGTGGGCGAGGTCGGCGCTGAGCGGCTCGTACGTGACCATCGGCCCGTAGCTGATCGCCCGTTGCGTGCGCAGCCTCCGGTGCAGCCGCTGCTCGACCGCGGCCAGCACCGTCGTCGTGGTGCTGTCGCGGGGCATCAGCGACGACATCGCGATCCCGCCGACGTCCTCGCAGAGCCAGGCCGGCAGCCGGCCGACGAGCGAGCGAGGCGTGGGTGGCGCGAACCGGATGCCGCTCGGCAGATCGAGGCGTAGCCCCGCGGGCGGCGGGCCGGACAACCAGAGCACGGCGTTCTCGCGGGTGTACCGCTCGCCGGCCCAGGCCGACACCTGCTCGGCGGTCGACAGCTGCTCCCCCAGGGCCTCGCTGCCGACCAGCCCGTAGCCCTGGGCACCGAACCGCCATACCGCCAGCAATCGGGAGACCGAGGGGCCGCGGCCGGCCCGTTCGGCGGCCAACACGGAGCGCTCCAGGGTCAGTCGGTGCAGCGGAGGGGCCGACAGCTGCCCACAGACGTGGGCCAGGAAGTCCACCACCGACTCGGGCGACCCGAAGGTGTGGAAGACCGTCGTGGTCTGATCGACGTGACCGTTGTGGTGCTGCGCCGGGTCATCGAGTCCGAACAGCGCCAGATGCTCCACCAGATGCGATCGGCCCGACGTCAGATAGGTCTCATCGGCCTGGCCCGATCGAAAGGTCAGAGCCGCACGAAGCGGCCGGTCACACGGCGCCCAGAAGGTCTGCACCCCGTCGATGACGGTCTCGACGATCCCGTCGTCATCCGCCTGCTCCACACCGGAGAGTTCGGCCGATGCTCGGCTCCGCTACATCCGATGATCGTCAAGCCGCTGCTACGGTCACCCGAATGGAGGTATTGATCGACAGCGCTGCTCTGGCCGACCTGCTCGCCGACCCCGATGACGACCACCCGCTGGTGATTCTCGACGTCCGCTGGGCGCTCGGGGACACTCACGGACGTGACCACCACCTGGCCGGTCATCTGCCCGGAGCGGTCTACGTCGATCTCGACCGTGAACTCGCCGCCCCGCCCTCGCCCGAGGCGGGACGCCACCCACTGCCCGAGGTGGCCGACCTGCAGGACGCCGCCCGGCGCTGGGGCATCGACCAGTCCAGTCACATCGTGATCTACGACGACGTCGCCTCGATGGCCGCCGCCCGCGCCTGGTGGGTGCTGCGCTGGGCGGGGCTGTACCGGGTGCAGATCCTGGACGGCGGCCTCGCCGCCTGGCGCGCCGCCGGCGGTGAGCTGGTCACCGGCGAGGTCACCCCGACACCGGGCACCGTCGTCCTGAGCAGTGGGCACCTGCCGGTGATCGACGCCGACGGTGCCGCGGCGATCGCCGACGATGCCCTCGACGTCCTGCTGGACGCCCGGGCGGGCGAGCGCTACCGCGGTGAGACCGAACCCATCGACCCGGTCGCCGGACACATCCCGGGCGCGGTGAGCTGCCCCACCGGCACCGCGATGGACGCCGACGGCCGGTTCCGGGCCGCCGAGGTGCTGCGCACGCAGTTCGCCGCCCTCGGTGTCGCCCCGGACGTCGCGGTGGCCAGCTACTGCGGGTCCGGTGTCACCGCGGCGCACCAGGTGGTGGCCCTGACCATCGCCGGGTTCGAGGACGTCGCCCTCTACCCCGGCTCGTGGTCGCAGTGGTGCGCCGACCCCGACCGCCCGGTGGCCACCGGTGAGAAGCCCTGAGGATCAGGGATACACCAACGGACGCAACGTCTTTGCGGCCAGCTCGACCATGCCGGGCTGGTGACCGTTGGCCACCATGTTGACGATGAGGCCGTCGATGCCCGCATCCAGGATCCGCCGCTGTGCCTGCTCGGCCACGCTGTCCGGCCCGCCCACGAGGTGCCGGGCGCCGAAGGCGGCGCGGGCGTCGGCGTCCAGGGCGGCGACGTCCACGCCGCGAGCCCGCGCGAAGTCGCGATAGAGCGACTCGGCCTCGGCGTCGGTCTCCCCCAGGAACAGGAACGCCAGGTGGCTGGTCTCGAGGGTCGAGCGATCGCGCCCGACCTCCTCGCACCGCTGGGCCAGCGCCTCGAGCTTGCCCGGGATCGCCGTGTCGTCACAGATCAGGTTCAGGTGGGCGGCGTACTGCGCCGCGTACCGGAACGTCTTGCGCTCGCCCGAGCCCCCGATCAGGATCGGCAGGTCGTCGCGCACCCGCGGTTCGTTGATCGCGTTCTCGGCCCGGTACCAGGTGCCCTGGAACGTCGGACGACGCCCGCGCAGCATCGGCTCGATGATCGCCAGCGCCTCCTCCAACCGCTGGAACCGGTCGGTGAAGGTGCCGAACTCGTACCCCAACTGCTGGTGCTCCAGCTCGAACCAGCCGGCCCCGATTCCCAGGACGGCCCGGCCGCCGCTCATCACGTCGAGCGTGGTGACCGCCTTGGCCAGCAGCGTGGGGTTGCGGTAGGTGTTGCCCGTGACCAGCGTCGACAGCTGCACCCGCGAGGTGGCCGTGGCCAGCGCGCCGAGCAGGGTGTAGGCCTCGAGCATCGGCTCGGTCGGCGCGCCGAGGCCGGGCAGCTGGTAGAAATGGTCCATCACCAGAACCGCGTCGAACCCGGACGCCTCGGCCTCCTTCGCCTGGCGTACAACGGTTTCCGCGATGGTGGCCGGCCCACCGGGGTAGCTGAAGTTGGGGATCTGATAGCCCAGGCGAATGCTCATGGGGTGACGCTACCTTGCCGTATGTCCGTCCCCGGACACCGAGCGGCGCTCAGCGGACGACGGCCAGCACGATTCCGGTCAGGGCCACCAGCCCCGCCACGGCAGCCGTGGCCACCAGGCGCGACCACGGTGAGGGAAGCATCGGTGAGGACGACCCGGACGGCGCTGCGTTGCGGTCCAGCGAATGGTGCGGTCGGGTCGCGGCGAACCCCGCGGCCGCGGCTCCCAGGGCGCTGAGCACGGCGGTGACCACGAGCAGCACCCACGATCCGCGGTGCGCAGCCGCGAGCACACCGAGGCCGCCGACCACCGCACCGGCGACCCCGGTGCGCTGCCAGGCGAGCGCCGTCCGCTCGGACTGCAGGCCCGGGTCGCGTCCCACGAGGCGACCCTCAGCCGCGTCCGCGAGCCGTCAGCACCACGAAGGCCAGCGCCAGCGCCCCGACCACGACCGCACCGGCCAACCACGGCAATGCCACCGGCGCCGGCAACGGCTGACCGGTGCGCAGGGCGACCTCCTTGCGGCGCCAGCCGAGCACCGCCGAGACCGCCAGCCAGCCGCCGATCAGGCACATCAGTGCCGCCACCGCGTCGACCCAGCGCGACAGGCCGACCAGCCGGGCCACCGAGGTCAGACCGACGCCGCCCGCCACCAGGGCCAGCGCGGTGCGCACCCAGGCGAGCGCCGTCCGCTCGTTGGCCAACGAGAACCGCGGGTCCGGCTCGGTGCCGTGCCGGTACACCGACGCCGGACGCCGCCGCCGATCGGCCTCGTGATCGTCCATCCGGTCAGGCGATGCGATCGATGATCAACGGGCGGTCGACGGGACGAGACCCCTCCGGCGCGATGACCCACGCGCCGTCCAGATCGGCCAGGGCCGTCTCGAAGGTGTGCGGGGTGTCGGTGTGCAGCGTCAGCAGCGGCTGCCCGGCCCGCACGGCCGCACCGGGTTTGGCGTGCAGCTCGATGCCCGCGGCCGCCTGGACGGCGTCCTCCTTGCGGGCTCGGCCGGCGCCCAGCCGCCACGCCGCCACGCCCACCTTCAGCGCGTCCAGCTCGACCAGGACGCCGTCGGCCGGCGCCGGGACGACGTGCTGCTCGCGCGAGGTCGGCAACGCGGCGTCCGGGTCACCGCCCTGGGCTGCGATCATGCGGCGCCAGGCGTCCATCGCCCGGCCGTCGGCCAGGGCCGGCGCGGGGTCGACGTCCGACAGCCCGGCACCGGCGAGCATCTCGCGGGCCAGTGCCAGGGTCAGCTCGACCACGTCCGGCGGGCCGCCCCCGGCGAGCACCTCGACCGACTCGCGCACCTCGAGGGCATTACCGGCGGTGAGCCCGAGCGGGGTCGACATGTCGGTGAGCAGCGCCACGGTCCGCACCCCGGCGTCGGTACCCAGGTCGACCATGGTGCGCGCGAGCTCGGTCGCGGCGTCCACCGTCTTCATGAAGGCACCGCTGCCGACCTTGACGTCGAGCACCAGCGACCCGGTGCCCTCGGCGATCTTCTTGCTCATGATCGAGCTGGCGATGAGCGGGATCGCCTCCACGGTGCCGGTGACGTCACGCAGGGCATAGAGCTTGCGGTCGGCGGGAGCAAGGCCACCACCTGCCGCGCAGATGACCGCGCCGACGTCGCGCAACTGGGCCAACAGCTCGTCGTTGCTCACCGAGGCCCGCCAGCCGGGGATCGACTCCAGCTTGTCCAGCGTGCCGCCGGTGTGGCCCAGACCGCGGCCGGACAGCTGCGGCACCGCCACCCCGAAGCTGGCGACCAGGGGGGCCAGCGGCAGCGTGATCTTGTCGCCGACGCCGCCGGTCGAGTGCTTGTCGGTCGTCGGCTTGCCCAGACCGGTGAAGTCCATCCGCTCACCGGAGGCGATCATCGCTGCCGTCCAGCGGGCGATCTCGCGGCGGGTCATCCCGTTGAGCAACACGGCCATGGCCAGGGCGGACATCTGCTCCTCGGCGACCACACCTCGGGTGTAGGCGTCGATCACCCAGTCGATCTGGGCGTCGCTGAGCTCGTGCCGATCACGCTTGGCGATGATCACGTCGACCGCAGCGAAGGCCACGTCAGTACTCCTTCAGGTCCTCGGGTCCGAATGCGTCCGGCAGGATCTGCCGGACGGGGAGGATGCCGCGCGGCGTCTCGATCAACAGCTCGGGACCGCCGTGCTCGTACAGCAACTGTCGACAGCGTCCGCAGGGAACGAGCGGCTCGCCGTCGCCCCCCACGATGCTCACCGCGATCAGCCGGCCACCGCCGCTGGCATGCAGCGCGCTGACCAGGCCGCACTCGGCGCACAGGCCCACTCCGTAGGACGCGTTCTCGACGTTACACCCGGTCACCAGCCGCACGTCACCGAGGGAATCGTTCGCGGACAAGACCTTTGCGAGCCCCGCGGCGCCCACCGGGAAGTGGCTGTACGGCGCATACGCCCGCGTCATCACCTCCCGGGCTGCCGCGCGCAGCCGCACCCAGTCGATCTCTTCGGAGTCCCGGACCGGATCGGCCACGGCTACTTGGCCGTGCCCTTGCGATAGATCTGACCGTCGGCCGCCGGCATCCGCAACCGTTGACTGGCCAGGGCGAGCACCAGCAGCGTGGTCACGTAGGGCGTGGCGGTGGTGAACTGCGCCGGAACGGTGTCGGTGAACTGGTAGACGGCCAGCGACCCGGCGGCGATCACCAGCGACGCGATGCCGGCGATGCGGCGACCCTTGACCAGAGTCCAGATCCCGTACAGCGCCAAGCCGATCGCCAGGGCCAGGAACAGCGCGTGCACGCTGGTCTCACCCTGACGCAACTGCAGCGCGTCGGTGAAGCCGAACAACCCGGCGCCGAGAGCCAGGCCACCCGGCCGCCAGTTGCCGAAGATCATCGCCGCCAGGCCGATGAAGCCCCGGCCACCGGTCTGTGCCTCGCGGTAGTAGTTCGAGGCCACCAGCGACAGGTAGGCACCCCCGAGCCCGGCCAGACCGCCGGAGATGACCACGCCGAGGTACTTGTACAGATAGACGTTCACCCCGAGCGACTCGGCTGCGTAGGGGTTCTCACCGCACGACCGCAGCCGCAGCCCGAACCGGGTGCGCCACAACATGTAGATCGACGCCGGGATCAGCAGGACGGCGATCACGGTGGCCCAGGACACGTTGTTGACCAGACCACCGAGGATGCCGGCCAGGTCAGAGACGCCGAAGATCTTCTGCTTCTCCAGCGAGGCCAGCCCGCTGGCGACACCGGGCACCGTGAAGGTCGCCGGCTGCGGCGCCTGCGGGCTCTGGGTGACGCCACCGCCGTCCATGCCGGTGAAGATCAGGGACGACAGGAACCGCGCCACACCCGGACCGAGCAGGTTGATCGCCACACCCGAGACGATGTGATCGACCCCGAAGGTCACCGTGGCCACGGCGTGCAGCAGGCCACCGAGCGCTCCACCGAGAACCCCTGCGACCAGCCCCGCCCAGGGGCCGAACTGCAACGCCCCGTAGGCGGCACACCAGGTGCCGAGCACCATCATGCCCTCGAGGCCGATGTTGACGATGCCCGCCCGCTCCGACCACAGACCGGCCAGGCCGGCCAACATGATCGGGACGGCGAGGCGCAGCGCCGCGCCGGCGGTGCCGGACGACGTGAGGTCCTGGGCATCGGAGATGACCCGGGTGGTCGACAGCACGAGCAACAGCCCGAGGGTCAGCGAGCCCACCCGCAGCAGCAACGTGCTGCGAGGCGGCCCATCGTCCACCGGCGTCGGCGCAGCCGGCGTGGTCGTGGCGCTCATCGGGCCACCTCCGCCGTCGCCGGGGCGGGCGGGGCGGCGGGGCTCTGTGGCCCGCCGAGTTGGGCGGCCACCCGCCGTTGCTCGGCATTGACCCGCCAGCGGCGCACGACCTCGTAGGCCACGACGACGGCGAGCACGATGGTGCCCTGCATGATGGTGACGATCTCCTTCGGGATGCTCTCCAGATCCAGGATCTGGTTCGACACGTCCAGGAAGCCCCACAGCACCGACGCGAAGGCGATGCCGACCGGGTGGTTACGGCCCAGCAGGGCGATGGCGATGCCGGTGAACCCGATGCCGGAGGGGAAGTCCTGGCCGTAGGCGTGCGAGGCACCGAGCAGGATCGGCAGCCCGACCAGCCCCGCCACGCCACCCGAGAGCAGCATCGAGGTGACCACCATCCTCTTCACGTCCACACCCGAGGCCACGGCCGCCGGCTCGCTCATGCCGGTGGCCCGCAGATCGAACCCGAACCGGGTGCGGCCCAACAGGAACCAGTACCCGACGCCGACCAGCGCCGCCACGACGATGAAGCCGTAGACCTCCCCACCGGAGGTGGTGAACCCCGGCACCCAGGCCGATTTCGGCAGCTCCTTGGTCCGCACGATGTTGTTCTCGAGGATGGCGAACATGGCCGGGGTGAGCATCCAGGCGGCCAGCGCGGTGCCGATGTAGTTGAGCATGATCGTCGAGATCACCTCGCTGACCCCGCGGTACACCTTGAGGTAGCCGGCGATACCGGCCCAGATCGCGCCGACCACCACGGCGACGACCACGATCAGCAGCACGTGCAACGGGGCGGGCAGGGTCACCGCGGCCCCGATCACGGCGGCACACATGGCCGCCAGCCGGTACTGACCGTCGACACCGATGTTGAACAGGTTCATCCGGAACCCGATGGCCACGGCGAGCGCCGACAGGTAGTACCCGGAGGCCTTGTTCAGGATGTTGACCACGTTCTCGGGCTGCACCCCGAAGTCGAACATCGAGCGGAACGCGGTCATCGGGGCGTGCCCGGCGATCAGCAGCACCACCGACGACAGCAGGCCTGCCACGACGAAGGCCATGGCGGGGGCGACCAGGGCCATGCCCAGGCGGCGGGGGTCGAGGCGGGCCATCACGCGGCTCCTTCCGCTCGGGCGCCGGCACCGGTCATGGCCGAGCCCAGTTCCTCCGGTGTGACCGTGGCCGGGTCGGCCTCGGCCACCAGGCGCCCGCGCAGGATCACCCGCAGGCTGTCCGACAGGCCGATCAGCTCGTCGAGGTCGGCACTGATCAGCAACACCGCCAGACCCTGGGCGCGCGCGTGGCGCAGGTGATCCCAGATCGCGGCCTGGGCGCCGACGTCCACGCCTCGGGTGGGGTGGGCGGCGAGCAGCAGTCGAGGGTTGCCGCTCATCTCGCGGCCCACGATGAGTTTCTGCTGGTTGCCACCCGACAGTGCCGAGGCCGTGACATCGATGGACGGCGTCCGCACGTCGTACTCGCCGACGATCCGCTGGGTGTCGCTGCGGGCGTGGCGCCGGTCGATCAGACCCTTGGTGTTGTTGGGCTCGGTGGTCTGGTGGCCGAGCACCCGGTTCTCCCAGAGCGGCGCCTCGAGCAACAGGCCCTGGCGGATCCGGTCCTCGGGGATGAACGCCACGCCGGCCTCCCGGCGGTGCCGGGTGGACTCGTTCGAGACATCGCGGTCCTCGAGCGAGACCCGCCCGGTCGAGGCACGGATGCCCATGATGGCGTCGACCAGTTCGGCCTGGCCGTTGCCCTCGACGCCCGCGATGCCGAGCACCTCACCGGCGTGAATGGTGAAGCTGACGTCGTCGATCAAGGCCCGGCCGTCCTCGTCGGTCACGGTGAGGTTCTCGACCGTGAGCACGGGCCGGTCGGTCACGGTCGAGGTGGTGGTCTGCGGCGAGGGCAGTTCGCTACCCACCATGAGTTCGGCCAGCTGGCGCGAGGTGACGTCCTTCGGATTGACCGTGGCGACCGTCGTCCCGCGCCGGATCACCGTGATCGAGTCGGCGATCTTGCGCACCTCGTCGAGCTTGTGCGAGATGAACATGACCGTCAGGCCCTCGGCCTTGAGCTCGTTCAGCGCGGCGAACAGCTCATCGACCTCTTGTGGCACCAGGACGGCGGTGGGCTCGTCGAGGATGAGGATCCGGGCGCCGCGATACAGCGCCTTGAGGATCTCGACCCGTTGCCGATCCCCCACCCCGAGGTCGCACGCCAGCGGATCGGGGTCGACGTCCAGCCCGTAGCGGTTCGAGATCTCGAGGATCTTGCGCCGGGCGGCGCCGGTGTCCAGCGAGAAGGCGCCGCCGGGTTCGCTGCCCAGGATGACGTTCTCGAGAACGGTGAAGTTGTCGGCCAGCTTGAAGTGCTGGTGCACCATGCCGATCCCCGCGGCGATGGCGTCCGAGGGACTGTGGAAGGTGACCGCACGGCCCTCGACCTCGATGGTGCCCTCGTCCGGCTTCTGCATGCCGTAGAGGATCTTCATCAGGGTCGACTTACCGGCTCCGTTCTCGCCGCACAGGGCGTGCACCGTGCCGGGCTCGACCACCAGGTCGATGTCGTGGTTGGCCACGACCCCGGGGAAGCGTTTGGTGATGCCCTGCAGCCGCACCGCGGCCGGGCTGGCACTGTCGGTCATGAACGCTGCCTCCTGCTCGGTCCTGGGCTCGTGGTCCCGGTGGCCTCCACCGAGGGCCGGCCCCCGACGACGACGGGCTCGGGGGAACGCTAGCGTCCCCCCGAGCCCGTTCGGGTCTGGTCAGGCCTGCTGGGTCACTTCTTGTCGGGAACCTTGACCGAGCCCGAGGTGATCTGGCCCTTGGCCGCTTCCAGCTTGGCCTTGATGTCGTCCACCTGGCCGCCGCTGGTCGAGTACCCCACGCCGTCCTTCTTGAGGTCGAAGACCTGGATGCCGGTGAGCGGGGTACCGGCCTGGGCCGACTTGATGAAGTCGTAGACCGCGACGTCGACGCGCTTGAGCATCGAGGTCATGATGACCGGCTTGAGGTCGGCGGCCGCGCTCTCGTACTGGTCGCTGTCGACGCCGATGGCCAGCTTGCCCTTCTCCTTGGCCGACTTGAACACCCCGGTGCCCGAGCCACCGGCCGCAGCGAAGATGACGTCCGCACCGGCGTCGTACATGCCGTTCGCGGTCTCGGTGCCCGCAGCCGGGTCGTTGAAGCCCTTGCAGTCCGGCGGCAGCGACAGGTACTTCGACTGGATCTTGATGTCGGCCTTGACGGACTTGGCACCGGCGATGAAGCCCACCTCGAACTTCTGCAGCAGCGAGATGTCGCAGCCACCGATGAAGGCCACGTTGCCGGTCTTGCTCTTCAGCGCGGCCGCGACACCCACCAGGTAGGAGCCCTCGTGCTCGGCGAAGGTCAGGCCGGTCACGTTCGGGGCGCCGTCGACGACCGAGTCGATGATGGCGAACTGGGTCTTCGGGAAGGCCGCCGCCACCTTCTTCATGGCGCCGCCGTACAGGAAGCCGACCGCGATGACCGGGTTGTACCCGCCCTGGGCCAGCAGCTTGAGCCGGGCCTCCTTGTCGGCGTCGGTCTCACCCTGGGTCGCCGAGAGTTCCTTGTACTCGATCCCCAGCTCGGCCTTGGCCTTGTCGAGGCCGGCGGCGGCAGAGTCGTTGAACGACTTGTCACCACGCCCACCGATGTCGTAAGCGAGGCCGACCTTGAGCTTCGGCCCGCTGTTGCTCGTGGCGCTGGCGGCACCGCCGCTGCTGGAGGTGGACGAACTGCTCGAACCGCCGCCACACGCAGCGAGAGCCATGGTTGCCGCGGCCATTACCGCGACCAGACTGGTCACCCGGCGCAAGGGTGTCTCCTTCGATCTCGTGTTCCCTGGCGTGCCCGGATGGGCACTGGGCCATGAATGCACCGCACACTATCCGCTCGCAGGGCACGCTCACGCACGGCTCTGCAGGAGGTGTCCGAAACGTGATCCGATCTTTGGGCGGGCGAGGTCTACCGATAACAGAGCGCGGCCACCGGCCACGATCTGCTCATCGGCTCACCCCGCCAGGGAGTCATCCCGGGCTCGATCGGTACCGGCGCGGCCGAGATCGGTCAGCGCGATCGCGGTGAGCACCCGGGCACCGATGACGATCGCGCGCTCGTCGACCACGAGGTCGCCCTGGTGCAGGTCGTAGGTGCGCCCACCCGGCGTCCGGGTGCCCAGGCGCATCATCGCGCCGGGCACCTTCTCGAGCATCCAGGCGAAGTCCTCGCCACCGAGCGACTGCTCGGCGAGCACCACACTGCCCTCGCCCAGTTCCGCCTGTACCGCCTCCTCGACCAGCAGGACGGCGTCCGCGTCGTTGACCGTCGGCGGCACGCCGCGAGTGTGGGTCACCTCGGCGCGCACCCCGTAGGGCGCCACCACCTCGTGGACGGCATCGGTGATCAGCGATCCGGCGCGAGCCCAGACGGCGGTGTCCAGGCAGCGGAAGGTGCCGGCCACCTCGCCGAACCGCGGAATGGCGTTGGGCGCTCCCCCGGCGCGGATCCGGCCCCATACCATCGCGATCCCGGCACGCGGGTCGAGCCGGCGGCTCAGGATCGCCGGCACCTGCGTGACCACCTGAGCCAGTGCGAACACCAGATCGCCCGTGACGTGCGGGCGCGAGGTGTGCCCGCCCGGCCCGTCCAGGCGCACCAGGATCGAGTCGGACGCCGACGTGATCGGCCCGCCGCGCACCCCGATGACGCCGACGTCGCGGCCCGGGTCGCAGTGCAGCGCGTAGGCGCGCTCGACGTCGTCCAGGCCGCCGTTGGCGATCACGGTGAGCGCGCCACCGGGGTTGACCTCCTCGGCAGGCTGGAAGATCAGCCGCACCCGGCCGGGCAGCCGGCCGGAGGCCTCGAGCTCCGACAGCACCAGGGCGGCGCCCAGCAGGGCCGCGGTGTGGACGTCGTGACCGCAGGCGTGGCAGACCCCCTCGGTCGTCGAGGCGAACGGCAAGCCGGTCTCCTCGGGCAGCGGCAAGGCGTCCAGGTCGGCCCGCAACGCGATGGTGCGCCGTCCGGGTTCGCCGATGTCACAGATCAATCCGGTGCCCGGCAGCAGCTGCGGCTCCAGGCCGGCGCGGGTCAGCCGCTCGGCCACGCGCTGGGTCGAGCGGTACTCGGTGTGACCGATCTCGGGGTGGGCGTGCAGGTCGCGCCGGAACGCCACGAGTTCATCGGTGAGGTACTCGAACAGCGAGCTCAATCGAGGGTGCGCCACGCGGCCCCAGGGTAGCCCCGGATCGTTACGGATACGTCCGCTTCGCCCCGGACGACCCCTCCCCCGTTCTCCCGAAACCTCACCCCGCCCATGATCACCGTCCTGCAGGGGATTTCCCCCACTCGAGGGGGGAGAAGCCCTGCCAGGCCGTGATCATGGACGGAGATGTGTCGTGCACCCCGACGAATGCGCTGAACCGCATCAGGCAAATCAGCTGTTGATCATGAGGCGGATCAGTCGTGAGATTCGTCTGTGACTCCGCTACCGGTTCCGCGATGGGTCGACGACTCGATCGCCGCTGCGCTGCAGGACACTCCGGCGATCGCCATGAACGGCGCACGGCAGGTCGGCAAGTCGACGCTCGCAGCGGCGCTGGCCTACCCGGGTTCGGCCGAGTTCGTGACCCTCGACGATCCGGGCTCGCGCGCGGCAGCAAACCTCGATCCGCGAGCCTTCGTCCAGCGCCGGGTCGACACCTTGGTCATCAACGAGGTCCAGTTGGTTCCAGCCCTGTTCCGGGCGATCAAGGCGGAAATCGATCGCGATCGCCGCCCTGGACGCTTTCTGCTCACCGGGTCTTCCCGGTTGCTGTCCGCGCCGGACATGGCCGATGCCCTGGTCGGACGAGTCGAGACCATCGAACTGTGGCCCTTCGCACAGTGTGAGATCGAGGACGCTCGCCGCCGATCGTCATGGTTGGACTCCTACGTCACCACCGAAGTCGAACGCACGATCCTTCAGATCAGCGATATTCAGCGCACCGCCGACCTGCCACGACTGCTCAGGCTGTGCGCAGCGCGCACCGCTCAGGAGCTCAACACCAGCAACCTGGCCGATGAGTTCGGCATCCCCGCCAAGACGGTGGGCACCTATCTCGCCCACCTGGCCAACGCCTTCCTGGTTCACCCGATACCGGCGTGGTCGGTCAACCTCAGTTCCAAGGTGATCAGGCGACCGAAACTCGTGATGGTGGACACCGGTCTGGCCGCGCATCTGCTGGGCACGGGACCCACCTCGCTGGCGTCACCGCAATCGCCGTTGGGCGCACTCCTGGAGACGTTCGTGGCCACCGAGGTGATGAAGCAGCTCACCTGGTCCGACAACCGACCACGACTTCACCACTTCCGCGATCGCAACGGCGCCGAGGATTATCGAGGTCTGCGCTGGCTCGCGGACAAGCTCGGGCCACGATTCGCTCACGGCATCCTGCTCAGCACCACGCCCGAGGCCATCCCCTTCGGGCCGAACCTTGCCGCCCTACCTGTCGACGTCCGCTGGCGCCGTCCGTAGCCCGGCAGGCAGAACCCCGGGGGCGACCCGGATGCGGGGGACCACGGGGGCGGAGCCTGCGTGCGTTCAGAACTTGTCGTGCGGAACGTAGGTGCCCCAGACCCCGCGCAGCGCGTTGCACACCTCGCCGATGGTGGCGCGGGCGGCGAGCGCCTGCTTCATCGGGTAGAGCAGGTTGTCGGTGCCCTCGGCGGCCGTCTTCAGCGCGGCCATCGCGGCGTCCACGGCGGCCTGGTCGCGGTTGGCCCGCAACCGGGTCAGCGCGTCACGCTGCTCGGCCTCGATCGCCGGGTCGACCCGCAGCGGCTCGTAGGGCTCCTCGGCGTCGATGGTGTAGGCGTTCACGCCGACGACGGTCCGCTCGGCCGAGTCGATCTGCTTGGCCACCTCGTACGCCGAGCGCTCGATCTCGTTCTTCTGGAAGCCCTGCTCGATCGCGGCCACCGCGCCGCCGCGCTCCTCGACCTGGTTGATCAGGTCGACGATCGCCGCCTCGAGCTCGTCGGTCATCGCCTCGATGGCGTACGAGCCGGCGAACGGGTCGACGGTCTTGCAGACGTCGGTCTCGTAGGCGATCACCTGCTGGGTGCGCAGCGCGAGCCGGGCGGCCTTCTCGGTCGGCAGCGCGATCGCCTCGTCGTAGCTGTTGGTGTGCAGGCTCTGGGTACCGCCCAGGACGGCGCCGAGCCCCTGCAGTGCCACCCGCACCAGGTTGACCTCGGGTTGCTGGGCGGTCAGCTGGACGCCGGCGGTCTGGGTGTGGAAGCGCAGCATCTGGCTCTTGGGGTTGGTCGAGCCGAACTCCTCCTTGACGATCCGCGCCCAGACCCGGCGGGCGGCCCGGAACTTCGCGATCTCCTCCAGCAACGTGGTGCGGGCGACGAAGAAGAAGGACAGCCGCGGGCCGATGTCGTCCACGCTGAGGCCCACCGCCTGCGCGGCGCGCACATACTCCTTGGCGTTCGCGAGCGTGAAGGCGATCTCCTGCGCCGGCGTCGCCCCGGCCTCGGCCATGTGGTAGCCCGAGATCGAGATGGTGTTCCAGCGCGGCAACTCGTTCTTGCAGTAGGCGAAGATGTCGCTGATCAACCGCAGCGAGGCCTTCGGCGGGAAGATGTAGGTGCCGCGGGCGATGTACTCCTTGAGCACGTCGTTCTGGATCGTGCCGGCCAGCTTGGTCGGGTCGGCACCCTGCTCCTCGGCGACCAGCTGGTACATCAACAGCAGGACGGCGGCCGGCGCGTTGATCGTCATCGAGGTCGACACCGTGTCGAGCGGCAGCCCGCCGAACAGGGTGAGCATGTCGTCGACCGAGTCGATCGCCACGCCGACCTTGCCGACCTCACCGCTGACCATCGGGTCGTCGGAGTCGTAGCCCATCTGGGTGGGCAGGTCGAACGCCACGCTCAGGCCGCCGGTGCCGGCGTTGACCAGCTGGTGGTAGCGGGCGTTGGACTCGCGGGCGTTGCCGAACCCGGCGTACTGGCGCATGGTCCAGGGCCGGCCGGTGTACATCGAGGGGTACGGGCCGCGGGTGTAGGGGTACTTGCCCGGGGCACCGAGCGCGGCGTCGGCGTCGAACCCGTCGAGGTCGTCGGGTCCGTAGAGCGGCTTCATGGGCAGGCCCGACTCGGTCTGGCTCCCTGCCGTGGTGCTCGCCGCTGTCTCGCCCATCGCCGCCTCCTGAAGGTCACGCTCATCAGGGTGGACACCCTGGGCACGAGGCTACCCAGGCAGGTGCACCCCCGGCCCGGGACCACTGGTGCAACGGGTCACACGCACGCCGTCCCACCTCGACCGATTCACCATCCTCGCTGCCCGCTCCCGCGACTCCGGCGGGTACCACTCGATGCGTTTCCTGACACGACCTGATTCCAACCCTGCCCAAGGACTGGAGCCACCGGACACGCCGGGGGGATTCAGCTGGGGATTCACCCTCGACATCCGCACCGCGATCACCTACCTGGTTGACCGGCCGGACAGAACCGGACACAACTGAGATGTGACGGCGCCCTGAGTCAACACCGGTCAGTCTCGTTCAAAGGCATACTTAAATGTGAGGGTCTCCAAGCGCTTCTGCAGCTCCTCAACGATCGCAGGATCGTTCTCCATGATCGCGGTACCGGCAAACCGGGCATCACGCAGGTGAGTAAGGGCGAGCAACGGAGCCAACGACACCACCGACCCCGCACTCAGCAGGCGGAGCTCTTCCAACAAGGGCATGGACGACAAGGCAGACAGATCCAGCCTCGGCCCGCCTGGAGCCCCGATCTTCCCGGTCACCCAGAGCTTCCTCAAGCCTCGCAGCGGGGCCAACGTCTCCAGACTCTCCACCCGCATCTCGCTCATCCAGATCTCAGACAGGCGATCGCACGAGGCTAACCCGGTGAGGGCATACGTGCCGTATCGGGCTTCCACCCGCAACTCCTCCAACGCTGGCGCCCCGGCCAGGAAACTCAGGTCCGGCCCCCGCCATCGACCCAGCACGAGTCGCCGGAGCCGACCGAGTTGCGCGAGGGCCTCCAGACCCGGCCGAGCCCACATCACCACAACGTCCAAGTTCGAGGGGAGTGCCGCCGGCACTGTGTGACGAGAGCCAGTCAAGAGCGTAAGAGTCTTCAACTGCGGCAAGACGAACGCTGCACGATCATCTGCGACTGGAACTTGAACATCGAGAAACTCCAACCCCGGCATACCCCGCAGAAAATCGACCGACGCCAGCTTAAGCCCCGATCCGGGGACCCGACGAACCCGTAAGCCCGCAGGTTCACCTACCTGCTGGTAACGACGCAGGACATCAGATTCACTCCACCCGCGATCGAGCCTGAGTTCGAATATGCCGAGGTCAGTCTCCATGCCCACACCGCCACCTCCTCTCCAAGACATGCTTGGTGAACTCCTTCAACAAACCGTCCGGACCGGCCAAAGCAAGACCGCAATCCTGAGCGGATTTCACCATCTCGCGGATCGCGGCCCGTTCGGCCTCGCCAGGTTTGCCGGCCCCCTTCTCGATCGTCTTCGCCAGTGCAGTCATGCTCTGGATCTTGTCGGACATCTGTACGACCTTCCCGGTAGACACGCAGGCCTACCCGTCAGGCCAGTTACACCGTTGGCTGAACAGACCCGCCGAAAATGATCCACGCGGGTGCGCGGTGCGACCCAGCCCATGTCCGCCAGGTTCCGGGCTGGTGGGTGCGCTTGAGGGGCGTTCAGACACTGGTTCCTCACGTATGCCTCTCCGTCTCGCTGATATGGACTGGCCTCCTGTCAAGGGGCGTGCGGCATTGCCTCGTCGGGATCCTGTTGGTTCGTGAACGGGGTTGGGGGTGATGAGCGGGCCGGTGGGAGTTCCGGTCAGGGTCGTCGCCGACGCACGGTCGAGGCTGATATGCGCGGGTTGGTTACCTGCATGACCGGGTGTTCGTCGGGAACGGATCACGTGTCTAGGATCGGGCGTGGCCCGGGGTCCCGGTTGGGTCGGGATCGGGTTGCCCATAGCGAGCTCGTGCATCGTTCCTCGCGCTGCCGTGCCGGGTTCTCCCACCGGCCCTGTTCGTGGTGGCACCGGTGTCGGCCTCTCGGGATGTGAGCCGTGCCGATGGCCTGTCAGCTGTCCATGGTGGCCAGGCTCCAGCACCAGCCGGAGAGCTCGCGGGCGACCGCGACCGCGATGATCGGCGACCGCTTGTTCCGGGCGCTCATGGTGACCCAGCGGTGCCGCAACCGGCGGTCGGCGGCCTCGCCCCGAGTACCGCCGGCGACAGGCGGTTGCGTCGGGCAGTCAGAACCTTGCCCGGGGAACGCAGCGGCCGGCCGTGGTGCCAGGCTGCCTCGACGAGCAACCGGCGGGCGTGGCTGTTGCCGGTCTTGGTGATCGATCCTCGAGCGGCTCGTCCCGGAGGACGATTCACTGGGCACCAGGCCAACGTAGGCGCCGATGCTCGCGCCGGTGAACCTCTCCCAGTCACCGATCTCCACAGCGAGCCCGAGGCCGGTCAGGTCGGCGATCCCACGGATCGCCGAAAGCCTGGACACGATCGGCTGCCATCGTGGTGACGCGGCCGTTTCGGCGATCTGCCGGTCGAGCCGGTCACGGCGCGCGGTGAGCGTCAGCACAGCGTCGTAGGCCTCGACGAACGCTGTCCTGGTCCCGGCGAGCTCGGCGGGCAGGTCGAGCTGCTGACGACGCAGCCACCGGTCATGCTCGCCAGTCCACGCGTTCCCGCCGGAGTAGACGATCCCATGCCGCAGCAGGAGTTTCGACAGGCGGTGCCGGGCGCGCATCAGGTCCGCCCTGACGGCCTCCCGTGCCCGGACCAGGTCCCGGGCGTCTTCCTCGGCGATCGTCGGGACCCTGATCCCGCAGACCTCACCGATGTGCAGAAGCCGCGCCAACCGGCGGGCGTCCCGCCGATCGGTCTTGACCCGATCCCCCGGCGGCCGCTCGAGCCTGGACGGCGCCACCACCTCGCACCGCACCCCGGCCGCGGCGAACGCTCGGGCCAGACCGAACCCGGTCGGGCCGGCCTCATAGGTGACCGCGACCGGTCCCGGCAGCCGGGCAACCCAGTCCAGCACCACCTCGTTCGCCGGGACCAGCCGCTCACTGAACACCTGCCCGGTCGACCAGTCGACCGCCTCGGCGACCACCGATCGGGAGTGGACATCCAGGCCAACAGTCGTACGCTCGACGAACATCCGGCGCCTCCCTGCCACGTGCGGCGCCACCACGACGCACCATCCGCGTCACGGCGGGCGACCCGCGTCCAAGTGCCAGCGGCAGGCGCCGGATGCCGACAACCTCCGGTACGTCACACCACCGGCGTCATCTGATCGTGGCAGCCCTCCGCGTGTCGGTCACCGGGTCAAGGCACGCCCTCCCCGCCTTGACCCGGTGACCGACACGCAGACCCTGGTCGAGCGGATGACACCGACGAAACGCAACCCAACGACCGACCCTCCATACGGTCTAGCCGAGCCCGCACCATCTGGCAGTACTGGTACGACTCGTCGTTGTCAGGGCCGCTGTCCACCCTCACCCCCGTCCCGGGGATCAGGCTGCCCTCAGCTTCAACCAGGGCGCTGCGACGCCCCAGCGGTGGTGTCCTTCCATCACCACCCGGTCAACAGCGCCTCGTGGCGCACGATGTCAGCGACCCAGGTGTCCTTGGCCAGCGTGCCGTCCTGCTCGATCCCGGGCTGCCAGCACTGCCTCGGGGTCTTGTCGATGGCGTCGATCTCCCAGTCGGTGCAGGCCCAGCCGACGGAGAACTCCCAGTGGCGGCCCTTTCACCCCGCCGCTGGTGGCGATGTGCTCCAACAGTTTGTGGGAGAACCCGGCCCCGTCGAGGCGGACCAGGACCTTGCGCCGGTAGGTGCCGGGGATCGCCGCGACCGCGGCGGTCAGCAGGGAGATGTTGTCGGCGGCATCGTTGGAGGTGGCGTTGCCGGGTCGGGGGTCGATCACCAGGACGTCGTCGACGTTGTCGCAGACCGCCAGGTTGGGCACGTATCCGACGCCGCCCTTATGGGTCGGCTTGGCGTTCTCCTTCCGGTCGCTGGCCACCTTCACCACCGAGGCGTCCAGATCGATGACCGTGGTGCCGGTCAACTCCCGCCCGGCCACCTTCAGCCAGGGGAAGCCCTGCGGGCGGGCGGCCAGCATGCCCAACCACAGTCGGCGGAACCGGCAGACCGCCTGATGGATCCGCGCCACCTGCAGGCCGCCGGCCTCGTCCAGACACCGCCAGACCGTCGGAGTCGATGGGACCGGGCCGATCACCTGCGCCAGGTGCGCCAGGGCCTGGAAGTCCCCGATCGCCTGGCCGCCGGCCAACTGGACCAGACCCAGGTCGAGCAGCACCTGACCCCGGTCGTAATCCGGGTCGGGGTCCGGGCGGCGCATCACGGCCGAGACCCCGGCAGTCAGACCTGATCGTTCGGCCAGCAGCCGCAACGGCAACAGACCGGCCAACGCCACGCAGCGCTCGTCGTCCCCGACCAGTTCCAGCCCGCGAGCCCATGAAGTACCTTGCACGGAAGAGGTGCACCTGCCCAGCTCGACACGATCTTCGACAATCGCATCGTGCCTGGTCAGGCGCACCTCTCCTCGAACCAGTGTCCGTTATGCCCTGGCGTGTCGCTCACTCACCCCAACCCCGGTGAAAGACGAAGGTCGGCGAGCGGCGCCGCGACCGGCGGCCTCGCCTCCACACCCAGGTCGAGTACCTCCTGCCCGGACGGTTCGATCAGTTCACGGGCCCGGGCCATCAAGATCCCCAGTTCGGCCTCCGAATGCGCCGACCCGACATGCCGAACGATCCGCTGACGCCCCTCGACGTACTCGGCGATCTGCACCGCCGTCGCTCCCGACGTCGTCCGCACCCGCCGGATGAACACCACACCACGACCCTAGAACCCGCCCCTAGTGCGTGAAACCAGCCACCGCAACAGACATCACCGCAGGTCAACGCCATTCGATCTTGTCCGAGGCGGGAAGGTGAGCAAACTCAGGTCAGAGGTCTCTACCGTGAACGAGTCGATCCACCGGTTCGGGCCAGCCACTCGAACAGCACCAATGCCTGATCTCGCGACAGCCCGATCGAGATCTCTTCGCTCACGCACTCACCCGCGCGAGGAAGATCCAGCACACGCCGTCGGTTGGCAAAATCTCCCGCTGGTCGAGCACCTCGTAAGACGACTCCACCTCGACGTCGTTGCCGACCAGACCCTCGAGCTCGCTGACGATGTCGTCGATGTCGGCTCTGTCTTCATCGGTGAGTTCCAAGAGCTGGAATCGAAGCCGCAGGCGCGGACCGTCGACCTCGACTCCGAAGGCGAGAGCGTGTTCAGGAATCTGGCCCCGCGAGGCTGCCACCGTCTGCGCGATCACGTAGTTCTCCCAGGCGGGAGCAGCATGCGAAGGCGACACCACGCAACCCCTCACTCGCACCAGGAAAACCCCAGCGCAACACGGCGCAACACGATAGGGAGAAACCCCTTGCTGGGCAAGGGAAATGAAGGCGGAGCCCAGAATGCCGGAAACGCACCTGGGCACAGATGCATCTGACCGCCACCCCCGTTGCCGTCAAGACAGTCCGAGATGCGCTATTCGTGCTTGAGTCACGCATAACATTTCTTTGGGCATGTCCTGATGTTTCGGGCAGGTGCGTCACCGGTTTCATAGCAGGTCGAGTCGAGCCCGGGCCTGCAGCTGGGCCACCAGCGACTTGACCTCCTGGGCGCGCGCTCGGGTGGTGACCAGCACGGCGTCCGGGGTGTCGATCACGACCACGTCGTCCATCCCCAGGACGGCGACCAACCGGCCTGCGCCCGGCACCACCAGGCCGGAGGCCTCGTGCGCCAGCACCTGGTCGGCCGAGCCGAGCAGGCGCAGCTCGCCGTCCGCCTCGACCGGGGCCAGTAGCGCGGCCAGCGAGGCGAAGTCGCCGATGTCGTCCCACCCGATGTCGGCCGGGATCACCGCCACCCGGCCGGCGTCCGCGGCGGGCTCGGCCACGGCGTAGTCGATCGCGACCTTCTCGAGGGTCGGCCAGAGCGTGTCGAGGACGACGGCCCGCTCGGAGGTGTCCCAGGCGGCGGCGATCTCGATCAGGCCCTCGTGCAGCTCGGGCCGGTGCTCGGCGAGTTCGGCCAGCAGCACGTCGGCTCGGGCGACGAACATGCCGGCGTTCCAGCGGTAGCCCTGCGCGACGTACCCGGCCGCCGTGGCGGCGTCCGGCTTCTCGACGAAACGGTCCACCCGGACGGCGGACGGCGCGCCGTCCAGCCCCAGCGCGGCACCCGGGCGGATGTAGCCGAACGCGGTCGACGGCTCGGTCGGGGTGATGCCGATGGTCACGATCTCGCCGGCCCGGGCCGCCACGACCGCCTCGCGGACCGCGGCGTGGAACGCCGGCACATCGCGGATGACGTGGTCGGCGGCGAAGGACCCCACGACCGACCCCGGGTACCGGGCGGCGATCACCGCAGCGGCCAGACCGATGGCGGCCGCCGAGTCCCGCGGCGAGGGTTCGGCGATCAGGTCGTCGGCGTCCAGTTCGGGCAACTGCTCGGCCACGGCGGCTGCGTGGGCCTGCCCGGTGACCACGACGACCGAGGCGGCCACCGGGGCCAACCGGTCGTAGGTCTGCTGGATCAGGCTGCGGCCCGACCCGGTGAGGTCGAGCAGGAACTTCGGATGCCCGGAGCGCGAGAGGGGCCACAGTCGGGTGCCGGCCCCCCCGGCCGGGACGATCGCGTGCAGGTCGTCGAGGTGATCACTCATCGCGTGGGACGCTACCTCATGCTCACCGTGACGTTCCGGCGAAGCCGCCGGTTCGTGGTCGCCGCACTGGCCGGCCTGGTGATCTCGGGGGTCACCGTGGTACCCGCGTCAGCTCGGCCGACACCGACGCCGAGCCGCACGGCGCCAGCGGCTTTCGCCTGCGCCACAACCCTCTTCCCGTTCGCCACGACCGCCCCGACCCCTGCGGCCAGCGGCACCCGGACGCCGGAGGTGTCCCTCGCCACACCCGCGCCGGCACTGCCCGCGGTCACCTCGACCGTGGGCGGTCCGCTGCTGGCCACGACCGGCCGGGTGCTGCTCGACACCCGGGACGGCGCCGCGCCGCCGCCGCTGCGCGCCACCGCCTGGCTGGTCGCCGACCAGGACAGCGGCGACGTGCTGGCGGCCTGCAACCCGCATCTGGCCCTCGCCCCGGCGAGCACGCTGAAGGTGCTCACCGCGTTGGCCCTGCTGGACGCCGTCCCCGCCCGGGCGGTCTACACCGCCACCGACGCGGACGCGGCCACGGACGGCACCCGGGTGGGGTTGGTGCCCCGTTCGCGGTACACCGCCGACAACCTGTGGCACGCCCTGCTGATGAGCAGCGCCAACGACAGCGCCCACGCCCTGGCCGAACTCGCCGGTGGGCAGGCCCGTGCCGTCGAGCTGCTGCAGAGCCGGGCGCTGGCCCTCGGCGCCGGCGATACCCGGGTGGCCAACACCTCGGGGCTGGACGCGCCCGGGCAGACCTCCAGCGCCTACGACCTTGCCCTGTTCGCCCGGGCGGCGCTGGCCGATCGCCGGATCACCGCCCTCGCCACCACCCGCAGCTATGCCTTCCCGCAGGCCGGCACCGCACTGCGCGTCGCCGCCCGCAAGACCTTCCAGATCCAGAACCACAACCGGCTGCTCTACAACTACCCCGGTGCCACCGGTTTGAAGAACGGCTGGACGTCGCAGGCCGGCGGCAGCTTCATCGGCACGGCCGCGCGCGGCGGGCATCGGTACGTCGCGGTGATCCTGCGCGCCGACACCAACACCTGGCGCGCCACCGCGGCGCTGCTCGACTGGGCCTTCGCCCACGGGCCACGCGCCAGGGCGGTGGGGACGCTGAACGCTCCGGCGCTCCCGTCACCGGCCGCCGCGACGGCCACCCCCACGGCGGCGCCCACCGCGACCGCCCCTGGCGCCAACGGGCAGATCGCCCCCGCCGCGCAGGCCGACTCAGGCACCCCGCCCGGACGCCGTCCCGCCTACGGCGCCGCCGCCGCCCTCGCGGTCGCGGCGCTCGGCCTCGCCGTCGGGAGCGGGATCGTGCTGCGCCGCCGAGGTATCGGCCGCCGCTGACCCGCCCGGAGTCTCCGGCACCACGGGCGTCGCCGCCCAGGCCGCGGTGAGCAGCGTCAGCCGACCGATCATGTTCAGCCAGATCAGCAGCCCGATCAGGATCGAGGCACTGGCCAGGAAGCGGTTGCCCGAGGCCATGCGCAGCAGCAACCCGGCTCCGAGCTTGAGCGCCAGCAGTCCGGCGGCGCCGAGCACCGCCGCCCCGAGCAGCTCGCGCACCGGCCGGTGCACCCGGGCGAGCAGCCGGAAGAACATCAGGAACAGCAGGACGTCGACCCCGACGAGCGCCAGCTCGACGGCCACCTGCACCAGAACCGCGGCCACCCCGCCGGCCACGCCGAGCCAGCCCAGGGCCGCGCTGCCGGCAGCGGACAGCAGCAACGAGGCCGCGACCGAGAGCAGCACCCCGACCCCGACCACGGCCAGGACGAGGATGTCGAACAGCTTGCGCAGCACCGGGTTTCCCTCATCGGGCAGGTCGAACATCGCCCGGATCCCCTGCCGCACGGCGTCCACCCAGCCCAGGCCCGAGGCCAGCATGACGACCGCGGCGACGGCACCGGTCACGGTCAGCAGGTTGCCGGCGACCAGCCGATCGATGCTCACCACGCCCTCGCCGTCCCGCACCCCGATCACGGTCGTGCCGATGGTTTCGTTGACGAAGTCGGCGACCTGCAGCGGCAGGTCGCGGCGCCCACCCAGCACGAGCCCGAGCACGGTGAAGCCGATCGCCAGCGCGGGGAACAGCGAGAAGAACGCGACGTAGGCGATCCCGGCGGCCAGCACGTTGCCCCGCCGGATGCCGTAGCGGTTCCAGGCCCGCCACGCTCGGGTGGCCTGCATCCGGGCCAGTGCCGCTCTCATGGGCTGAGCTCAGCCGCTACGAGTCCGGCCGCCGCGCTCGGGGCGGCCGAAGCCGAACCGTCGCCGCGGGTGCCACAGGCCGGTGGAGTCCTGCTCGTACAGCAGGAACGAGTCGACCGTGAAGCTCGCCCGATACCGCGCCAGCCGGGTCATCGCGACGTCGAGGACGGCGTCGTCCAGCTTGTGCGCCACGGTGACGTGGGGGTGGAACGGGTAGACCAGGTCGCGCTCGAGCGGCCCCCGCCGAACGGTGCGCTGCAGCGCGTCCAGGTGCTCGGCGCCGTCCGTCACCCGCACGTAGACCACCTGCGAGATCGGGCGGAACGTCTCGGCGCCGTCCAGGCTGACCTCGAAGGGGTGCGATCGGGTGGCCAGGGTGGCCAGGTGGCGCTCGATGCGCCGCAGCTCCTCCGGCGCGACGGCGGTCGGCGGCAGCAGCGTGACGTGCGCCGGGATCAGGTCGACCTGGGGGTCACCGATCGCCTCGCGGTGAGCGCGCAGCTCGCCCGCCGCGGGTTCGGGCAGGTCGACCACCACCCCGAGCACCAGGGTGTCGAGCGAGGACGGCGGGGCCGTGGCGGCCGTTGCCGAGGAGGTGCGGGTGGTGGTCACGCGAATCCGACCTTGCGATACATGTCGGCCAAGCGCTCACCGGAGATCGCCCGCGCCCGCACCGCACCGTCGGCCAGCACGTCGTCCAGGGCGGCCGGGTCGGCGAGCCAGCTGTGGGTCTTCTCGGCGAAGGCCCCCGCGAAGTCGGTGTAGACCTGCGCCACCTCACCCTTGAGATCGCCGTAGCCGGCACCCTCGAATCGCTTCTCGAGGGTCTCGACCGGCGTGGCGGACAGCGCCGACAGGATCGTCAGCAGGTTCGAGACGCCGGGCTTGTTCTCGGGGTCGAAGACCACCTCACGGCCCAGGTCGGTCACCGCCGAACGGATCTTCTTGGCCGAGGCCTTGATGTCGTCCAGCAGGAACAGGCACCCGCTGCCGCCCAGCGACTTGCTCATCTGCTTGTCGGGGCGCTGCAGGTCGAGGATCTTCGCGGTGGCCTTGACGATGTGCGGCTCGGGGACGACGAAGGTCGGGCCGTACCGGGCGTTGAAGCGCTGGGCCAGGTCGCGGGTGAGCTCGAGGTGCTGGCGCTGGTCCTCGCCGACCGGCACCACGGCGGCGTCGTAGAGCAGGATGTCGGCGGCCTGCAGGATCGGGTAGGTGAACAGGCCCACGCTGGCGCGGTCGGCGCCCTCGCGCTGGGATTTGTCCTTGAACTGGGTCATCCGGCTGGCCTCGCCGAAGCCGGTCAGGCACTGCAGCACCCAGGCCGCCTGGGCGTGCTCGGGCGCGTGGCTCTGCACGAACAGGATGGAGCGGGCCGGGTCGATGCCCGCGGCCAGGAACTGGGCGGCCGTCACCCGGACCCGACGGCGCAACACGTCGGGGTCCTGCTCCACGGTGATCGCGTGCTGGTCGACGACGCAGTAGACCGTCTGGTGGCTGTCCTGCAGGGCCACCCACTGGGCCAGCGCTCCGAGGTAGTTGCCCAGGTGCAGCGAGTCGGCCGTCGGTTGCATGCCCGAGAAGAGTCTCGGGGGCCGGGCTGCGGTCTGGCTGGAGGTCTGGTCGGGGGCCTGGGACGACGGCATGACGGTCATTCTGTCAGGTGTCGCACGGGTTCTCGGAACACTTCGCTGCCCCGGCCGCCGTGGTGGGCGAGGCGGCCGGGGCAGCGAAACAGGGGCGGACGTCCAGGCTCAGACGATCGCGGTGCGGCGGTTGTACTCGAGCAGGTTGTGGGCCAGGACGCCCCGGATCTCGTCGGCCTGCGGGCCGTCGGCCCGATCGACCACGGCCATCAGATCGGCGATGGCGGCCGGGGTGTCATAGGCAGCGAGCTCACGGCGCAGCTGGCGATCAGCAGCGCGAGCGGCACGGCGCTCACGCAGCTCGTCCAGTGCGGTCCGGGGGCTGGGGATGTGCGTGATGTTCATGGTTCAAGTGTTCTCCGAATCAACCCATACGTCCAATGTCGATAGCTGATCGAAACCATGCGTCAGACGCATGAACGCCTAGACTGAGTCGTGTGGAGACCGAGGTGTTGCGCTGGTTCCAGCAGGTGGCCGACGGCCACACCGTCACCGAGGTCAGCGAGATCTACCGGATCAGTCAGCCGTCGGTGTCGCGAGCGCTGGCCCGGCTGGAGGCCGAGCTGGGCACCCCATTGCTGCGCAGGTCGGGCCGGGTGCTGCGGCTCACCCATGCCGGGGCCACCTTCAAGCGCCATGTCGACACCCTGATCCACGAGCTGGACGACGGCATCGCGGCCGTGGAGCAGCTGCTCGATCCCGCCACCGGCACGGTGCGGTTGTCGTTCCAGCCGTCGCTGGGGTCGTGGTTGGTGCCCGAGCTGGTCGCCTCGTTCCGGGCGAGCCATCCCCAGGTCGGCTTCCAGCTGACGCGCTCGGACGGCAGGCTCGGCTCCACGCCGCTCGCCGAGGGTGAGGTCGACCTGGAGCTGACCTCGCGCCGTCCGCATCATCCTGCGGTGCGCTCGCGCCGGCTGTTCTCCGAGCCGCTCGTGCTGGTGGTGCCGCCCGGGCATCCCTTCGCCCGCCGGCCGGAGGTCTGGCTGCGCGAGGCCGCCGACGAGCCGTTCGTCGTCCTGCCCCCCGAACGGACGCTGCGCACCCAGACCGACGAGGTGTGCCGGGACGCCGGCCTCGACCCCCGGGTGGCCTTCGTGGCCGATGACCTGGCCACCCTGCGAGGATTCGTGGCCGCCGGGCTGGGGGTGGCGGTGATGCCGGCCATGGGGGCCGAGCCCGGGCGCACCGGCTCCGACGGTGCCACGCCGGTGCCGCTGGCGGACGCCGGGGCGCGCCGCACCATCACCCTGCTCTGGTCGGCCGAGCGCCGGCTGCTGCCCTCGGCCGAGGCGTTCCGCCGGCACGTGCTGTCGGACGCGACCTGAGTCAGCTCACCTCAGGCCGGCTCGGTGAGGTGGATCAGCACCGCCTGGGACGGGTGCAGCACCGGAGCCGGCAGGCCGACGGTGGCCAGTACCGCGCCGGACGCCTCCGCCTCGCCGCGCTGCCACCAGTCCGGCTGACGGATGACCTGGCCCCGGGCCGGGCCGGCGTCGTCCCGGCGACGCACCCGGTAGCGACGCGCCGGGTCGAGCCCGGGCAACCGCAGCCGGCCGGCGTTGGCCGAGGCCGAGGTGCGCAACCGCACGTAGGCGAAGAGGGCCTCGTCGCGGTCCGGGGCGACGACACCGTGCAGCAGGCACTCCGGGTCCTCGGGGTTGCCGCCGCCGGAACCCACCTGGTCGGCGCGCACCACGGTGCCGGTGTGCAGCAAGGTGCGCACCTCCTTGTACAGCGCGGCCCACGAGGTGAGCTGCGCCAGCTCCTCCGGGGTGCACTGCGTGATGTCCCACTCGATGCCGGCGTGGGCGAACAGCGCGGTGATCGCTCGCATCGACAGGTCGGCAACCCGGCCGGTGGTGTGCGAGACCGGGCCGCCGATGTGCGAGCCGATCAGCTCCGGGGGCAGCAGCAGCGTCGTCCAGCGCTGGATCTGTTGCCGCTCGAGGGCGTCGTTGGTGTCCGAGGCCCACACCCGGTCGGTGTGTTCCAGCACGCCGAGGTCGACCCGGGCGCCGCCCGAGGCACACGACTCGATCTCGAGACCGGGGTGGCGTTCTCGCAGCTCGTCCAGCAGCCCGTACAGCGCCACGGTCTGGGCGTGGGTCGGCATCTCGTGCAGATCGCGGTTGTGGTCCCACTTGATGAAGGCGATGCCGATCTCGCCGACCAGGGCGTCGAGCCGCTCCAGCAGATAGGCGTACGCCTCCGGGACGGCGAGGTTCAGCAGGTGCTGATGCCGCCAGGGCCGCGCCGCCTCACGGCCCTGCGCCGGGCCGGGGCCGAGCAGCCACTCGGGGTGAGCCCGCACCACCTCGGAGTCGAGATTGACCATCTCGGGTTCGAACCAGAGCCCGAAGTCCATGCCGAGACCCCGGACGACGTCCGCCAGGGGTTTCAGCCCCTGCGGCCACACCTCGGGCGAGACGTACCAGTCCCCCAGGCCGGCGCGGTCGTGGCGGTGGCCGCCGAACCAGCCGTCGTCGAGGACGAAGCGTTCCACCCCGACGGACGCCGCCACTCGCGCGAGTTCGGTCAGCCGGTCGAGATCGTGGTCGAAATACACCGCCTCCCAGGTGTTCAGCACCAGCGGGCGGGGCCGGGTGAGCGGGTTCGGGTGGTGCGACCGTGAGCGCAACCAGCCGTGGATCCGCGCGCTCGCGCCGTCCAGGCCCTCGCCGGAGTGGCTGAAGACCACCCAGGGACTGATGTGACTCTCGCCGGGCGCCAGCTCGAGCTCGCCCGCATCAGGGAGCTCACCGCCGCCCACTACCGGCCCGGCGTGCGCGCCGGCTCCCTCGGGCAGCCGCTCCAGGTAGTGCACGTGATTGCCACTCCAGGCAACGTGTACCGCCCACACCTCACCCTGCCGGAACCCGAAACCCGGTGTGCCACAGGTCAAGAGCAACGGCGCGTCGTGCCCGGTGCGGCCCCGGCGCGACTCGCGGCTCCAGGTGCCGAAGCCCGGGTCGAGGCGCTGCGGGCTGCGTTCGCGACACCATCGGCCGGTCAGGTCGAGCAGCTCTGTCGCCTGATCGGGCACCGGCAGGACGGCGAGCAGCTGGCCGATCCGGTAGCCCACCGCCGACCGGTTGGTCAGTTCGTGCCGCAGCCGCACCAGCCCCGACGCCTCGAGCCGCAGCTCGGTGCGCAGGGCGAGGCCGCGCGCCCGGGCGTGCACACTCAGCTGTTGGGCGCCGTCCGCCTCGGTACGCACCGGGTCGCACCGCACCAGCTGCCACCGCGGAAACGATTCCGGCACAACGCTGTCGGAGTCCGCTGCGGCGACCCCCACCGCGGCACCGGCCAGGCCGGACCGCCCGGCCCAGCCGTCGGCCGGGCCGGGCAGCAGCGTGAACGGCCACGGATCGTCCAGGGCGCTGTGGGGCACCCCGACGCCCAGATCGGCGATCACCTCGGCCAGCGCGGCGCCGTCCAGTTCACCCGGGTCGGCGCCCCAGTGCAGTACCCGCGGCAAGCCGTCACCCGAGGTATCCAGGAGCAGGGCGACCCCGGCGGCCCTCAGGCACAGCCGACTCGCGCTCATCCCTTGTTGGCGCCCAGGGTGAGGCCGGCGACGAACTGTTTCTGCAGGGCGAAGAAGATGACCAGCGTGGGGACGGCCACGATGATCGACCCGGCGGCCAGCAGGTTGAGGTCGGTGAAGAACTGGCCCTTGAGCGAGTTCAGCGCACTGGTGACCGGGAACTTGTCCCCGGTGCGCATCAACACCGTGGCCCAGAAGAACTCGTTGTAGATCCAGGTGACCTCGAGCGTGGCCAGGGCCGCCAGGGGTGGCCGGCACAACGGCAGGGTGAGCTGCCAGTACTGCCGCCAGATGTTCGCCCCGTCGACCATGGCCGCCTCGTAGAGCTCGCGCGGCAGGGTCTTCATGTAGTTGCTCAGCACGAAGGCGCAGAAGCCGGTCTGGAACGCCACGTTGACCAGGATGAGCATCCAGTAGGAGTCGTAGAGCAGTTCGGAGTCGCTCATCCACTCGGGCAGCGGCACCGCGATCGCCATGCGGTACAACGGGATCAGCAGCGACTGCTGCGGCAACAGGTTGGCCGCGGTGAACAACCCCAGCATCACCAGGTTGAGCCGCCACGAGAACCTCGAGATCACGAAGGCGACCCCGGAGGCCAGGAACAGGGTCAGCAACACCGCCGGCACGGTGATGTAGACCGAGTTGAGGAAGTGCTGGCTGAAGTTGGCCTGCTCCCAGGCATCGGTGAAGTTCTTCGTGGTCCACCCACCGAACGAGACGTACCCGTGCTCGGAGGTGTAGGCGTAGTCGCGGAAAGCGTTGAGCAGCGCCCAGAGCACCGGGAAGGCCCAGGCCAGGGCGACCACGGTGAGGAAGACGTAGAGGACGACGCGGGCCACGGACAGCGGCTTGCGCCGGGCAGGTGGAAGGGCGTTCACCGGGGCTTCGACCTGGCTGACCGTGCTCATGCTTCCTCCTCCGAGAAGATCGTCCAGAGATAGATCACGATGAACACGAGCGAGATCACCAACATGATCGTCGCCAGCGCCGAACCGAAGCCGATGCGACTGGCCTCACCGACCACGTTCGAGGTGACCAGGGCCGAGATCAGCTCCAGGCCGTTGCGACCGCGGTTGACGATCCAGACCAGGTCGAAGGCGCGCAGCGACTCGATCACGGTGATCACCACGATGATGATGTTGATCGGCCGCAGCACCGGGAAGACGATCCGGAAGAACGTCTTGACCTCACCGGCGCCGTCGACGGCCGCCGCCTCACGCAGCGTCGGGTCGAAGCCCTTCAACCCGGCCAGGTAGAGCAGCATGATGTAGCCGACGTGGCGCCAGGCGGCCGCGGCCAGCACCGCCCAGATCGAGATGCCCGGGTCGCCGTACCAGTCGACCGCCGATTCCGGATCCTGCAGCCCGGCCCCCTGCAGCATGGCGTTGATCAGACCGAAGTCACGCGAGTACTGCAGCTGCCAGATGAAACCGATCAGGGCCAGGGACAGCACGACCGGCAGGTAGATCGGGGTCTGGTAGATCCGGCTGCCCTTGATCTCCTTGTCCAGCAGCACCGCCAGGAACATGCCCAGGGGCGTGGCCAGCAGGAACAGCACCGCCAGCCACAGCACGTTGTGCCGGATCGCCGGCCAGAACGGTGGGTAGATGGTGGCGATGTCGTGGTAGTTCTTCCAGCCGACCCACTTGATCGTGCTCAGGCCGCCGATGCCGTCCCAGTTCGAGAACGACAACACCACCGACGACAGCGCCGGCAGGACGACGAAGATCATGGTGAGCAGCAAGGGCACCGACACCATGAGCAGCACCACGAGGCGGTCGCTGCCGCTGAGCCGACGGACGCGGCCCCCGCGGGGGGCGCCCTGCTGGGCGCCCCCCGAAGGTGTCGTCGCGACCGTGGCAGGGTTGACGATCGGGACGTCTCCGCCGGCCGTCATGGAGTACCTGCCTTCCCCGCCTGCTGGCGGCGCTCTGGTCGGTCAGGCCGTGAAGATGGTCTTGGCCTGGTTCTCCAAGCTGTTGCACAGACCGTCGATGTCCTTGGGGTTCTTCAGGAAGGTCTGAATGCCCGGGATCATCACGGTCGAGGCGAAGTCCGGCCGCGTGTCGCGGTCGAGGAACTGCGCGATGTTCTTCGCCGAGCCGACCAGTTCGGCCGACTTCTTCTGCAGCGCGGTGTACCCGGCGGTGTCGACCTGAGAGTTGGCGATCAGCGTGGTGGGGTCGGTCTTGGCGTAGATGCCACCGGCCTCCTTGCCACCCAGCCACTCCAGCAGGGCCTTGGCCCGAGCCTCGTCCTTCGGCTTCTTGGCCATCATGAAGCCGTCGATCGGGGCATCCAACGCGTCCGAGCCGATGGTCGAGTCGATCTCCGGGAAGGTGAAGAAGTCGACGTCGTCCAGGTTGGCGGTCATCTGCTGGGTGACGAACAGGCCGAGCAGGTACATACCGGCCTTCTTGTTCTGCACCGCCTGGGCGGCCTCCTGCCAGGTGCGCCCGAGCGGGGCCTCCTGGTGCAGCGGCAGCAACTCGGCCCAGGTGGAGAAGACCTTCTTGACCTTCGGGTCGCTCCAGGACACCTTGTGCGCCATCAGGTCGATGTGGAACTGGTACCCGTTGACGCGCATGTTGAGCACGTCGAAGGTGCCCATCGCCGGCCAGCCGTCCTTGTCGCCGAAGGCGATCGGGGTCAGGCCGTCCTTCTTCATCTGGGCACCGAGCGTCTTCAGCTCGTCCAGCGTCTTGGGAACGGTGTAGCCCTTCTCCTTCCACAGCGACGGCCGGTAGAAGACCGCCCACGGGTAGTAGGAGCTGGGCACGAAGTACTGCTTGCCGTCGTCCCCGGTCGAGGCGGTCTTGAAGGCGTCGGTGAAGCCCTGCAGCTTGCCCCAGACGTCGCTCACGTCGCCGGCCAGACCCTTGGAGGCGAAGAACCGCATCCGGTACCCGGCGAACCAGGTGAACACGTCGTCCGGCTTGCCCTGCAGGTAGTTGTTGATGTTCTCCTGGAAGGTGTTGTGGTCCTGGGTGTTGACCTTGACCGTGGTACCGGCCGTGGTCTTGAACCCATCGGCGAGGGCGGCGATGACCTTCTTCGGGATCTCGTCGGACGCGTTGGAGCCGAAACTCACCTCGCCACCACCGGCGGCAGAGGCGCCGCCCGACGCGGCGGCGCTGGTCGAACCGGAGCTCGACGAGTCCGACCCGCCACAAGCGGACAGCAGGACGGCGCCGCCTGCGGCGGCACCCAGGCCCGCGCCCGCACGCAACAGGGCGCGTCGGTTGAACGAGGTCGCGGCGACCGACGGCGGAACCAAGCGAGCCAGGTACTCGGCCTCGGACTGGGGACGGGACATGCATGCCTCCTTCAGCGTGCCGACACTGGCACGACCGACCGATCGAGGGGCGAACATAAATCAACATGACCCCTCACAATGCTGCATACCCTGTCTGGGAGATCTCCTGCCTGTCAAGAGGCTGACCGCCTCGTAACCGAACTGATGCGAACGCTCCTCAGCCAACTCGTCGGCCCTGCCGCACGCCGAGTCGCCACAACCTCTCGTGTTCGAGATTGTTGACTTTCACGGCGCGTGACGTTCTAGTGTTGAGCCCTGGCCGGAAGGAGGTGTCGGACGTGCTCGCACGGCAACGGCAGGAGCGCATCCTCGAACAGGTGCAGCTCACCGGCGGCGCCCGGGTCAGTGACCTGGTGGAGCTGCTCGGCGTCTCGGACATGACCATCCGCCGCGACATCGCGATCCTGGCCCGCAAGGGGTTGGTCTCGCGGGTGCACGGCGGCGCCACGGCGGTCTCCGGACGCAGCGCCGAGGAGCCGGGCTTCAACGTCAAGTCCTCGCTGCAGCTGGTCGAGAAGGCCGCGATCGCCGCGGCGGCGACCCAGCTGGTCTCCCCCGGTGACTGCGTGGCGGTCTCGGCCGGCACCACCACCTACGCGGTCGCCCAGCAGCTGCGCGCCGTCCCCGATCTGACCGTGGTGACCAACTCGCTGCCGGTCGCCGAGGTGTTGCACGAATCCGGCCGCGACGACCTGACGGTGGTGCTCACGGGCGGCGAGCGGACGCCGTCCGATGCCCTGGTGGGCACGGTGGCCGTCGCCACCCTGCGCAGCCTGCACGTGGACTGGCTGTTCCTCGGGGTGCACGGTTTCGACGAGCGGGCCGGGTTCACCACCCCCAACCTGGTCGAGTCCGAGACCAACCAGGCGCTCATCGCCTGTGCCCGGCAGGTGGTGGTCACCGCCGACAGCACCAAGTGGGGTGTGGTGGGCCTGAGCACCATGGCCCGGCTCACCGAGGTCGACGTGCTGGTCACCGATGATCAGCTCGACGAGGAGGCCGGCCGGATTCTCGCCGGCAAGGTCGGCCGCCTGATCCTCGCCCCGACCGGATCCACCCTCCACCAGGAGGCACGATGACCCGCACGCTGGCCACCGGCCGGGTCCGCAGGACGCTCGACCACCTGGCCGATGGCCGCGAGCTGTTCTACTTCGACGACTCCGAGCCCTATGTCTCGGGACGGGCCAGCCGGGCGAGCGTCGACACCCGGCCGCTGACACACCCCGAACCCGCCGGGGATGCGGGTGCCGGCTCGCAGTTGCGCTACGACCCGCTCACCGGCGAGTGGGTGGTCATCGCCTCGCATCGCAACGACCGCACCTTCCTGCCGCCCAAGGACGAGTGCCCGCTGTGCCCGACCGGTGCCGGCACGGTGCCCTCGGAGATCCCGGCGAGCGATTACGACGTGGTGGTGTTCGAGAACCGGTTCCCCTCCCTGAGCATGGACGCCACCCTGGCGCCGGGCTCCGGCGAGTTGTTGGGCGGCGAGCCGTTGTGGCCGCTGCGACCGGGCACCGGGCGCTGTGAGGTGGTCTGCTTCACCTCCGATCACGCCGCGGCCTTCTCGTCCTTGTCGGCATCGCGGGTGCGCACCGTGGTCGAGGCCTGGTGTGACCGCACCACCGAGTTGTCGGCGCTGCCCGGGGTGCAACAGGTGTTCTGCTTCGAGAACCGCGGGCAGGAGATCGGGGTGACGCTGCACCACCCGCACGGCCAGATCTACGCCTACCCGTACGTGCCGCCACGCTCGGCGACCATGCTGCGCCAGGCCGAGCAGCACCGGCGCGCGACCGGGGGCAACCTGCTGCGCGACGTCCTGGACGCCGAGCGACGTGCCGGTAGCCGGGTGGTGCTCAGCGGTGAGCACTGGACGGCGTACGTCCCGGCCGCGGCCCGCTGGCCGGTCGAGGTGCACCTGGCGCCGCACCGCGACGTCCCGGACCTGCCGGCGCTGGACGACGCCGAGCGGGCCGAGCTCGCCGAGGTGTACCTGGAGCTGCTGCGCCGCTGCGACCGATACTTCGACGGGGTGTCGGCGCTGCCGTACATCGCGGGGTGGCACCAGGCGCCGGTCGGGGCCGGTCGCGATCTGGGACGCCTTCACCTGCAACTGTTCTCGGTGCTGCGCGCACCGGGCAAGCTGAAGTACCTGGCCGGTTCGGAGTCGGGGATGGGCGCCTGGGTGAACGACGCCGTGCCGGAGCGGATCGCCGACCGGCTGCGTGAGGTGGCCTCGTGAGCGGAGCTCACTGGTATCCGGCACCGGATACCGGCCAGGCCGTCGAGCAGGTGACCGCGGACTTCCGCCGGGCCTTCGGCGGCGACCCGGACGGCGTGTGGGCGGCCCCCGGGCGGGTGAACCTGATCGGTGAGCACGTCGACTACAACGATGGGCTGTGCCTGCCGATGGCGTTGCCGCACAGCACGTTCGCCGCGGTGCGCCGGCGGGACGACGACCAGGTCCGGCTGGTCTCGCGGGCCGGCGCGCCCTGGTCGGGTGGCCTGGCCGACATCGCCCCCGGGCGGGTCGCCGGTTGGGCGGGCTATGTCGCCGGGGTGCCGTGGGCGCTGCAGCAGGAGGTCCCCGGTGCGGTGCTGCCCGGCTTCGAGGCGGCGATCGTCAGCGAGGTCCCGGTGGGTGCGGGGTTGTCGTCGTCCGCGGCGTTGGAGTGCGCCGTCGCGGTGGCGCTGGACGACCTCGGCGGCCTGGGTCTGGCCGGGGACGACGCCGGGCGGGCGCGGCTGGCCCGGGCGTGCGTGCGCGCCGAGACCGAGATCGCCGGAGCCCCGACCGGGGGGCTGGACCAGACTGCCTCACTGCGTGCCCGGGCGGGCCATGCCCTCGAACTGGACTGCCGTGACTTCTCGCTGACCCAGGTGCCGTTCAACACCGCCGCGGCGGGGCTGGCGGTGCTGGTGATGGACAGCCGGGTTCAGCACGCCCTCGTCGAGGGTGATTATCGGTCTCGGCGCGAGGCCTGCGTCGCGGCGTGTGGCGCCCTGCAGGTGGCCTCCCTGCGCGACGTGCCGGTCGCCGAACTCGATCGCGCTCTGGCCCGCCTGGACGACGTGGTGCACCGGCGCCGGGTGCGGCACGTGGTGACCGAGATCGAGCGGGTGCGCACGGCGGCAGAGGTGCTGCAGACGGGACGCATCGAGGAGCTCGGGCCACTGTTCGACGCCTCGCACGCCTCTTTGCGCGACGACTACGAGGTGTCGTGCCCCGAGCTCGACCTGGCGTGCGAGACGGCCCGGGGCGCCGGGGCGCTCGGAGCCCGGATGACCGGTGGCGGCTTCGGCGGCGCGGCGATCGCACTGGTGCGGTCGGACGACGCCTCCGCCGTGGCCGATGCCGTGGCGGAGTCGTTCGCCCGCACGGGTTTCGGCGCCCCCGCCTTCCTGTTGGCCACCCCCGCAACGGCGGCCAGCCGGGTGGCGTAGCCCCCGACCGCGATTGTGTGCGGCAGAACTGGTTCCATACGCCCAGTTCGACCGCACACATTTTCTGGGGTGCTCGCGTTGTCCACAGGGTGAGGATGGGCAGCTGCGCTCGGTGGTGTGGCTGGGCAGGATGGCGGCGTGGAGGTCATCCCCCGGCGGCGTCGTCGAACCGAGCTCGCGGCCCCGCTCGCCGCGCTGCACGGTGGTGTCGTGCATCGCCGTGACCTGCGCCGCTTGGGCATCGACGAGCAGGGGGTTCGTGCCGAGGTGGCTGCCGGTCGATGGGTCAGGGCCGGCCGGCACACCGTCGTCCCGGGTAGTGGACCGGTGCAGGGTGAGGGCCTGTTGTGGCAGGCGGTCTGGGAGAGCGGGTCCGGTGCCGTCCTGGATGGTGTGGCGGCCCTGATGGCCTTCGGGTTGACGGGGTTCGCCCCCGACGTGATCGACGTGTCGGTCCCTGCCGGCACCCATCCGCGGCGGCTGCCCGGCGTGCGGGTGCGGCGTCGGCGGCGGATGCCGCCGGTGGTCGCCGCCGGCCTGCCCCGGGTGCGGCGCGAGTGGGCCACGCTGCATGCTGCGCAGTGGGCGCGCACCGACCGTGCCGCCGCGCTGCTGGTGTGTCTGCCGGTGCAGCAACGGCTGGTCGAGCCCGGCCGGCTGCTCGCCGCCTGGCAGGCCACGACCTACAGTCCGCGACGTGCTCTGCTCGAGCACGTGGTGCGCGATGTCTGCGACGGTGCGCACTCGCTGGGTGAGCTCGACTTCGCCCGGCGCTGCCGTGACCGTGGCCTGCCCGAGCCGGATCGGCAGGTGGTGCGCCGAGGGCCGGGCGGACGGATCTACCTCGACGCCGAGTTCACCGACGTGGGCCTGGTGGTCGAGATCGACGGTGGGCATCACGCCCAGGCGTTGCACCCGATCGATGATGCGTTGCGCCAGAACGAGGTGACCCTCGACCGGCGCATGGTGCTCCGCATCCCCGTCCTCGGCCTACGGTTGACCCCGGAGGCGTTCATGGACCAGGTCGCCCGAGCCCACCACCTGGCCCGCACCCGAGCCGCCTGACCGAACTCGAGGATTGTGTGCGGTCAAACTGGTGTCATAGCCCCAGTTCGACCGCACACAATCGTCGGGTCAGTGCCCCGTCTCCCCCACCTGCTGGCGCAAGGACTTCAGTTCCGCGTCCCGCTCACGCAGCTGGCGTGCCCGTCGACGTCGGCTGGCCAGCAGCGCCCAGAGCATCACCACGAACACCACGGCCACCGCCGCGCCGATCGTGGTCGCATTCCGGAAGCCCGGCGCCTCGACGTCGAAGGTGCGCTCGGCGGCATGCGCGGAGTTGCCGTTGCCGAGCACGATGCCGAGCGTGATCAGGTTCGGTGCGGCGAACAGCACCGCCAGCAGCAGCCAGACCAGCCGCCCGGCGATGCCACCGTGCCGGGCGAACACCCGTCGCAGCATCAGCAACGGAATGGCGGTGAACACGAAGCCACAGGTGAGGCCGGCGAAGGTGCCCGAGGTCCACTTGCCGTCGGCCACGTCTCCCACCCGGTGCGCCCACCAACTCGGCATCCAGGTGACCGCCAGCAGCCCGGCCAGGGCCAGCAGCACGATGGTCACCAGCACCAACACGATCCGCGAACTCCAGTCGCGCTGGCGCTGCACCACCACTGTCGGCTGAGAACCGGTGGGTTGAGAACCGGTCGGCTGGGTACCGGCCTGCCGCGTCGTGTCGGGGTCACGGGAGGGCTGCTCGTTCACGGCCCGATCATGACACGAGAGCACCGGCGGCGCCGTTGCAGAAGCCAACTTAGGCTGAGCTGGTGAACCTGGGTGACGCGGTGACCATGGACATGGCAGCGACCCCCGATCAGGTGTGGGCGATCGTGTCCGACATCACCCGGATCGGTGAGTTGAGCCCCGAGACGTTCGAGGCGGAATGGCTCGATGGCGCCACCGGGCCGGCCCCGGGCGCCAGGTTCCGCGGCCACGTCAAGCGCAACGGGCGCGGGCCGATCTACTGGACGACGTGCCGCGTCACGGCCTGCGAACCGGGTCGCCGTTTCGGGTTCGACGTCCTGGGCCCGGGTGACGTGGTGGCGAACTCGTGGCGGTACGACATCGAGCCCAGCGCGACCGGCGCCCGGGTCACCGAGTCGTTCCAACTGCCCGACACGGTCTGGACCCGGGTGTACTGGACCCTGGCCGGACGCTGGCGCGGACGAACCAACCGGCGGGGCATGGCCCAGACCCTGGCTCGGGTGCAGGCCCTCGTCGAGGCGGGCACTCTGTGAGGATGCCCTCGATGATGGAGCGATGAGAGCGAGCCGAGCATGAGCCTGTTGGTGATCATGGGGTCAGGCGAGACCGCCCCGACCATGGTCAAGGCGCACCGCGCCGTCCTGGCCCGATCGGACGTGCCCGAGGGTGGGCCGGCGGTGATGCTCGACACCACGTTCGGGTTCCAGATGAACGCCGAGGACCTGGTCACCAAGTCCCGCACCTACTTCGCCGAGTCGGTCGGCGTCGACGTGCAGCTGGCCACCTGGCGCACCCGGGAGATCGACCCGGTCGAGCAGGAGCGGACGCTCGCGCTGCTGGCCCGCTCGCGCTGGGCCTTCGCCGGCCCGGGCAGCCCGACCTACGCCCTGGCGCAGTGGCGGGACACCGCCGTCCCGGCTGCCCTGCTGGACGTCGCGGCGCGCGGTGGCACGCTGGTCTTCGGCTCCGCCGCAGCCTGCACGGTGGGCACCCACACCGTGCCGGTGTACGAGATCTACAAGGCCGGCGCCACGCCGTTCTGGCAGGAGGGGCTCGACGTCCTGGGCGCACTGACCGGCATCCGCGCGGTCGTCGTCCCGCACTTCGACAATGCCGAGGGCGGGGTCTACGACACCCGGTTCTGCTACCTCGGCGAGCCGAGACTCGCTGCGCTGGAAGCGATGTTGCCGGACGACGTGGGCGTCCTCGGCGTCGACGAACACACCGCGATCGTGATCGACACCGACGCCGGCACCGTCACGGTCGGCGGCAACGGCCGGATGACCATCCGCCGCCGCGGCGCCGCCCGCACCCTGGCGGCCGGCGAGCAGGTCTCGATCGAATCGCTGGACGCCGCGCTGCGCGGCGCCGCGGACGTCACCACCGCACCGACGCCAGCCCCCGCGACCACCTCGGCAAACGGCGCGGACCACGCCACCGGCACGACCCACGGCACGCCGGCCGAGGCCCCGGGCGCCGAGCCCACCTCCCTGGCCGAGCACACCGAGCGCGCCCGCGGCGCCTTCGAGTCGGCCCTGGCGGCCCGGGACGTCGACGGCTGCGTGAGCGCCATCCTCGACCTGGACGCCGCGATCGTCGCCTGGAGCACCGACTCGCTGCAGAGCGACGAGGCCTCCCGTGCCCGACGGACACTGCGCTCCCTGGTGGTGCGGCTCGGCGACCTGGCCCGGGCCGGGGCGGTCGACCCGGCGGACGTCGTCCGGCCGTTCGTCGAGCTGGCGCTCGACCTGCGATCGCAGGCCCGCAGCACCCGAGATTTCGCCACCGGCGACCTGATCCGCGACCGGCTGCTCGCCGCCGGGCTGGAGATCCGGGACACCCCCGAGGGTGTGACCTGGGCCATCACGCCCCTCACGGATACTTCTGATCGATCACCCACGCCATCACGAACGGGTTAGGCTCGATGACCGTGCTGGCTGCCTGGCCCCAACGCATGGTGAACCCGGTCCGGACCTACGACTGGGGTTCCACCACAGCTCTGGCGCGTCTGCAGGGGCGCCGACCCTCCGGGGAGCCGGAGGCGGAGCTCTGGATGGGCGCGCACGACTCCGCCCCCTCGTCGTTGGCCCAGGTGGACGGCACCGTCGTGCCGCTCGACAAGGCCATCAGCCAGCACCCCGGCACCATGCTCGGCGGCCACGTGCACGACCTGTTCGGGCCGCGGTTGCCCTACCTGCTCAAGGTGCTGGCCATCGCCCAGCCGCTGTCGTTGCAGGTTCACCCCTCGGCCGATCGCGCCAAGGCGGGCTACGAGGGCGAGATCGACGTCCTCGGTGACCACGACTACGTCGACCCGTTCCCCAAGCCCGAGATGATCTACGCCCTGGAGCCGATCGACGCGCTGTGTGGCTTCCGCAGCGCGGACGAGGCCGGCCGGCTGCTGAGCCTGCTGGGCACCGAACGCGCCGAACTGCTCGCCGGCCTGCTGATCGGTCGCGGCAGCGAGCAGCACCTGCTCGAGAACGTGATGCGTCACCTGGTGACCTGGCCGGACGACGATCGCCGGGGCTTCGTCGAGGAGGTGGGCCGCGAATCGCGGCGCCTGCTCGCGGAGGCCGGTCCGCTCGCCGAGTCGATGCTCTCGCCCGAGGACCGCCGAGCACTGACCTGGGCCAGCCGGCTGGTGCGGCAGCATCCGCACGACCCGATGGTCGCGGCGCCGTTCCTGCTCGACCTGATCCGGCTGGAGCCGGGTGAGGTGATGTTCATCCCGTCCGGCGCACCCCACGCCTACCTCTATGGGCTGGGCGTCGAGATCATGGGCAATTCGGACAACGTGCTGCGGGCCGGGCTGACACACAAGCACGTCGCCGTCGAGGAGATGCTCCACATCGTGGACGGCGACAGCCGGCCGGTGCGCGACGTGCCGTTCACCTGGCTCAGCCCGTACGAGGTGGCCTGGGTGCCGGACGCCGCGGAGTTCCAGCTCACCCGGATCTGGGTCACCGATGTCGCTCCGGTCGCGCTCTACCCGGGCATCGCAGGGCCACAGATCCTGCTGTGCACCTCCGGGCCGGTCACCGTCACCTGCCCCGGCACCTCACTGACCCTGGAGCCGGGCCAGTCGGCCTTCGTCGGCGCCAGCGGCGGCGGCACCATCTCGATCAGCGGGCCCGGCGAGGTGTTCCGCGCCAGCGCGGGCGGTCAGCGACTGCCCGGACTCTGATCCGGACTCTGATCCCAACTCGTCAACGCCGCCAGCGCGACGCCGTCCAGTCGGTACCGCGTCCACTCGTCCTGCGCCCGCGCCCCGATGGACTCGTAGAAGGCGATACTCGGCGCGTTCCAGTCCAGCACCCACCACTCGAGCCGGTGATAGCCCCGCTCGGTGCAGATGCCGGCCAGCGTCGCGAGCAGTGCTCGACCCAGCCCGAGGCCGCGGAACTCGGGCCGCACGAACAGGTCCTCGAGCCAGATGCCGTTGGTACCGGTCCAGGTCGAGAACGACAGGAACCACACCGCCAGGCCCACGACCTGCTCCTCGCCGTTCTCGCGCACGCAGGCGACGTGGCAGAACGCAGTGGGCGCGGCGTCGTCCGGGAACAGCGCGGCGCGAAAGTGCTCGACGGTGGCATGGACGGCGTCCGGCTCGCGCTCGTAGGCCGCCAGGTCGCGGACCAGCTGCACGATGGCGGCCAGATCGTCGGGTCGGGCCGGGCGAATGGACGTCGTCACGCGCCGATCGTAGGCAGCCCGGTCGCGCGTGCCGTCAGCGGGGCGGCTCGACCGACACCAGGGCGGCGTTCCCCCGGGAGTCGACCCTGATGGTGGCCACCGCCCCGCTGGTGCGCAAGGCGAGCTGCAGGCCGAGCGCGCGATCCTGCGGCAGGAAGAAGGTCTCGATGCCACAGCGCGGCCGGGCGTCCCGCTCGCACCTCAGGTACGGCCCGGTGGCGGGTCGCGAGCTGCTCCTGGTGCCGGCCCGAGTGACGCCGTCCTGCGTCACCAACGTGACGTAGACCGGCCCCGACGACGGGTCGAGCACGAGGTCGGGCGGGAACAGATCGGGGTAGCTGAGCTCGACGTAGGCACCCCGGAACGGGTCGATCGGGTCGAACGCGCTCACGTGCAGCCGGTACTCCTGCCCGAGCACCCGGGCCGACAGCCGATCCGAGACGGCCACCAGCAGGATCACGACCTGGGCGAGGACGACGAGCGCCACCCGGAGCCGACGCGAGGCCAGCAGGCCGGCCGAGCCGGTCATGACCGATCCCCCTCCCGCGCGAGCTGGACCACGAGTCGCCGTCGCGCCCGGTCGAAGCCGAACCCACTGGCCAACAGCACCACGCCCACCGCCAGGAACAGCGTGGCCCCGGTGATGATCCGCGCGAACACCGCGAAGCTCTGCACCGTGGTGAACACCACCAGGGCGGCGGTGGCCAGGCCGGTGAGCGCGGGGAGGTCTCGGCGGGTGCCGATCACCGCGAGGGCGCCGGCCACCAGCAGGTAGATCAGCACCGCGACAACGGCCCGCAGCGTGTCGGCGGTATCGACCTCGTCACCGCTGCCGCTGCCGACCCAGCTCAACAGCCCGATCCCGGCCCCGGCGGCCGCGACGATCACGCCCAGCTCGGCCCGGTCGAGCCGATTCCCCAGGATCCCGGCCGCCAGCGCGCATCCCCCGGCGAGGACCGCCACGACGATGGGCGTCGTCGTCCAGGGATGATCGCCGGTCTCGAACCAGGGCAGCGCCGCGACGAACAACCCGACCAGCGCCAGCGTCGCGCCCGCCAGCCGCCAGGGCGTGGCGTCGTGCGCCCGCCACCGCGCGGAGTGCCCGATCGCCGCCGCCGTGGCCACCACGGAGCCGAGCAGCAGGGCAAGGGCGAAACCCCGGACGCCGTCGGCGTCCTCGGCGCTCTGCCAGGCGAACCACACGGTCGCGGTCACGACACCGAGGATCAGCGGCGCGACGCCGTCCACGGCGTAGGCATAGAGCAGCGCGCCGAGCGCCCACCAGCCGATCAGCGTCGCGGTGTAGGCCGGCACCTGGAGGCTCTGAGCCGCCTGGAAGATCACTGCGCCGAAGGCTGCCGCCGCCAGCAGCCGGGCGGCGCCGACCAGGGGCGAGGCCCGCTCCCCCGTGTGGTGTTCGGCGAGCAGCTCGGCGGCGACCACCAGACCGAGCCACAGCACGACCACCAGGGCGAACCGCAGCAGTGGCGACAGCTGGTCGAGGTTGGCGGCGACCAGCCAGATCACCCCGACGGCGACGAAGGCCGCCCCCAGGCCCACCAGCACCGTGATCAGCGAGAGCCGGCGACCGGCGACGTAGCGCGAGCGGATGGCGGCAGCTGCCTCGTCGGTCACCAGCCCCTCGGCCTGCCACCCGGCGAGCTCAGCCTCGAGCCAGGCGAGTTGCCTGGACGACACCATGGTCATGACCGTCAGTCTGGACCCGCATCGGTCGCCGTGACCATGGCAGAAGGACCCGCGGGTCCTACCTCCCGAGAAACCTACGACAGCGTAGGTTACGCTGGCGTAGGTATAGCGGATCACCCACTCTGCGGTGGTCGCGTCGAGAGGTGATCCCGTGAGTCGAGCCACGCCGTCCACTCCCCCTACCCCGCCCGCACGATCCGGCGATCTGCCGCAGATCATCCAGGGCGGCATGGGGGTCGCCGTCTCGGACTGGGGGCTGGCCCGGGCGGTGTCGCTGACCGGCCAGCTCGGGGTCGTCTCGGGCACTGCACTCGACGTGTTGTGCACCCGGCGGCTGCAGCACGGTGACCCCGGCGGCCATGTCCGGCGGGCGCTGGCCGCCTTCCCGGTGCCCGAGGTGGCGCAGTGGATCCTCGACGCCTACTTCGTCGAGGGTGGCATCGCCCCGGACGCGCTCTACCGCCAGGTGCCCCGCCACACCATCGAGTCCGGACGCCGCACGGTGCAGCTGACGACGGCCGCGAACTTCGTCGAGGTGTTCCTGGCCAAGGAGGGCCACGACGGCGTGGTCGGCGTGAACTACCTGCGCAAGATCGAGCTGCCGCTGCCCTCGGCGCTCTACGGCGCGATGCTCGCCGGGGTCGACTACGTGCTGGTCGGCGCCGGCAGCCCGGCCGAGATCCCCGAGTTGACGCGCACTCTGGCCCGGCACGCCCCGGTCGCCTTCTCGATCAAGGTGCAGGGCGCGCGCTCCAGCGACGGTCTGGGCGATGTGCGGTTCGACCCGGCGCAGGTGCACCCGGACGCCGCCACTACGTTGGCGCCGCTGGCCCTGCCCCGCGTGCTGGCGATCGTCGCCTCGACCGACCTGGCCACGGCGCTGGCCGAGAACGAGGGGACGCGGCCGGCCGGTTTCGTGGTCGAGGGGCCGAGCGCCGGGGGTCACAACGCCCCGCCGCGGGGGCCACGCCAGCTCGACCCGATCGGACAGCCGGTCTACGACGACCGCGACGTGGTCGATCTGCCGACCCTGGCCGCGCTGGGCCTGCCGTTCTGGCTGGCCGGTTCGTACGGCAGCCCGCAGCGGTTCCGTGAGGCCCTGGCCGCGGGTGCCGCCGGGATCCAGGTCGGCACCATCTTCGCCTACAGCGACGACTCGGGCTTCGACCCCGAACTCGTGGCCATGGTGCGCGCCCGGGTGCTGGCCGGCGACCTGCAGGTGCGCGCCGACTGGCGCGCCTCGCCGACCGGCTTCCCGTTCCGGGTGGTCGAACTGCCCGGCACCCTCACCGACGAGGCGGTCCATGCGGCCCGGCAACCGGTGTGCGATCTCGGTGCGCTGCGCTCGGCGTTTCGGCGGGAGGACGGCGGCGTCGACTATCGCTGCCCGGCCGAACCGCTGCGGGCCTACACCCGCAAGGGCGGACGCGAGGCCAACACCGAGGGCCGGGTCTGCCTGTGCAACGCCCTGTTCGCCAGCGCCGGCCTGGGGCAGCGGCGTCCGGGAGGGGTGATCGAGCCTCCGTTGGTGACCTCCGGTGAGGATCTCTCCGGCGTGGCGGCACTGCTCACGGCCGCCCGAGGCGGCACGGTGGAATCGGGCGAATTCGGCTACACCGCGCGTGATGTGGTCGACTACCTGCTCAGTTGACCCTTGATCGAGGACCGCCATGCGCCTGGAACTTCGCCCCACGACCTCCGCCGACCTGTACGCGGTCTCGCGCCTGGAGCAGCCGACGGAGGTCTCACGGCACCTCGCCACCACCGGGATCGCCTGGCACCGTGAGGTTCTCGCCGATCCGGCGAACCATCACCTGCTGGTGCTGCACGACGGGCGGGTGGCCGGTTTCGCGGTGCTGGTGGCCGGGCCGCGGCGCAGTCTGGAACTGCGCCGGATCGTCGTCCGGCCGGAGTTGAAGGGTCGGGGCGTGGGGCGTGCGCTGCTGCGCGTGACGCTGGCCCACGCCCGCGAGCGGGGACTGCGACGCATCGTGCTCGACGTGGCCAACGGCAATGCTCGGGCTCGAAAGTTCTACGCGGCCAACGGGTTCACCGATCTGGACCTGCCGTCGCCGTTCGTCGGGTTCGAGGTGCTGCGCGGGTATCGGGTGATGTCGCGCACCGTCGGGCGGGCTCAGCCGAAGTCGACGTCGTAGTCGACCACGACGGGGGCGTGGTCGCTCCAGCGTTCGGCGTAGCTCGGCGCCCGGTCGATCTCGGCCGCCAGCACGGTGGCGGCCAGGTCGGGGGTGGCGATCTGATAGTCGATGCGCCACCCGGCGTCGTTGTCGAAGGCCTTGCCCCGCCAGGACCACCACGAGTACGGACCGGCCACCTCCGGGGCGAGGTGACGCACCACGTCGACCCAGCCGGACGCGAACAGCGCGTCGAACCAGGCTCGCTCGGCGGGCAGGAACCCGGCCTTGGTCAGGTTGCCCTTCCAGTTCTTCAGATCCGCCTCGCGATGGGCGACGTTCAGGTCCCCCGTCAACACCACCGATCGACCCTGGCCACGCAGCACGTCGAGCCGGGCGCGGGCGGCGTCCAGGAAGCGGTGCTTCTCGTCCTGGCGCGCCGTCCCCGCCTCCCCGGTGTGCACGTACGCGCTGATCGCCGTCAGCACCCCCGAGGCGAGCCCCGTGACCGCATAGTCGGCCTCGACCCAGCGCCCGGTGCCCGCGAACTCGGCCCGCCCGACACCCTGCCGGACGGCGATCGCCGGCACCCGGCCCAGCACGGCCACCCCGGCGCGTCCCTTGGCCGCACCCTCTTCGTGGACGCCGTGCCAGCCCTCGCCCAGGGCCTCGTGCAGCAGGTCGTCGGTGGCCCGGATCTCTTGCAGGCACATCACATCCGGGCTGCGCTTGGCCTGCCAGTCGGGCATGCCCCGGCGGACGGCGGCGCGCACGCCGTTGACATTGACGCTCGCCACGCGGATCACCTGAACGACGCTACCGGGCGATGCATGGTCACAATGACGGATGAGCATCCTCGACGACGCCCGTGAGCTGGGGGGTGAGCTGACGGCGCTGCGCCACCGGTTGCACCGTCACCCCGAGGTCGGCCTCGACCTGCCCCGCACCCAGCAGGCGGTGCTGGAGGCGCTCGCGCCGCTGCCCCTCGAGATCACCACCGGCACGTCCTGCAGCTCGGTGACCGCGGTGCTGCGCGGTGGAGCGGTCGTCAGCGGCCCGAAGCCGGGCGAGGGCAGGGACCGCCGGGGCGAGGGGGGCGCCCCGCGGCGTCCCGTCGTCCTGTTGCGGGGCGACATGGACGCACTGCCGGTCACCGAGGACACCGGTGTGGACTACCGCTCGCAGGTCGACGGCGTGATGCACGCCTGTGGTCACGACCTGCACACCGCGATGCTGGTGGGCGCCGCCCGGCTGCTCGCGCAGCGGCGCGACCTGCTGGCCGCCGACGTGGTGTTGATGTTCCAACCCGGCGAGGAGGGCTACGACGGCGCCGGGCACATGATCGCCGAGGGGGTGCTGCAGGCCGCCGGTCGCCTGCCCGACGCGGCCTACGCCCTGCACGTGCTGAGCAACCAGAGCCCCCGCGGAACGGTCACCTCCAGGGCCGGCGCGATGATGGCCGCCAGCGACGCGCTGCGGGTGAGCGTGCGCGGGCGCGGAGGGCACGCGGCGTCCCCGCATCTGGCGGCCGACCCGATCCCGGCCGCCTGCGAGATGGTGCTCGCGCTGCAGACGGCGCTGTCGCGGTCGGTCGATGCGTTCGCCCCGGCGGTGCTGACGGTCGGCACGTTCCACGCCGGCACCAAGCGCAACATCATTCCCGAGGTGGCGAGCTTCGAGGCGACGGTGCGCACCGTCGATCCGGGGGTCTCGGGGTTGATCGCCGAGATCGCGCGGCGCACCTGCGAGGGCATCGCGGCGGCCCACGGGGTGAGCGTCGAGGTCGATCACCAGGGCGAGTACCCCGTGACGTTCAACGACGCTGCTGCGGTCGATCGGGCGCTGTCGGCGGCCGCCGACCTGTTCGGCGAGCAGGCGTGCGCGCGCATGCCCCAACCCATCGCCGGGTCGGAGGACTTCTCGCGGGTACTCGCCCAGGTGCCCGGGGCGATGGTGTTCCTCGGTGCCGTGGTGGACGGCGTGCGGCCGGATCGGGCTCCCGGCAACCACTCGCCCCAGGCGCGCTTCGACGATCGGGTGTTGCCGGACGGCGCGGCGCTGCTGGCCGAGCTCGCCATGCGGTTGGCGTAATCGTCGCTTCACCGAATCCGTTGCGTGACCATCGGTTTGGTCACCATGCGTCCAGACGGGCGTACTGCGGGTTACAGCTCTTGACCTGGGCGGAGCCGAAGTTCAGGGTGAGTCACCCCGCACCCCAGGAGAATCACGATGACCGTCACGCACCGTCAACCATTGCACGTCGTAGTGTCATTCATGCGTCGGCGCCGCGCCGCAGCCGTCGGCGCCGCGGCGCTCGCTGCCGCTTCGCTGCTCACCGCCGCCGGCCCGGCTCAGGCGCACGCCGACCCCACGGTGCGGGTGATGACCCGCAACCTCTACCTGGGTGCGAGCCTGACGCCGGCGCTGACCGCGACCGATACGCCGTCCTTCCTCGGTGCGGTCGCGAAGATCTACGGCACCGCACAGTTCACCGACTTCCCGGCGCGGGCCGAGGCCCTGGCGAACGAGATCGCCACGACGCGGCCACACCTCATCGGCCTACAGGAGGTGAGCATCTGGCAGACGTCGGGGCCGGGCGTCCCGCCGACGCTCGACTTCCTGACCACGCTGCAGGCTGCGCTCACCGCGCGCGGGTTGACCTACCAGGTGGCGGCCACCTCGGCCAACGCGAACATCGGCCCGATTCCCCTGGTGTCGCCGTGCGCGTCGACCGTGGTCGGCGCCTGCCTGGTGACCCTGAAGGACCGGGATGTGATCCTGACGGACGCCGGCGATCGGCGGCTGCGCTGGTGGGGTGCGAAGAGCGGCAACTACACCGCCCAGCAGTTGTTCACCCCGCCCGTGCCCGGCGCCCCGCCGGTGTCGTTCGCGCGCGGCTGGGCCTCGATCGAGGGATCGTATGCCGGAGAACGCTTCCGGATGGTGAACACCCACCTCGAGACCGAGGACTTCCCGGCGGTGCAGGAGGCCCAGGCCGCCGAGTTCCTGGCCGGACCGGCCGCCTCGCGAGGCCCCGTGATCGTCACCGGCGACTTCAACTCCGCCGCCGACGGTTCGACCACCCGCAGCTATGCGTTGCTGACGGCCTCGTTCCGTGACTCCTGGAACCCCGCGACGCTGGGCGCCGGGTTGTCGTGCTGCCAGAACGAGACGTTGACGAATGCCACGTCACAGGCCGCGACGCGGATCGATCTGGTGCTCGGACGGCGTGGGGTGCGGCCGGTGACGGCGCGGCTCGTGGGTGCGACGCCGTTCCGGACGACGGCGCCGGCGTGGGCGTCGGATCACGCCGGGGTGGTGGCGACGTTGCGGTTGGACGGGTAGGTCTTTCGCGTGGTTGTGGCTGGGTCGGGTGGGGGCGGGTGGGGTTGGTGCGCGCGGCGATCCATCCGCGCACTCGCAAGCTCGCGCGCTCCCGCCAGACCCAGCCAGCCGCGCGCACCAACCCCACCCACCCCCACCCTTGGTGTCCCACCTTCGTGCGCCTCACCGGCCGCCGGCCACGAGTACCCGAACTATGGCTTGACGAAGACGGCGCGCGGGTCGCCGGCGGTCAGGACGATGTCCTTCCCGTGCTCGACGATGCGCAGCGGGGAGATCTCGACATGTTCACGGAGGGCGGGTGCCTCACCGTTGCGGCGCCGCCGTTCGACCCGCCCACCGACCAGGGTCGTGCCCTTCTCGACATAGATCGGCCGCCGTCATATCGGCTGTCGGGGTGCAAGATCAGAAGTACGTGGGGTCGTTGACGATGGGCTCCATCCACATTTGGCTCTTCCCGATGTCGACGCGCTCAGGGCACATGGCGCCCGAGGCGGCCCATGGCAGCGACTACTCACCAGCGGGCACCTGATGAGCTCGAGGATGCATGCCACCTACCGGGCGATCATGCTGGCGGACCTGACCGGCGCGCGCAGTCCACCCGATGGCGGCAGGTCGCTGCACCACAGGTTCCCAGACTTCCTCTCGGCTCTTGCCACCGCTCACCGCCCCGGCCGCAGACGACTGCTCCGATCTTCATGCCGACACGAAAACCCTTCAGCAACAAGGACATTCGATCGATCAGATCTAGCACTCGAACAGTTGTTCGAGTAAACTGAGGGCATGTTCACGCCCGACCTGCTGCACGACACCGACGCCGAGATCGCTCGGCTCGGGGTCGAGAACGACGCGTTGCGGGCGCAGGTCGACTCCTTGTCGAGCGAGAACCACACGCTGCGCGAACAGGCGTGAGCCACGAGTCGCGGTTGTCGGCGAGGGATGCGGTGTGGGGCTGGTTCGGGGACGGCGGGCCGGAGAACGAGGACGACCGGGATGCGGTGGCGGGAAGGATCTGCCGGACGTTCCTGAAGCCGGGTCAGGTCGAGCCGTCGCTGGTGACCGTTGCCGCGGTGACGTTGGCGCAGTCGCAGCCATCGGGACTCAGCTGACGCGGAGGTGGTCTCGGCGGCGGTGGCGTGTCGGCAGGCGATCACCCACATCGAGCTCACGCAGGCGCAGCTGACTCGGGAACTGGCGTGGCGGTATCAGGCGCGGCACCCGCAGGAGCTGGATCTCAGTCTGGAGACGAAGCTGCCGGAGTGGGTTCGTGACCCGGAGGAGCGTGCGTTGACGGCGGCGATCGAGGAGGTCGCGGCGGTCGCACGCACCAGCCCGTCCGGGCTGCGGGCGCGCGTGGAGATGCTGGCGACCTGGCCGGAGGACCACGGTCGGCTCTACCGGGCGCTGCTCGACGGCACGATCTCCACCACCCGGGCGCGGGACATCGCGCGGCAGACCGAGCGGCTGGAGGCGGGTCGGGCGCGGGACTGGGTGGAGAAGATGATCCTGCCCGTCGCCGAGCAGCTCGGGGTCGTGGGGCTGCGGAACCGGATCGAGCGCCTGGTCGCCCAAGCCGACCCGGGGGCGTATCGGCGGATCCTGGACGACGCGGCGGCGGAGAAGGACACCGTGAAGGTCAGCCAGCAGGGCTACGGGCGAGCCTCGTTGACGTATCGGGGGTCGATCACGAGCATCGCCGACCTGCACGCCGCCTTGCTGCACCGGGTCCAGGCCGCCGCCTGCCCCGGCACGGGATCGGCCACGAGCACTGCCTCAGCCTCGGCCGGTGCAGCCGGTGACGCGAGCAACGCAAGGGGGTCAGGTCCGACCGGCACGAGCGCCACGCCAGGAACCGGCACCGCCGATGGGTCCGCCGGTGCCTCCGCGGCGGCGCGGGAGCGGCAGGCGGCGTCGATGGCGCAGATCGTGTTCGACCTGATCACCGACCCCGACACCATCACCCCACTCCTACCCACCCGCGGGGCCGACGGTGGCCACGGGGCGCGCAGCACGAACCACGACCCCACCAGCGGAAACTCCACCGGCCACACCGAGACCGCCACTGCGGCCGGCAGCGAACCCACCCCGACCAGCACCCACCACGACGGACCCTGCGCCACCCACGACGCCACCGCACCCAACGAGACAACCGGCAGTCTGCTCGGCGGCGACGCCATCAGCACCCCACCACCAGCCTGCCCGGGGATCAGGGTCGAACCCAAGGTGGCGTTGAACGTCACCATCCCGTTCCAGGTGCTCGCCGCGCTGTGGGCAGGGAAGCCACCACCCACCGGCACCGGATGGGTCGAAGCTGCCGGCCACGGACCGATCCCCACCGACGCGTTGGCCGCGATCCTCGACAAGTATGGGAAGCGGGCGATCTGGCGCTGCCAGGTCCTCGACGACCGACCCGACTCCCCCACCTACGGCACCCTGATCGCCATCGGACGCGCCGCCACCGACCCCGGGTACACGCCGTCCCCGTTCGTCAAGGCCCTCGTCAAGGCCAATCGGCCGCGGTGCTCCCACCCCGGATGCGGGCGGCCCGCGATCGACGCGGACCTCGACCACGTCACCGCGTACGGCAAGGGCGGCACCACCAGCGAGCAGAACCTGGCGCCCCTGTGCCGGTTCCACCACCTACTGAAGACCCACGCCGGGTTCACCCCGACCCTCGACCCGGTGACCGGACAGATCACCTGGCGCACGCCGTCCGGGCACCTCGTCAACGAACCACCCGACGCCCCACCACCCTTGGCAGCCGAAGGCGACCTGCCCGGCGCCTGGCCCGAAGGGCCGGCGGCGCCCCCGTTCTGAGGCGCGATTGTGTGCGGTCCATGTCGGCGGATAGCGCCACTTCTGCCGCACAATTCCGTACGGAACGACCCATCGCCGTTCTGACGTCCCGCGCTCGCGAACCGCGGTGCACCGGGCGAGCAGACTGCGCCAGGGTGGGGCCGTGACCTCGTCGACCCCTGTCGTCCGCATCGCCACCCGGCGGGCCAAGCCGGGGTGCGCCCCTGCCTATGAGGCCTTGTTGGCCGGCATGTTCGAGGATGTCAAGCAGCACCCGGGCTTCGTCGGCGCGCAGATCATTCCGCCGGCCGAGGTCTCGGGTGAGTACCAGGTGGTGCTGCACTTCGAGTCCGAGGCGGGCATCGACAGCTGGAACCGCTCCCCCGAACGGGCACAGTGGCACGCCCGGCTGGACGCGGTGGCCGAGGGCGAACCGGAGTATCGCCACCTGAGCGGGCTGGAGGCCTGGTTCGCCCGCGCCGAGGTCCCCGGGCACACCCCGCCACCGCGCTGGAAGATGGCGGTGGTCACCTGGCTCGGCATCTTCCCCACCGTCGCCCTGGTCAGCGGACTGCTCGGCCCACGGCTGACAGCCCTGCCGTTCCTGGCGCGCACCGCGGCGATCACGATGGTCATCGTGGTGCTGATGACCTGGCTCGTGATGCCGCGCCTGGTGCGCGGGTTCCGGCGCTGGCTCACGCCCTGACGCTCGGACCAGACCCTCAGCCCTGACGCTCGGCGGCCTCGACCACGTTGCTGATCAGCATCGCCCGGGTCATCGGACCGACCCCACCCGGCATCGGCGCCACCCAGGCGGCGACCTCCCGGACGGCGGGCGCAACGTCCCCGACCAGGTCGGCCCCGCCCTCGTGCTCGACCCGGGTGATGCCGACGTCCAGCACCGCGACACCCGGCTTGACCATGTCGGCCGTGATGATCCCGGGCACGCCCGCCGCGGCGACCACCACGTCGGCCGCCGCCACGTGCGCGGCGAGATCCGTCGTCCCGGTGTGGCACAGGGTCACGGTGGCGTTGACGTCGCGCCGCGTCAGCAGCAGGCCGAGCGGGCGGCCGACGGTCACGCCGCGACCCACCACACACACCTCGGCGCCCTTCAACGAGACCCCGTGCCGGGTCAGCAGTTCGACGATGCCACGCGGCGTGCACGGCAACGGCGAGGCCATCGGCCGGCTGACGTTGAGTACCAACCGACCGAGGTTGGTCGGGTGCAGGCCGTCGGCGTCCTTGTCGGGGTGCATCAACTCCAGCACCGCATCGGAGTCCAGCCCCTTCGGCAGCGGCAACTGCACGATGTAGCCGGTGCAGGCCGGGTCGGCGTTGAGCCCGGCGATGGCCTCCTCCACGTCCGCCTGGGTCGCGGTCGCGGGCAGGTCGACCCGGATCGAGGCGATGCCCACCTCGGCGCAGTCCCGGTGCTTGCCCGCGACGTACGCGTGGCTGCCCGGGTCGTCGCCGACCAGCACGGTGCCCAGGCCGGGCCGGACGCCGCGCTCGGCGAGCACCGCAACCCGTTGGGCGAGCTCGGCTTTGACCGCCTTCGCGGTCGCCTTGCCGTCGAGGATGCGCGCCGTCACGCCACTCACCACCTCTCGAGGTCGGCGTACAGCGGGAACGCCTCGACCAGCTTGTCGACCCGCGCGCGCAGCGCCGCGACGTCGCAGGTCGGCTGCAGCGCGGCGGCGATGATGTCGGCCACCTCGGTGAACTCGCCGTCGCCGAAGCCGCGGGTCGCCAGCGCCGGCGTCCCGATCCGCAGGCCGGAGGTCACCATCGGCGGGCGGGGGTCGAACGGCACCGCGTTGCGGTTGACGGTGATGCCGACCTCGTGCAGCCGGTCCTCGGCCTGCTGGCCGTCGAGGGTCGAGTGCCGCAGGTCGACCAGCACCAGGTGGACGTCGGTGCCCCCGGTGAGCACCGAGACGCCGGCCTGCTTGGCGTCGCCCGCGGTCAGCCGCTCGGCGAGGATCTGCGCGCCGCGGATCGTGCGCTGCTGCCGCTCGACGAACTCGGGGCTGCTCGCCACCCCGAACGCCGCCGCCTTGGCCGCGATCACGTGCATCAGCGGGCCACCCTGCTGCCCCGGGAAGACCGCGGACTGGAACAACTTGGCGTGCTCCTCGGTGCCCGAGAGGATCATGCCGCCCCGGGGCCCGGCCAGCGTCTTGTGCGTGGTGGAGGTGGTGACGTGGGCGTGCGGCACCGGGTTGGGGTGCAGGCCCGCGGCGACCAGGCCCGAGAAGTGCGCCATGTCGACCATGAGCAACGCACCCACCTCGTCGGCGATCGCCCGGAAGGCGGCGAAGTCGAGCTGCCGCGGGTACGCCGACCAGCCGGCGATGATCAGCTTGGGCCGGTGCTCGAGCGCGGCCGCGCGGACGGCGTCCATCTCGATCCGGAAGGTCTGCGGGTCGACGCCGTACGAGGCGACGTTGTAGAGCCGGCCACTGAAATTGATCTTCATCCCGTGGGTCAGGTGACCGCCGTGGGCCAACTCCAGGCCGAGGATGCCATCGCCGGGCCGGATCAGGGCGTGCATCGCGGCGGCGTTGGCCTGCGCGCCGGAGTGCGGCTGCACGTTGGCGTACGCGGCGCCGTAGAGCGCCTTGACCCGGGCGATCGCGAGCCGCTCGGCCTTGTCGACCTCCTCGCACCCGCCGTAGTACCGCTTGCTCGGGTAACCCTCGGCGTACTTGTTCGTCAGCACGCTGCCCTGGGCCTCGAGCACGGCGCGCGGCGCGAAGTTCTCGCTCGCGATCATCTCCAGGGTGCCGCGCTGACGGGACAGCTCACCCTCGAGGATGGCCGCGAGTTCGGGGTCGATCTCGGACAGCGGCGCAACGGTGTGCGAGACGGAGGTGGCGACGTGCTGATCCGGCATGGAAGCTCCTGGTGACATCGAGTGGCGGCAACGGTTCACGGCCCCAGGCCCAGGCGGACGACCCCTCGGACACGACACACGCCGCTCCCCGGTGGTGACCCACCTACGCCAGTCGCGGCACGCGCGAGTCTAACCCGCCGTGACACTCGGGCACGGTGACCGGTGGTGCACCCGAGCACAGTGCACCAGGGCGGCGCCTCTCGTCCACCCCAAACGTTGTGTCCATCGCAATTCGTCGCACGATGCGCAACAGAAAGCTCAGCCGAAGCAGCGTTGCCTGATCTCGTCGGCCAGGTTCGACATGCCCAGCAGGGTGAAGGCGGGAGCTCGGGCCCCCGCGGCCCGCTCCACCCCCAGCACCACGGCAGGCGAGCGCGCCCGATCACAGTCCCTGGCGGCGTCCAGCATCGCCGAGGCGACGTCGATCGGGCGCTGCCGCATCCCGCCGGGATGGCGCCACCAGGGCCGGGCCATCATCCGCGCCACCGCCCCGAAGCCCGGGTCGACGACGTCCACACTGCGCGCTGTGTAGATCTGGTGCGAGATGTCCTGCGCCGCCCGGTCACCGGCCTTGTAGCGCCAGTACCCCGTGGCCGGGTCGTAGCCGCGGCGCAGCCCCGAGCGCAACGCCGCGAGCAGCAAGTCGACCTCGCCGGCCCGGTGGGTCGACAGCGCCCTGGCCTGCACCAGGAACGCCGCCGCCCCGTGGGACACGTTGTAGACACAGGGTTTCGCCCGGTCGTAGCGCGAGTTCGAGTAGGCCAGGCAGCGTCCCTGATCGAGCCGCGGCATCGCCAGCAGGGCGTCGATGGCCCCGTTCAGCGCGCCGCCGTCCGCGTCGTTCTTGCGGGCCTCGAGCAGCACCCAGCCGACGTGACCGGCCGTGGTGACGGTGTACGTGGTGGACGCCGGGTTGCGGGTGCCGTCGCCGAAGGCATCCCAGGCGGTGCCCAGGCCGTACCCCCCGGACGCCGTCCGCAGCCGCAGCAGTGCCGCCAGCGCCGCGGTGGTCTGCGGGCTGTGCCACCCCGAGGCCTGCGCCTGCTGCCACAGCTGGGCAGCGGCATCCGCGGCGGTCGGGGTGTAGGCCGCCGCCGTGACGTAACCGGAACTGCGAACGTCGAGCCTCGAGGCGCTCCGCACCGGAGCGGCAGCGCGCAGCCGGGCCGCGACGGCGCTCCAGCGGACAGCGGCGACCTGGTCGGCCAGGGCCGGACCGTCACCGAGCACCAGGCTGGGCCGCCCGACGCGAATGGAGCGCTTGACCCGCCCGGCGTCCACCCGGTCGAGGGTGACCCGCACCGCCCCCGCCAGCGCCGGCACCGAGGACGCCGCCGGCGTCGCGGCGCACACCACCGAGAGCCGGGATCGGCCCGCCGGGACGACGCCCCGCCCGGTGCAGGTGCGTCGTCCGAGGGTCAGCTGGATGGTGCCCTGGGTGGCACGCGGAACCCGGACGTAGGCCATGGCGGTCACCGTCGACCGCGCGCCGAGCCTGGGCGTCCCGCGCAGCACCGCCGCCTCGATGACGCCTGCTTGCCCCGGCGTCGGGCGGCCGAGGCCAGCGGCGCCAGGGCCACCGACCAACCGGCCGCCACGATCGTCAGGGCGGCCGCGGCCGTCGTCCGGCTGAGCCTCACCTGAGGGGCATCGGGTGCCGGCGGGGCCGGCTGGATGGGCCTCTCAGGCGAACTGTCGCCTCACAGCACTGCGGCCCCGGTCGGGTGACCGGGGCCGCGAGTGCTGTCAGATCGGGTCAGCTGATCAGATCAGGCCCAGCTTGGCGACCGCGTCGCGCTCCTCGGCGAGCTCGGCCACGGAGGCGTCGATCCGGCCGCGGGAGAAGTCGGAGATCTCGAGCCCCTGCACGATCTGCCACTCGCCGTTCACCGAACGGCACGGGAACGAGGAGATCAGGCCCTCCGGGACGCCGTAGGAGCCGTCGGACGCGATCGCGGCCGAGGTCCAGCTGTCGTCCGGGGTGCCCAGCACCCAGTCGTGTACGTGGTCGATCGCCGAGGACGCCGCCGAGGCCGCGGACGACGCGCCGCGGGCCTCGATGATCGCCGCGCCGCGCTTGGCCACGGTGGGGATGAAGGTGCTCTCGAGCCAGGCCTGGTCGTTGATGACCTCGGCGGCCGGGCGGCCGTCGATGGTGGCGTGGAACACGTCCGGGTACTGGGTCGCCGAGTGGTTGCCCCAGATGGTCATGTTCTTGATCGCCGTCACCGGGGCACCGGTGCGCTCGGACAACTGGGCCAGCGCCCGGTTGTGGTCGAGCCGGGTCATCGCCGTGAACCGCGACGACGGCACGTCGGGCGCCGAGGCCGCGGCGATCAACGCGTTGGTGTTGGCCGGGTTACCCACCACCAGCACGCGGATGTCATCGGCGGCACCATCGTTGATGGCCTTGCCCTGCGGGCCGAAGATGCCGCCGTTGGCCTCGAGCAGGTCGCCCCGCTCCATGCCGGCGGTGCGCGGGCGGGCGCCGACCAGCAGGCCGACGTTGGCACCCTCGAACCCCGCGGTCGGGTTGTCGAAGATGTCGATCGAGCTCAACAGCGGGAAGGCACAGTCGTTCAGTTCCATCGCGGTGCCCTCGGCCGCCTTGACGGCCTGGGGGATCTCCAGCAACCGCAGGGCGACCGGGGTGTCCGGGCCGAGCAGTGCGCCGGAGGCGATCCGGAACAACAGCGCGTAGCCGATCTGGCCGGCAGCGCCGGTGACCGTGACCTTGACAGGGGCCTTGCTCATCAGAACTCCTTCGTTCATGGGTGATGCAGACGTCAGGGGGCGGTGACGATCAGGACGAGGCCTGCAGGTTCTCGTCCAGCGCGGCCAGGAAGCCCTCGGTGGTCAGGAACTCCTGGTCGGGGCCGACCAGCAGGGCCAGGTCCTTGGTCATCTTGCCGCTCTCGACGGTCTCGACGCAGACCCGCTCGAGCCGCTCGGCGAACGCCGTCACCTCGGGGGTGTTGTCGAGCTTGCCGCGGTGCTTCAGGCCACCGGTCCAGGCGTAGATCGAGGCGATCGGGTTGGTCGAGGTCGGCTTGCCCTGCTGGTGCATCCGGTAGTGCCGGGTGACCGTGCCATGGGCGGCCTCGGCCTCGACGGTCTTGCCGTCCGGGGTCATCAGCACCGAGGTCATCAGGCCGAGCGAGCCGAAGCCCTGGGCCACGGTGTCGGACTGCACGTCACCGTCGTAGTTCTTGCAGGCCCAGACGTAGCCGCCCTCCCACTTCATCGCTGCGGCGACCATGTCGTCGATCAGGCGGTGCTCGTAGGTCAGGCCGGCGGCGGCGAACTTGTCCTGGTACTCCTCCTCGAACACCCGCTGGAAGGTGTCCTTGAACTGCCCGTCGTAGGCCTTGAGGATCGTGTTCTTGGTCGACATGTAGACCGGGTAGCCGCGCTGCAGGCCGTAGGCGAAGGACGCGTGCGCGAAGTCCTCGATGGACTTGTTGAAGTTGTACATGCCCATCGCCACCCCGCCGTCCGGGCCGTAGTTGGCCACGACGTGCTGGATCGGCTCGCTGCCGTCCGTGGGGGTGAACGTCATGGTCAGCTGACCGGCACCGGGCACCTTGAAGTTGGTGGCCTTGTACTGGTCACCGTGGGCGTGACGGCCGATGACGATCGGCTTGGTCCACCCGGGCACCAGCCGCGGGATGTTGCTGATGATGATCGGCTCACGGAAGACGACACCGCCGAGGATGTTGCGGATCGTGCCGTTGGGGCTGACCCACATCTTCTTGAGCTTGAACTCCTCGACGCGGGCCTCGTCCGGGGTGATGGTGGCGCACTTGACCCCGACGCCGTACTGCTTGATGGCGTTGGCCGAGTCGATGGTGACCTGGTCGTCCGTGGCGTCCCGGTGTTCGATGCCGAGGTCGTAGTACTTCAGGTCGATGTCCAGGTACGGATGGATCAGCCGGTCCTTGATGAACTGCCAGATGATGCGGGTCATCTCGTCGCCGTCGAGCTCGACGACTGGGTTGGCGACCTTGATCTTGGCCACGGGCAGCTCTCCTTCGGGCACACTTGGCGGGACGCACTAGTCGGTGGGTGCAGCCTAGCCAGCGGGTCGATGCGCGGCCCGACACCCGGTGTGCGTTTGCGCACGTGTGGCACGGGATGTCGCCGAACGGCGATCCTGCCGCACGAACGCCCTGACAAGGATCAGACTGGTGGCCACCTCGGCAGACCGCTGACACCGATTCGAGAGGGGATCCTGATGACCACCACGACACCTGCACTGTCCTCGCGGCTGGGGGCCGAGTTCCTGGGGACGTTCTGGCTGGTGTTCGGCGGGTGCGGTACCGCCGTGCTCGCCGCAGCTTTTCCGGAGGTGGGAGTCGGCCTGCTCGGGGTGTCGATCGCCTTCGGCCTGAGCGTGCTGACGATGGCCTACGCCGTCGGTCACGTCTCGGGTGGTCACTTCAACCCCGCCGTCACGGTCGGTCTGGCCGTGGCCCGGCGTTTCGGCTGGAAGGACGTCCCGGCCTACATCGTCACCCAGCTGATCGCCGGCTCCTGCGCCGCGGGAGCGCTCTGGGTGGTGGCGAGCCACAAGACGGGCTTCGACCGGTCGGCCGTGCGGGCTGCCGGGTTCGCGGCCAACGGCTACGGCGACCACTCGCCGGGCAAGTACACGCTGCTGGCCGCGCTCGTGATCGAGATCGTGCTGACGGCGTTCTTCCTCTACGTGATCCTGGGCGCCACCGACGGCCGGGCGCCGGTGGGCTTCGCGCCGATCGCCATCGGCCTGGCGCTGACGCTGATCCACCTGATCTCGATCCCGGTGACCAACACCTCGGTGAACCCGGCCCGCTCGACGGCGGTCGCGTTCTACACCGACGCGTGGGCGCTGCAGCAGCTGTGGCTGTTCTGGGTGGCCCCCATCGTGGGCGCCGTGATCGCCGGAGCCACCTACGGCCTGATCACCGGCGAGCACAACGTGGTCAAGATCGAGGGTCGCACCCGCAAGTAGGCCTGCTCGCCGACAACGGCGGGATTCGGTGTTGCCAGGGCGCACCTAATCCCGCCGTTGTCAGTCGGGAGGGTCGGGGAGACGGCAGGGTGCGCTGCACCGTTGCGGGCGGCCGGTCCAGCCACCCACCTGCAGCGCGGTCCCGACCTGGTCGGCCACCCTGCACGGCTGGCCGCCGACCTCACGCCAGCCGTAGCGCAACGTACGTTCACCAGTGATCACGAGATCGTTGTCCCGGCGGCGATCCAGCCACGCGTCCTCGGCCGGGTGGGTCAGGGCACCGTCCAATTCCACGACCAGTCGCTGAGCTCGATAGCGCACATCGCGATAACGATGTGTCGACCCGGACGAACCGGCACGGGCGGGGATGGCCTCGGCGACATTGCGTTCTCCACGCGGCAGACCGTGACGACGCTCCACATCACGCCGATAGCAGTACTCGAGGCGCGAATGGACGCCGTCAGCAGCCTCATCCGTCAGGTCGAGGATCAGGGATCGCCACCGTTGCCGACGTCGCTCACCCAGGGCGGCGCGCAGCCGCTGGGGAGTCGTCACACGTCGCTGAAGGACCTGGAGCACCAGGCCGACCACCGCATCCACCGAGGTGCGCATGCCCACCTCGGTCAGTAGCGCATCCTCGACCGCCGTACGTGGTGGTCGCGCTGCCGGCCGTGGTCGGGTGCCCAGGCATCGACCAGCAACGATCACGACTCCGGCGACAGGGACCACCGACCGGCCGTGGGGGACGCCGATCTGGATCGACGGCGGTGGCTCGTCCACGGCGCCGGCAAGCCACAGGGCAGTGGCACCAACCACCATGGCCCCTCGTCCGGCATACCGGATCGCTGCCCAGACACGCGTCATGACGGGCAGCGGGCCGGTGAAGATCACATAGGTGCCCGGGTGGACGCGCTGCCATCGGCCGGAGTCGAGCAGTGCCCGGATCATGCCCCGGGTCATCCCGAGGTCCAGGGCCTGGGCTCGGCTGATGACGCCGGCCTGGTCAGTGGCCAGTCGGGTCACGGCCAGCCGCAGCCGATCATCGCGCACGATCCCGCACCCTGCCCGAACCACCCGGGGCGTGGGCGCCCGAGCCGAGCGCCTGTGGACAGTGGGACGACTCCGTCGACCTGTGGACAGACGGGCCCAGCCGCCTCAACGGCGGGATTCGGTGTTGCCAGGGCGCACCGAATCCCGCCGTTGTCAGTCGGGAGGGGCAGGCGGTCAGGCGGGCGGGGTCCAGGAGGGGTTGCGGCCGGCGAAGCCGAGCAGGCGGTGCAGGGCGGGGGCGTCGTCCGGCACCGGGACCTCGGGGGCGAAGAAGCCACCGGCACCGTCCTCGGAGCGGTACTCGGGCGAGATCATGCCCTCGAAGAACTCACGGGCGGCATCACAGGCCGCATCGGACGGCGCCCAGTCCCGGCCGGTGGCGGCGGCCAGGTCCCAGCCGTGGATCAGATACTCCCCCAGGGTCATCGCCGCGACGGCCGGGCCGTCCATGCGGGAACTGGACATCACCACCTGACGCCCCAGGACGTCGCCGCCCAGGGCGGCCTCGATCCGGGCGGCGCTGTCGCGAACCACCTCGCCGGGGGCGCGAGGGTCGTCGGCGGCACGGTAGGCGTCGGCATCAGCCCGCGGCGAGGACCGGTCGGGGTCGGACAGCGCCACGGCGAAGTGCTGCACCCAGCCCAGGACGTGGTCGCGCAACGTGGCCACGGTGAACGAGGCACACGGGGTCGGGTCGTCGAGCGCGGCGTCCGGCACCTCGACCACGTCGGCGAGGGCTGCGAGCACCGGCCGCACCAGCGCGGCAGTCGCGGCGGCATCGCGGAACACGTCCGGCGCGGTGGCCGGGAAGTACGGGATCTCGTCGGTCGCGTTGGTCATGCGGTTCACCGTAGGCAGCCCCCGACGAGGGGCGCTTGAAGGTTCGCGACAACCTCGACCGGCGCCTAGGTTGGTGGTGATGACCGACGCGCCACCCACTCCCCTGCCCGCCGACACCCGGGGCATCATCGACCCGGCGACGATGGCGCGCCACGTCACGCTGAACCGCTACCCCGCCGGTGAGGTGCTCGACGGTCTGGTCGACTGGTTCTGGGCGGTCGCCTGGCAGTTACCCGAGGGCATCGAGCACGTGCAGCAGGTGCTGAACCACCCGAGCGGGCACATCAGTGTCGGCACCACGGACGACTCGGGGGCCAGCCGTGAGCACCCCGCCGGCCGGGTCTACGGGCTGATCACCCGGATCTCACACCGGCGGCTGACCGGTGACGGGTGGACCGTGGCCGCCAAGACGACGACCGGTGGCCTCGGCGCGCTGATCGACCGGCCCGCGCGACGGGTCACCGATCGCGCGCTGACCCTGGACGACGCGCTGGGCCTGGACGGCGCGCAGCTGGTGGCACGGATCGCCGGCCTGGACGACGAGCCCACCCGCATCGCCGTCCTGCGCGAGGCATTGGAAGGTGTTGCGCAGCAACGCGATCCGCAGCGCCTGGACCAGGCGCGGGAGGTGGCCCGGGTGGCTCGGATCGCCGAGACCGACCGCAGCGTGCTGCGGGTGGAGCAGCTCGCCGCGGCGGCCGGGGTCAGCGTGCGGACCCTGCAGCGGTTGTTCGGTACCTACGTCGGGGCGAGCCCGGCCTGGGTGATCCGGCGGTGGCGGATCATCGAGGCCGCCGAGCGTGCGGCCGACGCGGCGCGGCTCAGCGACGGCACCTCGGACACTGCGGCCTGGACTGGCTGGGCGGACGTGGCCGCCGAGCTCGGCTACAGCGACCAGGCCCACCTGACCCGCGACGTCCGCGCACACCTCGGACTCACGCCGTCGGCCTACCTGCACCGGCAGCGCAGTTGACCCGGGCAGGGCCGAAGGGTACCCGGATCACCTGACCACCGCGGGTCAGCCGGCGGCGCGCTCGGAGGGTGAGGCCTTGCGCACCACGAGCCGACTCCAGGCGCCCAGGTAGATCCGACCGTCGTCGGACAGCTCGACCCGCCCCGAGACCGGGTCGGTCGGCAACGGTTGGCCGGCGCCACCCACGTAGGTGCCGTTGGCCGAGCCCAGGTCCTCGATCCACCAGCGCAGGCCGTCGGTGGTGAGCTGGGCGTGGCGGCGCGAGACCCCGGTGTCGCCGGTGATGTCGATGTCGGGGTGGATGTTGCGGCTCGACGAGGTACGCCCGATCAGCACACTGCGCTGACGCAACGGCACCACCACGGGCATCCCCGCGGACGGGCACGGGTCGTCGACGTCCTGAGCGGCGTGCCAGTCCGGGTCGACCCAGACCTCCACCACCCACTCCACGCCGTCCGGGGGCTGCGCGGTCGGCGGCAGGTGAGCCGGCGCCGGATCGGTCGGCGGCGGCTGCACCGTCACCGCCGGGTCGCTCGATCCGGCATCGACCGCCGCCGGCTGGACGGACGGAGCGGACGGCGCCGATGGGGCCGACGGCGCGGACGGGACGCCGTCCGGTGGCGCCAGCGGTCGGGGCATCTGGCCGGTCACGAAGTCATAGCCGCAGCTCTCGCAGAACAGCGCATCCGCAGGCTGCATCGACCCACAGCTCGGGCACTCCTGGTCGGTCGGAGCCGCCGGCGCCGCCGGCACCGCGGAGTCCAGATCGAGGCTCGACCCGGCGGCAGGCGATCCGGGCAGGTTCGGCGGGGCGGCCGGGGGGGCACTCGGCGCGGCGGCACCGGCGGCGGCGATCGGTGCCCCGCAGACGTCGCAGTAGTCACTCGCCGCCGAGCTGTGCCCGTCCGGGCAGGTGTAGGTGCTCATCCGTGCGTGTCCCTCCGTGTCCTGCTGTGTCGCTGCCGTGTCCTGCCCACTGCCTGCTCCTCGACCGGCTGCTTCCTCACCGGCTACTTCTTGACCCGGGTGGTCTTGGTCGAGCTGGTGTCGAGCGCCATCTCGTCGAGCCGGTCGACGTTGCGCTTCAACGCCACCTTGCCGGTTGCCGCGTCCTCGACGTCGACCACCTTCCTCAGCCGCGTGGTGGCCTCCGCGTTGCCGGTGGCCTCGGCGAGCTGGACGGCGCGACCGAGCTTGAGCCGGGCCGTCGCCTCGTCGCCCGCGGTCCGTGCCGCCAGCCCCGCCTGGATCGCCTCGGCCAGCTCGGCCTGACCCGTGTAGTGCGCCACCTCGGGGTTGATCCGGGTGGTCAGCACGTCGTCGTCCGACCAGAGCGCCTTCACCAGCGAACTGGCCACCACCTGATCGCGCACCACGAGCTGCACCCGGGCGGCGAGCTGCTCGGACCCCACCGGCTTGGCCGGCAGCCGGACGGCGACGTGGTAGTCGCGCGACTCGTCGCCCCAGGCACCGGTGGGGAACCCGGCGGTGAGCGCGTTGACGTCGACCCGGCGGCCGGTCAGGTCCTCGACCTGCGGCGAGACCTGACGGACGAAGAGCACCTGCGCCCCCTGCGGCGCCCACACCCGCAGCTGGGCATCGGCCACGCCGCGGCTCATCGCCTGCTGCATCAGCTCGGCGAACACCCGCGGCATGGACGCCGAGTCCGGGATCAGGTCGACCGTGCCCAGCAATGCGGTGGCCACCCCCCGCAGCTCGGCGACATCCCAGTCGACGCCGGCGCCGCGGCAGTCGCACTGGAACACGCCCTGGGCATCTCGCACCGAGGCGGCCAGCACCTCGGGCTGCTCGCTCTGGTTGCGCCCGTCGGTGAGCAGGATGGCGTGCCGCTGGGTCGCCCGCGGCATGCTCTCGAAGATCCGTTTGGCCAGGCGCAGCCATGACCCCATGGCGGTGCCGCCACCGGCGACGAGGCGGCCGACGGCCCGCTTGGCCTCGGCGCGCGCGCCGGGCTCCATCATCACCATGGCGGTCTCGGCGTTGGGGTACGGGAACACCCGGTTGGCACCGTCGGTACCGGCCACGATGGCGAACCAGGTGCCGTCCAGGATCTGATCGACGGCAGCGGCGGCGGCGGTCTGGGCCGCGATGATCTTGTCGCCCTGCATCGAGCCGGAGGTGTCGACGATGATGATCTCGGCGGCCTCGCCGCCCTCACCGCGGCCGGCCTCACCGGCGCCCGAGCAGGTGACCGTGACCACGGCGTGCACGTCCGTACCGCCATCGGGCAGGAACTCGTTCTGGAACACCTCGGCGGTGAATTCAGCCACGTCAGCTACCTCGCTATCCCCTCGGGACCCATGTCCGACTCAGATCAGACCATGCAGGTACGACAACGAACATCCGATCACAACGTGCCCGCGTCCGGGGTGCCCCAAGCCGGGGGCGCCACCTGCGCCGGTTCGGCCAGCGTGGCGGCCGGCCCGACCGCCGGGGCCGCGTCGTCCGGGGCCGGGTCGTCCGCCGGTGCGGAGCGATCGACCAGCGGGTACAGCGGCGCCGGGGCCGGCACGACCTCGGTCGGGGCGTTCGGGTCGTGGCGCGCCAGGGCCACGGTGATGTTGTCGTGGCCACCGCGCTCGATCGCCCAGGCGACGAGCTCCTCGGCCAGCTGGGCCGGGTCGTCGGCCGGGGCCTTCACGACCGCATCGGCCGGGGCTTTGTCGGCACCAGGGTCGGCAGAGCCGGCGTCGGGAGCTTCGGCGGAGCCGGCGTCATCGGCGGAGCCGGGTCCGGCCGCAGCATCGGCCGCGGGGGGCGCCGGAGCCGCCGTCCGGGCAGCAATCGTGGTGTGCACCAACTCGCCCAGCGCGCTCGCCTCGGAGGCGTAGTTCCACAGCCCGTCCGAACAGACCAGCAACCACCCCGGGCCGTCGAGGGCGTGGACGGCGGTGCGCGGCACCGGGTCCGGCGCGTCCGCTCCGAGCCAACGGGTGATCGCGTGCGACTGCGGCAGGTTCTCGGCCTCGGCCCGGGGCACGCCCTGCGCCATCGCCTCGGCCGCCCACGAGTCGTCCACGCTGAGCTGCACCGCGGGGCCGTCGTCCGGCACCCAGTAGGCGCGGCTGTCGCCGACCCAGCCGACCACGGCCAGACCGGGGGCATCGCCGGGCGAACGCTCGATCAGCGCCGCGACGAAGGTGCACGAGGGCGGGTTCTTGCTGGACGGAACCCCCGCCGCCGCCGCTGCGGCCTGGGCCTGGGCGGCTGCTCCCGCGGCGATCAGCCGCTGGGTGAACTCGCCGGCGCGGGCGATCCGGGCGCCGGTGCGACCCTGTGGCTGGGCGTCGTCCGGGCGGGCGGTCAGTCCGTCGACCAGGGCGTCGCGCGCCGCCCGAGCGGCCGCCAGGCTGGCCCGGTCGGAGTCGGTGGCCATCGAGACGCCGTCGCAGACCACCAGGGCGCCCAGGCTGCCGGGCACCAGCCCCGCGGCCACGGCCATCGCGTCCTCGTTGCGGGTGTGCCGGACGCCGCGATCACACACCGCGGCCAGCCAGGCGGCGGGCTGGTCACGCCAGTGATCGCGCAACCGGGGCGCCGCGGTGCCGCACTGCTCGCAGTACCCGTCGGCCGCGACCCGGCCGCCGCAGGCGGCGCAGACCGCAGCGGTGAGCGTGAGATCGGCGTCGGCGATCCGGATCACCTCGGCCGCTGGGGCGGGGTGACGGGCGCGGTCGGTCGCCGCGGCGGTGAGATCGTCCAGCAGTGTGCCGTCGTGCAACGAGCCGCCGGGCACCGGGGCCACCGTCGGCTCGGGCGCCGCGGGCGCCGCGGGTGCCGCCGGTGCCGGTACTGCGGCAGCCGGCGCCGCCTCGGCGGAGGCCAGCGGGTTGTCGGCGCCGCAGGCCTCGCAGAACTTGGCGTCGGCGGCCAACGGTTCGCCGCAGCGCGGGCAGGGAACCGCAGGCGAGGAGTCGCCCTCGGTGGGGGTCATCGCAGCGTCCACCGCCGCACCCCGTTGGCCGCGTCGACGAGCCGAACCCGTTCCTCGCCATCGGTCTCCATCGTGGCCAACCGGCGATAGGCGCCCTCGACGGCATCCCGGAGCGAGGCCTCGCGAGCGGGGTGGCCGCCCACCGAGATCGCTTCCTGCGGACCGTGTTTCAGCACCTCGTCGAGTGCTGCTCCCAAGACGTTGACCTCCAACCGAGCCCGGTCGAGCGGCTCGATGGTCACCGAGGCCACGCTGTCCAGAGCCTCGGCCAGTCCGGGCAGACCGCGCCCCGAGCCCGCCAGCAATCCGGCACGCTGGCGCCGGGCCTCGACGAAGGCCCGGCTGGTCGAGGGCACCAGGTCGAGCGCGGCCACCGCGCCGTCCACATCGCCGCGGCCGAGCCGGATGCGGGCCAGACCGAAGGCCGACGGCGCGGTGTAGTTGGCATCGGTTCTGGCACAGGTGAGATAGAGCGCCTCGGCCACCTCGCCCTCACCGCTCAGTTCACACGACAGCGCCAGCGCCAGCTTGGGTGCCAGCTCGCCGGGGATCTGACCGTAGACGGCGTTGAAGGCCGCCCGCGCCGCGGCGGGATTTCCGGCGTCCAGGGCACTGAGACCGTTCATCCAGACCGCCCGCCACTCCCAGGCGTCGGCCTTCAGCGTCTCTTGCACCACGCCGTCCGCGAGGTCGTGCCGGCCGGCCTCGAGCGCGGCCCGGATCATCGCCAGCCGCACCTCGACGGTCGGGGCGGTCTGCTTGGCCAGCTCGGTCCACCGGGCCGTCGGCTCGGTCACCGACAACCCGGCCAGCCAGGCGGCCTTCGGGTCGGAGGCATCGACCTTCAGCGCCGGCAGCTCGGCCCACTCCAGGGTGTCGCCCGAGACCACGGGCACCTCGAACAGCACCGAGGCGGTGGAGTGCTGGGCCACGCCGGAATCGGGCCGGTCGAGGGCGACGATCTCGCGCAACACGCCCAGCAACTGCACTCGCAGCTCGTCCGCCGACTGGAAGCGGTCGTTCGGGTCGGGCGCGCACGCCTTGGCCAGCAACCGATACAGCGAGTCGTAGCGCTGGAACAGCGGCACCTCGGCGACCGGGGGCAACGAGGTGGCGTAGGTCGACTGGTAGCCGCGGAACTCCATGACCAGCACGGCCAGGGTGCGACCGATGGTGTAGATGTCCGAGCTGATCGAGGGGCCGATGGTCGGCACCTCGGGGGCCTGGTACCCGACGGTGCCGTAGATCGCCGAGTCCAGGTCGTCGATCCGCCGGACGCCGCCCATGTCGATCAGCTTCACCGCGTCGCCGACCTGAATGATGTTGTCGGGCTTGAAGTCGCAGTAGAGCAGGCCGATGTCGTGCAGATAGGTGAACGCGGGCAGGATCTCGAGCACGTAGGCGATCGCCTGGTCGACGGGGATCGGATCGTAGCGTCCGGCGCGCTGCATCCGTTGCTTGAGAAGGTCTTTCAGCGAGGTACCGCCGACGTACTCCATGACGATGTAGCCGGCGCCCTCGTGCTGGGCGAAGTTGAAGATCTCGACGATGAGCGGGTGTTCGACCTTGGCCAGGAACTCGCGCTCGGCGACCGCGGCGGCGTAGGCGTCGGCGTCCCCGGAGTTGAGCAGGCCCTTGAGCACCACCCACCGCGAGGCGAGGACGACGTCCCGCGCCAGGTAGATCCACCCCAGGCCGCCGTGGGCCAGGCAGCCGGCCACCTTGTACTGACCGCCCACCAGGTCGCCCGGCTTCAGCTTCGGGGTGAACGAGAACGGGTTTCGGCACTGCGGGCAGAATCCCTCGGTGCGCCCGGGGCGTCCGTCACGGGACCGGCCGACCGGGGTACCGCAGCTGGGGCAGAACCGGCGGTCCTCGGGGACCACCGGGTCCTTCATGATCGCCGCTTCGGGGTCGATCGCAGGCACCGGCGGCACCTTGGTCAGGCCCGCGCCCAGTCGCGCCCCTCGCAGTCGGGTCGAGCCGGTGCCGAGGGTGCGCGTCACCCGGCTGCCGCCCGCTCGGGCCGAGCCGATCGGGATGCTCTCCAGCCGGTTCGAGGAGGTGATCTTGCTGGCGGTGGACACCGAGCCGGCTGCCGCACCGCCGGTCGAACCGGCGGCGCCGGTCGCGGGCGCGATCACCGGGGCACCGGCGGGCGTGCCGCAGATGTCGCAGTACCCGTCCTGGATGGTGCCGCTGCAGCCCGGCTGGGTGCAGGCCGCGCCGTTGGGAACCGTGATCGCCGGTGTCATGCCGTCGCCCCCGTTGCCGCTGGATCCGGTGCTCACACGTTCACCCCATCACCCGAAGTCACCACGATGAACCGTCCCGCCGACGCCGCTGGCTGGCATACCGACCATAGAGGGTCGGGGCGGGGGTGCGCTCCAGTCCTCGCGCGAGCGTGATCTCGCGCAAACATCGCCGATGACGGCGCCACGACGAGTCACGGTCGGCACTCAGCGTGGCCGCGCGATCTCCACCAGCGCCCTCCACGGCCTCGTTACCACGGTGACCGGGCGACCATGGAACCGGTGGTCGAATCGCCCGGTGACCAGGAACCATCGATCTCCCGTCGAGGTGAGCGGCGCATACCCGCGTAGGTCCTCGAGCAGGTCCATGGCGCGCACCACCGGTGACGGCCGAGGTAGGTCACCAGCACCCTGGCAGGTCGATCGCCTCTCGGCTGAAGAGCACGACGTACGGAAGTCCTGCCTGATCCACGTCCGCCGCCCGGGCTTGTCGAACGCCCAACTCCTGGGCATAGGCGTGGTTCCCCAGAGCAGGGCCACGAGGACCGACACCGCGACCAATGTCCTCAGGACGGCGGCGGGCACCGCCGAGGCGACGGCGTCGGCCGGGAATCGAGCAGCCAGCAGCGCGCCCACGGCCAGTGCCCCGGCGCGCTCGGCACCGGCGGCACGTCGATCACCTGGTGACCCAGAGCCGCAGCCGTCCCGACCAGGAAGAGACTTGCTCGAGCACCACGAGTCCCCACCGCACACCGACGCTCCACAGACCACGAGGACGCCGGATCAGGTCGACTCACAACCTCACGGTCGGCAATGACCATGGCGACGGCGATGGCCATCGCGGACCATGATCCCGAACGCGCGGTCGATACTGAGCAGGCGCGCAACTGCGCGGCCAGGGCGTCGGAGGCCCACGCCTTGGCGAACAGGCACTCCGAAGTAGTCGAAGTAGGCGCGCGTGCGAACCCAACCGAAGTAGAGCAACACGGCGGCAACGAGCCCGACAGGCGCGGCAACCACATCGATCCATTGCCGAAGAGCGGCCACTGCTCCGGGTGGTGACTTGTCGCGATCGGTCATGGGAATGGCTACTACGAGGGCTTGGGGGGAGAGGATGTCGCACCTCTCGACGGCTGCGTCACCGGCGGGGCGGGCAAAGCAGTGGGCAACGACTCGGACCGCGTCGTCGTCGAGCCCAGCGTTGGCGTGCAGTTGAATCCTGGCATTCCGCATCGCCCGCCCGGCGGCGTCGTGCGCGTGAATCCTGGCATTCCGCATCCCCCACCCGACGTCGTCCCTGACGCTGACCCACCGGGAATCTCGACGGGAGGAACCGAGACAACCGACACGGAGCCTCCAGGAATCGACTCGCCTCCGCCGCTGGCCACACTGACAGTGAGCACAGAGCTGGAATGCGGGCCGAAGTGGGCACCGTGGAGTCGTGACGCCGTGCCGATTCGCCGGCAACTGAGCCGGATGAGCGAGTGGCGCCCCCGCTCGTCGCCGCTGAGCCGGATGGGGTGTTCACCCATTGGGCTTCCTTGTGGCAGGAACTCAGAGTCAGGGCCGCGAACGCGCCCACGACAACCCGCGATGTCGTCATCAAGCGATTCACGCCGCCCCCCACCCACAGCAGCGACGCCCGCAGACCATCCGGGCGAAATATGGGAATCGATCTGCTCACGCGAATCGGCTTACCCCCGAGGGCAATCACTGTACTCGCGCAGCGGAATCACGTCAGCGGTGACGCCAGACACACGCTTCCGTGCGGTGCCGCGTGAACGTGCTCAGGGCCGCGACGGACTACGTCGCGGCCGCCGGATCTGCCGTCAGGCCGGCCGACGCAACCGGAATCGTCTGCGGCGGCGACGTGGCCGGCTGATTCGCCGAGGGTGTCGGGGCGGGGGTGCGCACCAGTTCGCGGAACGTGGTCACGGCCAGCCGCGCCGCGGCCACGTCGCAGGGGGTCGCGGCGAGGGCCTGCTCGGCCAGGGCCAGCGCCCGGCTCACGGCCGGGTCGTTACCGCGGGCGAGCCGGGCGACCATGGTGCGGTAGCTGGTGAGCAGGCCCACGAGCTCCTCACGTTCGTTCAGCGGGTTGCCGTAGGCGTCCTCGAGCAGGTCCATGGCGCGCACCACGGCGTCCAGGCGGCGGGTGTAGGCATCGAGCGCGTCCCGCTCGGCGGGTACCGGGCCGAGCGCGGCGACGTCCGGGACGGCGTAGCGCGGCGCCGGGGTGATCTCGGCGACGCAGCGCTCGACCAGGGCGAGCAGCCGGGTCCGGCGGTGTTCGAGGGCCGCGACCTCGCTGGCGGCTCGGGCACGGTCGGCGGACAGCGCGGCGGCCCGGGCATCGGCCGACCGGGCCTCCTTCAGCTTGGTCGCGGTGGTGACGACCAGGTCGCGCTCGGCGCGGGCGGCGTCCACCTCGAGGGAGTGCAGCACACCGTCGACGTCCCCGCCGCGGGCGGCCCGCACCGCGACGTCGTCCACCCGGCTCGACAGCAGGTCGACCTGGCCCGACCAGGTCGGCTCCTGCTTGACCAGCTCACGCAACCGCTCGACGCTCGCTCGCAGTGAGGCCACCCGCACCGCGGCGTCGCTGGCCCGCGGGTCGAACGACAACCGGGCGCGCAACTGCGCGGCCAGGGCGTCGGAGAGCCGGCACGCCTCGACCACACTGAGGTCAGCCCACCCGTGGCGCCGCCGCTGGCCAGGCGTCCCCAGATGACCTGCGACATCTGTTCACGGGTGATCACCGTGGCCCGGCCGGAGTCCCACAGGGTGTCCAGGCTGAGGCAGCGATCGCTCACCGACTGCCACAACGCCATCGAGAGTGTGATGTCGCCGGTGTAGTCGTCGGGGTCGGCCGAGCGTTGCGCCGCCGCGTCGATGCCGTCCAGTTCGCGCTTGCGCTGGGCCACCCAGTCGCGCAGCTCGCGCAGGTAGGCCAGCAGGGCGGCCGGGTCGGCCGCCTCGCCGAGCCTGCCGGGCGGGGTCGGCGCGATCGCGAGCCCTCGCGAGGCACCGGGGGCGCCCGACCGGGACGACGGAGTGGTCACGACTACGCCCGCCCGTAACTCGGGGCGGGCTGGACACCGGGCTTGCCGAGCGGCCCCTTCAGGTAGGTGTCGTAGGCCTTCTGCCACGCGCCACTGGTGCGCGCCTCTTCGAGCACCCCGTTGACGTAGGCGGCGAAGTCCTTGTGCGTGGCGTTCACGCCGAGGCCATACGGCTCGTCGCTGAGCTCGATCCCCGGGAGCACCAGGGTGGTCGGGTCCTGGGCCTTGAACCCGGCCAGGATGGCGTCGTCCCCGGTGATCGCGTCGACCTGGCCCTGCTGCAAGAGCACCAGGCAGTCGGTGTGGTTGGCCACCGCCCGGGTCTTCACCCCCGGCGCCCAGGTCGTGATGTTGTCGAGGCTGGTGGACCCCTTGGGAGCGCAGACCGTCTCACCGGACAGGGCTTGCTTCACCTTGTCCGGCTGACCGGCCAGTTTGGCGAGGGTCGAACTCGCGGGAACCATCAACCCCTGGTGTGCCAGGAAGTAGACCTGCGAGAAGGAGATGTCCTTCCACCGAGCGCAGTTCATGGTGAAGGCCCTGGCGACCAGGTCGACGCCCCCCGCCGAGACCTCCTTCTTCAGCTGCGCGATCCGGTCGGCCGTGGTGATGACCTTGAAGCGCAGGTTGACGCCCAGCTTGTTCGCCACCAGCCTGGCGATCTCGATGTCGAAGCCCGCGAACACATCAGGATTGCTCGGGTCGACAGCACCGAGCTGACGCGTGTCGGCCGACACCCCGACCAGCAGGTAGCCGCGCTTCGCGATGACGTCGGCGTAGGGGCTGGAGGTGACCTTGGCGTAGGACTGCGTGGCGTTGTTGCACACCACCGGCGCGGCCGGTGCGGCCGGTGAGGCAGCCGCCGAGGACGGCGCCGCAGCCGGCGTCGGGGGCGCGGTGACACACCCGGCCAGGCCGGCCACCACCAGCCCGGCCGTCAGCAACCCGGCAGCCCGCGCGATCAGAGACCGGCTCATCGGTACTCCCCCAACCGCTGCGCGAACCCGGTGTAGGTGGCCCCGGCCGCGATCAACCCACACGCCAGGACGAACCATCCCATGATGATCAAGGCGCTGCGGGCGCCGCCCAGGCTGGAATCGACCGTGGTGGCGTAACCGTCCAGTTCGGACTTGGACGCCTGGTCGAAGGCATCGAACACCGTGGTCGAGGTGGTCAGCGCCAGGTCACGCGCGGCCACCCACGACCCCTTGTCATCCGCCGCGCGCACCGCTCCGTGGGCCTTCACCCAGGCGGCGAAGTTCTGTCTGGACCCCTCGGTCGCCTTGCCGGTCCTCAGGGTCGTCTCCGCAGTGGCAATGCGCTTGGTCGCGATGTCCTCGGCGGCCTTGGCGTTGCCTCGGGCGATCAGCCCGAAGGCCTCCTGCGCCTTGGCGTCGAAGGCTGCGGTGCGAGCCGTGGCCAGATTCACCGCGCTGGCATAGCTGTTCGAGGCCACGCCCCGGGCGATGCCGGCGGCGTTGTTCAGTGAGGCGGCTCCGCCGAGCGATGCCCCCAGGACGGCGAGCGTGGCCAGCGCCAGCGGCACGTTGACCACGCGGTGGGTGCGCCGGGACAGCCACAGTTGCGCCCCGAGCAGCAACACCAGCGCCACCACGGCCGCAGCGATCAGCCGCGCCGTCGCGGCGTTCGCCGCGTCGTACGCCTCCGACACCCGACGCTGATCGGCCGCCGACACCTTCTCCAGGGCAGGCACGATCTGGGTGCGCAACACCTCGCCGGCCTGACGCTGATAGGCCGCCCCGACCTGCAACCCGAAGCGGTTGTTCACCTGGGCCTGCGCGACCAGGGCGGTGTACCGCGTCAGCCCGTCGTTGACCTGTTGCAGGGCCGCGGTGTCCGCGTCCGGCGACGGCCGCGCGAGGCTGCGGGACGCGTTGGTGATGGCCGCGTCGTAGAGCGTCTGGTTCGGCACCACCGAACTGCCACCCGTGAGGTAGTTGGTGGCCGCCGTGGCGTCCGCCTTGACCAGATCGTTCTGGATGGTCTGGATCCGCACCAGCTGGGCGGCGTTCGCGCGGGCGTCGTCCAGGGCAGCGCCCCACGCCTGGAAGGCGGAGCCGCCCAGCAGGCCGAAGACCAACGACCCGAGGACGGCGAGGGCTGCGGCGATCCGCATCCGTCCGGGGGTGCCGGACAGCGCCCGGGCCGCGGCGTCGCGGCGTCCGGAACGGGCCGGCCGGGCGGGCGCGGTCGGGTCGACGGCCGTGCCGGGCACCGGGGCGGGTAGCCCGACCGGGACGCCGATCGGCGGGGCGGTACTCACGGACGTTCACCTCCTGCAGCGTTGGCATCCTGGCCGACCGACTCGCCGGTGTCGACCGTCGCGCTCGCGGCGGGTTCCTCGGCTGCAGGGACAGCCTCCTCGGCGGGCGCGGGTTCGACGGGCGGGTCGACCAGGTCCTGCGGGGCCAAATCGCGCAACTGGTCGATGGTCGGCTGCTCAACGTCCCGCAGCCGCCAGGCGTGCCGTCCGATCGCGGCCTCGAGCACGTTGCGGGCGTAGCGGCCGTTGCCGAAGGTCTCGTCGCGCACCACGCCCGCCAGCAGCGCCCGGAACGCGGCCAGCACCGCCGGCCCGGCGGTGTAGTCGGCCCTGGCGGCCATCTGCCCGAAGATGTCGACCAGCTCGTCGTCGGTGTAGTCGGCGAAGGTCAGGATGGTGCGGAACCGGCTCGCCAGGCCCGGGTTGGTGTCGATGAAGTCCGCCATCGGCCCGGGGTAGCCGGCCACGACGACGACCAGGTCGTCGCGGTGGTCCTCCATCTCCTTCACCAGGGTGTCGATGGCCTCCTCGCCGTACTGGTCGCCGGCCAGGCTGTACGCCTCGTCGATGAACAGCACCCCGCCGATGGCCTGGGCGACGATCTCGGCGGTCTTGATCGCGGTCTGGCCCAGGTATCCGGCCACCAGCTCCGATCGATCGACCTCGATCAACTGGCCCTTGCTCAGCAGCCCCAGCGCCCGGTAGATGCCGGACACCAGCCGCGCCACGGTGGTCTTGCCGGTGCCCGGGTTGCCGACGAACACCAGGTGCCGGGTGATCGTGGCCTTGGCCATGCCGGCCTCGGCGCGCAGCTTCTCGACCCGCAGCACCGCGGTCTGCCGGTGGATCTCGGTCTTGACCGCCGCCAGCCCGGTGAGGTCGTCGAGCTCGGCGAGCAGTTCCTCGAGGGTCTTCGGCGGCGGCTCGGGCTGGGTCTGTTCCACCGCGGGTTCGGACGGCGCCGCCTGCGTCGCGGCGGGCACGCCGCTGCCGTGGGTGGCGCCCGGGGTGGCGCCGTCCGGTGAGGTACCGGGCGTCGGGGTGCCCTGGACGCCGGGCGGCAGCGTGATGCCGTGGCTGGCCCTCAGCTGCTCCAGCAGGCGGGGGTCGACCGGCAACGAGGTGGCCTCCCCCGGCGGCGGGGCGGCCGGCGGCACCGCCGGCCCGGGCGAGGACGCGCCCGGGGTGACCGCCCGCAACTGGGCCGCCGCGGACGTCGAGGCGTTGACCACCACCTGCAGGGTGGACTCGCCCAGGGTGCAGGCCGCGGTGGTCAGCTCCACCAGGGCCTCGGCGTAGGCCTTCGCCTGGGGTGAGTCGGCGGCGATCAGGGCCAGCAGCCCCGCGGTCGGGGCGGTGCGATAGCGGCGCGCGCGGCTCGCGGCGTCGAAGAAGGCGGTGGTGTCCGCGCCGTCCCCGATCGCGGCCGCCCAGGCCGCGGGTGCCCCGATCGCCGACTCGGCCAGGGTCGCAGCGAGCGCGGCACCCTCGGCGCGCACGTCGTCCGCCTGCAGCCCGGCCGCCACACCGACTCCCACCAGGGAGGCCAGGGCCTTGGCCAGGTCTGCGCCCGGAGCGGTCACGACGGCCCGCCGGCCAGGCCGAGGTCGAGCGTGCCGCCGTCCGCGGAGTGCCCGAACTTGTCCGCCAGGAACTGCCCGTGCGCCACCAGGGCCTGGACGTCGCGGCGCGTCGCGGCGTCCAGGATCTTGTCCATGGTCAGCGACAGCAGGTCGAGTTGGTCGACCAGCACCATCAGCGAGGTCTTGCCGCCGGCGACCGGCCGGGTGTCGGCGTAGGTGCGGGGCAGGCGCAGGTAGGTGCCCAGCGCCTCGGGCAGGTAGCTGGTCACCGTCGACATCACCGAGTGGGCGTCCCGGGTTCCGCCGCCGAGCTGGTTCAGCCGAGGGATGATGTCGCGGGCGGTGCTGCAGATGTCGTGCACCCGCACGCCACCACCCCCGAGATCCGCTCGCTGCGCGCCTTCTCGTCGATGTCGGTCTCGAGCGCCGTCAGCTGGGTCAGCAGCTCCTCACCCGTGGGCACCCGCGGGATGTCGATCGGCGTCGACGCATCGGCGTCGCGCGTGGCCTCGCGGGGACGGCCGAACAGCCCTCCCCACCAGTCCTTCACAGACACCCCTGGGCCGTCCCTTCCTCCGTGCGTGGGCGAGTCAGCGCCGCGCGTCCCCGATGTCGAGCGATCCGGCGGCGATCCGCTCGTCCCGCTGCTTGACCCGCTCGAGGTACTCGCGTGACTTGGTGACCTCGGTCTCGAGCGTGCCGATCGTGGTCGCCATGGTGTCCAGCGCCTGCACCTTGAACGTGTCGATGGCGTCCATGGTGGCGTAGATGTTCTGGAACGCCGCCTGCAGCTGGGGCAGGCCGATGGTGGCCGAGGCGGCCTGTTCCTGGATCTGCACCGAGTTGTCGCGCAGCATCTCGCTGGTGCGCTGGATCATGTCGGACGTCGTGCTGTTCAGCGCCGTGATCTGGTCGAGCACCAGCTTCTGGTTACCGAGCGCCTGAGCCACGATGACCGCGGTGCGCAGCGCCGAGACGGTGGTGGTCGAGGCCCGGTCGACGCCCTTGATGAGCTCGATGTTGTTCTTGATCACGATGTCGATGGCCAGGTAGTTCTGGATCGAGACCGCGAGCTGGGTGAGCAGGTCCTGGTGCTTCTGTCGGACGTAGAACAGCACGTCCTGCTGCAGCGCCTTGGCCTGGTCGGGGTCACTGGCCTGCAGCTCGCTGATGCCGGCGGCGAGGCGCGCGTCGAGCCGCTCGGCGATGTAGACGTACTGGTTGAGCCGGCCCATGGTGTCCCACAGGTTCTTCTTCTCGGCGTTGAGCGCGGCGTTGTCCTTGCGCAGCTCGTCCTGGCCGGAGTAGAGCGCGTTCAAGATCGCGTCGAGGTGACTCTGCGCGCTCTGGTACTTACGGAAGTAGTCCTCGATCTTGTCGCCCATCGGCAGGATGCCGAACAGCTTGCGGCTGCCCTTGGCCCCGGCCGGGTCGAGCTCCTCGACGGTGCGGCGCAGTTCGATCAGGGTCTTGCCGATCTTCGAACCCTCGCTCAGGCCGCCCTCCTGCAGCGCCTTCACCGGCGACTTGAGCAGGGTGTTCGACGTCTCGGCCGCCCGGCGGATGTCGGCGTCACCCATGGTGCGCACGTCGTTGGCCTTGGCCGTGAAGTTCGGCGAGTTGGGCGCCTCCTTCAGCAACGCGTCGAGGTAGGCCTCGACCTTGGCGTCCAGCCCGGGCACCGCGGCCGCCTCGACCTGCGGAGCGATCTTCGGCGCCTGGGTCGTCGCGACGGCCTTGGGTGGCTCGGGCGCGGTCAGCGTCAGCATGGCCTCGGCGGGCGGGGCAAGGGGCGTCGGCTCGGTCATCGGGCCTCTCCTCGGGAACGTCCGGGCCACACGTCGTCCCCGAGGTGGCCGGTCGGCAGGGTGCACATGGTGCAGTGGTGACGCCTCGTCAATCTACGCGGTTCCCCCACCGAGCGCTGCGCTGGTCAGGGGAGAATCAGGGCAATCCCCGGGATCTGCGGAAAATCCCGGGACCGGGGTAAACCTGGGGACCGTGCCACCTCGTCGACCGGACATGAGCGAGAGCGCGCGGCTGGTCGCCCGGCGTGACACGACCGAGAAGTCGTTCACGGCCTTCGTCCTGCAGTCCCATTCCGGGCTGCTGCGGACGGCCTTCCTGATCACCGGGGATCGCCAGCTGGCCGAGGACCTGCTGCAGACCGTGTTGACCCGGCTGTACCTGCGCTGGGGGCGTCTGGAGGCCGTGCGGGGACGCGAGGCGATGGCGGCCTACGCCCGGGCGGCGCTGGCCCGGCAGGCGATCTCGTGGTGGCGGCGTGCCTGGCGCGGTGAGCAACCGCACGCCGTCCTGCCCGAGGCGGCGACGGCCGCAGGCACCGAATCCTTCGCGCGCATCGACGACCGGGCGGTGCTGCTCACCGCCCTGCGGCAGTTGCCGGTGCGGCAACGGACAGCGGTGGTGCTGCGCTACGTCGACGACCTGTCCGAGGCCGATACCGCGCAAGCCATGGGCTGCTCGGTCGGGGCGGTCAAGTCGCACACCTCACGGGCGCTCGCCCGGCTGCGACAGGTCATGCACGACCCTGACGACCCGGACGACGCCGGGACGCTGCCGCACCCCACCCTCTCGATCACCCCGACGGAAGCTGGCCCGCGATGACCACCACCCTCGAGCAACGGCTGCGGACGGCGCTGACCGACGTCGCCACCGACGCCGTGCGGGGGGCCGGGCACCCGGAGCAGGCCGCCCGGCAGGCCGTCCGATCCGGCGGCCGGATCCGCCGCACACGACGCGTGGCGGCCGCCGTGGTGGTGGCCGCTGCCGCGACGGTGACCGTCGTGGAGCTGCCGGGCCTGACACGCACCTCCGAGCCACCCACGAGCACCCGCTCCGAGGTCACCGGTACCCCGGCCGGCGGACGCGCCTGGTGGGCCTCGCTGCCCGAACGGCCGGTGTTCCCTGCGGTGACCTTGGCCGGGACGCCGCCCACGCTGCGCTACCGAGGTGAGGCCGTGGCGGTGCCCGCGGGCATGTCGACCGTTCGCTGGTCGACCACCACGGCCCAGGGCGCGGTCGTGGTCGGGGGCGTGGGGGTGGGCTCGGCGAGCGAGTCCAGCGTCGTCCTGACCCTGCCGTCGTCCGGCGACGTGCGCGCCGTCCCGACGTACTCGGTCGGGGGTGAGCTGACCGTCACCGCGATCTCGCCGGATGGCGGGACGCTGTACTTCCTGCACGTCCCGCGCGAGACGCCGCGCCAGGGCCGCTACGGCGTGCTGGACCTGACGCGCGGCACGGTCTCGTTCTACACCGGGTCGACGCCGCCGAACGATCACTTCAGCACGTGGGGGCCGGGTGGACTGGTATCGGTGCCGTTCGGAACGCCCCCGATCGAGGTGACCGTGCGGCGACCCGACGGCAGCGTGCACCCGGTGCCGCGGGTGACCGTGGCGCGCGCGACGCCCAACGATGCCCCGGTGATGTCCGACGACGGCACCGCGCTGCTGGTCGCGGTGGCGCCCGATGCCGCGGCGAGCCCGGGGCAGACCTGTTACGGCGTCCTGGACCTGCGCACCCTGAAGCAGTCGGCATCCCTGGTGTGCCGGCCGACGTGGCAGGTGCCGTCGGACCTCGCGGTCGGCCCGGGCGGTGCGTGGCTGGTGGACGGCGCGACCCCGATCGAGGTCGCCACCGGACGGCGCGGCGCCACCCTCGTGCCCCAGGGCGTCACCCTGGCCGACCTGTGGTCGTGGCAGGACGCCGCGACCGTGCGCAACCGGGTGAAGGACGGCGGCGGCGAGATCGTGTGCTCGCTCGACGCCGGCACCTGCGGTCGGGTGCCCGCAGGCTCCTGACCGCAGCAAGTCCCCATGATCACCGTCTGGAAGCAGGATCCGGGACAGAAACCCTTGAAACCCGCATCCAAACGGTGATCATGAAGGCAATGGCCGAAGCGCGTCAGGCGGGCAGCACGGCCGTGGTCGCCACCAGGGCCACGGCGAAGGCCGCCGCGGTGACGACGTCGAAAGTGCGGGTGCGCACCAACAGGCCCAGGCAGTACTTCTCCGGCAGCATCGCCCGCATGGTCGCAGCCAGGGCCAGGGACGCCGCGAGCAGGTAGCCACCCAGGCGCACGTGACCCAGTCCCGCGGCGAGCACCGAGATCACCATCACGGTGAGCACCAGCACGAACGCGAACCGCCGGCTCGGCGGCACCTCCCACTGGATCACCGGAACTCCCATTCGACTGGGGTGCGCATTCGACAGGTGCGCTGCCACGATCCTGCCACCATCGAGGGTGCCCACCCACCGCGCTCCAACGGGCGTCAGGTGAACGGGTTCTCCACCCGGATGCCGCCGTAGTCGACGGTATGGCTCAGGTCCTCCGACAGCACCACGTCGCAGCCGGCGGATCGGGCTGCCTCCAGAATCGCGGCGTCCCAGTACGAGATGTCGTATCGACGGTGCGTCGCAATGGCAGCCGTGACGATCTGCGGCGTCACCGGTACCACCGGAAACCGCTGGAAGGTCGCGACCAGTTCAGCTGCGACCGAGCCGTCCAGCCGGTCGCGGCGACTGAGCCGGGTGGCCTGAACGTAGAACTCCTGCAATACCTGCACCGACAAGACGATGTCGCCACCGTCGAGCAGCGATGTGGCCACGGCGGCCTGCTGCTCTTCGCGTGGATCGGTCGAGATGGCGTAGAGCAGGACGTTGGTGTCAGCGAATCGCACGGTCGTGCGACTCGTCTCGCGAGAGGCGGTCCTCGGCACTGAACCGGCCCAAGCCGGCGCAGATCTCCCTTTGACGCGCAGCGAGCCGCTCGAACTCGGCATCCGCCTCCACGAGGGAACGCAGGTACTGCGCCACCAGACCACTCACCGAAGTACCCTGCTCTGCCGCCCGAATCCTGGCCTGGCGATAGACCTGTTCGGGCACCCGTACGGTGATGTTCTTCATGTCCACAGTTACACAGTCCCACAGCTCCACGGCCCCCGCCAGGGCGACCTCTCCTCAGTGGGCGAAGTGGCGGGCCCCGGTCAGGTACATGGTGACCCCGGCCGCCTGCGACGCTGCGATGACCTCATCGTCACGCACCGACCCTCCCGGCTGGACGACGGCACGCACCCCGGCGTCCAGCAGCACCTGCAGTCCGTCGGCGAACGGGAAGAAGGCGTCGGACGCCGCCACCGCGCCGCGAGCCCGATCCTCGCCGGCCCGGGCGACGGCCAGGCGGCAGGAATCCACCCGGTTCACCTGACCCATCCCGATGCCGACCGTGGCGCCGTCCCGGGCGAGCAGGATCGCGTTCGACTTCGCCGCCCGCACCGCCCGCCAGGCGAAGGCCAACTCGGCCAGGGTCGCGTCGTCCGCCGCCTCGCCCGTGGCCAGCCGCCAGCTCGCCGGGTCGTCGCCGGCCGCGTGGAGCCGATCACTGACCTGCACCAGCATGCCGCCGGACACCTGCCGCAACTCGACGGCGTCCCGGACGTAGCCGTCGGCCAGCTCGAGCAATCGCACGTTCTTCTTCTGCGACAACAGGTTCAGCGCCTCGGGCTCGAAGCCGGGCGCGATCACCACCTCGGTGAAGATCTCGGCCAGCCGTTCGGCCATGCCGAGCGTCACCGGACGGTTCGCGGCCACCACTCCGCCGTACGCCGAAACCGGGTCGCACTCATGGGCTTTGGCGTGCGCATCGGCGATCGGGTCGGCGGCCCCCGGCGAGGCCACCGCGAGCCCGCACGGGTTGGCGTGCTTGATGATCGCCACCGCCGGCGCCTCGAAGTCGTAGGCCGCCCGCAACGCCGCGTCGGCGTCCACGTAGTTGTTGTACGACATCTCCTTGCCGTGCAGCTGGGTCGCCTGCGCGATACCCGGTGCGGCCGTGGGACTTCCGGGCGAGACGCCCTGGTCGACGTACAGCGCGGCGGCCTGGTGCGGGTTCTCGCCGTAGCGCAGCACCGCCGCGCGCTCCAGCGCCACACCGGCATAGGCCGGCCAGGTGCCGTCGGCGACCGATTCGCCGGCCAGGTGGGCCGCCGTCCACTGCGCGACCGCGGTGTCGTAGGACGCCGTGTGCGCGAACGCGCGCGCCGCCAGCCGGCGCCGGGTGGCCAGGTCGAACCCGCCGTCCGCCAACGCCTCGATCACCAGCGGGTAGTCGCCCGGGTCGGTGACCACCGCGACGCTCGGGTGGTTCTTGGCTGCGGCGCGCACCATCGACGGGCCGCCGATGTCGATCTGCTCGACGCACTCGTCCACGCTCGCCCCCGAGGCCACCGTCGCTCGGAACGGGTAGAGGTTGCTGACCACCAGATCGAACGGCTCGACCCCGAGCGCGGCCAACTGGGCCACGTGCTCGGGCAGCCGGCGGTCGGCGAGGATGCCGGCGTGCACCTTCGGGTGCAGCGTCTTGACCCGCCCGTCCAGGCACTCCGGGAACCCGGTCAGCGCCTCGACCGCGGTCACCGGCACTCCGGCCGCGGCGATCCGGGCCGCCGTCGAGCCGGTCGAGACCAGTGCCACCCCGGCGGCGTGCAACGCGAGCGCGAGGTCCTCCAGCCCGGTCTTGTCGTACACCGACAGCAGGGCGCGCCGGATCGCCACCTTGTCGCCGGACACGTCACCGGACACCTGGCCCTCACTCACCGATTGCTCCTTCACCGAACCGCACGCTCCTGCCCTCGACGCTCCACCCGACACCGGTCATGCGACGCACCACCTCGACCAGCAACTCCCGCTCGACCACCTTGATCCGCTCGTGCAGGCTCGCCTCGTCGTCCCCGGGCAGCACCTCGACCGCGCGCTGGGCGACCACCGGCCCGGAGTCCACACCGGCGTCCAGCAGGATCACGCTGGTACCGGTCACCGTGACGCCGTACGCCAGCGCGTCCCGGACGGCGTGTGCCCCGGGGAACGCGGGCAGCAGGGCCGGGTGAGAGTTGATCGTGCGGTCGGCGAACCGGCTCAGGTAGGCCTCACCCAGCAGGCGCATGAACCCGGCCAGCACCACCAGGTCGGGCGTGAACACCTCGACCGCCTTGGCCACGGCCAGGTCCCAGGTCGCCCGGTCGGGGAAGTCGCCCGGACGCACCACGGCCGTCGGCACCCCCGCCTCGCGCGCCCGTTGCAGCCCGTAGGCGTCGTCCCGATCGCTGATGACCGCTGCGACGCCGAACGGCGCCGACCCGCCCGCGGTGGCCGCGTCGTCCAGCAGGGCCTGCAACAGGGTTCCCGATCCGGAGACCAGGACGACGACGCGCGCGGGACGGCTCACGAGTCCCGACGATATCCACCCCGGCGACCGGGCAGCGCACCGGCCAGCCCACCGACCAACCGAGGTGCCACCTGACCGATCACCAGCGTCACCGCCGCCCCGATCACGACCTCGATCGCGAACACCCCGGCGACCAGCCAGGGCGTCGGGCCGACCTGGCTCATCCGGCCCGGTCCGGCCGGTCCGCCGCTGAGCCAGGCGAGCACGCCCAACCCCACGCCGCTGCCGAGGGCGAGCAGCAGCAGGTCCTGCAGACCGTCCAGCAGCGGTGAACGCCGATCCAGCTCGCCCTCACGCCACAGGGACAGCGCGCCGACGGCCCCCGCCAGCACCCCGCACGCCACCACCGCCACCGCGTAGGCGGGCATCGGCCCGGGATCGGGCAGGGCACCCAGCGCCGGGACGGCCGGCAGCGGCCCCAACGTGCTGGTCAGCGGGGACACCTCGGTGCCGACGCCGACGGCGAATCCCGGCCCGGCGAGCGCGGCGGCGGCCCAGATGGCCAGGTTGGGCACCAGCATCACCTGCAGCAGGGTCACCATGACCGCACCGAACACGCCACCGCCGAGCGCGCCGTACAGGGCGGCCACCCGACCGGCCCCCAGCACCAGGGCCGCCACGACGGCGAGCAGCCCGGCGAGCAGCTGGACGGCGAGGGTCGCGCCGATCGGGGCGAGGTAGCGCCGGGCCAGGTCGGGCAGGGTGTCGGCGAGCGCGCTCAGCCCCGCCCGCATCGTGCCGCCGTGGGCGTACCCGAGACTGCCCAGGGTGCCGCCGAGCGCGGCGACCACCGTGGTGCCGAGCGCTGCCTGCCACAGGATCGGCCGCGCCAGGTCGGTCACCGACAACGTGGCCGCCAGCACCCCCAGGGCGCCGTGGGTCAGGGCCATGGCGATCAGGGCGCTGCGCGGCGCAGGCGAGGGCAGCGCCCGACTGGCCCCGGCAGCGATCTTGTCGGCCTTGGGGTCCAGCCCCCGGGAGAGCCGGACGCCCGCGTAGACGCAGGCGAGCAACGGCACCACCGCCGTCCCCAGGGGAACCAGGCCGAGATGCCCGCCGGCCACGGTCAGGCCGGTGTGCTGGGCCAGCAGCCAGAACGCCGTGCCGACCTGCACCACCTCGACCCAGGACGCCGAGCCGCCCCCGCTGGCCACCCAGGTCAGCACCACCGGCACCAGGACGACGGCCAGGGACGCCGCGGCAGCCTGCACCGCGGCGAGCGCCCCGGCCACGGGGGCCATCGGCAGCACGTCGACCCCGGCCACCGACAGGCCCGGTGTGGCGGAGCCGGCGGCGGGCGGTGAGGCGGTGCGTCCCGGGTTCACCCGTTCATGCTCACCCGGGCTGCAGCCGTGGCCGCACGCGACGCGCCGACGAGCGGGACACAGCCGACGAGCGTCCGGCAGGATGCGCACCGTGAACTCTGGCGGTGGATCGACCCCTCCCGGCGGCTCCGCGGGGCCCAGCCGGCGTGCGATCGGGTTCTGGCTGGCCGGTGCGGTGGTCTCGGGGCTGCTCGCCGGCGGCGTCCTGACGGTGGTCCGGCCCCCGGCACCACGCACGGTGGCTGCGTCGGCCGGCACCTCGGCCTCACCGACCTCGGCGGTGCCCGCCTCGAGTTCGCCGTCCGGCTCGGCCTCTCGCAGCCCGTCGGCCTCCGCCTCACCGCCGGCGGCGGAACCGGCCACCCTGATCGACAAGCCCTGGGAGAACAAGGCACTGGAGCTCTCGGAGCTGAAGTCGGTCAAGCGGGGCGCCGGCGACACCGTGGTGATCACGGTCGACCGGCTCACCTTCTACATCGGCGCCAAGGCGGCGGACTACTACAAGAAGCACCCGGACCTCGAACCTGCCGAATACGCCATCGCCAACCAGTCCCCGCGGATCTACACCTTCACCCTGGTGCCCGGGACGCCGATCTTCCTCGGCCCGATGATCGGCCAGACCGATCCACCGCAACCCGCGGACGCCGCCAAGCTGGCGTCCGGTTTCGCCGCGGCGAAGGCCGCCGGCACCAAGTCGTATGTCTGGCTGAAGCACGACGGCAAGGACAAGGGCTGGGTCACCTACCTGGCCGAGCAGTACCTCCCCTGATCCACCCCGCCCACCCAACCCCCTCCCCTGACGAAACCCGCTCATGCTCCGCAGCAAACGCCTCATGCTCCGCAGCTGGCGGACATATCGGGGCATGTCAACCCCTGACATCCACCGCTGCGGAGCATGAGCGGGTTTGGTGCGGGTGTATCGGAGGGCAGGCTCTCAGCCGAGCGAGGTGATGATCTCGCGCATCAGGACGGCGGTCTCGGACGGCGTCTTGCCGACCTTCACGCCGACCGCCTCGAGGGCCTCCTTCTTGGCCTGAGCCGTGCCCGACGAGCCCGACACGATGGCGCCGGCGTGGCCCATGGTCTTGCCCTCGGGTGCGGTGAACCCGGCCACGTAGCCGACGACCGGCTTGGTGACGTGGGCCTTGATGAAGTCCGCAGCCCGCTCCTCGGCGTCGCCGCCGATCTCGCCGATCATCACGATCGCCTTGGTCTCGGGGTCGGCCTCGAAGGCGGCCAGGCAGTCGATGTGGGTCGTCCCGATGACCGGGTCACCGCCGATGCCGACGCCGGTGGTGAAGCCGATGTCGCGCAGCTCGTACATCATCTGGTAGGTCAGCGTGCCGGACTTGCTGACCAGGCCGATCGGTCCCTGCTTGGTGATGTTGGCCGGGATGATGCCGGCGTTGGACTGCCCGGGCGAGATGATGCCGGGGCAGTTCGGACCGATCAGCCGGGTGGCGCCCGAGTTCTGCGCGTACTGGAAGAACTCGGCGCTGTCGTGCACCGCGATGCCCTCGGTGATCACCACGCCGAGCGGGATCTTGGCGTCGACCGCCTCGTGCACCGCGCCCTTGGTGAACTTGGCCGGCACGAAGATCACGGTCACGTTCGCCCCGGTGGCCGCGACGGCCTCGGAGACCGAGCCGAACACCGGCACGCTCACACCGCCGTCGAACTCGACGCTCTGCCCACCCTTACCGGGCGTGACGCCACCGACGATCTTGGTGCCGAAGTTGATCATCCGCTGGGTGTGCTTGCGCCCCTCGGAGCCGGTCATCCCCTGGACGATCACCCGGCTGTTGCTGTCGAGAAAAATCGCCACGGTCAGGCTCCCTTGCTGATCTCGATCGAGGCCAGTTCGGCGGCGCGGTGCGCGGCGCCGTCCATGGTGTCCAAGAGTTCCACGTTCGACAGGTTCGCCTCGGCGAGGATCTGATGCGCCAGTTCGGCGTTGTTGCCGTCCAGCCGCAGCACCAGCGGATGGGTGACCGCCTGCCCGTGCGAGGCCAGCAGGTCGAAGGCCTGCACGATGCCGTTCGCCACCGTGTCACACGACGTGATGCCGCCGAACACGTTGACGAACACGCTCTTGACCTGCGGGTCGGACAGGATCAGCTCGAGCCCGTCGGCCATCACCTGGGCGCTGGAGCCGCCGCCGAGGTCGAGGAAGTTGGCCGGCTTGACGCCGTACTCCTCACCGGCGTAGGCGACCACGTCGAGGGTCGACATCACCAGGCCGGCGCCGTTGCCGATCACGCCGACCTCGCCGTCCAGCTTGACGTAGTTCAGGCCCTTGGCCTTCGCCCGGGCCTCGAACGGGTCGGCCGCGTCGTGGTCGTGGTACTGCTCGTGATCGGGGTGACGGAAGTCGGCGTTGGCGTCGAGCGACACCTTGCCGTCGAGCGCGATGATCGCGCCGTCCTCGGTCTTGACCAGCGGGTTGACCTCGACCAGCGTGGCGTCCTCGCCGACGAAGACCCCCCACAGCTTGACGATCACCGGGGCGATGGACGCCGCGAGCTCGCCGTCGAAGCCGGCTGCGGCCACGATCTCGGCCGCCTTGGCGTCGTCGATGCCGACGATGGCGTCGACCGGCACCTTGGCGAGGGCCTCGGGCCGCTCGACCGCGAGGGTCTCGATGTCCATGCCGCCCTCACGCGAGCACATCGCCAGGTAGGTGCGGTTGGCCCGGTCGAGCAGCACCGAGAAGTAGTACTCCTCGGCGATCTTGGCACCCTGGGCGATCATCACCCGGTGCACGGTGTGGCCCTTGATGTCCATGCCGAGGATCTCGCCGGCACGGGCCTCGGCTTCCTCGGGGTTGTGGGCCAACTTGACCCCGCCCGCCTTGCCCCGGCCACCCGTCTTGACCTGGGCCTTGACGACCACGGTGCCGCCACCGAGCTGCTCGGCGGCCGCGCGGGCCTCGTCCGGGGTGGTGGCGACGACGGCATCCAGTACCGGCACGCCATGGGCGGCGAACATGTCGCGCGCCTGGTATTCGAACAGATCCACTCTGCGTCCTCACCGTCGTTGGTTGCCGAACAGTCGCGAGTGCGCCCCGGTCGGACCGTCGACTCACCGTCGGCGATCAGTCGGACGGCGGGCCGATGCGGCTCGGGGCGCGCGCGCCAGCCTAGTCGTGGCTCGGTCGCCGGAAATGCGTCGGCGCGTGCCTCGCGTCACGTTGACGCAAACCACGCGCCGGGCGGTGCTGCGTAACCGCTGGTCGGCTCAGGCCGGGACCCCGACGTTGGCGCGGACCCAGTCGACGATCTCGTGCATCGGGGCACCGGGGGTGAACACCTTGCGGACGCCGATCCGCTCCAGCTCGATCACGTCGGCGTCCGGGATGATCCCGCCGCCGAAGACCACGATGTCGGCGGCGTCCTTGGCCTTCAGCAGGTCCAGGACCCGGGCGAACAGCGTCAGGTGGGCGCCGGAGAGCACCGACAGGCCGACCGCGTCCGCGTCCTCCTGGATGGCGGTCTGCACGATCTGCTCCGGTGACTGGTGCAGCCCGGTGTAGACGACCTCCATGCCGGCATCGCGCAGGGCGCGGGCGACGACCTTCGCCCCCCGGTCGTGCCCGTCCAGGCCAGGCTTGGCGACGACGATCCGCAGCGGGGCCATAACGCTCCTCCAGGCTCTCGAGCTTCGATCCTGCGGCGAGCCTAGAACGCCCGGTGCCCGCGCGACCACGGACCTTGGGTGGCACAGCCCACAACCACTCGACGGGCACGAACCCCATGCCGGCAGCCCCCGGGTTACTCTCGGGTCAGGAGGCACCGTGGCCACACGACGGCGTGAGGGCGGATCCGGTACCCGCGCAGGGGGCATTCCCGCCCCCCGCGGCGGTCGTACCGCGACCCGAGCTGCCCTGACGGCGTCCGCTGATGCTCACTCGGTGCACGGCAGCTCGGACGACGGATTGGCGCCGAGCCTGGCCGACCTGCCCCGCGACCTGCTGGCCCTGTTCTCGTTCGAGGCGGTCCGCGGCGCGCTCGTCGAGGCGGTCTGGAGCGCCACTCACCTGGCGCTCTACCCGTTCGGGGTGATCGCCGACCGCCACGACACCCGCGAGCGCTACCACCTGGGCGACCTCGCCCCCCACCAGCGCGGTCTGGTGATGGGGGACGTCGAGGCCGCCGGGACGCCGATCCTGCTGGTGCACGGCATGGTCGACAACCGGATGATCTTCACCGTGCTCCGTCGCCGGCTGAGTCGGCGCGGTTTCGGCCGGGTGTTCACCATCAACTACTCCCCTGCCACCAATGACATCCGGGCCGCCGCCCGCGACCTGTCCGGGGCCATCGAGGAGCTGGTGGCCCGCACGGGGTACGAACGCATCCACGTCATCGGGCACAGCCTGGGTGGGCTGATCGCGCGGTATTACGTCCAGCGCCTGGGCGGCGACGAGCGGGTCCACACCCTGGTCACCCTCGGGACGCCGCACGCCGGGTCGCTGCTCGCCTACGGCCTGCCCGTGCGGCTGGGTCGCCAGCTACGTCCCGGCAGCGACCTGTACGTCGAGCTCGCGCAGCCGGCTCCGGGCTGCCGCACCCGGTTCGTGGCCTACTACTCCGATCTCGACCAGGTCGTGATCCCCCACACCCATGGCCGGCTGGATCACCCCGATCTGATCACCCGCAACCTGCGGATCCATGCCACCGGCCACATGTCGCTGCCGATCCACGGCCGCGTGGTCCGCGAGATCGGCGCCATGCTCAGCCAGCTCGACACGCAGGGTGACACGGTGACCGCCGGGGTGAGCCAGTTGCCGTCCCCGCCGTCGTCCGCCCTACCCGCTCGGTGAGTCGCACGGCGAGTTGTCCACAGATCCGGACGAGCCGTATCGGGTTCCCCGCCGGGCGCCTAGGCTGCCCGGCATGGCGATGAGCGCAACCGAGGTGGAGCGCAAGATCTCTCAGCTCGACAACGACGTATCCGAGATCTACACCATGATCGCGGACATCCAGAACACCCAGCGCCGTCACACGCATCGGTTCAACGAGATGGGCGTGCGGCTGGACCGGGTGATCGACCAGCTGGGCGCCACCGAGTCCCGGCTGGACCGGCTGGACACCAAGGTCGACACCCTCGACACCAAGGTCGCCGCCCTCGTTGACAAGGTCGGCGGGCTAGATGACAAGGTCGGCGGGCTCGACACCAAGGTCGGCGGGCTCGACACCAAGGTCGACGCCCTCGACGTGAGGTTCGACGGTCTGACCGACCAGGTGCAGAGCCTGACCGGCACGGTGGGCGCCATGGCCGGCGTCCTCGATCGGGTGGCCGCCGCCGTCCTGCCCTCCCCGGAGTAGTCGCTGCGCGGGCGCGCGCCTCAGATCACCAGGAGCCGGAGCGCAGGGACCGGCAGCGGTGAGATCCGAAACCGCGTCGTCCGCCGGGTGCCGGTGCCGGTGATCGCGGTCTGGAGTTCGGCGAACGGAGCCGATCGCAGGTCGTAGATCCGGATCTGCCCGCCCGGCCGACGCACTCTGGCCAGCTCGACGGCCCCGGCAGCCGGGTCTGCCCAGTGGTGCAGGCTCAGCGTCGAGACGATGACGTCGAAGGCGCCGTCCGGGAACGGCAGCTCGCGGACGTCGGCCACCAGGGCGGTGGCGCGTTCACCGAACTCGGCCAGGTGCCCCCGGGCGATCTCGACCATGTCCGGAGCCAGGTCGACGCCGGTGACGCGGACGTCGGGACGGCGCCGGGCCACCTCGACCAGCAGGCGCCCGGGGCCGGTGCCGACGTCCAGCAGCTCCGCTCCCGGCGGCAGCTGACGAACCAGGTCCGCGGCGATCCTCCGGAACGGTCGGCGCATCAGCCTGCCGGCGACGCGGTCGTACGCAACGGCCTTGCCGTGAAAGGGGTTGTCAAGGTGGCCGTGGCCATGATGGCCGTCATGACCTCCGTGAGGGTGAATCCGCATGACAGGCGCTCCAGAGTTGTATGGTGCAACTGTCGGTCAGGCTACGGCCGACAGTTGTGCGATGCAACTCCGAGGACGGTGACGTGAGCGGGGTGGACGACGACCTGCACGGCCTGCTGCTCGAGCTGGCGCGGGCGATGGGCGAGCTGGTGAACGCCGACGAGTCCGGCGAGGGCGGCCCGACCGTGACCATGTCCGAGGCCCTGACCCTGCACGAGCTCGACTCCGATGTGGTCCTGTCGCAGCAGGAACTGGCCGATCGGCTGCGCCTCGACAAGAGCACCGTCAGCCGCCTGGTCGCGGGGCTCGAGCAGCGCGACCTGATCCGCCGCCACCGCGACCCCGGCAATCGGCGATACGTGCAGCTGATGCTGACCCCGGCCGGGCGCCGACTGCACCGGGACATCGGCACCGTGATGCACCGCCGGCAACAACGGGTTCTCGCCCACCTGACGACCGCCGAGCGACAGGCCCTGCGCACCGGCCTGCAGGCCCTGCTGCGCGCCCTGGGCCGGCGCGACTGACCGGCGCGGTTATCGGGGGCTCTGATTCCCCTTATGCGCTCCTGAACGATCACTGCTTCGGGGTTCGCCGCGCCTAGCGTCGTCCTGGAAGCACGATCACGACGTGCGCCGGACCTCTGGTCGTCGCCCGGCGCCGAGCAGGAGGCACCACATGGACCCGAACGGGCCGGCCCTCGGACGCCGCACCGGGCTGGCCACCGCGGCGGCCCTGGCCGTCACCCTGGCCGGATTCGGGGTGAACGCCGTCGCCGGGATCACCTCGGGGGTGACCCGGGCGACGTATCACCTCGACCGGTCGTGGCGGTCGGGGTACCAGGCCACCTACACCGTCGCCAACACCGGGCGCTCGGATGTGGCGGGGTGGCGGCTCGAGTTCGACCTGCCGCCGAGCGCCCGCCTGACCGGCCTGTGGGGCGGCAGCGCGTCGTCGTCCGCCGGGCATGTCACGGTGCGGCCGGCGAGCTGGAACGCCCACCTCGGCCCGCACCGCTCGACCACGGTCGGGTTCGTGGTCAGTGGCCGGGGAGCGCCGACCCACTGCCGCATCGACGGCCACTCCTGCACCTCGGCCAGGCCGCCGGCAGCCACCCCGGTCCCGACACCGTCTCCGGCGGTTCCCGCGCCCTCCGCCGGCGTGCCGACCCCGAGCCTGTCCGTCCCCGGAGCACCCGTTCCCACGGCGCCGGTCCCCAGCGTGTCGGTCCCGAGTACCCCGCCTCCCGGTGCTCCCACTCCCCCCACCAGCGCACCGGTTCCCACGGCCCCGAGTGTTCCGGCACCGACGACCTCCACCCCACCGGCCGGGCCGACGACGCCCCCGGCGCCGACTGCTCCGAGGGCGACCGAGGCCTTCGCTCCGTACGTCGACACCTCGCTCCACCCGCCGGCCAACCTGGTCTCGATCTCCAAGGCCACCGGCACGAAGGTGGTCAACCTGGCCTTCGTGGTCTCCGACGGCGGCTGCACCCCGAAGTGGGGCGGTGTCACGGCTCTGGCGGACGACGCGGTGGCCTCACAGATCGGGGCGCTGCGGGCGATCGGAGGGGATGCCCGCGTGTCCTTCGGCGGGGCGGTCGGCAGCGAACTCGCGACCGTCTGCGCCACCCCGGCCGCCCTGGCCTCGGCCTACCGTTCGGTGATCTCGGCGTACCACCTCACCAAGGTCGACTTCGACATCGAGGGAGCAACGATCGCCGACGCCGCGGCCAACGCCCGCCGGGCCACGGCCATCGGCACGCTGCAGAAGGAGGCCGCCGCCGCCGGCACGGCCCTGCAGGTGTCGGTGACCCTGCCGGTGCTGCCCTCGGGTCTGACCGCCGACGGCGTGAGGCTGGTGTCGGGGCTGAGGGCGGCCGGGGTGAGGGTCGACGCGGTGAACGTCATGGCCATGGACTACGGCGACTGGGCGGCCCCCAGCCCTGCGGGCAAGATGGGGACCTACGCGATCGAGGCGGCGAAATCGACTCAGGCGCAGGTGAAATCTGCTCTCGGCCTGAACGACGCTCAAGCCTGGGCAGCCGTCGCAGTGACCCCGATGATCGGCGTCAACGACACCTCGAACGAGATCTTCACCGTCGCCGACGCCCGGCAACTGGTCGACTTCGCCAAGACCGTTCACCTGGGCTGGCTGTCGATGTGGTCCCTCACCCGGGACGTCGCCTGCCCGGGCGGCGCCAAGGCCTATGCCGACGCTACCTGCAGCAGCATCGCCCAGACTCCCTGGGCGTTCAGCACGGCCCTGGCCAGGTACACCGGCTGATCACTGGGCCGGACGACTCAGAGCTTGGTCACCGGGGCGTAGCGCAACAAGAGCCGCTTGCTGCCCTCGGACCGGAAGTCGATGTGCGCCACGGCCTTGTCCCCCACGCCCTCGACCCGGGTCACCGTGCCCAGCCCGAAGGTGTCGTGGGTGACCCGGTCACCGGGCTCGAGGTGCACGATCTCGCGGTTGCCGGGCGAACGCACCCCCGGGCGCTGCGCAACCCGTGACATCGCGGGGGCGGACGCCGGCCGCGAGGACATCCCGGTGGCCTCCAGCCGGCGCCAGTCGACCAGGTCGGCCGGGATCTCGTCCAGGAAGCGGCTGGCCGGGTAGTAGTTCGGCTGCCCCCAGGCGCTGCGGACGACGGCCCGCGACAGGTACAGCCGCTCCCGCGCGCGGGTGATACCGACGTAGGCCAACCGCCGCTCCTCGGCCTGCTCGGTGGCATTGCCGAGCGAGCGCATGTGCGGGAACGTGCCGTCCTCCATGCCGGTCAAGAACACCGTCGGGAACTCCAACCCCTTGGCGGTGTGCAGCGTCATCAGGGTGACCACGCCGGCGTCGGTGTGCTCCTCGGCGGCGGCGTGCTCCCCGGCGGCGACCGCCTCGTCCGGCACCTGGTCGGCATCGGCGACCAGGGACACCTGCTCCAGGAACTCGGTCAGGCTGGGGCCTGCCTCGGCCTCGGCCGCCGTCACCTCGTACTCCTGGGCGACCGCCACCAGCTCGGACAGGTTCTCGATCCGGGACTCGTCCTGCGGGTCGTGGCTGGCCTGCAGTTCGGCCAGGTAGCCGGTCTGTTCCAGGACGGCGGTGAGCACCGTCGCCGGCCCCTCCCCCGCCTCGACCAGGGTGCGCAACTGCTCGATCAAGGCATTGAAGGCCGTGATGTTGGCCAGTGACCGGGTCGCGATGCCGGGTGCCTCGTCGGCCCGCAGCAGCGCCTCACCGAACGAGATCCGCTCCCGATCGGCCAGCGCCGCGACACACGCCTCGGCGCGCTCCCCGATGCCCCGCTTGGGCACGTTGAGGATCCGGCGCAGGTTCACGGTGTCGGCCGGGTTGTCGATCAGACGCAGGTAGGCCAGGGCGTCCTTGATCTCGCGCCGCTCGTAGAACCGGGTGCCACCGACCACCTTGTAGGGCAACCCGACCCGGACGAAGACCTCCTCCAGCGCCCGGGACTGGGCGTTGGTGCGGTAGAACACCGCGACGTCCCCGGGACGCACCCCCTGGGTGTCGGTGAGCCGGTCGATCTCCTCGGCGACGAACGCGGCCTCGTCGTGTTCGGAGTCGGCGACGTAGCCGACGATCTTCGTGCCGGGGCCGTCCGCCGTCCACAGCTTCTTGGGTTTGCGGTCGGGGTTGCGCTCGATCACCGCGTTGGCCGCCGACAGGATCGTCGCGGTGGAGCGGTAGTTCTGCTCCAGCAGGATGGTGCGCGCGTCGGGGTAGTCCTGCTCGAACTCGGTGATGTTGCGGATGGTCGCGCCGCGGAAGGCGTAGATCGACTGGTCGGCGTCGCCCACCACGGTCAGCTCGGCGGGCGGCACCGGGACCGCGGGGGGTGCACCGCCGTCGTCCACCCCGGACGCCGCCCGCTCGGCGTCCTTGATCGCCTGCGACAGCGAGCCACCCACCAGTTCGCGCACCAGCACGTACTGGGCGTGGTTGGTGTCCTGGTACTCGTCGACCAGCACGTGACGGAACCGGCGGCGATAGTGCGCCGCGACGTCCGGGAAGGCCTGCAGGATGTTGACCGTCGTCATGATCAGGTCGTCGAAGTCCATCGCGTGGGCCTGGCGCAGGCGCTGGGCGTAGCCGGTGTAGGCCTGCGCCAGGGTGCGTTCGATCGGGGTGCCCTCGGCCACCTGCGAGGCGTAGGTCTCCTCGTCGATCAGGTCGTTCTTGAGGTTGCTGACCTGGTGACTGAACGCCCGCGGCGGGTAACGCTTGGGGTCGAGGTCCAGGTCGCGGCAGACCAGCGCCATCAGCCGTTGCGAGTCGGCCTGGTCGTAGATCGAGAAGTTCGACTTCATGCCGACCCGGCTCGCCTCGCGGCGCAGGATCTTCACACAGGCCGAGTGGAAGGTCGACACCCACATCGTCGAGGCCTGCGGGCCGACCAGGGTGGCCACCCGCTCGCGCATCTCGGCGGCGGCCTTGTTCGTGAAGGTGATCGCCAGCACCTGCCCCGGCCGGACGCCGCGCGCCGCCAGCAGGTGGGCGATCCTGTGGGTGAGCACCCGGGTCTTGCCCGACCCGGCCCCGGCCACCAGCAGCAGCGGGCTGCCCTGGTGGAGCACACCCTCCCGCTGCTGCGGGTTCAGCCCGTCGAGCAGGTCGGCGACCGAGGCGCGGGTGCGCGCGATCGCCACCGACGGCGCCGGGTCACCGAGGGTGTCCAGGCCGGGCAGCGGGATGTCTTCGAACAGGGTGCTCATGGCGTCGTCCAGACTACGTGCCCCCACCGACACGTCCCAGCATCGCGAGCCCGTTCGGTACGGCCGAGCTCGACTTCACCGCCGGCATGGGCCAGAGGACAACCTGGACGAGTTCGCCGCCGCCCGCCGGGAGGCCTTGGTGCCGTATCCGACCGCGCAGCGGGACCAGCTGGCCGAAGCGGCGGCGCTGCGCGACGTCCCGGTCTCGATCTGGCAGGGCGGTGCCGACCTGATGGCGCCGGCGGGCCGGTTGCACGGCGTGGACTCGAGCGACCCGGGTACCTTGTGCGCCATGACGAACGACACGCGCACCGCACTCGACGACGCCCGGGCCGCCTACGACGCCTTCGCCGCCAAGGGCCTGAAGCTCAACATGCAGCGCGGTCAACCGTCCGATGCCGACTTCGACCTGTCCAACGGCCTGATCACCGCGCTGTCGCCGCAGGACACCTCGCTGGACGGCATCGACCTGCGCAACTACCCCGGTGGCGTGGCCGGGCTGCCGAGCGCCCGCGCGCTGTTCGCCGAGTACCTGGACGTCGCCCCGGCCAACGTCGTGGTCTGGAACAACTCCTCGCTCGAGCTGCAGGGCATGGTGCTGAGTTTCGCTCTGCTGCACGGCATCCGGGGCTCGCAGCCCTGGTTCGGGCAGTCCCCGAAGATGATCGTCACCACCCCTGGCTACGACCGGCACTTCCTGCTGCTCGAGACGCTCGGCTTCGAGCTCGTCAGCGTGCCGATGCAGGCCGACGGCCCCGACCTGGACGCCGTCGAGCGGCTCGCCGCGAGTGACCCGAGCATCAAGGGCATCGTGTTCGTGCCCACCTACTCCAACCCGGGCGGCGAGACCATCAGCGGCGACAAGGCGCACCGCCTGGTCGCGATGCCCACGGCCGCAGCCGATTTCACCATCTTCGCGGACGACGCCTACCGCGCCCACCACCTCGGCGAGCCGGACGCCGTGGTGAACCTGATCGAGCTGGCCGCCGCGGTCGGCAACCCCGACCGGGTGATCGTCTACGCCAGCACCAGCAAGGTCACCTTTGCCAGCGGCGGCCTCGGGTTCCTGGCCGCCAGCGCGGCGAACCTGGCGTGGATCTCGACCTACCTGGGGGCCCAGAGCATCGGCCCGAACAAGGTCGAGCAGGCTCGGCACGTGAGGTTCCTGCAGAGCTACCCGGGCGGGCTGACCGGCCTGATGCGCGATCACGCCGCGCTGATCGCGCCGAAGTTCGCCGCCGTCGACGAGGTGCTGGCCGCCGAGTTGGGCACCGACGGCGCCCTGGCCACCTGGACCACTCCGCGGGGTGGCTACTTCAGCTCGCTGTTCACCACCGCCCCGGTGGCTTCCCGGGTGATCGAACTGGCGGACGCCGCGGGCGTCAGCCTGACCCCGGCCGGCGCCACCTACCCCGGCGGGAAGGACCCGGCAAACAGCAACATCCGCATCGCCCCCACCCGGCCGCCGGTCGAGGAGGTCCACACCGCGATGCAGGTGGTGGCGGCGTGCATCCGGCTGGCCACCGAGGAGTACCGCGCTGCGCAGAGCTGACCGCGGCTGATCTCGCTCGGCCGATGCCCGCCGACCGGGCTACAGTGATCGAGTACGGGTGAGCCGGGAAGCCTGGTCGGCGCGACGGCGCCCCCTGCCCGCAGGGTCACTCACCGTCGCTCGCCTGCGAGCCGCCGGGAGTTCGTACCGTGACCCTCACCGCGTGGTCTGCTGTGGCCGTTTTCGCCTCGGCCTACGTCCTCATCGCCAGTGATCGGATCAACAAGGTCAAGATCGTCCTGGCCGGCGCCGTCCTCATGCTTCTCATCCAGGCAACGGACGGCCAGACAGCGTTCTTCTCCCCCGAGGCCGGCATCGACTGGAACGTGCTGTTCCTGCTGCTCGGCATGATGCTCATCGTCGCCGTGGTGGAGCGGACCGGGGTATTCGAGTTCATCGCCATCTGGGCGGTGAAACGGGCCGGGGGCAAGCCGTTTCGCGTGATGGTGATCCTCGTGGTGGTGACGGCGGTGGCCTCCGCCCTGCTCGACAACGTCACGACGATTCTGCTCATCGCCCCGGTGACATTCCTGGTGTGCGACCGGCTCGCCGTCTCGGCGATCCCTTTCCTGATCGCCGAGACGCTCGCCAGCAACATCGGCGGCACGGCCACCCTGGTCGGCGACCCTCCCAACATCATCATCGCCAGCCGGAGCGGGTTGACCTACGACGACTTCCTCATCCACCTGGCGCCCCTGGTCGTCGTCCTCATGGTGGTGTTCATCGGGTTGTGCCGGGTGATGTTCCGCTCCGCGTTCGTTCACGACGAGCAGCGCGCCGCTCAGATCATGGCCCTGCGAGAGCGCGACGCGATCCGTGATCCGCGGCTGCTGGTGATCTCCTCGGTGGTCCTGGCTGCGGTCACGCTCGCCTTCGTCCTGCACACCGCCTTACACCTCGAGCCGGCGGTGGTGGCGATGATCGGCGCCCTGGTGCTGTTGGCGGTCTCGGGCCTGGACGCCGAAGAGGTCGCCTCGGACGTCGAGTGGCCCACCTTGATCTTCTTCGCCGGCCTGTTCGTCATGGTCGGCGCCCTGGTGAACACCGGGGTCGTCGACCAGATCGCGCGCGCCGCCGCCGAGGCCGCCGACGGACGTCTCGCTGCGGCGGCCGTGGGACTGCTGTGGGGGTCGGCCGCCCTGTCGGCGATCATCGACAACATCCCCTACGTGGCCACCATGAGCCCGGTGGTCGCCGAGGTGATCGCGGCCGAGGGCAGCTCACCTCAGGCGAGATCGCTGTGGTGGGCGCTGGCTCTGGGCGCCGACCTGGGCGGCAACGCCACGGCGGTCGGCGCCTCGGCGAACGTGGTCGCCCTGGGCCTGGCCCGCAAGGCCGGGCAGCCGATCAGCTTCTGGGGATTCACGAAGTACGGCCTGCTCACCGCCGTGGTGACGATCGCGGTCGCGACGCCGTACGTGGTGGTGCGCTACTTCGTGCTCGCGTGATCCGGGCCGGCATCTGCCTCGGCCGACCCAGCCGGTGCGGCGGCCCCCGCCGCCCGAGCAGCCAGCCGGCCCACGGTCAGCCCCTGCACCACGATGCTGAACACCACCACGCAATAGGTCATCACCAGGAACAGTTCACGGGGGGCGCCATCCGGCAGCGTGAAGGCCATGGCGACGCCGAGGGCGCCCCGAAGACCACCCCACACCATCAGCCGCCGGGTGTAGGGGTCGAAGACCCGACGCCGCAGGAACAGGGTCGAGCCCTGCACACTCACCGTGCGCGCAAACAACACCAGCGGGATGGTGATCAGCCCGATCACGATCCAGCGCAGCTCGAAGGCGACGGCCACGATCTCGAGCGCGAGCAGCGCGAACAGCACGACGTTGAGCACCTCGTCGATCAGGTGCCAGACCTCCTCGAACCGCTCGCGGCTGGTGAGCACGGAGGGCTTGCGGTCGGTCAGCGAGCCGACCAGCAGCCCGGCGGCGACCGCCGCCAGCGGGCCGGAGACGTGCAGGTGGACGGCGACCGCGGTGAGCACCAGCACCACCCCGAGCGAGATCATGACCTCGGTGACGACGTCCTCGACCAGCCGGATGCCGATCAGGCCGGCATAGCCGAGGACGACGCCCAGGAGCAGGCCACCCACCGCCTCCTGCAGGAAGAACAGGCCCACTTGCCCCGGGCCGGCGACGGCGCCTCCGCCGGCGGAGGCGTCGCCCGTGGCCGCGGCCGCGATCACGGTGAACGCCACGACACCGATGCCGTCGTTGAACAGGCTCTCCCCGGCGACCAGGGTCTCGATTCGAGGCGGCACCTTCGCGTGTTTCAACATGCCCAGGACGGCGACCGGATCGGTGGGGCTGATCAGCGCGCCGAACAGCAGGCAGTGGAGGAAGGACACATCGAGCCCGAACAACGCCAGCAGGCCGTAGCTCAGCCCACCCACCAGGACGATCGAGATCGCGGTGGCCAGCAGCGAGAACACCAGCACCGGCCAGCGCAGCTGCCACAACTCGTGCGAGTCCAGCCCGAGGGCACCGGCGAACAGCAGGAACGAGAGCACCCCGAGAAAGACCACCGCGTCGAAGTCGATGCCTCGCACCAGCTCGACGGCATCCAGGGCGAGCGGGACGCGCAGCTCGGCCAGGCCGAGCATCACCAGGCTGACGGCGAGCCCGGCGATGGTGACCCCGATGGTCGAGGGGAGGCGCAGGTAGCGGGCGTTGACGAAGGCCAGCGTCGCGATGAGGAACGCCAGTAGGGCGGCGAGGTCGAGCAGGTGCACCGTCGCACCCTATGCCTGCCCTGCCGGCCGGCGAAAGCCTCTGACCTTGCAATTGCTGGCGAAAGCTCTCAGACTTGCGGTATGGGGTTCGTCTTGACGGTCGACCAGCGCGACTCGAGCAGCACACCTGATCGGGTCGATCACATGCTGGCCAAGCTGGCTCACGTGCACACCCGACTGCCGTTCGAGCGGACGGCGGGCGACGAGTTCCAGGGTTTGCTGGCGGATCCGTTGTCGGTGGTCGATGCCATCCTCGACCTCGTGAGAGACGGAACCTGGCACATCGGGCTCGGCGCAGGGCCGGTGGCCGAGCCCTTGCCGCCGAGTACCCGGGCCGCCCGCGGCCCGGCGTTCGAGCTGGCACGCTCGGCGGTCGAAGCCGCCAAACGACGTCCGCAGCACCTGGCGGTGCACGGCGCCGATGCCGCGGCGGCGGCCCAGGCCGACGCCGTCCTGACCCTGCTCGCCGCAGTGATCCAGCGGCGCAGCCCGGCCGCCTGGCAAGCGATCGACCTGGACGACGCCGGGCTCACCTCGACCCAGGCCGCCACCAAACTCGGCATCAGCCGTCAAGCGGTTGGCCAGCGTCTGGCCGTGGGCCTGCGATCGCAGGAGCTCGCGGTCCGTCCGGTGATCTCGGAGTTGCTGGGCCGCGCCGAAGGTCGCTCATCGGGGGCGACGCCGCGTCCGGCGCCTGCCCGGTGAACGCCTCGGTGAATCTCGACGCGGTGCTGGCCCAGGCCGTGCTCGGTGCCCTGGCCGTGCTGGCGCTGCCGTTCTGGGGTCGGGTGCGCCGCGTGCGACGACTGCGGCTGCGTGCCGGCGCCGTGGTCGTGGTCGCCGGCGCGGGGCTGGCCGCCGCAGCGATCCTGGCCTGGTATGCCGCCGCCGTCACCGATGGCGCCGCGGTGATCGCCCTGGCCGTGGTGGGGGCCGGCTCGGTGGTGGGCGGCGGGCCGGTCGCCTCGGCGGTGCTGCGGCTGGCCGATCCCGGACGGCGCGATCGACCCGGCCCGGCCGACCCCGACGTGCTGCACGGCGGGGCCTGGGTGGGGGCGCTGGAGCGGCTCGGCATCACCGCGTCGCTGCTCGCCGGCTGGCCCGAGGGCATCGCGATCGCCCTGGCCATCAAGGGTCTGGGGCGCTATGCCGAATTGCGCGCCCCGGCGGCGTCCGAGCGGTTCATCATCGGCACCTTCGCCAGTGTGCTGTGGGCTGCCGGATGCGCCGCCGTCGGTATGGCGCTGCTGAGCTGAGGGCCGACAGTGCAGCCCACCCTCGAGCCCCACACCCGCAACGGCACCCGTCCGCAGCGACTCTTCGTCGCGCTGTGGCCACCGCTGCAGGTCGTCGCGGGGCTCAACTCACAGGTGCAGTGGGCGCGACGGCGGCTGGCGCAGGCGGCCGACAGCACGCAACCGATCGATCGGCTGCGCTGGATCGAGCCCGAACAGTGGCACCTCACGCTGGTCTTCCTGGGCACGGTGCCGGCGGCGACGTCCGCCGACCTGATGGGCCGGCTGGCCGCCGTGGCGGCCCGCCATCCACCCGCGACGATGCGCTTCCGCGGCGGCGGCTGCTTCGGCAACCGGGTGATCTACGCCGACGTCGCCGACGGCCGAGACCGGATCACCCGGCTGGCCACGAGCGCCCGGGCCGCCGCGCGACGATGCGGGATCGCGATCACCGGCGGCCGTTCCCAGCCTCACGTCACGCTTGCCCGGTACCGGCCACTCGCTCGGTCCGCCGATGCCCGGCGCCTCGATCTGCAGCTCGTGGTGCAGGCCCTGGCCGACCTCGATGGCCCCAGCTGGACCGCCGAGGCGCTCTCGCTGATGCGCAGTGAGCTGAACGCCGGCCCGCACCATCGCTCGGTGTACACCGAGGTGGCTCAGTGGCCGTTGACCGGCTGAGCCGTGACCGGATCGAGTCGGCGTCGCTCGCCGAGCCGCTGACGGGACACGTCCCCGCTGGGACGTCACCCGCGCGCCGGCCCGGCTGCTGCCACAATCGGCTCCCGTGAGCGTGGCCCGATACCTGACGATCGTCGCCGTCCTGCTCCTCGTGGCGGGCGCGGCGATGATCTGGCTGCCCGGCCCGGGAGTGCTCGTGATGTCGAGCGCCGCCCCGCTGCTGCTGGTCGCCCTCCTGCTGCACCTGATCGCCAGCCGCCCCCGCGAGTGATCACCACCTGATCGCACTGTGCACCGGGTTGGGCGGGGCAACCTGCGATCACATGGTGATCACGATAGGAAGATGGGGTGCCGTCCTCGTCGGAGCGGATCCCGATCGCACTCACCGGCGTCCCCGAGACGCTGTTGTGGACGCTCTACTTCCGCGCCCAGGAGGCCTCCCGGCCGGACACCGTGCTGCACGACCCGCTGGCGGTCGAGCTCGTCGAGCGCATCGACTACCCGTTCGAGGCACGCCTGGGGCGCGGCGTCCGGCGGGCGCAGTGGCAGGGCCTTCGGTCGCGGACGTTCGATGAGCAGATCCGGCGGTTCCTCGCGGCGCACCCTGGGGGCACCGTGGTGGCGCTCGGCGAGGGGCTCGAGACCCAGTTCTGGCGGGTGGACGACGGGCACGTGCGCTGGGTCAGCGTCGACCTGCCCGAGTCGGCCGCGGTGCAGCGACGCGTGCTGCCACGCCACGAACGTCGCCGTGAGATCGCGGCATCCGCCCTGGACGAGGGCTGGATGAACGAGCTGCGCGACGAGCAGGTCGATGCCCACGACGTCCTGATCACGGCTCAGGGCCTGCTGATGTACCTGCCCCGCGAACAGGTCCACGCCCTGATCACCCGCCTGGCCGCTCACGTCCCCGGCGCGAGGATGCTGTTGGACGGCGTCCCGCGCTGGGCCACCCGCGCCACCGCGCTCGGCCAACGTCAGCGCCGCGCCCGGCAGGCCGACAGCGCCGACAGCGCCATCGAGACCGACAGCACCGCCGAGACCGACCACGGCGCCGAGGTCCCCGAGGCAGCAGATCCGTTCCAGGCCCCGGTCATGCACTGGTGGCTGGACGACGCCGAGGCCGACGCGCTGCGCGCGCTACCCGGCGTGGCCGACGTCCGGCGGCTGCACCCACCCCGTGGTCGCGGCCTGGTACACGCCCTGGCGTTGCCGATCATCGACCGCCTACCCGGGCTGCGCTCGCAGGTGCTGTCGATCTGGTCGCTCCGTTTCGCCGGGGCCGCCGACGGCCTCGACCCGGCCGGCGACGTCCGCATGCCCTAGCCTTCGCGCCATGACCGTCCCGGACGACGTGCGGCGCCGCCTGGCCACGCAGACCAGTCAGCTGTGGGGCGAGCCCGGGGTGATCGACCTGGGCATCGGTCAGCCGCAGGATGCCCTGCTGCCGGTCGAGGAATTCCGCCGCGCCCTGGCCGCCGCCCCGGTGCCGGCATACCAACTGCAGTACGGCATCGAACGCGGGGACGGCGCGCTGCGCGTCGCGCTCGCCGACGCGCTCAGCCCACGCTACGGGGCCGCCATCGACCCCGAACTGATGATCATCTCCAATGGCAACTCCCAGGCGATCGACTGGTGCTGCGCCGCGCTGACCCGGCCGGGCGACGTCGTCCTGGTCGAGGACCCGACCTACTTCCTGGCCCGAAACATCTTCGCCGACCACGGGTTACGCGTGGTCGGACTGCCGATGGACGACGACGGCCTGCTGCCCGACGCGCTCGCCGCCGCCCTGACCGCGCACCGGCCCGCTTTCGTCTACACCGTGCCCACGTATGCCAACCCCACCGGCATCACGACGTCCGCCGCCCGTCGTGCGGAGATCGTCCAGCTGATCGCCCGGCACGGCAGCCTGCTGGTCGCCGACGAGGTGTACCACCTGCTGTCCTACGGCGAGGCCCCGCCGCCGTCCTATGGTGCCTGGCTCGACTCGGGCGTCGTGGTCTGTCTCGGGACCTTCTCCAAGATCCTGGCGCCGGGTTTGCGACTGGGCTGGGTGCAGGCCGCCGAGCCGACCCTGGCGCGGCTGGAGGGATACGGCACCCTGGTGAGCGGCGGCGGCCTCAACCCGTTCGCCGCCCCCATCGTGACCGCGATGCTGCAGGACGGCTCGGCCCTGACCTACCTCGACCGGTTGCGCACGGTGTACGCCGCCCGGGTCGCCACCCTGGACGCCGCCCTGCACGATGCGTTCGGCTCGGGTGGTTCCGGCGACTCGACCGGCTCCGGCAGGTCCGGCAGCTCAACTGCCCCGGACGGGTCGGGCGGAGACGGCGGCGCAGGTGGCTCGGCTGGCCCGGTCTCGTGGCGCACGCCAGACGGCGGGTACTTCTTCTGGATGCGCTTCCCCGCCGACGTCGACACCGCAGCCGTGCGCCCACTGGCCGTGGCCCGGGGCGCGGCGTTCCAGCCAGGGGCGAAGTTCTCGACGGACGGCGGGTTCCGCCACTGCCTGCGGCTCAGCTTCGCCTACTACGGCGAGGACGACCTGGTGCGCGCCGTCCATGCCCTCGCCGACGCCTTCGCCGCCGGATACCCCGACCTCCACCTCGAAGATCGCCGTTAGATCGCTGTATGCACCGGTTGAGCCGGAGCAAACAGCGATCCAACGGCGATCATGCCAGGTTCGGCGGTTGGTGTATCGTCGGTGTATGGGACGCACCAACATCGACTTGGACGACGAACTGGTGGCCGAGGTGATGCATCGCTTCGGCGTGAAGACCAAGCGCGAAGCGGTGGATCTCGCGCTCCGGCGCCTCGTGGGTGTCCCGCTCCAGCGTGACTTCCTGCTGGGACTGGAGGGCGTCGGCTGGGACGGCGACCTCGAGGCCCTGCGCACCGGCGATGCCCCACCGACCGAGTGAACCTCATCGACACCTCGGCCTGGGTGGACTACCTGCGGGCCGCCCCTACCCGGGCAACAGCGACCGTCCGGGAGATGCTGACCACGGAGCCAGACCAGGTCGCCATCTGCGAGCCCATTGCCATGGAGCTGCTGGCCGGTGCCGGTGACGGGATCCGCTCGGCTCGGCTCGAACTCCTCGTCAACGGATTGCCCAGCCTGTCCGTCGAGCCTGCCACCGACTTCCGAGCAGCCGCCACGATCTACCGAGCTGCCCGACGTGCCGGCCTGACGATCCGCAGCCTCGTCGATTGCCTGATCGCCGCCCAGGCGATCCGGCACGACGTGATCCTGATCCACAAGGATGTCGACTACGAGGTCATCGCCCAGCTGACACCGCTGCGAGCGATCTCCCTGCGCTGAACCCGCCGGCCTCGAAGATCGCCGTTGGATCGCTGTTTGCACCGGGCAAGCCGGAGCAAACTGCGATCCAACGGTGATCATGGGCGGCGGTAGCGGGACCACCCGCGCCGACACGTCCCAGCTGGGACGTCGCTTGCGCCATGGGACCACCGTGGACTCACCAGCAGCTTCCCGCGGTGCACATCGGGTCACCCTCGGCTCGCGGCACTGCCGGGGGCGAGTCAGACGTCGAAGGCCTCCACCACGACCAGCGGACGCCTCGGATCACTCCGGTCGACGGCGGCCACGCGCCACACCCGGTCGTCGACCGCCCAGGCCGACGTCAGCGACGTCACCGTGAGCCGGTCCCGGCCGTCGAGGCAGGTCGGGGCGTTGGGCAAGGGTCCGGTCGCGGTCATCTCGGCCCCGGGAGACTTGAACCCGTTGTCCTGGGTGAAACGCACCAGCCCTTCGGGCGTCGTCCGGAACGCCACCGCCAGGGCATATTCCCCGAACAGGGGGTGCACCGAGGCATCGAAAAGCACCTGCGTGGCACCGGGCGGCAGGGCGATGCGGAATCGTCCCAGGAGCTGTTCCAGCTCGACCGTGCTGCCGGGACATGCCCGCGGATCGGAGATCGCAGGCGGTGGCTCGGGGAACGGGACCATCGACGAGCAGCCGGCGACCAGGTTGCACGCCATGAGGAGGCCTACGAGGGCCGCCTGTCGTCTCGACCGGGCCGCGGACACCTGCCTCCGTCCATCGCCTACGAGATCACCGGGAGATCGCAGTATCTCCCTGCTGGACCCGTGACGACGGCACCGCAGGGTGAGGCGGGCGGCTCGCCGCGCCGACACGTCCCAGCTGGGACGCCCCGGCCCGCCTTCTCCCCACACGATCACCACGACAGGGCTGTTGGCGCCCACCCCAGGGGTCACTCCGGCACCCTCACCGCGATCATGGTTACGGCGTCGCACTCGATCACATACCTCATACACAAGATCACCGTTAGCTCGCAGTATGCACCGGTTGAACCGGAGGAAACTGCGAGCTAAAGGTGATCATGAGGGAAGGAGGGTACGGGGGTACGGGGGTACGGGCGCACGAGGCGCGCCGGGCGGGGACACCAGGCGAGGCACGGGGCACCGGGCGCGGACACCAGGCGAGGCACGGGGCACCGGGCGGGGACACCAGGCGGGGGCACGGGGCACCGGGCGGGGACACCAGGCGCAGGCGAGGACACGAGGACACGAAGCCCACGAAGCCCACGAAGCCCAGCACGCGAAGTGGCGGTCCGCAGGTCGAGTTGCAACCTTCGGCAACCCTGATGTCGTCGGTGTGATCCAGGTCATGCTCACCGCATGGGTGAGGTGGCCCTCGGCATCGTTGCCAACCCGATGTCCGGGCGGGACATCCGGCGGTTGGTGGCCAAGGCGTCGGTCTTCCCCACGGCCGAGAAGGCCAACATGATCCAGCGGATCCTCACCGCCGCCGCGGTGGTCGGGCTGCCCAAGGTGCTCATGTCGACGGACGTCGGGGGCATCAGCGCCGCCGTCCTGCGCGCGCTGCAGGCCCACGCCGGCACCCCGCCCTGGCCCGAGGTCGAGTTCGTCGAACTGCCCGCGCACAGCCAGACCGCCACCGACTCGGTCGCCCTGATCCGCGAGATGATCGACCGCGGCGCCACCGCCCTGATCTGCCTCGGCGGCGACGGCACGGCCAGGGTCGCCGCCGGAGCCTGCGGCGACGTCCCGCTGTTACCACTGTCGACCGGCACCAACAACGCCTTCCCCCAGCTGCGCGAGGCGACCGTCGCCGGCCTGGCCGCTGCGCTGGTCGCCACCGGGGCGGTGTCGGCGGACGACGGCACCCGCCGCGCCACCACGCTGCGCGTGAGCGCCGCCCGCCCCGGCACCGGTGAGCAGCGCACCGAGAATGCCCTGGTCGACGTCGCCATCGCCCGCACCAGCGACGTCGGCGCCCGGGCGCTGTGGGACCCGGACGTGCTCACCGAGCTGTACGTGACCTTCGCCGAACCCGACGGCATCGGACTGTCGTCCATCCCCGGCCTGCTCTGCCCCAGCCCCCGAACCAGCCCGGACGGCGTGGCGCTGCGACTGTGCCCGCCCGGCCGGGCGCGGGTCGTCGTCCAGGCCCCGATCGCGCCGGGACTGGTGCTGCCGGTCGGGGTGAGCGACTGGCGCCCGATGGCCCTGGGCGAGCAGCTGCCGATCGAGACCGACCGCGGCGTGATCGCGGTGGACGGCGAACGCGAGCTGGCCTTCGCGCCGGGACGCGCCCCGCCGGCCGTCGAGCTGTCCGCCCACGGGCCCCGGATCGTCGACATCGCCGCCGTGATGGCCACCGCCGCCCGCGAGGGCCTGTTGCGCACCCCGCCACCGACACCTCAGGAGTGATCATGACCGAGACCATCTCCAGCACATCGGGTTTGACCACCGACCGACTGCTCGAGGCCTACCGCATCATGCGCACCATCCGCGAGTTCGAGGAGCGGGTGCACGCCGAGTTCGCCACCGGCGACATCCCCGGATTCGTGCACCTGTACGCCGGCGAGGAGGCCAGCGCCGCCGGCGTCTGCATGCACCTGGACGACCGCGACGCCATCGCCTCGACCCACCGCGGCCACGGCCACTGCATCGCCAAGGGCGTCGACCCGACCGGCATGATGGCCGAGATCTACGGCAAGATCACCGGAACCTGCCGCGGCAAGGGCGGCTCGATGCACATCGCCGACCTGTCCAAGGGCATGCTCGGCGCCAACGGCATCGTCGGGGGCGGCCCGCCGCTGATCTGTGGCACCGCGCTGGCGGCCCGGTTCGCCGGTCAGGGTGGCGTCGGCGTGGCGTTCTTCGGGGACGGCGCGTCCAACCAGGGCACCACGCTCGAGGCACTGAACCTGGCGGCGGTGTGGAACCTGCCGGCGGTGTTCGTGGCCGAGAACAACGGCTACGCCGAGACCACGTCGTCCACCTGGTCGGTGGCCAGCGACAACATCGCCGACCGGGCCGCGGCCTTCGGCATGCCCGGCGTCATCGTCGACGGGTTCGACTTCTTCGCCGTGCACGAAGCGGCCGGCGAGGCCATCGCTCGCGCCCGCGCCGGTGGCGGCCCGACCCTGATCGAGATGAAGTTCACCCGCTACTTCGGCCACTTCGAGGGCGACCAGCAGAAGTACCGCGCCGACGAGGTGTCCCAGGCCCGCGAGCACCTCGACTGCCTGCTGCGCTTCCGCGCCACGGTGACCGGTGACGGCCGGGTCGGCGAGCAGGCGCTGGACGCCGTGGACGCCGAGGTGGCCGCGCTGATCGACAACGCCGTCGCCAAAGCGAAGGCCGACCCGAAACCCGGGCCGGACGACCTGACCACCGACGTCTACATCTCCTACTGACTCGTTCTGACCTCGTTCGCAGAGAAGGGATTCCAGCGATGGCACGCAGCATCACCTACCGCGAGGCGATCAACGAGGCCCTGGCCCAGGAGATGGAACGCGACCCCAGCGTCATCGTCATGGGTGAGGACAACGCCGGCGGCGCCGGCAGCCCCGGCGAGGAGGACGCCTGGGGCGGCGTCCTCGGGGTCACCAAGGGGCTCTATCACAAGTTCCCCGGGCGGGTGCTGGACACCCCGATCAGCGAGTCGGCGTTCATCGGCGCCGCCGTCGGCGCCGCCACGCGCGGCATGCGCCCGGTGGCCGAGCTGATGTTCATCGACTTCATGGGCGTCTGCTTCGACCAGATCTTCAACCAGGCCGCCAAGTTCCGGTACATGTTCGGCGGCAAGGCGGTCACCCCGGTGGTGGTGCGCACCATGTACGGCGCCGGGCTGCGCGCGGCCGCCCAGCACTCGCAGTGCCTCTACCCGGTGTTCACCCACATCCCCGGGCTGAAGGTAGTCACCCCGGCCACCCCGTACGACGCCAAAGGCCTTCTGATCCAGGCGATCCGGGACGACGACCCGGTGATCTTCTGCGAGCACAAGGCGCTGTACGACCTGGCCGGCGAGGTTCCCGAGGAGTCCTACGCGATCCCGTTCGGCGAGGCGAACGTCGTCCGCGAGGGCGGTGACGTCACCATCGTGACCCTGGGCCGCATGGTGCACACCAGCCTCGAGGCGGCCGCCGAGCTCGCCGCCGCCGGCATCGAGGCCGAGGTGATCGACCTGCGCACCACCTCACCGATGGACGTCGACACGATTCTCGAGAGCGTCGAGAACACCGGCCGACTGGTGGTGGTCGACGAGGCGACCCCGCGCTGCAACATCGCCACCGATGTCTCGGCTCTCGTGGCGCAGCAGGCGTTCTCGTCGCTGCAGGCCCCGATCGAGATGGTCACTGCACCGCACACCCCGGTGCCGTTCGCCGACGCCCTGGAGGACCTGTTCATCCCGGACGCCCAGCGCGTGGTGAACGCGGTCAAATCCGTCGCCGGCTGGGCCCGGTAGGCGCCGGCATGGAGTTCTCCGACCCACGGATCCAACCGGTCACGATGCCCAAGTGGGGCCTGTCGATGAAGGTCGGCAAGGTGGTCGACTGGATCGTCGCCGAGGGGGACACCGTCGCCCTCGGCGATGATCTGGCCGACATCGAGACCGAGAAGATCGCCGGCACCCTCGAGTCGTCGGCCGAGGGCGTCGTCCGGCGCCTGATCGCCGCTCCCCGCCAGGACATCCCGGTCAGCGGGGTGATCGCCCTGGTCGCCCCGGCCGAGGTGGACGACGCGGCGGTGGCCGCGGCGGCCGAACAGGCGAGCGCCGAGCTCGCCGACCTGGAGGCCGCCATCGCCTCCGGTGAGGACGAGGACACCGGGCCCGAGATCGCCACCGTCACCTCGGGCGCGCACACCATCAGCTACGCCGGGGTCGGCGCCACCACCACCGAGGGCTCCGGCGACTCGGCCACGGCTGCCGAGCACGTCGTGCTGATGGTGCACGGCTACGGCGGCGACCGGGCGTCGTGGCTGTTCGTCCAGGAACCGCTGGCCAACCCGCCCACCGGCGCTGCGGCGTCCCGAGCGGTCTATGCCCTCGACCTGCCCGGGCACGGGGCGTCGTCCAAGACCCTCGGCGAGGGCGCCACCCTGGCCGACCTGGCCCAGGCGGTGCTGGCGGTGCTGGGCGCCGTGGCCGCCCAGGGCCGCCCGGTGCACCTGGTCGGCCACTCCCTGGGTGGTGCAGTGGTCGCCGAAGCGGCGGCGCGCGCCCCCCGGCGGGTGGCCTCGCTGACGCTGATCGCCCCGGCCGGGCTGGGTTCCGGCCGGCCCGGCCCGGACGACGGCGTGAACGCCGACTACCTGCGCGGGTTCGCCGCCGCGTCCTCGCGTCGGGAGCTGAAACCGTTGCTGGAGAAGCTGTTCGCCGACCCCGGCCTGGTCACTCGGCAGCTGGTCGACGACGTGCTGAAGTACAAGCGACTGGACGGCGTCGGCGCCTCGTTGCAGGCGGCCCTCGGCATCCTGCTGGACGAGAACGACGGCCAGGCGATCAACACCGCGGTGCGGCTGCGCGCCCTGGAGGGGCAAGGGATCCCGGTGACCGTGCTCTGGGGCGCGCGGGACGCCATCCTGGCGATCCCCGAGGGCGCCGCACGACCGGACGGCGACCCTCCGGTCACCGTCGTGCCCGGGGCCGGCCACATGCTGCACCTGGAGGCCCCCCATCGGGTGCTGGAGGTGATCGAAGCGCAACTCTAGGCAATTGGGGTGATCCGGCTCACACTGGACTGACCGACCCGGAGGTGAGGTCCTGCCCCCGAACCGCCTCGAGAGTGCCCTGCCTGCCGGCGCCGACCCGCGGGCCCATGCGCGTGCGCTCACCCAGGTGCACGAGGCCACCCTCTCGGGCCGGACGCCGCCGCACCCCCCGCGCTCGGTCATCGCCGAGTCGTGGCGCCGGGTGCTGGGCCGCGGCGTCGACCCCGACCGGGGCGGTGAGCGCGCCCCACTGGCCCCCGAGGAGCTCGACCGGCACCGCGAGGCCAGCGGGCTGCTGCCCGCCCTCCCCGCGCTGCGCGCCGGGCTGACCTCGATCGCCGACGAGGCGCTGCACATCATGGTCGTGGTCGGTGCCGACGGCCGGGTGCTGTGGCGCGAGGGCAGCAGCGCGGTGCGGCGCCGGGCCGACAGCCTCGGGTTCGTCGAAGGCGCCGCCTGGGACGAGGACACCGTCGGCACCAACGCCATCGGCACCGCGCTGGTGGCGCGCCGTCCGGTACAGGTCTACTCGGCCGAGCACTACGTGCGCACCCATCACGTCTGGACCTGCGCTGCCGCCCCGGTACACGACCCCCGCTCGGGGCGGCTGCTCGGCGTGGTCGACGTCTCGGGGCCGGCGGCAACGGTGCACGCCAGCACCCTGGCCCTGGTGGACGCCGTGGCCCACCTGGCGCAGAACCAGCTGCGCGCCGATCACCGCACCGAGCTGGAGCGACTGCGTGCCGTGGCCGCACCGATGCTGGCCCGGATCGAGGGCCGCGCCGTGGTCACCGATCGGCACGGCTGGCTGGTGGCCGCCACCGGCCTCGCCCCGACCGACCGGATCATGCTGCCCGAGGGGCTGGACGGCGAGACCACCTGGCTGCCCGCCTACGGCGCCTGCCGGGTCGAGCCGATCCCCGGCGGCTGGCTGATCCGCACCCTGGAGGACGCCGGCCGCTCCCCCGAGCCGACGCGCGTCGTCCTCGATCTGCGGCACCGCCCGGCCCAGCTGATCGTGCGCGCCCCCAGCGGCACCTGGGAGCACGCGCTCAGCCCCCGCCACGCCGACCTGTTGTGCGCGCTGGCCGACCGGCCCGCGGGCAGCAGCGCCGCCGAGCTGGCCCAGGCCCTGTTCGGGGACGCCGCCCGCACGGTCACCGTACGGGCCGAGATGTCGCGGTTGCGCCGTCACCTCGGGGGCGTGCTGGCCCATCGCCCGTACCGCTTCGCGGACTGGGTGCAGGTCGAGGTGCTCGTCCGCAGCGCGTAACGGGCTCGCCGTCCCATCGGCGCACGTAGCATCAGCCACCATGCCCCCTCTGAACGACGTCACCCGTGTGCTGTGCGTGGCCGCACACCCCGATGACCTGGACTTCGGCGCCGCCGGCACCATCGCCGGCTGGGTCGATGCCGGCCTCGAGGTGACCTACCTGCTGTGCACCCGCGGCGAGCAGGGCGGTTTCGACGACACCCCGCGCGAGGCGATGCCGGCGCTGCGCGAGAAGGAGCAGCGGGACGCCGCGGCGGCCGTCGGCGTGCACGACGTCCGGTTCCTGGACCGGTATCGGGACGGCTGGCTGGAGCCGACCCACGACCTGCAGCGCGACATCGTCCGGGTGATCCGCCAGGTGCGCCCCGACCGCGTGCTGATGCCCAGCCCCGAACGCAACTGGACCCGGATCGGCGCCAGCCACCCCGACCACCTGGCCGCCGGCGAGGCCACCATCCGCGCGATCTACCCCGCGGCCCGCAACCCGTTCGCCCACCCCGAACTGCTGGACGACGAGGGCCTGCAGCCGTGGACGGTGCGTGAGGCGTGGCTGATGGCCGACCCCAACCCCGACCACCCGGTGCGCATCGACGACACCTTCGCGCGCAAGATCGCCGCGTTGCAGGCGCACGTCAGCCAGACCTCCCACCACGAGAACCTGGCCGGCATGCTCACCGAGTGGGGCCGGCGGATGGCCGGCATGTTCGACCTGCCGCAGGGTTCGCTGGCCGAGGCCTTCCGGGTGGTCGCGACCGCCTGAGTGGCGTCGAGAGGGGGGTTGGCCCCATCGACCCCGGGGCCGCCCCGGCCTCAGGATGACGCCTCATGACGACCTCGACGACCACGTCACGGCCCTGGCAGCTGCTCGACCGGCGCTCGGGCTGGCAGTACCCGTTGGGCAGCCTGAGCTTCATCGCGGCCCAGGGATGCGGGCTGGTCCTCGGGACGGCACTCAACGCCGGGGTGTACGGCTCCGGGGCCACCTCGGACGTCGAGGCACACCCGTGGCCCGGCCTGGCGCTGGCCCTGGGCGTGCAGGCGGCGATCGCCGTCGCGCTGTACCGGTTGATGATCCGGCTGCTGGCGCGGCGTCCGGTGCACGAACTGAGCCGGGACGGCGCCGCCGCCGAGTTCGGCCGGGGACTGGCGCTGGGCGCGGGCATGATCGCGGTGGTGGCGGGCATCCTCGCCCTGACCGGTTCGCTGCGGATCAGCGGTGCCTCGCTGAACACCGGCATCCTGGTCGGGCTGATGATGGGCGTCGGCGCGGGGTTCGCCGAGGAGATCCTGTTCCGCGGCGTGTTGCTGCGGCTGCTCGATCAGCACGTCGGCAGCTGGCCGGCGCTGGCCGTCACCGCGGTGCTGTTCGGCGGCCTGCACCTGCTCAACCCCGGGGCCACCGCGTGGGGCGCCGTCGCGATCATGATCGAGGCCGGGGTGATGCTGGGGGCGGCCTACCTGTACACCCGCCGGTTGTGGCTGCCGATCGGCATCCACCTGGCGTGGAACGCCGTGCTGGGCGGGGTCATCGGCGGCACCGTGTCGGGCACCGAGCTCGGCGGTCCGGCCGGGCTGTTCACCTCGCACCTGACCGGCCCGGACTGGCTGGACGGCGGCACGATCGGCCTCGAAGGCTCGATCGTCACCGTCGTGGTCGGCCTGGCCCTGGGCACGTGGCTGCTGCGCGGCGCCGCCCGCCGGGGTCACCTGACGCCGGCGCACCTGCCCTGGCTCATGACCAGAGCGCCGCGACCATCACGTTGAGGATCGCCAGGCCACCGATGGCATGAACGGCGGTGTTGGGCTCGTCGTCCCGCTTGCGGTTGATCCAGGCCAGCACGAGCACGATCAGGGCCACCAGCAGCTTCAGGCCGATCTTGGGGTGATTGACCGGGTCCTCCTCGTCGACGACCTTCGCCTCGAGCATGCCGACCATGATCAGACCCGTGAGCACCTGGGTGGCCGCGCCGTGCAGCATCAACGGCACCATGCGGGGGCGACGCACCACGGTCAGGTACGAGCCGACGATGCAGGCCATGCCGATGAGGTGGATCACGACGATGAGTTCGAAGACGAAGGACATGCGCGCATCGTAGGCCTCAAGCCGCACCCCGCCGTCCCCGACAGATACGTATGACCGTCTCCGCGGCGGAGCACCCCCCGCCCGACGGGCGCCGGCGAGTGTCGGTGCTCGTCCACCTCGACCGTGCCGCACCGGCGCACGGCGACGTGCTGATGTCGGCGGCCATGCAGCTGTTCACCGCCGCCGATGCGGTCGACCTGGCGATCCGGATCCGCGGCGTGCCCGACCCGGTCGAGGCGGACGCCGAGCAGCTCGCCGCACGCTGCGCCGCGGTGTGCCCCCACCCGGAGACCCTGCCCGAGATCGTGCTGCTGGCCGAGGCCGAGGAGCCGGACCACCCCGTGGTGCTGACGGTGGAACAGACCCCGGACGTCGCCCAGACCGCCCGCTCTGTGATCATGTTGGCGGCACTGGCCCAGCAGCTCTGGGACGGCGAGAGCGTCCCCACCTCGCAACCGGCGCAGCCATCTGTGCCAACTCAGCCGGCACAGCCGACTCAGCCGGCTCGAGCGTCGAACCACTCCGAACCCCGCCCGACGATCACCGACGAGCAACCACAGCGTCCCGGACCGTCCCTGATCTTGCGCGACCCGGCCCTGGGCGGCACCGACGAGGGCTACGGCGAGACCAGCCTGGCCGCCAAACTCAGCCGGCTCGCCTCCGTCCCGCGCCAGGACGACGGCACTACAGCAAGCGACGGTCGGCCGCCCAGCGCGTGAGCTCGTTGCGGTTGGACAGCTGCAGCTTGCGCAGCACCGCCGACACGTGGGTCTCGACGGTCTTCACCGAGATGAACAGCTCGCGAGCCACCTCCTTGTAGGCGTAGCCGCGGGCGATCAGGCGCATCACCTCGCGTTCACGCGCCGAGAGCCGATCGAGCTCGTCATCGACCGAGGCCACGTCGCCCCCGCTGCCGCCGAAGGCGTCCAGCACGAAGCCCGCCAGGCGCGGCGAGAACACCGCGTCGCCGTCGGCCACCCGACGCACCGCGGCCGCCAGGTCCGGACCACTGATCGTCTTCGTGACGTAACCCCTTGCGCCGGAACGGATCACCGCGATGACGTCCTCGGCGGCGTCCGAGACCGACAGCGCCAGGAACCGCACCGGGGGCGCGCCGTCCGCCGAGATCAGGTCGACGCAACGCTCCAGCACCTCCCTGCCGCCCGGGCGCACCGTGCCGCCGGGCAGGTGCACGTCGAGCAGCACCACGTCCGGGCGCAACGCGTGCACGGCCTCGATCGCCGTGGGGACGTCGGCCGCCTCGCCGACCACCTCGATGTCCGGGGCGGCGCTCAGTTCGGTGCGCACCCCGCTGCGCACCATCGCGTGGTCGTCGACCAGCACCAACCGGATGGTCACCGAGCCTCCTCGTTCTCGCCGGACCCCCGCATGGGGTTCGGGATGGCACCGGCACCGGTGGCAGTACCGGAACCGTTGGCAGCGCCGTTCTCGGACGCGACGTCCGGCATCGACAATCGCACCTCGGTGCCCTCACCGGGAGTGCTGCGCACCACCGCGGTGCCGCCGTAGCGCGACATCCGCCCGATGATCGACTCCCGGACGCCGTGCCGGTCACCGGGCACGCTCGCCGGGTCGAACCCCGGCCCGCGATCGCGCACGAAGGCCTCGACGCCGTCCGGCAGCGACTCGACGAAGACCATGACCGGTGCCCCCGCGTGCCGGACGGCGTTGACCATCGCCTCGCGCAGGGCGGCCACCAGGGCCTCACCCCGCTCGTCGAGGTCGCGGTCCCCGACCACCACCACGTCGATCGCCACCCCGTGCAGGTCCTCGACGTCCTCGGCCACGGCCTGCACCCGGCCCTCGAGCCGGGCCTGCCGATCGGTGCCGTCCGCGGTACGTCCGCCGCCGCCGTACAGCCAGCTGCGCAGTTCACGCTCCTGGGTGCGGGCCAGCCGGTTCACCATGGCCGGGTCATCGCTGCCCCGCTGGATCAGGGCGAGGGTCTGCAGCACCGAGTCGTGCAGGTGAGCGGCGATGTCGGCGCGCTCGGCCTCGCGCGAGCGGGCATCGCGCTCGGCACTCAGGTCACGCCAGAACCGGATCGCCCACGGCGCCAGCACCAGCAACACGCCACCGAGCATGGCCGCCACCGCGGCCAGCACCCGGCCGGCGTAGGCGACGTCGGTGCTACCGACCACGGCGAGCATCACGCCACCGAGCACCAGCACCACCCCGGCCGCCACCCGCAACGCCGCCCCCCGGCCACTGGCCCCGGTCAGCGCCCACCGGGTGCCCTGCACCTCGTCCAGCTGGGTGTAGATCAAGGCGGCGCCGCCGACCACGACGATCGCCGGCAGCACCGCGCCGAGCGAGACCTGCCAGCCGGTCAGGCTGCCGAGGACGGCCAGGCCCCCGGCGAGCAGCAGCCCCCCGACCACCAGGTCACCGATCCGGGTCGAGGAACGACGCGAGGTGCGGGCCGCCACGTTGACGGCTGTGGTGGCCGGAACCGGACCGAGCGCCGGGCCGCGTGCCGCGCCGGGTGCCGCGGAGATCGCCGAGGCCACCCCCGTCGCCGCAGGCTGAACCGGAACCTCGGTCTGGGTGGGCACCAGCGCCCACAGCCAGATGTAGAGCACCAGCCCGACCCCCCCGCCCAGGGTGGTCAGCAAGAACCCGATCCGGACGGCGCCCACCGGCAGGCCGAGGTGGGCCGCGACGCCGGCGGCGACCCCGGCCACGGCCCGGCCCGCCCCCGGACGAACCAGCGGCGGACGAACCGGCGTCGGCAGCGGTGGGTGGGGCGCCGCCACGGTCCCGGGCCGGCCGATCATCGGCGGCGCGGGCTTCGGCGGCAGCGGTGGTGGAGAAACGGCCTGGCTCACGAGACCATCTTGACCCCCACCGGACCCGAGGCGCCTCAGGGCCGGCCCCCGATCGCCGAACCAGGGTCGGCTCAGGGGGGATCCCGATACCGCGCCGGGCGATCTGCGAGGAGAGTCGAGGCATGAACAGCCACCCGTCCGACAGCGACACCTCGGCTCCCCCGCCGGAGTCGACCCCAGGTGCCTCGTCGCAGCCCGCCGCCGACACCTCGGCACCCACGACGGACGCTCCCCCGCCGCCGTACTCGTCGCAGCCGCCGTACCCGTCGCAGCCCCCGTACCCGCCACAGGCGCCCTTCCCGCCGGCCGGGCCGACCGACGCGTTCGACAAGATCCGTGCCCTGGGCATCGTGCGCCCCGACGAGGGCCGCTGGTTCGCCGGGGTGGCCGCCGGTCTGGCCCGGCGCTGGGGCGTGGACCCGATCCTGGTGCGCGGCGGCTTCGTCGCCCTGAGCCTGGTGTTCGGCATCGGCATGTTCGTCTACGGCCTCTGCTGGCTGCTGCTGCCACACCCCGATGGCCGGATCCACGCGCAGGAGGTCACCCGGGGCACCGTCACCGCCGGCTTCGTCGGCGCGGTGTTCGCGACGCTGGCCGGTATGCCGTTCGGCAACGCCTGGGGGCACAACGGCCCCGGGTGGACCGGCGGGTCCGGCCTGGTGACGGTGCTGCTGATCGGCGGGCTGATCTGGTGGCTGGCCCGGCGCCGAGGTGCCGGCCGCACCCCGGGCTCGGGCACCACCTGGTCGGCCGATGCCCCTCAGGCCACTCCGACGTCCCCGACCTCCACTCCGTCGACCACGTCGGCCGCCTACCCCTCCCCCGCCTACCCGTCCCCCGCGTACCCGTCGGCCGCCTACGAGCCGCCGTCCGGGGCCTGGCCTGCCGGGGCCGCGGAGGAGCACGGCCCGCTCACCACCGCGCCGGTTCCGCCCGGGGCCCCCGCCGGGTACGCGCCGGCCGTCTCCGCGGCCCAGGCAGCCCGCTGGGCCACCCGCCCGTGGCGTCCGCTGACCCTGGTCACCCTGGGCGCGGCCGTGCTGATCGGCGTCCTGGCCCACCAACTGGCGGGCAACACGGTCGTCACCATCGCCGCCGCGCTGGGCGTGGTCGGGCTCGGCCTGCTGCTCGCCGGCCTGGCCGGACGGCGCGGCGGGTTCCTGGTGCCGGTGGCCGTGATCCTGGCCCTGGCCGGCCTGGGCGGGACGGCGTCGACGCAGGACACCTCGACCCCCGACCGGCTCTGGCGACCGACCACCGCCCAACAGGCCATCGACGGCTTCCGCACCGGCGGCGCGGACACCGAGGTCGACCTGACCTCCGACCAGCTCGTCACGGCCGCCCGCGCCGGCGCCCTGACGATCCCGATCGACCAGGGCGCGGGTGAGCTGCGCGTCGTGCTGCCGGCCGGCGTCCCGACCCGGGTGGAGACCAGCGTCGGCCTGGGCGAGATCCGCGACCTGGTCGGCTCGCACACCGATCAGGGTGTGGGATCGCAGCGCACCATCACCACCGGTTCGGGCACCCCGATCATCACCGTGAAGGTCTCCCTGGGCGCGGGGCGCGTGGTGGTCAGTCAGGCAGCGCTCACACCGTCATCGAGCGGTGCGGCGAGCAGCGTGCCCACCCCGTCGTCGATCCCCGTTCCCAGCCGGTCCTGAGGAGGACACCATGTCCGAGACCCCGTCCCCGTCCCAGCCGCTGGACGCCCCCGCACCGAACGCGTCGCGCACGTCCCGCCCGCCGGTGCGGATGCGCACCGTGGTCATCGGCCTGGTGGCGCTGGCCATCAGCGTGACCACGCTGCTCAACCAGCTCACCTCGATCGAGATCCCCGCCAAGGCCGTCACCCTCACGGTGCTGATCGGTGCCGGCGGTCTGCTCCTGGCCAGCGGCATCCTGTCGGCCGTCCGCGAACAGCGGGTGCACCACGAACTGTCCGATCCCTACGGGCCGCGTTCCTGAGCTGCCCCGGCGCCCTCGGGCGCCACCAGACCTGAGGCCCACCGGCCGGCTCGACCCCTCCAGCCGCCGGCGGGTCTCAGTTCGTCGTCAACCGATCGAACGCCGCCAGAACCCTTGTCGCCGTGGCGAATCGGCCGATGGTACGCACCTCGCGGGCACGCAGTGTCGCGAACGTTCCCAGCACGTGCTCCAGGTCCTCTCGCGTCCAGCCCAGCAACAGGGCGTGCGCGGCATCGATCTCGGCCAGCGCGTCGTCCCGACCCTGGCCTCGGGCAGCGGCGAGGTCGACGCCCAGGCCGGCGAGCTCCTGCGCCAGCGGGGTCAGCGTCTGGTCCCAGCGGATGCTCGCCGCCAACCGGGTGAGCAGCCAGCGTTCCAGCGGTTGACCATCGCTCCAGGTCGTGACAGCCTCGTACACAACCGGTTCGGGAACGGCGGCCTGCTCCAGCTTGAAGAAGTTCAGGTTCGCCCCGGCATGCTTCTGCCGCACCAGGTAGTCGACCGGTAGCGCCGCCAGCACCGTCAACAGCAGCGGCAGTCGAGGTGCGTCGATCAGGGGCAGCGAATTGCCCACCGCGGCCACCGGCAACGCGCAGGGCACCACCGTGCGGGCCGAGTCGGTGGTGGTCACGTTCCGATAGGCGCCCAGCCAGCCTCGATCCACCAGCTCCGAGAACCGTTCTGCCACAACGGCTTCGGAGACCCAATAGCGATGATCGGCCCGAGACCCGCCGCGATGGTCCAGCAGCCCGGCGTGTTTGGCCTCCCACAACGGCACCAGCCCCGGCCCCGGCTCGGAGTGGAAGTGCACCGCATCGCGGGTCATGTGCAACGGGGTCAGCAACCGCACCTGCCAGGGGTTGCCGCCGGGGTCGCCGTGGTGGACCAGCACCGGCCAGCGCCGGTGAGCACCGGCCAGCAGGTCGACGTCCCGGGCCGAACCGCACAACGGCACCGTGCCGGTGTTCGGGTTGACCAGGCGCGGTAGGGCGGCGTCCAGCACCCAGCGGCGCTCGGCCGGGATGTCGGCCGGATCCCGGACGTCGATCGCGACCTCGGCCGGCTCGACCGGCCCGGCGTCCCCGGTCCGGTGTGCACCGTGACGCAGTTCCAGCAGGGCCACGCCGACCCGGGCGGACACGCCGTCGAACACCGCCCGATCGGTGGCCAGCAGGTGCAGCGCCTGCAACGAGCCCGACTCCAGCAGTGCCCGCATCAACTCGGCCGCCGAGCGGTCTGCGCCGATGCCCGCGGGCACCAGGATCGCCGCCCGTCCCCGCGGCGCGAGCAGGCGCCAGCAGGTCTCGACGAAGGGCAGGTAGGCGTTGACCTCCCCATGACCGGTCAACGGGTGGCGGCCACCGGTGCGCACTGCCCGCGACTGACCGGCCCGCAGCCGGCGCAGCGCGCCGTCCAGCCGATCGGGCGCCTCCCGCCGGAACACCTTGAGCCGCTCCCAGGGCGGATTGGCCACCACGGCCTCGAACCCGCCACGCCACCCGGTCACCGGCTCGGCGGGCGCCCCGGGCACGGCCAGCACGTCGGGGAACTGCGCGTGCCAGACCAGACCCGGGCCGGCCGGTGCCAGGGACGCCGCGGTGGCCGGCACCGGGCCGAGCAAGGCATCGCCGCAGCAGATCCGGGCCGGGCCGATCGGGTGTGGCGCCACCTCGGGGTGGAGCGACGCGAGCTGTCGTGCCCGCGCCGGCAACGCCGCTCGGCACAGGGCCACGGCCACCGGATCGGCGTCCGCCCCCGCCAGCCGGGAGACCGCCGCCCCCGCGGGAACCCCGTGTGCCACGAGCCGCTCCAGGGCCGCCAGCAGCAACGCCCCGGTGCCACACGCCGGGTCGACCACGCTGGCCACCGGGCCGGGCAGTGCCCGGCGAGCCAGCTCCGCCGCCAGGTGCGGCGGGGTGGCGAACGATCCCCGGCGCCGGCGTTCGGTGATCCCCGCGTCGCGCAGCACCACCTCACCCTCCCGGAGCGCCGGCACCGTGCCGAGCAGCCGGTCGTAGCTGCGGGCCAGATCCAGCACCGCCGCGTCGTCCCCGGCCTGCTGTGCCCGGTCCAGCGCCGCCAGGACGGCCGCGTCCCGCCAGGCGCCGCCGTCCGGCCACGCCTGGGGTTCGAGTGCGGCGGCCGCGCGACAGATCGCCGCCGCGACCTGCGCCGGGACGCTGCTCCCCGCACGTCCCACCGTCACGGCCCCAGGGAGATGCCGACCAGCCCCAGCCCGGATCGCACCGCGTAGGTCAGCGGCATCGTGGGCACGTCCGCCAGGTCGACCCAGGCCACCGCGCTGGTCGATCCGTCGCGTTCGACCACGCGCGGTACCGCCTCGGGGTCGACCTCGGCGGTGTAGATCACCTGCACCGCGTGGAAGTCCTCGACGACACCATCGGGGGCTCGGCCGGTCCACCGGGCGGTACTCACCCCCGCCAGCCGCACGTCGTCCAGGGCCAGGCCGGTCTCCTCGAAGACCTCCCGCGCCAGGGAGTCCGCCGGTTGTTCACCGGGATCGATCCCGCCACCGGGCAGCGTCCACCGGCCGGTGTGGGCCAGCCGGGTGAGCAGCACCTGTGAGCCGCGCCGGATCACCGCATAGGCCCCCGCACGCTGCACCTTCATCACCTCACGCCCCCGCTGGGTCCCCAGCGGATCGGCGTGCCTGCTGTCGGCCCAGGCCGTGAGCACCTCGTCGAGCCGGGCAGGGTCGGCGGTCTCGTCGGGCGCCGGCGGGTGGGGTCCGCCCGGTGGCCACGGGGACGGCTCGGGCCAGCTGTGATCCAGCGCCAGCAGGTGAACCCGCACCGCCCCCGAACGCACATCCCGGGGGATCGATCGGACGGCGCTCAGCGGCAGCGACGCTGCCAGGCCGCCGGCGCCCGGAACCAATCGGGCCAGGATCTCCGGGGTCGTCTCACCGTGCCGCAGCCAGGCCGCGGTCAGCACCCTGGCCTCGGCATCCACGATGCGCACCGCCACGCGACGCACCTGGATCGGCGGCGAGAACATCTGCCGGACCCTACCGGCGCGGGTCCTCACACACGATCCTCCACCCCGCTGCGGACACAGATCGAGGGCGGGAAGGTTGCCCTTCCCGCCCTCTCCGACCCGGTCCACCACGGGCCGTTCCTTCGCCGGAGGATCTTCGTCTTCATCAGCTGGGGTCCCTCGGCCTTGGCTTCACGCTAGAACTCCAGGCGGGGCCGGACCCAGGACGTTTCGCCCCGAACGATATCGTCCGGATCACAGTATCCACCTGGGGCGGTTACGGTTTCGGCATGTCACCACGGGAGAGTCCGCCGGACCCCATCGCCGCGACCGGTGCCGCTCCGGCGAGCCCGGGAGCGGTGCGGCGTCTCGCCTGGCGGGTCTTCGCGCGGTTGCCGCGGCCGGTGCGGCTGGGCCTGGTGCACACGTTCACCCCCGACTACACCGTGGGGGCACTCTGCTTCCTGGAGCACGGCACCCTGGAGGACGGCGGCCAGGTGCTGGTGCTGCGGCAGCGTCACCGGCGGGGTTGGACCCTGCCCGGCGGCCTGCTCGACCGGCACGAGGACCCGGCCACCGCGGTGCAGCGCGAGGTCCGCGAGGAGATCGGCCTGCACATCGACCCGGGCGAGCCGGTCACGGTGGTCATCGACCCGGACGAGCGTCGGGTCGATGTGATCTTCGTCGTCCCGATCACGGTGCGGCCCCAGGTGCACCCGCAGGGGGAGGCGATCGCCGCCCGCTGGCTCACCCGCGCGGAGCTGGGCACCGTCGACGTCTCCACGGCGCAGGCCTTCGGTGCCCTCGCCCGATCCCGCACCGGCGGTGCCGGCCCCGGACGAGTCCTCGACGAAGGCTGACAAGACCCCCTCGCGCCGAGCACGATGGCTCAATGGCCCCCGAGCCCGGCGATCTCGTCACCAGGTTGGAGCGTGCCCTCGACCGGGGCAGTCGCCTGCTGGCCATCGCGCGGGGGCTGCAGACGGCGTTGCGTCCGGCGGACGTCGCCGATGTCGTCACCCATCATGCGCGTCATGCCCTGGGGACGTTCTTCGCCGGCATCGCCCTGGTCGACCCCGAGCGCCGCACCATGGCCTACCTGAGCATGAGCCCGCTGCCCCAGGAGACCGCCCGGGCGTGGCGGGTCATCCCGGTGGAATCCGTGCTCCCCGTGACGGCCGCCGTCCGCACCGGTAGGAGCTACTTCCTGCAGAATCGCGCCGAGGCCGAGGCCGAGTTCCCCGGCATCGAAGCGCACATGCGGGCCGCCGGCACGCACGCCATGGCCCACCTGCCGCTGGTCTCCGGCGGCGGCGAACGGCTGGGCACCCTGGCCCTGACCTTCGCGGCCCCGCGCCACATGAGCGCCGCCGAGCGTGAGTTCATGAGCACCGTGGCGGGGTACACCTCCCAGGCGCTGGAACGCGCCCTGCTCTACGAACAGAAGCTCACCGTGGCCGGGGCGCTGCAGGGCGCGGTGCTGCCGACCCACATGCCCGACATCGACGGCTGGCAGGTGGTGGGACGCTTCGAGCCCGGGGCGGTCGGGATGGAGGTGGGCGGCGACTGGTTCGACGCCTTCAGCCTGCCGAACGGTCACCTGGCGTGCGTGGTGGGCGATGCCACCGGGCACGGGCTGGCCGCCGCCCGCGTGATGAGTTCGGTGCGCCACGCCCTGCGGGCGTACGCCGTCCTGGGTGGCGGGCCGGCAGCGGTGCTGACCCGCCTGGACGACCTGCTCGCCGCGCTGCAGCCGAACTCGATGGCCACGGTGCTCTACCTCGAACTCGACCCCCTCACCGGAGCCGGCCGGCTGAGCCTGGCGGGCCATCCGCCGCCGCTGCGCCACACCCCGGACGGCGCGAGCACCGTCATCGAGCTGGAACCCGACCCGCCGCTGGGGTGCCGCGGGATCCCCGCCCGCAGCGAGCACCGCTTCGAGGTGGCCCCGGACGAGGTCGTGGTGCTCTACACCGACGGTCTGATCGAGCGACGCAACGAGGACATCTGCGACAGCCTGAAACGGCTCGCGACCGCCCTGACCGAGATCGTCGAGCCGGAGATCGGCATGACCCAGGTCCTCGATCAGCTCGTGGCCACGATGCTGGACGGCGAATCCACCGGGGACGACGTGTGCGCGCTGGTGCTGCACCGCGGCACCCCCTCCGGGGCACGCACGCGGCGGCAGGCGCACCTGCAACCCCGGCCGTTCTCGGTGGGTACCGCTCGCACCGTGACCCGGCAGGCCCTGACCGACTGGGGCGTCACCTCACGACGCGACGAGATCGTGCTGGCGGTGAGCGAGATGGTGACCAACGCCATCACCCATGCCGGCACCTCGCTGACCCTGCAACTCGACCTGAACGGGGCCAGGGTGCACGTCGCGGTCACGGACCAGAGCACGAACCTGCCCGAACGGCAGACGGCCGCCCCCGCCGAGGAGCACGGCCGCGGCGTCCATCTGGTGGAGATGCTCTCCGACCGGTGGGGCACCTCCCCGACCCCCGAGGGCAAACGCGTCTGGGCGGAGTTCGACGTCCCCGAACCCGACTGAGGCCACGGAGGGATCGCCGTGGATCGCCCGGGCCCGCCCGGGTCTCGCTCGAGGCTCAGGAGATCGAGAGCAGCCGCCACCCCCGGGTGCGCCCCACCGGATCGATCCGCGCCAGCTCGACGCGCACCGAGCGGTCGGCCTCGTCCCGGCGCACCCCGTCCCGCCAGCTGCTGTAGTGACCGACCACCTCGGCTCCGGCCCGGCGGGCTCGGGCATGGACGTCGCCCCACCGGGTGACGACGAAGTACACCGGGGTCTGCGGGTCGCGGATCGGCGCTGCGGTGGCGGTGGCGTCCCCACGTTCGGCCGCCGCCAGCCGCTCGGCCTGCGCTGCGTCGTCCCACACCCACCGCACCAGGGCAGCCCGCTCGGCCCGCGCACCCAGATCGGCGACTGCCGGTAGCGGAACGATCCGGGCATCGGCCTCCAGCAGCAGGACGACGGCGGCGCGCACCCCCGGTTCGGCGGCCGGATCGGGGCGGTACTGCATCCACTGGGTCAGCGCGACGGCCACCGCAACCGCCGCACCCGCCAGAGCGATCTCGCGCCGGTTCATTCTTTGTTCACCTTTCGACAATTTATTGACCACCAGACGCTAACGCCTTGTTGCACAACAGTTTTGGGCGACATCTCGCGCAGTGCACGCATAATTCGACGCTCGGCTCGGGAACACGTCCACTCGGCGCACGGGGGGCCGTTCGGAACATCTCGAGCCTTGACCCGAGACTGTGGCGCTCGCCACGTTTGGCCCCTGACGATTTCGAGCGGCGTAACACCCGATCGAAACGCCCCACGACCCGCCGTCCACCCGGGTCGGTGCCGCTGCAACGCACCGCAATGTTCCGCGCCCCCCACCGCGGTTTCGCCGAGATCTGAGGACGGCATCATGACGACCCTGGCGGTACTCACGGTCATTGCCGTGGCATTCGTGGTGCTGTTCGACTACACCAACGGGTTCCACGACGCCTCGAACATCATCGCCACGGTGATCGCCTCGCGGGCCATGACGCCGATCCAGGCAGTGATCATCGTGGCCACCTTCGAGTTTCTCGGGCCGATCCTGGGCGGCACCGCGGTGGCGAACACCATCGGCAAGTTCGTCGACGTCGGCGATCTCGACGCCACCAAGGCCATGGTGGTGATCTTCTGCGGCATCATCGGGGCCATCACCTGGAACCTGGGCACCTGGTGGTTCGGCATCCCCTCGTCGTCCTCGCACGCCCTGGTCGGCGGGTTGATCGGCTCGGTGATCCTGGCCGCCGGCCCCGACCACGTGAAGTGGGGTTTCAGCGAGCTCGTGCAGCACGGCCACGTGACCGGCGTGACCAAGGTGTTGCTGGGCCTGGTGATCTCGCCGGTGATCGGCTTCTGGGTCGGCTTCGGCATTCATCGGCTGATGAGTCGCCTGCTGCAGGGCGCCCGGCCCGGAGCGAACCGGATCCTGCGCCGTACCCAGTGGCTGACCTCGGCGGGGCTGGCCTTCTCGCACGGCGCCAACGACGCCCAGAAGAGCATGGGCATCATCACCTTGGTGCTGGTGCTCGGTGGCCACCTGACCGAGTTCACCGTCCCCTTCTGGGTGATCCTCAGCTGTGCCGGCGCGATCACGCTGGGCATCCTGTCCGGCGGCTGGCGAATCGTCCGCACGGTGGGCTTCGGCATCTACAAGGTGCGTCCGCTGCACGCCCTGGACGCCCAGTTGACGTCCGCCGCGGTCATCCTCTCGGCTTCCTACCTCGGGGCCCCGGTGTCCACCACCCACGTCGTCAGCTCCTCGATCATGGGCATCGGCTCTTCCGAACGGCCCAAGGCGGTCCGCTGGGCCAAGGCCTTCGAGATCGTCAGCACCTGGCTGATCACCATTCCCGGCGCGGCCACCGTGGCCATCGTCGCCTATCTGATCAGCACCCTGTTCATCTGAGCCGTCATCCGAGGGTTCGGCCTGCCCGCACCCACCCCCACAGGAGGTCGTCATGTCCGAAGGTTCCGCCCTCGGGAAGGTCATCAGCCGGGTCTTCCCCCGGATGCCCAATTTCTTCCAGCTGCTGAACGACCAGTGCGACCTGGCGGTCAAGGCCAGCGAGGCGCTGGTGACCTTCATGGCCACCGGCGCCGAGGCCGACGCGTTGCGGGTCCGCGAGCTCGAGCACGAGGCGGACACCGTCAAGGACCGCAACATGGACGTGCTCAACAAGGCCTTCTCCACCCCGATGGACCGTGAGGAGCTCTACCGGGCCATCAGCAGCATCGACCACATCATCAACTACGCCAAGACCACGGTGCGCGAGATGGAGGTGCTCGGGGTCAGCCCGGACGCCGTCACCCAGGAGTTCGCCGACCGGTTGCAGGAGGGCGCCCTGGCGCTGCAGCAGGGCTACCGCCTCCTGGAGACGGACCCCGCTGCCGCCGAGGCCAGCGCCGCGGCCGCCCGCAAGGCGGAGCGCAACTGCGAGAAGGCCTACCGCCGAGCACTGGCGGCGCTGTTCGACGTCGAGGCAGACGTCGAACGGCTCGAGGCGTCCGGCGGCCCGACCGGCGGCAAGGCCCTGGCCCAGGTGATGGACGTGATGAAGAAGCGCGAGGTCTACCGGCACCTGTCCAACGCCGGAGACCGCATGGCCCGAGCCGGCGAGGTGCTCCACGACATCGTCGTCAAGATGGTCTGACCGACCCCCCCGACCACCCCACCCAACCCGCTCATGCTCCGCAGCCGACAGCTCCCGATCGCAAAATGTCAGGTTTGACCGCCAGCTGCGGAGCATGACCGGTCGGCTGCGGAGCATGAGCGGGTTGGGTGCGGTGGGTGGGGTGGGGTGGTCGCTGCGCGACCTCGCTCACTCCCACTCGATGGTGCCGGGGGGTTTGCTGGTGATGTCCAGCACCACCCGGTTCACCTCGTCGACCTCGTTGGTGATCCGGGTCGAGATCCGGGCCAGCAGGTCGTGGGGCAACTTCGACCAGTCGGCGGTCATGGCGTCCTCGCTCGACACCGGACGCAGCACCACCGGCGGGCCGTAGGTGCGGCCATCGCCTTGCACGCCAACGGATCTCACGTCGGCGAGCAACACCACGGGGCACTGCCAGATGTCCCGATCCAGCCCGGCGGCGGTCAACTCCTCGCGCACGATCGCGTCCGCCTGGCGCAGCGTGGTCAGCCGCGCCTCGGTCACCTCACCGATGATCCGGATGCCCAACCCGGGCCCCGGGAACGGCTGGCGGTGCACGATCTCGTCCGGCAGGCCCAGCTGCTCACCGACCGAACGCACCTCGTCCTTGAACAGCGTGCGCAGCGGCTCGACCAGCTCGAAGTCCAGGTCCTCCGGCAGGCCGCCCACGTTGTGGTGGCTCTTGATGTTCGCCGCGCCCTCGCCGCCGCCGGACTCCACGACGTCCGGGTAGAGCGTGCCCTGCACCAGGTAGCGCACCTGCTCACCCTGAGCGCCGGCGTCGGCGACCACCTCGCGCGCCGCCTGCTCGAACACCCGGATGAACTCCCGTCCGATGATCTTTCGCTTGGCCTCGGGATCGGTGACCCCGGCCAGCGCGTCGAGGAACCGCTTCTGGGCATCGACCACCTTCAGCCGCACGCCGGTCGCGGCCACGAAGTCGCGCTCGACCTGTTCGGCCTCGCCGGCCCGCAGCAGCCCGTGGTCGACGAAGACACAGGTCAGCCGATCGCCGATGGCGCGCTGCACCAGCGCCGCCGCCACCGCCGAGTCGACCCCGCCGGACAGCCCGCAGATCGCCCGGCCCTGCGGCACCTGGGCGGCGATCCGCTCGGTCTGCTCGGCGATCACGTTGCCGGTGGTCCAGTCCGGCGTGATCCCGGCCCCGCGGGTGAGGAAGTTGACCAGCAGGTCCTGGCCGTGCGGGGAGTGCTTGACCTCGGGGTGCCACTGCACCCCGTAGAGCCGGCGCGCGTCGTCCTCGAAGGCCGCGACCGGCACCACATCGGTGCCGGCGATCACGGTGAACCCGGACGGCGCCCGCACCACGCTGTCGCCGTGGCTCATCCACACCGACTGCTGCTCGGGCTGACCGGCCAGCAACGTGGACGCCGCCGGGCGGGCGTGCAGCGCCGTCCCGCCGTACTCGCGGGTGCCGTTGTGCGCCACCTCGCCGCCGAGGGCGCGCGCCATCGCCTGGAAGCCGTAACACAGGCCCAGCACCGGCACCCCGGCCTCGAACAGCGCCGGGTCGACCTGCGGCGCGCCGTCCGCATACACACTGGCGGGGCCGCCCGACAGGATGATCGCGGCAGGCCGCTTGGCGAGCATCGCGGCCAGCGGCATGGTGTGCGGCACGATCTCGGAGTAGACGTGCGCCTCCCGCACCCGGCGGGCGATCAACTGGGCGTACTGCGCCCCCAGATCGACGACGAGGACCGGTGCCTGCGTCGTCCCGCTCACCGGGTCGCGCCGATCACGCCGTGCGCTCCGGACTCGCCGTCCAGCATCGGCTCGACCTGGTGACGCACCCAGCGCTCGGCGACGAACGACATGAACGGCACCGTGCCGGCGAGCACCACCAGGATGGTGCGCCCCACGGCCAGCGTCTTGCCGGTACGGAACCACAGATCGACGGCGACCAGCACGTAGGCCAGGTACAACCAGCCGTGCACCATGGCCAGCCAGCCGCCGAGGTGGTGCTCGGTCTTGACCACGTACTTCAACACGATGTTGACGGTCAGCAGGATCAGGAACACACCGGTGGCGTAGGCCAGCACGCGGTAGCGGGTGAGGGCGGCTCTCATGCCCCCAATCCTGCCCCCTGCGCGGGGTGCTGCGTGCGCGGGGTGCCCGACGAGCTGTTCGGCGCCCCGCCGCCCAGCTCGCCCCGGTGATCGTCGCGCACCAGGCGATACCAGAAGAACAGCCCGAACGCGGAGAACACCCACCACTGCACGGCGTAGGACAGGTTCTGCAGGGCCAGCTGGCCGTTGCCGGTGGCTGGCGGGATGGCAGTCAGCCCGGACGACGCCGGCGCCACCTGCAGCACGTAGCCGGTGAACTGCGGGGTGGGCCAGCGCTCGATCAGCTCGACCGGGTCGATCCGCTCCAGTTGGCCCGCAGGCAGACCGCTGGAGGTGCCGGGATTGCGCGCCACGGCCTCCTCACCGGGCCGCAGCACCCCGCGCAGGCTCACCTGCCCGGTGGGCAGACCCTTGGCACTGGACGCCGCGGCGTCCGGCGAGGCCGCCCACCCGCGCACCACGGCCAGCACCGATCCGTCCGGTCGCCGCAGCGGGGTGAGCACCCAGAATCCCTGCTCGCCGTGCAGCCAGCGCTGCGGCAGCAGCAGTTGCCCGGCGGCGTCCCAGGTGCCCGATGCAGTGACCGGCCGGTCGACGGCGGCGGCCGGGAAGGCGGTCTGCGGAGCCAGCACCGACTCCAGCGGAACCGGGGGCGCCGCGACCTTGGCCTGGCGCGCCGCATCACCGTGCTCGCGGGCGCGCGCCAGCTGCCAGCTGCCCAGCCAGGCCATGCCCGAGGACAGCGCGAGCACCAGCACGAGCAGGACGAGCCAGCGGGGTTTCCGGGCGGTACGCCACACGCCGTCCACGCTATCGCCTCGGTATCCCACGGCTATCCCCTCAGGTCCGGTTGGGGGGCGACCGAGAAATCCAGGGTGAGCAACCGCTCGACGGGGAGGTAACCACGTGTTGACCCGCTTCCCGGTCACCGTGCGGCTGTGGGCACTGGTCACCGTGGCCATGCTCGGCATGCTGGGCACGGCGGCCATGGGCGTCTTCCAGATCCGTTCGGGGATCGAAGGCGATCACCGCACCCAGGTGAAGTCCTCGGTCGAGCAGGCCATGTCGGTCGTCACCGAGCTCCACAAGCGCGAGAGCGCCGGCACCCTGACCCGTGAACAGGCCCAGAACGAGGCCAAGGCGCTGCTGAAGGTGATGCGGTTCGACGGCGACGGTTACGTGTGGATCAACGACCTGAACCACGTCATGATCATGCACCCGACCAAGCCGGCACTGGACAACACCTCGGTCAAGGACATGAAGGACCCCAACGGTCTGCCGCTGTTCCAGCGCATGGTCAGCCTGGTCAAGGCCAAGGGATCGGGGTATGTCGACTACCTGTGGCCCAAGCCGAACTCCAAGGAGCCGCAGCCCAAGATCTCCTACGTGGCCGGGTTCGAGCCCTGGGGCTGGGTGATCGGCTCCGGGGCCTACGTGGACGACATCTCGGCCGTCACCAACGCGCTCAGCCTGCGGCTGGGCATCCTGCTGCTCGGCTGCCTGATCATCCTGATCATCCCGTCGATCCTGATCACCCGTACGACCAAGCGCGACGTCGAGCTGCTGACCACCGGGGTGTCCGCCCTCGCCGAGCACGACTCCACCGAGCACCCGTTGCCCACCGGCGGGGACGAGCTGGCCCAGATCGGCCACGCCGTGGCCCTGGCGCGCGCCCGGATGGTCGAGCAGGAGGCCGAGATCGAGCTCGCCACCCAGGACCGCGACCAGCAGATCCGGGACAACTTCCGCGAGCAGCGCGAGGCCGTCGACCGGGCCCGAGCCAAGGCGCGCAAGGTGGTCGACGAGACCGTCGCCACCGTCGGTGACCAGCTGCGGGAACTGGTCACGCACGTCGCCTCGGTCGGCGAGGCCGCCGGCACCATCGACGAGAAGGCCAACACCGCCGAGGTCGTCACCCGCGAGGTGATCACCGAGGCGGCCGAGGCCGACCGGGTGGCCACCGCCCTCGGGCAGAGCCTGCGCAGCGTGGCCGGCATGGCCGAGCTGATCGCCGGGGTCGCCGATCAGACCAAGATGCTCGCCCTGAACGCCACCATCGAGGCGGCCCGGGCCGGCGAGGCCGGCCGCGGCTTCAGCGTGGTCGCCGGCGAGGTCGGCGAGCTGGCGCTGACCACGGCGAAGTCCACCGACGAGATCACCGCCACCCTGACCCGGCTGCAGCAGGACGCCGCAGCGGTCGGGGCTGCCGTGACCCGTATGGGCCAGCGGATCGGTGGCCTGAGCGAGGCCACCGAGGTGCTCAACGGCGTCGCCACGCACCAGCGCGACCTGGTCGGCAGCCTGAGCACCACCGTGAACACCGCGCTGGAACGACTGTCGGCCATCAGGATCGGTGGCGACGAGGACGAACGGCGCAAGTACGAGCGGATCCCGGTGCACGAGATGGCCGAGATGAACCTGGCCAACACCCAGCCCGAGCCGGTCCAACTGGAGGACGTCGGCGAGGGCGGTCTGCGCTGCGTCATCGGTGACGAGTTCATGCTGGCCCGGATGCAGCCCGGCGACATCATCCAGATCAAGCTCGGCAGCGAGGCCGGGGCGCTGGAGCTGACCGGCCTGGTGCGCCACCGGATGCCGCGACGCAAGCGCGTGGCCTTCGGCATCCAGTTCGAGCCGTTCCCGACCGGCGAGACGGCCGAGGCGCTGCGCCGTTACCTCGCCCGGTTCGCCATGACACCGGCCGACTGAGGCAGCTCACGACCCGCAGCTCACGACCGCCGGTGCGGTCCCTTGGCCAGGGTCCACATCAGCGGGATCGCCAGGAACCAGAGCCAGTTCCGGGTCACGAAGAACAAGATCAGGGCGATGATCGGCGTGGCCGCGGCCAGCCTCGACAACCAGTCGAGGCCGCCGGGTCCGGCGGCGGTCGTTCCGGCGCCGGGCGGGGCAACGGGCCTCGGCTGAGGCTGCGGGGCCGGCAGATCGCCGAACAGCACGCCCACCTCGGCCCAGGTGCGGGCACGCGAGGCCACGACCTGACGTGCCTCGAACTCGGTCGAGGTGAGGCGGCCGGCCTCGCGATGCACGGTGAGTGCCGCGAGCACCGCCTCGCGATCGGCCTCGGTGAGCAGCCCGGACGGCGGACCCGCAGGTGGCGGGACGACGGAGTCACTCATGGCTCCCACTCTGGCACCTCACAGCGGCCCATGGCACGGCTCAACGGCACGACTCAACGGCACGGCGCAAACGGCACGGCGCAAACGGCACGGCGCAAAGGGCACCGGGCGTCCCGCCGTCAGGGCCAGGGCAGCCGGGTTGCTCGCGCCGTCCGCAGCGCCGCCGTGAACAGCGACGCCACTCGCCCCGGCCCGGCGGCGTAGACCGGTCCCAGCCCCACCAGGTGCTGCGTCGCCACGGACTGGGTCTCGGTGAACCGCCGCAACCCGTCGACGCCGTGACGTCTCCCCAGGCCGGAGGCGCGCCGTCCGCCCATGGGGGTGGCCACGCTGCCGAAGACCACGGCATAGGTCTCGTTGACCGCAGCCGTCCCGGTGCTCACCCGCCGGGCCAGGGCGGCACCCCGGGCCGGGTCGCGGGTCCAGAACGAGGCGGTGAGCCCGTAGTCGCCGGAATCGATCGTGGCCAGGGCGCTCTCGTCGTCCGGCACGGTGTGCACCGCCACCACGGGTCCGAACGTCTCCTGGGCGGCGCACAGCGCGGCCGGCGGCACGTCGGCCAGCACCGTGGGCTCGTAGAACGTCGGCCCGAGGTCGGGCCGGGCCGTGCCCCCGGCCAGCACCCGCGCCCCGTGGACCACGGCATCGTCCACGTGGGACGCCACGCGCTTCAGGTGGTCGGCCGAGATCAGGCTGCCGACGTCGGTCGAGTAGTCCATCGCCGGCCCCAGCCGCAGCCGGCGCACCCGATCGAGGAAACGGTCGAGGAAGGCGTCGGCGATGTCGGCGTGCAGCAGCAGCCGCTCGGTCGAGACACACAGCTGGCCGGCGTTGCCGAAACAGTCGCGGACGGCGCCCTCCGCCGCGCGATCGAGGTCGGCATCGGCGGCGACGTAGAGCGCGTTCTTGCCCCCCAGCTCGAGGGAACAGCCGATCAGGCGGCGTCCGGCCTGCTCGGCGATCAACCGCCCGACCGCCGTCGAGCCGGTGAAGCAGACGTAGTCGACAGCGGCCACCAGGGCTCCGCCGACTCCCGGGCCGTCGCCGGTCACCACCTGCACCACGCCGTCGGGCAGGCCGGCCTCGCCCAGCAGCTGGGCCGCCCACAACGCGGTCAGGGAGGTCTTCTCGTCCGGTTTGATCACCACGGCGTTGCCCGCCAGCAACGCCGCCAGGGCATCGCCAATGCCCAGGGTGAGCGGGTAGTTCCACGGCGCGATGACGCCGACGACGCCGCGCGGGTGGTGCACCTCGCGCACCCGGGTCAGGGCGGGCAGCAGGCCCGCGTGACGCTCGTCGTCCAGCATCGCCGGGCCACGGCGGGCGTACCACCGCGCCACCATCGCGACGTGGGCGACCTCGTCGAAGGCGTGCGTGCGGGCCTTGCCGGTCTCGAGCTGGATCAGGTCGAGCACCTCGTCCTGGCGGCGCAACAGCAGGTCGTGCACCCGCAGCAGCACCCGAGCCCGTTCCCGAGGTGGCCGGGCGGCCCATTCCGGTTGCCGGCCACGGGCGCGCTGCACCGCCTCGGCGACGTCCTCGGGGGTGCTCAGCGGCAGCTCGGCGAGCGCCTCCCCCGTCCAGGGCGAGCTCGTGGTGATCGACCCGGCTGCCCCGGAGGCGACCACGCCCCCGGTCAACAAGCGCCAGCGCTCCATTACCGCAGGGTAACCCGGCCTGCTCGGCCGGCGCCGGGTGAACTCAGTCCAGACCGGCGTCCAGTCGCTGGTGCAGGCCGACCGCCGCGGCGGCGGCCACCGCGGTCGCCGACGACAGCCAGATCGCGAAGTCGAGGCACTCGTCCTCGGTCAGCTGAGGACCCTCGTGCACCTCGGCGGCCTCGGCGGGCATGTCGACCGGCACCGCGGTGACGCCACCCATCTTGAGCAGCCGGATCACCTCGGCCCCCGCCGGCTTGCGCACCTCGTCACCGCACTGCGGGCAGACGAAGGCATAGGAGGACCGTTCCTTGACGGGGTGCACCGTCAGGCTCACCTGGTCGCGAGTCAGCTCGACGTCGCCACAGCACGGGCACGTCGCCTTGATGATCGTCACGAGATGCTCCCCAGGGGCCGGTTGCCTGATCCGATTCCCCCTTCGGCAGGCATCCGTCACCCCTTGAGTCACCCCCGAGGTGACCCCCCGACTGCCGGACGGCGGTCATCCGTTCGGGCCAGCACCACCTCGAACAGCGCTCGTGACTCAGGTCACCGGCACGATCTCCGGGGCGCCCATCCGGACGGCGTCGGCCGCCTCGTCGTCCAACTGCGACTGGGAGGCGCGCTCGGCCTCGACCCGGGCCAGGTAGTGACGCACCTCGCGATCGAGCTGATCGGCGCTCCAGCCGAGCACCCCGGCCATCAACGCCCCGGCCTGGGGCGCCGTGGAGACGCCCCGGTCCCAGGTCTCGATCGAGATCCGGGTGCGGCGGGCCAGCACGTCGTCCAGGTGGCGTGCCCCCTCGTGCGAGGCGGCGTAGACCACCTCGGCGGCCAGGTAGTCGTCGGCGCCGGTCAGCGGTTCGGCGAGCGCCGGGTCGGCGACGCACAGCGCCAGCACCTGGTCGGTCATCGAGCCGTAGCGCTGCAGCAGGTGTTCGATGCGCGCCACGTGCAGCCCGGTGGCCGCGGCGGTGCGGGCGCGGGCGTTCCAGGCCGCCCGATACCCCTCGGCACCCAGCAGCGGCACCTCGTCGGTGCAGCTGGGCGCCACCCGGAAGTCCAGCGCGCGGGCCACCTCGTCGACGGCGTCCTTGGCCATCACCCGGTAGGTGGTGTACTTGCCGCCGGCGACCACGACCAGCCCGGGTGTCGGGTGGGCGACCACGTGCTCGCGCGACAGCTGCGAGGTCTGGTCGCTCTCCCCCGACAGCAGCGGACGCAGCCCGGCGTAGACGCCCTCGACGTCCTCGCGGGTCAACGGACGCGCCAGCACGGTGTTCACGGTGTCGAGCACGTAGTCGATGTCGCGCTTGGACGCCGCCGGGTGGGCCTTGTCCAGGTTCCAGTCGGTGTCGGTGGTACCGACGATCCAGTGCCGGCCCCACGGGATCACGAACAGCACGGACTTCTCGGTGCGCAGGATGATGCCGGTGGAGGACAGGATCCGGTCCCGCGGGACCACCAGGTGGATGCCCTTGGACGCGCGCACCTTGAACTGGCCGCGCTCGCCGACCATGGCCTGGGTCTCGTCGGTCCACACCCCGGTCGCATTGATCACCTGCTGGGCGTGCACCTCGAACTCGACGCCGGCCTCGAGGTCGCGCACCCGGGCCCCGACCACCCGCTCGCCCTCGCGCAGGAAGCCGACCACGCGGGCGCGGTTGGCCACCAGCGCGCCGTAAGCGGCCGCCGTCCGGACGATGTTCATGGTGTGCCGGGCGTCGTCCAGCTGGGCGTCGTAGTACTGCACCGCGCCGACCAGGGCGTCCTTGCGCAGGCTCGGGGCCAGCCGCAGCGCCTGCTTGCGGGTGAGGTGCTTGTGCATCGGCAACCCGGCCGAGGCGTCGCCGGTGCGGGCCATGGTGTCGTACAGGGTCAGGCCGGCGGTGACGTACGGCCGTTCCCAGGCGCGGTGTTTGAGCGGGTAGAGGAACGGCACCGGACGGGTCAGGTGCGGGGCCAGCCGGGTCAGGATCAGCCCCCGCTCGCGCAGCGCCTCGAGCACCAGCGCGAAGTCGAGCATCTCCAGGTAGCGCAGCCCACCGTGGATCAGCTTGCTGGAGCGGGACGACGTGCCGCTGGCCCAGTCGCGCGCCTCGACCAGCGCGACGCTCAGCCCCCGTGTGGCGGCGTCCAGGGCGCACCCGGCGCCGACCACCCCACCACCGACCACCAGGACATCGACGGTCTGGCGCTGCATCGCGGCCATCGCCTCGGTGCGCTCGACCGGGCCGAGGACGCCGCCGGTGGACGTGGAGATCACGACTCGCCTCCGCTCGGGCGGTGCGGTGAGACCACCACCTCGACCCGCTGGAACTCCTTGAGGTCGGAGTAGCCGGTGGTGGCCATCGCCCGGCGCAGCGCGCCCACCAGGTTGGTGGTGCCGTCGGGCTGCAGTCCGGGGCCGAGCAGGATCTCGGCCAGGGTGCCGACTCGTTCGACCGGCATCCGCTCGCCGCGGGGCACCTGGGCGTGGTAGGCCTCCGGACCCCAGTGGACGCCGCGGCCCGGCGCGTCGCCCGCCCGGGCCAGGGCGGTGCCCAGCATGACGGCGTCCGCGCCACAGGCCACGGCCTTGACCATGTCGCCCGAGCGCGCCATGCCGCCGTCGGCGATCACGTGCACGTACCGTCCGCCGGACTCGTCCATGTAGTCGCGCCGGGCGGCAGCGACGTCGGCGATGGCGGTGGCCATCGGGGCGTGGATGCCCAGGGTGGTACGGGTGGTGTGGGTCGCCCCGCCACCGAAGCCGACCAGGACGCCGGCCGCGCCGGTGCGCATCAGGTGCAACGAGGCGGTGTAGGTGGCGCAGCCGCCGACGATCACCGGCACGTCCAGCTCGTAGATGAACCGCTTCAGGTTCAGTGGCTCGGCCCGGCCGGAGACGTGCTCGGCGCTGACCGTCGTGCCGCGGATGACGAACAGGTCGACCCCGGCGTCCACCACGGTCTTCCAGAACTGCTGGGTGCGCTGTGGGCTCAGGGCACCGGCAACGGTGACGCCACCCTCACGGATCTGCTTGACCCGCGCCGCGATCAGGTCCGGCTTGATCTCCTCGGCGTAGATCTGCTGCATCCGCCGGGTGGTGCGTTCCGGCTCGAGCTCGGCGATCTCGGCCAGCAGCGGCTCGGGGTCCTCGTAGCGGGTCCACAACCCCTCGAGGTCCAGCACGCCCAGCCCGCCGAGGCGACCGAGCGCGATGGCCTGCGCCGGCGACATGACGGAGTCCATCGGCGCGGCCACCACGGGTAGCTCGAACCGGTAGGCGTCGATCTGCCAGGCGACGCTGACCTCCTCGGGGTCACGGGTGCGCCGGCTGGGCACGATCGCGACGTCCTCGAAGGTGTAGGCCCGTCGGCCCCGCTTGCCCCGCCCGATCTCGATTTCGTTCACCGCGCCAGGCTAGCGGTGCGGCTCGCCCAGTCCCCCGCACACCCGCTGCCACCCCGCACGCCGGTGCGGTTGGATGGCGCCATGCGAACTCCCCTGGTGATCGCGGCGGCGGTGACGGTGGTCGCGGCCGCGGGTGCCGGCGGCGCGGTCGTCGTCCATCAGCGCGCCGAGGCCGAGCAGGATCGCCGGGCGAACGCGGCGATCGCGGCGCTGGCCGCCGGCTGGACACGACGCGACGTCACCGGGGTGCCCTTCGCCGACCCGAAGGCCGCCGCCGGCCTGCAGACCGCCACCGCCGGGTTGCGCGCCACGGCCGTCACGGTGGTGCCCGAGCGGGTCACCCGCCGGCAGGATCGCGCGGACGCCACGCTGAAGGTCACCTGGTCGCTGCCCTACGGGGTGACGTGGCGCTACGAGGTGCCCACCACGGCGACCAAACAGGGCGACCGCTGGCTGATCGCCGCCCCGGCCCGCGGCAGCTACTGGCATCCCGAGCTGAAGCCGGGCCTGGCGATGACCCTGACCCGCACCCCTGCCGACCGCGGGGATCTGCTCGACCGCACGGGCACACCGCTGATGCCACAGCGCCCGGTGTACCCGGTGCAGCTCGACCCCGCCCGGGCCACCCCGGACGTCGCGAAGCGGCTGGAGGGCCTCGTCGGCGAGAAGCCCGGGGTGCTGGTGGCGAAGCTGGCGGCGGCCCGGCGCGCCGGGTCGAAGGCCACGATCCCGGTCATCACCTATCGCGAGCAGGACTTCGAGGTGCGGCGGGAGGCGCTCGATGCCCTGGTCGGGGTGGTCTACCCCAAGACGCTGCAGCCGCTGGCCGTCACCCGCGAGTTCGGCCAGCCCCTGCTCGGCACGTTCGGCGAGGTCACCGCCGAGGTGGTCGCGGCGTCCGGTGGGCGGCTGGTCGCCGGTGACCGGGCGGGCCTCAGCGGCCTGCTGGGCCGCTTCGACGCCCAGCTCGCCGGGACCCCCGGGATCAGTGTCGCGGTGCCCCAGGACCCCGGGATCTCGTTGTTCGACCAGCCGGCCGTCGCGGGCACGGACGTCGCGCTCACCCTCGATCCGCGGGTGCAGGCCGCCGCAGAGAAGGCCCTGGCAGGCAGTGGTGACGTGCCGTCGGGCCTGGTCGCGATCGATGTGGCGACCGGCGAGATCCTGGCCTCGGCGAACCGGCCGGCGTTCGGCTTCGACCGGGCGCTGACCGGCCACTTCCCGCCCGGATCGGCGTTCAAGGTGGTCTCGTCCTCGGCCCTGCTGGGCCGGGGCCTGGTCACGCTCACCTCCGCCGTCAGCTGCCCGGCGTCCTTCACCGTCGACGGGCGCGCGTTCCGCAATTTCGAGGGCGAGACCCTCGGCTCGCCCACGTTCCGGCAGGACTTCCAGCACTCGTGCAACACCGCGTTCGTGCAGCTGTCGCGCAAGCTCGCGGACGACGACCTGGCCAAGGCCGCCGCCGCGCTCGGCATCGGCGCGGGCTGGGCGAAGGACCTGGGAGTGGCGAACGCCTTCGACGGCTCGGTGCCGGCCAACACCGGTGCCACCGACAAGGCCGCGGCCACCATCGGCCAGGGTCGGGTGCTGGTGTCACCGGCGGCACTCGCGGTGATGTCGGGATCGGTGGCCCGCGGCAGCTACCTGCCCCCGCGGTTGGTCGCTGCGGACCAGCAGCCCGCCGCCGCGCCCCTGGACCCCACCATGACGGCGGCACTGCGTACCGCGATGCGGGACGTGGTCACCGGCGGCACTGCCACCGTTCTGGCGAACACCCCGGGCGGGCCGGTGTTCGGCAAGACCGGCACCGCCGAGTTCGGCAGCGCCAGGCCACCGAAGACCCACGCCTGGTTCACCGGCTACCAGGGCGGGGTGGCCTTCGCCGTGGTGGTCGAGCAGGGCCGCAGCGGCGGCAGCGTCGCAGCGCCGATCGCCAAGGCCTTCCTGACCGAGCTGGCCGCTCGGCCCGCGCAGTAGGTCAGCCCCTGCAGTGGGTCAGCGCCTGAAGTGGGTCAGCACCTGCAGCGACTCAGCGGCCGGAGTAGTTGGGCGCCTCGACCGTGATCTGGACGTCGTGCGGGTGGGACTCCTTCAGCCCCGCCGGGGTGATCCGCACGAACCGGCCCCGCTGCTGCAGCTCGGGGATGGTCCAGCCCCCGACGTAGAACATCGACTGGTGCAGACCCCCCACCAGCTGATGGATCACCGCGGACAGCGGACCCCGGTAGGGCACCTGCCCCTCGATGCCCTCGGGCACGATCTTGTCGTCGCTGACCACGTCGGCCTGGAAGTAGCGGTCCTTGGAGTAGGACTTCTTGCCGCGCGAGCTCATCGCCCCGACCGAGCCCATGCCCCGGTAGGACTTGTACTGCTTGCCGTTGACCAGCAGCGTCTCGCCCGGGCTCTCCTCACAGCCGGCCAGCAGCGACCCGATCATCACGGCGTCGGCGCCGGCCACCAGCGCCTTGGCGATGTCGCCGGAGTACTGCAGCCCGCCGTCCGCCACCACCGGGACGCCGGCCGGCCGGCAGGCCTGCGAGGCCTCGAACACGGCGGTCACCTGCGGGACGCCGACCCCGGCCACCACCCGGGTGGTACAGATCGAGCCCGGCCCGACCCCCACCTTGACCGCGTCGGCGCCGGCCTCGACCAGCGCGGCCGCCCCCTCGCGGGTCGCGACGTTGCCGGCGAGCACCTGCACGTGACGGGTGGCCGGGTCGGACTTGAGCTGGCGGATCATGTCGAGCATGAGCCGGGCATGGCCATTGGCGACGTCCGGCACCAGCAGGTCGACACCCGCCTCGACCAGGGTGGTGGCGCGCTTCCAGGCATCCCCGAAGTACCCGATCGCGGCGGCGACCATCAGCCGGCCGTCGGCGTCCTTGGTGGCGTGGGGGAACTGTTCGGACTTCACGAAGTCCTTGACCGTGATCAACCCGACCAGGGTGCCGGCGGCGTTGATGATCGGCAGCCGCTCGAGCTTGTGCCGCCGCAGCAGGGTGATGGCGTCGTCCCGCTCGATTCCCTCGGGGGCGGTGACCAGCGGCATCGGGGTCATCACGTCGCGCACCAGGGTGGTCCCCCACTGAGCGATCGGGGTGAACCGCAGGTCGCGGTTGGTGATGATGCCGAGCAGGGCGCCGTCGGCGGCGACCACCGGCAACCCGGAGACCCGGTAGCGGCCACAGGTCTCGTCGAGCTGCTCCAGGGTGGCGTCCTGCCCGATGGTCACCGGGTTCGAGATCATGCCGGTCTGGGTCCGCTTCACCAGGTCGACCTGGTAGGCCTGGTCCTCGATCGACAGGTTGCGGTGGAGCACCCCCATGCCGCCCTGACGCGCCATGGCGATCGCCATGCGGGCCTCGGTCACGGTGTCCATCGCCGCGGAGACGATCGGGATCCGCAGGGAGATCCCGCGGGTCAGTCGCGAGGTGGTGTCCACCTCGCTGGGGATCACATCGGTCTCGCCGGGCAGCAACAGGACGTCGTCATAGGTGAGGCCGGTGGTGCCGAACACCACGGCCGGGTCACGGTCCGCCATGACTCGATGGTAGTTGTGCCACGACCCTGCGCTGTCGCCGAGGGTCACCCGGCGGACGAGGGCTCAGGCGTCGGGCCGGCCGCCGGTGCCGCCTGGTGCCCGGGCGGGACCGGCGGTGCCCCCGGGAACCGAGGGCGGGCGTGGTCGCCCGGGAGCGTGGGGGGCCGGGGCTCCTCACTGTGCGGCTGGCCAGGGGGACCTGGCGCGTGCGCCGGACCTGATCCGTGGTTCGGCCCCCCGGGCCGCGAGGACTCCGAGGGTCGGGGCCGGGCCACGTCGGTGGGACCGGTGATCGGAGACGTCGACGTCGACGTCGGGGGATCGTCGTGCGCCGAGGTGGGTGGCGCCGACTCCGCCGGCAGCCCCCCCGTGTCACCACCCGGCGCCGTCGCGCCGGGATGGGAGGAGTGGGTGGGGGCCGGGTCGGCCGATGTCGCCGGAGGCACGATCAGTCCGAGCCCAGGGCTGGGCGAGACCTGCCCGCTGGGTCGCAGGAAGGCACCGGGCGACGGCGAACTCGGCCCTCCACCGAGGGACGGCGTGCGGGCACCCTCGCTCGCCGGTGCGGACGGCGCGCTCGGAGTGGTCGTGTGGGCCTCGGCGGCCAGCCCGCGCACGACGTGCACCAGGGCAGCGGCGGGATTGACCGACTCCCCCCGGGTCAGGGCCGCGGCTGCCGTCATGGACAGCACCAGGGCCGCACCGGCGGCGACCAGGCCGGGAACCAGCCGCATCGACGCCGGGCGACGCGCCGACCCCTGGCTGCGCTCGGCTCGGCGGGTGCCCACGCCCGGGCCGGTTCGCTGAGCGGCGATCAGCACGGAGGGCGAGGCCACGGGGACGTCGTCCTCGGGCCGCAGCCGGGGCAGCGTGATCGGCCGGGTGGCCGGCACCGCAGGGTCGGGCAGGTCCCGGTGGGCGACCTCCGCAGTGGGGCGCCTCACGTCCGGCGGCCACAGGCCATGGTGCAGGGCGGCTCGACGGGTCCGTTCGACCGGCGCGGGGTTGAGGTCGACGTCCGCGGCCAGCACGGCCAGTGAGGCCAGCACGGGGTCGTCGAGGTCACCGGCCGTGGGTTGCCGCCGACCGATGCGGTCGAGCAGCTCGTCGGTCTGGATCAGCAGCGCGACGTCCGGCGCCGAGCCCGACGGAACCGTGTCGACCCCGGGGAGGTCGTTCACAACAGCCGCCGATCGACCTGCAGACTCGCCTGGGTCCGCAACTTGGCCAGGGCACGGTGCTGGGCCACACGAACCGCACCCGGGCTCATGTCCAGCGCGCGCCCGGTGGCCTCGGCGGACAGCCCGACACCGACCCGCAGCACCAGGAGTTCACGCAGGGTCTCGGGCAGGTGATCGAGCAGGTCACGCACCTGCTGGGCATCCGCATCGCGCAGCACGAGTTGCTCGGGTCCGTCGGTCAGGTCGATGACATCGGGGATGTCCGCCTGCGGCTGGGCATGACGGTAGGTGTGACGCTGTGCATCGGCGACCTTGTGCGCAGCAATCTTGTAGACGTAGGCCTCGAACGGCTTGCCTTCGTCCACGTAGCGCGTCAGAGCCGAGAACACGGCGATGCAGACCTCCTGAGCCACGTCGTCCGCCGTGAACTCGGCCGCGGGATAGCGGGACAAGCGCACACGGCAGTACCGATGAACCATCTGGTGGACGGCGGCCAGGAGTTGCTCGGTGGCGTGGGCATTGCCGGCGAGCGCACGGGCGAGCAGGCCTTGGAGGCCCTCCGAACCGTCATCTGCCCGTGTCATCGTATGACCAGGCAACTGTGTTACGCCGGGGGGCGCATGCCTCTGTGTCCCCTGCCCCGAGTCCACCCGATCAGCGCACCAATCCCCAGCGGAATCCCACCGCGACGGCTTGCGCGCGATCGGCGGCATCGAGCTTGCGGAACAGCCGCCGGGCATGCGTCTTGACGGTGTCCTCGGACAGGAACAGCTCTTTGCCGATCTCGGCGTTGCTGCGGCCACGGCTCATGCCCGTGAGGACCTGCATCTCGCGTTCGGTGAGTGCCGGGGCCGACGCTGCGGCCTCCACGCTGCGAGGGGCCGGGATCGGACGGCGCCACACGGCATCGGACAGTGCGTGCACCACGGCGGCGGCCATCTCCTCCCTTGTCGCGTCCTTCACAACATACCCCCGGGCTCCGCTCGACACGGCCCGGGCGACTCCCTCGGCATCTTCGGCCACCGTCACCATCAGCACAAGGGCTTCCGGGTGTCGTGCCAGCAACCTGCGGGTTGCCTCGACCCCACCGATGCCGGGCATGCGCACGTCCATCATGACCAGCGACGGGCGCTCGACCGGCCAACGGGCCAGGGCCTCCTCACCAGAGGAGGCGTCGACCACCCTGGTGATACCCGGCACGCTGGCCAAGGTTCGATGCAGAGACTCGCGGACGAGGGCGGAATCGTCGCAGACCAGCACGGTTGCCACCGGCTCTCACCTTTCCCACCTGCGCCGACAGCGGAACCAGCCGGCAGCCACGGCCGCCCGGCCGGATGCCAGGGCGGTCCTGGGCAAGGTGTCGTCAGGTCGGTGGGGCAACCTGAGCCGTGGATCGGGACGGACTCGGCGATCGGTCCGGATCCGGGTCCGGATCTGGTCTGGATCGAGGTCCGGATCGGGATCTGGAACGGATCCGGAATCACCGAGACGATCCCCACGTTTCAGCCCATGCCGAATGTGGGCACTCTGCGGGCAGCCCGCTCGTTCGACACCGCGACGTTCGAGGCAGACGCACTTCCAGACCGCACTTGCGAGGGTGAGACCCGATGGCAGAGATCTCCCGACTTCCCGGGCCGGTGGCCGACCTGTGGGATTGGCAGTTGGACGGCGCCTGCCGCGACGCCGATCCGACCCTGTTCTTCCATCCCGAGGGTGAGCGGGGGCCGGCGCGACGCAAACGGGACGCCGCGGCCAAGGCCATCTGCGAGACCTGCCCGGTGCTCGCGTTCTGCCGCGAGCACGCCCTCGCCGTCCGCGAGCCGTACGGCGTCTGGGGAGGCCTGAGCGAGGACGACCGCGAGGCGTTCTACAGCACCGGACGCCGCCGCAAGGTGCCGGCGGCCAGCTGATTCCCCGTCCCGCCTGCGAACACGACACAGAGCTGGGCTCGACCCGATGAGGGTCGAGCCCAGCGTCTGTTCTGTTCGGTCGCAGACTCGGTCGGAGGTGGTTCTCAGACCTCAGTGACCGTGGCCGTGGCCGTGACCCGCAGCCGGCGCGGCCGGCTCCGGCTCCTTCTTCTCCACCACGAGGGTGTCGGTGGTGAGCACCATCGACGCGATCGACTCGGCGTTGCGCAAGGCCGACCGGGTCACCTTGACCGGGTCGATGACGCCGCGGGCGATCAGATCGGTGTACTCACCGGTCGCCGCGTCCAGGCCCTGGCCGATGGGCAGGTCGCGCACCTTCTCGACCACCACGTAGCCCTCCTGGCCGGCGTTCTCGGCGATCCAGCGCAGCGGCTCGACGACGCTCTTGCGCACGATCGCCGCGCCGGTGGCCTCGTCACCGGTCAGGTTGAGGCCGTCCACGGCGGACGCGGCGTGCACCAGGGCGGTGCCACCGCCGGCGACGATGCCCTCCTCGATCGCGGCGCGAGTGGCCGAGACCGCGTCCTCGATGCGGTGCTTCTTCTCCTTGAGCTCGACCTCGGTGTGAGCGCCGACCTTGATGACGCAGACCCCGCCGGCCAGCTTGGCCAGGCGCTCCTGCAGCTTCTCGCGGTCCCAGTCCGAGTCGGTGCGCTCGATCTCGGCCTTGATCTGCTGCACCCGGGCCTCGACGTCGGCCCGGGGACCGGCGCCGTCGATCACCGTGGTGTTGTCCTTGGTGACCACGACACGGCGGGCGGTACCGAGCACCTCGAGGCCGACCTGGTCGAGCTTGAGGCCCACGTCGGGCGAGACCACCTGGGCGCCGGTCAGGACGGCCAGGTCCTGCAGCATCGCCTTGCGGCGGTCGCCGAAGCCGGGGGCCTTGACCGCGACCGCGGTGAAGGTGCCACGGATCTTGTTGACCACCAGGGTGGACAGCGCCTCGCCGTCGATGTCCTCGGCCACGATGAACAGCGGCTTGGAGGCCTGCAGCACCTTCTCGAGCACCGGCAGCAGCTCGCTGATCGCCGAGATCTTGTTCTGGTGCACCAGCACGTAGGCGTCCTCGAGGACGGCCTCCATGCGCTCGGGGTCGGTGACGAAGTAGGGCGAGATGTAGCCCTTGTCGAACTGCATGCCCTCGGTGAACTCGAGCTCGAGGGCGGTGGTCGAGGACTCCTCGACGGTGATCACGCCGTCCTTGCCGACCTTGTCGAAGGCGTCGGCGATCAGGTCGCCGATGGCCGGGTCCTGGGCCGAGATGGTCGCCACCTGGGCGATCTCCTCCTTGCCCTCGACCTCGCGAGCCATCTCGAGCAGCCGGTCGCTGATGGCCACGACCGCGGCGTCCATGCCTCGCTTGAGTGCGGCAGGTCCGGCGCCGGCCGTGACGTTGCGCAGGCCCTCCTTGACCATGGCCTGAGCCAACACGGTCGCCGTGGTCGTGCCGTCACCGGCGATGTCGTTGGTCTTGGTCGCGACCTCCTTCGCCAGCTGCGCGCCGAGGTTCTCGTACGGGTCCTCGAGCTCGATCTCCTTGGCGATGGTCACGCCGTCATTCGTGATGGTGGGAGCGCCCCACTTCTTGTCGATCACGACGTTGCGCCCACGCGGGCCGAGGGTCACCTTGACGGCATTCGCCAGGGCGTCCACACCTCGCTCCAACGATCGGCGGGCGGAGTCGTCGAACTCCAGGGTCTTGGCCATGCAGTGCGTCCTTCCAATAGCGACCACGGACGACCGCCCCGGCCGATCGGCTGAGGCCGGCCGGTCGGGGCGGAGGTCACTTCGCGGGTGGGTGGGTCGTTACTTCTCGATGATCGCGAGCACGTCGCGGGCCGACAGGATCAGGTATTCCTGACCGCTGTACTTGACCTCGGTGCCCCCGTACTTGCTGTAGAGGACGGTGTCGCCGACCTTCACGTCGAGCGGGATGCGCTTGGCACCCTCGTCGTCGAACCGGCCCGGACCCACAGCGAGGACCTCGCCCTCCTGGGGCTTCTCCTTCGCGGTGTCCGGGATGACCAATCCGGACGCAGTGGTCTGCTCGGCCTCGAGAGGCTTCACGACGATGCGGTCCTCGAGAGGCTTGATGGAGACCGACACTTGCGGACCTCCCCTTCGGGAATGTCGATGGGCGGCTGTTGGACTGTGCCGGGCGGGTTGACGAACCGTCGTCGCGGGTGCCGGTCGGACCCTCCCAGCGTTGGCACACTCACACCGAGAGTGCCAACCCCGAATCTAGGACGTCGTTTAGCACTCGGTCAAACCGAGTGCCAGATTTCGTGGCCCGACCGGGTTGCGGCGCCACCCCGGCGGGCGTCGGCCACGGGCAACGACGCACCCGGACGGGTGACATGCGAGGATCGTCCGGTGGACCTGGCGGGAATCTCCGGACTGCTCACCGAGCAGGGCTGGGCGTTGCTGGAGTCGCTGCCGCCCTACCGCGAGGACGACGCCCTGGGCCTGGGCGAACAGCTGCGGGCCGCCGGCCACGATCCGGCCCTGGTCTCGGCGGCGCTGACCCAGTCCCGGTTGCGCTCGGCCGCGCGGGCCAAGTTCGGCCCGTTCGCCGACGGCATGCTGTTCACCGCCACCGGGCTCGAGCAGGCAACGCGGTTCGCCGTCGCCGCCCGGCACGCCCAGCGCTTCGTCTCGGCCGGCGTCGACCGGGTGGCCGACCTGGGGTGCGGCATCGGGGCCGACTCGATGGCGCTGGCCACCTTCGACCGCGAGGTGCTGGCGGTCGAGCGGGACGAGGTGACCGCGGCGGTCGCGACCATGAACCTGCGCCACTGGCCCGAGGCGAGCGTGCGCTGCGCCGACGCCACCAGCGTCGACCTGACCGGTTTCGGCGGCGCGTTCGTCGACCCCGCCCGGCGCAACGAGACCGGCAAGCGGCTGCTCGACCCACGCCTGGGGTCGCCGCCGTTGTCGTTCGTGCTCGACCTGGCCCGGCGCCTGCCCGCGGTGGGCCTGAAGACCGCCCCGGGCATCCCCCACCATCTGGTGCCCGAGGGCGCCGAGGCACAGTGGATCTCGGTGGGCGGGGACGTCGTCGAGGCAGGGCTGTGGTTCGGGCTGACGGCGCGCGACGGCGTCCGGCGCTCGGCCCTGGTGCTGCCCGCCGAGGGCGACGACAGCGCGCCGGCCGAGGTGAGCGACGCCGGGATGCCGCCGGCCACGGCCGGGCCGGTGGCCGCCTACCTGTACGAGCCGGACGGCGCCGTGATCCGCGCCGGGCTGGTGGGCCAGGTGGCCGCCGCGGTCGGCGGGCACCTGATCGACCCCACCATCGCCTACGTCACCGGCGAGGCGCTGGTGCGCACTCCCCTGGCGCGCGCGTACGCCGTCCAGGATGTCTTCGCCTTCCAGCTCAAGACGCTGCGCAGTTGGCTGCGCGATCGGGGCGTCGGCCGGTTGACGATCAAGAAGCGCGGGACGGCGGTGCAGCCCGAGCAGCTGCGCAGGCAACTACGCCTGTCGACCAGTTGGGGCGAGGCCGACGCCACCATCGTGCTCACCCGCGTGGCCGGCCGGCAGAGCGTGATCGCGGTCAGACCGGTGGTGTGAGAACGCTCCGGCCGGGGCGCACCTCACGACCTGGTGCCTGAACAGAACAGCCTCGGACAGTAAGGTCGTCTCGCGAGGTCTGCCGAGTCGTGGGCAGCCGCACGGGGAGGTCCAGGCATGGCGTCGGTCTTCATCTCCTATGCACGCGAGGACGAGGATTTCGCCACGAGCATCTGCGACCGGCTTCGCCGTGAGGGCCACGTCGTGTGGCTCGACCACCTACGGCTGGCCGCCGGCGACTCGATCGTCGAGGGGATCGGCGATGGGCTGCAGAACGCCGACGCGCTGCTGCTGGTCTGGTCGAGGAACGCCCACGCCTCCCCCTGGGTGGCCCGCGAGTGGCAGTCCACGCTGGCGAGAGAACTCAGCGGTGCCGATTGCCGGGTCATCGTGGCCCGCGTCGACGACACCGCACTGCCGCCCTTGTTGCACGATCGGGTGCTCGTCGACTTCAGCGGAGATCGCGATCGAGCCATGTCCCAGCTCGCCTGGGGGCTGACCCCGGGGACGACGACGGTGCCCGTCGAGCTGCCCACGGTGTGGTACTTCGACGATGACCCGCAACGCCTGGACGACTTCCATACCAAGCATTCCTCGGCCTTCGACCTGCGCCTGTTCGGCAACTCCACGATGTTGCTGCACGACCTGCGCGAGGCAGCACTGGGGCACCTCAGGCCGCCCGACATCGCGCTGGTCGACATGTACATGCCTCGCGATCACACGCCGGCCCTGGCGAGCGCCCAGGAGCAACTGCGCCAGTTCCTCGCCCTCGAGAAGGAGCTCAAACACCACGTCGACCAGGCGTGGCACCCCATCGGTCGCGACGTGGTCCAGACGGTGCGGGAGTACTACGCGGCCGACGAACTGCCGGTGGCGATCCACACCCAGCGCGGCCTGGCCCTGCTGCGCGACGAGCTCGTCCTCGAACTGAACGAGCTGGATGTCGGCTGGTTGCTCAAGGATCGGTTCAGCCCCGAGACGGACCGGATGATCATCGAGAATGTGATCAAGAAAGCGAACGGCCGTCCCGCCACCGCCCGCCACCGCAGCGTCCTGGTCATCGACGACAACCCGAAGTTCCTGCACACCTTCGTCGAACGCCACGGCCTGGTGTACGACGTGACGTGTATCGAGAGCCAGGGAGACGTGCTCCCGACGCTGGATCGCCTCCAGGCGGAGCAGCGGTTCCCGGACATCTTCCTGGTGGATCTGTACTACCCGAGATCGTCCGTGCCCGATCAGCAACCGCTGATCGAGCTCGCGAATCGCCAACTCGCCGAGTTCCAGCAGTTCGAGACCGCCCTGCAACCCCTGGTCCGCGAGACGTTCTCCCCCATCGGGATCACCGTCGTGAAGAGCATTCGCGGGATGTTCGAACCCGAGGCGCTGCCCATCATCATCTACACCCAGGGCGGCCTGCTGATGCTCGAGGACAGCGGCATCCAGAAGATCGAGAAACTCAAGGCGGGGTGGCTGCTGAAGGACCGGTACGAGCCGATGACCGAGCAGGCCCTCATCTACAGCGAGATCATGCGTTCGCGCTGACGACGTCGAGCCAGAGCGCGGCGTAGCGGGCGGCGTCCACCCCGAGCGCGACGTCGATCACCGCCGGGGCCAGGCCGTGCGGGTCGTGCGCATGGTCGAGCCCGGTCTCGCGCTGGTCGACCACCGTCTGGCCACGGGTCCACGATCCGGCGAGCTCGACGCGCACCGGCAGCCGTTGGGTGGTCAGCCCGCCCGGGTCGGCCACGGCGCACACCGCCCCGGCGTCGCCGATGGTGGCGTCGTCCTCGTCGAACCGGCGGCACTGGAAGTCGATCAGTGCGCCCGCCAGCCGCGCCGTCACCGCCGGTGCCGCCAGGAGTTCGGTGGCCCGCGTACGGCTCACGCGGACGTCGTAGAACACGTCCAGGCCGTACATGGTGACCTCGATGCCCAGCTCGCAGGCGGCGTCCAGCACGATCGCGGCCGACTCCGGGTCGTGCCAGACGTTGAACTCGGCGGCCGCGGTGGCGTTGCCGACCAGGGCGGCGCCACCCATGAACACGATCCGGCGCAGGCCCCGCGCGACGTGCGGGTAGGTCCGCAGCAAGAGCGCGATGTTGGTCATCGGGGCCAGCGGCACCAGCGTCACCCGCTCGCCGACGGCCGTCGCGGCGTCCAGCACGTCACGCAACAGTTCGACGGCGTGACGCGGGTCCGGACGGCGGGTCGAGACCGCCCAGCCCGCCGGCTCCAGGTCGCCCATGCCGTCCTCGCCGTGCACGTGCCGGGCGGGGCGTGCCGGCTCGAGCATCGGCCGCTCCGCGCCGCGAGCCACCGGCACGTCCGGCCGACCGGCCACGTCGAGCACGGTGAGGGTGTTGGTGACCACCTGATCGACCTCGGCGTTGCCGGCCACGCAGGTCACCGCCCGCAGGTCCAGCCCCGGGTGCCGGGCCGCCAGCAGCAGGGCGCAGGCGTCGTCCACCCCGGTGTCGACGTCCAGCACGATCGGGATCGAACCCGGCGAGCCCAAGGGCGCTTCCGCTGTCATGACCGGCGAGTCTAGGTTTCGGACATGGCCTCGCGTGTCATCCCCTGCCCGAGTTGTGGGACGAAGAACCGGGTTCCGGTCGCCTCTGACGGTCGGCCCCGCTGCGCCTCCTGCCACGTCGATCTGCCCTGGCTCGTCGATGCCGGGGACGACGACCTGGCCGCCGCGCTGGACACCGGCCGGCTGGTGCTGGTCGACCTGTGGGCACCGTGGTGCGGTCCGTGCCGCCTGGTCGCCCCGGTCCTGGAACGGATCGCCGTCCGCTATGCGGGCAGGATCAAGGTGGTCAAGGTCAACGTGGACGACAACCCGCAGACCTCGGCCCGCTTCGATGCCCGCAGCATCCCGACGCTGGCCTTCGTCCGCGACGGGGTCACCGTGGGACGCCTCGTGGGAGCACAGCCGGAACCCGTTCTGGCCCAGCGGATCGACGCGCTGCTCGCGGGGTGATGCCGGCACCGACCCAGGTGGCGCCGTCCACCCCGATCACCCCGCCGTCGTCCCGCGGGCCAGCCACGCGGTGAGTGACTCGTCGATGATGCCGACGGCGATGTCGATCTCCTCGTGGGTGACCGTGAGCGGCGGCGCCATGCGGAAGCAGTTGGTCTGCGAGCCGTCGCCCTTGACGATGTTCATCGACAGGCCCCGGCGCAAGCACTCCTCGGTGACCGCTGCGCCGAGCGTGTTGGCCGGGGCCTTGGTGTCACGATCGGTGACCAGTTCGAGCCCCACCAGCAACCCGCGTCCCCGGACGTCGCCGATCTGCTCGTGCCGCTTCGCCAACGCCCACAAGGCATCCGTCAGGTACGTGCCCATGGTCTGCGCCCGGGCCGCGAGGTCGTCCTCCTCGAGGGCGTCGAGCACCGCCAGGCCGACCGTGGCCAGCATCGGGTCGTTGACGTGGGTGGTGATGTGCAGCATCCCGGCGTCCACGCAGGCCTGCTCGATCGCCGCGGAGGTCACGGTGGCACCGACCGGCACGCCGCCGCCCAGGGTCTTGGACATCGTCAGGAAGTCGGGCACCACACCGTCCTCGATCGAGGCGAACAGGGCGCCGGTGCGGCCCAGCCCGGTCTGGGCCTCGTCGACGATCAGTGCCATGCCGCGCCGCTCGCACTGCTGTTTCGCCTCGGCCAGGTAGCCCTCGGGCAGCGGGATCACCCCGCCGGTGGACAGTACCGGCTCGACGATCATGGCAGCCGGTGAACCGACGGTCTGCGCGTCGACCATGTCGAAACCCAGTCGCAGACAGGCGAGTTCGCAGCTCTCACGCTGCATGGCCAACGGGCAGCGATAGCAGTAGGGCGCCGGGACGGCGTACGAGCCGGGCATCAGCGGGCCATTTCCCTTGTGCCCCATCGAGAACGTCACCGAGTTGGTGCCGGCCAGCAGCCCGTGGAAGCTGCGGGTCAGGCCGACGACCTCGAAGCCACCGGTGAACACCTTGGCCATGCGCAGCGCGAACTCGTTGGTCTCCGAACCGGTGCTGAGCACGATGGTGCGGTCCAGTGGGTCGGGCAGCAGCTCGGCCAGCCGCCGGGCGAGCTCGAGCACGTCCTCGTGCAGCATCCAGGAGTTGAGGTGGATCGCTCCGCGCAGCGAGCGTTCGATGGCCTCGATCACCCGGGGGTGGTTGTGCCCGAGGGTGGAACTGATCTGGCCGGAGGTGAAGTCGAGCACCCGACGTCCGTCGGTGGTGATCACCCAGGAGCCCTCGGCGCGCTCGACCACGAACGGGGCGAACGACCCGGCATACCGGATCAGGTATTGCTCCCGCGGGTCACCCGAACCCGTTGCCACACCCATGATCTTCTCCTCGACGACCGCCGGACCCCGCCGCGCTAGCCTGGCATGCCATGACGACCCAGCGCATCGACACCCCACCGACCGGGGACGAGATCACGCTGCTGCGCAGCTTCCTGAACTACTACCGCGCGACCGTGCGACTGAAGGCCGAGGGCCTGGACGGCGCGCAGCTGGCGATGCGCCTGGGGCCGTCGGACCTGACGCTCGGCGGGTTGCTCAAGCACCTGGCCGTGGTGGAGCAGGGCTGGTTCCGGCACAAGCTGATCGCCGGGGAGTACACCGAGCCGTGGCGCAGTGTGGACTGGGGCGCCGACCCGGACTGGGAGCTCCACTCCGCGGCGCAGGACTCCCCCGAGGACCTGTTCGCCCTGTTCGACGCCGCGGTCGCCGATTCGGAGGCGATCCTGGACGCCGCCCTGCCCGGTGGGCTCGACCAGCTCATCCAGCGGGACAGCTACCGCGGTGACCGGCCCAGCCTGCGGTGGGTCCTGATCCACCTGATCGAGGAGTACGCCCGCCACGCCGGGCATGCCGACCTGTTGCGCGAGTCGATCGACGGCGCCACCGGCGACTGACCCGGGACCACGCGCCTGTTCTGACACCAGCCGCCTGATCTGGGACCACGCGTCGACCTCGTCGTCGCGAGCCGGCGGCTGTGGACAACCCGTCGGGACCGCCCTCCTGTGGACAACCCGGCCACGGCGACCGGGGGCCGCCTAGCGTGACCGACGTGAACGGGCCTGGACCGATCTACGACAATGCCCTGCGCCAGCTCGCCGCCGTCGAGTTGGTGGCCGTGTGCCGATGGCTGGGCATCGAGGCGCCCGAGGAGAGCGTCCGGCTCAGCGAGGCCCTGCCGGCGGTCACGCGCTACGCCGACCTGCTGGTCACCACCGCGGGCGCGCTGACCCATGTGGAGTTCGTGCGACGGGTCACCCCCGACCTGCCGCTGCGCATGCTCGACTACCGATCGCGGATCATGCTGCAGTGGCCGGGACGGCGCGTCGACCAGCATCTGGTCGTCCTGGCCGAGGGCCGACTCCCCGACGTCCTGACCGATCGCGACGTGCTGAACCATCGGATTCACGTCATCTACCTGCGTGACTGCGACCCGGCCGACTTCCTGGGCACACCGGCCCTGGCACCGTTGGCCAGCCTGGCCGATGCCACCGACCGCGCCCACCGGGCCCAGCTGCTGCGCCGGTCGCTCGAGGTGATCCGCGATCAGGCATCACCCCACCGCACGGTAGACCTGGCCAGCGTGGCCATCGTGCTCGCCGCGATCAGGCTGGACGCGGCTACCATCGAAACAGCCCGAAAGGAGGCCGGTATGCCGATCAGTCTCGAGGGAACCGCAGCCGGCGAGATCATCGCGCAGCGTGCCGCCGTCCGAGCCCGCGCCGAAGGACTCACCGAGGGCCGCAACGAAGGTGAGATCAGCACCCTGGCCGCCGTGCTGTCGAACCGGTTCGGGCCGGACCCGCGCATCGGCGACCTCGCCCGGGCACTGCACGCCCGCGCGGGCGACCGCGCCGTCGAGCTGGCCCTGGGGGCCACGTCCCTGGACGACCTCCGCGGCTGACTGGCGGGCGGGCCACGCCGGTGAGGTGAACCCGCTGCCGGAATCAGGAATCCTCCCGGGTGGAGTCACTGTCATCGGACTGGAATCACTGTGCTCAGGCCGGAGCCACTGTTGCCCTGGTGTAACGGGACACCAGTGGCCTACCGGTGCATCAGTGCCTCATCGGGTGGCACAGTGCCCGCGTCTCACATCGCGAGAAGCACCCGAT
>JAXLRT010000006.1:0-199765 GCA_046330955.1 Kineosporiaceae bacterium | reverse complement strand
CAGGGTGCGCACCTCGAGCTCGCCGAGCGCCTTGGTGACCTCGACGAGTTCGGCCTCCGCCTCGGCGAGCGTGTCGGCGTCGCTCTCCTCCTCGGCCATCTGCACCAGCACCTCGAGGTCGTCCACCCGCGAGGTCATCCGGGTCAGCCGATCGAGCTCGGACTGCACGTGTGACAACTTGCTGGTGACCTGCTGGGCGCGCTCGGGGTCGTCCCAGAGATCGGGCGCCGAGGCCTGCTCGGACAACTCGGCGACCTGCTTCTGCAACCCCTCGACATCGCTCACCTCGAGAATCGAGGCAAGGGTCTGACGGAGGTTACGGAGCTCTACGGGAAAGTCGACGGCCACAGCGCAAAGGTACGGGGTCGGCGGCTGCGGCGTGGACCCGGATCACTCCGCCGCGTCGATCCAGCCCGGTAGATCGGCGTACCCGGCATCCCGCAACCGCTCGGCCAGCGACCGGTTCGACCCGGCATAGAAGTGGTCGAGTCGCCCCCGCAACCGATCCGCCTGGCGCGGCAGGCGGCCTCGGGCGACGCGGCGCACCAGGTCGGCGGTACCGGCCAGACTCGGACGGCGCCGGCGGCCGTCGTCCGAACCGAAGCTCTGCAGCCACGAGGGTTCCCGCCCGTCCAGCCCGACCGCACTGGCGCCGCGCTCGCGGGGGCGGGCGGTGTCGGGGTCCAGGCCGAGCCAGGTGAACACCCCCGCCACGGCCGCTCGCGGCGTCCGGTCGAGATCCTCGGCGAAGACCACCCGCACGCGATCGCCGAAGGCGGTCAGCCAGCGGTCCAGGTGCTCCACGTACAGCCCGGAGGACAGGGTGCGGAAGTAGCGGTTGCCCTCGAACCGATCGGCGCCGTTGACCCGCAACGCCAGGCAGTGCTCCACGTAGGTCTCGTACGACATCGCGGCGGGCAGCCGGCCGCGGGCGACCTTGTCCTGATAGCTGGTCCACAACCGTTGCACCGGGTCACGCAACAGGATCAGCACCCGGACGTCGGGCAGGTCGCGGGCGACGGCGTCCACCAATTCCTGGCCACCGTCGAAGTACACCGGCGAGCGCTCCAGCCGGTAGCGCTGCCCGCGCCAGGTGGCGAAGTGCCGGTCGTAGTCGGCCAGGGTGGCCTGGATCGGCTGGCCGAACCGCAGCGGGCTGTAGTGATCGAGCCGCTGCACCACGGGCAGCTTGACGTCGGGGTGCCGGCCCAGCGACCGAGCCAGCGCGCTCGCCCCGGCGTGGGTCACCCCGGCCAGCAGCAGGTTGGGCACCAGGTGGTCGGGTGTGGCCGGCGGCACCTCGGGCCGCATCGCGAGGTCGAGGTCCGGCGGCCGGATCGCCACCGTCGTACTCGACCCCGTCCGTGAGAACTGGCCATGTCGGTCGCCCGCCCGCGCGGAGGGCACCACAGGGGTCATCGTCGATCCCATCCTCGGCGTGGGCCGTGCCCCGAGAGTCGTGCCTGCTGCTCCCACACCCGTTGCTTGCTCGTACGTCGATGGCCGGAAGACCATCGACGTCAGCACTCCGAGGAGTTCTGAGATCACGGATCGTAGTGACGGCGCGAACGACAACCCACCGATTCGCCCCGATTACCGCCGAGCTGTGACGAATATCGTCCGAAGCCCCGAGGGTGATCCGCCGATCACCCGAGCTGACGCATCGGCCGTTCGGCCGATCGACGACGTACCGGGCGCGGGGTGGGGCCGAGCCGGGTTTCGATGCGACAAGAATACTCTGAGCGATTAACAATGTACTGTTAGTAATCCCCACTGTTGGAGGATGTCTGTGGCACCGCTGGTGAGCCATGACCTGGACTCAACCCACGCTCTGCTCCCGGGATCGATGCCGGCGCCGAGTATCGGGGCACCGGCGGTCATCGTGCCGGTCGAAGGAGCCGAACCCGTCGCCGGTGAGGTCACCGTGTGGTCGCCCGGCGGCGGCATCGTGGTCACCATCCGAGTGCGGATCAACCTCGGATCGGTGACCGAGTTGCTCGGCACCCAGGTCTGGGTCCGGGTCCGGGCGCCCGAGGCGCTGATCGTCGTCCGGGGGCTGGCCCAGCCGGTCGGCGGGCGGCCGGACGAGATCGAGCTGACCGGGGTCACCGGTCTGGCGGTCGAGGCCCGGCGGCAGGCCGTGCGCGCGCGGCTGGTGCGCCCGATCCTGCTGCTGAGCACGGGCGGACCGCCTCGAGGCACTCAAACCCTGGACCTGTCCGCCACCGGGTGCCGGGTGCGCCTGCCCGAGGGCCACTCGCTGCAGCCCGGCGACCTGCTCGAGACCGTGGTCACCGACAGTCGGGGCGAGAACCTGCGGCTGCGCAGCGAGGTGGTGCGGGTCGACGCGGGGCGCGGCGAGGCAGCGCTGCACTTCGTCGAGATCGCGGACGGCGACCGTGACCGGCTCGAGCGCGAGGTACTCGCCTGGCATTCACGCCACCGCTGAACCGCGCCCTGGTCTGACGCCCTGATGAGCGCGTCAGACGAGGGGTAGTTCGCCGACCCCGGTCACCGTGATCACTGCGGCACCGGCATCGTCGCTGGCATCCAGGTCGACCTCGGCGGTGATCCCCCAGTCGTGGTCGCCGTCCGGGTCGTCGAAGATCTGGCGCACCGCCCACACCCTGCCGCCGGAACGCTCGAGGTCGCGGACGACGAGCAGGTGCGGTCCGCGGGCATCCGCCCCCGTGCTCAGCTCGCCGTGCACGTCCTCGTAGTCCTCGATCGCATCGGCCCAGGCATCCGCGTCCCAGCCGGCCGCGCCGTCCAGCTCGGCCAGCTCCTCCCACCGGCCACGGGCGGCGAGCTCGACCCGGCGGAACATCGCGTTGCGCACCAGCACCCGGAACGCCCGCAGGTTCGCCGTCAGCGGCGGCGGCTCGTCGTCCCGGCCCGGACGGCGCCCACCACCCGCCGCGACGGCGCCCGCGGCGTCCGTGCCGTCGACCAGCGCCTGCCACTCCTCCAGCAGGCTGGAATCGGTCTGGCGCACCAGCTCACCCAGCCACTCGGTCAGGTCGGTGAGCTCCTCGGTGCGCATCGGCTCGGGCACCGTCTGGCGCAGCGCGCGGTAGGCATCGGCCAGGTACCGCAGCACCGACCCCTCGGCCCGGGCCAGGTTGTAGAACCGGATGTACTCGCTGAACGACATCGCGCGCTCGTACATGTCGCGCACCACCGACTTGGGCGCCAGCTCGTGGTCGGCCACCCACGGGTGACCGCCGCGGTAGATCTCGTAGGTGGCGCGCAGCAGTTCGGCCAGCGGCTCGGGGTGGGTCACCGACTCGAGCAGCTCCATGCGCTCCTCGTACTCGATGCCGTCGGCCTTCATCTGCGCGACCGCCTCGCCCCGAGCCAGGTGACGCTGAGCCAGCAGCACCTGGCGCGGGTTCTCCAGCGTGGACTCGATCACCGAGACGGCATCGAGGGCGAACGTGGGCGAGGCCGGATCGAGCACGTCGAGGGCGGCCAGGGCGAACGGGGACAACGGCTGGTTCAGCGCGAAGTCGCCCTGCAGGTCGACGGTCAGGCGCACGTGGCGGCCCGCGGCGTCCGGCGGGTCGAGACGCTCGACCACCCCGGCGGTGACCAGCGCACGGTAGATCGCCACCGCCGAGATCACGTGGCGGATCTGCGCCGCGCGCGGCTCGTGGTTGTCCTCCAGCAGATGCCGGGCGGCGGCCACCGGATCGCCCGGTCGGGCCAGCAGGTTGAGCATCATGGCGTGGGTGACCGCGAACGACGAGGTCAGCTTCTCCGGCGGGGCCGACACCAGCCGTTCGAAGGTCGCCCGGGTCCACGAGACCTGGCCGGGCGGCGCCTTCTTGCGCACGATCCGCTTCTTCTTGCGCTCGTCGTCGCCGGCCCGGGCCAGCAGCCGCTCGTTCTCGACCTCGTGGTCGGGCGCCTGGACGACGACCGTGCCGGCGGTGTCGAACCCGGCCCGCCCCGCCCGGCCGGCGATCTGGTGGAACTCGCGGGCCGAGATCTGGCGCATCCGGCGGCCGTCGAACTTCACCAGGCCGGTGAGCAGCACGGTGCGGATCGGCACGTTGATGCCCACGCCGAGGGTGTCGGTACCGCAGATCACCCGCAGCAAGCCGGCCTGCGCGAGCTGTTCGACCAGGCGGCGGTAGCGCGGCAGCATGCCGGCGTGGTGGACGCCGATCCCGTGGCGCACCAACCGGTTCAGGGTGTGCCCGAAGCCCGCGGCGAACCGGAACCCGGCGATCTCGCGGCCGATCTGATCCCGCACGGCGCGGCTGGCCACGGCGATGCTGGTCAGCGCCTGGGCGCGCTCCAGTGCGGCGGCCTGGGTGAAGTGGACGACGTAGACCGGGGCTCGATCGGTGGTCAGCAGCTCTTCGATCGTCTCGTGCACCGGCGTCACGGCGTACTCGAAGGTCAGCGGCACAGGTCGCTCGCCGGAGTCGATCACCGCGGTGGGCCGCCCGGTGCGCCGCGTCAGGTCGTCCCGGAAGAAGTCGACCTCGCCGAGCGTGGCCGACATCAGCAGGAACTGCGCCCGGGGCAGTTCGACGATGGGAACCTGCCAGGCCCAGCCTCGATCCGGCTCGGCGTAGAAGTGGAACTCGTCCATGATCACCACACCGACGTCGGCCCGCTCGCCCTCCCGCAGCGCCTGATTGGCGAGCACCTCGGCGGTGCAGCAGATGATCGGGGCGTCGGCGTTCACCGCGGCGTCCCCGGTGAGCATGCCGACCCGCTCGGCACCGAAGGCGTCACACAGGGCGAAGAACTTCTCCGAGACCAGGGCCTTGATGGGCGCGGTGTAGACCGAGCGGCGTCCGGCCGCCAGCGCGGCGGCGTGGGCGCCGAGGGCCACCAGCGACTTGCCCGACCCGGTGGGCGTCGCCAGGATCACGTTCGAACCGCTGACCAGCTCGATCAGCGCTTCCTCCTGGGCCGGGTAGAGGGTCAGCCCGAGCCTGGTCACCCAGCCGGCGAAGGCCTCGAAGACCTCGTCGGGTGAGGTCGGGTCGAGGCCGGCGAGCAGCTCGGGCAACGGTTCGGCGAGCTCCGACGGCGGGGAGGACAACGGGGACGACACGGGCTCATCGTGCCGCATCCCGATTACCCACAGGTTTGTCCACAGCATGGCCGAGTTGTCCACAGGGGCCGAGCGGGACCGGCGGCCGCGGTCGCAGACTGCCGGACGTGACATCCGGGCGGTGGCAGCTCCACGTGGTGGCCGGGGCGGGGGCCGGGCGCCGCGTGGCATTGCCCCCGGACGCCGCCGGCGGGCCGTCGCTGATCGGCCGGGACCCGTCGTGCCTGCTGCGCCTGGACGATCCGGCGGTCTCCCGCCGCCACGTCGAGCTCGATCCGACCCCGCCGATCTCGGTCCGCGACCTGGGCTCGGCCAACGGCACCCGGCTGCTCGTCCCCGGGGCACCGCCCCGCATCGTCGGCGCGCTGCCGCAGCCCTGGCCGCCACGGGCACTGCTCGCCGTCGGCGGCACCCGGCTCGCGCTGCGCGGCGACCCCGAGCCCACCGCGACGGTCACCCCGGACGCCGCCGGGCATCGCCTCGTCCATCGCGCCCCGCGACTGCCGGACGACGCGGCGTCCGGCACGCTCGAGGTCACCGAGCCCCCGCCCCCGGCCGAACCCCCGCCCGGGCGGCTGCCGTGGGCGGGTGCCCTGGTGAGCGCCCTCGCCCTGGTGCCGATCGCCCTGATCTGGCACCAGCCCCTGATGCTCGCCTTCGCCGTGATCGGGCCACTGGCCCTGGTCGCCCAGCACCGGCTCGACCGGCGGTCGCGGGCCGGCGAGCATCGCGCCGCGCTCGACCGGCATCGCGAAGCCTGCCGCGCGGTCACCGCCAGGGTCACCGAAACCCTTGGCCGGCAAGGACTCTCACGGCATCAGCGCTACCCCGACCCGGCCCGGTTGGCACAGCTCGCAGAGGGGCCTGCGGCCCGGCTGTGGGAGCGCAGTCCCGACCAGGCCGACCTGCTGCACCTGCGCATCGGCCTGGGCGAGGTGCCCTCCGGCGTCACGCTGCGGGTCGGCGGGGCGACTCGCGTGCCCGACCTGACCGAGGTTCCGGTCATCATCGACCTGGCGCAGGCCCGGGTGATCGGCCTGAGCGGACCGCGCGGATCGCGAGAGGCCTTGGCACGCAGCCTGTTCGGCCAGTTGGCGACGTTGTGCTCGCCGGCCGAGGTGGCTCTGTCCGGCTCGTCGCCGACGCCGGCGTGGGCGTGGCTGCACCGGCTGCCGCACGCCGTGGCGGACCAGCCACCACCGATCATGGTGCGGCTGCTCGACGCCGGCGCCGCCCCGCCGGTCACCCCGCTGCGGGACGGCGAACACCGGATCGTGCTGGCCGATCGGGCCCAGGATCTGCCGCGAACCTGCACCACCGTGGTCGAACTCGCCGACGAGCCCGACCAACACGCCTGGCTGCGCCGGCCCGGGAGCCCACCCCAACCGGTGCTTGCCGATCTGCCCGACAACGCGTGGGCCGATCGGCTCGCCGCCGCGCTGACTGATCTGCGCGACGAGACCGGTGAAACTCCTGGCCTGCAATCGATTCCGCACCACGTACGGTTGCTCGACCTGGTTCCCTCCGACCCGGCCGAGATCGCCGCCGGCTGGCGGGTCGCCGCGTCGTCCGCCCCGACCGCCGGGTTGGCGGCCCCCGTCGGGCACAGCGCGGGCGGCCCGTGGTCGCCCTGCCTGGTGACCGATGGCCCGCACGCCCTGGTGGCAGGCACCACGGGTGCCGGCAAGTCCGAGTTGCTGCTCACCTGGGTCACCGCCCTCGCCACCACCCACCCGCCCGAGCAGGTCAGCTTCCTGCTGGTGGACTACAAGGGCGGGGCCACCTTCGCCCCGCTCGCCGACCTGCCGCACGTGGCCGGCGTGGTCACCGACCTGGACGCCGCGACGTCCCGCCGGGCGATCAGCTCGCTGTTCGCCGAGTTGCGTCGCCGAGAACGGTTGTGCGCCACGGCAGGACGCGGTTCGCCCCGGCTGGTGATCGTGGTCGACGAGTTCCGGGTGCTCGCCGAGGAACAGCCCGACCTGCTCGCGGCCCTGGTACGGGTGGCCGGGGTGGGCCGTGGCCTGGGCGTGCACCTGGTGCTGGCCACGCAGCGCCCGGCCGGTGTGGTCAACGGCGAGATCCGCGCCAATACCGCTCTGCGAGTGGCACTTCGGGTGCGTGAGCGGGCCGACTCACAGGACGTGATCGATGCCCCGGACGCCGCCCGCCTGCCCACCGGGACCCCGGGCCGGGCCCTGGTGCGCCGGGGCGCCGACGAGCTGGTCGAGGTGCAGATCGCCCAGCTGCCGCCCGATGATCGCCACCGGCAGGTGGCCGCGGTGCAGGCTGCGGCCCAGCTGCTCGGCAGCATCGTTGCGCCCCCGCCCTGGCTGCCCGAGCTACCGGAGCGGCTGACCCTGGCCGACATCCCGCGCCTCGCCGGCCCGGCACCGACCGTCGGCACTCCCCCGCCACCCGGCCTGCGGGACGGGTTGTTGCCCTACGGGCTGGCAGACCTGCCCGCCCGGCAACGCCGGACGCCGCTGGTCTGGGATTCCGCACGCGGTCACCTGGCGATCATCGGTGGACCCGGGTCCGGCCGAACCACGACGCTGCGCACCCTGGCCGCGGCCGTGGCCCGGTCGCCGCTGGCCGGCGACCTGCAGGTGCAGGTCATCGACGCCGGCGGCCGGCTGGCCACACCGACCGGACCGACCGGGCCGAACGCGCACCACGAGCCGGGCTCGAGGATCGGCACGGTGGTGGACGCGCAGGACACCGACCGGGCGGCGCGGCTGCTGGAGCTCATCGGGCGCCGATCGCCGGGCGCGGCCACGGTGCTGCTGATCGACGACTGGGACCAGCTCGCCCAGGCCTGGGCGCAGGTCGACGCGGGTCGGCTGCTGGAGGATCTGCTCCGCCTCGCGCGACGCGGTCCGGCCGCCGGCCCGCGGCTGGCGATCACGGGCGGACGGTCCCTGCTCACCGGCGTGATCGCCTCACTGACCGGCGAGCGATTGCTGCTGCCCAGTGCCGACCCGGCCATCACCCTGCTCGCCGGCGTCCGCGCCGCCGCGCCCCGCGCCGTCCCGGGACGTGGCCTGGTGATTCGTGACGGTGAGGCGACCGAGGTGCAGGTGGCCCTACCCGACTCGCCCGCGGACGGCCCGATCCGTTGTGTGCCAGCGGATCTGACGGCGCGAGTGCAGCCGTCACGGGTAGCGGAACTACCGGAGCGCGTGGCCCTGGCCACGCTCACCGACCCGGCGGGGACCGGTCACCGGACGGCCGGCATGGTGGTCCTCGGCGTCGGCGGGGACGACGCCACTCCGATCGGGCTCCCGCGCGACGCGCCAGGCGCCCTGGTCTGCGGGCCGCCGGGGTCGGGACGATCGGTCACCTTGATCACCCTGGCCACGGTGCTCACCCGGCTCGGCCGCAACGTGGTCTATGTCGCTGCCACCCCGCCGGACTGGCAGCTGCCGTACGGCGTCAGCGCCCTGATCGGACGCCGCGACCCGGCCGAGGCGGTGCGCCACGCACTGGCCCAGCGCGACAGCACCCTGCTGCTGGACACGGGGTGGAGCGCCACGACGGGCCTGGACGACCTGGCCCGGCAGCACCTGCTCGCGCCACCGGAGCCCGGCTCCGGCCCGGTCGCCCTGCGGGTGGTCGCGGCGGGGACGGCGGCCGAAGCGGCGGTGGCCCTGCGCGGCGTCCTGGCCGAGTTGCGCACGGCACGGTGCGGCGTCCTGCTCGGCCCACGGGTTCGGGGCGATGGCGAGGCGGTGGGGGCCGTCGTCCGGGGGTGTTCGGTGGTACCCGCGGGGCGCGGGGTGCTGGTGGTGCGCGGCGACACCACGCGGATTCAGATTGCGGTGCCCATGACTGGCCGCGCCCTGCACGGATGAGCGACAATGACCACAGGGTGTAACGTCGCATGTCCATACTGCGATCATCCGATCGGACGACGGCGAGCGGGTACGAACGGGGAAGGCTGATCGATGACGATGATGGCCACTCACGGCGGGACCACGACGGTGGCTGACACGGTCGACTTACGGGTGCCCGCGGACCCTGCCTATCTGGCAGTGATCCGCACCGCCACCGCCGGCTTGGCCGCCCGGCTGGATCTGACCCTCGACGAGATCGAGGACATGCGCATCGCGGTCGACGAGGCCTGCGTCCTGCTGCTGTCCGATCGGGTCGAACCCGGTGAGGAGCTGCACGCCACCTTCACCGTCTCGCCGCGTTCGTTACATGTTCGCGTGTCCGGCCCGGCCCGAGTGTTGCCCGAGGGGGGTAATTTCGCCTGGTCGGTACTGAAGGCGCTGGTCGGCGAGGTCGAGACCGGTTCCGCACCGTCCGGCAGCTGGATCCAGTTGACGCACATCGGAGGTCGGAGGGCGTAGTGGCGGGTCGCTCCAGCCGGCTGGCCGGCGGCACGCCGGCGGTTGCGAGCGCTCCCGCCGGATCGGCCGAGGAGACGGTGCTGCGGCTGGCTCACCTGCCGCACGACCACCCCTGTCGCCCGGCGGCGCGTCACGCCGCGATCGAGGCGAACCTGCCGCTGGTGCATCACCTCGCCCGCCGGTTCACCGGGCGCGGGGAGCCCTACGACGACCTGGTGCAGGTCGGCACCATCGGTCTGCTGAACGCCGTCGACCGGTTCGACCCCGAGCGCGGCAGTTTCACGGCGTTCGCCGTCCCGACGATCCTGGGCGAGATCCGACGTCACTTCCGTGATCGCGGCTGGGCGCTGCGCGTGCCCCGCCGGCTGCAGGACCTGGCCCGCCGGGTGAGCGAGGCGCGCGAGGTGCTCACCCAGCGCCTGGGTCGCTCGCCGACGGTTCAGGAACTGGCCACCCACCTGGACATCGAACCCGACCTGGTGCTCGAGGCGCTCGAGACCGCGGGCGTCTACGCGACGGTGCCGATGCCCACCTCGGCCGAGGGAGTCGAACTCGAGCTGCCGATGGTCGAGGAGGATTACGACACGATCGAGGTCCGAGCCACCCTGCAACCACTCCTGGCCAACCTGCCGCCTCGCGAGCGGCGCATCCTGGTGCTGCGGTTCGTCCGCAACCTGTCCCAGTCCCAGATCGCCGCCGAGGTGGGCCTGTCGCAGATGCACGTCTCCCGATTGATCGCCCGCAGCCTGGCCACGCTGCGTCGCTCGCTCAATCCGCAGGACCTGTCCTAGGCGTGCCTGGTCCAGGCGTGCCGGGTCGACCGGGATCGTCCGGCCGCGGGCACGTGCCTCGACGACCTGATCACCGAGAGTTGGGTCAGTGGTCGGACGCCGCGGACTCGCCGCCGTCCCGCGCCATCACCAGCACCCCGATCCCGGCGATCACACACAGCACCAGGACACCGACCTCGATGAGCCGGTGAATGCTCAACGCCTCGGCGGCCACGGCGCCCAGCAGTACCTGCCAGAGCAGGATCGGTGATCGGGCCCAGCGGCGTCCGGCGACCAGCCCGCGCACCAGGAACACCAGAGCGGCCGCCAGGGTTAGGAAGAACACCGCCATCACGATGGCGGCCGGCAATTCGGTGGCCTGGCTGGTGACGCTCGACACCGCGAGATAGACCCCGAAACCGCCCACGAGCACCGCTTCGATCAGGACGGCGACAGCCACGACTCGGGCAAGCATGGGGCTCAGCATCTCACCGCTCGACGCCGGGCTGTGGCCGGACCGGCCCGGGCGGGCGCTCTTGGATCGCCGATGCTCTACGCATCGAACCCGCACCCACCGTCACCAGCGCCGGTCCGTAGGGGGTGGTCACAGAAGGTGACCCCTGGGGTGAGTTAAAGGTCACTGTTGGTCGTCGTCCCGAATGGTCCGAACGGTTGATGTCGTGCTCACCAGCGACTATTACTGTTAGTGGCGACACGAACACAGGTGACCTTGGGTAACAATAACGGTTTCATAGGACTCTGTTGACATGCAGAAACCTTGTGAAGCCGGGCACAAGCGTGTGAGGCTGAGCGTTATCGAAAGCAGGGGCACGCACCACTGCTCTCTGGAATCATCGATTCCCACACACACCCTCGGCAGGGATTGATCCCTTCCGTCCGGAATTCCCCCGGTCGCCGACACGACTACGAGTGCCCCTCGGGGCGAAGGAGAGAACCACCTCATGGACTGGCGGCATCGCGCAGTATGCCTCGATGAGGACCCCGAGCTGTTCTTCCCGATCGGGAACACGGGGCCGGCATTGCTGCAGATCGAAGAAGCAAAGGCGGTGTGCCGTCGTTGTGACGTGCTCGACACCTGCTTGCGCTGGGCCCTCGACACGGGCCAGGACGCCGGGGTGTGGGGCGGTCTGTCCGAGGACGAGCGTCGCGCTCTCAAGCGACGCAACGCTCGGGCTCGCCGCGCAGGGTGACCTGCATACCACGCACCGACGTCCATCCTGCACCACACCGACTCGACCGGAACGCCCCGGGACTCGGCCTCACGGCCGCAGACCGGGGCGTTCCGCATCTCGTGACGCCTCGCCGAGCGCCGGGTCGCCGAGCGGTGGGCGAGAGGGTGTTCGAGGCGCCGCCCGGCCGCTGACGGCCCGCCCCGTCATGGGCCGATTCGCCACGGTGACATCGACCACCACCTCGGTGCCGCCGGTCTTGGGGCTGTTCCAGGTGATGGTGCCGCGCATCTCGCCACCCACCAGGGCCTGCACGATCTGGGTTCCCAGACCGTCCTGCCCCGGCCGGAATCCCTCGGGCAGACCGCAGCCGTCGTCACGGACCACGGCCCGGACGGCGCTTCCCTCGCGCAGCGCGATGATGCGCACCTGACCACCCCCACCGGGAGCCAGGCCGTGTTCGACCGCGTTGGTGACCAACTCGGTGAGCACCAGGGCCAGTGGCGTCGCGTTGGCGGCCTCCAACTCACCGAAGTTGCCCTCGCGCCGTACCGATACGCCCCCTCCGGCGCCGGCCAACTCGACCGCCAGCGCCACCGTGCGGTCGACCACCTGGTCGAAGTCCACGGTCTCGCCCAGACCGGTCGAGAGCGTCTCGTGCACCATGGCGATGGTGCTCACCCGGCGCATCGCCTCGGTGAGCGCGGCCTTGCCGTCCGGGGAGGACAGCCGCCGCGCCTGCAACCGCAGCAACGCGGCCACGGTCTGCAGGTTGTTCTTGACCCGGTGGTGCACCTCACGAATGGTGGCGTCCTTGCTCACCAGTTCGCGCTCGCGACGACGCAGTTCGGACACGTCGCGCACCAGCACCAGAGCCGCCGTCCGCTCCCCCGCGACGGTCAACGGGATCGCTCGCATCGACAACGCCGCGCCCCGGGTCTCGATGTCGCTGCGCCACGGCGCCCGGCCCGAGAGCACCAGCGGCAGTGACTCGTCCACCGGCCCGGTGCTGTCGAGCAACGGGGTGACCACCTCGGCCAGCGAACGGTCGACCAGCACGCCGACGTAGCCCAACCGGTGCAGCGCCGACACCGCGTTCGGGCTGGCGTAGGCGACCCGGCCCTCGGAGTCGAGCCGGATCAGGCCGTCGCCCACCCGGGGCGCCCCACGCCGCGGCCCGCTCGGGGCGCCGAGCGACGGGAAGTCCCCCGCCGAGATCATCCGGACCAGGTCGTCGGCGCACTGCAGGTAGGTCAGTTCCAGCCGGCTGGGGGTCCGCGAGGACCCGAGGTTGGTATGGCGCGACATCACCGCCAGCCGCCGGCCCCGGGCCACCACCGGGACGGCCTCCTGCCGCACCGGGACGTCGTCCAGCCACTGCGGGTCGCGATCGCGCGCCGGACGCCCGGTCTGCCAGGCGTTCTCGACCAGCGCGTTGGCGGTGCGCGGGAGCAATCGCCCCACCCGGTCGTCGTGAAAGGACGTCGGCCCGGTGCTCGGCCGGCACTGGGCGACGGCCAGCCAGCTACCGGCGTCCGGGCCGGATTGCATCGGTACCCACAGCACCAGGTCGGCGAAGGACAGGTCCGACAGCAGTTGCCAGTCACCGACCAGCAGGTGCAGCCAGTCGACGTCCGGCGGGGCCAGATCACCGGTGGTGCGCAACAGTTCCTGGAACGTCGGCACCGCGATCGACCCCGTTTCGCTCACCCGGTACTCCGGACGACGCCCCGCAACGTGCGCAACGCCACCGACAACGATGCCAGGTCACCCTTCTCCAACCGACGCACCTCCTCGAGGGTGTGCGTGGCGCGCCCGACCGCGGCCGTGTTGGCCCGCTCCCAGGCCGCGATCCGCTCTTGCGGGGGCATCGGGGCGTTCGGCGAGGCGGTGAGCACCGCGACCGTCAGCGACTCGAGGGCCGCGTACAGGTCGTAGCGCAGGGCCGCCCGGGCCAGGGCCTGCCAGCGGTCCCCCCGGGGCAGTTGGCTGATCCGGGTGAGCATGGCGTCCACGGCGTAGCGGTCGGACAGCGCGGTGTAGACCGGCGCCACCTCGGCCGGCGTGGCATCGACCTGGGTCGAGATCTCGGTGATGTCCAGCAGCTGGAACTCGTTCAGCAGCGCGGCGCCCTGCATCGCGAGGTCCTGCGGGATCCCCATCCGCACGAACTCGGCGGCGTCCGCCTGCAGCTGTTCGGCCTCCGACCCCACGGCCAGCTCGGGCATCCGTTCCCCCAGCTCGGCGACGACGGGTCCGAATCGGGCGATCTCGGCACCGACGTCGATCGTGCCCGGCCGGGTCTGCAGGAACCACCGGACGGCGCGGTCGAGCAATCGCCGGAACGCCAGGTAGAGCGCGGTCTGGGCCTCGGTCGAGACCTGGTTGTCGAGCGCCTCCACCGAGGCCACGAAGTCGCGCAGCCCGAAGACCTCCCGGCAGACGGTGTAGGCGCGGGCCACCTGTTGCGGGGCGGCGCCGGTCTCCTCCTCGGCCCGGAACGCGAACGTGATGCCGCCCCGGTTGACCATCTCGTTGACCAGGCACGTGGTGATGAGTTCCCGCCGCAGCGGGTGATCGGCCAGGTTCGCGGCGTACCGCGAGACCAGTTGCGCCGGGAAGTAGTCGCGCAGGGTGCCCTCGAACCACGGGTCGTCGAGCAGGTCCGAGGCCATCAGGTCCTCGGTCAGGGTGATCTTGGCGTAGGCCACCAGGACCGAGAACTCCGGTGAGGTCAGGCCCACCCCGCTGTCGGCCCGCACGGACAGCTCCGCGTCGTCCGGCAGGAACTCGAGCTCTCGGTCGAGCAGGCCGCGCGTCTCGAGCGAGCGCATGAACCGCTGATGCACCGAGAGCATGCCGTGGGACTGCTTGCGGGCGTTGCCCAGCAGGACGTTCTGCTCGTAGTTGTCGCGCAGCACCATGCGACCGACGTCGTCGGTCATCTCGGCCAGCAGCTGGTTGCGCTGCTTGCCGGTGAGGTCACCGGCGGCCACGATGCGATCGAGCAGGATCTTGATGTTGACCTCGTGGTCGGAGCAGTCCACCCCGGCCGAGTTGTCGATCGCATCGGTGTTGATCCGCACCCCGTGCCGGGCGGCCTCGACCCGGCCGAGCTGAGTCAGGCCGAGGTTGCCGCCCTCGCCCACCACCCGGCACCGCAGCTGAGCACCGTTGACCCGGATGGCGTCGTTGGCCTTGTCGCCGACCTCGCTGTGGGTCTGGGTGGCGGCCTTGACGTAGGTCCCGATGCCGCCGTTCCAGAGCAGGTCGACCGGCGCCTCGAGGATCGCGGTGATCAGCGCCGCGGGCGTCATCGACTCCACGCCCTCCGGCAGCCCGAGCCGCTCGGCCACCTGGGGGGTGATCGCGATCGACTTGGCACTGCGCGGGTAGACCCCGCCCCCGGCGGAGATCAGCGAGGCGTCGTAGTCCGCCCAGGACGAGCGCGGCAGGGCGAACATCCGGGTGCGCTCGGCGAAGGAGGTGGCGGCGTCCGGGTCGGGGTCGAGGAACACGTGCCGGTGGTCGAAGGCGGCCACCAGGCGGATGCACGGCGAGAGCAACATCCCGTTGCCGAAGACGTCACCGCTCATGTCGCCGATGCCGACGACGGTGAACTCCTCGCGCTGCACGTCGCGGCCCATCTCGCGGAAGTGCCGCTTGACGCTCTCCCAGGCGCCCTTGGCGGTGATGCCCATCGCCTTGTGGTCGTAGCCCACCGAGCCGCCCGAGGCGAAGGCGTCGCCCAGCCAGAACCCGTACTCGGCGGCCAGGCCGTTGGCGATGTCGGAGAACGTCGCCGTCCCCTTGTCCGCGGCGACCACCAGGTAGGTGTCGTCCCCGTCGTGCCGGACGACGCGCAGCGGCGGCACGACCCCGCCGTCGGCCAGGTTGTCGGTCAGGTCGAGCAGCCCGCTGATGAAGGTGCGGTAGCAGTCGATGCCCGCCGCCAGCCACGCCTCACGGTCGACGGCGGCGTCCGGCAACTGCTTGCCGACGAAGCCACCCTTGGCGCCGGTCGGCACGATCACGGCGTTCTTCACCGTCTGGGCCTTGACCAGGCCGAGGATCTCGGTGCGGAAGTCCTCCGGCCGGTCGCTCCAGCGCAGGCCGCCCCGGGCGACCTTGCCGAAGCGCAGGTGCACCCCCTCGACCTTCGGGGAGTAGACGAAGATCTCGTAGGCCGGCCGCGGCGCGGGCAGGTCGGGCACCGCGCTCGGGTCGAACTTGAACGAGACGTAGTCCTTGAACCCACCGTCGGCGTCGTGCTGATACGCGTTGGTGCGCAACGTGGCCCGGATCAGACCGAGCATGGCGCGCAGGATGCGGTCGTGGTCCAGGCTGGCCACGCCGTCCAGCAGGGCGGTGAGCTTGGCGGTCAGCCGGTCGCCCTCGGCGAGCCGGGCCGCGTGGCCGGCGGCGTCCTCGGGGTAGGCGTCGGGATCGAACCGCGCCCGGAACAACTCGACCAGGGTGACCGTGATCGGCACGTTCACCCGCAGGCACCGCTCGATGTAGTCCTGGCTGAACGTCGTCCCGGTCTGGCGCAGGTACTTGGCGTAGGCCCGCAGCACCACCACGGCCCGCCAGCCCAGGCCGGCCAACAACACCAGGCGGTCGAAGCCGTCGCTCTCGGCGCGCCCGGCCCAGGCCGCCGTGAAGGCCTCGCAGAACAGATCGCGGGAGATCGCCGGGTCGGGGACAGCCCCGCCGTAGCGCAGCCCGAAGTCGTAGACGTACCCCCGCTGCTCGTGACCGGACATCTCGAGCGCATACGGCCGCTCGTCGACCACCTCGACCCCGAGGTTCGACAGGTAGGGCAGCACCTCGGTCAGCGACAACGGAGCCAACCGGTAGAGCTTGAACCGGCGCTCGTCGCCGGCGCAGCCCACCGGCTGGTAGAGGTTCATCGACAGTGCGCGCCCGCGGGCGGCCTCGACGTCCGGCGCGGCGCTCGCCTGGGCGGTCAACTGCTCCAGCCGGCGCAGGTCACTGACGGCGACCCGGGCGTCGAAGTCCTCCTTGTAGGCCTCGGGGAAGGCCTGGCTCCAGGCGCGCTGCAGCTTGGCGGCCTCCTCCTCGCCGGTCTCGGACTGCAGGGCGTCGGCGAAGTCCTCGTCCCAGGCGCGGGTGGCCTCGACCAGCTTGGCCTCGAGGTCGACGGCATCGACGTCCGGCAGCACCACGCCGGGATCGACCCGGACGACGAAGTGCAGCCGGGCCAGCGCCGACTCACTCACCCGGGCGGTGAAGTCGACCGAGCTGGCCTGGAAGGTCGTGGTCAGCACGTCGGCGATCTTGAGCCGGACCTTGGTGGTGTAGCGGTCGCGGGGCAGGTAGACCAGGCAGGAGATGTAGCGGCCGTAGACGTCCTTGCGCAGGAACAGCCGGGTCCGCCGGCGCTGCTGCATGTCCATCACGGCCCGCGAGATGGTGGCCAGGTCGTCGACCGAGATGTCGAACAGCTCGTCGCGCGGGTAGGTCTCGAGGATCTGCAACAGGTCCTTGCCGGAGTGGGTCTCCTCCGCGAAGCCCGACCGGTCGAGCACCTCGGCCACCTTGCGGTTGACCAGCGGGATGCGCCGGACGCTGTCGGTGTAGGCACTCGAGGCGAACAGCCCGAGGAAGCGACGCTCGCCCACCACCTCGCCGGTGGCGTCGAAGGTCTTCACGCCGATGTAGTCCAGGTACACCGAGCGGTGCACGGTGGCCCGGGAGTTGGCCTTGGTGACCACCAGCAGGTTCTTCTCGCGAGCGCGAGCCCGGGCCGCCGAACTCAACCGGTCGTACCCCGAGCTGGTGGTGGCGTCGTGGCGCAGGATGCCCAGGCCCGTTCCGGTCTCGGCGACCAGCACGTCGTCCTGCCCCTCGTGGGCGTCGGCCAGGCGGTACTCGCGGTAGCCGAGGAAGGTGAAGTTGCCCTCGGCGAGCCACGCGAGCAGGGTGCGGGCCTCGGCCACCTCCTTCTGATCGATCCCCACCGGCGGGTTGACGGCCAGATCGCTGATGATCTCGCTGACCCGGGTCATCATCATCGGCCAGTCCTCGACCGCCACCCGGACGTCCTCGAGCACCCGGCGCAGTTCGCGGGTGATCTCCTCCTGGCGCGAGGGCAGGGTCTGCCGGTCGATCTCGACGTGGGTCCAGGACTCGACCAGGCTGTCGTGGGGATGGTCACCGCCGTGCCAGTCCCCGGGCCCCAGGTCGAGCACCTCGAGCAGCTCGCCGGTCACCGTCCGGCGCACCACGAGCTGCGGGTGCACGATCAGGTGGATGCCACAGCCGAGCCGGTTGAGCTCGCTGATCACCGAGTCGACCAGGAACGGCATGTCGTCGGTGATGATCTCGATCACCGTGTGCCCGGCCGACCAGCCGTGCTGCTCGACGGTCGGGGTGAAGGTGCGCACGATCGCCGTGCCCTGCGGCCGGGTGGCGGCAGCTTGGCGATGTGAGAGTGCGGCGCCGGCGAGATCGACCGGTTCGCGCGAGCGCATCTCCTCGACCGGCATGTAGCGGTAGTACCGCGTCAGGAAGGTGACCAGGTCGTGCTGCGACTCTCGGGCTCCCTGCCGCTCGGCGGCCTCGACCGACCGCTCGATGATCGATGCCCGCTCGTTCTCCTGCAGCGCCACCGCGTGGGCCGTCATGCTTCCGCCTCCATGGTGAGGGCACCGTTGCCCCCGGCCAGCGCCGACTCTACCCATCAGTCCTCGGCAAGCGAACCAAGGTTGGTGAGCGTCGGCTATAGAGTCGCGACCATGCGTCTGACAGCCGAGATCCGCTACCCGGACAGCGACCCGGCCGCCGTGTTCGCCATGCTCACGGACCGGGCCTTCCAGGAGCGCAAGTGTGCCGCCACCGGGTCACTGGCCTACGAGGTCGATGTGGCGACCTATGAGGACGGCGGTGCCCGGATCAGTACGGATCGCACCCTGCCGAGCGACTCGGTTCCCGAGTTCGTGCGCCGGTTCGTCGGCGGCACCGTGCGGGTGAGCGAGCACGACGACTGGCAGCCCGAGGGTCCGGACGGCGCGCGGACCGGTGAGGTGGTGGTCGAGATCCTCGGTGCCCCGGTGCGGCTGACCGGCACGCTGTGGCTCGGGCGCGACGGCGCCGACGTGGTGCACCGCGTCGAGGGTGATCTGAAGGCCTCGGTGCCGCTGATCGGCAGCAAGATCGAGAAGGCCGCCGAGCCCGCCATCCAGGGGGCGATCCGGGTCGAGGAGCGCACCGGACGGGCCTGGCTGGCCGAGAAGGCCTGACCCGTGCCCTTCGGTGATCAGCCCCGGAGGGTACCCAGCGCCTCGTGAGGTGGGGTCCGGCGCAATCCGGGGGCGTGATCGAAGTCGGCATCCGGGGACACGATGGCCTCGAACCCTGCGGTCAGGGCGGTTGCCGCGTGCACGGCGTCCCGGCCCCGCAGGCGGGAGTTGGCGACCAGATCGATCGCCCGGCGCGCGACGGTGACATCGAAGGCATGCACGCGACACACGTCCAGGACCCCCGAGGCCTCGGCCACGGCGCGCGCCCGGTCGCCCCGACGCATGCGATGGAACAGGTACTCCTGAACCGCCTCGACACTCACGTGCAGCTCGAGCTCGCCTGCGGCGGCACCCGCCAGCAGGTCACGGCACGGTCGCCGCAGCGGATGCTCTGTTCCCGTGGCGTACAGCAGGGTCGCCGTATCGAGGAAGAGCTGCTTCACGGGATGGCGTCCAACTTGGGGTTGGACTCGAGCAAGCTCTTGGTCTCGGCCCAGTCAGGCTCGGGGCCCTCGACATCCTCGGTGAGGGCCAGGAACCGCGCGGCGGCCTCCTGACGGGCCACGGCCCCCGGCTCGAAGTAGACGTCGATGGCCGCCCTGATCACCGCAGACACGCTTCGCCCCGATCGCCTGGCCTCGGCCTCGACCCTCGCATACCGCCCCTGATCGAGCAGTAGCTGGAGCCGTCGCTCCATCACCGACATACACATACACAATCATGTGTGGGGCGCAGCGGCAATCCCCCTCAGCCCATGTGAGGGTAGGTGTGGGAGGTCGGCGGGTTGAAGGTCTCCTTGATGGAGCGGGTCGACGTCCAGCGCAGCAGGTTCTGAGCGGCACCGGCCTTGTCGTTGGTGCCCGACGCGCGTGCCCCGCCGAAGGGTTGCTGACCGACGACGGCACCGGTCGGCTTGTCGTTGATGTAGAAGTTGCCGGCCGCGAACCGCAGCGTCTCGGTGGCGTGCGCGATGGCGTGGCGGTCCTGGGCGATGATCGATCCGGTGAGCGCGTACTCGGCCACCGACTCCATCTGGGCCAGCATCCGGTCGTAGCGGTTGTCGGGGTAGACGTGCACCGCCAGGATCGGTCCGAAGTACTCGGTGGTCAGCATCTCGTCGGTGGGGTCTGACACCTCGGTCACCGTGGGCCGCACGAACCAGCCCTCGGAGTCGTCGTAGCTGCCGCCGGCGATCACCTTCACCCCGGACGTCGCGTGCGCCCGATCGATGGCCGCGGCGTGGATGGCGAAGGCCTTGTCGTCGATCACGGCGCCCATGAAGTTGCCGAGGTCCGTCACCGGCCCCATCGACAACCCGTCGACGGTGGCCGCCAGGTCATCGCGCAGCGTCTTCCACAGCGAGCGCGGCACGTAGGCCCGCGAGGCCGCCGAGCACTTCTGGCCCTGGTACTCGAAGGCCCCCCGCACCATGGCGGTGCGCAGCACGTCGGGGTCGGCGCTCGGGTGGGCGACGATGAAGTCCTTGCCCCCGGTCTCGCCGACCAGGCGCGGGTAGGTGCGGTAGCGGTCGAGGTTCTCGGCCACGGTGCGCCACAGCAGCCGGAACGTCGGGGTCGAGCCGGTGAAGTGGATGCCGGCCAGGTCGCGGTGGTTCAAGGCGACCTCCGAGACGGCCCGGCCGTCGCCGGTCACCAGGTTGATCACCCCGGGCGGCAGGCCGGCCGCCTCGAGGATCGCCATCGTGAAGTGCGCGGCGAACATCTGGGTGTGCGCCGGCTTCCACAGCACCGTGTTGCCCATCAGCGCCGGCGCGGTCGGCAGGTTACCCCCGATCGCGGTGAAGTTGAACGGCGTGATGGCGTAGACGAAGCCCTCGAGCGGGCGCGAGTCGGTACGGTTCCAGATGCCCTTGCTGTGGGCGATCGGCTGCTCGTCGAGCACCTGCTGCGCGAAGTGCACGTTGAACCGCCAGAAGTCGATCAGCTCGCAGGCGGCGTCGATCTCGGCCTGGTAGACGGTCTTGCTCTGGCCCAGCATGGTGGCGGCGTTGAGCACCGGACGCCACGGCCCCGAGAGCAGCTCGGCCGCCTTGAGGAACACCGCCGCCCGGTCGTCGAACGACAGCGCACGCCAGCCGGGGGCGGCGGCGCGGGCCGCCTCGATCGCCGATGCGGCGTCGTTCTGGGTGGCCATCTTCATGGTGCCCAGCACGTGCCGGCGGGCGTGCGGCTGGACGACGTTGACCTTGCGACCGCCGCCCAGGACGTGCTTGCCACCGATCACCATCGGCAGGTCGATCCGGTTCGCCGCCAGGTCCTTCAGCGCGGTCTCGACGGCCGCCCGCTCGGCCGAGCCCGGCGCGTAGTCCAGCACCGGCTCGTTGACGGGGGCGGGAACGCGGGTCACGGCGTCCATGAGTTCTCCTCGGTGAGGTCACACAGGTGCAGGCAGCGCAGACACTATCTCGACCGTGTCGGCGGAGCCTGGCGATCGCGGCTGCGGCTCGCACCAGGGTCACCACCGGGCAGACGCGCGGACCACCCGATCCCCCAGGGGCGGGTCAGCGGACGACGGTGATCGTGGGTGCGGTGTAGGGCAGGGACAGCGAGCCGACGGCGCTGCTGGACAGGTAGCCCCACACCCGCGGGGCGGCGGCCCCGGTGAGTCGGGACGCCGCGGCGTCGGTCACCGTGAGCTGCCAGGCCGGGGCCGTGGCCCCGGCGGCGTAGGCCCGGACCGAGACCGTCACCGGCGACGTGCCGGAGATGGTCGACTCCACCCGGATCGCCGAGCCCGCGGCGAACCGGGTCGGCAGGGTGGCCGAGGACCCCAGGGACACCTCGGCGGCACCGGTGACGTTGCGGGTCACCGACAGGACGATCGAGCCATCGGCCGCGAACCGTGCCCGAGCGCCGTAGCCCGTGCTCGATCCGGAGCCGCGCAGCAACGCCCCGGCGTAGACCCCGCCGCCGAGGTTGGTGGTGCGCGGCAGCGTGAAGGTGGTGCCCACCTGGCCGTCGGTGAAGGAGGTCGCGGTGGCCGCTGTCGCGCTGGTGCCCGGCGGCAGGTTCAGGGCCGTGGTCGAGGGCCAGGCCGTGGTGTAGATCGGGCTGTTCGGGCCCTCGGAGCCCTGGTAGATCGTCTTGCCGTCGGCGCTCACCTCGACCGACTCACCTTGGAAGAGAGACGGTTTGGCGAAACTCAGCGGGGTCGCACCCAGGCCCGCATAGATGTGGGCCTTCCAGTAGTCGACCAGCACGAACTGACTGCCGTCGGGGGCGAACGCCGCCGCGGTGACGTACGCGGGCGCGTCGGCGACCTTGGCCAGCAGGTTCGGGCTGTTGGTGCTGAGGGTGGCGGGCGCCGCGTAGATGGCGGCGCCGGTGGCCTGCTTGCTCACCAGGTAGACCCGGCCCGTCACCGGGTTCACCATCAGCCCCTCGGCGTCGTGGGCGCCGTCCGGGTAGGTCAGCACGTACCTGGTGGCCGGCAGGCTGCCGGTCGCCAGGGTCTGCGGCTCGGTCACCTTGTAGATCGCGACCGCGCTGCGGACACGGTCGTTGTCACCGGTGTCGGCGACCCACAACGAGTGGGCCGGCCCCGAGGCCATGTCCTCCCAGTCGTTGGCAGTGGCCCCGGTCAGGGTGTAAGTCGCCGTCGTGGTGCCGTCCGCGGCGACGGCGAAGATCCGGTTGAGGTCGCCGCTGTCGTTGTGGGTCCACAGCACCGTCGACGACCAGGTGCTGCGGGCCAGACCGCTGGATTCGGTGATCCGAGGGTCGGTCAGGGTGCGATCGAGCCGGTACGTCGCAGCCTGTGCCGGGGCGGCCCCCGTGACCACCAGCGCCACCGGGACGGTCAGCACGGCCAGACAGGACACGACGGCTCTGAACGGGTTCACAAGCTCGGATCGTGACACAGTCCGTCCCCCCACGCGGCGCCGACCGGCCAATTCCGCACCGGCGGTGACCCTGAGCGATCAGCATCACCGGCTCAGTCCCGCAGACCGAACCGGGCGTGCACCCGGCGCAACGGGGCCGGTGCCCACCAGTTGACCGGTCCCATCAGGCGCATGATCGAGGGCATCAGCACCCCACGCACCAGCGTGGCGTCCAGCACGATCGCCAAACCCGTTCCCAGGCCGAACATCTGGATGAAACTCACCCTGCTGGACACGAAGGCGAACAGGGTGATCGAGAGCAGCACCGCCGCCGTCGAGATGATCCGCCCGGTACGCGCCAGCCCGACGGCGACCGCGGTCGCGGTGTCGGCGCCGGCCCGGTGCAGCTCGGTGATCCGCCCGAGCAGGAACACCTCGTAGTCCATCGAGAGCCCGAAGGCCACCGCGAACATCAGCAACGGCATGGTGATGGTCAGCGGCATCGGTGTGAAGCCCAACAGGTCGGCCAGGTGCCCATCCTGGAACACCCAGACCATGCTGCCGAGCACGGCCACGATGGTGAACGCATTGAGGACCAAGGCCTTCAGCGGCAACACCACCGAGCCGGTGAAGGCGAACAGCACCACGAACGTGGTCAGCCCGATCAGCAGCGCCGCCCACGGCAACCGATGCCCGATCGTGGTCTTGGTGTCCAGCAGAGCGGCGGTCGGCCCACCCACGAGCACCTGCCCCAGCCGCGGGTCGGCGGCCGCCACCCCCCGGATGTCCCGCACGGCCTGCTCACCGGAGGCGCCGAACGGGTCCACCCCCAGGGTCGCCTTCACGACGCTGCCCTCGGCATGCGCCCGCGCCACGTTCGGCACGGCGGCCAGCCGGGTGGCGAGCGCGCTCGCCTGCTGCGCGGTGGCCTCGGGCAGGACGGCGAACACCGCGGCGGCGTCCTGACCGCTGAACTCGGTCCGCAGGACGTCACCCACCTGCCGGCCCTGGGACACCTGCGCCGGGATCGCGCGGTCGTCCGGCACCGAGAACGAGATCCCGAGGAACGGCAGCCCCAAGGTGAGCAGCACGATGACCACCGGCAGCCCCGAGGCGACCGGACGACGCATCACGAACTGCGCCAGCCGAGTCCAGAACGCCCCGCCCCCGACGGTGAGGTCGCGGCGCCGTCCGACGCGCAGCGCGTTCACCCGGTGCCCGAGCACCGTCAACAGCGCCGGCAATGTCACGGTGGCGGCCAGCGCGGCGATGCTGACGACCGCGATGCCGGCGTAGGCGAACGAGCGCAGGAAGTACAGCGGGAAGACCATCAGCGCGGCCAGCGCGACGGCGATCGTGGCACCGGAGAAGGCCACCGTGCGCCCGGCGGTGCGCACCGTGATCGCGACCGCGTCCGGCACGGCATGGCCGGCAGCCAGCTCTTCGCGGAACCGATTGACGACGAGCAGCGAGTAGTCGATGCCCAGCCCGAGACCCATGGCCGTGGTCAGGTTGAGCGCGAAGATGCTCACCGAGGTGAACTCGGCCAAGGCACTCAGCACGGCGAAGGTGGCCACGATGGCGATGCCGCCGACCAGGAGCGGCAGCATGCCGGAGACCACCGACCCGAACACCACGATCAGCATCACCACGGTGAGCGGGATCGCGATCAGCTCGGCCCGCGCGAGGTCGCTGGTCACCTGCTGGTTGATGTCGAGGCTCGCCTGCGCCAGGCCACCGGTCTGCACCTGCACCGTGCCCCCACCGGGCAGCCCCGGTCGCGCGATCCGGCCGGTGAACTGGTCCTGCAACGGCCCGGCACGGTCGAGGACGGCGTCCTCGCTGCCGTCGACATGGGCCACGACCAGGGCGCGGTGTCCGTCCGTGCTGCGCAACCCGGCCGCCACGGCCGGCGGTGCGTCCCAGTACGAGGCCAGCACCTCGACGTCCCCGAGTGCGTCCAGCCGGCGGGCGACGTCCCGGCCCGCGGTGGCGACGGCGTCGTCGTCCACGCGGGCGCCGTCCGGCGCGGTCACCAGCACCACGAGATTCGCCGGCCGCTGCCCGAAGGTCTGCTCCAGCACCTCGCGGGCGCGGGACGACTCGCTGGCCGGGTCCTCGAAGCCGCCACCCAGCAACTTGCCGATCGCGCCCGACCCCAGCACCCCGGCGAGGACGACGGCGAGCACGGAGGCGGCGAGCACCCACCGGGCGCGCCCGATGATCACTCGAGCGAGGCGCGAGGGGGGCGCCGCGGGATCGGTGCCGGCCGCGGAGGCGGGGGTGAACGTCGTTGTCATGCGAGAACGATGTTCTCGGTTCGCGAGAATGTCAAGACTCACGTTCACACTCGCGAACAATGTTCACTCCGCCGGCCGCTGGCTACAGTGGCACGGTGCCCATCACCGAGCCGGCGCCCACCGGGGGCGGCCGGCGCCAGCGCCGCCACGAGGCCACCGCCGAGGAGATCAAGCAGGTCGCCCGTGAACTGATGACGCGCGAGGGCACCTCCTCACTGAACCTGCGCGCGATCGCCCGCGCCATGGGGCTGACCCCGTCGGCGCTCTACCGCTACTTCCCCAGCCGCGACGCGATCCTGACCGCGCTGATCGTGGACGCCTACGACCAGATCGGCGAGACGGTCGAGAAGGCCATCGCCGCGGCGCCGGTGGACCCCACCTCGACGGCGATCCTGGCCGGGGTGCACGCGTTCCGGCGCTGGGCACTCGACCACCCGCAGGAGTTCGCCCTGATCTACGGGCCGGCCGTGCCCGGCTACGAACCACCGGTGTACGAGCAGACCCCGGCGGCGATGCGCACCGGGACCGCGCTGCTCGCCCTGCTGGTCCGGGCCATGGGTCAGGGACTGCTGCAGCCGCCGGCGGACGACTCGGTGCCGGTCGCGCTCCACGCCGCGCTGACCGAGATCGGCGACAAGGACGGGACGGGTCTGCCCGTCGCCGCCACCGCCCTGGCCATGCAGTTCTGGGTGATCGTGCTGGGCATGCTCTCGGCCGAGGTGTTCGGGCACCTGCCGCGCCCGCTGCTGACCTGCTGCCGGGAGTTCTTCGACCTGACGGTCCGTCAGGCCCTGCTCGCCATGGGCGTCGACCGGGACGCCGTGGCGGCGGGGGTCTCACCCCTCGACTGACGCCTGGAGCGAGGACTCAGCCGACGAGGACGTGTCGGACGAGGGCTCATCCGACCAGGACTCATCCGACCAGGACTCATCCGGCGAGGACTCATCCGACGAGGACTCCGGGTGTGGTCCGCTCACCCGCCCACGCCCGGCCTCCTTGGACTCGTAGAGGGTCGCGTCGGCCGCGGCCACCACGTCGTCCCAGTCCGCCAGGCGGCCGCTGGCGATCCCGATGCTCACCGAGAGCTCCAATTCCGGCCGGCGTTCGCGCCAAGGCCTCGACCGGAGCCGGCTCAGGACCTGTTCGCCACGCTGCCAGGCGGCCTTGATCAACGGGGTGCTCAACACGACCATGAACTCGTCACCGCCCAGGCGGCAGGCCAGGTCCTCGGCCCGGATGCTGCCCGACAGCGCCTTCGCCACCTCGACCAGTGCCTCGTCACCCACGGCGTGTCCGAACCGGTCGTTGACCTGCTTGAACCAGTCCAGATCGACCAGCAGCACGCACACCCCGTCGACGTCGCGCTGGGCGAGGGTGTCGAGGTAGTGCTGCAACCCGCGGCGGTTGGCCAGCCCGGTGAGCGGATCGAGGTAGGCCTGACGCCGCAGCTGATCGTGGTGGTCGCGGTGGCGCTCGGTCTCGATCCGTAGCCGCATCACATCCAGCGCGGCCATCCGCTGTTGCCAGCGCCGGACCGCCAGGTGACGCGCGTAGACCAGGCCGTCGGCCACGCCGTCCCGGCGAGCGGCGAGTTCGGCAGCCAGACACAGGGCGAGTTCGTACTCGACCGGGAACGAGGTGCGGTCGAACTGCTCGGCGGCCCGGCGGGCCGCCGCCAGCGCCCGATCGAGGCCGACCTCGTCGTCCATCAGGGCCAGCGCCAGCGGCAGGTCGCCGGCCAGCGGTCCCTCCGGGTGGAGCGGGATCAGCTCCTCCACCTGCTGCGCGACCGGCTCCCCGGCCAACCCCTCGGTCAGCACCGCCATCAGCGCGAGTTCCCCACGCCAGTCCTCCGGCATGGCCTCCAGGGCCAACGCCTCCTGCAGCGACCCTCGCACCCGGTCCACCTGCGACACCACCGCGGTGGGGTCCACACAGCGCACCGCCATCGCCCAGGTCAGGTGCACCGAGGCCTGGTTGTACAGCAGCACAGCCGCCACCAGCGAATCGCCGACCTCCTGCAGCAGCAGTTCCGCCTGGGCGTACTGCTCGTCCTGCAGCTCCCACAGGCCGCGGTCGAACAGGGCCACGCCGCATTGCAGATGGGCGTTCATCCGCTCCAGCGCCGGACTGTCACAGGCATCCAGCAGGGCGATGGCGCGCGCCAGTTCGGCGTCGGCCTCCAGCGAGGACATGCCCGTCGCGGCGGCATGCGGCCCCAGCGCCCGCGAGGCCAGGGCCGCGGCCAGCATCGCGCGATCCTGCAATTCCTCCGCCGCCGCCTGCAGCCGCGCGACCCACTCCACGATCGAGGGCTCGCTCTGCCAGCGGGCGTGCAGCACCCGGGCCAGCAGGCAGGCAGCGATCACGTCCTGCCAGCCGAGCTCCGAGGCCTGCGCCAGGACGGCGTCCAGTTCGTCGAGGGGCGCCCCGACGGTGTTCTGTACCTCCCAGATCAGCTCGAACGCCCGTGAGCGGGCGGCAGCGTGTGCGGCGTCGGTCATCGCCACCCGTCACCATCCCGCCGGATACCCGGGGCACTGCCGGACGGCAGACCCTCCCCGTGATATCGGCCGACGCCGCGCCGGCCCTGAGCCGGCAGGTGCCTGTCGAGCGCCGGCGGACGATCAGATGAGGTCGACGATCTCGGTCACGTCGTACCAGAGCAGCTCGTGGGCGCGGGCCTCGTCCACGACGAAGGCGGCGTCGTCGTCCCCGGCATCGGCCGCCGGCAGGGCGGCCAGGGCGGCGGCCACGGCGCGGCGCACCTGGGGGGCGTCCTCGTCCAGGTGCACGCTGACCACGGCACTCAGGCGCACCGGGCACCCGATCCGGACGGCGGAGCGCGCCGTGGCGGGCCCGTCGGGGCCGCCCGCCTGCTCCCCCATCGCCTGGACGCAGGCGTCGGCGACATCCGCCGCGACGACCACCCGGCGGTGCTCGTACCGCGCCTCGGCGGCCAGTTCACCGGCCAGCAGCCGCAACGAGGCATCGGCGGCCTCACTCAAGGCCGCGTACTCGAGCTCCTCGAGGTCACCCTCGACGTACCACTCCCGCATCGCCCCGGTCACCGCGTGCGCCGCGTAGCCGGATCCGAAGGCCCCCGACACGTACGCATCGGCCAGGGTGGCCAGGGTGGCGGGCAGGTACACCCGGGTCTGCCCGGCGGACGGCGCCTTCGGGCTCATCGAGCCGCCTCCAGGGTCTCGGCAAGGGAATCGAGCAGGCACTGACCGAGCACGTCCAGGTCCGCCATCGCCTCTCGGTCGCCGTAGAGCCCATAGTGCACCCGCCCACGGTACGAGGTCAGGCCGATGCTCAGTGCCTGGCCCCGGGCCAGCGGTATCACGGGATAGGTGGCCAGCATCAGCGAGCCGTCCAGGTAGAGCGGTTCCTGGGGACCGGGAACGTTGGTCACCACCAGGTTGAACATGTGCCGCGAGAGGCCACTGGCCACCCGCGCCCCCAGCGAGTGCAGGGTCGGCGGCGCGAACCCCGCGATTCCGGCGAGGGTCTGGGCATCGACGGCCTGCCCGGCCTCGCGGTGGGCCAGGGTCTGGTAACTGACCTGGTACAACCGGATCAGGGGGCTGGCCTCACCGGTGGGCAGGTCGATCAACAGGGCGGAGACCCTGCTACCGATCGCCCCGGCGTGAGCGGCATCGGCGCTGTCGACCTTCACGCTGATCGGCACCAGGGCGCGGACGACGCTCGCGGGCGGCACCGGCTCACCGCGGGCGAGCAGCCACGATCGCAGCGCCCCGGCGACCACCGCCAGCACGACGTCGTTGACGGTGGTGACCGGCCCCTCACCGGTGGCCCGGTCGGCCAACCGATTCCGGATCGTGCGGTAATCGGCCAGGTCGGTGTCGATCATCCGGAAACGACGGTCCTGACCGATCTCGACGTTCAGCGGGCTGCGTTGCGGCGGGTTGGCCGCAACCCGGGCGGCGACGGCCAGGCCGGCCACCGCCTCGGTGGCCTTCGAGGCGGTCTTGCGGATGTCGCCCAGCCCCGACCGCAACGTCTCGAGCACCCGGGTGGGCCGGCTCACCGACTCGGCGATCGCCCCCACGACGAGCTCGCCGAGCGAGGGTTCCGGAGCCGGGTGCCAGGTCTGCGTCGGGTGCTCGCGCACGGTGGGGTCGTCGTCCAGCACCACCTGACCCAGGTCGACGGCGTGATGACCGTCGACCAGCGCCTGGTGGACCTTGGTGATCACCGCGATCCGGCCGTGGGGCAGGCCGTCGACCACCGCGGCCTCCCACAGCGGACGGCTCCGGTCGAGCCGGCGGGCCTGGATCTTGGCCACCAGGTCCTCGAGCTGCTCGAGACCCCCCGGCTCGGGCAGGCTCACCAGGCGCAGGTGGTCGGCGATGTCGAAGTCCTCGTCGTCCACCCAGACCGGGTTGGCCAGATGGCCGGGCACGGTGCGCACCCGGCGGCGGTAGCGCGGCACGAAGGCGATCCGGGCCTCGATGTGTCGCACCAGCCGGGGGTAGTCCAGCCCGTCCGGCCCGGGATCGAAGATCATCACGGAACCCACGTGCATCGCCGTCCGGGGCTCCTCGAGATACAGGAACGAGACGTCGAGCGGGGTCAGGCGGTCCGCCACACGTGCTCCCTCCGGCCTGGCCATCTCCCAGGCCGCGCCACGACTGTCCGCGAGTGCCCCGAGCATACGGGCCGGGTCGGTGGCGGGGCATGTCGTCAGCGCAACGACAGCTGCAACAGCTCCTCCAGCTCGGCCAGGGTCTGCTCCACCGTGCGATGGTGCACGGCCACCATGCCGGCCGCGGTGGCCGCCGCCACGTTGTGTTCGATGTCGTCGACCAGGACGCACCGGCTCGGTGGCAGCCCGAGAGCCTGCGCGGTGTGGGTGAAGATGCCGGGCTCCGGCTTGCGCAACCCCACCCGGCCCGAGATCACCACGACGTCGAACAGGTCCTGCCACAACGCCTCCGGGTAGTTCTCCCCCCAGCTGTTGGACAGCAACGCCGTCCGCAGCCCGCCACGCCGCGCGGCCCGCACGGCCGCCAGCATGCGGGGGTCCAGCAGTGACAGGTCGGCCAGGACGCGCGCGAGCAGGCCCTCCGGGTCGACCACGCTCCCGCGGGCGGTCAGCTCCGCGGCGAGCAGCCGCTCGAACTCCCGCTCCGCGAGGGTGCCTCGCTCGAGGTGGTGGCTGGGCGAGTCCCCGGATTCGTGCCAGCTGCGCAGCACCTCGCGGAAGTGATCGAAGTCCACGCCGTCCCGCTCGGCCCACCGCCGCAGGGCGACGTCGAGCGCCGGGGTGAGAACTCCACCCCAGTCGAGTACCAGCGCCTCGATACCCCGCGCGGCGCCGTCCGGCGTCTCGAGGTTCATGACGACACGGTGTCACAGCGTGCCCCCCGAACAGACCTTCCTCGGTGGAGTCGATCGAGGGAGTGCCACTCATGAGCGTGTCCAGTGTCGAGCGGGTGCAGATCGCCGCGTGCCACCCGGCGTTGCGCCGGCTACCCATCCCGGCCGCCGAGCCCCGGCCCGCGCTGCGGCTGGTGCGTGATCCGCAGCCGGGTGCGCTGCCCGGGCAGGAGTCGCTGGCGCTGATGGTCCGCGGCCCGGGTCGGCCGGCCCACCCCGGCCCGGCCCGGCATGCCCGAGACCCGCTGCCCGATCCGCGGTCGTGGGCGGCCCAGTTCGTGCAGATCGCGCTGGAGGTGGCTGCCGGGTTCCGTCCCCTCGGCCAGGTGGTGCGCTGGACCAGCCCCGAGGTGTTCGAGGCGCTCGACCGGCGTCATCGCCTGGCTGCCGCCGCGAGCCGCGACGCGCGGCGCCGCCCGGTGATCCGGGTCCGGGCGGTGCAGCTGTTCAGTCCGCGGTCGGGCGTGGTCGAGGCCGGCGCCGTGGTGGACGACGGCCGCCGGACCCGCGCCGTCGCCCTACGCCTCGAGTCCGAAGCCGGGCGGTGGCGCGTGACCGCGTGGGAGACCGGCTGACCCGGCCCGGGGGGAACTAGCGGCGCCGGCGTGCCGCCCGGCGCTGGGCCCGGTTCTGCCCGCCGTCGCCGTTCTCGGCCGCCGGAGCGGACGCCGCGCCATCGGCGCCGTGCACCTCGACCCCGCCGTCCTCGGTCGGCGCGCTGTACTGCAGCTGGTTGGGGCGCTGCGGCGAGACCAGGCCCTTGGCCACCAGGACGCCGCCGGGCACCTCCGGGGCCCCCACCTCCGGCTCGGGCTGGGCGACCTCGACCTCGAGGTTGAACAGGTAGCCGACCGACTCCTCCTTGATGGCCTCGGTCATCGCCTGGAACATGCCGAAGCCCTCGCGCTGGTACTCCACCAGCGGATCGCGCTGGGCCATGGCCCGCAGGCCGATGCCCTCCTGCAGGTAGTCCATCTCGTACAGGTGCTCGCGCCACTTGCGGTCGAGGACCGACAGCACCACCCGCCGCTCCAGCTCGCGCATCACCTCGGAACCGAGGGTCTGCTCGCGCCGGTCGTAGGCGACCTGGGCGTCCGCGGTCAGCTCGCGGACCAGCATGTCGTGCGTCAGGCCCTCGCGGCCGCCCGCCTCCTCGATCACCTCGTCGATGGTGATGCCGACCGGGTAGAGGGTGCGCAGCGCCGTCCAGAGCTTCTCGAGGTCCCAGTCGGCGGGCATGCCCTCACCGGTCTCTGCCGTGACGTAGGCAGACAGCACGTCCCCGATGAAGTGGCGCAACTGCTCGTGCAGGTCGGCGCCCTCGAGCACCTTGCGCCGCTCGCTGTAGATCACCTCGCGCTGGCGGTTGAGCACGTCGTCGTACTTGAGCACGTTCTTGCGGATCTCGAAGTTGCGCGCCTCGACCTGGCTCTGGGCACTGGCGATCGAGCGGGTGACCATCTTGTGCTCGATCGGCACGTCGTCCGGGATCTTGGCCGCATTGAGGAACGACTCGACCATGCCCGAGTTGAACAGGCGCATCAGGTCGTCGGTCAGCGACAGGTAGAACCGGCTCTCACCGGGGTCACCCTGACGCCCGGAGCGGCCGCGCAGCTGGTTGTCGATCCGGCGGGACTCGTGCCGCTCGGTGCCCAGCACGTACAGGCCGCCGAGCTCCTTGACCTCCTCGTGGGCGACCGCGACACTCGCCTGCGCCTCGGCGAGCACCTCGGGCCAGGCCGCCTCGTACTCCTCGGGCGACTCGGCCGGGTCGAGGCCCAGCTCGGCCATGCGGGCCACGGCGGTGAACTCGGCGTTGCCGCCGAGCATGATGTCGGTACCGCGGCCGGCCATGTTGGTGGCGACGGTGACGGCTCCCTTGCGCCCGGCCTGCGCGACGATCGAGGCCTCACGCTCGTGGTGCTTGGCGTTGAGCACCTCGTGCGGCACCTCACGCTCGATCAGCAGTTTCGAGAGGTACTCGCTCTTCTCGACGCTGGTGGTACCCACCAGCACCGGCTGCCCGGTGGCGTGCCGCTCGACCAGGTCCTCGACCACGGCGTCGAACTTGCACTCCTCGTTCTTGTAGATCAGGTCCTGCGCATCCACCCGGACCATGGGCCGGTTGGTGGGGATGGTCACCACCCCGAGCTTGTAGATCGACATGAACTCGGCCGCCTCGGTCTGGGCGGTACCGGTCATGCCCGAGAGCTTGTCGTACATGCGGAAGTAGTTCTGCAGGGTGATCGTGGCGAGGGTCTGGTTCTCGCTCTGGATCTCGACCCCCTCCTTGGCCTCGATGGCCTGGTGCATGCCCTCGTTGTACCGCCGCCCGGCCAGCAACCGGCCGGTGTGCTCGTCGACGATGAGCACCTCACCCTCGAGCACGACGTAGTCCTTGTCGCGCTTGAACAGCTCCTTGGCCTTGACCGCGTTGTTCAGGTAGCCGATCAGCGGGGTGTTCACGCTCTCGTAGAGGTTCGCGATGCCGAGGTAGTCCTCGACCCGGTCGATGCCGGATTCGAGGATGCCGACGGTGCGCTTCTTCTCGTCGACCTCGTAGTCGACGTCGCGCCGCAGCCGGGTGGCGATCTTGGCGAACTCGACGTACCACTTCTGCGGCTGATCGGCCGGGCCGGAGATGATCAGCGGCGTCCGGGCCTCGTCGATCAGGATCGAGTCGACCTCGTCGACGATGGCGAAGTTGTGCCCGCGCTGCACCATCTCGTCGGTCGACCACGCCATGTTGTCGCGCAGGTAGTCGAAGCCGAATTCGTTGTTGGTGCCGTAGGTGATGTCGGCGGCGTACTGCACCCGGCGCTCGTCCGGCGCCATCTGGCCCATGATGCAACCGACCTGCAGCCCCAGGAAGCGGTGGATGCGCCCCATCAGCTCGCTCTGGTACGAGGCCAGGTAGTCGTTGACGGTGATGACGTGGACGCCCTTGCCGGCCAACGCGTTCAGATAGGCCGGGGCGGTGGCCACGAGGGTCTTGCCCTCACCGGTCTTCATCTCGGCGATGTTGCCCAGGTGCAGCGCCGCTCCGCCCATCAGCTGGACGTCGAAGTGGCGCTGACCCAGCGTGCGCTTGGCGGCCTCGCGCACCGCGGCGAAGGCCTCGGGCAGCAGGTCGTCGAGCGATTCACCGTCGGCGACCCGCGACCGGAAGACATCGGTCTCACCGCGCAGCTCGCCGTCGGAGAGCCGGGCGAAGTCCTCCTCGAGAGCGTTCACCTGGTTGGCCAGGCCGGCGAGCTTCTTGAGGGTCCTGCCCTCACCGAGCCGCAGCATCCGCTCGACGATCTTCACCACGCGTAACTCCCGTCAGGTCTCCGTCTCGCCATCGTAGACGCCGAACGCCCTGCCATTGCCCCGGGCGAGCCCGTCGGGTCAGGCTGTGCGGTGTGTCCTCGCCGCCCTGGCCCCCGACCCTGCACGAATCGGCGACCCCGGGTGGCCTCACCGTGCGGCCCCACCACCGTCGGGACGCCGACGCCGTGCTGGCCCTGGGCAACGACCCCCAGACCCGACGCTGGACAACGCTGCCCGATCCCTACACGCGCGAGGACGCCGAGGAGTTCCTGGCCCGCCGGATCCGCGAGGTGCACCCCGGCGGGAACCTGTCCCTCGCGATCGATCTGGACGGCAGCTACGCCGGGACGATCGACCTGCGCTGCGGCCCACCCGGGGCCGCCGCCGTCTGGTACGCACTCGCGCCCTGGGCGCGGGGTCACGGCCTGACCGAACGCGCCCTGCGCCTGCTGCTGCCGTGGAGCGTGCGGGCGCTCGACCTGCAGGTGCTGAGCTGGCAGGCCGCCGTGGGCAACTGGGCCGCCCGTCGCGTGGCCTGGTCGGTCGGATTCCGGATCGACGGACGGACCCGCGGCCTGACGATGCAGAGCGGCACCGTGATCGAGAACTGGCAGGGCACCTGGCGGCGCGGCCAGCCGCTGTACCCGGCTCACGCCTGGCTGGAACCGCCCGTGCTCATCGCCGGCGACGTGCTGTTGCGCCCGCTGCGCACCGAGGATGCCCAGCCGATGGCCGAGGCCTGCGCGGACGCGCTCTCGCAGTACTGGTTGCCGTTGCTGCCCTCCCCCTACACCCTGACCGATGCCCGCGAGCACCTGCTCGGCACCGCCGAGGATCAGGCCTGCGGCCGGGCGCTCTACTGGGCGATCACCGACGTCCGCGGGGACGGGCGGTTGCTCGGTGAGGTCGGCGTGCAGGTGCGCCGAGCGGGTCGCCACGGCGAGGTCGGCTACTGGGCGCACCCCGACGGCCGCAGCCGGGGACTCACCTCCGCCGGGGTCGCACTCGCCGTCCGGCACGCGCTGCTACCCGAGGCGGACGGCGGCCTGGGTCTGGACCGGGTGTTGCTGCGCGCCGCGGACGGCAACACGGCCTCGCAACGCATCGCGCGGCGGATCGGGTTCCGCCCCAGTGGGGTCGATCGCCACGGCGAGCGGCTGCGGGACGGCACGGTGCGCGACATGCTGCGGTTCGACCTGCTCGCGGCCGAGTGCCCCTGAGCCGGCACCCGGCCCGATCGGGTCGAGGCCGGGTCGTGATCAGGTGAGGCGCAGCGGGCTGACCCGAACCCGGGCCGAGCCGATGCCCAGTTCGTGGGCGAACGCGGCGCGGGCGGCGTCCAGTCGGGCCTGGGTGACGCCGCGCCCGATGTAGATCAGCGAGGTGTCGTCCCCCTCGACATAGGTGTCGGCGTCCACCGGCAGCTGCGCCAGGGCAGCCTCCACCGGGGCGCCCGAGCCCGAGGCCCGCGGTGCGGTGAAGGTGAACGCGGTCAGGCGCACCGAGCTCACGCTGACGCGGTACCAGGGCTTGCTGCGCACCAGCGACCGGGCCGCGGCCCGAGCCGTGGCGACACCACCCCGGCAGACGGTGGTCACGGCGGCGCGGTACACCCCGCCGCTGACGGTGGATTCCGGCACGGCCGCGAGGCAACCGTCGATCGAGACCAGGCGCGTGTCGACGATGCCGTCGATCCACCGCGCCTGGGCGGTGCGGCGCACGCCGTGCACCACGACCTGGGTGCGCGCGCCCGTGGTCTGCAGCGAGGCCACCGAGACCCGCGAGGCCGCCGTCGTCGCGGCGGCGGCACCCGACGTGACGGGCGTGCCGGGTGCTGCCCCCGCGGTCGCGCCGACGCCGACGACCAGGACGGAAGAGGTGGCCACAGCGGCCAAAAGGGTTGCCAGCGAACGCATCGAGAAGACTCCTGAGCAGACCGGGGAGCCCCACCGGCCCAACCCCGCGACCGCATCCTACGCGCTCCGTCACGGTGGGCGACGCAGGTTGCCTCACGGCCGGTCGGCGGCCCGCACCATCGCGGCGAGGTCACCCCGCTCGCCCACCACGACGTCGTCCAACCCCAGCCACTGCGCCATCGCGCGCAGATCGGCGGCCAGCGCGACGGCCACCTCGCCGGCCTGGTTGCGGCCCGCCGCCGGTGAGGATTCCAGCCAGGCGCCGGGAACCGACAGCACCCCGGCGGAACGGTTCGCCGCGACGTCCACCCGGGCCACCAGCCGGTCACCGAGCAGGTAGGGCAAGACGTAGTACCCGTGGCTGCGCTGGGCGGCGGGGGTGTAGATGCCGATCCGGTAGTGGAAGCCGAACAGGGCCTCGGTGCGCGGGCGGAACCAGACCAGCGAGTCGAACGGGCTGAGCAGTGCCGACCCACCGACCCGCGCCGGGATCCGGGCGGCCGGGTCGAGATACGCCGGCCGTCGCCACCCCGCGACCTGCACCTCGATCAGCCGGCCGGCCTCGACCAGCTCGGCGACGGCCCGGCGCGACTGCACCGCGCTGAGCCGGAAGTAGTCGCGCAGGCAGGCCTCGGTGCCGACGCCGTGCGCCCGGGCGGCGATCGCCACCAGCTCACGGCAGGCGTCGGCCTCGTCCGGCGCGGCGGTGCGGGCGAGGTGCGCGCCGAGCACCCGCTCGGGCAGGTCGTAGCGCCGTTCGAACCGCGTGCTCCGGCCGGCGCTGGCGAACTCACCGGCGTGGAACAGGTACTCGATGGCCATCTTGGCGTGCGACCAGTTCCAGCCCCACGAGCCCCGGTCGGTGGCGGCCCCGCGGCCGAGCTGCTGCTCGATCTCGGCGGAGGTGAGCGGCCCCAGGGCGGCGACCACCGCGCGGACGTCGTCCAGCAGGTGGGGGTGCTCGGCCGCCACCCGGCGCAGTCCCGACCAGGTCTCGGCGTGCGCCCGGGCCATCCGGAACCCGAGCAGGGCGTGGGTGGCCGGGGTGGTGTAGGAGGCCTGGTGCGCCCAGTACTCCACCAACCGGCGCGGTGTGGCGTGCGCGGCGCGGTCGAGCAGCTCGCGCGGGTACGGACCCAGCCGGGAGAACACCGGCAGGTAGTGACTGCGGACCAGCACGTTGACCGAGTCGATCTGCAACACCCCGACGGCATCGATCACCCGGTCGAGGTGGCGTCGGCCCACGGCCGCCCGGGGATGCGAGCGGCCCAGGCCCTGCGCGGTGACGGCGATCCGGCGGGCCTGGGCCGTGGTGAGGCGTTCGGTCAGTCGACGTTCCCCGCTTCCGGCGCCGCGGGCACGGTGAGCCGGATCACGCCGTAGTTCCAGCCGTGACGGCGGTAGACCACGCTCGGCAGCCCACACTCCGAATCCTGGAACAGGAAGAAGTCGTGCTGCACCAGTTCCATCTCGTAGAGCGCCTGCTCGACCGTCATGGGCGGCGCGGAGTGGTCCTTGGTGCGGATCACCACGGGGCTGTCCGGGTTCTGGTCGGCGTACGGGTCCTCCAGCTCGCCCAGCTCGTCCTCGACGACGGCCGCGGCGGTGCCGTTGGCGGCGATGGCACCCGGCACGCGCACCGAGGCGGGACGCTGCCGGCCGTGGTGCACCTTGCGGCGATCGCCGCTGCGGCGCAGGCGTTCCAGCAGCTTGCCCAGGGCGAGGTCCAGCGCGGCGCCGGACTCCTCGGCGCGGGCCTCGGCACGAATCACCGGACCCTTGCCACGCAAGGTGATCTCGACCTTCTCGGCCGTCTGAGTCTGACGCGGGTTGCGTTCGTGCGAGAGCTCCACGTCGGCCCGATGAGCCTTCGGAGCGAGCTGGCCCACCTTGGCCAACTTCTCCTCGGCGAGTCGGCGGAACCGCTCGGACACGTCGGTGTGGCGGCCGGTGATCACGATCTCCACGGAAGACCTCCTGCATCTCGAAGGGGGAGTCGTTCCTGGGGCCCCACGCTAGTCCAGTCTGGTCACACCCGACAGCGGTCATCCGAAGGATCGGCGCGTCGGGGGTGGTGACGCGGCGTGGCACACACCGTGGCCGCCCCGAGCGGCTGCCAGCCGCCGGCGCGCAGCACCCGGACCGCCTCCGCGAGGCTCGCTCCCGTGGTCACGACGTCATCGACGACGATGCAGGGCTGCCCCGACCGGCGCGCACCCCGCCGGGTGAACCCGAACGCCCCGGACACGTTCCGTGCCCGCTCCCCCGCGCCCAGACCGGCCTGATCGGCGGTGCGGCGCACCTGTCGCAGCACCGGAGCCGCCCGGGCCCCCGGCAGCCGGCGCGCGGCGTCCCGCGCCAGGTCGGCGACCAGTTCGGCGCCACGGCGACGCACCGCCCCCGGCGCGGACGGCACCGGCACCAACAGCACCGGACGGGCCGACCCGGCGACCGGGATCAACCCCACCGCACGGGCCAGCGCCGCCCCCAGCAGCGGGGTGAGGTCACGCCGTCCGGCGTCCTTCCAGCCGTGGACCAGGTGGGCCGTGGTGCCCTCGTAGCGAGCGCACCAGGCGACGGCCGGTCGGCCGGCGACGGCCGGCAGCAGGCGTGCCGGGGCCTCGACCCGGGCGCGGCACGGCGGGCAGAGGGCGACGTCCGGTGCGGCACACCCGGCACAGTCGCGGGGCAGCACCAGGTCGATCAGCGGTTGCAGGATCACCCGGCCAGGCTGGCGCGATCGCGCCGGGCCCGCACCAGCGGTCACGGCGGCTGTGGACGACGGGACGACCCGGGACGGCTGTGCCCGCAACGACGCGGACGTCGCGAGGCCCGCGACCTGCTCGGCTCGGCCTCAGCCCGGCATCGTCGGCCAGCGCACCCCGTCCAGCGAGCGCATGCTGCCGCCGGACAGCACCTGCGCGCCCTGATCCGTCTGCACCCAGAGGTCGTTCACGGTGAGGCCGACCGTCAGCGCCACCGCGCCGGGCGCGCTCACCCCCGCGGCGATCTTGCCGCCGAGCTCGATCGTGAACACCTGGGTCCCGGTGGCCGGGGGCGCCGTGGCGAGCACCACCACGCGGCGGGCATCGAGCCACGCGGCGTCCCGCACCGACTGCAACTCACTGGCCACGAGCAGCGGCGACCCGGCGAGGGTCACCGGCGTCCCGGTGCCGTCGCGGGCCACGCCGGCGACGAAGACGTAGGAGCGGCGGCCCCGATGGGCGACCACGATCGCCCGGGCACCCTCGCGGCTGAGCCGCACGGAGGCCACGGTGAACCCGGCCAGCCACGGCGCCGCGATGCCGAGCTGGCGGGTTCCCCGCACCGTCGAGATGATGCCGGCCGACGCCGTCGGTGAGGTCCAGACCCAGCCGTAGGGGTCGAAGGACGGTGCCGTGAGGGCAGGCGCCTCGACCTGGGGCTGCGGCCCGGAACCGGCCGTGAGCGTGGTCAGGGCGGACCCGCCGCGGGTGAGGACCGCGAACAGCGTGCCGTCCGAACTCACCGCCGGTCGGGTGGCATCGGCACCGAGCGCCGGCAACCCTTGCACGACCACCGGTTTGGTGCCGTCGAGGCGGGCCAGGCGGTTCTGGTCGTCCAGCACCACCGGCCGGGGATCGAACGGCACCTCGTCGGCCGGCCGGGGAGCCGGTGCGGCCAGCTGGGCGACCTCGAACCGGGCCCGGTCGACGGTGAGCGTGAGCTGTCCGCTGGCGAACTCCAGCACCCGGGCCGCCTCGGTCAGCGTGGCCTGCAGTTGCGCCGCGAGCAGCTGCCGCTGCGGCGGCGTGGCCTGCAGCGCCTGTCGGTTCAGGTCGACGGTCAGCAGGCCGCCGCCGACGCGCACCCCGACGGCGGTCAGCGCCGTCCCCGCCGGTGCCGGCGTGCTCACCGCCGCCCGCAACCAGCGCGACGGCCCCTCGAGCAGCGCAGCGACCACGACGCTGGGCACCGAGGTCACCGGGAACCACCGCACGTCCGGCACCAGCCAGCGTCCGGTGGGATCGGGGTAGTACAGCGGGACGTCGGCGAAGGTCGCCTGGAAGTCGTCCTCCGAGATCAGCACCCCATCGACCGGATCGCTGATGCGCCACTCCCCCTCGACCACGACCAGGTGCAGGGTCACCTCGGCCACGTCCCCGGTGGGCGAGGGCTGGTAGATGCCGGCGCCGTCCACCCGGGCGACCGCCTCGACCTTCAGGTGCACCTCGGCGAGCGCCCCGGGTGCGGGTGGCGCGGACGACGTCGGGGCAGGCGTTCTCGACGGCGTCGCGGCCCGGGTCACCGACGCCGAGGGGGACGACGCCGGTGACGGCGGGCGGGGCGGCGTGCCGGCGACGTCCTCGACCCTCGCCTCGCCGCGATAGACCACCACCGCGGCGTCCGGCCGCCAGCGGGTGCGCTGCTCGGGGGTGAGGTAACTGCGGGCGACCTGGTGGTCGACCGAGAAGTCCTTCGCGGCCCGGATGAAGCCCTGCACGATGCGGGTGGGGTTGTCGCCCGGCAACGGGTAGGCGGCGTAGAACTTGACCCGCGGGGGACGCAGCGCATCGACCATGGTGCGCCCCTGCAGGATCGGCCCCTGGTCGGGGATGCTGACGCACCCCGAGACCAACCCGACCAGCGTCAGGGCCAGCACGATCAGCGACCGGCAGCGCGTCATACCCGCCCCAGCGGCGCCACCTCGGCCGGGACCAGCGGCAACGGCGACCCGGCGAGCACCTGACCGCCCTGGCGCGGCAGGGTGAGCCGGAAGTGTGCCCCGCGGCCGGGCTCGCCCCAGGCCTGCAACCAGCCGCCGTGCAGGTGAGCGTCCTCGAGGGCGATGGCCAGGCCCAGCCCGGTGCCGCCGGTGGTCCTGGCCCGGGCCGGGTCGGCCCGCCAGAACCGGTCGAAGACCATCCGGACGTCGGCCTGGCTCAGCCCCACGCCGTGGTCGCGCACCCCGATGGCCACGGCCGCGTCGTCCATCGCCACCCGGATCTCCACCGGCCGGCCCTCACCGTGTTCGATGGCGTTGCCGATCAGGTTGCGCAGCACCCGCTCGACCCGGCGGCTGTCGACATCGGCGATCACGGTGCCCCGGGGCTCGTGCACCAGCAGCCGAACCCCCTTGCGATCGGCCAGCGGGCGCAGGTGCTCGACCACCCGGTGCACGATCTTGCGGATGTCGACCGGATCGGTCTCGAGCACCACGGCTCCGGCGTCGAACCGGCTCACCTCGAGCAGGTCCGACAGCAACTCCTCGAACCGGTCGAGTTGGGTGACCAGCAGTTCGGAGCTGCGCGACAGGGTCGGGTCGAGGTCGGCCCTGGCCTCGTGGATCACCTCGGCGGCCATCCGCACCGTGGTCAGCGGGGTGCGCAGTTCGTGCGAGACATCGGAGACGAACCGGCGCTGCACCCGGGACAGTTCCTCCAGCTGGTGGATCTGGCGCTCGAGGCTGGCGGCCATCTCGTTGAACGCCCGGCCCAGCCGGGCCAACTCGTCCTCGCCGCGCACCGGCATCCGCCGGTCGAACCGACCCGAGGCCAGCTGCTCGGCGGCCAGTGCGGCCTGGCGCACCGGGTCGACCACCTGCCGGGTGACCACCCAGGCGACCAGCGCGATCAGCACCAGCAGGGCCACCGCGCCCACCAGGAAGGTGCGCTGGACATCGGCCAGGATGTCGACCTCGCGGTCGAGCGGGTAGACGAAGTAGAGCTCGTAGGTGCCACCGACCGGCTCGTCCGAGCCGCCCGCGATGGTGCCGAGGTCGACCAGGGTGCCGACCGCGATGACCCGCTTGTCCACCGTCTCGCCCGCCTCGCCCATGGGCAGGGTGAGCACCTCGGTGACCAGCCGGCTGCGGTTGGTCGCCACCGACCGGCGCAGCTCCACCGGGATCGCGCTGGCGTCCACGCCGAGGCTCTGGTCGCTGATCGGGCCGGGCGAGGTGTTGATCTCCTTGCGCAGGGCCACGTACCGCAACGGGTCGTCGGCCGGGCCGTGCAGGCCGTTGAGGGTGTCCCGGATCCAGGTGCGGAACTCCTGCTCGCCGTCGAAGGTCTGGTCCGATCGGCTGGTCAGGGTGTTCTTCACCTGTTGCGACGCGTCGTTCTGGGCCGCGGTACGCGCCGAGTCGACCAGGCCGTCGCTGATCGCCTGCAGCAGCAACTGACCCACCACGAGCAGGACGACGACGCCGAGCGCCACCGTGGCCGCGATCACCCGCAGCAGCAACGACCGCCGCCAGCGCCCCCGGATCGCCCGGACGTGGGGACGCAGCGCGCGACGAACGGTGGCGAACGGTCTCACGCGGGTCCGGCCTTGTACCCCACTCCGCGCACGGTCACCACGATCTCGGGGCGCTCCGGGTCGCGCTCGATCTTCGAGCGCAGCCGCTGCACGTGCACGTTGACCAGTCGGGTATCGGCGGCGTGGCGATACCCCCAGACCTGCTCCAGCAACACCTCTCGGGTGAACACCTGCCACGGCTTGCGGGCCAGCGCCACCAGCAGGTCGAACTCCAGCGGGGTGAGTGCGATCGGCTCCTCACCCCGGCGGACGGCGTGCCCGGCCACGTCGATGGTCAGGTCACCCAGGTCGAGCAATTCGGGAGCGGGTTCGTCGGTGCGCCGCAGCCGGGCCCGCACCCGGGCCACCAGTTCCTTGGCCTTGAACGGTTTGACCACGTAGTCGTCGGCGCCCGACTCGAGGCCCAGGACGACGTCCACGGTGTCGGTCTTGGCCGTGAGCATCACGATCGGCACCCCCGACTCCCCCCGGATCTGCCGGCAGACCTCGATCCCGTCCCGCCCGGGCAGCATCACGTCGAGCAGCACCAGGTCGGGGCGCGTGGCCCGGAACACCTCCAGGGCGCCGGAACCGTCGGCACAGAAGACCGGTTCGTACCCCTCACCACGCAGCACGATGCCGAGCATCTCGGCGAGCGCGGTGTCGTCGTCGACCACCAGCACACGTCCTCTCATGCGCACATGGTGGCACCGACGACGCACCGAGCGGGCACCGTGGAGCGGTTGTCGCGCGTTTACCGGCAGAATCGAGCCGTCACGACCGGCCGGCGACGAGGGGGCAGCACGTGACCGAGCAGCCGGGGCCACCCGGACCGAGTGAGTGGGGCAGCGCCCCGCAGTGGGGTGGCACGCCGCCCGGGTACGGCCCGCCCCCCGGGTACGGGCCACCCCCGGGGTACGGTCCGCCGCCCGGGTACGGTCCGCCGCCCGGCTACGGCCCGCCCGGTCTGCCGCCCACCGATCAGGGCTGGCGGCCCAAGCCGGGCATCATCCCGCTGCGGCCGATCACCCTGGGCGAGATCTTCGACGGCTCGTTCCAGGCCATCCGCACCAACCCGCGCACCATGATGGGCATCTCCGCCGTCGTGACGATCGTGGTGACCCTGATCGGGCTGGGTCCGCAGTTCTACTACCTGTCCACCGTCTTCGACTTTCAGACCGTCGCCGAGGACGCCGCAGCCACCGGCGACTTCGACCCGGGCAGCCTGGCCCCGCTGCTGGGCGGTTTCGGCGGCCTGCTGCTCAGCAGCCTGGTCAAGGTGCTGGCCACCACGGTGCTCAGCGCCATGTTGGTGCGGGCGGTGAGCGAGGCGGTGCTCGGACGGCGCATGTCCGCCGGCGCGCTGTGGCAGCGCGTCAAACCGCGGATCTGGGCCGTGATCGGCGTCAGCCTGCTCAGCATCCTCATCCCCTTCGTCGCCTTCCTGGTGGTGGCCGGGGTCTTCACCGCCCTGGGGTTCGCCCTGGTCGCCGCCGGCATGTCCTCCGTCGGCGCGGGAATCCTCGGCGTCGTGCTCGGGGGCCTCACGGTCACCGTCGTGAGCCTGTACCTGTGGGTGAGGCTGTCGCTGGCCGCCCCCGCACTGCTGCTCGAGGACATCGGCCCGGTGGCCGCGCTGCGGCGCTCGTCCGCCCTGGTGCGCACGTCGTGGTGGCGGGTCTTCGGGATCCTGCTGCTGACCTCGATCGTCGTCGGCATCGCCGCCTCGATCCTCGCCGTGCCGCTGACCCAGGTGGGCGGGTTCATCGTGGCGGCCAACGAGGGCAGCACCGGCAGTCTCGCGTCGGCCACGCTGCTCAGCGGGCTCGCCGAGATCATCAGTGGCTCGGTCATCACCCCGTTCTCCGCCGCGGTGACCTCGCTGCTGTACATCGACCGCCGGATGCGGGCCGAGGGCCTGGACGTCGAGCTGGCCCGGGCCGCCGGCGTGAGCGGCTGAGCGGGTCGGCGTGCTCGATCCGACCCGGGAGCAGGCCCGTCGCTGGGCCGCCGAGGAACTGGCCAAGGGTGAGTACCAGCGCGCTCGGCCCGGCCTGGTCCAGCGCGCTCTGACCTGGTTGTGGGACAAGCTGCAGGAACTGCTCTCGCACGCGCCGGCGGTGTCGAACGCGGGCTGGGCGCTCGTCGTGGTCGCGCTCATCATCGCCGTGGTGATCGGCTATGCCATCTGGCGCGCAGGCGGCATCGGCTCGGTGCGACCCACACCCGGGCGCGGCGGGATCTTCGGCGACGAGCCCGAGCTGACCGCGGCCGAGCATCGCGCCGCCGCCGACCGGGCAGCCGCCGCCGGTGACTGGGAAACCGCTGTGGTGGAACGGTTCCGGGCGATCGTTCGGCAGTTGGAGGAACGCACCCTGATCGCGCCGCGCCCCGGCCGGACCGCCGGCGAGGTGGCCCCGGAGATCCGCAGCACGCTGCCCGGCGTCGCCGACCAGGTACAGCAGGCCGCCGACGTGTTCGGCGCCGTCCGCTACGGCGGGCGAGCGGCCACCCGCGAGGCGGCGCTGCAGCTGCAGGCCGTGGACGAGGAACTGGTCGCGGCCCGGCCGGTGCTCACGTGACGGTTCACGCGGCGGGTGACGTGGCGGCAGACCCCGCTGATCCTGCTGCTCGCCCGAGCTCGGTGCGGCTACGGCAGCGCCGCTGGTTCTGGCCGGCCGTCATCGCCCTGATCATGGTCGCGGTGGCCGGACTGGGGGCGCTGATCACCCCGACGGCCCGCGGTGATCTGGATCCCGACTCCCCCGCTCCCGAGGGAACCCGGGCGCTGGTGCAGGTGCTGCGGGCGCACGGCGTCCGGGTCGACGTGGTGCACCATCGCGACGATCTCGACGCCGGTGCGGGACGCACGATCTTCGTCGCCGACCCGTTGCTGACCCCGGACGACGTGCTGGCCGGGCTGGCCACCGCCCCGGCCGACGTGGTCGTGCTGCGACCCAACGCGCTTGCCCTCGAGGCCCTCGAGTTGCCGCTGTTCCCGGACGGCACCACATCGGCGGGCTCCACCGAGCCCTCGTGCACCGACCCCGATGCGATCGCCGCCGGCACGGTGCGCGGCGGCGGGCTGCTGTACCGTCCCAGCGCCGATGCCGACCCCGGGTACGGCTCGGCGACGCTGTGCTACCCCGAGGGGCCGGCCGGCGGCAACGGGTCGGTGGCCGTCGTCGCGCGCGGCGACCGGCACCTGGCGGTGATCGGGCAGGCCGATGTGCTGCGCAACGCCTACCTGGCCACCGACGGCAACGCCGCGCTGGCGCTCCGACTGCTCGGCCGCCAGCCGGCGCTGCAGTGGTACATCGCCGACCCGACCGAGCTCGACGTCACCCAGGTACCGACCCTGAGCCAGCTGATCCCGCGCTGGGTGCGGTGGATGCCCGCTGTGGCCGCGCTCACGGTGCTCGTCGTGGCGTTCTGGCGAGGCCGCCGGCTCGGCCGGCTGGTCGCCGAGCCGCTGCCGGTCGTGGTGCGGGCGGTCGAGACGCAGGAGGGTCGCGCCCGGCTGTACCGGCAGGCCCGAGCTCGTGACCGGGTGGCCGCCACGCTGCGCACCGCAACGCTGCGCCGGCTGGCCCGCCGCTTCGAGGCGAGTACCGGGTCGCGGGAGGACCTCGTCGGCCGTATCGCCGCGTCGACCGGCAGACCGGTGGGCGAGCTGCGCGAGACGTTGCTGGGCGCCGTCCCGCCGGACGACGCCGCGCTGGTGCGCCTGGCACGCCGGATCGACGAGATCGAGCAGGATGTCAGCGCGCCGACCGGCGCATCACGACCAGACCCTCGGGACGGATCATGACGTACGACCCCACCGACGCCCGCGAGGCACTCGCCCGGGTGCGCGCCGAGGTGGCCAAGGCCGTGGTCGGCCAGGACGCCGCCGTGTCGGGTCTGGTGATCGCGCTGCTGTGCCGGGGCCACGTCCTGCTCGAAGGGGTGCCCGGGGTGGCCAAGACGCTGCTGGTGCGGGCGTTCGCGACCGCGCTGGACCTGCGGACCACCCGGGTGCAGTTCACCCCCGACCTGATGCCCGGCGACGTCACCGGATCGCTGGTCTACGACGCCCGCACCGCCGAGTTCTCCTTCCGCGAGGGGCCGGTGTTCACCAACCTGCTGCTCGCCGACGAGATCAACCGGACGCCGCCGAAGACCCAGGCCTCGCTGCTGGAGGCGATGGAGGAACGGCAGGTCAGCGTGGACGGCGTGCCCCGGCCGTTGCCCTCGCCCTTCCTCGTGGCCGCCACCCAGAACCCCGTGGAGTACGAGGGCACCTATCCCCTGCCCGAGGCCCAGCTCGACCGGTTCATGCTCAAGCTGACGATGCCGCTGCCGCCGCGCGAGGTCGAACTGGAGGTGCTCAACCGACACGCGCACGGATTCGACCCGCGCGATCTGGCCGCCGCCGGGGTGCACGCCGTCGCCGGGCCGGAGCACCTGGCCGCCGCGCAGGAGGCCGTCCGGGCAGTCGACGCCACCACCGAGGTGATGGGCTACATCGTCGACCTGGTGCGCGCGACCCGCGCCGCGCCGTCCCTGTCGCTGGGGGTCTCACCGCGCGGCGCGACGGCGTTGCTGGCGACCGCGCGGGCCTGGGCCTGGTTGTCGGGGCGCGACTACGTCACCCCGGACGACGTCAAGGCGCTGGCGCGACCCACGTTGCGTCACCGGGTGCAGCTGCGTCCCGAGGCCGAGTTGGAGGGCACCACGACGGACGCCGTCCTCGACAGCGTGCTGGCCACCGTGCCGGTGCCGCGCTGAGACCGGCCGGCGGGCTCGGGTACTGATGGCGATCACCGGTCGGACGGCGCTGCTCACCCTGGCGGGAGCGGTGCCGGTGGCGCTCGCCCCGGGGTGGGCGATGCTGCTCGGCTGGGTCGCCGTGGTGATCGCGCTGGTGGCGATCGACGTCGCCCTCGCCGGCCGGTTGAGCACCCTGACCGTGGCCCGTGAACCGCTGCGATCGGTGCGCCTGGGCGAGCCGACGACCGCGGCCGTGCTGGTGACCAACACCGGCACCCGAGCGGTGCGCGGCGTCGTCCGGGATGCCTGGCAACCGTCGGCCGGGGCGCACCCGCCCCGCCAGCGGCTCGTCGTCCCGGCGGGTGAGCGGCGGCGGGTGGTGACGCAGCTGCGTCCGGTGCGCCGGGGCGATCGGCTGGCGACCGGGCTGACGGTGCGCAGCCTGGGGCCGCTCGGGTTGGCGGCGCGCCAGCGCACCCTCGCGGCGCCGGGGCGGTTGCGGGTGCTGCCGCCGTTCACCTCGCGCAAGCACCTGCCGAGCAAGCTGGCCCGGCTGCGCGAGCTCGACGGCCGCACCAGCCTTCAGGTGCGGGGGCAGGGCACCGAGTTCGACTCGTTGCGGGACTACGTGATCGGCGACGACGTCCGCGCCATCGACTGGCGGGCCACGGCCCGGCGCCAGCAGGTGGTGGTGCGCACCTGGCGTCCGGAACGGGATCGCCGGGTGCTGATCGTGCTCGACACCTCGCGGACGTCGGCGGCCCGGATCGGCGACGAGCCGCGGCTGGACGCCTCGATGGACGCCGCACTGCTGCTGGCGGCGCTGGCCGCCCGTGCCGGTGACCGGGTGGACCTGCTGGCCGTCGATCGTCGGGTGCGGGCACGGGTCGAGGGCGCCTCGCGCACCGAACTGCTGCCGGCCATGGTCGAGGCGATGGCTCCGCTCGAGGCCGATCTGGTCGAGGCCGACTGGACCACGATCGTGGCCACGGTGCGGGCTCGGCTCAGCCAGCGGGCGCTGGTGGTGCTGCTGACCTCGCTCGACTCGGCCGCGCTCGATCAGGGCCTGCTACCGGTGCTGGCGCAGTTGACCAGTCACCACCTGGTGGTGGTGGCCTCGGTCAGCGACCCCGCGCTGGCCGCGATGGCCGCCGCCCGGGACGACGCCCACGCGGTCTACGGCGCCGCCGCCGCCACCCGCACCCTGCTCGACCGCGACGGGCTGGCCACCGAACTGCGCCGCTTCGGCGTCGAGGTCGTCACCGGCACCCCCGACCACCTACCCCCCAGATTGGCCGACCGCTACCTGTCCCTCAAAGCCACCGGCCGCCTCTAGAAACCCCCTCCAAGAACCCGCTCATGCTCCGCAGGTGACGCGTGATGCTCCGCAGGGGACGCATGGCAGCGTTGTCAATCGCCGGGCGTGCGTCACCTGCGGAGCATGAGCGGGTTTCAGCCGGCGACCGGGAGGGTGTCCTCGACCAGCTCGGCCCGCAGGTCGCCGGTCTCGCCGGTGAGGACGGCGCGGCGTCCGAAGTGCCAGACGTAGGCCAGGAAGGCGAGCCAGACCGCGGCGCCGATGCCGATCCGAGCCCACGTGGGCAGCGGGGACGGCGTCACGAAGGCCTCGATCACCCCGGACACGGCCAGCACCCCGACCAGGCCCATCGCGATGGTCAGCATCGACCGGCCCTCCCGGGCCAGTGATTGCGAACGCGGCACCGGACCAGGGTCGATCCACGCCCAGAACAACCGCAGGCCGGCGCCCGCGGCGACGAACACGGCGGTCAGCTCGAGCAGACCGTGCGGGGTGATCAGGGCGAAGAACAGGTCGAGCCGGCCGTGGGCGGCCATCAGTCCGCCGGTCACCCCGACGTTGATGGCGTTCTGGAACAGCAGGTAGACCACCATCACCCCGGTGATGCCGAACGCGATGCACAGCGCGGCGATCCAGGCGTTGTTGGTCCACACCCGGGCGGCGAAGCTGGTGGCGGGATGCTCGCTGTAGTAGCGCTCGAAGTCGACCTCCACCAGCCGGCGGATCTCCTCGTCGGTGCCCAGGGCGGACTGCACCTGCCGGTTACCGGCCACCCAGTACCCCGCGATCAGGCTGACGATCACCGTGAAGGCCGCGGCGCTCGCCGTCCACCATCGGCTGCGCCAGACCGCCGCCGGGAACGAGACGGTGACCAGCCGCGCCAGTTCCCGCGTGATCGGCTCGTGGCCTCCGGTCAGGGCGGTGCGGCCGGTGGCGACGATCCGGGAGAGCCGGCCCACGACCAGCGGATCACCACCCGCCGAACGCACCGCGCTCAGATGGGTGGCGGCGCGCTGGTAGAGGTCCACCAGCTCGTCGACCTCCGCTCCGGTCAGCCGGCGACGGCGGCCCAGGGCCTCCAGCCGGTCCCATTCGGCGGCGTGCACCGCGGCGAAGGCGTCGACATCCACTCCGGCAGGTTAGCCTCGAGCCATGCCGGAGGGCGTCGACGACCTGCTGTTACCGGAGGCCCTGGTCACCGGCGAAGCCGTCGTGCTCGACCTGCGCCCAGCCTCGTTCGCCAGCCGCGCCCTGGCCTACGTGCTCGACCTGCTGATCATCATCGCCCTGGCGATCGTGCTGGTGATCGTGCTCGGCGCGCTCTCGCTCTCGCTGGACGACGCGGCGCTGGCGGCCGTGGGCGTCGTGCTCGTCGTCGGTCTGCTGGTGCTGCTGCCCGCCACCTGGGAATCGCTGAGCCGCGGCCGCTCCCCCGGCAAGGCGGCTGCCGGGCTGCGCGTGGTGCGGGACGACGGCGGCCCGGTGCGGTGGCGGCAGTCGTTGATGCGCTCGCTGGTCGCCGTGTTCGAGATCTACGCCCTCAGTGGTGCCGGCGCGCTGATCTGTTCGCTGGCCAACCCACGGGGCAAACGGCTGGGCGATCTGCTGGCGGGCACCTTCGTCGTCCGGGATCGTGCCCCAGCCCCGCCGCCGCCGCTGCCGCCGGTGCCGCAGCACCTGGTCGGCTGGATCACGGGCGCCGACATCGCCCGGCTGCCCGACCCGTTGGCCGTGGCCGCCCGGCAGTTCCTGAACCGCACCGCGACGTTGAACCCGGCCTCTCGGGCGCGGCTCGGTGGGCAGCTGGCTGCCGAGGTGGCCCGCTTCGTCGCCCCGGCGCCGCCGCTGGCGGTGCACCCCGAGGAGTACCTGGTCGCCGTCCTCGTCGAACGGCACCGCCGGGCGTTCGGCCACCTGGTCGCCCTGGAACAGCGTCGCGCGGCCCGCTCCGAGCGCCGGGCACGGGCCGAGGTGCTCTCGCCCGGTTCGAGCCGGCTGATCGAACCGACCTCCCGCTGATATGGACTGGCCTCCTGTCAAGGGGCGCGGCATTGCCTCGTCGGGATCCTGTTGGTTCGTGAACGGGGTTGGGGGTGATGAGCGGGCCGGTGGGAGTTCCGGTCAGGGTCGTCGCCGACGCACGGTCGAGGCTGATATGCGCGGGTTGGTTACCTGCATGACCGGGTGTTCGTCGGGAACGGATCACGTGTCTAGATCGGGCGTGGCCCGGGGGTCCCGGTTGGGTCCGGGATCGGGTTGCCCATAGCGAGCTCGTGCATCGTTCCTCGCGCTGCCGTGCCGGGTTCTCCCATCGGCCTGTTCGTGGTGGCACCGGTGTCGGCCTCTCGGGATGTGAGCCGTGCCGATGGCCTGTCAGCTGTCCATGGTGGCCAGGCTCCAGCACCAGCCGGAGAGCTCGCGGGCGACCGCGACCGCGATGATCGGCGACCGCTTGTTCCGCGCTCATGGTGACCCAGCGGTGCCGCAACCGGCGTCGGCGGCCTCGCCCCGGGCTCGTACCGCCGCGACAGGCGGTTGCGTCGGGCAGTCAGAACCTTGCCCGGGGAACGGCGGCGGCCGTGGTGCCAGGCCGCCTCGACGAGAACCGGCGGCGTGGCTGTTGCCGGTCTTGGTGATCGATCCTCGAGAGCGGCTCGTCCCGGAGGACGATCAGGCACCAGGCCAACGTAGGCGCCGATGCTCGCGCCGGTGAACTCTCCCAGTCACCGATCTCCACAGCGAGCCCGATGCCGAGGTCCGATCCGCCGGATCGCCGAAGCCTGGACACGATCGGCTGCCATCGTGGTGACGCGGCCGTTTCGGCGATCTGCCGGTCGAGCCGGTCACGGCGCGCGGTGAGCGTCAGCACAGCGTCGTAGGCCTCGACGAACGCTGTCCTGGCCCGGCGAGCTCGGCGGGCAGGTCGAGCTGCTGACGACGCAGCCACCGGTCAGTGCTCGCCAGTCCACGCGTTCCCGCCGGAGTAGACGATCCCATGCCGCAGCAGGAGTTTCGGGCGGTGCCGGGCGCGCATCAGGTCCGCCCTGACGGCCTCCCGTGCCCGGACCAGGTCCCGGCGTCTTCCTCGGCGATCGTCGGGACCCTGATCCCGCAGACCTCACCGATGTAGAAGCCGCGCCAACCGGCGGGCGTCCCGCCGATCGGTCTTGACCCGATCCCCCGGCGGCCGCTCGATTGACGGCGCCACCACCTCGCACCGCACCCCGGCCGCGGCAACGCTCGGCCAGACCGAACCCGTCGGGCCGGCCTCATAGGTGACCGCACCGGTCCCGGCAGCCGGGCAACCCAGTCCAGCACCACCTCGTTCGCCGGGACCAGCCGCTCACTGAACACCTGCCCGGTCGACCAGTCGACCGCCTCGGCGACCACCGATCGGGAGTGGACATCCAGGCCAACAGTCGTACGCTCGACGAACATCCGGCGCCTCCCTGCCACGTGCGGCGCCACCACGACGCACCATCCGCGTCACGGCGGGCGACCCGGCGTCCGTGCCAGCGGCAGGCGCCGGATGCCGACAACCTCCGGTACGTCACACCACCGGCGTCATCTGATCGTGGCAGCCCTCCGCGTGTCGGTCACCGGGTCAAGGCACGCCCTCCCCGCCTTGACCCGGTGACCGACACGCAGACCCTGGTCGAGCGGGATGACACCGACGAAACGCAACCCAACGACCGACCCTCCATACGGTCTAGAGAACATGCTCCGCAGGTGACGCGCCATCGGGCCGAGAGGCCTCGAAACGCGTCACCCGCACATCGGCGGTTCCCTGCGGAGCGCGAGCGGTTGTTCGGTGGGGTGGGGTGAGACGGTCGGGGTCAGTAGCGGTAGTGGTCGGGTTTGTAGGGGCCTTCCACGGGGACGCCGATGTACTCGGCTTGGGCCTTGCTCAGCTCGGTGAGGTGGACGCCGAGGGCGTCCAGGTGCAGGCGGGCCACCTTCTCGTCGAGGTGCTTGGGCAGCACGTAGACGGTCTCGGCGCCGGGGCGCGCGTACTCCTCGGGCTTGGTGAACAGCTCGATCTGGGCCATCACCTGGTTGGTGAACGAGTTCGACATCACGAAGCTCGGGTGGCCGGTGGCGTTGCCCAGGTTCAGCAGCCGGCCCTCGGACAGCACGATGATGCTGCGCGCCGGGCGCTCGCCGTCCGCCGGGAAGCGCCACTCGTGCACCTGCGGCTTCAGCTCGACCTTCTCGATCCCCGGCACGCGAGCCAGGCCGGCCATGTCGATCTCGTTGTCGAAGTGGCCGATGTTGCCGATCACGGCCTGGTGCTTCATGCGGCCCATCTGCTCGGCGGTCACCACGTCCTTGTTGCCGGTCGCGGTGATCACGAAGTCGGCGCGGTCGATCACCTCGTCGAGCCGGACCACCTCGTACCCGTCCATCGCCGCCTGCAACGCGCAGATCGGGTCGACCTCGGTGACCAGCACCCGCGCGCGCTGGCCACGCAGCGACTCCGCGCAGCCCTTGCCGACGTCGCCGTAGCCACAGACCACGGCCACCTTGCCGCCGATCAGCACGTCGGTGGCCCGGTTCAGACCATCGATCAGCGAGTGCCGAGTGCCGTACTTGTTGTCGAACTTGCTCTTGGTGACCGCGTCGTTGACGTTGATCGCCGGGAACAGCAGCAGGTGCTGCGCGGCGAACTCGTACAACCGGTGCACCCCGGTGGTGGTCTCCTCGGTGACGCCCTTGATCTCGGCGGCGACCGTCGTCCAGCGCTGCGGGGTGGCGGCGAGCGTGGTGCGCAGCAGGTCGAGCACGCAAGCCCACTCCTCGCTGTCGTCCTCGGCCGTGGTCGGCACCGCGCCGCCCGCCTCGAACTCCACGCCCTTGTGCACCAGCAACGTGGCGTCGCCGCCGTCGTCCAGGATCATGTTCGGCCCGGCCACCCCGGCGCCGTTCGACCAGTCCAGCGCCCGCTCGGTGCACCACCAGTACTCGGGCAGGGTCTCGCCCTTCCAGGCGAAGACCGGCACCCCGGACGGCGCGTCGACGGTGCCGTTCGGACCCACGACCACAGCCGCCGCGGCAGCATCTTGGGTGGAGAAGATGTTGCAGGAACACCAGCGGACCTCGGCGCCCAGCACCACCAGCGTCTCGATCAGGACGGCGGTCTGCACCGTCATGTGCAGCGAGCCGGTGATCCGGGCTCCCCGCAGCGGCTTGCTGGCACCGAACTCGGTGCGCAGCGCCATCAGGCCGGGCATCTCGTGCTCGGCCAGGCGGATCTCGTGGCGGCCGGCCTCGGCCAGCGCCAGGTCGGCAACCTTGTACTCGAACGTCATCGCGTCATTCCTCACCAGATATGGATCGTGCACGGGTCATCGGGACGGGTGAGCGCAGGCTGAAGCGCCCACCCCGGCGCGGCCCCTCTGGGCCTGCGGCATCACCGACGCCGAGCAGAGCCACCATGCTAACTCCCCGTAGGGTGACCGACGTGTTCAGCATGGTCCTCCAGGGCGTGATCGCCGGGTTGGCGCTGGCCCTGCCACTGGGCGCGATCAGCGTCCTGCTGTTGCACGAGGCGTTCACCAACGGCTGGCGGACGGCGGCCGCCGGCGCCGCGGGGGTGGCGCTGGTCGACCTGGGGTATGCCGCGGTCGCGGTCACGGCCGGCACGGTGGTCGCCCGCGCCCTTGCCGGCCACGAGCGCTGGGTCCACCTGATCGGTGCCGCGGTGCTGGCGGGGGTCGCCGTCCGGGGGCTGATCCTGCTGCGGCGGGCAAGCGCCGCGGCGAGCGCGACGCCGGGATCAGCCGAGCCGGGCGAGGTGGTCGGCACCCGCGTCCGACACCGCGCCGGCCAGGTCATGGTCCGCTTCGTCGCGCTCACCGCGATCAACCCGCTCACCGCGGTCTACTTCGTCGTCCTGGCCACCGGCCTGACGATCGTCGGGCCGGGCGCCGCGGCCGCCTTCGTCCTCGGGGTCTTCGCCGGCTCGCTGTCCTGGCAGCTGGCGCTGGTGGCGATCGGCGCCGCCGCCGGCGAACGGCTACCGGACGGCGTGCGCACCCTGGTGGGCGTGCTCGGCTACGCCATCGTGCTGGGTTACGCCGCGCGGCTCGCCCTCAGCTGATCCCGGGGCCGCGCCACCGGGTGGCCGACGAAATCCCGTCGCGGACGTATCCAGATCGCCCTCGGCGACTCCTGCTCACCGGAAGATCTCTCCGGCAGACAGGGTGTGGGGAACCGACATGGCGAGCATCGGGATCGAGTGGGTCCAGGAGTACAACGGGTTGCAGGGCAACCTGTCCAACACCAAGGCCCAGGCCGAGGGGTTCTACACCACCCTGGCCGCCGTCCGGGAGTTCAACTGGGGCGACGACTGGGCCTGGGATCAGGACTTCGAGGCCTCCGGAGTGGGCTCGCCGGCCAGCGGCACCGACAGCACCTGGGCCGACTCCGTCGACGCGGTGTTCTTCTCGGGCCACGGCTCACCCGACCGGTTCTACTTCGGGCGCACCATCGACGACGCGGTGGCCAAGAACACCGAGATCCTCTGGGGCGACCTCGACCTGGAGTTCATCGCCCTGGATGCCTGCAACGTGCTCGAACGGGACGGCGTCTTCGACCGCTGGGGCTGGCGCTGCTTCGCCGGCCTGCACTACATGCTCGGTTTCCACACCACCACCGGGGACGAACCCGACCGCGGCCGGCTGCTGGCGCAGTACCTGAACGCCGGCTGGACGGTCCGCGAGGCCTGGATCAAGGCCGCGCAGGACACCGAGGGCTCGGACACCGAATGGGCCTACCTGCGCGCCGACAACGACACCACCACCACCTACACCGACCACTGGTGGGGCAAGGGGTCGGTCTCGGCCGACCCGGACCAGCCCACCGTCCTGTACTACGCCCGCGCTGCCTGCTGACCGGACCGGAGAAGACGATCATGGCTGTCACCATCACGTTTCCCGAGTTCGACCTGCCCGCCGAGTACCCGGTGCTGCACGCCGCCCCGGCCCGCTGGGACGAGGACTCCCGTGCCGTCCTCGCCGCCCGGCTCGGCCTCGACGCCCCGTTCGAGGACCACGGCCTGTGGCACGTCGCGCGCACCGATCGGCGCAGCCTCGAGATCTACGCCGCCACTGACTCCTTCCGGCTCGACGTCCTCGACCGGACGAGCGAACTCGACGGGGCCGCCGAGCGCGGCCTCGACGAGGCGGACGCCGTCCGTCGGGCGGAGGAGTTCCTGGCCCCGTTCCGGCCGCGGGCGGTCGAGTCCCGGCTGGTCTCGGTGGTCGAGGCCGAGGTGCTGGTGAGCCGCGAGCCGCGCTCCGAGCCGCGCCGGTACGTCACCGGCACCCAGGTCAACCTCGGCTTCGCGGTCGAGGGCACCCCCCTGCTCGGCCCGGGGGCCAAGATGCAGGCCACGGTGGGCGTCGACGGCGAGACCCAGGCCGCCTACCTCATGTGGCGGCAGGTCGCAGCCGTCGACCGCGTACCGGGGTATGCACGCGACGAGCTCGCGGACCGGCTGGGCCGCAGCCGGATGTTCGCCCAGCTCAGCGACGACACGGCCCGGGTCGAGATCACCACGGCGCGCGCCGGTCTGCTCTGCCTGCCGCCCACCGAACGCCAGCTGCTGCTGCCCCCGGCGATCGAGGTCCGCGGCACGGTCAGCACCGAGGCCGCGCCCGGCGTCGGCTTCTCGCTCTTCATGAGTGCGGCCGACACCCGGGGACGGCGCCGCCAGACCGAGCGCACCGGCCTGCCGGCGCGCATCGTGGCCTGACCGCCACCGGCGCAGCTCAGGTCGCGCCCCGGGCGATCACCTTCTCGACCACGATCCGCCTGCACGACACGAACCCCCGCGCAGCATGATCAACATAGGCTACGTGGCATTTGGTCTTGACTGGCCTTGACTCAGCCGCTTTGCGGCGCTTCGATTTCAGGCGTGATTGAGTGGTTCCGAGCGCTGCCACCGGGTCGCCGATTCGTTATCGCCCTTGTTGTGGTGGCCATGGTGTTGGCACTCCTCTACGGGGCCTGGTCGCTCGTTTACGTCGCGACCCACCGACCGGAAGCAGTTTGACTTCCAGAGATTGCAGAAGCTTCAAACCATGAACAATCGGCGGCGCGCACGCGTCACAAGTGGGGAGCGTGCCTGCTGGCTGCAATGTCATTGTGCGCGACAGCCACAGCTATGGCATCGATATCCTCGGCCTCGCCACGCAGTTCACCGGCACCGTTGGCTACAACAAGGAGCCACCCGACACCCGGCGCACCAGACCGCGCCGTCGAGAATTACATCGCTCTTTCCCCCGAGTTCGACGCACACCCCGATCTCTGGGGCGGCGCGTATGTTGACGGCACCGTCCTCGTCGTACCTCGACGGTACAAGGTATGGCGGCAAGACGGCCAACATCGTGAGTCGGATCACCAGCGGCGGTGGGACATCACGGATCGGGCAAGTCTGGACGGTGAGCGTGACCAGCACCGGCAATTTGGCTGGACGCTACGGCGATCTCGCAATCTACCGTTTCGATCCGATCTCCGGTGTTGCCGCGTCGGGGATGAATGATCCGCGAACGTTCATCGGAAATGGCAACACACCAGCACCCGCTACGTCAACGGGACCCGTGAACTGCCACAGAATCAGACGATCACATACACAAACGGGGCCAAATATAGCGCGTTGACGATCATCGAGGACGCCTCCGAGTGCGTTCAAGGCGGAGATTCCGGTGGCGCGCTGTATCTGCAGAACGGTTCCACCGGATCGTATGCCGTTGGCGTCCTCAGTGGCACCAACAACCAAGGCGCGCTGTTGACCAACTGCCGGAACTACTACACACCGGTAAAGTTTGTGTACTACGGCGGGGCCATACGAACTTCACCTGTCAGTTGACGCAGCAAACGCTGTGCCAATCGTGGTTATGGGGCTACGCAGCGCGGTGGCCACCAGATTCAGGTGGCGGAGTGGTCTGCGAATCGCCGCGCTCCGACCGCCGGCGATGCCGGTGCCAGAGCCCGGCGGCCACCAGCAGCACCAGCACGGTCATCACCGCGGCGCCCCGGCCGATCACCTTCTCGACCAGGTGGTAGGAGTTGCCCGCCAGGTAGCCCACCAGGCAGAACGTCACGCCCCACACCACCCCGCCCAGGGCGTTGTAGGCCAGGAAGGTGCCGTACGGCATCCGGCTGAGCCCGGCCAGCCCCGGCATCACGGCGCGCAGGAACGCCGTCCACCGCCCCAGGAAGACCGCCGACCCGCCCCGGGTGCGCAGGAACTCGCGCGCGCCGTCCAGCCGGGACCGGTGGCGCCGCAGCGGCCCGAGGTCGAGCACGGAGTCGCCGTAGTGGCGGCCGACCTCGTAGCCCACGCTGTCCCCCACGATCGCGGCGAGCACCACCAGGACGCCGAGCGCCCAGATCGAGATCACGTGCTGCGAGGCCAGCACGCCGCCGAGCACCACCGCCGTCTCACCGGGTAACACGAAGCCGACGAACACCGCGGCCTCGCCGAAGACCAGCAATCCGATCACCAGGTACGCCAGCCCCGGGGGCAGGTGCAGGATCGGCTCCAGATAGGCGGACATCAGGGCACCGTACCGCCGTCGTCACGGCGGGTGTTCCTCGTAGGCTGTGGCCCGTGGTTGATCCAGCTGTCACGAGCATCCTTCTCGTCGAGGACGACGAGGCGATCGGACGACCCATGGTCGCCGCGCTGCGGGGCCAGGGATACGACCCGCTCTGGGCGCTGACCGCGGCCGAGGCCCTCGAGCTGGCCGCCACCGAGAGCCCCGCCCTGGTGCTGCTCGATCTCGGCCTGCCCGACCTCGACGGCGTCGAGCTGTGCCGCCAGCTGCGCGCCGGCCTGCCCGCCACGGTGATCGTGGTGCTGTCCGGACGCGCCGAGGACGTCGACGTCGTGCTGGGGCTCGAAGCCGGCGCCGACGACTACCTGACCAAGCCGTTCCGGCTACCGGTGTTGCTGGCCCGCATCCGGGCCCACCTGCGCCGGCTGACCCCGGTGTTCGACGCCTCGGACACGCAGGTGGTGCGGCTCGGGTCGTTGCACCTGGATCTGGGCGCCCGCCGCTGCGATGTCGCCGGTCGCGAGGTGCCGTTGCGGCCCAAGGAGTTCGAGCTGCTCGCGGCCCTGGTGGCCGGGGCCGGCCAGGCGGTCAGCCGCGACCAGCTGATGTCACAGGTGTGGGACGAGAACTGGACCGGCTCGACCAAGACGCTCGACATGCACGTCTCCTCGTTGCGTCGCAAGCTCGCCGATCACGGCGAGGACCCGAACCGGATCGTCACCCTACGGAGCTTCGGCTACCGCTACGACCCGCCAGGTCGCCCGTCGGCGGGCTGACCGCGGGCAGCAGCACGGCGAACACGGCCGGACGCCGCGAGGTCACCTCGAGCCGCCCACCGTCCGCCTCGATGAGCGAGCGGGCCAGTGACAGTCCGATCCCGGTGCCCTTGGCCTCGGGAGATCGCCGGGTGAAGATCACCTCGGCGCCACCCCGGGTCGGCTCGGGCAGCCCCGGCCCCTGGTCGGCCACCTCGACGATGACGGTCTGGTCGTCGCTGCGTACCGCCACCCGCACCGCTCCCGCGCCATGCGTCAGGGCATTGCCCAGCAGGACGTCCATCACGGTGCGCAGCGCCGGCGGCGACCCCAGGGCGCTGGGCAGGGCGTCGTCCAGGGTCATCGTCAGGGTGCGCCCCGACTCGGCCAGCCGCCGCGACCAGGGCTGCACCACGTCGCTCACCAGCGCGCGGACGTCGATGCACTCGGTCGCCCGCCGGGTGTCCCGGGCCAGGGCCAGCAGGTCGAGCACCGTACGCTCGAGCCGATCGAGATCGCTCAAGGCGTCCTGGGCCGAGGCGCGCAGGTCGGCACCCGGGGTGAGCAGGGCCGCCTCCAGCCCGATCCGGACGGCGGTGAGCGGCCCGCGCAGTTGATGGCTGGCATCGGCGCTGAAGGCGCGTTCCCGCTCGAGGACGCCGCCCAGCCGGCGAGCGGTCAGCTCCAGGTTGCGCCCGGCGTCGTCCACCTCGCGCACCCGGGACCGGTTGGGCCGCACCGAGAAGTCGCCCTGCCCCAGGGCAGCGGCCGAGGCGGCCAGTTGCTGCAGCGGCTGGGCCAGTCGCCGGGCCTGGCGGCGGGCCAGGGCGGCCGCCAGGCCCAGCACGGCCAGGCCCAGCGCGGCCATCAGTGCCCAGGTGAGCCACACGATGCGCTGCACCTGGTCGTACGGCTCGGCGGCCCTGACCACGTACGCCGCCGGCGCATCGACGTCCTCGGCCAGCGGGACGACGGTCACCAGCTCGGCCCCGAGTCGGGCCGACTCCTCGACCCCCGAGGCGGAGACCCGGCCGGTGATCGCGTCCGAGCGAGCCGGTCCGGCACCGGCGATCCGCCGGCCGGTGCCGTCGTACACCCCGACCCGCACCGTGGTCTCGTGCGGCGCCGGCAGCACCGCGGAGATCAGCGCCGGTTGGGCCAGCACCGGCGGGGTGAGCACCGAGCGGGCGCGTTCGGCGTCCCGGGCCAGGTGTTCCTGGGCCTCACCGCGATACAGCCCGCCCACCACCACGGCCAGCGGCACCGCGAACAGCAGCATCGCGAACGCGGTGACCAGCACGATGGTGCGCTGCACCATCGACGACAGCCGTACCGTGTCCCCTGCCGCCACGACCGGGTCCGATCAGGTCGCCGGCGCCGCGATGCCGGCGCGGTCGACGTCGGGCTCCAGGTAGATCACCCGCGCGATCGGGACGGCGCTGCGCACCCGCGCCTCGGCGTCATCGATGATCAGGGCGACATCCGAGGCCAGTCGCTGCGGCCCGACCGAGATCTTGGCCGCCACGAGCAGCTCGTCCGGCCCCAGGTGCAGCGTCTTCATGTGGATGACCCGCTCGACGCCCCCGCCGATCAGCGCGCGCTCGATCGCGGCGACGTGCTCGCGGGTGGCTCCCTCACCGATCAACAGCGAGTTCATCTCGATCGCCAGCACGGCGGCGACCACCACCAGCAACACCCCGATCAGAGCGGTGCCCGCGGCGTCCCAGCGGCCGTCCTCGGTGAGCAGGGTCATGCCGACGCCGAACAGCGCGAACACCAGACCGACCAGGGCGGCCAGGTCCTCCAGCAGCACCACGGGCAGTTCGGGGGCTTTGGCGGTACGGACGAAGTCCACCCAGCTGCGCTGTCCCCGGACGTGGTTCGACTCGACGATGGCGGTGCGGAAGGAGAAGCTCTCCAGCCCGATCGCCACCGCGAGCACCGCCACGGGCACCCATTGCCACTGCGTGATCGGCTCGGGATGCGACCACTTGTGCCACGCCTCGTACAGCGCGAACAGGCCGCCGACGCTGAACAGCACGATCGAGACGATGAAGGCGTAGACGTAGCGCTGCCGGCCGTAGCCGAACGGGTGCTCCTCGGTGGCCGCCCGGCTCGACCGCTTGCCGCCGATCAGCAGCAGCAGCTGGTTGCCCGAGTCGGCCAGGGAGTGGATCGACTCGGCCAGCATCGAGCTGGACCGGGTGAGCAGGAACGCCACGAACTTGGTCGCGGCGATGCCCAGGTTGGCGGCCAGGGCCGCGATGATGGCGCGGGTGCCGCCTTCGGTCGACATGTCTCAGCGGGTCCGATCGCGCAGGTCCGCCACGTGCGGAGAGGTGAGCGGGTCCAGCCCCGAGGCCAGGGCCAGGTAGGTGGCCGCGAAGTCGGTCAGCGAGACCAGGTCGGCGAACCGCTCCAGCGGGTGACCGGGTTCGGCGCTGACCTCGCTGACGCGCACGCCGGCCTCCTGAGCGGTGAGCCGGACGGCGTCCGCGGTGCGACTGGTCACCAGCCAGGTACCGTCCGGACGATCCACGCTCGGCTCGGCGTCGCGTAACAGCAGCAGCCGCAACGCGACCCGGCCCGGGCCGTCCAGGAACGGATCGGCGAAGACGTCGTCCTCGGCCCGGGCGGCGAACGGCCCGCCGAAGGTGGCCACCACGTCGCCGGCGTCGTCCGGCAACGCCCCCCGCATCGCGGGCACCCGCGCCGTACGGGCCAGCATGGCCACCGCCCGGCTGGCCGCGACGCCGGTGACATCGCCGTCACCCAGCACCACCGGCACGCTGTCGGCCAGGTCGAGGGCCAGGGTCTTGGCCGGGTTCACGAACGCCTCGGACGCCGGCCGGTAGGTGGCCGCGCGGGCGTCCAGCCGGTCGGCCACGGCCTCGAGGACGGCATCGGAGGCGTCGGTCAGCCCCACGGCGTGCGAGGCGGCGAGCACCGGGGTGAGCAGCGACCACATGCCCATGCGCGAGGCCCGCGCAGCCGGGCTGGCCGGGGGTGGCACCGGCACGTGCACCCCGCCGGTGCGCCGGGCCACCTCCTCGAGCGGCGATCCCGTCATCCCCACGGTCAGCAGCCGAGAGCCCCTCCGAGCGGCCTCGGCAGCCAGCCCCAGGGGGCCCGGCGCACGTCCCGACATCGACACCGCGACCACCAGGTCGAGCGGGCCGACCCACCCGGGCAGCGGCAGCCCGCGGCGCACCGTCACCGGTACCGGCGACCCGCTGCCGGCCAGCATGGCCAGCACGTCACCGACCACGGCCGAGCCGCCCAGGCTGGCCACCACCACCGATCGGGGACGCCCGTCCCCCACCAGCCGGCTGACCTCCGCCTCGGCGGTGGCGCGCATCGAGACCCGAACCTGCGCCCCGGCACTGGCCAGCGCGCGCAGGCTGCCCGAGGGGTCCGCCCCGGCCAACCCCTCGGCGTCGTCGAGCAGTTGTTCGTCGAGTGCCATGTCTCAGCCCTGGTCTCGGGTGCGGGCCTCGTCCACGAGCAGCACCGGGATGCCGCCCTCGGCCACCGGATAGGCCAGCCGGCACACCGTGCAGTGCAGTTCGGCAGCACCGTCCGGCCCCTCGCCGTCGCGCAGCACCCCGGAACAGGACGGGCAGCGCAGGATCTCGCGCAGCCAGCCGTCGATCGTCGTCACAGTCACGAACCCATCCTGACCCATAGGTCACCCATTGCGGACGAGGCTGAGCACATCGTCGCGCAAAGCCGCCATCTCGGTGGCACTCGCGGCCTCGGCGTTGAGCCGCAGCAGCGGCTCGGTGTTGCTCGGGCGCAGGTTGAACCACCAGCCCTGCTCGTCGTGGATCACGCTCAGCCCGTCGAGCCGGTCCAGGCGCACCCCGGGCCGGTCGGCGTAGGCCGCCTCGACCCGCGCCGTCGCGGCGGCCACGTCGTCCACCCGGGAGTTGATCTCCCCGCTGGCGACGTAACGCTCGTACTCCGCCGCCAGCTGCGAGAGCGGGACGGACCCGTCGTCGGGGCCCTCGCCCAGCGCCGCGAGCACGTGCATCGCCGCCAGCATGCCGGTGTCGGCGAACCAGAAGTCGCGGAAGTAGTAGTGCGCCGAGTGCTCGCCGCCGAACACCGCCGTGTGGGCGGCCATCTCGGCCTTGATGAACGAGTGGCCCACCCGGGTGCGCAGCGCCGTCCCGCCGGCCTCGGCGATCACCTCGGGCACGGCCCGCGAGGTGATCAGATTGTGGATCACGGTGGCCGGCCGGCCCGCGGCCAGCTCCTTGGCGATCTCGCGCCGGGCGACCAGGGCGGTGACCGCGCTGGGGCTGACCGGTTCGCCGCGCTCGTCGATCACGAAGCAGCGGTCGGCGTCCCCGTCGAAGGCCAGGCCGAGGTCGGCCCCCTCCCGGACCACGGCCGCCTGCAGGTCGCGCAGATTGGCCGGCTCCAGCGGGTTGGCCTCGTGGTTGGGAAAGGTGCCGTCGAGTTCGAAGTACAGCGGGACGACGTCCAGCGGCAGCGCGGCCAGGCCCACCGCGGTGCCCAGCACGGCCGGGGTGGTCAGGCCGCCCATGCCGTTGCCGGCGTCGACCACCACCCGCAACGGCCGGCTGCCGGACAGGTCGACCAGCGAGCGCAGGTAGCCGGCGTACCCGGCGAGGCGATCCTCGGTACGGATCGTGCCGGGGACGGCGGCCTCGGGCGCGCTCGCACCGGACAGCAGCTGCTCGGCCCGCTGCCGGATGCGCAGCAGGCCGGTGTCCTGGCCGATCGGACGCGCGGCGGCGCGGCACAGCTTGATGCCGTTGTAGGCGGCCGGGTTGTGCGAGGCGGTGAACATGGCCCCGGGGGCATCCAGCGCCCCGCTGGCGTAGTAGAGGCCGTCGGTGCTGCACAACCCGATCAGGACGACGTCCAGCCCGGTGGCCGCCGCGCCCTCGGCGAAGGCCTGGGCCAGCTCGGGCGAGGAGGGCCGCATGTCGTGACCGATGACCACCTGCCGGGTGCGGCCCGCGGCGGTCTCGTCGCCGGCCACCTCCTCGGCGAAGGCCACCCCGAGCGCCCGGGTCACGGCGGCGTCCAGCTGCTCCCCGACCAGGCCCCGCACGTCGTAGGCCTTGACCACGTCCGACAGGTCATGCCGGATGACCGGCAGGTCGGTACCGGACGTACCGGACGTATCAGGCAGTGCCACCACCGGGTTGCTGACGGGATTCACACGCTCGAGCCTACCGATCGGATCATCGCAGCGGCGGTTCGATCGCGCAGCACCCCCCGTCGAGGCGATGCGCACCCCGCGTGGTGGGCGGACATACCTGGCGCAACACCCACATACAGCCCACTGCTCCGGGAAGCCGGCGTGACCGCCACGACATCGCCGAGGCACCATCGCCGGCCCGATCCCCGACACCGGGAGTCATCGGCTGGGCCCTCGTCGCCCTCGCGGGAGCCGGGCACGCTCAGGATCGGTGCTACCGAGCCGGTCCGGTTCTCGTCGTCAGTTCTTGCGGGTGCGATCGAGGACGCCGTCCACGCTCAACTCGGTGCCGCCGTGCTCCCAGGTCTTGTGCTCGCACCGGTGGCAGGAGGTGAAGTCCACCGGGGTGCCGTCGGTGAGGTTCATCGACAGCCGCGTCACGTGGCCGGACCCACAGGAGGCGCAGCTGATCGCCTGCCGGTTGTCCCGCTGGGTCAGCGAGCCCAGGGGCGGGTGCACCACCTCGGCCCGCCCGCGTCCCCGCCGTCGCGCCGGACGGGGGTGGGTCGACGGCTGATGGGTCGGCTGATGAGTCGTGCGGGCAGAACGGGACGCTGCGGCGCGAACCGGCATCGGGAGGTTCTCCTCGGCTCCACGGGCGCAACCAGGGCGCCGTTCGGGTGACCCCCAGTGCCTCGACCCGATCCGCGCCGCACTTGAGCCTCGGGAGTGTCCCGGCGAACCCGCCAATCCGGACGACGCTGCCCGGGTGGTTCCCGCCACCGAACGAGTGGATCAGTGACCGGGGTCGCGCAGCACCCGCAGGTGCCCTCGACGGCCGACCTCCACCGAGGAGGCAGCCGCCTCGCGCATCATCCCGGCCGCCGGTTCGGGGTCGGGGCGCACCCGAGCGGCCTCGCGGACGGCGTCCGCCAGCGCCAGCAGATCGTCGTGCGAGGGGGCCGGGGACTCGAACGGCTCGGTCGACAGCCGCATGACCTCCCAGCCGCGGGGCACCGTGAGCCGCTCGGCATGCGCGGCGCACAGGTCGTAGCAGTGGGGTTCGGCGTGGCTGGCCAACGGGCCGAGAACCGCCGTCGAGTCCGAGTAGACGTAGGTCAAGGTGGCAACGGCGGGCCGGCCGCACGCCGTCCGCGAACACTGCCGCACAGCACCCACCCGCCGGACAGTACCCGCCCGTGGCAACCCGCGACAGCCCGGCGCGCCGGATAGCCTGGCCAGGTGTCCACACCGTCCCCCCGACCCGACACCTCTGCCCGTCGACGTGACCGTCGCGGCCGGGGTCCCCGGGGGCCGGTGCTCCCCCGCACGGTGCCCGCGTGGAAGAGCCGCTCCGACCGGTTCGACGCCACCGTGCTGGACGCCGTCGAGCGGCTGGAACAGACCTGGCCGGCCGAGGTCGACGGCATCGAGTTCGCTGTCGAGGACGTCCCGCCGTCCGATCCGGCCCCCTGGGAACACGGCGCGGTGCCGCTGGGACGGTCCTTCCCGGCGCACGGCGAGCTGCCGCACCGCGTGGTGATCTACCGCCGGCCGGTGGAGTCGCGGGTGAACGACCCCGGCGAGTTGCCCGCCCTGGTGCACGACGTGGTGGTCGAGCAGGTCGCCCACCTGCTCGGACGGCGTCCCGAAGAGATCGATCCGCGCTACGGCACCGGCTGATCCGGGCCGGGTCCGGACCGGGTCCGGACCGAGTCGGTTGCGTCAGTTCACGCCGACACCGGGGTCGTGCACCACGACCGGCGGCGTGGCCGGTGCCGTGGGCCCGGGCCGGACCGGCACCACCGAGATCAGCGGGCCGGCGGCGTCGGCCGCCGTGAGCACCATCGCCGCGTGGATCGGCCCGCTGCCGGCGCTGGGTATCGACCGCAGCACCAGCGCGGTGGTCGTGGCGGCGACCGCCACGTCGACCTGGTGCCCGCTCTCGACGCTCACGATGCGTTCCGGGCCGGCGACCCCCGCCGCGGTCAGTTCGCTGACCCCGACCTCGGCGGCACTGCCCTGCGCCGCCGTGCTCGAGGCGGGCGAGGCGTCGGGGCTGGCCAGCACCAGCCGGGAACCGATGCCCGCCGGGGGCATCGCGAGGATCACCGTGCCGCGCACCGGTGAGGTGGCGCCGGCCCAGGCCAGATCGCTCGGTGGCACGGCCTTGCCGACCGCGGCCGCCGTACCCGCCAGCTCGCCCCCGGGCAGGGTGCGGGTGAGCAGCGCGCCGGCCACCACCGGCAGATCGGCCTCGACCACGGCGGTGTAGTGGCCGGCCGGCAGCGCCGTCGAGACCTGCAGCGGGACGTCGCGCACGCCACCCCCGGGGACGGTCACCACGGCGCCGGGAACGGTCACCGGGCCGGAGGCACCGACCAGGTGTACCCGCACCACGGCCTCGGCGCTGCCCGGTGCCACCACCCGGACGACGGTGCGCCCCGGAGCGGCCAGGTCGAGCCCGGGGATCACCTGGCTGCGTGCCGCCGGAGCCGCGGGCACCACCCCGTCGACCCCACCGGGGGTGAACCCGGCCAGCCGCTGGTGGTGCAGGGTGGCGACCACCCGTCCGGTGCGCACCACGACCTCGACCGCCAGTTGCCCGGCGTCCGGGGCGAGGGCGTCGACGAACAGCACCGCCTGGTGCTGGGCGGCCACGACGACACCTTCACCGGCGGGCGCCTTCACCAGGCCCTGCGGGCCGTGTACGAACACGTCGAGCAGGGCGGTGCTGGGCGTCGGGTTGGTCAGCACCAGCCGGGTGCGGTCGCCGGCACCGGTGCCCCCGCCGACCAGCCAGGCGTGGTTGGTGGCGGCCGCGCAGCCGGTGGCGGACAGCCCGCGCAGGTCGCCCGAGGGACTCAGCGTGGTCTGCAGGGCCGCGGCCGGCACCGCTCCCCCGGCCCCGGCGGCTCGGGCATCGAGCCGCACCGCACCGGCGGTGGCCCGGGGCAGCCGCGCCTGGGCCAGGTCACCGGACAGCACCAGCGGCGCCAGGCCGGTCAGGGTAGCCGTGCCCCCGGCGCCGGTGAGCGCCACCGCGCTGACCGTCACCGGCCCGCCCGGGGCGGCGGTGCTGCCGCCGGCGGGGGCGAGCAGGGTCTCGGGTCCGGGGCAGACCAGCGTCGGGGTGGCCGACGACAGCGACAGCGTGGCCGGCCGGACGGTCGTCGGCATCGGGGTGCCGTAGGCCTGGGCCGCCAGTGTGAGCCCGACCGCGGCACCGCCCGCCAGCACCAGGACCAACGCGCCGCGCAGCCGTGCCCTCATGCCGGCGACCCCTCCGTCGTGACATCGTTCGCGACGTCCGTGGTGGTCACGGACTCGACGTCCGAGAGCACGTCGGGCAGCTCACCCTCCTCGGGGTGATCGAGGTCGAAAACCCGTGGTGCCGGCCGGATCTCGGTCGCCTCGATGCTCTCGCGAACCACCGGGTGGGTCGGTCGGGGTGCCGGCGGCGGCGCGATCCGACCCCGCACGGTGGGCAACGGCAGCGCCAGCAGCAACGCGAGCACCGTCACCGCCAGCCGGGCGCCGTCCACCCAGCGGCTCGACGTCCACGGGCTCGGCCCGACGTGGCCCAACTGCAGCCGCCCGGCGTGCGCCGGCAACACGAACGCCTGCGCCCACCCACGCTGCCCCGCTGTCTGGGCCACCAGCGCGACGCCGTCGTAGCGCGCCTGCCACCCCGGGTCGGTGGCCTCGGCGAGCACCACGCGGCGACCGGCGGTGCCCTGGGGCACGTCCGCCACGACGCTCACCCCGTCGGTCGCGGTGGGCAGCACGGCGCGCACCACGCCGTCCGGGTCGATCACCCGCACCCGGTAGGGGCGGGCGCTGGCCCGCTCGGTCGCGGCCGGGTCGACGCGCCACATGGCCCGGCCGGCCCCGGCGTTGACCCGCACCAGGCCGGGGGCGGCGTCCAGGGCACGTTCGGCGGTCTCGTCCAACGGGTCCAGCAGCGCCACGCTGCCCACGCCGAGCTCGGCGAGGGCGCCGCGCTGGTCGCGTGCCGCCGGCGAGAGCAGGCCCGAGATCACCGGGACGACGACCGCGTCGTCCCGATCGGCGGTGGTACCGGTCGAGCCGGCCAGCCGGCGGTCGGCGGAGTCGTCACCCCAGCGCTGCACGCTGCCTCGGGACAGCGACCACCGGATGCGCTCGCCGTCCACGGCGAGCACCAGGGTGCGGGTCGCCCCCGGCCCGGTGCCCTCGGCGGCTGCCACGGCCGGCAGCAACTCGGTGCGGCTGCGGTGCACGGCGAGGGCGTCAGAGGAGGCGAACACCGCCAGCGCGAGCAGCGCCGGCACGGCCAGCATCGCCAGCACCGGGCTCAGCAGCCGACGAGGCCAGGGCCGCCCGCGACGCAACCGGAGCCCCACCTGGGGCAGCACGGCGACCAGGGCGACCACCAGCCCGAGCAGGGCCAACGACAACGCCGGCCCGGACCAGAGCCGGTACCCGGCCACCAGCACCCGCTCGCCCACCAGGGCGGTCGCCAGGCCGATCAGGGCGACCACCCAGCCGAGCACCGCGACCGGGCCGGCACCGCCCCGGCGGAACAGGGCGGCCGCAGCCAGGACGAACAGCGGCAGGGCCAGCGCAACGGCCACCGCCACCGCCCCCACGACGGTCAACGGCAGGTCGCCCACGACCGGGGGCAGCGGCTGACCGACCGCCTGCGACAGGTAGGCCCCGCCGATCCGGTCGGCCAGCGGCCCACCCATGGTGAACAGCTGCTTGGGCGATCCCGGCAGGAGCAGCAGGTGCCACCACGGCGAGGACGGCGCCGCCGCCCAGGCCGAGTCCCCGGCCAGCAGCAGGCCCGGACGCCGCGCCACCGCGGCCCACCAGGGCAGCAGCAGCACGGCGGGGATCAGCAGCGTGAGCGCGACCAGCAGCAGCCGTCGAGCGCCCAGCCGCACGGCCGCGCCGGCTGCAGCCATGAGAACCAGCACCAGCAGCGGGGTGGCGGTGGCCGGGGCGGCGGCGATCAGGGCAGTCATCAGGACGCCGGCCGCGGCGGCCGCCGCCGGTGAGCCGGCAACCAGGGCGCGCCAGCAGGCCAGGGCGAACACCGGCAGCAGCAGGTGCACCACGACGGCGGTCGGACGGCCGGTGGCGACGGCGGCCAGCAGCGGTGGTGCGGCCGACCAGGTCAGCGCCGCGACCAGGCGTGTCGGCCGTGACCGGGTCACCGAGGCGGTCACGGCGTAGGCGATCGCCGCTGCTGCCGCCGGGCCGGCCACCAGCAGGACGAGCATCAGGCGGTCGGGGTCACCGAACGGCAGGGCCAGCACGGCGATCAGGGACGCCGCCGGGTCGGCGATGGCGCTCGACCCGAGACCGATGGGTCGCCAGCTCTGGGTGGCCGCGCGCCACAGCTCGGCGATCCCGTCCGGCATCGGGGCCAGGTGTGCCCCGGCGAGGGCGCCCCGACCGGTGATCAGGTGACGGCCGGCCACGAGCCCGGCGATCAGGGCCGGCAGGCTCGCCAGCACGCCCGGGGTGGCCCGACGCCACCGCGCCGGTCGGTACTCGGGCCGGTCGTCGGCCTGGGCCTCGCGCCAGCGCGCGGAGGGCCGGATCCACGAGGTGATCTCGTCACGGCGCTGGCGGGCCAGCAGCCGCACCGTCGCGCCGAGCGTGCGCACGGCCTCGGCGGGAACCGTTCGCGCCGAACGGATCCGGCGGCGGGCTCCGATCCAGCGGGCGGGGCGGGCCAGCACCTCGGAGGTGGCGATCAGCTCGTCGAGGCTCTCGGCGGGTTGCTTCAGCACCAGCCGGACGACGGCCCGCGCCGGGCCGGCCAGCAACGTCCAGAGCAGGGCGACGGGCAGCAGCCACCAGCGGGTCCAGGCCAGGCGCAGCAGCAGGGCATCGCGCCGATCGTCGCGGTAACCGCACCGGGGGGCCACGGACGCCGCCGCGACGACGGCGCTCGGCACCACGACCACTCGATGGCCGCTCAGGTGCACGCGACGGCAGAACTCGAGATCGTCGCGGGCCCCGGTGAGCGCCCGGTCGGGGCCACCCAGGTCGGTCCAGACGTCGCGGCGCACCAGCATCCCCGCGGTGCGGACCGCCAGGACGTCGCTGCGCAGGTCGTGTTGCCCCTGATCGAGTTCGCCGCGGTCCAGGCCGGTGATCACCGCGCCCCAGCGCGAGGTGGTGATGCCGACGTCGCGCAGCCGCTGGTCGTCGTCCCACTCGACCTGCTTGCAGCCGGCGACCGCCACCGACGGCGCGGTCTCGACGGCCGCCAGCAGCCGCTGCAGGGCATGCGGGGCCGGTGCGGCATCGGAACGCAGCAGCCACAGCCATTGCCCGCGGGCATCGGCGGGGCCGTCGAGTTCGCCGTGCGGGCCGGTGCCGACGGATTCGGACGACGCGGCGCCGGCGTCGTCCGGACGGTCGACCAGCAGCGCCGCCGCGACGTGATCCCGGACGCCGCCGCGGGAACGACGGTCGACGGCCGGGGTGTCGGCGATCGGGATCGACCGGCTGGTGAGCAGCTCGGCCGCTTCACGCGCCTCGACGGCGGGCAGCGCGCCGTCCAGGACGGCCACCACCGAGTCCGGCACGCGGGTCTGCTCGGCCAGGGCATCGAGGACGCGCGGGAGCCCGGCGGTGCCGGTCACCGACAGGATCGTCACTACCCGTGCTTGACCCCATACGCTCCGCGACGAACGCCGACCGACGGACACCGCTCCCGCCGCGGTGTCGATGGCCATCGCGACGATCAGACCGCGCGCTTCTTGACCCGACGCCGCTCGCGCTCCGACAAACCGCCCCAGATGCCGAAGCGCTCATCGTTGGCCAGCGCGTACTCGAGGCACTCGGGCCTCACCTCGCAGGACAGGCACACGCGCTTGGCTTCACGCGTCGACCCGCCCTTCTCGGGGAAGAACGCCTCGGGGTCGGTCTGGGCGCACAGCGCCCGTTCCTGCCACTCCAGCTCCGGAGGAAACGCTGCCTGCGCGTTGTGATCCACCCCGTGACCGAACGGCAGAGCCGGCTCGGAGGCGATCTGGAGAGTGATCGCCATCGGCTCGTGCACCTGGTGCCCTCCTCGACCCTCAGGTACCACCCGGCTTCCCGCCGACCGGATGATGTCCCGCTCTGTGTCCCGAATTCGCATGTTACTCAACTAATGCACCCGGGCACGTTCAGTTTCCGAGACCGGATGACACTGAGGGAATTACACGCGTGTCGTACCCAGGACGTCAAGCCGCTCGGTGGTACTCGGGTAAAGAGATGACCTTCAGCCTCGGCCGTGCTCGGGCGTGTTCGGGCGTGTCGCCTCGGCCCCGTCCCGACCGGCCCACCATGCTGATCAGGCACGATCCGCCGAATCGGCGCGGGATCGGGTGCGCTCCAGCACCTCGGCCACCGCCCGGGCGTAGCGGGTCCCCGCGCCCAGCAGCACCACGCCCGCCACCATGAACGTGGCCGCCCGGGTGAAGCCGCTCAGGGCCGACAGGTCGAAGAACACCAACTTGGCGGTCGCGGCGGCGAGCACGGTCAGACCGGAGGCCATCGACGGCTGCACCACGGCGGGCCGGTTCAGCCCGAGCAGCAGGATCGCGCTGCCGGCCAGCACCCAGGCGGTGGTGGCCAGGAAGTGCCCGACATGGAAGCCCCGACCCCAGATCGCGATCGGGGCGGCGACGCAGGTCATGGTCAGCGCGTACAGGCCCACCAGAACGCCGAGGACGGCGAGGCCGGCGACCAGCACGGGAGCGTTCTGCAGCGTTCGCCTGCGGGTCGCCGTGGCCAGCAGCAGGCAGACCAGGGCCAGCAACAACACCCCGGCCACCGCTGCCCCGGCGCCCAGCACCGCCCGGTCGTAGTGCCGGTCGGCAAGTTCGGACGGCGGCAGCACGCTCAGCACCAGCCCCAGACCGATCGCGGCGAAGCCGGCCGTCACCGACAGCATCACGCGGGAGGTGGACCGCAGGCAGATGGCTGCGCCCACCACGGCGATCAGCAGCACGGGCGCGGCGTCCAGCACCACGTCGTCGGTCGGGACGGCGATCGCCGCCTGCAGCAACGAGATCGCGCCCACCGCGGCGATCACGGCGTCGATCGGGGCGCCGACCGGGACGCTGGAGGCCCGGCGCCAGCGGTAGACCGACCAGAAGGCGGCGGCCACGGCGAGCGGCACCAGTCCGGAGCGCACCGGACCGGTGAGGAATCCCGTCACCAGCACCGGCAGCGAGGCCAGGCCCACCGAGGCTGCCGTGGCCACCGGATGCGCCCCGGCGCGGTCGGCCAGCACCCCGCTGGTCAGGCCGATCAGGGCCACCAGGACGGCGATGCCCAGCACCGACCAGCGCAGCGACGCATTGGAGGCCTCGACCAGGGCGAGGGTCACCAGGGTCAGCGATGCGGGAGCGGTGCGCACCAGGGTCAGCACCGGCCAGCGGCGCAACGTCTCGGTGGCGGCGCCCCCGGCCTGGAGCAGCACCAGGAAGCCCACCAGCAGCAGGTCCAGTCGGGGCGAGACCATCGGCGCGGTGGACGCCGCTGCGACGACGACGATGACGGCCAGGGCCTGGGAGGTCCAGCGCAGCGCGAGCAGCATGCCGGCGCACGTCACCACCGCGGCCAGCGCCAGGCCCGCGGGCGCCCCGACCCAGCGGTAGAGGACGGTCACCGCCAACACGTCCAGGAAGGCCGCAGCCAGGCCCGTGGCGGCGAGGGCCACCCCGCCGACCCGGCCGCCCGGCCGGCCCGCCACGCGGGCTCCTGCGGCCAGCAGGGCAGCCGCCAGCAGGGCGCCGCCGGCCACCCGCACCCAGGGCTGCAGCAATCCGGCCTGGGCGGCGAGTACCAGCATCATCACGACCCCGATGAGGGTCACCCCGACCCCGGCCAGGGCCAGCAGCCGGCTGATCAAACCCTCACGGCCCCAGCCGAACCAGTCAGCCGAGCGCCGCGCAGCGGCAGGATCACCGGCGCCCTGGGCACCGGACGACGGTGGCGGCAGGTCGGAGGGGCGCAGCACGCGGGTGCCCGGCATCGGCTGGGCGGGAGTCGGTGAGGAGGTCGGTGAGGTCGGTGAGGTCGGTGACGTCGGTGACGGCGGAGACGTCGGCAAGGGCGGAGGGATCGGTACCGGCCGGGCCATGGGCGATGGCGGTGGCCAGGCGGACGGCGCGCCGCCGGCTGCGGGGGTAGCCCCGCCGGGCGACGGGGCAACAAGAGGCGAGGGCGGGCGAGGTGAGGCCGTCTGTGGTGCGGGCAGGTGCGGTGCAGACAGGTGCGGTGCAGACAGGTGCGGTGCGGACAGGTGCGGTGCGGACAGGTGCGGTGAGGGGACCGGCGAGGTCGCGGGCGGCGTCCGCACGATGCCCCGCAGATCGACGGCCACCAGATCGAGCTGGCGGCTGAGCTGGGCGCAGTGTTCGGCCAACCGACCGAGCACGAGCGGGTCGACGCGTGGGGTGGTGTCCATGACGATCACTCTGCGGCGCACGGCCGCCCGGTGGATGAGTAGGGCTACTCACCGGCGCTGAGGGTTGTCATCCCCTACCCGCCAAGCCCACGTCGCTCGTACGCGCGCGTCGCAGTCGAACGCGTTGCAGTCGAACGCGCCACAGCGGGAAGGACACGTCGCGGCTAGAAGGGTGGGTGTTCGGTGTGGGTGGTGATGGTGCGTCCGGTGGGGGTGGTCCACCGGGTGATCACCGGGCCGGCACGGCCACGCACGCTCGACCCGGAAGACCCGCTGCGAGGTCGAGGAATGACCACTTCGGGCGTGAAGCCGCGTTCTCGTAGGCGGTGGTGGTGGGCGCAGAGTGGGTGCAGGTTGCATTCGCAGGTGGCTCCACCGTCGCGGTGGGGGATGCGGTGGTCGACCTGACAGCCGATCGCTTGCCGGCGACATCCGGGGAAGGTGCAGCACCGGGCTCGGGCCTGGACGAGTTCGCGGAGCAGGCCGGTGGCGGTGCGGACCAGCGCGTGGGGCGCGCGGCCGATGCCCAGGACGGTGCCGTGGGTGGGTGAGTAGGGGTCGTCGTCGGTGATCAGGCATCGCCAGGTCGCCGAGGTTCCCATCCGTTGTAGGGCGGCGAGCAGGTCACGGACCTGGTCGGCGGGCAGTGGGCCGTCGTTGCCGATCTCGCCGAGGCCGTCGCCGCCCAGGATCACCGACAGCGGAACGGTGATGTGGACCCGGGTGCCGGTGAACCGCTCGATCGCCGCCCGGTTCAGGCACGGCGGCGCGTGTGGGCTGGTCGTGGGGGCGGTCTCACCCGTCCGCGGGACGGCACTCTGCTGCTCGACCTCGACGAGTGATTCATCGGCCGCGCCCTCAGCAGTGGCTGCGTCGTCAGTACCAGCGGCCACGCCCGTGGGAGCGAGATCATCGGTGCCGGTGCCGTCGTCGGCGCCGGTGGCCTCGCTGTCGGCGGCCTGGGTGTCGTCGGTCTGGATGCCGTCGGGGTCAGGGTCGGGGTCGAGGGCGGCGGCGATCAGGTCGAGGACGGTGTCGGCGCGTTTGGCGTCGGGTAGGCGCTCGTGGCCGGGGTCGTCCTGGGCCATGGCGGCCAGGGCGGTCACCACGATCCGGGCGGTCTCGATGTCGGCCAGGGACCCGGTGACGGCCATGCGTCCCATGCCGTGGCCTGCGGCCCGGAACGAGACTCCGCGATGGTCGTGGGCCTCGCGGGCCTGGCGAGCGTAGGCCTGGGGGTCGGCCGCGGCAATGGCCCGTTCCAGCCAGACCCGCAGTTGGGGCATGGTCAACGTGGTCGCCTTGATCACCAGTTGTGGTTCGAGACCGGTGAGGGTGTCGGTGGTCAGCGCGAGAGTCTTCTCATGGATCAGCCGCGCCCGATCGAGGTCGACGACCCCGGTGGCCACCAGGTGCCACAGCCGGGGCAACCGGATCGGCACCGCCCGGGTCGCATCGATGCGAGCGGCGACCGTGTGCTCGGTGAGCAGGCACCCGGTGGCGATCTCGGCGGCCGCGGCGCGAAACCCCAGATCCCGCGACCGTCCCATACCCGGCGAGCCCGTGCCCGGCAGGCGGTCGCCGTCCTCGGGTGGGTACTTCTCCCATCGGTGCGCCAACTCCCCGGCCGCCACCGTCGAGGCCAACGTGCCCCAGGCCGCCAGCCGCTGACCGGCAGCCGCCAGGTCGACCAGCACGCCATCGGGCAGGTCCGCGACACAGCCGACGTCCACCACCGCATCGACCGCGTCAGCCTCCAGCGCCGCAGCGGTCCGGCTCAGCCCAGACAGGTTCCCCACCGCCGCCGCCACGGCCGCGGCCAGTACCGGCCCCGCCTCACCGGTCAAGGCCGCCGCCAACCCCGGCATCGGCCGCCCCTCGGCGGCCTGCCTTTCGGCGGCCTGCCTTTCGGCGGCCTGCCTTTCGGCGGCCTGCACGTCGGCGGCCTGCACGTCGGCGGCCTGCACGTCGGCGAACTGCACGTCGGTGTCGGTGCCGAGTTCGGCAGTCGCGAGCCTGGCGCCGTCCGGCACGCCCGGCGCTCTGAGCGGTACCTGCGCCGCCATGCGGGTACACCGGGCGGTGAGTTCCTCCACCCGATCCCACGCCGCCTCACGCTCTGCGACCACCCGCTCCACGGTGGCGTGCAACCGGTCGATGCGCTGCCACAGCGCGGCCACCAGTTCGGGTTCACCGGGATCCGGTGAACCCTCGGCGGGGACGTCGAGCGCGGTCATACCCATATCATAGTCGTACATATGTACGATGACAAGAGGTGCGAACCGGTCGATCTCGAGTGTTTCGGCCACGCTGCGGGGAGGGGTTTCGGCTACGCCACGGGCGCATCACGCGGTGCGCACCCCCGGCGGGACCCGGCCACCTCGCACCGTGATCACCATCAAGGGGTGGATTGCCCTCGGTGAATGGGTGCGAACCGCCCCCCGACAGTGATCAGTCGGGCGAGGCTGTGCGCCCCGAGGCCATCCAGCTTCCGTTGAATCGCCGGCGACGGTGTGCCTGCCGTTCAAGATCCCGTTGAGGGGGTGGTCTGCCCTCACTCGCTGGGCATGCACCGCCCCCTGAGGGTGATCAGTCCGCACCCGACGAGCACGTGGCGGGGAGGAGGACTCACGACCCTGCCGGTCACGCTGCGGCAGAGGATCCCCCCGAGAGAAGCGAACACAACGTGCCCTTGCTGCATTGCGTCGGTCTCTACACGCTCATCGTTCCTGGCCCCCACATCCGCGCACAGCGATCTCCACGGCGACCCTCGGCAGTGTGAAGATCACCGTGAGTGGCTGTGGCTGTGGATTCGGCTGTCCTCGACGCCGACCGAGCCCAGCGGTCGGTACCGGCTCGGGTCAGTGGAGCCGACAGGGCCACCTCGCGCCCGGCTGAGGCGACGACCCGAGCCGGCGTGCGAACATCAGCCCTGGTCGAGACCCTGTTCGATGACGTAGCGGGTCAGCTCGACCCGATTGGCCAGGTGGAGTTTGCGCAACGCCGACTGCACGTGGTTCTCGACGGTCCGATGCGACAACCCGAGCCGACCGGCGATCTGCTTGGCCGACATCCCCTTGGCCACGAATCGCAGCACCTCGGTCTCGCGCTCGGTCAGCACCGCTCGGGGCGCCTGACCCGCCGGGGCGTCGGCCGACATCCGGCGGTACTCCCCCAGCACCAGCCCGGCGAGCCCGGACGTGAACACCGCCTGCCCGGCCGCCGTCCGCTGCACGGCATCGATCAGCTCGCTCGCCGAGGCGCTCTTGACCAGGTAGCCGCACGCGCCGGCCTTCACCGCCTCGAGGACGTCGTCCCGCTCGGAGGAGGCCGACAGCACCAGCACCCGCGAGGCCGCCGAGGCTGCCAGCACCCGGGCCGTGGCCTGCGCACCGCTGCCGTCGGGCAGCTGCATGTCCATCAGGACGACGTCCGGCCGGGTGGCCGTGGCGCGCCGGGCGGCGGCCTCGACGCCGTCCGCGGTGGCCACCACGTCGAAGCCGGCCTGCTCCAGGTCCCGGCTGACGGCATCTCGCCACATCGGGTGGTCGTCGACCACCATCACGCGCAGGGCCGGGCGATCGCGATCCGGTTCGCTCACGCGCCCTCCACCACCACACCATCTCGGGGCACCCGCAGCTCCCACTCGGTGCCGTCGTCCGGCCCGGTGTGCAGCTGCGCACTGCCCCCGATCGCCGCCATCCTGCCGCGAATCGACTGGACGACGCCCAGCCGGCCCTCACGCTCGGCCGAGGCCAACCGCCCGCTCGGAATCCCCGGACCGTCATCGCGCACGGTGACCACCACCTCGTGGCCCAGATCCTCGACCAGCAGGTAGCTGCGTGCCCCCGGGGCATGCTGCTCGGTGTTGTGCACCGCCGCACGGACCGCGGCCACCAGGTCGGCGAGGGGCGCCGGCGGCAACGGCACCGGGTCCGGCGGCACCGAGACGGTCACCCGGGCGTCCTCGAGCGCGACCATCGCCGCCGCTACGTCGCCCTGCATCGCGTCCGGAGCACTCGGCGGGGCGGCCAACACCCGGCGCAGCGCGCGCTCGGCCAGGCCGGCCTGTTCGGCCAGGGCGGGGTCCACCGCGCCACCGCGGCGGTGCACCAGGGCGAGCACCTGCAGCGCGCCGTCGTGCACCTGGCGGGCCAGACGTTCGCGCTCGGCCGTGGCCGCGCGGATCTCGATGGCTTGGCGCAGTTGCTCGTTGGCCCGGGCCACGATGCCCGCCAGCAGGCCGATCACCAGGCCCAGGATGGTCAGCACCGGCACCGTGGCATCGCGGAACACCGAGGCGTACAGCGCATCCGAGACCGCGTTGCAGGCCAGCGCGATCGGCAGCGCCACGGCGACCCCGGCCACCGGACCCCAGAGCAACGCCGCCGAGATCACCGCATTGGTCGCCCACAGCGTCGTGGGCAACGACTCGTGGGTGCGCCAGAAGGCCGCCGGGGACACCAGGAAGCTGCTGAACACCAAGGCCAGGGTGATCACGATGTCGGCCACCACGATCGGACGCCGACGACCGAGGACCGGCCTGGCCAGGGCCGGCGTGGCCAGCGCGGTCACCGCCAGACCGCTCCAGATCACCTGCAGCGCGATCAGCGACCAGCTCAGCACCGGGCGCTGGTAGCTGCGGTAGGAGGTGACCTCGACCCCGATCGCGTAGACCAGCCCGGCCAGCCGGAAGGCCTGCGCGGCCCGCCACAGCGGCAGCACCGGATCACTCGCGGGGGCCGCAGCATCGCTCACCCGCCCATGATGGCCGGTGACCGGGCCGTCGGGGGACGCCGCCGGAGGGATGACAGGATGGTCGACATGCACATCACTGCCCTGGCCGGAGGCATCGGAGGTGCCCGGTTCCTGCGCGGTCTGGTCCACCAGCTCGCCACGCGTGAGACCGGGCCGGACGCCGCGAGCGAGATCACGGTGATCGGCAACACCGCCGACGACGTGACGCTGCACGGGCTGCGGGTCTGCCCCGATCTGGACACCGTGATGTACACCCTGGGCGGGGGCATCCACGAGGAGCAGGGCTGGGGACGTGACGGCGAGACGTTCGGTGTCGCCGCGGAGCTGGCCGCCTACGGCGCCCAACCCCAGTGGTTCACCCTCGGCGATCGCGACATCGCCACCCACATCCAGCGCACCCGCATGCTCGGCGCGGGCATGACCCTGTCGGCCACCACCGCCGCGCTGTGCGAGCGCTGGCAACCCGGCGTCCGGCTGCTGCCGATGAGCGATGACCGGGTCGAGACCCACGTGGTCATCGAGCGGGACGGCGCGCGCGAGGCGATCCACTTCCAGGAGTGGTGGGTGCGACTGCACGCGGCCGTCCCGGCGCAGCAGATCCTGGCCGTGGGCATCGAGCAGGCCAAACCGGCCCCCGGGGTGGTCGAGGCGATCGAGTCCGCGGACGTCGTCCTGCTGCCGCCGAGCAACCCGGTGGTCTCGATCGGCACCATCCTCGGCGTCCCCGGCATCCGCGAGGCGATCCGCCGGACGACGGCGCCGGTGGTCGGGGTCTCGCCCATCGTCGGGGGCGCCCCGGTGCGGGGCATGGCGGACGCCTGCCTGACCGCGATCGGCGTGCCCACGTCGGCCGCCGCCGTGGCCGGGCTGTACGCCGACTTCCTCGACGGCTGGCTGGTCGACGACCGCGACGGCGCCGACGCGGCCGCCACCACCTGGCCGGATGGCGTGGCCCTGCTGGCCCGGCCGTTGCTGATGACCAACATCCCGGCTGCCGCCGAGATCGCCGGTGCCGCAGTGGATCTGGCGCTGCGGATCGCCGCCGAACGGTGACCCGGGTCGAGCTGATCGCCCTGCCCGGGTTGCCCGAGGTGGAGGCGGGCGACGACCTGGCAGCGCTGATCACCCAGGCCGTCGACCAGTCGGACGGCGTCCAGCTGACCGACGGTGACATCCTCGCCATCTCGAGCAAGATCGTCGCCAAGAGCGAGAACCGTTACGCCCCAGGCGGATCCGCCGACCTGCAGTCGACCGCGGTGGCGGCCGAGACGGTGCGGGTGGTGGCCGCCCGCACCACCCCGCGGGGCGGCGCCCGCATCGTCGAGTCGCGGTCCGGCCCGGTGCTGGCCGCGGCCGGGGTCGATGCCTCCAACGTGCCGCCCGGGCCGGACGGCGCCGCGCGGGTGCTGCTGCTCCCCGCCGACCCGGACGCCTCGGCTCGGCGGCTGCGAGCGAGCCTGATCGCGCTCACCGGCCGGCGGCTCGGCGTCCTGCTCACCGACACCCTGGGCCGGCCATGGCGCACCGGGCAGACCGACACCGCGATCGGCGCCGCCGGGGTGCGCCCCGCCGAGGACCTGTCCGGTCACCTCGACACCCAGGGCCGGCCGATGGAGGTCACGCTGCGCGCGCTGGCCGACGAGCTGGCCGGCGCGGCCGATCTGGTCAAGGGCAAGACGGCCGGCGTCCCGGTCGCGATCGTCCGCGGGCTGGGCCACCTGGTGACCGCGGACGACGGGCCGGGGGCGGCCGCGCTGCTGCGCCCGGCGGGCGAGGACTGGTTCCGCTACGGCCACGCCGAGGCGGCCCGGGCGGCCCTCGGGCTGACCCCGGAGGCCCTCTCCTCGAAGGGCCTGCCGCCGCAATCGGTGGTTGCCGGCACGCTGACCGACCGGCTGCAACGCGCCGTCACCGTGGCGCAACTGGCCCCGGCGCCCCGCTGCCCGGGCGCGCTGGTCACCGTCGCGGAAGATGCCGTCCGGCTGCGGCCACCGGCGGACGCCGACCCCCCCGCGCTGCTCGCCCTCGGCGCGCTGGCCCAGCGGATCGTGGTGGCGGCCTGGGCCGAGGACGTCGCGCTCACCCTCGAACCCGACGGTGACGGCGTCACGCTCACCACCCTCGCCGAGCTCGGACCGGACAGTGGCCCTCGACCCTGACAGGATGAGTCGACATCACCAGGGGGGACGGACATGACCAAGGTCAGCATCATCGGCGCCGGAGCGGTGGGTACCGCCATCGCCTACGCGGCCCAGATCCGCGGGGTGTGCCGCGAACTCGCGTTGTACGACCTGAACGCGACCAAGGTGCGCGCCGAGGTGCTCGACCTGGTGCACGGCATGCAGTTCACGCCGATGACCCACATCACCGGCGGCGACGACCTCGAGGTGTGCGCCGGCTCGGACGTCGTGGTGGTGACCGCGGGCGCCAAGCAGAAGCCGGGCCAGACCCGGCTCGACCTGGCAGCGTCCAACGTCGCCATGTGCCGCGAGCTGATCCCCCGGGTGGTGGCCCTCGCCCCGGACACCATCCTGCTGCTGGTGACGAACCCGGTCGACGTGGTGACCTGTGCGGCGCAACAGTTCGCGGGCCTGCCCGCCGGTCGGGTCTTCGGCTCCGGAACCGTGCTCGACTCGTCGCGGCTGCGGTTCCTGATCGCCGAGCACACCGGGGTCGCCGTCCAGAACGTGCACGCCTACATCGCCGGGGAGCACGGCGACTCCGAGGTGCCCCTGTGGTCGACCGCCAGCATCGGCGGCATCCCGGTGCGCGATTGGGTCAGCCCCGACGGCCGTGGCATCGACGAGGCGACCCGGGCCGAGATCCACCGGTCGGTGGTCAACTCGGCCTACGAGATCATCGCGGGCAAGGGGGCCACCAGCCTGGCGATCGGGTTGGCGGTCTCGCGGGTGCTCGAGGCCATCCTGAACGACGAGCACCGGGTGCTGCCGGTCAGCTCGCGCCTGACGGATGTCCACGGCCTGTCGGATGTCTGCCTGTCGATGCCCTCCGTCGTGGGACGCCGCGGCGTCGAGACCGTGCTGGCCACTCCCCTGGACGCCGCCGAGCTGGCGGCGTTGCAGGCCTCCGCCGCCACGGTCAGCGCGGCAGCACGAAGCCTCGGCCTGTAGCGGGTCAGCTGGTGCGGGTCAGCGAACCGTCGGGGTTCAGCGTCATGGTGACGGTGTCACCGCCGATCACCACGGTCAGGGTACTGCCCGAGATCCCCACGGAGACCTGGGAACTGGCCGCCGGAGCGACCACGGTGAGAGCACTCATCGACCGGCCGACCGCCGGGAACTGGACGTCGACGTTGCGGTAGGCCTTGCCGATGTCCGGCGACTGGTACGAGCCTGCCAGCCCGGCCGGCAGGCTGCCCGCACCCGCGATGCGCACCAGCGTGGTGCGCGAACCGCCGGAGGCGGCCTCGACCCGGCTGCGGCCCAGCACACTCGCCGTCCAGCCGACCGGCAGGTGCCAGTGCTGGCGCCAGGTGACGGCCGTGGGCGCCCCCCACGCGGCGTCCCGGACGACGAGCAGGTCCGGGTTGCGCGAGATCAGCAGGCCACGGCGCTGCGTGGTGTACGCGTAGACGTTCGCGGGGGTCAGGGTGCGGTAGGTCTGGGCATCGAGCAGGTACGCGTCGGCCGCGTCGGACACGCTCGAGGACAGCAGGTGTGAGGGCCGGGCGGTGGGGCGGAAGTTGCGGAACTCGTCCGCGCTCACCAGGTTGTGCGCGTTCGGACCGATCAGCCAGGAACGCAGCGTCGTGTTGGCGTACCCCACGTGACCGGAGTCGACCAACCGGTCGCGCCCGTCGACGATCCAGGTCACCGCGGTCCGGTCGAAGTGACCGTGGTTGGTCACCGGCGGCCCGTAGCGCACCGAGTAGAACGAGCTGGTGCCGAACGGATTCCACGCCGAGCGACCGAAGATGAAGCCCGAGGTGGTGAAGTTCGCGACCCGTTGCGCCGGGGCGGTTCCGGTGGACCCCAGACTGGCCGGGTACTCCGAGCCGGGCATGGACGGCGTAGCCGCCGCCGTGGTGTCACCCAGTTGCACCAGGCGCCCGTTGGGCTGGGTGGCGTGGGCCAGGAAGATCGGGATACCGGCCATGCGCGCCGGGATGGCGCCGTTGGACGGCAACCCGCAGCCGGTGTAGGTCGCGATCACGTTGGCCCACAACCGATACACGTAACCCGAGTAGCCCGGAGCCTGCTCGAGCGGCACCCCGTCGGCACCGATGGACGCCACGAGCTGCTTGCCGAGCCGGTTCACCGCGAGATTGCGGTAGGTCGACGAACCGAACACACACCCGACCGCCAGCACACCCAGGTCCTGGTCCATCGCCTGGTTGGGCACCACCGCGTAATGGGCCGCGGAGGACAGGTAGGCGGCATGGGCCTTGGCGGCGGTGGCCAGCCAGGCGGGGGTGTTCGCCGGGCCGAGGGTCTCGGCCAGGCAGGCCAGGAACTGGGTGCGGTGGGCGAACGAGCTGATCTGCACCCGGTCGGGTGCGGTGGCGACCTTGGGGTAGGTGGCCAGGTAGTTCTTGGTCGCGCCCAGCGCCAGATCCAGGGCGTCCCACCGTTCCTCGGTGGTCGGCGTCCGCAGCACCCCGTTGGCGTCCGGGTACCGTCGGCCCTCCCCCGTGTTCACCAGGGCGCCGAGCCACTTCAGCGAGTGCAACCAGCTCTGCCAGGAGATGTCGTTGTAGGGGTTCTTGGCCCAGCCGACCGTCACGGCGGCGGGCACGCCCCACGGCGTGGTCACCGTGGCCGGCATGGACGCCACGAGGTAGGGCGCGCGGCCGCCGGAGGAGTACCGCCCGGTCTTGACCACCAGGTAGGGGTTCGAGGTGTTCAGGCCCGAGTATCCGGGGCAGGCGCGCTGCGACAGCGTCGGGGGCGGGCCGCTCACGGCCTGGGCCGGTGAGAGGGCCGGCGCCAGCACCACGGCGGCCGGCACCGAGATCAGCGCGGCGAGCAGCCCTGCGACCAGTGCCCTGACGACCGGCCCCCGGCGCCTGCTCGTCCTGCTCACCGGTCCGCGCACGGGCCACTCCTTCGCCGTCCCGACCACCCCCGTGGGGGCATGACGCCTGCCGGTGCGATATCGGCAGGACGGCCGAACGGCTCCAACCGCGTGCCCCGAACGGACGCCGGGCTCCACGTTCGGCCCAGCGCACTCGCCGGGCCGCGAAGGGCACGAATCATCTCGGTGATCCACAGATCATCACAAACCGAGCAATCAGTTCTATGGTCGATCCACACCGGCGCCGTTCCCCCTCCAGCGAGCCGGTCTGCGTGCCGACGTCGACAAAGGGACGTTCAGCAGACCTCACCCGGGACAGGGGACGTCATGACGACCGAGAAGGCCGCCGAACGCGGCCGGCGCCGGCGGACGGCGAAGGCCGTGGCCGGGGCCGTGGCGCTGTTGCTGGTGCTGGGGGCGAGCTGCGCGCCCACCGACCGGCCCGCCGGCTCCCTCGCCGTCGCCGGGGGGCTGATCGGCTTCGTGCTGCTGGGGTTGGTGCTCGGCCTGCGGCTCGGGGCCGATGGGCGCCTGCCCCGACGCAGCCGCGTTGCCTGGCGCTGGATCGCCCTGGCCTTCGTCGCCCACATGCTCGTGGGCGCCTTCTACGGGACGGCTGCCGCCACCGGCCGGAACCCCGGCAGCTGGTTCCTCGCCGCCTACGCCGTCCGGCTGCTGCTCGTGGTCTCGCTGCTGGCCGCGGCCTTCACCTTCCCCCGGAGCAGGAGTGGACCCCACGCGGTCGGGTTGCTGATCGACAGCCTGATGCTCGCCGGCAGCACCCTGCTGACCTGTTGGTACTTCGTGGTCGGCCCGGCGATCCAGCGCGGGTTCGACGGCGCCGCGGACGTGCTCGCGCTGATCATCCCGTTGGCCGACGTCAGCTTCCTGGCCGCCACGAGTTACGTCCTGGTCAGGGGGGTTCTGGACCACGCCGCACGAACCCTCACCTTCTTGATCGTGAGCGTCTCGTTCCTGACCATCCCCGATCTGTACATCGCCCGGTCGACCGTCGCCGAGCGACTGGCGCCGGCACACGGCCCGACGCTCGGCCTGGCGGCGGCCGGCATCTCGGTGATGGTCCTGGCCTGCCTCGATCAGTTCGGCACCCGGCCCGACCCGGCCCTGGATGCGGCGGCCGGATCCGGCCACCCCCTCCGATCGATGTCCTCACTGCCCTACATCGCGGTGCTGCTCGGCTACGTCCTGCTGCTCGTGGCCGCCGCGCACTCGCCGTTCTACCCCTGGGGTGGGCTCGCGGTGGGGACGATCATCATGACCGGCGGCGTCGTCGTCCGGCAGGTGCTGCAGCTGCGCGCGACCGAACGTCTGGCCACCGTCGACCAGCTCACCGGACTGCTCAACCGCGACGGCCTGCGCCAAGGCCTCGACCGGGTCCAGGACCGGGCGCGCCGATCCGGCAGACCGGCCGCGGTCCTGCTGTTCGACCTCGACGGCTTCAAGGTGCTGAACGACACCCTCGGACACGCGGCGGGGGACGATGCCCTGGCCCAGTTCGGGCAGGTGTTACGCCGCAACGTCCTGGGCACGGACCTCGTGGCGCGCCTGGGCGGGGACGAGTTCGCGGTCACCCTGAACAACGTCCGGGGCCCGCAGGACGCCGTCGTGGTCGCCGAACGGATCCTGGCCGACCTCGCCGAACCGATCACCGTCGCGGAGACCTCTCAGCTCCTGCGGGCCAGCGTGGGTATCGCGATGACCTCGGGGGACGACAGCCCGCGGGACGCGCTGCACCGAGCCGACCTGGCCATGTACGAGGCCAAGCGCGGATCGGGCTCGTCCTGGCGGGTGTACGTACCCCACGAGGCCGACGACGCCGAGGCCACTGCCTCGATCCCCCAGGCCTGAGCCGGATCGTCGAACGCTGAGCCGGATCGTCGAACGCTGAGCCGGATCGTCGAACGCTGGCCGGTCCGTCGAGGGCGAGCCGCTCAGGTCACGGTCGGCAGGTGCGTCGGCAGGGTCATCCGTGGCGCGCGCCGGGGGCGGGCCGCGCCGTCCAGCTCGAGCAGCCGTTGCACCCGGTACCGGTGCCCCCGGTAGCACTCGATCAGCTCGGCGCACCCGGCGTCGTCCAGCACCTGCCCGCTCAGCGCCCACGAGACGTTGCGGGACACGTGGAAGTCGCTCCACGAGAACGCATCCGCGTCACCGTGCGCCCGCTGGCGCACCTCGGCCGCCGTCCACACCCCCACTCCCGGGACGACGCGCAGCGCCGCCGCGATCCGTTCACCGGCGCCCTCGCCGTCCAGGGTCACGGTCGCCTCGAGCCGGCCGGCCACCCGCGCTGCCGCGATGATCACCCGGCGCCGGGCATCCTCGACCCCGGCCCGCAGGTACTCCCACGACGGGATGGCCGCCCAGTCCCCCGGCGCCGGGGGGACGTGCATCCCGTGGGCGAACGTGCCCTCGACCCCGGCCGGACCCGGCGCCACCTCACCGAACCGGCGCACCAGCGATCGCCACGCCGCGTGCGCCTCGCCGCCGGTCACCCGCTGTTCCAGGGCGGCCGCCGCGAGCGCCTCGAACACCGCGCGGGTGCGCATCACCCGCCAGCCGGGCCGCGCCCGCCAGGCCGTCACCAGCCGGGGGTGGTCGGGTCGGGGCCGGAACGTGGCCGGGTCGTCGCGCGCGCCCAGCAACTCCGGGACGCCGTCCAGCAGCCAGTCCGCCCCCTCACCCCAGGCGTGGGCCACCACCTCGCCGGCCGCCGGATCGCTCGCCAGGCGCAGCAACCCCGGGCCGTGCGGGGTTCGCGTCGCACGCCACACCACCCCATCGGGCTGCACCCGGAAACACGGATCGCCGCGGCCGCGGCCGAGCGCCGAGACCGTGCCGCGGACCGACACCGGCTGCCCCGGCGTCCAGGTACGGCTGCGCGGCTCACTCACCGGATCAGCCCGGCCGATGGCGTCGTCCCAGCCCGTACCCCAGGCCGGCGGCGACCAGATCGGCCACGCTGAACAACGCCCGCGAGATCATCACCAGCACCAGCAGCGCCCCGCCGTCCAGCACCGAGGCCAGGGCCGCGATCAGGGCCAGTTCTCGGGCGCCCGCCCCGGCGGGGGCGATCACCACCATCAGTCCCACCGCCCACGCCAGGGCGTAGCCGCCGGCGGCCAACGCGAAGGTCCGCAACGTCAGCGGCGCGCCCAGCCCCCCGGCGAGCAGCCACACCTGCGCCCCCGCGGCCAGCCACGAGCCGATCGCCCAGACGATGCCGACGGCCGTGCCCCGCAGCGACGGCGGGTGCTCGAGCGGCTCGCCGCCGATGGCGCCGAGCAGCCGGTCCAGCAGCGGTCCGAGCACCCGGGGGTGCAACACGACCAGCAACGGCACCACGAGCAGCAGGGACCAGGCGAAGGACCCCTCGGCCACCTGCGGGACGAACGGGAACGCCCCGATCACCACGACCAGCGCGGTGGCCGCCGACAACAGGATCATCACCAGCGTCGCCGCCGCCGTCCGGCGCCGGGGAACGCCGTGGTCACGGGCCAGTTCGGCCTGCACCACCACCGGCCACAGGCTGCCCGGCATGTACTTGCCGATCTGCCCCACGAAGAACACCCGGGCGGCCACCGGCAGCGGCAGCCGCGACCCCAGGTCGGTCAGCAGCGCACGCCAGGCCATGCCGGTCAGGGCGAGGTTGGCGATGGTGGCCACCGCGGCCGCCACCACGAAGCCGGCGTCGAGCCGGCCGAGGGCATCGAGCACCTGGGTGCGGCGGCTGCTGATCGCCCAGATGGCCAGCACCACGGCCACCGCGCCGAAGCCCCAGCGCACGACCGGCGAGCGGCCGAGCGCCAGCACGCGCTTCACCAGCGCGGCGACGCCCCCGTCGGCCACCTGAATGCTCACCCACCGAACCTACCTCGCCGGCCGGTAGGGTCGCCGTCCGTGCGGGTGATGGCGTTCGGGACGTACGACGCGCGGGCGCACCCCCGGGTCGGCGTGCTGATCGACGGGCTGCGCGCGCACGGCGTCCAGGTGCGCGAGGTGAACCTGCCCCTGGGGCTGGACACGGCCGCCCGGGTCGACCTGCTGCGCCGCCCGTGGCGGTTGCCGCTGTTCGGGCTGCGGCTGGCCCGTTGCTGGACGCGGCTGGCGGTGGCCGGCCTGCGGACGGCGCGCACCTGGCGGCCGGACGCCGTCCTGGTCGGCTACCTGGGTCACTTCGACGTGCTGCTCGCCCGGCGGCTGTTCCGTCGCATCCCGGTGGTGCTCGACCACCTGATCTTCGCCGCCGACACCGCGGCCGACCGGGGCGAGTCCGGCAGCGTGAAGCAGTCGTTGTTGCGCCGGCTCGACCGGGCCGCGATCGGCGCCGCCGACGTGGTGGTGCTCGACACCCCGGATCATGCCCGGCTGCTCGCCCAGCTGCTGCCGGCCGAGGCCGGCAAGGCACTGGTGGTGCCGGTGGGGGCGCCCGCCGAGTGGCTCGCCGCCGGCGCCCGTCGCCCGCCGGACCCCACACCGGACGGCGATCTCTCGGTGATCTTCTACGGGTTGTTCACCCCCCTGCAGGGGGCGATCGTGATCGGCCAGGCGCTGGCCCTACTGGCCGCGGATCCGGCGGCACGACGGATCACCGTGAGCATGGTCGGGAACGGCCAGGACCGGGACGCCGCCCGCGCGGCCACCGCCGAGAACCCCGCCGTCACCTGGCTCGACTGGGTCGACCCCGGCGAGCTGCCCGCCCTGGCGGCCCGCCACGACGTCTGCCTGGGCATCTTCGGCACCGGCCCGAAGGCGCAGCGGGTGGTGCCGAACAAGGTGTTCCAGGGCGCGGCCGCCGGGTGCGCGATCGTCACCTCGGACACCGAGCCGCAGCGCGCCGTCCTGCGCGACGCCGCCTGCTACGTGCCCCCCGGGGACGCCGCGGCCCTGGCCACAGCGCTCCGCGACCTGGCGAGCGACCCGGCACGCCTGGCCGAACTGCGCCGGCGCAGCGCCGAGCTGGCCCACGCGAGCTTCACCGCCTCGGCCGTCGCCGCCCCGTTGCACCGCCGGCTGGTCGACCTCACCGGGGCCGGATCGTCCACGCTCCCGGCGGCGCCGGATCGTGAGAGGTTGACCGACGTGAGCACTCCTGCGTTGCCGCCGCTGCCGCCGTTGGCCCCGAGGGCGTGGCTGCGCTACGACCTGGTCGGGCGGATCCTCGACCGGCTGCGCCCCGCGACGGTGCTCGAGATGGGATGCGGCCAGGGCGGTTTCGGCGCCCGGCTGGCCGCCCGGTCCGACTACGTCGGCATCGAGCCGGACGAGCTCGCGGCCGCGGTGGCCACCGCCCGCATCGCCCCGCTCGGCGGCACGGTGCTGCGCGGCGACCAGCACGTCGTCCCGGCGGGCTCGACGTATGACCTGGTATGCGCCTTCGAGGTGCTCGAACACCTGGAGCACGACGCCGAGATGCTCACCGTCTGGGCCGGTTTCGTGCGCCCGGGCGGGCACCTGCTGATCTCGGTGCCGGCGTGGCCGCAGCGGTTCGGCCCGATGGACACCCACGCCGGGCACTACCGCCGGTACACCCCCGCGGGTCTGGACGCCCTGCTGGTCGCCGCCGGACTCGAGCCGGTCGGCACCCAGGTCTACGGCTGGCCGCTCGGCTATGCCCTCGAGGCGGTGCGCAACCCGATCGATGCCCGCAAGCTCGCCCGCGAGGCGCAGCTGGCCACCGCGGCCGGACGGGAACTGTCGAAGGCCGAACTCACCGCCGCGACCGGACGCACCTTCCAGCCCCGCAGCGCGCTGGTCGGGACGGCGGTCGCGGTGGCCACCACGCCGTTCCGCTACCTGCAGCGTCTCACCACGACGCACGGCACCGGCCTGGTCGCACTGGCGCGGCGGACGCCGGCCTGAGGCGCCTCAGCCGGCGACGCGGATCGATCTGGTGCTCGGACGGGTAGGTCTTTCGCTTGGTTGTGGCTTGGGTCGGGTGGGGGTGGGTGGGGTTGGTGCGCGCGGCGATCCATCCGCGCTCGCAGGCTCGCGCTCCCGCCAGACCCAGCCAGCCGCGCGCACCAACCCCACCTACCCCCACCCTCTGCGCTCGCCTCACCCACCGTTGGGTGGCGTGAAAACCGTTCTGGGGCAGGGCAATGCGACACGTTCAGGGCTCGCGTTCGAACGTTTGTTCTAGTAGAATCGAGGCATGTTCACGGCCGACCTGCTGCACGACACCGACGCCGAGATTGCTCGGCTCGGGGTCGAGAACGACGCGTTGCGGGCGCAGGTCGAATCCCTGTCGAGCGAGAACCACACGCTGCGCGAACAGGCTGCCAGCCACGAGTCGCGGCTGTCGGCGCGGGATGCGGTGTGGGGCTGGTTCGGGGACGGTGGGCCGGAGGACGAGGACGACCGGGATGCGGTGGCGGGGCGGATCTGTCGGACGTTCTTGAGGCCGGGTCAGGTCGAGCCGTCGCTGGTGACGGTGGCGGCGGTGACGTTGGCGCAGTCGCAGCCATCGGGACTCAGTGACGCGGAGGTGGTGTCGGCGGCGGTGGCGTGCCGGCAGGCGATCACCCACATCGAACTCACCCAAGCCCAACTCACCCGGGAACTGGCCTGGCGGTACCAGGCGCGGCACCCGCACGAACTGGATCTCAGCCTGGAGACGAAGCTGCCGGAGTGGGTCCGTGACCCGGAGGAGCGGGCGTTGACGGCGGCGATCGAAGAGGTCGCGGCGGTGGCGCGGACCAGCCCGTCGGGGTTGCGGGCGCGAGTGGAGATGCTGGCGACGTGGCCGGAGGACCACGGTCGGCTCTACCAGGCGCTGCTCGACGGCACGATCTCCACCACCCGGGCGCGGGACATCGCGCGGCAGACCGAACGTCTCGAGGCGGGTCGGGCGCGGGACTGGGTGGAGAAGATGATCCTGCCGGTTGCCGAGCAGCTCGGGGTCGTGGGGTTGCGGAACCGGATCGAGCGCCTCATCGCGCAGGCTGATCCGGGCGCCTACCGGCGGATCCTGGACGACGCCGCCGCGGAGAAGGACTCGGTGAAGGTCAGTCAGCAGGGCTACGGCCGGGCGGCGTTGACGTATCGGGGGTCGATCACGAGCATCGCCGAGCTGCATGCTGCGTTGCTGCACCGTGTCCAGGCGGCGGCCTGCCCGGAGGCTGGTCGTGGGGCTGGTGGTGGGGCGGCGGCTCGGGAGCGGCAGGCGGGCTCGATGGCGCAGATCGTGTTCGACCTGATCACCGACCCCGACACCATCACCCCGCTGCTGCCCACCACCAGCGCTGAAGGCGACCGTGTCCACACCGATCACACACCCGGTCGGGCCGCCGAGAACCCGACCTCCGGGCAGCGGGCCGACCACCCGGTGACGGGCGCTGGCCTGCTCGGCGGCGACGCGATCACCACGCCACCACCGGCCTGCCCGGGGACCCGGGTCGAACCCAAGGTGTCGTTGAACGTCACCATCCCGTTCCAGGTCCTCGCCGCACTGTGGGCGGGGAAGCCACCATCGACCGGGTCCGGGTGGGTCGAGGCTGCCGGGCATGGGCCGATCCCCACCCAGGCCCTGGCGGCGATCCTGGACAAGTACGGCAAGCGGGCGATCTGGCGCTGCCAGGTCCTCGACGACCGACCCGACTCCCCGACCTACGGCACCCTGATCGCCATCGGACGCGCCGCCACCGACCCGGGCTACACGCCGTCCCCGTTCGTGAAGGCACTGGTCAAGGCCACCCGTCCGCGGTGCTCCCACCCCGGATGCGGGCGGCCGGCGATCGACGCCGACCTCGACCACGTCACCGCGTACGGCAAGGGCGGCCAAACCAGCGAGCAGAACCTGGCACCGCTGTGCCGGTTCCACCACCTGCTCAAGACCCACGCCGGGTTCACCCCGACCCTGGACCCGGTAACCGGACAGATCACCTGGCGCACGCCGTCCGGGCACACCGTCAGCGAACCACCCGACGCACCACCACCCTTGGCGGCCGAAGGCGACCTGCCCGGCGCCTGGCCTCAGCCGCCACCGTTCTGACGTCCCACGATCGCGAACCCCTGTGCACCGGGCCAGCCGACCACGCCAGGGTTGGCCCGTGACCTCGTCGACCCCTGTCGTCCGCATCGCCACCCGGCGGGCCAAGCCAGGGTGCACCCCCGCCTCAGGCGTCGGGCACCCGCGCCGCGGGGACGGCCCGCCGGACGGCGAGCGCCGCCACCCCCGCCAGCACCAGGTCGGCCGAGGTGACCATGAGCCGCGCCAGCAGCGCCACCACCAGCCCGGCCCCGGTCGGCATGACCGTGGCCAGCAGCGCGACCAGCGCCCCCTCCCGCGCACCGGCACCGGCCGGGGCGACGATCACCACCAGCCCGGCCAGCCAGGCCAGGGCGTAGCCACCGACCGTCAGGGCCAGCGATCGCCAGCCCGGCCGCAACCCCAGCGGCACCGCCAGGGCCAGCACCATCGCCCCGGCGCAGGCCCACTCGAGCATCGCCCAGCCGCCGGCGACCAGGGTGCCGCGCAGCGTCGTCCGGCTGCCCAGGGGTTCCCGCCGGACGGCGCGCAGCCCGGCGTCCAGCACCCGCCCCAGGACCGCCGGGTGCAGCACCGTGAGCGACGGGACGGCGAGCAGCACCAGCCAGCGGGTGCCGCCCCCGACATCCGGGCGCAGCGGCCAGGTCAGGGCGATGAGCACCGTGCCCGCGGCGATCGTGATCAACATCGTGATCACCGAGGTGGCCACGGTGCGGCGCCGGGACACGTGGTGGCGCCGGCCGATCTCGGCCTGCATCACCATCGGCCAGACACTGCCCGGCAGGTACTTGCCCAGCTGACCGAGCAGGAAGATCTCGGCGGCGCCGGACACCGGCAGCCGGTGCCCCAGGTCGGTCAGCACCGTGCGCCAGACCATGGTGCTGCAGGCCACCAGGCCCAGACCCGCCGCGAAGGCGAGCAGCAGGTCGCGCCCGCTGAGCTGCTGGATCGCCGCCCCGGCGGCGTGCCGTTCGCGGACCAGCACCCAGGCCCCCAGGGCGGCCGCCGCGAGCAACAGCAGTCGCGTCGTCCAGGGCGAGCGGGCCAGCGCCATCAGGCGGCTCACCCGCCGCGCCCCCCGGGCAGCACCAGGGATGCGGGGCGCAGGGCTCAGCCCTCCGTTCGGTCGGGGTGGCGGTCGTGATGGTCGAGGTGACGCTGCACGCCGGGGTCGAGGCCGGAGTCGGGTCGCGAGCGCACCACCAGGTCGGCCAGCAACGCCATCGAGCCGATGATCAGGCTCGACAGCACCACCAGCACGGTCGAGGCCGGGAAGTAGAACGGGTGGCGCACCATGTCGACCGTCGCTTTGACGACACCGATCAACAGCAGCCACAGGGCCGGCGGCATCAGCACCTTGAGCGGGTCGAAGTACATGACCATCCGCAGCACCTGCAGGATGTAGCGGTAGGCGTCGCGAGTGAAGTGGAACTTCGAGGTCCCAGCCCGCTTGGCGTACCCGATCGGCACGTACTTGATGTCGTGCTGATTGCTCAGGAAGGCCAGCGTGATCGTGGTGACGCAGCTGAACCCGGCCGGCAGCAACCGCAGGTAGGGCAGCGCGACCTCCCGCCGGAACGCCCGCAACCCCGAGTTCAGATCCGGGATGGTCTGGTTCGACAGCCGCTCGGCGACCTTGCGGATGAACCACTTGGCCGGCCAGCGCAGCCACTTGTGGCTGCCCTCCTCGGTGGTACGGGCGCCGACCACCTGGTCGTAGCTGGGGTCGTCGAGCAGTTCACGGACCAGCTCGGGGATCTGCTCGTTCGGGTAGGACATGTCGGCGTCGGTCCACACCACGATCTCGCCCCGGGCCAGCTGGGTACCGATCCGGCGCACCGTGCCCGACCCGCCGTTGCGGCGGAACGAGATCACCTGCAGGTGGGCGAAGCGTCCGGCGTTCGCGCGCAACACCTGCAGCGTGCCGTCCGTGCTGGCGTCGTCGATGGCGAGCAACTCGTACGTCAGGCCCGAGGCGTCCAGGGCGACGGTGATGCGCTCCAGCTCGGCGACGACGTGGTCGGCCTCGTTGTAGCAGGGCAGCACGACGGTCAGCAGCGGCGCGTCGGCGGCGTCGGCCTCGGTGGGTTCGAGTGCGGTCTGCATGGCAGTGGCGAGGCTACCGCTGACCGGACGCCGCGGTGACACCTCGCGCCCATCTCGCCTCGGGGCAGGTGCGGATGTCGCAACGCGCGGCCGTTGATACCGTCACGGTGATCAGCACGGCCCATGAGGGGATGAGCGCCATGACTGCATCGACCCGCCGCATCATCGTCCTGCTACTGGCCGGCGCGACCGCGCTGACGGCGGCCGCGGGATCGCCGGCCACGGCGTCGTCCGGCACCTCGGCCAGTGCATCCGCCGGCAGCACTCCGGCCGGGAGCACGCCGGTCGACGGCAGCCACGGCGGCGGCGACCCGTACTTCCCGGAGGCCGGCAACGGCGGCTACGACGTGCAGCACTACGACGTGGACATCCGCTACACCCCGGCCGATCGCCGGTTCGCCGCCACGGCCGCCGTCCGGCTGCGCACCACGCTGGCGCTGCGCTCGTTCAGCCTCGATCTGCGGGGCCTGACCGCGAGCCGGGTGAGCATCGACGGCCGCGCCGCCAGGTTCACCCAGGCGGGGCGGGAACTGGTGATCACCCCCGCTACGCCCCTCGCCCGGGGACGCACCGCGACGGTGACGGTGGTCTACGGCGGGACGGCGGGCACGCCGACCGACATCGAGGACGCTCCCTACGGCTGGTACTCCTTCGCGGACGGCGCGATGGTGGTCAGCGAACCGGACGGGTCCTCCACCTGGTTCCCGGTGAACGACATCGCGGCCGACAAGGCGACGCTCGACGTGTCGGTCACCGTGCCGTCCGGCACCGTGGCCGTCGGCAACGGCCGTCAGGCGCGCCCGGCCCGCACCGTGGGGGGCTGGACCACCTGGTCGTGGTCGGCGCGCGATCCGCTGTCGCCGTACCTGGCCACCGCCTCGGTCGGCAACTTCCGGATCACCACCACGCGCGGCCCGCACAACCTGCCGATCATCAACGCCGTCGACGCCGACCTCACCGCCGCGAACCTGGCGACCACGACCGCGTCCCTGGCACTGCAGCCCCAGATGATCACGTTCTTCGAGGGCATCTTCGGCCGCTACCCGTTCGAGGCGTTCGGCGCGATCGTGGACGACGACAGCGTCGGGTACGCGCTCGAGACCCAGACCCGCCCGGTCTACTCGCGGGTCGCCCGGGAGAACACGGTGGCCCACGAGCTGGCTCACCAGTGGGTCGGCGACAGCGTGGGACCGGCTGCCTGGCAACACATCTGGCTGAACGAGGGCTTCGCCAGCTATGCCCAGTGGCTGTGGAGCGAGCATCGTGGCCAGAAGACGGCGGACGCCGCGTTCGCCGAGGTGATGGCGATCCCCGCGGACGACGAGTTCTGGACCACCGTGATCGCCGACCCCGGGCCGCTGCACCTGTTCGTCGACCCGGTCTACGACCGGGGCGCCGCCACGCTGCACGCCCTGCGCCGCACCATCGGCGACGCGGCCTTCTTCACCCTGCTGCGCCGCTGGACCACGCAGAACGCGGGTGGTTCGGTGACCACCGCCGATCTGGTCACCCTCGCCGAACAGGTCAGTGGCCGCGATCTGACCGCCTTCTTCCGCACCTGGGTGTACTCGGCGGGCAAGCCGGCGGTGCCCAGCTGACGAAGTCGAGGCACGCTCATCGCCGATCGCACCGGCTCACGGCAGGACCGAGCGCCACGTCGTCGTGACATGACCTACGGTGAACTCGTGCGCTCAGGGATCGACACCACTCACCTCGACACCGCCGTCCGACTGCAGGACGACCTCTTCGGCCACGTGAACGGGGGCTGGCTCGCCACCGTCGAGATCCCGCCGGACCGGTCGCGCTACGGCTCGTTCGACATGCTGCGCGAGGCGAGCGAACTGGCCGTGCGCGAGTTGATCGAGGAGGCCGCGGCGTCCATCGATGCCGGATCGGCCGAGCAGGACGGCGCGCAGCCGGACGACGCGGCCCGCCGGGTGGGTGGCCTGTACCGCAGCTTCATGGACGTCGACCGGGTGGCCGAGCTCGGGTGGTCCCCGCTGATCGAGGACCTGCGCCGCATCGCTGCGGTCGCCACGCCCTCGGACATCGTGCGCACCATGGCCCACCAGCAGCGCCACGTCGCCGGCGGCCTGGTCGGGGTCTACGTCAGCCCCGACGCCGGCGACCCCGAGCACGAGATCGCCTACCTGAGTCAGAGCGGCCTCGGCCTGCCCGACGAGGAGTACTACCGGGCCGATCAGCATGCCGCCGTACGCGAGGCCTACCAGGCCTACCTCGCGCGGATGCTCGACCTGGCCGCCCCGGCGTTGGCCGAGGCCGGGCTCGACCTGGGCGGGGAGGCCTCAGCCGTCTCGGCGCGGGTGATGGCGCTCGAGACCATGATCGCCGGCGCCCACTGGGACAAAATCGCCACTCGGGACGCCGTGAAGTCCTACACCCGCATGACCCGCGAGGAACTCGAGGCCGCGAGCCCGGGGTGGGACTGGCCGGCCTGGCTGGCCGGGTTGCAGGCGAGGCCCGAGGCCCTCGCGCAGGTCGTCGTCCGCCAGCCCGACATGCTCACCGCGGTGAGCGGACTGCTCACCTCGGCGGCGACGTCCGACTGGCAGGCATGGCTGACGGTCAGGCTGGTCAACGGGTTGGCGTCCTATCTGACCGACGACGTGGTCGAGACGCACTTCGACTTCTACGGCCGGACCCTCAGCGGCACACCGCAATTGCGCGAGCGGTGGAAGCGCGCCGTCGGCCTGGTCGAGGGCCTGCTCGGTGAGGACGCCGGCCAGATGTACGTCGCCCGGCACTACCCGCCGCACGCCCACGCCCGCATGGAGGCGTTGGTGGCCAACGTGGTCGAGGCGTTCCGGGTGCGGATCGGCGAGCTGGAGTGGATGGGCGAACAGACCCGGGCCGAGGCGCTCGACAAGCTCGCGGCGTTCCGGCCCAAGATCGGCCACCCGGCCCGCTGGCGGGACTACTCGGCCTTCGTGGTGGACCCCGCTGACCTGATCGGCAACGTCCGGCGAGGGGCCGCGGTCGAGACCGACCGCCAGCTCGCCAAGATCGGCCGGCCGGTCGACACCGACGAGTGGTTGATGACGCCGCAGACGGTGAACGCCTACTACCACCCGACCCGCAACGAGATCGTGTTCCCGGCGGCGATCCTGCAGCCGCCGTTCTTCGACGTCGAGGCGGACGACGCGGCGAACTACGGCGGCATCGGCGCCGTGATCGCCCACGAGATCGGGCACGGCTTCGACGACCAGGGCTCGCGGTTCGACGGCACCGGGGCGCTGACCGACTGGTGGACGGCGGACGACCGCGCCGCCTTCGACGCGCTCGCCGGGCGGTTGATCGCCCAGTTCGACGGGTTGTACACCCGCAACGTGGCCGACCAGCCGGTCAAGGGCGCCCTGACCGTCGGGGAGAACATCGGCGACCTGTGCGGTCTCGAGATGGCGCTGGCGGCTTATCGCCTCGCCGCCGGGGACGACGGCCGGGCGGCACCTGAGCTCGACGGCTGGACCGGCGTCCAACGGTTCTTCCTGGGCTGGGCGCAGGTCTGGCGCACCGCGATCCGCGAGGCCGAGGCGCGACGGCTGCTGAGCGTCGACCCGCACTCCCCCGCCGACCTGCGAGCCAACGCGGTGCGCAACGTCGCCGCCTTCCACGAGGCGTTCGCCACCGCCGAGGGTGACGGCCTCTGGCTGGCCCCCGAGGATCGGGTGCGCATCTTCTGAGAATTTCGGCACCATGGTTCTCATGACGGTCATGCCCCGAGGACCCGGGGAGTGGACCGTCGATGACCTCGACGCGCTGCCCGGCGCTCTCCCGTGCGCCGATCACAGGTTCGACAACGCCGCCGAGTAGATCTTGGGGATGTCGGCGTCTGTCGGGGCGACGTAGGCCGCGCCCTTGGTGGCTCGGGCGATCTTGGCCAGTGACTCCCTGTCGGCGTCCGGCCCGTACGCAATGGTGATCACCCGGATGGTGTGGCCCGGGTCGACCCCGCTCATGCTGTCGAGCAGCCCCTGCAGGCTCAGCCCGACCTCGGCGTCGTTGCGACCGTCGGTGATCACCACCAGGGCGTTGATCCGGTCCTGGCGATACCGGGCCAGCAGGGCGCGGTAGGCGGCATCGATGCTGTTGTACAGGCCGGTGTCGCCCTGCGCCTTCAGGGCTGCGAGCTGCTTGGCCAGCACCACCCGACGCGACGCGCCGCCCAGCGATTCGGCCATCGGACCGACCCCGACCAGCTGGTGATGATCGACCACGCCGCGTTTGCCACCCGAGAACGACCACAGCCCCACTTCGTCGCGGTCGGTGAACAGGTCGAGCGAGGTGGTCGCGGCCTTCTTCGCGGCGTCCAGCTTGGTGCTCTTCGACCCGGGCAGTCGCTCGAGCATCGAGCCCGACACGTCGACCAGATTGATCACGCTGGCCGTCTTGCGCAGCTGCGACCAGCTGTCCAGGATCGCCGCGGTCACGGCCGGGGCGGGCGGTTCCAGCACGGCGCGCGGTTCGGCCGGCAGCACGCCGTCCTCGGCGCTCAGCCCGTCGGCCGGCCGACCCGCGGCGTCCCGGAAGTGGTTGTCCTGCCACCGTTTCTGCACCGGGGCACTGCGCAGGTAGTCCGCGAACGCCTGGGCCGCAGCCCGTTTCGCCGGCGTCACCCATGGCTCGCTGAGCACGGCGAACGGGTGGTCGGCGACGAACGTGCCCTCCTTGGGGTAGATCGCCACCAGCGGAACCTTCGGCGGGGCGCCCTGACCGGCCAGCGCCGGGTCACCGGTGGGGTTGCCCTCGTTGTAGCTGACGACCAGGTTCTCCTCGGTGACCAGCGCCGAGATGTACGACATCGCCTGACCGGCCTGATCGGCTCGCAACCAGTCGGTTTGGAAGGTCACCGTGGTGTCGCCGTAGCGAATCACCGACTGCTCCACCCCGGCGACGAAGGTGCGGGTGGCTGCGGCGTGGACGTCGGCCTCGGTGAGCCCCGAGGTGCGTCCCACGGCCGCGAAGTACGTCGCGATGGTGCCCTCGAGCCCGGCATGGGAGAAGTTCGGGTTGGTCTTGCCCAGCAGGAAGCGCCCCCACTCGGGATGACCGAACGCGCCCCAACCGGTCTCGGCCGACGCCAGGGAGAGCACGTCGGCCCAGCCGAGTTGCTTGCCCGGCCAGCCGAGGGCCTGCGCCATCGGCCGGGGCATGGCGACCACCAGCGGAGAGGAGGCGATGCGCGGCACCGCAGCCGGCGCGGGGACCAGGCTGGAGCGCTGCGCCCGGGCCAGCCGCTGCTCGAGCAACGGCAACCAGATCGACCCGGTCGGCGACCACACGTCGGGCTGCGGGCCATCGGCCGCGGTCCACCCCTTGGCCAGCGCGGACGCCGCCGCTCCGGATCCCTTGCCCACCACCGTGACCGTCACACACTGGCCGGTGCTGGTCCGGCCGCCCGCGGAGAAGTCGGCGGCGAACCGGGTCAGCAGCGCGACCTTGTCCGACGAGGACACGACCACCAGCGGGACGGGCGGGCCGTCACAACCGCGCGCGGCGCCGTCCGCCGTGCGATGCCGAGCGGCGAAGCCGACCAGGCCCCCCGCGAGCAGCATGGCCGCGGCCATGCCTGCCGTCAGCCGGCGCCGGCGACGACGCGCACGGCGCGCGCGCACGGCCTCCGCGAAACCGGGAGGCACCGGGAACGTCGACATGTCCTCCCCCGAGGAAGCTGCTGACGAGTGACCGACCGGATGCCCGGCCGATCGAGAGCCCGCATCATGCCCTAGGCGTCACACCCGGACAACCCGTACGTGATCGGTCTCATCGGGCGAGCCAGACCTCGATCACCAACCGGGCGCCGTTGGGGGGACGCCGGGTGAGCAGTTTGCGGTCCTCCACGGTGACCAGCCGCGCCGCGAGGATCGGCGGGGTGCCGGCCCGCGCGGTGCCGACGGTGGCCGCAGCGAGCACCCGCTGGGCCGCCGCGGCGTCCTCCTGGGCGGTCAGCAGCACCAGGTGACCACCGGCGGTCTCGACCAGCGAGGCCAGCCGGGTCACGGCGTCCGGCAACTGTGCCGCCGGGGTCAGCAACGCCCCGCTCGGGCGACCGCAGACCCCCCGGATCACCTGCAGCCACTCGTTCGCCGAGCGTTGCGCGTGGCCGTCGTCCGTGCCCTCGACCGCGACCACCACATCGTCCGGCCGCAGCTGCGCGCACACCGAGCCGACCGCGGTCACCTCACCGCGTTCGGTGCGCAGCAACGCCACCGGTGCCGTGGCCCACACCGTCGGCCCCAGCAGGACGGCGCCCCCCACCACCGCGATCGCGCGCCGTCCCGAGGCGGGCAGTCGTTCTCCGAGAACCCTTGTGGCCCAGGTGATTCCGGCGACCGCCGCGAGCACCGTCACGGGCAGGACGACGGTGACCAGGCGGCGGTCGGCCCACGGGTGGTCCGGGGTGATGCCCGGCCGGTAGAGCACCAGCACCATCGAGCCGAACCCCGCGACGGCAGGCAGCAGCCACCCCGGCGGCACCGCCGAGCGGGCGAACCACCAGGTCACCGCGCGCCCGGCGAGCCCCGCCAGCACCGCCCAGGCGATGACGACGGCGGCCCACCCCAGGTACCAGGCCACCCATTCCAGCGAGTGCTCGGAATACAGCCGCCCCGCGTCGACCGCCAGCCCTTGGCCCGCCTGCAGGCTGGCGACGAACCGGGCGCTCGGCTCGTCCGGCGCCTGCCGCGCGATGAGCCACAGGGGGCGTGAGAGCACCACCAGACCGACGGCCACGACGGCCGCCGAGGCCCCACGCGCCAGCAGCCGCTGCCGCCGGGTCGGCTCGATCGGCGCGCCGTCCGGCGGCCGGGTGCGGTCCCGGCGCCGCGCCAGCGGGACGGCGACCGCCGCCACCAGCACCACCGCGGCCGTGGCTGCCAGCAGCGGCAGCAGGGAGGCCGACACGGTGTTCAGGTAGGGGCGCGCCATGATCGACCACACGCCGATGCTGATCAGGGTTCCGGTCACCGCCGCGCCTGCGATCGGGGCCGCGGCCCGGTTGCCGCGCACCGCCAGCAGGGCACAGACCGCCACCACGGCCGCGACCTCACGCACGCTGTCGACCCGGATCAGTCCGGCCAGGCCGAGCACCGCACCGGCCAGGGCGCCGAGCAGGCGCCGTCCGGACTCGATCGCGTCGACCGCCAGGCACGCCCCGGCCAGCACCACCAGCAGCGCGGCGGGCTCGGAGAACGTGGTGCGCGAGGACCACGCGACCGGGTAGCAGAGCCCGAGCGCGGCGACCGCGAGCGGCGTCCAGTGCGGGCCGACGAGTCGGGTGGCCAGCGAACCGAACGCCAGCAGCCCCAGGCCGCCCAGCACCGCGGGCATGAGCTGCGCCCCCGCCCAGGGGTGGCCCACCGCGGAGCCGGCCCACCAGCCGAACGAGTACAGCGCGGGCGGTCCGATCAGGAACTGCGGCACGATCTCGGCCTGCAGCCCGGCGCCGGCACCGTGCAGCACCTCGTAGTAGGCCGGGGCATCGAGGGTGAACCCGGGGACGTCGTAGGCCGCCGGCCCGCCGAACGCCGCCAGGTCCGCCGGAATCGGCAGCCGGTGATGGGTGGCGATCCACTGGGTGTAGAGGCCGTAGGCCCCCGGGTCACGGCGCAGGACCAGGTGTTCGGCGTGCAGCAGGGCGTTCCACACCGCGAAGGCCAGCGCGAGTCCCGCCGAGGTCAGGCTCGACAGCAGCCGCAGCCGCGGCTCGACGTCCCGGGCAGTCAGGGCATCCGGCGCGGCGGACCAGCCGGCCAGCCACCAACTCGCGGCCCCGATCGCGACGGCACCCGGCCAGGCGAGCCACGGCGTCCAGGCACCCAGCGGCACCGCGATCGCCGCCAGCAGCGCGAGGCCGACGGCCGTGATCCCGGCAGCGACGCCCAGCCGGTCGAGCACCAGCACCACATCGCCGCGCCGGCCCGGCACGGTCGATCGCATCGTCACGGCGCTCGGCACGGCCGCAAGGCTAACCCCGCGATCGATCAGCCGTGGGACGTCGCGGCACACCACCCTCGCGGGGCAGCGTCCCCCCGCGGCTGGTGATCAGATGATGACCGGCGAGGGATGCCTCAGACCATGTTGACCAGCAACGAGCGCATCACGGCGGTGTTCGCGGTGCGCAGGTCGGCCACCAGGGCGATCGCGCCCGGGTGGCGGGCATGCAGCCACGCGGCGGTCGCCGGGGGAATCGTGGTGGCGCCGGTGAGCACCGTGAGCCGACCCTGCCCGGCCGCCACCACCGACCACAGGCTGGTCGAGGTGGGAGCGGCGACGATCTGGCTCACGCCGACCGGGTTCGCGAACGCCGTGGCCACCGCGGTGGCGGTACTCGCCCGGTCGGCCGAACCGATCCGCGACAGCCGGGTGACGCCGTACGCGCTCAACCGGGCCGCGACCTTGGCGGGCACCGCGGCAGTGGTGCCGACGACGAGAACCCGCTTGACGCCCAACGCCTTCAGCGCCGAGCCGGTCGCGGCCGGCACCCCCGTCGGGGCCACCAGCAGCAGCGGCCGACCGGTGGCGGCGGCCGGACCGGCGACCGCGGCGGCATCCGCCACATTGGTACCGGACACGACCACCGCGGCCCCGCCGGCCGCGCCCACCTGCCGGGCCACGGCGGCCGACATCGCGTACCGGTCACGCCCGGTCAGCCGGACGATGGTGGTCACGCCCAGACCCCGCAGCTGGGTCTCGACCGCGGAGCTGATCGAGGAGGTCCCACCCACGACGTAGGCGGTCGTGGCCCCGCGGGCGGTGATGTCCTGCGCCACCACGGCCGGCAGCGCCTTCAGGCCCGACAGCAACAGCGGCGCACCCTTGGCCGCGGCGAGCGGCGCGGCGACCAGACCGTCCACCAGCGACCCCGCGCCGGCCAGCACCACACTCGTGGCGCCCGGGTACCGGGACCGGCCGACCAGCACCGCCGAGGTGTAGGGGTCGACCACGCCGGCACGCGCCACCCGGCAGCCTCCGGCCGGGGAGTCGACGGTCGGCAGGATCTCGAGGTCCTGCGCCTGCCGCACGCTGCCCACCGGCGAGTTCGACGCCACCGAGACCTGGTACACCCCGGGCGGTGCGGGGGTGCCGGTGGTGTCCTTCAGGTCCCAGGTCACCCCGATCCGGGACGCGGTCATGCCGGTCTGGGTGTTGATCGGCGTGCTGCCACACATCGGCCGGACGGCGAAGGACCACTTCTGGTTCGTGGGTACGGTCGCGTCAAAGCCCACGGGCGAACCGTTCCAGGCCACCGCCGTGGACGACAACCGCGCACCGATCAGTCCGGGCGTCATCCGGTCGGCCACCGTTGCCCGGATCCAGCCCAGGTCGGGATACAGCTTGTTGCCGGGGCACTCCGTGGAACCCACGTCGCGGTGTCCCGAGATGGTGCGCAGCAGAACGCGTTTGCCGGCCGGGAACTTCGAGGCCCCGCCGTTCGAGGTGACGTAGACCGAGCCCGTCGGGTTCACGAAGTACTGCGCCGACTTCCAGGCGGCGACGTCCACCACGCCCCGCAGCGCGGCCGAGGACGGCGCGACCGTGCTGAACGTGCCGAGCACCGAGATCCCGATCGCCTCGGTGTTGAACCCGCCGGTGTGGGCGCCGCGCACCGCTTGGGTGATGCTGCCGCGCCGTCCCTCGAACACCCGGCCGAAGCGGTCGACCAGGAAGTTGTAGCCGATGTCGTTCCACCCGCGGGACTTCGTGTGGAACAGGTACACCGAGCGCACCTGCGCGTACGCCTGCGCGGCGGTGTAGGTGTTCGTGGTGTCGGTGTGGTGGATGAACAGGGTGCGCACCGTGCCGTCGTAGATCGGGGGATCCTTGACCAGCGACTCGTCGGCGCCCCACTTCGCGCGACTGATGATCGCGGGGGCGCGAGTGGCCGCGGCGGCACTCGCGGCCGGGCCGGACGGCACGTCGCCGGCCGAGCGGCCGCCGTCCACCATCACGGCGCGCAGCCCGGACGGCGCGGCACCGGACGCCGAGACCACCCGCACCTGGACGCCGTCCGCGCCCGCGGTCAACAGCGGGGACGACGCGCCCTGGGCACCGGCCGGTGCGCTCTCCTGGCCGGGGTTGGGGGCGTGCTCCTCCGGCTCGAGCTCGTGCCACGCCGTCCACTGCCCGTTCTCGTGGACCCGGACCGACAAGGTGGTGCCGCTACGCAGCGTGCCGGACCACGTCAGCGCGACCAGATCGAAGCGGGCGGTGGTGCGCGGCGAGGTCAGGACGGCGAGGCGACCCGCCAGGGGTCCGGTGGGCGCGGCCTGCAGGGCGCCGGCGTCGATACCACCGACGGTGAGTTCGCGCACCGAGCCCGACACCGGGCCGGCCACCGCGCGCAGCCCGGCCACGGACGCGAGGTCCACGGTGGGCAGCGCGATCATCGTCGGCACGAGACCGAGGACGGCAAGTGTGCGTCGGTGCATGTGGATCCCCCGGGCTATGTAACTGTTTGTAGTCGAATGCTACTTGGCGTAGTCACACCTGTCACACACGTTATCGAAGACGTGGCGCACACCACCCCAGCGACACCGGGGGCGCGAGTAGATTTCGGCCGTGGACAAAGTCGTAGCCAGCGCTGCCGAAGCGGTCGCGGACATCCCGAACGGCGCCTCGCTCGCCGTCGGCGGTTTCGGGATCTGTGGCATTCCTTCCGTTCTCATCCAAGCGATCCTCGACCAGGGCACGTCCGACCTCGAGGTGATCTCGAACAACTGCGGCGTCGACGGTGTGGGGCTCGGGTTGCTGCTGGATGCCAAGCGCATCCGGCGGATCGTCGCCTCCTACGTCGGCGAGAACAAGGAGTTCGCCCGGCAGTACCTGTCCGGCGAGCTCGAGGTCGAGCTGACCCCGCAGGGCACGTTGGCCGAGCGGCTGCGCGCCGGTGGGTCGGGCATCCCGGCGTTCTACACCGCGACCGGCGTCGGCACCCAGGTCGCCGAGGGTGGTCTGCCGTGGAAGTACGCCCCCGACGGCTCGATCGCGGTCTCCTCCCCCGCCAAGCCCACCGCCCAGTTCGACGTGGACGGCAAACAGCGCACCTTCGTGCGGGAGAACGCCATCCGCGCCGACTACGGACTGGTGCGGGCCTGGGCCGGTGACCGGCACGGCAACCTGGTGTTCCGGCACGCGGCCCGCAACTTCAACCCGCTGGCGGCGATGAGCGGCAAGATCACCATCGCCGAGGTGGAGCACCTCGAGGAGCCGGGCGAGCTCGACCCGAACCGCATCCACCTGCCCGGTGTGTTCGTGCACCGCGTGGTGGCCCTGACGGTGGAGCAGGCGCACGACAAGCGGATCGAGAAGCGCACCGTCCGGCCGCGTCCGCGCGACCTGTACGGCGCCGGAAGCGAAGGACTCAGCTGACATGGCCCTCACCCGTGAGCAGATGGCGGCCCGCGCCGCCGCCGAGCTGCACGACGGCTCCTACGTCAACCTCGGCATCGGCCTGCCGACCCTGGTGCCGAACTACGTGCCGAACGACGTCGAGCTGGTGCTGCAGTCCGAGAACGGCATCCTCGGCTTCGGCCCCTACCCGTACGAGGGCGACGAGGACCCCGACCTGATCAACGCCGGCAAGGAGACCGTGACCCTGCGCCACGGCGCCTCGTTCTTCGACTCGGCGACCTCGTTCGGCATGATCCGCGGCGGCAAGGTCGACGCGGCCATCCTGGGCGCGATGCAGGTCAGCGCCGACGGCGACATCGCCAACTGGATGATCCCCGGCAAGATGGTCAAGGGCATGGGCGGGGCGATGGACCTGGTGCACGGCGCCAAGTCCGTGGTCGTCCTGATGGAACACGTCGCCAAGGACGGCACGCACAAGGTGGTCGTGAAGTGCGACCTGCCGCTGACCGGTCAGGGCGTCGTGAACCGGATCATCACCGACCTGGCCGTGATGGACGTGACCGACGACGGCCTGGTGCTGCGCGAGCGCGCCCCCGGTGTCACCGTCGACGAGATCGTCGCCGCCACCGGCGCACCGCTGGTGATCTCCGGCGACGTCCCCGAGATGGAGATCGCCGAGGTCTGATCAGCTCCACCGTCTGATCAGCTCCGACAAGGTGGAGGGTTCGGCACCGTCTACGTGGACGAACCCTCCACCTTGTGCATTGAGCGGCCGGATCAGCGACAGAGCGAGCAGACAGCGAGATCGCCGCGCCAGCCACGGGCGGTGAGCACCCGGGCGATCTGGGCCGCCACGGCACAGGGGTTGGCCGCGACATCGGCCCACCCGAAACGCAGGGTGACCCAGCCGTCGAGCGTGTGGTCGTTGTCCCGGCGCATGTCGCGGAACGCGCCCTCCTCGACGTGGCCCACCTTGCCGTCGAGCTCGACCAGGACGCCGTACTGCACGAACGCCACGTCGGCGATCCGGTCGTGGGAGCCGGTTCGATGCTGCCACTGCGCCGGTGGCAGCCCGTGAGCCCGGAACACCTGGCGCAGGGCGCGGTGCTCGAGATTGCTGGTCGCCCCGGCCCCGGCGTCCGCGACCATCTCGCGGATCAGCCCACGTCCCGGCAACTGAGGGCGTTGGTCGAGCCTGTCCGCCAGCCGTCTCGGGGTCGTGAGCCGGCGCTGACAGGCTCGGGTCACCCACATCACGGTGGATTCCTCATCCCCCGCGGCGCACAGGTCGAGCACCGTGTCCTCGATGCGGGTCCGGGCGGGTTCCCGAGCGGGCGAAGGCAGCCGCAGCCCGGGCTCCTCGCGCTGAAACCGGTAGCCGGGTCGCGGTTCAACTCGAGCGCCGACATAGATCGTGATCAGTGACTCGGGCGGGTCGAACCCTCGTATGGGATGTCGCCGAGCAGCGGGCCGACGTAGTAGACGCCCCGGGCCACCCTCGACCACTCCTGGGTCCAGCGCACCACACAGCGTCGGGACGATCCCATCGCGGTCAACTGCTCGCGCGTGATCACGCCCGCCTGCTGCCGCGCCAACGCCAGCGCCGATTCCGGAACCGCCGATCGGGAGTACACAAGGGTCGAGTGTGGCCATTTCGCCCTGACGGTGCAGAGCCCCTGTGGATAACCTCGAGCGCGACGCCATGGTGTCGAGTTCGGCACCGTCTGCGTGTACGAACTCTCCACCTTGTGTGTCAGCCGGGGAGTTTGACCCCACTGACCCAGGCGCTGGGCAGGCTCAGGCGAGAGCGGAAGCTCTCCCCGCTCAGGGTGCGCACCTGGCCCGCGCCGGAGGTGGCCTTCAGCGTGGTCGCCGCACCGGCGGCGTCCCGGGTGGCGATGCTGATCGACGCGATGCCGGAGCCGTCGGTGATCCCGAAGGCCGAGGTCAGCCGGGCGACGGTGACACTGCGCTTCCAGGCGGCGTAGCCGGGGTTCACGGTCGGGTCGAGGCTCCACGGGTCGGCGACGACCCGCAGGTAGGGCACCGAGCTGCCCCAGACCGCCTTCGGGTCGCGGGTCTTGCCGCCGGTGGAGGAGGCGTAGTACGTCTGCACCGGACGCCCCTGGTAGAGCACGGCGATGCCGGTCGTGGGCGTCGGCGAGGTCGCCGTGACGGCGGCCACCCACCGGGCGCCGTAGTCGGTCGCGCCGATCTTCTCGCCCTCCTTGGCCCAGCCGACGTACATCTGGCTGCGCTGGTCGTCCCACAGCTGACAGCCGCCGCAGCTGGGTCTCGGCGCCGACGTGGCAGCCACCAGCGCGTAACTGCGCGCCGTGATCACCTGGGCCTGCAGCGCCGTGGCGGGCCAGGACGACGGCATCTCGGCGAGACCGCGCAGATAGCCGGCATGCAGGTCGACGGTGGTGACCGCTTCCAGGCCGCCCGCGAGGTTGGTCAGCGCGAGCCGGCCCCAGCGGTAGGAGCGCTCCTTGGCCGCGGTACCGCCGAGCATGCGCGAGGTCAGAGCCAATCGGGTGGCCGGCCCGGACCAGGCGCTGGTTCCGGTCCAGTCGACCGTCCAGCCGGTGCTGCTGCGGGTGATCGTGGCGCCCGAGCCCCGGCGAACGGCCACCGTCACGGCACCGGACGACGGCGTCACGGTGGCCAGGTCGCCCGGGGCCAGCAGCAGCGTCGTCCCGGTGGTGGGGATCAGGCGCGCACGGTGGGCGGCGGGCTCCCCGATCGCGACCGGGCGCAGCACGATCGAGCGACCGCGGTGCACCACGTTGACCCGCAGGTCGACGGCGTCGTGGACCGCGGTGACGGCGACTCCGGTGTAGTAGTGCCCCACGATCTGTTGCGCGGTGTTGCCCGCGCGCGCCATGCCCAGGGCGCCGTACTGCGACAGCCCGACGCCGTGCCCGAAGCCCGATCCGCTGACGGTGGCCACCCCGGACGTCACCGCGCGCCGGGCCACCGGCGTCGGGGCGATGCCGCTCGGGGGTCGTTCGGCCGGTGAGATCCCGGACGCCGTCGCAGCCATGGCGGCCGAGGGGATCGCCCAGGTGCCCAGCGCCGTGGCCAGGGCGACGAGTACGGTCGCCGGGTGCCGGACGGTGCGGAGCATGGCGGGATCTCCTCGCGGGTGCGGGGCGGGCGTCGTGGGTTGGCGGGTCGTCACGCGGGTCGTGACGTCGCCTCTCTCGTCGTCCGCGATCGCGCGAACCTGATCACCCGAATGGGTGCAGAAGAAGGCCGGTTAGGCTGCCGACATGGAGGAGTTGACCCTGCTGCACAACCCCCGGTGCTCGAAGTCGCGGGGTGCCCTGGCGGCCGTCACCGCGGCCGGTGATCCGGTGCAGGTGGTGGAGTACCTGAAGACCCCGCTGGACGCCGCGGCGCTGACCGACCTGTTGGCGATCCTCGACGACCCGCCGTCCGCGCTGGTGCGGCGCGATCCGCTGTTCACCGAGCTGGGGTTGACCGCCGACGACGTCCAGACCGCCGAGCAGGTGGTCGCCGTCCTGGCCGAACACCCGGCATTGATGGAGCGTCCGGTCGTGATCCGCGGCGGGCGGGCGATCATCGGCCGGCCCACCGAGCGGGTGACGGCCTTCCTGGACGGCGCCTGACGGGTGTCTCCTGCTCATGATCACCGCCAGATCGTCGTTTGCTCCGGCTGAGCAGTGGTGAACTGCGAGCTATCGGTGATCATGGACTCGGGGTCGGGGTCGAGGTCGGGCAGCAGCGCCCGCAGCCGAGTCAGCGCGTCCCGAGCCTGCGACTTCACCGTGCCGATCGAGATACCCAACAGCTGGGCGGTCTCGCGTTCGGTGAGGTCCTCGTAGTAGCGCAGCACGATCACCGCCCGCTGTCGCGGAGCCAGGACGGCGAGCGCTCGGCGCAGCTCGTCGTCCTCGCCGGGTGAGGTGGCCGGCGCGGCCCGCTCGGGCAGGGTGTCGGTGAGCACCTCCGGCCGGGTGCGGCGCCACCGCCAGCGGGACACGTTCTCGTGCACCATGATCCGGCGGACGTAGGGCTCGGGGTTGCCCCGGATGCGCGACCAGGCCGGGACGGCCTTGACCAACGCAGTCTGTAGCAGGTCCTCGGCGTCCTGCTGGTGGCCGCCGGTGAGCAGAAAGGCCGTGCGCAGCAAGGCGTTTCGCCGGGTGGCGACGAACGTGCTGAAGTCTTCAGGAGCGGCCACGACGGCTCCTGCGGACCCTGCCCCGAACGGCCCCGCCCGTCAGCGCCAGCACCAGGACGCCACCGCCGATCGCCAGCGCCACCAATCGGGGGTCCGGTGGCCAGTCCGGGATGACGGCCGGCGCCACAGGGGCTGTCCAAGCCTCTGCCGCAACGGAAAGAGTGGACCAATCGCCGACATCGAGGCGGGTCAACGCTTCGGAAGCCCCGGTATGAATGTCGACACTGGCCACCTTGCCGGCCGAGCCTGACTCCCCGAGGACCGCGATCACATGGTCGGCGTCCCGCCAGCCGAGCAAGCCTTGAATCACTGCCGGCGCCGAGGAAACGTCCTTCATGGCCACCGCGGGTATGCGATCTTGCGTCGGTCCGCCCAGGACGATCCCTCGGCTCTGCGGGGGCAACAACGCGCCGTCCAGGTCACCGACCATGAGTCGCGACTCGATCGGCTGTGGCGAGGTTTGCGACTCGGGAACCCACAGTTCCGCAACAAGCCGTCGCCCCGCCCGGGGCGGTGAGAGCACGGTCCAGCCCGAGCCGTTGCCAATGTGCTCCACCCTGAAGCGCGAGTACACGAGCTCGTTGACCACCACCGCGAAGTTGTCCAGACCTGCCAGCAACACCAAGCCGTCGGCCGCTGCCTTCGGTAGCTCGTCGGGGCCGACGCCGGCAACCACCCTTGGCTCCCCGAGCACGGGCCACGCCAAAGGAGGCAGCGAGTGGATCTCGAGGCTCGACTCGTCGACCGATGTGACCTGCCCGTAGGAGAACCAGGCAGACTGGCCCTCCCAGAGGATTCCCCGGGGAAGCACCCCCTGATCGCTCTCGACGGGGTGGGTCCGCACCTGTCCGGTCACTGTGTCGTACAGGGCCAGGCCCGTGACCAGCCAGGCGCCGGCCACCTGCCGACCTCCAATCCAATAGGCGACCCAGCGACCGTCCGGGGACAACTCCACGCGAGGGGTGCCGGGATTGCTCTCGGCGGCGCCCGGCAGATCGAGGAAGCGATACTCCCCGGTGTGGGCCGACACCCCGACCACGCCTCGCACCGTGCGCCACCCGTCGCGCCGGGCACCGCCCACCAGCGCCACCAGTGGCCCGATCGGCCCCTTCACCTCGGTGCCCTCCAACCAGGCCGGCGGGGTCACCAGGCGATCCGGCAGGTACACGCCCGACGCGGGCGGCGCAGCGGGCAGGGAGGTCGCCGTCCGCTGCCACACCGTGGCCCCGCCCAGTCCGGACACCGTGGCGATCAGCAGCACCGCCAGCGCCCCGGCGGTCGTGCGCAGACGGTGTCGGCGACGTCCCGCCGTCCAGAGCTGCGCGGCGTCCAGGTCGCCCGAGGCACCCTCGGCGAGCCGGTCCAGCCGCTCCCGCAGATCGCTCACGTGAGCCCTCCTCCATGATCCTCACCCGTCATGACGCACACCGGGTCACGAAAGGAGGGGTCGGCGCGCCATCACGCTCATCCCGCCCGGGCGCAATGTCACGTTGCGCTCGCCAGACGAGTGCAACGTGACATTGCGCTCACCGGGGGGTGGGGGTGGGGGCGCGGGCGACGGGGAGGTGGGGGCGCGGCGGGGGGTGGGGGGTGAAGAGGGTGGGGGGGACGTCCCAGCCGTAGGTGACGGAGGAGGAGCGGCGGCAGAGTTGCCAGGTGATGGGCCAGGACTCGACGCTGACGATCACGATGTGGTCCAGGGCATCGAGCTGAACCACGTCCAGCCGGCGCCGCAGCGCGCGCCACAGCACCCAGGGACGCACCGCGCGATAGGGCCGCGAGCCACCCCACAGCTGCCAGACCCGGTGCGGGCGCAGCAGGGTGTGGACGCCGACTCGGCGTTCGTCGTCCACCAGGTCGAGCGCCTCGACGCCGGGGGGCAGGCCGGCGGCCACGGCGCCGTCCGCGGTCACCAGCAGCGCCGAGCCCCCGGCGGCCACGACCTCACCCAGCATCTGGACGACGATGTGCCGCCGGGCGGGGCCGATGCACACCCCGAGCACCCGCGGCCGAGCCGGCTGCCCGGCCACGTGCCCCTGCGCCTGCCCCTGCGCTTCGGCCTGCCCGGTCGCCTGCCCGCTCGATTGCCCGGTCACGGTGTCAGCCACGGATCATCGCCTCCACCTCGTCGCCGACCGGCTCCATGGCCAGGTCCCAGGTGTGGCGCATCGCCAGCTCGCGGCAGGCCTCGAACTGCTCGGCGGTCTCGGCCCGGGCGGCCACGGCGGCCGCCACCAACGCATCGCGCACCGCGGCGGCGTCCACGGTGGGCACCCCGAAGAACAACGGGTAGTCGCGGAACACCTGGGTGGTGTGGTTGCGCGGGTCGTGCACCCCGATCACCGGGCGCCCGGCGGCCATGTAGTCGTACCCCTTGCCCGCGGTCATGTAGATCGAGGACGGCAACAGCATGGCCAGGGCGTCCAACCCGGAGTAGATCCGCCCGAGCTGCGGCTGCGGCACCGGCCCGCGGTAGTGCACGCCCTCGACCCCCGACTCCAGCCGGGCCCGGATCGGCCCCTCGGTATGGGTGAAGAACCCCAGGTAGCCGTAGAAGTCCATGGTGGCCTCGTGCAGCGCGGGCTCCTTGCGGGCCAGCGCCCAGCCGTCCAGGAACTCCTCGATCGGCAGGTCACCACGCACGGTGCCGACGTAGCCGAACCGCAACGGCTGCGCCGGGTCGCGCGGCGTGAACGAGACGTCGGCCACCACCTCTTCCGCCAGACCGTTCTCGACCACCCGAATCCGTTCCGCGGCAACGGGATAGCGCTCGCGGTACCACTGCCCCAGCGGCTCGTTGACGGTCACCGTCAGCGCGGCCTTCTCGATGATCCGCCGCTCCCAGGTGAAGGCCGGGTGGTTCGGCGGGAAGGCGTCGTCCTCGGTGAGCGGGTTCAGCGTCCACGGGTCGTGATAGTCGACCACGTACGGCCGGCGCAGCAGGCGGCCCAGGTGGTACGCCGCCCCGTACTGCGCGTAGGGGTTTCCGGTGGCGAACACCACGTCGACCCGGTGCCGGGCGTGCACCGCCACCGCGTGCGCCAGGAACAGCGGGATGATCGAGGCGTAGATCTCGGGGAAGATCCGGCGCCGAGCCTTGTCGTGGCCGCGGATCCACGCCCGGGGAAAGTTCGCGTGCGCCCACGACATGGTGCGCAGGTTCTGCCGCAGGTGTTCGCGGGGCACCTTGACGTGCACCACGCGGACCCGCGGATCGACGGTGCGCTCCAGCTCGGGATCGATCACCCCGGCCCGCTCGACCCAGTAGTCGCGGTCGGCGGCCAGCACGGTGACATCGAAGCCTCGCCGGGCAAAGTGGTTGGCCCAGCTACGAATCCGGTACACCCCGCTGCCGCGCGCCGGCGGGAACTGCATGCCCAGCAGCAACACGTGGGGACGAGAGACGCTCACTGTGAGCCACCCACCGTGGGAGCACCCTCCACCGTCGAGAACGCGGCCGGCTCGATCGGAACGGCCTCCAGGAACGAGGCCAGGACACCCGCCGAGCGTCGTCCATCGTGCATCTCGGTGACGAAGCCCGGCCCGGACGCCGCCGCACGCCGCGCGCCGTCCCGGTCGTCGAGCACCTGCTGCATCACCTCGCCCAGACTACGGGGCGTGGCCTCGACCACGGGCACTTCCGCACCGGTCAGCTCCCGGACCCGGTCGCGCAACGGCTGCCCGAGATGTCCGAGCACCACCCGTCCGGCGGCCATGGCCTCGCAGGCCAGCACGCCGTAGAGGCCCAGCAGCAGCTGGTCGACCACGACGTCGGCGGTGCGGATCAGTTCGGCGGCCTGCTCCGGCGGCATGCCGGTGACCATGCGCAGCTCGATCACCCCCCGCTCGGCCAGCGGGCCGAGCACCCGCTCGACGTCCGCGGTGCCCTTGAGGGCCGGGTTGGACGGCGCGTGGACGACGAGCGGCCGCGCGCGCTCCAGCGGTGCCGGCACGCCGTCCGGTGAGAACCGCTCGGTGTCGACCACGACCGGCAGCCAGGAGGTGCCCTCGGGCAGGTAGTCCAGCTGGTCGGGGGTCGAGGCGAACAGCGGCCCGTCGAAGGCCCGTACCTGCGGCAGCAACGCATCACACCGCGCCTGCAGCCGGCGGGTCAGCTCGCTCTTGGGGTCGCTGAACGGCGAGAACTCGTGGGTGAGGCGATGCCGCCGGGGGTCGCGCACCTCCGAGCCGTGGAACACCAGGCCCACCCGGACGCCGCTCGCGCTCAACAGCGCGGCGTCCGCGACGAAGTCCCGCCCGGTGAGCCCCCCGAGGATCGGCCGGCCCGCCTCGAACAGCACGTGGGTCCAGTTCGCCCGTGCCCGGGCCAGGGTGCGCAGCTGCCAGTCGCCGTCGGTCAGGTAGGCCTGCCGGGTCACCAGCTCGTCGGCGGGGTAGTCGTACTTCTCGTTGCGCAGCGCCACCACGTACCCCGCCACGCCGTCGAGATACCGTGCCGCACATCGGGTCCAGGCCCAGGCCTGGCCCGCGCTGTTGGCCGGCCCGACGGCCAGGGTGCGTTGCCCGTCGGGCAGCGCGACCTCTTCCGGCTCGGCCACGGTCAGCGCTGCCGCCGCAGCCGCCACATCGGTCCACGGGGCCTCGGGCAGCAGGTCGCGGTAGACGCCCTGCAGCACCCTCGCCTGCGCCTGCCAGGTGTAGGCCTGCCGCAACGCCGGGTCGGCCATCCGCGCGCGGATCCGGTCGCGGTCGGCCAGCACCCGCTCGACGGCCCGGGCCAGGTCGGCGCCGTCCCCGGCGGTGTGCACCTCGCCCAGCTCGTGGCGGCGGACGAACTCGGCCTGCGCCCGGCAGTCGCTGACCACCATCGGCAACCGCGCGTGCAGGTACTCGAACAGCTTGTTGGCCAGCGCCATCTCGTGAGACCCGAAGTGCCGCAACGGGATCAGGCCCACATCGGCGGTCCGCAGGAACGAGACCACCTGGTCCGGGGCGACCCCCGGGACGACGTGCAACCGGTCGGCCACGCCGGCGTTCTCGGCCGCGGTGCGCACCGCGGCCACCGCCGGGGTGTGCACCGAGGGCACCGCCACCACGACCAGGTGGGCCTGCGGCAGGTGGGTCAGCGCCGACACCGCGGTCTCGACCCCGCGAGCCGCCTGCACTCCCCCGCTGTAGACCAGCAGCGTCGCGTCGGCGGGAACCCCGGCCGCGGTCCGCACATCGGCCGCGCCCGACTCGGACACCTCGGACGACGCGGAGGCCGCAGCCGCCGCGGCACCGTCCAGCGGCGGCACGTTGAGCACCACGTCCGGCAGCCGCCGCAGGCCGTAGCGCTGCTCCAGCGCCTCGGCCAACGGTGGCGAGACGGTGATCACCCGGTCCGCGCGCCGCGCCCACCGCTTCTCGAGCGCGGCCCAGGCGGCCACCACCCGCGCCGTCCGGCCGCCGTATCGCGACAGCCCCGGCACCCACTCGTGGGCGTCGTACACCCACGGCACGGTGCGGCCCGCGGCGCGCGCCGGGCCACGGCCCGACCGACCACTGCCAGGAAGTGCACGTCGTGCGCGTGGATCGCGTCCGGCGCCAGCTCGTCCAGCACCGGCCCGACGGCCACCTCGAGGTCGTCGATCTCGGGGACGATGCGCTCGGGGGTGGCACCGAGCGTCAGTTTCTGCACGCCACGGTCGTAGACCTTGAACGCCAGCGTCGCCGCTCGGGCCGCGCGGCGCCGTCCCAGTCCCTCGGCCCGCACCGTGAACCGGCGGGCCTGGGCGACCTGACGGGCCAGTGCCCCGCCGACGCCGTCGCGGACAGCCGCGTCGCGATGGGCCACCGCGAGCCGGCGGCGTTCGACCGCCTCGCTCGCCGGATCGGCGGTCAGCCAACCGATCTCACCCCGGTGCAGCCGGGAACGGCGGTCCCGGCGCCGATCGCGCAGCAGGAAGTCGACCGGCACCCGCAGGATCGTCACCGGACCCAGCCGGCTGGTGCTGCGCCGGGGCTCGGCGGTGATGCCGACGACCGTCACCCGGGCACCCAGGGCGGCCACGGCCAGCGCGCTCTTGCGCACCCGGGTGTCCGCGCTGACGTCGTTCGCGACCAGCATCACCACATGGGGCACGGTGGCGCGGGGCGTGGTCACGGCGTCCCCACCTGCCCCGCCTCGCTGTCGACGCTGGGACCGAGCGGCCCGACCCGGTCGAGCTCGACCACCGGGTGCAGCTGCGGATGCGCGGCCAGCAGCGCCCGCGCCAGCGGCATCGATTGGCAATCCCCCAGCACCAGCTGCGCCCCCTGCAGGAAATCGTCGTCCAGCTGGACCCCCGTGACCCGTTGCCGGGGAACGGATCTGGTCTCGAGCACCCGCAACGCCCGGCGCCGCAGTGCCCCGACCGTGCGCCGCGCCCGGACGGCGAGCGAGGCACCCGGCGCCGCCGTGGCGCTCACCTCGACCCCACCGGTGAGTGCCGTCGCCTCCCTGGTCGCCACGAGAGTGGCTCCGGCGCGCGTCGCCTGCTCCCGGATCTGGACGTCGTCGCTGATCAGCGCGAGCGGCACCCCGAGGGTGTGAGCGGCGTCCAGCTCGGCCTGCACGTGGTAGCGGCGCCAGCCCGAAACCGCCACCAGGGCAATGCGTTCCGGTTGGACGACGGCCCCGTTCCCGGCCATCGCCGAGGCACCGGGGTACAGCACCCCGGGCAGCCCGTAGGCCTGCGCCAGGCGCAGCGCTGATCGCCTCCCGGCCGTAACGGGCATCGAGCGTCGCCCGGGCGGCGTCCAGGTCGAGCTCACCCAGGTGGTCCGACAGGTCACGCCAGGCCTCGACCAGCTCGTCGGGATCGTCGTTCACGTCGACGAACCGGCCCACCTGGTGTTCCACTCCGGCCAGGGCCTCTTGCGGGCCGCCGCTGCGGGTGACGATCACCGGCAGCCCGGCGGCCACGGCCTCGGGCACCGCCAGGTGAAAGGTCCGTAGGTGCTCGGCGCGAGCAGCACATCGTAGGACGGCAACTGCGCCAACAACTCCCGGTGACGCACCACCCCGGGCAGGTGCAGCCGGTCGGCCACCCCGCCGTCCCGGGCCAGCCCGATCAGGGCGTCGGCCAGGGCGCCGCTGCCGAACAGGGTCAGGCTCACCTCGGCGTCCTCGCGGGCCGCCGAGACGAACGCCCGTACCAGCCGCATCACGCCCTTGCGCTCGTGCAGCCCGCCGACGAACACCCAGCGGCGCAACCGATCCGGCAGGCTCGACCGGCGCGGCGCCCCCGCGAAGTCGACCGGGTTGGCCAGCACCCGCACCACGCCCCGGGGTCGGGCACCGCGTCGAGGATCTGCCGGCGCAACAGGTTGCTGACACAGAACACCGCGTCGGCCCGCTCGATCAGTTCGGCGTAGTGCTCCCGGGCGGCCGGCTGGGCGAGCACGTCACGCAGCGCCGTGGAGTGCTCGGTGGCGAACACCTTCGCCCCGGGTTCGGCCAGCCGCGCGGCCAGCAATCCGCCCAGGTAGCCGACGTGGCCGTGCACCACGGGCGAGACGAAGGTGCCGACAGCCCGCGAGACGTCCCGCACCGCGGCCTCGGCCCGCGCGCCCCAATCGGCGCCGCCGACGGTGAACACCGGTACCCGGTCGAGTGGCCCGGCGACCGCGTGCAGCCGGGTACCGGACGACCGTGGCGCAGTCGGTCGAGCACCATGTCGAATGCCGGCCGCAACGCCATGGCGGCCGCGGCGTTGCCCCCAGGCCACTCCAGCCCGTGCACCACGTGCACCCCGCCCGGGCGCACCCCGGGCAACCCCGCGGCCAGCACCGCGTGCTCGGCGACGAACGAACCGGCCATGCGGTTGTACGGCGTGGGGTACCAGGGCGTGGCCACGGTGACGTCGAACCGTTCAGCCATCGACCGCGGCGCCCCTTCCTGACCGGTGCGTACCTGGCCGGGGCGTGGCCTCAGCCACGCCCCACGACGCGCAGCGTGACGTCCGGCCAGTTCGCGGCGTCCAGCACCCCGCGGCCGTCGACCACGGTGCGCACGCCCGGCAGGTCGGTCGCGGTGAGCGTGCGGTAGCCGGCGTGATCGGTGTGCAGGATCGCGGCGTCCACCGCGGTGCCCTTGGGGTAGGCGGTGAAGCCGTACCGCTCCAGCTCGGCGTCGGCGAACATCGGGTCGTCCACGAACACCTCGGCGCCGCGGGCCCGCAACGCCTCGACGGTGGCGAAGACGCCGCTGAACGCGGTCTCCTTCACCCCGCCCCGGTAGCTCGCCCCGAGCACCAGCACCCGCTGGCCGCGCAGGTCGCCGTGGGCGCCCTCGAGCACCCCGACGGTGTACTCGGGCATCTCGGCGTTCGCCTGCCGGGCCGCGCGGACGACGCTCGCCTCGGGGTCGTTGAACAGGTACAGCCGCGGGTAGACCGGGATGCAGTGGCCGCCGACGGCGATGCCCGGCCGGTGGATGTGGCTGAACGGCTGGCTGTTGCTGGCCTCGATCACCTGGTGCACGTCGATGCCGTTGCGGGCGGCGAAGCGCGCGAACTGGTTGGCCAGGCCGATGTTGACGTCGCGGTAGGTGGTCTCGGCGAGCTTGGCCATCTCGGCCGCCTCGGCGCTGCCCAGGTCCCACACGCCGTTGGGGCGCGCGCCGGCCTCGACGAGGTCGGGACGCTCGTCGAAGGTCAGCACCTGCTCGTAGAAGGCCTGGCCGCGCTTGGCGCTCTCGGCGTCGATGCCGCCGATCAGTTTGGGGTACTTGCGCAGGTCGGCGAACACCCGCCCGGTGAACACCCGCTCGGGGCTGAACACCAGGTGGAAGTCCTTGCCGGCGGTCAGCCCGCTGCCCTGCTCGAGCATCGGCAGGAACCGGGTGCGCGTCGTCCCGACCGGCAGCGTGGTCTCGTAGCTGACCAGCGTGCCCGGCTGCAGCCCGGCCGCGATGGCGCGGGTGGCGTCGTCCATCCAGCCGAAGTCGGGCTGACTGTCGGCGTCCACGAACAGCGGGACGACGACCACGACGGCCTCGCTGCGCCGCACCGCCTCGGTGGTGTCGGTGGTGGCCTCGAGCCGCCCGGCCGGGGCGCCGTTGACGCTGCGTCCGGCGACGACGTCGGCCAGGTACTCGGCGAGGTGGTCCTCACCGGGGAAGGGCTCGATGCCCGCGTTGACCGTCTCGACCAGACCGGCGTTGACGTCGGCACCGATCACGTGGTGCCCGCGGGTGGCGAACTGGACCGCCAGGGGCAGACCGATCTTGCCGAGGGCGACGACAGTGATGTTCACGAAGACCTTCCATCGACGGTGAGCGATCCGAACGGTTCGACCTCGATGCCGTCCGGGGTCGGGGGCGCCACCAGAGGTGTGTACACCCCGCGGATGGCGCGCTCCTGGCCTTGCCAAGAGTAGTGCCGACGCAACTCCTGCCAGTGCGGGTCGAACGAGTTGCGCGGATTGTCGAGGGCTCGCCGGACGGCGCGCGCCAGGTCGCGAGCCGCCGGTTCGGCGTCCGTGGCCGCCTGACCGGCGATCTCCCCCGCGCGACCGAACGAGAACACCTCACCCAGGTCGTGCTCGCGCACGAAGGCCGCGATCAAGGCGGCGTCGCAGGTCACGATGGGCAGACCGGCGTGCACGCTCTCGAACAGCTTGTTGGGCAGCGCCTGTTCGATGTTGGCCGACCCGGTGCGGATCGGGAACACCGCCAGGTCGGCACCGGCCAGGTAGTGCAGCAGGTGGTCCTGGCCGACCGGGGGCGCGACGTGAAACCGCTCACCCACCCCGAGCTCGGCCGCCCGCTGCTGCAGCGCAGGCAACTGCGGGTGTGGGTAGGGCACCGGCACCACGACGGCGTGCACCTCGGGCAGGTGGGGCAGCGCCTCGATCAGCACGTCGACCCCCCGGGCCTTGCTGACCGCTCCGGAATAGACCAGCAGCGGCACCTCGGGTGCCAGCGGGCGCCCCGCCACCTCGATGACGTCGCGCACCGTCGGCAGGCCCCAGACGGCGCCGCCCCCCGGACGGCGCGTGACGTCGTCCACCGGCACGTTGAGCACCACCGTGGGGGTGGCGGTGAGCGCGTAGCGGGCCGCCAGCGTGGTGGCGATCGGTTCCGAGACCGTGATCACGGCATCGGCGTCCCGGATGTAGCGGGCCTCCTCGCGTACCAGGACGGCGTGTCGCCGGCGACGGCCCTGCTCCTGCACCGGCAGGCCGGCGAAGTCCTCGCGGGCGTCGTAGATCACGTGGCAGGTGGCGCCGGCCGCGCGGCGACGGCGCGCGGCGCGCACCGCGGTGCCGAGCACCAGCGGGTGGTGGGCGTGGATCACGTCGGGTTCGAGCCGATCGAGCACCGGGGCGAAAGCCGCGGCGTAATCCTCGATCTCGGGCAGCACGCCCCGGGTGGTGGCCAGCCAGGTCGAGTTGGCGCGCAGGTCGTCCCAGCGGCGCCAGGCCAGCCGGTGCGCGACGTTGATCGCCCACTGCACCTTGCCGCGACCGCCGCGCCAGGCCAGCCGGACGCCGCCCAGCACCTTCCGGGCGCCGGTCGCGGTGGCGAGCTCGGCCCGCAGCTCGCGCATCGCGGTGCGGTACTCGTCCTCGGAGGAGCGGTCGAGCAGGGTGAACCGGCGGCGCCGGCGGTGCACCAGGGCGGCGCGGTGCAGATCGCGGTGCGTGGTGCCGATCGGCACGGTGTGCACGGTGACCTGCAGTTCGCCGCCGCGACCGTGGGTGGTGAGGTGGCGCGGAGTGGTGCCCGCGACGGCAGGCGAGCCGGCAGCCGAGCCCACCGGCTCGGCCGAGAGCAGGTGCACGTCGTACCCGAGGCGAGCCAGGGTCATGCCGAACTTCTTGGCCCGGGAGTCGGTGTCGACGCCATTGGCACGGAACAGCACCACCCGCGGCCGGCTCGACACGGCTGTCAGGGTACTCGGCGAGGACGGGCGTCTCTGCCGCGTTGGCGGAGGCGCTCGGATCGCATCGCCGTGTCGACCTGAGGTGCGGATCCGCAAAGTGGCGAATGCGCGAAATGAGCGCGCAACGCCGCCGGATTCTCTGCGCTCTGCGCCCACCCGCGGTCCGAAGGCTGGTCGCCGGCCCCCGTACAGTCCGGCCCCCGTACAGTGGGGCGCCGTGAAGGTGTTGAGCGTCGTCGGTGCCCGCCCCCAGTTCGTCAAGCTCGCCCCGGTGGCGGCCGCGTTCGCGGCCACCTCGGCCGGGCCGGGCGCCGGGCCGGGCGAATCCATCGAGCACGTCATCGTGCACACCGGTCAGCACTACGACGCGTTGATGTCGGACGCGTTCTTCGCCGACCTGCACATCCCCGCGCCCGACGTGCACCTGGGCGTCGGCTCGGGCTCGCACGGCGCGCAGACCGGGGCGATGCTCGCCGCGATGGACGAGGTGCTCACCACGCACTCCCCCGACTGGGTGTTGGTGTACGGCGACACCAACTCGACCCTGGCCGGGGCCGTCGCGGCGGTGAAGCTGCACCTGCCGGTGGCCCACCTCGAGGCCGGGCTGCGCTCGTTCAACCGGCGCATGCCCGAGGAGCACAACCGGGTGCTGACCGACCACGCCGCCGACCTGTTGCTGGCGCCGACCCAGGTCGCGATGGACCATCTGGCCGCCGAGGGCCTGGCCGCCCGGTCGCGACTGGTGGGCGACGTGATGACCGATGTCTGTTTTCTGGTGCGCGACGCCGTGCGCACCGCGCCCGCCGAGCTGCCGGACGACGTCGAGCCCGCCGCGCCGTACGTGGTGGCGACCATCCACCGGGCCGACAACACCGACGAGCCCGAGCGGCTGGCGGCGCTGGTCGACGCGCTGGCCCGGGTGCCGGTGCCCGTCGTCCTGCTGGCCCACCCGCGGCTACGCGCTCGCGCCCAGGAGTTCGGGATCTCGTTGTCCCGCATCGGGTCCGGCGCATCACGGGTCATCGCGACCGACCCGCTGCCCTACCCCCAGATGGTGCGGGCCGTGATGGGCGCGGCCGGGGTGGTCACCGATTCCGGCGGCCTGCAGAAGGAGGCGTTCCTGCTCGGGACGCCGTGCACCACGCTGCGCACCGAGACCGAATGGACCGAGACCCTCGAGTCGGGCTGGAACATCCTCGACCCCGGCCTGACCCAGGTCGCCGACGTCGCCGTCCGCGCCGTCCCCGCAGGTCCGCAGGCCACCCCCTACGGCGACGGCAAGGCCGCCCACCGCGTCGCAGAGGAACTCCTCGCCCATCACCCCTGACCCATCCCATCCCCGTCCCCCTTGTGCTCTCCCCCGGAGGAGGGTGGCCACTCCATGATCACGTTGAAGATCACGGTGTGGGATTTCGTCACGTTCGCGCGAACGCATCCCTCAACGTGATCATGGAAAGCCTCCCAAACCCTCAACGTGATCTTCAACGTGATCATGTCGAAGGCAGCCACCGGACGAACTCAATCCCGGACGACGCGAATGGCGACGAACACACACCCAGACGTGACAGCGCCACGCTCGCCACCCCCCTGATCACCCGCACCAACCCCTTCCGCAAAGTGGTCAGCTCTCGGGCACCGCGAGCAGCGGGTTGCCCGAGAACTGACCAGTTTGCAGGTGGGTTGGGGGGGTGGGGTCAGGGCTGGAGGGCCTCGACGACCCGGCCCTCGCGGGCGGAGGTGAGGACCATCTCGGCCACGGCGACGGTGGTCAGGCCCTGGCGCATGGTCACGATGTCCATGCTCTTGCCCAGGACGGCGTCGCGGAACGCCTCGTGCTCGGTGCGCAGCGGTTCGGGTTTGGCGAACGCGAACCGGATCATGTCGCCCTCGGCCACGCCCCGGAAGGCGGCCACGCCGTCCCAGGTGGTGGGGATGAGGCCGTTGGCGAAGAAGGTCAGGTCGGCGGTCAGGGTGTCCGCGACGAACGCGCCCCGCTCGCCGGTGACGATCGTGACCCGCTCCTTCATCGGCGAGAGCCAGTTGACCAGGTGCGAGGTGACCGTGCCGTCGGTCAGCTGACCGACCACGGCCACCAGGTCCTCGTGCTGACGTCCGCTCTTGAACGCCGTCCGCGCCGACACCGAGGCGAAGTTCTGCTGCGTCACCCACGCGGTCAGGTCGATGTCGTGGGTGGCCAGGTCCTTGACCACGCCGACGTCGGCGATCCGGGCCGGGAACGGCCCCTGCCGCCGGGTGACCACCTGGTAGACGCTGCCCAGATCACCCTGCTCGAGGCGCGAGCGAAGGTTCTGCAGCGCCGGGTTGTAGCGCTCGATGTGTCCGACCGCCCCGACCAGGCCGGCCCTCTCGAAGGCCTCGGCCAGGTTCAGCGCCGCGGCGCTGTCCTGCGCCAGCGGCTTCTCGATCATCGCGTGCACCCCGGCCGCGGCCAGGGCGAGCCCGATCTCCTCGTGATGGATCGTCGGCACCGCGACCATGGCGTAGTCGATGCCGTGGGCGATCAACTCCTCCACGGTCGAGTAGACCGGCAACCCACCGGCCACCCCGTGCGGGTCGCCCCCGGCATCGGCCACGGCGACCAGTTCGACGTCCTGCAGGCTGCGCAACACCCGCGCGTGGTGGCGGCCCATCATGCCGACGCCGATCAGCCCGGCGCGCAGCGGCAACTGTCCGGTGAAGCCCATCAGGCACCCGCCCCGGCGAGGGTGTTCACCGCGGTGACGATCCGCTCGAGATCGTCCTGGGTGAGCGAGGGGTGCACCGGCAGCGACAGGCACTCGGTCGCGGCCTTCTCGGTCTGCGGCAGGTCGACCGACACCGCGAACGGCGCCAGCCGGTGGTTGGGCACCGGGTAGAACATGCCCGACCCGACCTGGTACTCCTCGCGCAGCGCCTTGGCCAGACCGTCGCGGTCCTGCGGCACCCGCACCGTGTACTGGTGGTAGACGTGGACGGCGCCCGGCGCCACCGGGGGCGGGGTCACCCCGCGCAGGTTCGCCGACAGGAACGCGGCGTTCTCCTGGCGCTGCTTGGTCCAGGCGTCGACCTTGGTCAGCTGCACCCGCCCGATGGCAGCGTGGATCTCGGTCATCCGCGCGTTGAAGCCCACGACCTCGTTGTGGTACTGCATCTCCATGCCCTGGTTGCGGTAGAGCCGCAGCAGGCGCTCGACCTGCGGGTTCGCCGCCGAGACCATGCCGCCCTCACCCGAGGTCATGTTCTTGGTCGGGTAGAGCGAGAACATCGCGAAGGTGCCGAACGCACCCACCGGCGTCCCGTTCAGCGAGGCACCGTGAGCCTGTGCGGCGTCCTCGAAGATCTGCAGGTTGTGCTTGTCCGCGATCGCCTGCAGCGCAGGCATGTTGGCCGGGTGCCCGTAGAGGTGCACCGGCATGATGCCCACGGTCCGCTCGGTGATCGCGGCCTCGACCGCGGCCGGGTCGAGGCAGAACGAGTCGGGCTCGATGTCGGCGAACACCGGTGTCGCACCGGTCAGCGCCACCGAGTTGGCCGTGGCGGCGAAGGTGAACGACGGCACGATCACCTCGTCGCCGGCCTTCACCCAGCTCGACAGCAGCCCGAGGTGCAACCCCGAGGTGCCGGAGTTGACCGCGACGCACGCCCGGCCGAGGCCGAAGTGCGCCGAGAACTCCTCTTCGAACGCCTTGACCTCGGGACCCTGCGCGAGCATGCCGCTACGCAGCACGCGATCGACGGCCTCCCGCTCCTCGTCGCCGATCAAGGGCTTGGCGGGCGGGATGAATCCGCTCATGCGTGGTCAACCTCTTCTTCCACAACGATGTCTTCCAAGACAGTGGTGTGCAGCGCCTCGGCACCCTCGTCGGCGGCGCGCTCTCGGTAGGTCCGCCCGGTCTGCGGGCAGCGCCACAGCCCCTCGCCCGCACTCTCCAGCGGGACGCCGGCGTGGCCGACCCATCGTATCCAGCGGGCCGGAACCCCGGCGACGAGCGCGAAGTCCGGCACGTCCTTCACCACGACCGACCCGGCGGCCACCATGGCCCACCGCCCGACGGTGACGGGCGCGACGCAGACCGAACGGGCGCCGATGGCCGCGCCGGTGCGTACGGTCACGCCGACCGGCTCCCAGTCGTGGGCGCTCTTGAGCGTGCCGTCCGGGTTGATCGCGCGCGGGTAGTGGTCGTTGGTGAACACCACGGCGGGGCCCACGAACACGCCGTCCTCGAGCACTGCGGGTTCGTAGACCAGGGCGTAGTTCTGCAGCTTGCAGTTGTCGCCCATCGTGACGCCGGTGCCCACGTAGGCGCCGCGACCGATGACGCACCCCGCGCCCAGCACCGACTTCTCACGAACCTGCGCCAGATGCCAGATGGACGAGCCCTCGCCGATGGTGGCGTCGGGCGAGACGTCGGCACTGGCCTCGATCCGGGCCATCGCACTCCTTGATCCGAGTGGTGTCAGCTGGCGCGCTCGCGCCCGACAGGCGTGGCGTGCCACAGGTCAGCGGCGTTCTACGCTGGCGCCGTCAACGTATCGCAACCGGCTGTAGAGGACTCGAGGTGACAGACCGGCCGACCGGCCCACCCCATGTGCTCTACGTCGCGTGGGGCTTCCCGCCGTCGCGCACCGGCGGCGTCCATCGCGCGCTGGCCACGGCCAACGCCTTCGCCGCGGACGGCTGGCGGGTCAGCGTGCTGACCGTGCCCCGCGAGGTGTTCCGCGACGTCACCGGCTCGGACGACGCCCTCGAACGGCTGGTCGACCCGCGGGTCGACGTGATCCGGGTGCCGTTCTCGTGGCCGGCGCAGCAGACCGACCTCACCGCCCGGGCCGACTGGCCGGCGTTGCGGGTGCTGACCCCGCGACTGTGGAGCACGCTGCGGGTGCGCCGTGACTTGGCCGCCTTCCCCGAGGTGGGCTACGGGCCGTGGCGGCATCGCATCGAGCAGGCGGCGGTCGAGCTGCACGCCCGCACCCCGATCGACCTGGTGGTGGCGACCACCAACCCGCAGGTCTCGATCACCGCCGGCCTGCGGCTCGACGCCGAGGACGACGTTCCGTACGTGGTCGACTTCCGTGATGCCTGGACCTTCCACACCTACTCGGGCACCCGGCGGCTGTCGGCCGACTCCCCCGCGGGCCGGTGGGAGGCCCGGGCGATCCGTGGCGCGAGCGAGGTGTGGTTCGTCAACGAGGCGCTACGGCGCTGGCACGCCGAGACGTATCCGGACGCCGCGTCGCACCTGCACGTCGTGATGAACGGCTACGACCGCGACCTGCCCGAACCTCTGCCGTTCGCCGACCGCCCCGCCGGGCACCGGCTGACCTTCGGCTACCTCGGCACGCTCACCCCCGTCGTCCCGCTGCGCGAGCTGGTCGAGGGCTGGCAGCACGCCACGTCGTCCCTGGACGGCGCGCGCGCCGTCCTGCGCGGGTACCTCGGCTACTACGCCACCCCCGATCCGGGACTCGCCGCGCTGGTGGACGCGGCCGCGCCGTCCGGCATGAGCTACGACGGGCCGGTCTCCAAGACCGAGGTGGACGCCACCTACGCCACCTTCGACGTGCTGATCCTCGCCCTGGGCGGCGGTGAGTACGTGACCAGCGGCAAGGTGTTCGAGTACGCCTCGACCGGGCTGCCGATCGTGTCGGTGCTCTCGCCGGGCAATGCCGCGGCCGAGGTGCTGGCCACCTATCCGCGCTGGCACCCGGCGGCCGACCTGTCCCCGGCCGCGATCGCCGCGGCCCTGGCCTCGGCGGCCGGCGACGCCCGCCACCCGGACTCCGCCGCGCGCGCCCGCGCGGCCCAGCAGGCGGCGCGAGCGTTCCGCCGCGACGTCCAGCTCGCGCCCCGGGTGGCCGCACTGCGCGAACTGGTCGCCGCCCGCCGGGCGCGCACCGCGCCGGGAGTGCTGCGATGACCGTGCTGCTGATCGCCCTCGGCCCCTCGATCCCCGGCGACGGCCTGATCTCGGGCGTGCGAGCGTTGCAGGCCGCCGGGCACCGGGTGCACCTGATCCATCGCCGCCCGCCCTCGCCGGCGCTGGCCGAGGTGCTGGACGGCGCCACCCCGCTCCCGCCGGCCCGGCTGCCGTGGCGTCCGGTCGCCGTGAGCAAACTCCGGTTCGACCCCGACCGGCTGCCGGCGGCCCGACGCCTGGCCCGCGACGCCACCACACGCGACCTGCTGCGCGAGGCCGAGGTGCTGGTGGCCGTCGATCAGGCGGCGATCCCCGCCGTCTGGCTCACCGCCCGGCGTCGCACCCGATCGGGCACCCCGCGCTCGGCGCCCCTGGTGGCGGCACTGTCCGGCCTGCCCGCCGCCCAGAACCGCCTCACCTCGTCGTGATCGCGACGGGGGGGACGACCTCGACGGCGGCTCAGCTGAGGAAGGTGCTCAAGACCTGCGCCGAGCGCCGGCCGTCGTGCACCCGGCGGACGTACTCCACCCCGGCCGTCGCCTGCGCGCGGGCCCAGTCGCGCTCGGCGCACACCCGGTCGAGCACGTCCTCCAGGGTGTCGGCGGTCGCCTCGACGATCGGCAGTTCCTCCCCGATGCGCTCACGCACCCGGTCGGCGACGTGGCCGATCACCACCCGCCCCGCGGCCAGTCCCTCGCAGGCCGCGACGCCGTAGCTGCCCAGCACGAACTGGTCGAGCACCACGTCGGCCTGCGCGAACAGCGCCGGCATGTCGGCATTGGCGACCCCGGTGATCCGGCGATAGTCGATCAGCCCCTTCTCGGCCAGCCGCTCGACGATCGGCTCGATCAGCTCGGTGCCCTTGATCCGGGTGTTGGACGGCGCGTGCACCACCAGCGGCCGGTCACGCTCCAGCGGCACCGTCGCGCAGGCCCACCGCTGCAGGTCCAGGACGACGGGCAGCCAGGTGGCGCGCGGCACGTCGTCCAGCAGATCGGGGGTCGAGACGAAGGCGAGCCCGGTGTCCTCGTTGATGATCGCGCCGAGCCGCTCGGCCTGGGCCTCGAGCTTGGCGACCAGGTCCCACTCGGTGTCGGTGAACGGCGAGTGCGGGTACAGCTCGGCGTGACGCGAGGGCAGCCGCACGTCCGAGCCGTGCGCCAACATCGCCACGGCCAGTCCGGCGCGACGCAACCGCCCGGCCTCGGCGGCCACCTCGCCGCCGTGCGCGAAGCCCAGCACCGGCCGGCCGGCCTCGATCAGCACGTGGGTGAAGTGCTGCGGGACGTACTCCTCCTGCTGGATCCCCCAGGCCGTCGAGCGGTAGACGGGCGCCGGCACGCCGTAGTCGCAGGGATAGTTGAAGCCGTCGGGGCGAGTGAACATGAACACCTGGACGCCGACGCCGTGCAGTTCCCGCTCGACCGCGCGGCCCCACTCCCAGCCCTGACCGGCGAAATTGGCCGGGCCGATCAGCAGTCTCACCGGGGTCTGCGGCGGCTGTGGCCGGGGCGGCAGATCGACCGGCGGCGGCGGGGCGGGGCGCGAAACCGGTTGCGCCGCAACGGGCCGGCCGAGCACCCGGCGGACGACCCGACGGGCTCGGGCCGCGAGTCGTCGAGCGGGCGCGGGCAAGCGGCGGGCGAGTCGGGCAGCGACGGAGGTCACGGCTGCTGGCACCCGTTCACTCTAGCGATCCGCCACCGCGCGATCGGCGAACACGGTGAGCAACCTCTCCTTACAGAACGTCTCCGAAAGCCCTCACGGAGTGGTCTAGAGTTGGACCCACGGTCTCGAGACACGACGGGTCACGAACGAGTTCTGCACTCACCCGAGCAAGCTGGGAGAAGGCGCATGTCGGATCGGCGCGATGCGCCGCACCTGCTCTACGTGGCATGGGGGTTTCCCCCATCGAGAGGTGGCGGGGTCTACCGCGCACTGGCGACCGCGAACGCGTTCGCGAACGCCGGCTGGCGCGTCACCGTCCTGACCGCCGAACGCGAGGCGTTCGAGCGGTACACCGGGCTCGACGCCACCCTCGAGGATCACGTCGATCCGAGCATCCGGATCGAGCGGTTGCCGTTCTCCTGGCCGTTGCTGGACACCGACATCCGGCGCTACTCGTGGCTGCGCGCCCACGCCCCCGCCCGGTGGCGCAAGCGGCACGTCCGGCAGGACACCGCCGACTTCCCCGAGGCCGGCTACGGGCCCTGGCGCAAGGTGCTCGAGCAGGCGGCGCTGCGGATCCACCAGGCCGACCCGGTCGACCTGGTGGTGGCCACCGCCAACCCGAACGTCGACTTCACCGCCGCCTGGCAGCTCCACCGCAAGCACGGCGTCCCGTTCGTCATGGACTACCGCGACGCCTGGCTGCTGGACGTCTTCGAGGGCGGCATGCTGCACGAGGAGGGCAGCCGCGCCGCGGTCTGGGAGCGCGACCTGATCGCCGCCGCGCACGAGGTGTGGTTCGTCAACGAGCCGATCCGGGCCTGGCACCAGCAGCGCTACCCCGCCAGTGCATCCCGGATGCACGTGGTCTCCAACGGGTTCGACCCCGAGCTGGCCCCGCCGGCCCGCCACCACGCCGCCGACGCGAGTACCGGCCTGACGTTCGGCTACCTCGGCACGATCAGCCCCAAGGTGCCGCTGGCCGAGCTGATCGACGGCTGGCGCACCGCCCGCCGGGACGACGAGCTGGTCGCCGGCGGACGGCTGCGGCTGCACGGCTACCTGGGTTACTACGCCGCCCCGCGCGCCGACCTGGCCAACCTGGTCGAGGACGCCGCGGACGTCGACGTCAGCTACGAGGGTCCGGTTGCCAAGACCGAGATCGCCGCCGTCTACGAATCCTTCGACGTGCTGCTGCTGGTCATCGGTGCGGGCCGTTACGTCACCAGTGGCAAGGTGTTCGAGTACATCGCCACGGGTATGCCGATCGTGTCGGTGCACGACCCGATCAACGCCGCCTCGGACGTGCTGCGCGGCTACCCGATGTGGTTCCCGGTGCGCGACCTCGAACCGGCATCGGTCGCCGAGGCCCTCGCCGCCGCCGCGCATGCGGCCGTGAACGCGGACGACGAGCTGCGCGATCGCTGCCGCGCGTTCGCCGCCTCGTACACCCGCGACCTGCAGCTGCTGCCACGGGTGCAGGACCTGAGCCTGAGTGTCGGCGGCCTGGTCCCGGCGCCACCCGCCACGATGATCACTGCCGAGGCGAGCCTGCCGTCCGAGGCCGTCGAGCTCACCGGCGTGCCGCAGGGAGAACCGCGATGAGGGTCCTGGTGCTCACCGCCGGCACCGCGTTGTCGACCACCCGGCTGACCGAGGTCAGCGAGTCGCTGCGCGCGGCCGGCGGCGACGACCTCGAGATCGACCTGTTCACCTGGCGCGCCATGGAATCCACCGGCGGGCTGCGCTCGGCCACGATCCTCGGCCCGGTGAAGCGTTACGTCCCGCCGCCACCCAAGCCCGAGGACGCCGTCCGGCCGGCGACGACGGCCCGCTCGGCGACGCGCACCTCGACCACCGAGGCGATGGCCCCGCCCGAGGAGTCGTCCGATGCCGAGGCGGGCAGCGAGAGCGCGGACGCCACCGACTCCGTGGGTGCGGACACCACCCCGCTGACCCTGCGCCGCATGGCCGGCAAGGTGCGCTGGGGCACCAAGCGCAAGATCATCATGGCTCGGCGCAGCAAGCCTTACCAGGCGGTGCGCCGCGCCGTCCGGGGCGGTATCGCCCGGCAGTTCGCCACCAAGGCCCGCCGCGACCCGGCGGTGCTGGCCTGCGCCGAGAACGCCCACCTGGTGCTGGCCCTGGACTCCGGCGCCATCGCCGCCGCGTGGTGGATCGCCCGTCGCGTCCCGGCGCCGCCGGTGGTCTCCGGACTGGCGGCCGCCGAGCGCGAACTGCGCGCGATCAGGCGTCCCGACCGGCAGCTGCTGGCGCACTGAGCACCGCGGCGACCGCCGCCGCGAACTCGTCGTACCCCCCGGACGACGCCGCGCGCGTCGCGGCAGCCGCGGCGGTTCGCCACCGGTCACGGTGCGAGGCATCGGCGGTGAGCCCGCGCAGCACCTCGGCGGTGGCCGCGGCACAGTCCGCCCCGGCCGGCACCACGGCACCGGCGCCCGACTCACGCACGATGGCCGCCTGACGCGGCAGGTCGCTGCAGATCACACCGAGTCCGGCGGCCAGGTACTCCCGCAGCTTGCTGGGCACGGCGTCCCGGAAGGCCGGGGTGTCCGCCAGCAGGCACAACCCGACCCAGGCGCCCGCGGCCAGCGCCCAGGCCTGGGTGGGGGGCATCCGGCCGTGAAGGCGCACCCGGCCGGCGACGTCCGGCGCGGCCACCCGTCGCTGCAGCGCCGCGGCGTCCGCCGGGGCCACCGGGCCGATCACGTCCAGCGTCCAGCCCGGCGCGGCAGCGATGGCCTCGACCATGGCGAACCCGCCCCGGCTGGCCCGCACGTCGCCGATGTAGACCGCCCGCGGGACCGGTTCGGGCGCCACCGGTTCGGGGATCATCGAGGTGTCCGGCAGGTTGCGCAGCACGTGGCGGCGCCGGGCCGTGGCGGGCGGCACATGCTCGTCGGCGACCACGGTCAGATCCGCCCGGCGAGCGGCCAGGTCGGCCACCCGCACCAGCACCGCGGCCACCCGGCCGGCCGGCCCGCGCGCCCAGGCCCGGTCACGCAGCAGCGCCGCGTAGTCCTCGTGGACGTCGACCACCAGGGGACGCCGGCGCACCCGGGCCGCGGGCCAGGTCGCCACCGCCGAGTCCGGATCGAGGGTCATCAACACCCGGCCCCGCGCCCGCCAGCCCAGCCCGGCGGCCAGCAGCGCCCGGCCGACCGGACCGCGCCGTGCCCGGGTGCGCACCTGGGCGCCGTCCGGGCCGTCGCCGGCCTCGCCCAGCCCGAGCACCTCGACCGCCAGCCCGGCGCGACGCAGCGCGGCCACCTCGCGGTGCAGGCGGGCATCGGCCACGTCGTGGCCACTGGTCAGGATCGAGACGTCCGGCCTCACGAGACGCGCACGGCGGTCACAGGTCCTCGAGGGAGAACGAGTCCTCGCCGACCTCCATGAACCGGTTGTAGGCCGCGATGACGTCCTCGGGGTCGCCGTGCATCATCAGCTTGCCCTTGTGCAGCCAGATGGCGTCGTTGCACAGGTCCTTGACGCTGCCCAGGGCGTGGCTGACCAGGAACATCGCCCGCGAACTCTGCATCAGCTCGGTCATCTTGGCGGCGGCCTTGCGCTTGAACACCGAGTCACCGGCGGACAAGGCCTCGTCGATCATGAGGATGTCGGGCTTCATGTGCACCGCGACCGAGAACGCCAGCCGGCTGAACATGCCCGAGGAGTAGGTGCGCATCGGGGCGTCCATGAAGTCGCCGATGTCGGCGAAGTCGGCCACCTCGTCGGCGCGCTCCTCGACCTCCTTGCGGCTCAGTCCCGAGGCCAGGCCGCCGAGGATGACGTTCTCGCGGCCGGACAGCTGCCCGTTGAACCCGACCCCCAGGGCCAGCAGGGTGCTGACCCGGCCGTAGACCTCGATCCGCCCGGAGGTGGGCGGCAGGATGCCGGCCAGCGAGCGCATCAGGGTGGACTTGCCGGCCCCGTTGGCCCCGACGATGCCCAGCGAGGTGCCGACCGGGACGTCGAAGCTGACGTTCTTCACGGCCTCGATCTCGCGGACGGCGCGCTGACCGCGGCCGAGCCGCACGATGGCATTCTTGAACGTCGGCACCCGCTCGAACGTGGTGCGATAGGTGATCGAGACGTCCTTCACCCGGACGGCGAGCGGCCCCGCGGCGCGCTCGGCGCGCGCCTTGGCGGCCGCCTCCTTCGCGGCCTGGCGAGCAGCTTCGGCCTCCGCCGCGGCCTGCGCCTCTGCCTGGGCCAGGATGGCCTCGACCGAGATCTGGTCAGATGCGGACAGCGAAATCACGCTCCCGGGACATCAGGTAGGCCGCACCGAGGACCGCCGTCACCACGGTCCAGGCGAGGGCTGCCAGCCATACGTTCAACGCCGGCACCCTCGATTGCACCAGCGTCTGAGTGAAGCCACCCAACAGGGAGTACAGCGGGTTGAGGTAGAGCAGGTGGACGTAGCCCTTCGCGTGCTGCCGCAACTGCTCCATCGTGAAGATCACCGGAGACAGGTAGAGCCAGATGCGCACGAAGTACGGCAGGAACGAGGCAGTGTCGCGGAAGTAGACCTGCAGCGTGGCGAAGATGGCGGCCAGCCCGCACGAGAAGATGATGATCATCATCAGGAACGGGATCACGAGCAGGGTCCGCCAGGTGAAGACATGGCTCGGCGAGAGCAGGTAGAACACCCCGAACACCGGCAACGTGGGCAGGTAACGGTAGAACGCAGTCCGCACCGCTGACAGCGGCAGCAGCAACCGGGGGAACGCGGTGTTCATCAGCAACTTGCCGCCGCCGACCACGGAGCCGGCGCCGGTGCTCATGCACCCGCTGATGAAGTAGTAGGTGAACAGGCCTGCCGTGAGGTGGGCGAAGTAGTCCATGCCCTGCGCCTTGGGCGAGAGCACGTTGACCAGCAGCAGGTAGACCGCCGCCAGGAGCAGCGGATTCAACATCAACCAGATCTGCCCGAAGACGGTGCGGGTGTTGGCCGCTCGGATGCTCGCACGCGACATCTCGGTGGCGAACTCGCGCCGTTGCCACAGCTCCCGGACGTACGGGCCGAGCTTGGGCAGGCCCGCCCGGTGCGGTTCGTAGACGTGCACCGTGCCGGTGAACTGCGAACCGCGGGACGGCGCCGCCTCAGCCGTCGTGGTCATCGCCTGTCCTCCCGGACGTGGTCGGTGTGCATACGAGGCGCCGGACAGCACCCCTGCGGCCGAGGTACCGGCCACCGACCAGGGTAGTCGACGTCGGCCGACGGTTCGGCCGTCATGGCCGCACCGGAAGCGTGCGGTCGAGATCCACATACAGGCTGGTCAGCGCTGCGGCATCCGCCTCCCACGACAGCGCCGGAGCGGCGATCCGCACCGCCTCCCGCAACGCGGGGTAGTGCTCACGCGCCCGCTGCAGCGCCGCCAGCAGCGAGGCGGCATCCCCCGGGCGGTAGAGCTCCCCCACGCCGTGGGCTCGCACCAGCGCCCCGAGTTCGCCGACATCGGTGGCCACCACCGGCACCCCGACATGCACCGCGTGGAACAGCTTGTTCGGCATCGCCAGCCGGTGGTTCGCCCAGCGATCGGAGTGGGTGACCAGCGCCAACCCGGTCTCGGCCAGCAGCGCATCGACGGCCTCGACCGATCGGGCGGGCTCGACCGCCGCACGACCGGGGTCGAAGGAGGCGAGCCAGGTCTCGTCCGCCGGGCCGACCAGCGTGATCGGCAGGTCGGTGCCACGGCTGGCCGCCGCGATGGTCTCGAGCTCGCGGTAGGGCGCCAGCCGCCCCGCGTAGACCGCGCCCACCGGGGCGTCCAACCGGCAGTGGCGCGCGGCGCCGTCCAGGGCTGTGCCGTCGAGCGGTTCGGGGGCGTCCGGCTCGCCGAGCGGGTCTGCGGCGAGCGGGAAGGTGTTGCGCACCACGTGCACGTGCTGCCAGCCGTAGGCCTGCCGTAGCGCGTTCGCGACGCCCTCCCCCACGGTGATCACCGCGGCCGCCCGGGCGCCGAGCTCGGCCTCGACGGCCCGCTCGCGACGCGCCTGCCACGGCGTGGGGCGCCCGATCCGCGGCCGGCCCGACCACAGCTCGTGGCTGTCGTAGACCAGGGGCACCCCGGCTCGCCGGGCCAGTCGCTCACCGACCTCGAGCGCGGTGAAGTCGTGCGCGTGCACCACGTCGTACTCGCGCCGGGCGCCGTCCGCCTCGGCGCCGCGCGCCCACCGGCCGAAGGCCTGGTTGCGGTGGGTGGGCAGCAGCAGCCAGCGGGCGATGCGGGCCGGCGGGCTGAGCCGGCGCCGCGACAGCGAGGGCGCGCCGTCCGGGCGGAACACCGACGAGGCCCCGACCGACGAGGCGGTCACGCCGTCCGGAGGCTGCCAGCCGGTGGGCACCTGCTTGCCGATCACGTGGACGGCGTGCCCGGCCCGGGCCAGCGTGGTGGCCTCGCGCAGCACCCGGGTGTCCGAGGCCAGCGAGGTGGCGACCAGCATGAGGATGCGCACCGGGGTCCCGTCGTCGGTCGTCTCGGCCGGCTCAGCCGACGGCCGCCGGCGCCGGGGCGCGGCGGGCCAGGCGCTTGGGGCTGGTCAGGAAGCCGATGCCCCAGCTCACGTGCATCGTCACGTACACCACCGGCAGGCTCGCCACCGATCGGGCCGACAGGCCCTTCGCGGTGAGCGCCGTGGCACCCAGGACACCGAGCAGGTAGCCGCCGGGCACGATCAGGGTCCAGGGAGTGACCAGTGCCGCCAGGGTTCCCGCGGCACACGCCAGGACGACGGCGGGCGGGGTCAGGTAGCGCAGGTTCACCGTCTCGGGGTGCTGGCGCATCACCACGTGACGCCACCGGCCGTAGTGGAAGTACTGCCGGGCCAGCGCCTTCAGGCTGGACCGTGGCCGGTAGGTCACCTGCAGGTCGGGGGTGAACCAGACGGTGTGGCCGGCGCTGCGGATGCGGTGGTTGAGTTCCCAGTCCTGCGCCCGCAGGAACGACTCGTCGTAGCCGCCGAGCTGCTCGAGCACCTCGCGGCGGAACACCCCGAGGTAGACGGTGTCCGCCGGCCCGGGCTGGCCGCCGGTGTGGAACCGCGCGCCGCCGACCCCGAAGACGCTGCGCATCGCGGTGGCCACGGCCCGGGTGAAGTCGGTGGTGCCCTCGGCGGCCATGACCCCGCCGACGTTGGCCGCCCCGGTTTGTTCGAGCAGCCGGACGGCGGTGGCGATGTAGCCGGGGTTGAGCAGGCCGTGCCCGTCGACCCGCACCACGATCGGGTGGCGGGACGCCGCGATGGCCGCGTTCAGCGCGTTGGGCGTGCGTCCGGTCGGGTTGGGCACGGTACGCACCCGGGGGTCGGCCACGGCCAGGGCCGCGGCGACCTCGTCGGTGCGGTCGGTGCTCGGGCCGAGCGCCAGCACCACCTCGAGCTCGCCCGGGTAGCCCTGGGCGAGGATCCGGGTCACCGACTCGTGCAGGTGACGTTCCTCGTTGAGCACCGGGACGACGACCGACACCGGCGGCCACGTGGCGTCGCCGGAGCGGTCACCGGTCAGGTCCGGTGACGCGCCGGGCGGGGTGGGACCCGGCGGGGTGGGAATGGTCGCGGACATCGCCTCCGACGGTAGCCCAGAAACCCGGACACCGATCGACGCTCGCCGGAGGGGGACGCAGAACCCGTCGAGCGAGGTTCAGGCCGGCGAGCAGGCGGCGGCGACATCCTCGGGGGCCGCCTTGGCGGCGTCCGCGCTCGACAGCGGCGACGGCGCGACCGACGGGGACGCCGCCTTGCGGGTGGCGGCCGACGAGACCTGCACACCGTTCAGGCCGCCGGCGCCGGGGATCGCGACCAGCGACGGTGAGGCGGTCGGCGAGACCTTGACGGACGGCGCTGCCGGCTCCTTGCGCGAGGTCACCAGGGCCTGGATCACCCGGTCGTGGATCAGGGTGAAGTCGGGGTAGGCCGGGTTCACCAGCGGCGGCACGAACGCCACGCTGGTGATCTTCTGACTCTTGCCCTTGCTGCCCAGGGTGATGAACGTGGCCAGGTCGGAGGCCGGGATGTCGGTGCTCATCACGTCCTGCGCGGCGGCGGCGATGCCCTGGAACTTCGCCAGCAGCGTGCTCGGATCCATCTGGGCGACCATCGCGTTCATGACGCACCGCTGCCGGGCCATCCGGGCGTAGTCGTTGGCACCGTGGCGCGACCGGGCGTACCAGAGCGCGTGATAGCCGTCGAGGTGCTGGGTGCCGGGCTCGATGTAGCCGGACACCTTCGAGGTGCCACCGCCGATCGGCACCCGTTCACGCACCGTCAGGTCGATGCCGCCCATGGCGTCGATCAGCCGGCGGAAGCCCTTGAGGTCGACCAGCACGTAGTAGTTGACCTTGAGGCCGGTGACCCCCTCGGCGGCCTCCTTCATCGCCTCGGCCCCGGCGTCGCGCACCCCGGGGAAGGCGGCCTTGTGCTCGCTGCCCCAGGTGTAGATGCCGTTCAGCAGGCACTTGTCACCGCAGGTCCAGCCCTGCGGCAACGCTTTGGCCCCGGCGGACCCCTCGGGGAAGCGGACGTTCTCGAGATTGCGGGGCAGGCCGAACAGCACGGTGCGTCCGGTGGTGGCGTCGATGCTGGCCAGCGTCATGCTGTCGGGGCGGGTGCCCACCCGGTCCGGGCCGGCGTCCCCGCCCAGCAGCAGCACGTTGTACCGGCCCGCCACGGCGGCCGATTCGGCGCCGACGCCGAACACGCCGTCCAGCAGGTTGGCCGCGGCCCACATCCGGCGGCCGGCCCCCAGCACCGGCAGGCTGGTCACCAGCACGGCTACCACCAGCAGGCCGGTCATGCCCAGGCGGGCCCGGCGGGGCAACAGCACCGGCCGCCCCAGCCGCCAGGCGTCGACCACCAGCACCGGCCAGACGGCGGCCACCGCATAGAGGAACGCGGCGACCAGGATCAAGACCAGCGAACTGGTCACCAGGTGCAACACCACGCCCCGGGCGACGAACCACAGACCGGCCAGGACGACGACCAGCCCGAGCACGCCGAGCCAGATCCGCACCGCCAACCGCCCGATCCAGCGATTGCCCGCGGCGAGCTGGGCGGCGCCGGGCACCACCAGGGTCAGCAGGATCAGGAACACGGCGCGGACGACGCGCTGGCGCACCGGCAGGGCGTCCGGACGGCGCATCGGCTCGGTGGTGGGACGCGGTTTGGCCGGGCGCGCCGCGGGACGCCGAGGGGGTCCGACCTCGGTGCGGGCCGGGGCCGAGGTGGCGGGGCGGCCGTCCTTCACCGGGCGGGAGGTGGCCACGGCGTCCGCGACCACCGCGTCGTCGGTGATCACCGTGCCGTCATGCCCCATCCCCGCAGTATCACCGCGGCCGAGGCGGATCATTCGAAGGCGCGCGGTGAGTTCACGGGTTGCGCGACCAGCGGGCCGAATCGGGCCAAATCGACCGGGCATCCGGGAGGTAGGTTCTCGCCATGAGTCGCCCGGTTTCGCAGGCCCCGCTCGGCAGCATCCGGCCGATCGACTGGGACCCTGCCGGTGGCGTGTCGGATGGGTGCATCCGGCTGCTGGACCAGACCCGGCTGCCCCACGAGCTGATCTTCCTCGACGTGACCGGGGTGGATCAGTTGATCGAGGCCATCAGGCGGTTGGCGGTGCGGGGAGCTCCGGCGCTGGGGGTGGCCGGCGCGCTGGGCGTGGCGCTCGCCGTCCGGACCCTGCCCCCGGACGGCGCGGCCGAGGCGATCACCCGGCTGCGCACCGCTCGACCCACGGCGGTGAACCTGGCCCGGGGCGTCGACCTCGCGGCGTCCGCGATCGAACGAACGGCCGCCGGACCGGAGCGCGAGGCGGCGGTGCTCGCGGTCGCGCTGGGGTTGCGGGACGCCGAGATCGCGGCCTCGACGGCCATGGCACGCCGGGGCGCCGACGAGCTCTACCGGGTGTTGCCCGACCGGTCGCTGCGCCTGCTGACCATCTGCAACACCGGTGCCCTCGCGGCGGTCGAGCACGGCACCGCGCTCGCGGTGGCCGAGCAGGTGTGGCGTGACGGCCGGCTCGAGCGGGTGATCGCCTGCGAGACCCGGCCGCTGCTCCAGGGCGCGCGGCTGACGGCATGGGAACTGAGCCGGCTCGGCGTCCCGTTCGACCTGATCGTGGACGCCGCCGCGGCCTCGCTGGTCGCGCGTGGCCTGGTGGACGCCGTGCTGGTCGGGGCCGACCGGATCGCGGCGAACGGCGACACCGCCAACAAGGTCGGCACCTTCGCCCTGGCCCTGGCTGCCCGGTATGCCCGCCCCGACGCGGATGGCGGGCCGGTGCCGTTCTTCGTGGTGGCGCCCGAGACCACGCTCGACGCCACCACCCCGGACGGCGCCGCGATCGTCATCGAGGACCGCGGCCGCGACGAGGTGGTGGCGCTGCACGGCGTCCGCATCGCCCCGGACGGCGCGACCGCCCTCAACCCGGCCTTCGACGTCACGCCCGCCGACCTGATCACCGGCATCGTCACCGACCAGCGGATCATTCGCCCCGAGCCGCGGTGATCAGTCCGTGAGAACCTCGACATGTCGACGATCGTCAGGGTGCAGTGCTCGCCACAACGAGGCGTCGAAGGTGGCCAGTACGGCGTTCGTCGCCGCCGCGAGGTTCACCAGGTGGAAATCGGTGACCTGGGAGCTCCCCCCGAGCCTGCCCATCTCGATCTCCGGTTCGGCCAGGCCGGCACTTGCGCAGGGGCGATCTCGTTGCCCACGACCCGTGGATTGGTATCAGCCGAAGGTAGGCGGCCTCGGGGTCGTAGCCCAGGCCGCCACGGTGCTGAACCACAGGGGCGCGGCGGATGATGCTGGTGGTTGGGCAGGCTCAGTGCCAGCAGGACGTTGACGTCCAGCAGGTAGGTCACGCCGACAGCGTGGGGTCGTCATCGCGATGTCGAGCCACCACGTCATCGGTCACGATCGGCGCCTCGGGCGGCGGCGCGAACACCGGAAACCCCGAGGACGTGCCCTGGACGGGAACCTGCAGCCCCTGCCTCATGATCTCCGACACGGCATCATCGCATCATGACATCAGTGATCATTCGGTCATCACCGGTGGGAACTCGCGAATCGCCTGGTCGGCGATCTTCTTCATCAGGTAGCCGTCGAGGCCAGCGCCGACCACCCCGCCGGCCAGCGGGATGCCCCGGCCCAGCTTGGACAGCACCTTCTCGCCGACCCCGCGCAGCAGCCGGAAGCCGACCCCCTTGTTGATCACGAGCAGCGCGGCCGGGGGCAGCCGCTTGAGGGCCAGCGAGGTCAGCCGGCCGCCCCCCGTGGTCAGGCCCGCCTTGGCCAGCACGTCGTCGGCGCTCGAGCCGATCAGGGTGAGCAGCACGGCCGTGCGGATGCGGGGCTGGTTCACGTCGTAACCGCGCAGGTGGGCGATGGCGCCGACCATGCGGGTGGCCTGGACGTAGAACTCGAACACGTTGACCGGCAACGCGATCGGCATGGTCACGAACCCGCCGAGCCCGGTGACGAAGCCGCCGATGCCGCCGGTGACGACGTGCGAGCGCACCACCTTGTCGACGGCCTGCTCGACCGTCTCCGTGGCCTCGCGGGCGTTGCCGGCGACCGTCACCGCGGAGTCGATCGGACCCTTGCCGTCGAGGCCGACATTGAGCAGCGAGCCGATCAACGCCGTGACCGCGCCGCCGTCCCCATCGCCCGTCTCATCGGCCTGCTCCAGGGCCGACCGTGTCACCTCGACCGAGTCACGACGGGGTCTCAACAGGTCGAACAGGCCCATGGACGGCACACCTCTCACCGATCTCGATCTCGTCCCGGCATGCTCGCATCCCCTCGGCGTGCCCGCCACGCGGAACCCGGCGCAGCCGAAGACCCGTAGTGGTCGTCATCGACGAGGAATGACGACCATGACGGGTCTCTGGCGGAACGTGCGGCGGTGCGGCGGCGGATCAGCGCAGCAGCTGGCGGGCCATCACGAGGCGCTGGATCTGGTTGGTGCCCTCGTAGATCTGGGTGATCTTGGCGTCGCGCATCATGCGCTCCAGCGGGAAGTCCTTGGTGTAGCCGGCCCCGCCGAGCAGCTGGACGGCGTCCGTGGTGATCTGCATCGCCACGTCCGAGGCGAAGCACTTGGCCGCGGCCCCGAAGAAGGACAGGTCGCGGTCGTGGCGCTCACTCTTGGCGGCCGCGACGTAGACCAGCTGGCGCGCGGCCTCGAGCTGCATCGCCATGTCGGCGAGCATGAACTGCACGCCCTGGAACTCCGCGATCGCCTTGCCGAACTGCTGGCGCTCCTTGACGTAGGCCACCGCGGCGTCCAGGGCACCCTGGGCGATGCCGACGGCCTGGGCGCCGATGGTGATCCGGGTGTGGTCGAGGGTCTTCAACGCGATCTTGAGCCCCTGGCCGACCTCGCCGACCAGCCGGTCGCCGGGGATCCGGCAGTCGTCGAAGAAGATCTCGCAGGTCGGGCTGCCCTTGATGCCGAGCTTGCGCTCCTTCGGGCCGACGCTGAAGCCCTCGTCGCCCGCCTCGACCACGAACGCGCTGACGTTGCCGCCGCGCGGGCCGGCGGGGTCGGTCACCGCGAGCACCGTGTAGTACTGGCTGATGCCGGCGTTGGTGATCCACGACTTGTGCCCCGACAGCACCCAGTCCTCGCCGTCCGCCTTGGCCAGGCAGCTCATGCCCGCGGTGTCGCTGCCGGCCTCGCGCTCGGACAGCGCGTAGCTGAACATGGCCTCGCCGGCCGCGACCGGGGGCAGGTACCGCGCCTTGACCTCGTCCGAGGCGGCCAGCAACAGCGGCACCGTGCCCAGCTTGTTCACGGCCGGGATCAGCGAGGACGACGCGCAGACCCGGGCGACCTCCTCGATCACGATGCAGGTGGCCAGGGCATCGGCCCCGGCGCCGCCGTACTGCTCGGGGATGTGCGGGGCGTGCAGATCGACCTCGCGCAGCGCGTCGTAGGCCGCCTGGGGGAACTCGGCGTTCTCGTCGGCCGCGGCGGCACCGGGTGCGATCTTCTCGTCGCACACCTCACGCAGGATCTTGCGCAGATCCTGGTGCTCGTCGCTCAGGGCGAAGAACGGGAAGTCGTCGAGGGTTCGCGAGGCCATGTCACTCATGACCGGAGGGTACCCACGCCACCGGCGCGGGACACGACCCCGCCGTGAGCCCCGTGTCACACCCACCCGTGCCCATTCCGGCGCACGCCACGGTTGACCTTCGGCCCGGCCCGGCCCAGGGTCGTAACCGTGGACACTCCCCCGCCGCTGCCCACGGTGAGCCTCGACGGTCTGGTCAAGCGGTTCGGCGCCAAGACGGCGGTGGACGGCGTGTGGCTGACCATCCCGCACGGCTCGTTCTACGGGATCGTCGGGCCCAACGGCGCCGGCAAGACCACGCTGATCCGGATGACCACCGGCTTGTTGCGCCCGGACGCCGGCCGGGCGATCGTCGACGGCCTGGACGTGTGGGCGCAGCCCACGCAGGCCAAGCGGCGCATCGGCATCCTGCCCGACGAGAACCGCATGTTCGAACGGCTCACCGGTCGCGAACTGTTGCTCTACAGCGGGCTGCTGCGCGACATGGACGAGGCCGTGATCCGGCAACGCACCGAGGACCTGCTGAGCGTGCTCGAACTCGACAAGGACGGCGATGCGCTGGTCGTCGACTACTCCTCGGGGATGCACAAGAAGATCGCGCTGGCGGCCGCGCTGCTGCACGACCCCCGGGTGCTCTTCCTCGACGAGCCGCTGGAGTCGGTCGACCCGGTGTCGGCCCGCACCATCCGGCACGTGCTCGCCCGGCTGGTCTCCCGTGGGGCGACCGTGGTGCTGTCGAGCCACGTGATGGAGACCGTGGAGCGGCTCTGCGACCACGTGGCGATCATGGCTGCCGGCCGGATCGTCACCGCCGGGCCGATGGCGGCGGTGCGCGCCGGACGGTCGCTGGAGGACCGCTTCGTCGAGCTGGTCGGCGCGCCGTCCACCGATGGGGAGGGACGGCTGGCGTGGCTCGGCGATTCCTCCGACTGAAGTTCGCCCTGGTCCGCAACGGCTTTCGCACCGGCAGTACGCCGATGGTCATCGGCTCGGTGCTGAGCCTGCTGGCCGGATTCGCGGCGGGCCTGTCGGGGCTGGCGGGCGGCGTGGCCCTGCGCTGGGCCCCGGACGACGTCCGGCAGGTGATCATCCAGGTGGTCCTCGCCGTGGTGCTGCTGATCTGGCTCGTGGGGCCGATCACCGTGGCCGGCAGCGATGCCTCCATGGACCCGGTGAAACTCGTCGTGCTGCCGCTGTCGCGCCGCCAGCTCGCCATCGGGCTCACGCTGTCGGCACTGGTCGGGCCGGGCGGGCTGGCCACGGTGCCGGCCGTCGTCGGCCTGGTGATCGGGACGGCGCCGCTCGGGCCGGGCGCCGTGGCGGTGGTCGCCGGTGGCGTGCTGTTCGTGCTGCTGTGTGCGGTGTCGAGTCGGCTGCTGGTCACCCTGGTCGGGCTCGGGCTGCGGCGACGTGGCCTGCGGGACGTCCTCGGGGTGGCGATCCCGCTGCTGGTCGTGCTGCTGAGCCAGCTGCCCAACCTGATCAACAACGTGCTGTTGCGCGGTCACCCCGAGCGAGCCGAGCAGTTGCTGGACCGGATGCGGCTGGTGCTGCGGCTGTGGCCGTCCTCGTTCTCGGCGTCCCTGATCATCGCCGGCGAGCAGGGCCGGGGACTGCGGGCGCTGGCCGAGGCGGTAGGTGCCGTGACGACGGTGACCGTGCTCGGCGCGATCTGGGCCGTGCTGTTGCGACGGGTGATGACCTCGCCGCCGACCACCGGCGCCGTCCGTGCCCATCGCGGACGGCGCCCCCGGGTCGCGCGGCTGATGCCCTGGCTGCCGCGCCGGGCGGCGGCGGTCGCCGACAAGGACCTCACGCTGATGCTGCGGGAGCCCGCTCAGCGCGTGCAGCTGATCCTGGCGACGGCGCTGACCCTGGCCGCGGCCGTCGTCCCCGTCCTCACCGGGGTGCGGGTGGTGGCCGTGGGCTATCTCGGCTGTGCCCTGGCCGTGTTCCTCGGCATGATCAACAGCAACGTCTACGGCTACGACGGCTCGTCGATGTGGGTCAACATCGCCGCCGGGGACGACGCCCGGTCGGATCTGCTCGGCAAGGCCGTGGCGCGATTACTGGTCTTCACCCCCGCGGTGGTCGTGGTCGCCCTGGTGCTCGGCCGGCACGCGCGCCCCGCCCTGCTGCCCGGGGTTCTCGGCTGCACGCTCGGCGCCTGGTGCCTGGCGCTGGGACTGAGCCTGCTGCAGTCGGTGATCGCGCCCTATCCGGTCAGCTACTCCGAGAACGGGGTGATGGCCCGCAACAACGGCAGCTTCACAGCCTTCGTCGCCCAGCTGGTCGCGCTGCCGGTGCTGGCGGTGGCCATCGGCCCGTTCATCGTCGCGGGCATCCTGTGGTCCGATCGTCCCGGCCTGGTCGCCGGCACCGGAGCAGCAGCGCTGGTGATCGGCGCGGCCGCCGGCTACGGCCTCTATCGGGCCGCCGTCCGGTACAGCGCCCCTCGCCAGGCGGAGCTGCTGGTGTCGATCTCCAAGAAGGCCGAGGCCTGACCCGCCTCAGCCGGCCAGCGCCGGGATCACCTCGGCGGCGAACAGCTCGATGCCGCTGGTGTCGTGGGCCGCCTCCTGGAAGTAGGTGATGGCGTAGGTCATGCCGTCACCCTCGAGCCCCCGCAACGTCTCGACGATCCGTTCCGGGGTGCCGACCGCCGGGCCGGTGCGGAACATCTGCATCGCCTCCTCCAGCTTGACGGCGGGCAGATGCGGCCCGAGGTGGGACTCGATCGCGGCCAGCCGGGCCTCGACCTCGGCGTCGTCCCGCCCGATGACCACGTTGTAGTTGGCCGACCGGACGATGGTGTCGAAATCGGTGCCGACGTCCCGGCAGTGGTCGGCCAGGATCGCCGACTTGTGGCGGAAGCCCTCGGGAGTGCCGTCGAAGTTCGTGTACTGCGCGTACTTCGCCGCCGTCCGCAGCGTCTTGCGCTCGCCGCCCCCGGCGATCCACAGCGGGATCGCGGTGTGCCCGTCCGCCCCGAGCTGCAGCGGCGCCGGACGGCAGATCGCGCCGTCCACCTGGTAGTGCTGCCCGGTGAACGACACCGCCGCCTGCGCGTCGGACCAGGCGGCCCGCATGATCTGCACGCCCTCGTCGAGCATCGCCAACCGGGTTCCGGCCGAGGGGAATCCGTAGCCGTAGGCGCGCCACTCGTGCTCGTACCAGCCGCCGCCGATGCCCATCTCGGTGCGCCCGCCGCTGATCGCGTCGACGGTGGCGGCGACCTTCGCCAGGTACATCGGGTTGCGGTAGGCCATGCAGCTGCACATCTGCCCGAGGCGCACCCGCGAGGTGGCGGCGGCGAACGCCGCCATCAGGGTCCAGGCCTCGTGCGTGGCCTGCTCCGAGGGCACCGGCACGGTGTGAAAGTGGTCATAGACCCAGATCGACTCCCACGGCCCGGCCTCGGCCAGACGGGCGATGGACAGCATCGTCTGCCAGTGGTGGGCCGGCTCGATGCCGACCAGATCGTGGCGCCAGCCCTGAGGCACGAACATCCCGAAACGCATGGACACGAAACATAGACCCTGGGTTGCCGGATAGCCTCCAGGAGTGAACATCAGCGTCGTGGGTTGTGGGTATCTGGGTGCGGTGCACGCCGCCTGCATGGCCGACCTCGGTCATCACGTCATCGGCTTGGACGTCGACGCCGGCAAGGTCGCCGAGCTGACCCGGGGCGTGGCACCGTTCCACGAGCCGGGGCTGCCGGAGTTGCTGACCCGCGCCGTGGCGACGGGGCGGCTGCACTTCACCACCGACGCGACCGAGCTCGCCGTGCCCGAGGGCCACGACCCGACGGTGCACTTCATCTGCGTGGGGACGCCGCAACGCGCCGGGGAGTTCGCCGCCGACACCTCCTACGTCGACGCCGCGCTGACCGCGTTGCTGCCGGTGGTGCGTCCCGGTGACCTGGTGGTGGGCAAGTCGACCGTCCCGGTCGGCACCGCCGCCCGCCTCGCCGGTGTCCTGGCCGAGGCGGCCCCCGGCGTCCTGCTCGCCTGGAACCCCGAGTTCCTGCGCGAGGGCCACGCCGTGGCCGACACCCAGCACCCCGACCGCATCGTCTACGGCCTGCCCCCGGGGGCTGAGGACGCCGCCACGGCCAAGGCGCTGCTCGATGCCGTGTACGCCAACGCCATCGCCGAGAACACCCCGGTGATCACCATGGACTACGCCACCGCCGAGCTGGTCAAGACGGCCGCCAACGCCTTCCTGGCGACCAAGATCTCGTTCATCAACGCCATGGCCGAGGTCTGCGAGGCCGCCGGCGCCGACGTCTCGCTGCTGGCCACCGCCATCGGCCACGACGACCGCATCGGCCCCAAGTTCCTCGGCGCCGGCCTCGGGTTCGGCGGCGGCTGCCTGCCCAAGGACATCCGCGCCTTCATGGCCCGAGCCGGCGAACTCGGCGCCGACCAGGCCCTGACCTTCCTGCGGGAGGTCGACTCCATCAACATGCGCCGCCGCATCCGCATGGTCGAGCTGGCCCGAGAGGTGGTCGGCGGCTCGTTCATCGGACGCCGCATCGCCGTCCTGGGGGCCGCGTTCAAGCCCGACTCGGACGACATCCGCGACTCCCCCGCCCTCAACGTCGCCGCCCAGATCCAGCTGCAGGGCGCCCAGGTCGTCGTCACCGACCCGGCCGCCGTCGACAACGCCCGCAAGGTCTGGCCCCAGCTGTCCTTCGCCGAGACGGTCTACGAGGCGGCCAACGGCGTGGACGCCGTCCTGCTGCTGACCGAGTGGCGTGAGTACCGCGACCTGGACCCCCGCGAACTGGCCATCATCGTGCGCACCCGCAACATCCTCGACGGCCGCAACGCCCTCGATCCCGTCCGCTGGCGCGAGGCCGGCTGGACCTACCGCGCCCTCGGCCGCCCCCGCGCCTGACCACCCCCGACACGGGATCGCCGGCCTTCGAGCGCGAGCTGCTGTAGTATGAGATGTACTACATGCCGAGGTGGGAGGTCGCGGTGAGCAGCCTCGACGATCTGGTCGCTGCACTCGACGAGCCGGACGGGCCGACGTCCGTGTCGTCGGTCCGCCAGCCGCAGTCCCTGCGCCGGGCCGTGGCCGCAGCGGTGGAACTGGGTTGGGTCAGCTCAGCCAACGAGGCACAGAACGCCGGGCTGCGCGGCTATCTCGAGGCACTGGCACAACGCGCCGCCCTCGACGCCCACTACGCCGCGCACCCGAGGAGTCGGCCCGATCTCGCCGAGGTCGCCTGCGCGCTGGCCGAACTGGATCACCATCCGTTGGCGGCCCATCCGGACCTGATCCAGCAGGCGGCCCGCGAGGTGGTCATCGATCGACCGGACGCCGACGCGGACGACGTCCTGCTCTGGGCCGCCAGCCTGCGCCACCACGCCGGCTCGGGTCCGACCCGATGACCATCGCCGTCGTCCTGGACAACGAGGCCGCCCAAGCGCTGACCGACCCTCGTCACGCCAAGCATCGGCGAATGCTGGCGATCCTGGAAGCGGTGGCCGGCCGCAACCGTCGCCACCCCACCAGTGCCCAGGTGGTCGTGCCCACGGCGGTCCGGCTCGAGGCCCTGCTCGACCGCCGCCGGCCGACCAGCAGCAACCTGGGACGGCTGCGGGTCAAGGATCGCGAGCTGACCTCGGCCCGGGCGGATCGATGCGTCGAGTTGCGTTCCGCGGCAGCTGGTTCGACCGTCGACGCGACCGTGGCGCAGGCCGCAGAGGAGCTCGCCGCCGCGGGAACCCGCACCACGATCGTCACGACCGATCTCACCGACATCCTGCGCCTGGTGGCCGCGTCGCAGGCCCCCCAGGCCGTGAACATCACCGCCATCTGACCTGGCGACCCCACCCCTGGATTGTGTGTGGTGGAAGTCGGCGCATACGCCCACTTCCACCACACACAATCAGTCGCATCGAGTCGGGCCATGGTTCGCGGCTCAGCGCGCGTCGGCGGACACCTTCTGCCAGGCGGCCCAGGCGCTGGCCACCATGTCGTCCAGGCTGTGCCGGTTGGCCCAGCCCAGGTCGCGCGCCGCGAGCTCGCCGGTGGCCACGATGCGCGCCGGGTCGCCGGGACGCCGGTCGCGCCGCTCGGGGGTGAAGTCGATGCCGGTGACCCGGCGGACGGCGTCCATGATCTGGATCACCGACGAGCCGTCGCCGGAGCCCAGGTTGTAGACCGGCTCCAGCACCCGGCCGGCCTCGAGCGCCTCGGCGGCCGCGACGTGCGCCAGCGCCAGGTCGTCCACGTGTACGTAGTCGCGCACGCACGACCCGTCCGGCGTCGGGTAGTCGGTGCCGTTGACGCTCGGCGTGCGCCCCTCGGTCAGCGCCTTCAACACCAGCGGGAACAGGTTGTGCGGGCTGGAGTCGTACAGGTCCGCGTACCCCGAGCCCACCACGTTGAAGTAGCGCAACGAGGTGTGCCGCAGCTCGCTCACCCGCGCCACGTCGCGGATCAGCCATTCCCCGATCAGCTTGCTCTCGCCGTAGGGCGACTCGGGCCGGGTCGGCGTGGTCTCGGTGACCAGGTCGACGTCCGGGGTACCGAAGGTGGCCGCGCTCGAACTGAACACCAGCAGCGAGACCTCGTGCGCGGCAAGGCGTTCCAGCAGCACCTGCATCGCCGTGACGTTCTGGGTGTAGGTGTGCAGCGGGCGCTGCACGCTCACGCCGGCGTACTTGTACCCGGCCAGGTGGACGACGCCCCGCACCGGCTCGCCCAAGGCGCCGATCGCGGCGTCCACGGCGACGGGGTCGACGACGTTGCCCTCGACGAACCGGATGCCGTCGTCGGTGGCGTCCCCGACGAACTGCCGGTGACCGCTGGACAGATCGTCGAGCACGACCACCCGGCGTCCCGACTCCCGCAGCTTGCGCGTCACGTGCGAGCCGATGTAGCCGGCCCCGCCGGTGACCAACCACGGGGATGCCGGCACGGTCGAGGAGGCAGCGGAGAAACCCGATGTCATGGACGTCAACCCTAACGGCCCCGGCGCGGCAGACTGGTCACCATGAGCGCGCCCTCCGCCACCCCGCACCGCAACGACCCGGACGTCGTCCGCCGCCTGCTCGCCACCCCGGGCCGGTGGGCGATCGTGGGTCTGTCGCAGAACGCCACCCGGACCGCCTACCGCATCGCGTCCTACATGCAGGGTCTCGGCATGCCCATCGTGCCGGTGCACCCAGCCGCCGAGGAGGTGCACGGTGCCACCGGGTACGCCACCCTGAGCGAGGTACCCGGGCCGATCGACGTGGTCGACATCTTCGTGCGCAGCGAGCTGGCCGGTGCCGTGGTCGACGAGGCGATCGCGGTCGGAGCCAAGGCGGTGTGGCTGCAACTCGGCGTGATCGACGAGGCGGCGGCGGCACGGGCGAAGGCGGCCGGTCTGGACGTCGTGATGGACACCTGCCCCAAGATCGAGGCCCCGAAGTTCGGCATCGGCTGACCTCGGGTTCTGAGGTACCTCAGACATTCCTGGGGAGGTGGGCGCCCGGCGGCCACCTGAAGTCGGGGCATCCTCCCGATGTGGCGCCGCATCCCTCAGAACGATGCTCGACGCATGACATCGCTATCTCCCGAGATCGCCCGCCAGCTGGCCCACACGATCATCGATGACCGCATCCACGAGGCCGAGCAGTACCGGCTCGGACGCCTGACCCGACTGGCCCGCCGCGCCCGTCTGGCCCGCCAGGCCATGGCTCGGCACACCCCGCCGACCCTGCCGCCGAGTGCGTCGTCCGGTGGGCCGTCCACTGTGTCGGCCACTGTGCCGGCCACCGAGACCGCGACACTCCCGTCGCCCCGCAGCGCACGAGTTGGCACGCCTGTGCGTTGAGCAGGGCGTGCACACTGGTCAGGTGAGGTTCAGGTTCAACCGGGGACGCCGTCCGGATCCGCACCGTGAGGGCACCGTCTACCGGGCGCGACCCGGTTTCCGCCTCCGCGGTGACTCGAGCGACGGTCAGGCAGGGCAGGCCTCGCCGGCCTGGCCTTCGGCCGACCCGGCGCCCCCGCGCACGCCGGAGGAGTTCTGGGCGGCCCAGGGCGACGGGTACCCGGGCGCCTCGGGCGCCGGCCCCGGACTGCAGACCCGGGTCGATCCCACCTCACCGCGGGACGGCGCGCCGTCCTCGTTCGGCCTGCCCGACAAAGGACGGCGCCGCTGGCGGCTGCACCCGCTGCGCTGGCTGATCGCGGTCGTGCTGCTCTACCCGATCGTGCTCGCCACCTTGGCCTGGACCGGGCTGACCCGGATCGCCGCGATGCCGACGAGCGATCGGCCCGTCGACAGCCCCGGCACCACGTTTCTGGTGATCGGCAGCGACAGCCGGCAGGATCTCTCGCGCGACGAACGAGCCCGGCTCGGCACCGGGCAGGCCACCGGCATCCGCACCGACACGATGATGCTGCTGCACCTGGCCACCGACGGCAGCGCCGTGCTGGTCAGCATCCCTCGCGACTCGTATGTGCCGATCCCCGGACACGGCAAGGACAAGATCAACGCTGCCTACTCCTACGGCGGCCCGAAGCTGACCGTGCGCACCGTCGAGCAGGCAACCGGCCTGCGGATCGACGACTTCGTGATGACCGGCCTGGGCTCGTTCGCCAACGTGGTCGACGCCGTGGGCGGGGTGCGGGTCTGCCCCAAGACCGCAATCAAGGACGTCAAGGCCCACATCAACGTGCCCAAGGGCTGCCAGACCATGAACGGGCCGACCGCCCTGGGCTACGCCCGCGCCCGCTACTCCGACCCCCGTGGCGACCTCGGCCGGGTCGAGCGGCAGCGGGAGGTGCTGGCCGCGATCGCGAGCAAGACGTTGTCGCCGTCCGTACTGGCCGTGCCCTGGCGCGCGGCCCCCGCCGCACGCGCCGGGGGCAAGGCGCTGACCGTCGACGAGGGCACCACGCCCTGGGGGCTGGGCCGGTTCGTGCTCGGCATGCGCCGGGTCTCGGGTGGCGACGGCGTCCGGATGACGGTGCCGATCGCCGACCCCGACCTGTCGACCCCGTCCGGCTCGGCGGTGAAGTGGGACAGCGGCCAGGCCGATCGGCTGTTCCGGGCGATCAAGGCGAACGACCTGACCACCATCCGCGCCATCGCCGCGGCGCAGCAGAAGTCCTGATCGATCGCGCCCCGCCGGCACGCTCAGGCGTCCGAGCGCTCCACCCCGAACCCGAGCGTGGTGCCCCCGCGGCGTCCCCGCAGGCGGTCGCCCTTGGTGATGGCCTCGCGGCGCAGCCCGTCGGCGAAGTCGAGCAGCCCCTCGCGCAGCCGCTCGGCCTCCTCGCCCTCCCCCGCAGCCAGGATCCGCAGGGCGAGCAGGCCGGCGTTGCGCGCGCCGCCGATCGAGACCGTCGCCACCGGCACCCCGGCCGGCATCTGCACGATCGAGAGCAGCGAGTCCATCCCGTCGAGGTAGCGCAACGGCACCGGGACGCCGATCACCGGCAGCGGGGTGACCGCCGCGAGCATGCCCGGCAGGTGTGCCGCACCACCGGCGCCGGCGATGATCACGCGCAACCCTCGGCCGTGCGCCTGGGTGCCATAGTCGATCATGTGGTGCGGCATCCGATGGGCCGAGACCACGTCGGCCTCGTAGGACACCGCGAAGTCGTCCAGGATCTGGGCGGCAGCCTCCATCACCGGCCAGTCCGAGTCCGAACCCATCACCAGTCCGACCACGGGGTCGTTGCGTTCGCTCACTCGTCGATCACTCCTCGGATGAAGTCTGCGGCGTGACGCGCGCGGGCGAGCGCGTCGTCCAGGCCGTGCGGATCGTCGGTGCACACCGTGACGTGACCGATCTTGCGCCCCGGCCGGACCCCCTTGCCGTACAGGTGCACCTTGACACCCGGGTCCCGCGCCATCACGTGCAGGTACGAGCGGTAGAGGTCGGGGTGATCACCGCCCAGCACGTTGACCATCACGGTCCAGGCGGCGCGGGCGCGTGGGTCGCCCAGCGGCAGGTCGAGGACGGCGCGCAGGTGCTGCTCGAACTGGCTGGTGATCGCGCCGTCGATGCTCCAGTGACCGCTGTTGTGCGGCCGCATCGCGAGCTCGTTGACCAGCACTCGGGCCGGGGCGCCGTCCGCCCCGGGCACCTCGAACAGCTCGACCGCCAGCACCCCGACCACGCCCAGCTCACCGGCGATCCGCAACGCGATCGCGGTCGCCTCGGTGGCCAGGTCGTCGTCCAGGTCGGGCGCCGGGGCGATCACCTCGCGGCACACGCCGTCCACCTGGGTGGTGGCGACCACCGGCCAGGCCGCCGCCTGACCGCTGGGGCTGCGGGCCACGACGGCGGCGAGTTCACGCCGGAAGTCGACCGCTTCCTCGGCCAGCAATGCCACCCCGGACGCACTCGCGTGCGCGAGCCGGCCGATCGCCTCGGTGACCGAACCGACCCGGTGCACGCCCTTGCCGTCATAGCCACCGCGTGTGGTCTTGAGCACCACCGGCCAGCCGACGCCGTCGACATCACCGGCTCCGTCGGCGAAGGCGGCCAACTCCTCCGGGGTCCTGATCAGCGCCCAGCGCGGCATCGGCACCCCGAGCGTGGCCAGCCGGGCCCGCATCACGGCCTTGTCCTGCGCGTGCACCAGCGCATCGGGCCCGGGCCGGACGGCGTGACCGGCGTCCTCGAGCTCGTGCAGCAGGTCGGTCGGCACGTGCTCGTGATCGAAGGTGAGCACGTGGACGCCGCGCGCGAAGGCACGCACCGCGCCGGCGTCCAGGTGGCTGCCGATCGAGGTTGCCGGCACCACCAGGGCGGCACTGTCGTCGGGGTTCTCGGCCAACACCGCCAACCGGACGCCGAGGGCAACGGCCGCGGGAGCACTCATCCGGGCGAGCTGGCCGCCGCCGACCATGCCCACGGTGGGGAACCCGCCGGGCGTCAGGACAGGTTCACCGGTCGTGCAGGGGGAACTCACGCGGTAAGGGTAGCCAGCAGCACACGGGGTAGCCTTCAGGTGTGGTGGATGGCCCGATCGCCCGACTGCGCGGTCTGATGAACGTGGTGTACCGCGAGGCGATCAAGTTCGGCGCGGTGGGCGCGATCGCCTTCGTCCTGGACACCGGCGGCTTCAATCTGCTCACCACGAACCTGTGGCCCGGGGCCGGAGCACCGCCCTTGGACGGCCACGAGAAGATCGCCAAGATCCTCTCCGCCTCGGTCGCCATCCTGTGGGCCTGGCTCGGCAATCGCTACTGGACCTTCCGGCACCGCCGCCAGGCCACCCCGGCGCGCGAGTTGATGCTCTTCGTGGTGATGAACCTGGTCGGGCTGGTGATCTCGGTCAGCTGCCTGGCGATCTCGCACGACCTGCTCGGCTTCACCTCGCCCCTGGCGGACAACATCTCCGGCAACCTGATCGGCATCGGCCTGGGCACCCTGTTCCGGTTCTGGGCCTACCGCCGGTTCGTGTTCAACGAGTTCCTCGACCCGCCGCTCGACACCACCCCAGCGGCGGCGAGCCCTGCATCGGTGTCCGCCGACTGACCCGACCAGAGAATCTTCGTCCTCCCTGCATCCATCGAGCCCGGCACGTCGGAACTACCAGCGACACCACTCGCTGTTCGACGAAAGGGACGCACGATGCGACGTACCTCCGCTCTCGCCGTTCTCACCCTGGTGGCCGCAGGGATCGGCCTGTCCACCCCGGCCTCGGCCGCGGACGAGGCCATGGTCTCGGTGCTGCACGGGGTGCCCGGCGCCACGGTCGACGTGTACGCCAACGGCAAGGCCCTGCTCACCTCGTTCGAACCCGGAACCCTCACCGACCCGGTGAAACTGCCCGCGGGCACCTATGACCTGAAGGTCACCAAGGCCGGGGACGGCGCCGGCGGCACGGCCGTCATCCAGGCCGATGACGTCACCGTGCCGGCGGGGGCCAACATCACCGTGGTGGCCCACCTGGACGCTGCGGGCAAGCCGGTGCTCACCCCGTTCGTGAACGACACCTCCGCGGTGCCGGCAGGCAAGGCCCGGTTGACGGTGCGCCACACCGCCGCGGCCCCGGCGGTGGACGTCCGAGCAGGTGGCACCCCGGTGTTCCCCGGCCTGACCAACCCGAAGGAGGCAACCGCGGTGGTCGATGCCGGCACCGTGTCGGCCGACGTCGCGCTGGCCGGTACCAGCACCGTGGCGATCGGTCCGGCCGATCTGGTGCTGAAGGAGGGCACCCACACCATCGTCTACGCGTGGGGCAGCGCCGCCGACAAGAACCTGAAGCTGGCCGTGCAGACGCTCACCGGCATGCACAGCTCCCCGTCCGGCGTCCCGGCCGGCAACGGCGGGCAAGCGTCCGGCACCGGCACCGGCACTGTGATCACGCTGTCGGCACTGGCCGGTCTGTTGGCGGCCGCGGGCGCCGCGCGTGTCACCCGCCGTCCGCGCCGGGCGATGCGCTGAGCAGCGGACGAGCACCTGGTTCCCGTGAGAACCGAGCGTTCGATGCTCTCCCGTGGACCAGCCAGGCCGGTCGTGGTCACCACGACCGGCCTGGTTGCCGCGCTGCTGACCGGGTGGGCGGTGAGCACGACGGGTTCGAGTGAGCCCTCCACCGTCCCCACGGCAGCAGCCGGCTCACCTCTGGTCGTGCGCTCGGCCGACCCGCTCGGCACCGAACGCGCCGCCTCCGTTCCCACAGTGCCCTCAGTGCCCTCAGTGCCCGCAGTGCCTGGCGTGACGGCCCGGCCTGCGACGGCAGCGACCGGCCCGGGCCTGCCACCACCCACCGAACTGGTCCTGCCCCGGCTCGCCGTCCGGATGCCGCTGCGTGCCATGGGCGTGGCCCAGGACGGCGCGATGCAGGTGCCCGAGGACCCACGACTCGCGGGGTGGTACCGCTTCGGCCCGGTGCCGGGAGGTCCGGCCGGGGCAGCGGTGCTGGCGGCCCACGTCGACAGTCGCCGCTTCGGCACCGGGCCGCTGGCTCGGCTGGCCTCGATGCGACCGGGCGACCCGGTGGTGGTGACGGTGGCGGGCCGACCGGTGCGCTACCGGGTCAACGAGGTCGTCGAGGTGGTCAAGACCCAGCTGTCGACCACCGCGTTGTTCGACCGCTCGGGGCCGCCGCGGCTGCACATCGTCACCTGCACCGGGCGCTTCGACCAGACCCGGCGCAGCTACGAGCGCAATCTGATCCTCACGGCACGGCCGTGGCCGTCGTGAGCGGGCGCCCGGAGCCGGAACGCACCGGCGAGCAGGCGCGCCCGCGCCTGGTTAGGCTGCACCGGATGGGGGACGACGAGGCAGCCCGCGCCGAGCTCGCCACCCGGTTCGCCGCCGGTGATCAGGTTGCCCTGGCCGAGGTGTACCAGCGCTGGGCAACGCTCGTGCTGGCCATCGCGCGGCGTTCCCTGGGACATCAGCAGGACGCCGAGGACATCACCCAGCAGGTCTTCGTCTCGGCCTGGCAGAGCCGCCACACGCTGCGCCCGGACGCCGGCGCCTTTCCCGCCTGGTTGGTCGCCATCACGCGCCGGCGCATCGCCGACGAACTCGCGCGCCGCAGCCGCGAGCAGCAGCGGGTTCGCGCCGTGGCCACCGCCGATGCCCTGACCGGTACCTCCGGACCGGCCCACCCGGCCCCCGACGCCATCGTCGACCGGCTGGTGCTCGAACACGAGGTGGATCTCATGGGCGAACCACGCCGCACCATCATGACGTTGGCCTACGTGGCCGATCAGACGCACGAATAGATTGCCGCCACACTGGATCTGCCGCTGGGCACCGTCAAGAGTCACCTGCGCCGCGGACTGCTCCAGCTGCGCACTGCCCTGAGGGAGGCCACCGATGACGCATCCCTCCGATGACGTCCTGGTCGGTCTGGTCATCGGCGAGGCAGCACCCCGCGAGGTGGCCGAGCACCTCGCCGGCTGCCCGCACTGCCAGCAGACCGTGGTCGAGGTGCGTCGGGTGGAGTCGCTGCTCGGCGAGCCACGCCAGACCACCACGTGGCCACAGCCCCCCACCGAGCTGTGGCACCGGATCACCGCACAGCTCACCGAGCCGCTCGGTGAGGCCGACGCCGGGCAGGAGCCCGTCGTCCGGCTCGATTCCCGTCGCCGACCGGGCCGGCGCCGCGTGATCGGTTATGCCGCCGCGGCCGCCGCCCTCGTGGTGGGCATCGGCATCGGCCGGTGGGCGCTGCCCGATGCCCGGTCGGCGCCGTCCCAGCCCCCCGTGGCCGTTGTCGTGCCGGCAGGGCCTCCGGTCCAGCTCACCACGCTCACCGGCGCTGCCGTCCCCATCGGCACGGCACAACTGCTGCGGACGGCGGACGGCCGCGCCGAGGTCCGCGTGAGCACCCAGCCGTTCCCTCGCGGTACGGGGTTCGTCGAGGTCTGGTTGATCAACACCGACGGCCGGCGCATGATCTCGATCGGGGTCCTGGGCCCGGCGCGGGACGGCATCTTCGAGGTGCCCGACGGTGCCCTCGCGGCCGGCTACCGGGTGGTCGACATCTCGCGAGAGTCCTTCGATGCCCTGCCACAGCACTCCGGCGACAGCGTCGCGCGCGGCACCCTGCCCGCCTGAGGTGATCCCTGAGGTGGCCCCTGCCGTGATCCCTGCCGTGATCCCTGCCGTGATCCCTGCCGTGATCCCTGGGGTGATCTGAGGATGCGGGTCGTGCACCTCGGGGTTAGCTTCGGCTGCCGGCCCGGAGCCGCCGGGCGCCGAATGTGGACCGAGGTTGACGGTGGCCACCAATCCGGAACCATCGACAGGTCTGCCGGACCCCAGGGCTGCCCTGTCCGACGCGAAGGACGTGGTCCAGGACGCCGCCGAGAGTGACCAGGTCGGCTGGCTCGCCCGCGCCGGGCTCACCGCTCGGGGGGTGGTCTACCTGTTGATGGGGGTGCTCGCGCTCCTGCTCTCGCAGGGCTCCTCGAGCAAGCACGTCGACCAGAAGGGTGCCCTTGCCGAGGTGCTCTCGCACACCTTCGGCGGCGTGCTCGTCGGCGCGCTGGCCGTGGGCTTCCTGGCGTACGCGCTCTGGCGGCTCGCCGAGGCGGCTGTCGGGGTGACCGGCGAGGGTCGCATGGTGTCCGCCCGGCTGAAGTCGGCGGCCCGGGGCATCGCGTACCTGGGGCTGACCTTCACGGCCGTCTCCGCGTTGCGCGGCTCCGCCCAGACCCAGGCCAGCCAGCAGACGTCGTGGACCGCTCGCTCGATGACCTTCACCGGCGGCAGGGTGCTCGTCGCGCTGGTGGGCCTGCTGGTGATCGCCGTCGGCGCCGCCATGGTGGTCGAGGGCGTGCGGCTGAAGTTCATGCGGTACTTCACGGCCGTCCCGCCGTCGGTTCACGACCTGATCGTGCACCTCGGCCGCATCGGCACCGTCGGTCGGGGCCTGGTCTTCATGGTGATCGGCGGCCTGTTCGTCTCCGCCGCCTGGACCCTCGATCCGCATCAGGCCGGCGGCATGGACGTCGCGTTCCGCACCCTGCTGCAGCAACCGTTCGGCCGGACGCTGGCCATCGCCGCTGCCCTGGCCCTGATGGCCTTCGGGGTCTACGGCCTCGCCGAAGCCCGCTACCGGAGGGTCTGAATGACGACCGCGCTGCCCGAGAACCTGGCCGAGAACCTGCCCGCGGCCGCTCGCCGAGACGGCGCAGTGGCCATCGTGGTCAACCCCACCAAGCTGGACGACGAGGTCTCCCGGCGCGAGCAGGTCACCGCCGAGTTGGCCGCCCGCGGTCTGCCGGCACCGCTCTGGCTCGAGACCTCCGAACGAGACCCCGGATTCGGGATGACCCAGCAGGCCCTCGACCGGGGTGTCGGCGTGGTGATCGCGTGGGGCGGCGACGGCACCGTCAGGGCCGTGCTGAGCGTCCTGGCGGGGTCCGGCGTCCCGATGGCCGTGCTGCCGGCCGGCACCGGGAACCTGCTGGCGCGCAACCTCGACCTGCCCCTCGACGACCTGCCCGCCGCCATCGCGGTCGCCCTGGACGGCCGGGACCGGAGCCTCGACATCGGCCGGATCGAGCCTCCCGATGCCGACGGCCGGATCCAGCGCTTCGCGATCATGGCCGGCGTCGGCCTGGACGCGGCCGTGATGCGCGACGTCCCGGCGACGGTGAAGGCCAAGGTCGGCTGGCTTGCTTACGTGATGTCGGCCTTGGGGCACCTGCGACAGCGGCGATTTCGCGCTCGGCTGGCCCTCGACGACACGGAGGTGATGAACGCCCTGGTCCAATCGATCGTGATCGGCAACATGGGCCGGCTGCAGGGGGGCATCGAGCTGCTGCCCGACGCGGTGCCGGACGACGGCTCCCTCGACGTCGCCGTGCTCGCCGCTCGCGGCCCGTTGGACTGGCTGCGCATCCTGGGCCGGGTCGTCACCCGCCGCGCCGACCTCGACCAGCGGTACCTGACCTTCCGCGGCGAGCGCGTGACCGTCAGCGTGCGGGGGCTCCAACCTCGCCAAGCGGACGGCGACGTGCTCGATCAGGGCCACAGGCTCGACGTCCGGATCGAACCCCGGGCCATCCTGGTCCGGGTCCCCGCCGAGACGCCGCGATGAGCGCGCGAGCGGTCACGACCCCCGAGCTGCGACGCGCCGCGCCGCGGCTGCTGCTCGGCGGCGTCGCGGTGTACGGCCTGCTCTGCCTCGCCGGCCTGCTGCTGACCCGGGTGTTCACCACCGGGCCGCTGCTCCGCCTCGACCATCGCCTCTCGGGCTGGTTCTTCGAGCACCGCACCCCGACGCTCGACACCTGGACCCATCTGGGCAGCGCGCTGTCCGACACCCTCACGGCGATCGCCGTCACCGTGCTGCTGGTGGTCGGCCTGTGGCGGTGGACCGGACGCCGACGCGCCTCGGCGACGGTGCTGCTCTCGATCGCCGGTGAACTGTTCATCTTCGTCCTGGTCACCGCGACGGTTCACCGGCCACGACCCACCGTCCCGCACCTCGATCCGGCCCCACCCACCTCGAGTTTCCCCTCGGGGCACACCGGCGCCGCGGTCGCCCTCTACGTGGGACTCGCGGTGATCCTGTTCACCCACACCCGCGATTCGACGCACCGCGGCGCCGTCCTCGTGCTGTGCGTCCTGCTGTGCACCGTCCCCGTCGTGGTCGGTGTCAGCCGCCTGTACCGGGGCATGCACTACCTCAGCGACGTGATCGCCGGGGCGCTGGCCGGCGGGTTGTGGATGGCGGTGGTGATGGCCACGGTGTGGCTCCGGCCCCGTGGTCTGCCCGACGACGCCGCGGTCGTCTCAGTCGACCCCGGGCCAGTTCGGCGCCCGCTTCTCGACGAACGCGGCCACCCCCTCGGCCCGGTCGGCCGAGAACGCGGTGGCCCGCCACGCGCCGTCCTCGATCTCGAGGCCGGACGCCAGGTCGACGTCGAACCCGGTGCGCAGCGCCCGCTTGGCGTTGCGCACCCCGACGGGTGAGTTGCCCGCGATCGTGGTGGCCAGGTCGATCGCGGCGTCCCGGGCCGTGCCGGCCGGCACCAACCGGTCGACCGCACCGAGGGCCAGCGCCTCCTCGGCACCCACCCGGCGCGCTGTGAAGATCAAGTCGCTGGCCCGGGCCAGACCCACCCGGCGCGAGAGCAGTTGAGTACCCCCGAGGCCGGGGACGACGCCCACCGACACCTCCGGTAGCGCCAGCACGGCCGTGGGGTCCACCACGATCAGGTCGCACAGCAGGGCGAGCTCGAACCCGCCGCCCATGGCATACCCGGCGACCGCGGCGACCGCGGGCACCGGCAGCGACCGCCACGCCGCGGTCATCGCGCGGTAGACCACGCGCTGGGCGCGCAGGTCGGCGTCGGTGAAGGAGTTGCGCTCCTTCAGATCGGCCCCGACGCAGAACGCCCTGGTCTGGCTGGACGAGAGCACCACGGCCCGGACGGCGCCGCTCTCGGCCTCGATGGCGACGTCACGCAACGTGTCGCGCAGCTGGGCGGCGAAATCGGTCGAGAGCGCGTTCAGCGACTCGGGCCGATCGAGCACCAGCTCGGCCACATGACGGTGTTCCCCGTGCCGGCTCAACCTCACCTGACCACTCATGACGGCGAGCCTAGCGACGCCCGATTCGTGCGCCTCGTCCACCACGGCGGTCAGTCGATGTCGATCAGTTGCTCGGTCGGCCCCGCACGGGTGACCAACAGCGGCTGCAGTGGCCCGAACCCGCGCACCTGCCGCCGACGTTGCGGCACCAGCACCAGCCCCTCGTGCCGGGCCAGCATCGCCGCGGTGTGCGGATCGGTGACCACCGTTCCCGGCTCGGCCAAGGCGGTCAGCCGGCTCGCCAGGTTGACGGTCGACCCGTAGACGTCCCCCAGGCTGCGCAGCACCAGGCCGTGGGCGATGCCCACCCGGACCTCCGGCACCACCGCGTCGTTGGCCAGCCGCTCGGACAGCGACAGCCCGATCACGGCGGCCGAGAGCGGATCGTCGGTCGTGAACAGCACCTCGTCGCCCACCGTCTTGATCACCCGGCCACCGCCGGCCGTGACCACGTCCGAGGCCATGCCCTCGAACCGCTGCACCAGGATGCCCAGCTCGCGCTGGCTCAGCCGCTGGGAGAGCCGGGTGTAGCTGACCAGGTCGGCGAAGCCGACGGTGAGCTTGCCCGAGGCCGCCTCCTCACCTGGCGGCGGGTGCTCCAGGCGGGCCACCGCGGCGGCGAGCTTGCGGCGCCAGGCGTAGACCAGCAGCACCTCGAGGTCCTCGACGATGCCGGACAGGTGGGCCACCGCTCCGCTCGGGCTACCGCTGGCGCAGTCGGGGTGCGGGCAGCGTCCCAGGTGCTCCATCAACGCCTCGATCTGCCAGCTGACCAGCCGGTCGGTGGTCTGCCCCAGCGCGCGGGCGAAGGCGATCGTGGTCTCCTCGTCGAGCAGCTCGTCGCGCACCATCGACACCGTGCGCTCGAGCGCCTCGGCGTCCGCGTCGGTGAAGGCGATCTCCTCGTCGCCCACCGATGCGAAGCCCAGGGCGCGCCACAGTTTGCGGGCGCTCAGCAGCGAGACGCCGACGCTCTTGGCGACCTCGCGTCGACGCCACTTGCGCTCGCCACCGATCAACACGTGCTCGAGATCCGCGAGGGTGGAGGGGGCGCTCTCGGACTCGCTCACCAGCACCCGTTCACGTCAGTCCCCGACGACGGCCGCGCCGCAACACCTTGGTTGCGTTCTCGGCGCCGGAATCGGGATCAGCGCCGGGACCGGCCCCATCGACGAGTTCGTCGAACTCCTCGAACTCGTCGACAACGCTGTCGTCGACCACGCCCCGCAACTCGTCCGAGAGCCGGTAGAGGGTGCGCTGCACCTGCTCGACCCGCGGGATGTCGTCCAGCACCAGCTGCCCGATCTCGCCGGCCGACTCGACGACCAGGGTGCCGCAGCCGAGCACCCGCTCGATCACGTTGTGCGAGAACTTTACGTCGTTCAGCCGGCTGAGTGGCATGTCGTGGCCGGTGCGGTTGAACACGCCCTCACGCAACACCAGCCGCCGATCGGTGATCGCGTAGACGGTGTTCCACCAGGTCAGGAACGGCCACAGGGTCCAGCGGCCGACCACCACCAGGCCCACCATGGCCAGCGCCAGGCGCATCCAGGCCTGGGCCGAACCCTCCGGCACCAGCCCCGCGAGGTAGGCGGTCACCGGTGCGGTGACCAGCAGGACCAGCACCGGGGCGATCAGCACCTTGGCATGGGGCCGCAGCACGAGCACCAGGCGCTCGCCCGGTGAGAGTAGTTTCGACGGGAACCCCACCCTGCCAGGATGCCCCCTCGGGTGCCCCGGGTCACGCCCGACGGGCCAGTCTCCGCTGATGGATCACCTGCCCCGCGACGAACGGCGGGGCCGGGGCGCCGACCAGCAGGAACTCGTCGGTCTGGCGCACGAGCCCGCCGAGGGCGCACCATCGAGCCCGAGCCGTGCCCCCGGGACGGGGCGACACCCCAGGAGGTCCTGTGAGCACTGCCGCGATCCGGGTCCCGTACGCCGACGTGGTCGACCTCGAGCAGTACCCGATCCACGACCTCACCTCGGACGCCGGCCAGGTGCTCCTCACCCGGTGCCGGACGGCGCTGCTCGCCGACGGGGTGTGCTCGCTGCCGGGCTTCGTCCGCGCCGAGGCGGTCGCGGCGATGATCCGCCTGGCGCGCGAGCTGGCCGACCGGGCCTGGGGTTCGCAGTCCGAACACACGGTGTACTTCGAACCGCCGGACGCCACGGTGGCGGCCGAAGACCCCCGGGCGCGCCTGGTGCGCTCGGCCAAGCACGGTCTGGCCTACGACCAGCTGCCGCCCGAGGCCCCGATCCGGCGGCTCTACGAGCACGACGACCTCACCCGGTTCATCGCCGGTGTGCTCGGCAAGGACGAGCTCTACCGCAGCGCCGATCCGCTGGACGCGGTGCAGGTCACGACGATGTCCGAGGGTGAGGAGCTCGGCTGGCACTTCGACCGCAGCGAGTTCTCGGTGACGGTGATGTACCAGCAGGCCGAGCGGGGCGGCGACTTCGACTACTGCCCGGGGCTGCGCAGCGAGACCGAGCCGAACCTCGCCGCGGTGCAGGCCGCACTGGACGACGACCCGTCCCGGCGGGTGCGCCTGGCGAGTTCCCCCGGCGCCCTGGCGATCTTCCGCGGCCACCACGCGCTGCACCGGGTGACGCCCGTGGCCGGACCGCGCCCGCGGATCAACTCCGTGCTCACCTATGGCGAGATACCCGACATGCGGTTGAACGACCTGACCTCGATGATCTTCTACGGACGCACCTCACCCCGCTGAGGCGCCTGCACGCTCAGCGCAGGTGCACCACGTCGCCGGCGGCGAACGGCACCTCGCCGTCGCCGGTCAGCACGACCAGTCGGCCGTCGTCGTCCACCTCGCGGGCGGTGCCCCGGACGACGTCCCGGGCCGGCAGGTGCACCTCGACCTCTCGTCCCAGCGTCGAGCACGCCTCGCGGTAGGCGGCCCCGATGCCGCTGCGCCGCGGATCACCCGCCGCCTCGACGAAGGCTCGGTACCGGACGGCGAGCGCGCGCAGGTAGGCGCGCAGCACGGTGTCGCGATCGGTGACCGCCGACCCGGCCAGGCGCAACGAGGTGGCCGTGGGTACCGGCAGCTCGTCGGCGGTCTGGCTGACGTTGATGCCGGCGCCGAGGATCACCGCCGCGGGGGTCGCCGGCATCGCCGGGCTGAGCGAGGGCACCACCTCGGCCAGCACCCCGCACAGCTTGCCCTCGGCGGCCCCGGACGACGCGGCCTGCGGCAGGCCGTCGATCGGCACCAGCACGTCGTTGGGCCACTTCAACCGCGCCGGCAGGCCACACCGGCTGCGTACTGCGTCGACCACGGCCAGGCCGCCGAGCAGCGGCAGCCACCCCAGGCGCTCGGGGGGCACGCCGTCCGGACGCAGCAGGACCGACACCGCGATCGCGGCGCGCGGCGGCGTCGTCCAGGTGCGGGCGAGGCGGCCGCGGCCGGCGCTCTGCTGGTCGGCGACCAGCACCAACCCCTCGGCCTCCCCGGCCGCGGCGCGCCGGGCCAGGTCGGCATTGGTCGATCCGGTCTCGGCGACCACCTCGATCGCCCGCCACACCCCGGCGGCGCCGTCCTGGGCGTCCGGGTGCCCGGCGCGCCCCGTCAGCGCGGCGGCGAGGGCGCGCTCGCGCAGCGGCGGGCGGTCGAGGTCGGTGAACGGTCCGGGCAGGTGCCCTGGCAGGGGGGGCTGGCTCACCCGGGCGACGCTACCGCCCGGGCGTGTCGTTGTGACCAGCGCCGCTTCGGCGGAGCTGTCGTGACGACGGGGGCGCAATACGCTGCCGGAATGAGCGCACAACCGGCTGAAGTTCACGTCCGTGGTGCCGGCGGTACCGAGGTGCCCGACAACATCAACATCCACACCACGGCGGGCAAGCTCGAGGACCTGCAGCGGCGCATCGACGCCGCGGTGCACGCCGGCTCGTCGGCCGCCGTCGAGAAGCGGCACGCCCAGGGCAAGAAGACCGCCCGCGAGCGCATCGAGGCGCTGCTCGACCCGGACTCGTTCATCGAGCTCGATCAACTCGCGCGCCACCGCAGCCGCAACTTCAACCTGCACGAGAACCGGCCCTACGGCGACGGCGTGGTCACCGGCCACGGCACCATCGACGGCCGCCAGGTGTGCGTGTTCGCGCAGGACTTCACGGTCTTCGGCGGCAGCCTGGGTGAGGTCTTCGGCGAGAAGATCGTCAAGGTGATGGACCTGGCGATGAAGATCGGCTGCCCGGTCATCGGCATCAACGACTCCGGCGGCGCCCGGATCCAGGAGGGCGTGGTCTCGCTCGGCCTGTACGGCGAGATCTTCCTGCGCAACGTGCACGCCTCCGGCGTCATCCCGCAGATCTCGCTGATCATGGGCCCGTGCGCGGGTGGCGCGGTGTACTCGCCCGCGATCACCGACTTCACCGTGATGGTCGACCAGACCTCGCACATGTTCATCACCGGCCCCGACGTGATCAAGACGGTCACCGGCGAGGAGGTCGGCTTCGAGGAGCTGGGCGGTGCGCGCACCCACAACACCCGCTCGGGCAACGCCCACTACCTGGGCGCCGACGAGGACGACGCGCTCGAGTACGTCCGGGCGCTGCTGAGCTACCTGCCGAGCAACAACCTGTCCGAGTCGGCGGTGTTCGACGGCTTCGACCTCGACGAGACGATCGGCGAGGGCGACCTCGAACTCGACCGGCTGATCCCGGACTCGCCGAACCAGCCCTACGACATGCACAAGGTGATCGAGCACGTCCTGGACGACGGGGAGTTCCTCGAGGTGCAGGCGCTGTTCGCCCCCAACATGATCATCGGCTTCGGCCGGGTGGAGGGCCGCTCGGTGGGCATCGTCGCCAACCAGCCGATGCAGTTCGCCGGCATCCTCGACATCGATGCGTCCGAGAAGGCCGCGCGGTTCGTGCGCACCTGCGACGCGTTCAACATCCCGGTGGTGACCTTCGTCGACGTCCCGGGCTTCCTGCCCGGCACCGACCAGGAGTGGAACGGCATCATCCGCCGCGGTGCCAAGCTGATCTACGCCTACGCCGAGGCCACGGTGCCCAAGGTCACGATCATCACGCGCAAGGCGTACGGCGGCGCCTACGACGTCATGGGCTCCAAGCACCTCGGCGCCGATGTGAACCTGGCCTGGCCGAGCGCGCAGATCGCCGTCATGGGTGCCCAGGGCGCGGTGAACATCCTCTACCGCAGCGACCTGAAGCAGGTGGCCGAGACCGGTGGCGACGTGGACGCCGCGCGGCGCCAGCTGGTCACCGAGTACGAGGACACCCTGGCCAACCCGTACATCGCGGCCGAGCGCGGCTATGTCGACGCGGTGGTGGCGCCGTCCCGCACCCGGGTCGAGATCGCCCGCTGGCTGCGGACGCTGCGCACCAAACGCGAGGCGTTGCCGCCCAAGAAGCACGGCAACATCCCGCTGTGAGCGCGTGACGACGCCGATGAGGTCGCGATGAACACCCAGAAACTGTCGGACGACGGCACGCCTCGCCCGGTGTTGAAGGTGATCCGTGGGGACGCCACCCCCGAGGAGATCGCCGTCATCCTGGCCCTGGTCGCCGCCCGCGGCGGGAGTGGCGACGACCCCGCCCCCGTGCCCCTCTCGGTCTGGACCGCCGCCCACTCCCACCGCCAGCTGCAGTCCCCCCAGGGCGGCCGCCCCAACGGCGCCGGATCCCTCAGCTGGCGCACCTCCTACTGGCCCCGCTGACCCCAACACCCCACCAACAAACCCGCTCATGCTCCGCGGGTGACACCCCATGCTCCGCAGCTGACGCGTCGACAGCGTTGTCATCCGGCGGAGCCGGTCACCTGCGGAGCATGAGCGGGTTGGGAAAGCCCGCGCTACGCTCTTCAACAGGAGCGCGACAGGAGGTCCCCCGTGGCGACAAGAGCAGCCAAAGCGCACTCGTCCGACACAGAAGCAGGGGTACTCGCCGAGATCGACAAGGGGCAACAGCTGGCTGGTCACTTCCCGGACGACGAGGCGTTGGACCGGGCACGCGCCGTGTTCCGTGGGGAGATCACCGAGCAGGAAGCACTGGCACAGCTGGCGGCCAAGTACCGTCACTGAGACCAACCCATGGCGTTCGACGACAAGTACACCTATCCGAACTCGGGCGGAGTCCTGCGTAATCCGCTGGTATCCGCGATCCGGTCACCCTCGACCATGCGCTGAATGATCATGTTCGATCGCTTGGGCCTCTGCGCCGAGAGCACACCGACATCCAGCCCGCCCTCACCCCGCCGCGTGCCCCGCTGCCACCTGCCCAATGCGGCCCCGGATCCCGACGGTAGGCAGTCAGGGCGGCCCGAGCGCCGCGAGGCGCGCCCACCCGGATGCAGACCTCCGCGGCGCCTGCTTCTCCAGCCACACTGATCCTGTTGACTGCTCCAGAGAACGTGCCGATACTGAAATGGCCAAGGGCACTCGCCTGCGGAAGTGAACCCGGCAGCCATCCGGACGGTTGGTGAGCCGGGTTTCGCGTTTTGTCACGCTTCGTCACCTACGCGCCGCATCTCGAGGTCAACCGGTTTCAGCACCTCGCGCCACAGTTTGTGGGTCCAGCACCAAGCGAACGCGTCCGCAACCCAGAGGAGCGGTTCTGCGCGCTTCACCACGTGGGCATAGGTCAGCGATTCGTGGAGGTTCACATCGCGGACAGCGCGATAGAGCACACGGATATCGCTGTCGCGCAGGGACTCGTCGTTCTCGATGACCAGTCGCTCACACGAGCCCTCGGCCAGGTCCCCGAGCAATGCCCGTAAACATCGGGCGCGGGCGACCCTCATCGGACTACGACCCGAGAACTCGTAGATCACCACCGCGACGCTCAGTTCGGTCAACGACTTCATGATCATGCGTCGTCGCCCGTCACTCTCACGGGTGAAGTGCAAGTGCGTCTGTTGCGGCAGCAACAACTGTCGGACGCACCTGCGAGTCTCGACCAGCTGATCACTCGGAATGGACACGGCCACGAGCGTCAACCCTGATTGAAGCGATTCATCGACGAACACCTGACGCTTGTCGGTCCCCCTGCCGCCTTGAATCATGAGTCGCACGATATCATTCATCAGCACGCTGACCTTTAGCTACACCTATCATGTTAGGCTTCCTTTCTCCCCAGCACAGCTGGGGGTGATCCAAGGATTGGTGTCGCTGCGGGTCATGACACCAACCTGCTCCCCGCGCATGCGGGGGGTGGGCAGCGGTGCGCACGTTGCCCGCTGCCCACCGCCGGCAATTCATCCAGGGGTTTCAGGGCGTCGGTTGCAGACCACCGAGGCAGGGGGCGGCCAACGACAACGAATCATCCGTTCAGAGGAGGTCGCGGAGGCAGGCCAGGCGGCTGTCGGTGGGCCGTGGCAGGCTGCGAAACGCAAGGGGGAAGCATGACCGATACGTACCTCGCATGGGGGAAGACCGGGTTCGACCCGGCGACCAAGGAACCGCTGTGGCTGCCGCTCTCGCAGCACCTCACCGACAGCGGCGCGGCCGCTGGCATGCTCTGGGACGGCTGGCTGAGTCCGGGAATGCGCACGCTGCTGGCAGCGCCGTTCGGCGACCTGTCGCATGGCCGGGCCGTCGCGCGCTTCCTGGCCGCGGTCCACGACGTCGGCAAGGCGACACCGGCCTTCGCCGTCCAGGCTCGCCGGGGCAACGGCTACCTGCTGGATCTGATGGCGGCCAACGGGTTACAGGTCGATCCAAGGTTGCCGCCGGAGGCATCCCGCGAACTGCGTCACGCCCTCGCCGGGCAATTGATCCTGCAGGACTGGCTGGTCGAGCAGGGCTGGGACCGGCGGGCAGCGGCCCAGCTCGCCGTGGTGATCGGCGGCCATCACGGCATCCCTCCCGACCGGGGCGATCTTCTCGACGCCCGGCAACGGCGGCAGCACCTCGGCGAGGGGCCATGGCGGGCAGCGCAGCGGCACCTGATCGACTGCGCTGCCCGAGCATCCGGCACCGAAGACTTGTGGCCGATCTGGGCGTCAATCATGGTGTCCCAACCGGCGCAGGTGGCGCTCACCGGGCTGGTCATCATGGCCGACTGGATCGCCAGCAACGCCGAGCTGTTCCCCCTGCTCCGCGAGTCCCAGGACCGCGCGACCCTGGGAAGCACGCGCCAACGCGCCGAGGCAGCAATGGCGCTGCTCGACCTCCCGGCGGCCTGGCATCCGAACCCTGGCCGCACCGCACCCGATGAACGCCTCGCCGAGCGGTTCGGCATCACCGCGGGCGCGCGCCCGGTGCAGACCGCAGCGCTCGCCGCCGCCGAGCAGATGCCCATCCCCGGGATCATGGTCATCGAAGCGGCGATGGGCGAGGGCAAGACCGAGGCCGCGCTGCTGGCCGCCGAGGTCCTCGCCCACCGCAGCGGTGCCGGCGGGTGCTTCGTGGCCTTGCCCACCCAGGCGACAACGGACGCGATGTTCGCCCGCGTCCTCGACTGGCTCGATCGCTTGCCGGACGACGCCGCGCCCGGTGCGCGGCCGGACCACTCCGTCGTCCTCGCCCATGGCAAGTCGCGGCTGAACCCCACGTATCGCGACCTCTTCCGGCTGGGCAGGCCCAGCGACATCGCATCCGACGAGTCCGACGGACCGACCGCCGGTGGGCGGCACCACGCCTGCACCGTACAGGCCTACATCGACAGCTGGACGACGGGACGCAAGAAGGGTTCGCTGGCCGACTTCGTCGTCGGCACGGTGGACCAGCTGCTGTTCGTCGCGCTCAAGGCTCGGCATCTGGCCTTGCGGCATCTCGGTATCGCCCGCAAGGTCGTGATCGTCGACGAGGTGCACGCGTACGACGCCTACATGAACGTCTACCTGACCCGCGCCTTGGAATGGCTTGGTGCCTATGGAGTTCCGGTGATCCTGCTGTCCGCGACCCTGCCGCCGCAGCGCCGTGCGGATCTGTGCGAGGCCTATCGGAAGGGACTGGCCAGCCACACTCCTCCGGCACCGACGCCACGGGACTGGGACCCGTGGGCGGACGGCGCGACGTCCACCGCACCGCAGCCCACCACAGGCATCTCGGCGACGACGGATCCCGTGCTGCACTACCCCGTGATCACCTGGGCGGGCGACAGGGATGCTGGAGTCACACCAGTTCCCCGCACAGATGCGCGCCACATCGACGTCGCCGTCGAGACCATGCCCGACGATCTCGACCAGCTCACGGCCAGGCTCGACAGGGAACTGGTGGACGGCGGGTGCGCGCTCGTCGTCCGCAACACGGTCCGGCGCGCGCAGGAGACAGCGGAGCACCTGGCGCGCCGATTCGGCGGCGACGTTCGGCTCGTCCACGCCCGGTTCATGGGCCACCACCGGATGGCCAACGATGCCTGGTTGCGCAGCCGGTTCGGCCCGCCGGGCACCGCTGATCGACCGGAGCGCCTGATCGTGGTCGGCACCCAGGTGGTCGAGCAGTCGCTCGACATCGACTTCGACCTGCTGATCACCGACCTCGCACCGATCGACCTGGTGCTGCAGCGCATCGGCCGGATGCACCGGCACCGGCGCGGGCCCGGTGAAGCCGATCGTCCCGAGCGACTGCGCCGAGCCCGGTGCCTGGTCACTGGCGTGACGGCGTGGGACGGCGAGCCGCCGACGCCGGTGGACGGCTCGGCCCGGGTGTACGGCCACCACCTGCTCCATCGCTCGGCCTGGCCGATCCTCGAGGCAGCCCGCACCGGCACGCCGTGGCATTTGCCCCGGGACATTCCCCTCCTGGTTGCGCAGGTCTACGCCGAGACGCCCATCGGCCCCGGCACCTGGCAGGAGGTCATGCACACTGCCCAGGAGCAGGATCTGCGCGTCACGGCGCAGCGTCGCCAACACGCTCAGGACTATCTGCTCTCCGCGCCAGGCCCACCCGGCGAACCGATCCTGGGATGGCTGTACGCCCACGTCGGAGAAGCGGACGACGACACCCGCGGCCGCGCCGCCGTCCGTGACGGCGACGACAGCGTCGAGGTGTTGCTGCTGCGCCGCCACCCCGACGGGTCGCTGCACCTGCCGGACGGTGAGTTCCCGGCGGCCGGTGCGCTGGTCGAACCGCAGAACCGACCCGCTGCCCCACTCGCACAGGCGCTCGCCGGGTGCAGTCTTCGGCTCCCATCCTGGGCGACCGCAGGGCCGAACGGCGCGGCGCTCATGGATGCCTTACACGAGAACTGGTTCCGGCCCTGGCAGGACGACGATGCCTTGCGCGGTCAGCTGGTGTTGATCCTCGATCGCGACGGCCTGACCCGCATCACCGGACTGTCCTTCACCTACGACGCCCACATCGGGCTGGAGGTACGGCGCGATGGCAGCTGACCGCACGAACGACCACACGCCGTTCAACCTGCTCGACGAGCCGTGGATCCCGGTGCTCGGCCTCGATGGGCAGGTGAGCGATCAGTCCCTGCTGACCCTCGTCCGCGACGCCGATCGGGCCGCCTCGATCGTGGGCGACCTGCCGACGCAGTCCTTCGCGATCTTGCGGCTGATGCTGGCGATCCTGCACCGCAGCCTGCGCCGGCCGGACGGCGGCGCGGGGCCAGCGGATGTCGCGACCTGGCGTTCGCTGGGGTCGGATCCCGATCTCATGGCTGCCCGAGCGACCACCTACCTGAACGTGTTTCGTGATCGGTTCGATCTGTTCCACCCGGAGCAGCCGTTCTTCCAGGTGGCCGATCTGGCCACCGGCAAGGGCGAGGTGTCGGGGCTCGACAAGCTGATCGCCGATGTCCCGAATGGTGCGCCCTTCTTCACCACTCGGATCGGGCCGGGTATCGAGTGCATCACGGCAGCCGAGGCGGCTAGGTGGCTGGTGCACGTCCACGCGTTCGATCCGTCCGGCATCCGGTCGGGCGATCCCCGCGACCATCGGGTCAAGAACGGCAAGGGGTATCCGATCGGCACCGGCTGGACGGGCCAAGTCGGTGGTGTCTTCCTCGAGGGGAGGTCGCTGCGCGAGACCCTGCTGCTCAACCTGGGTGTCTGGGCCGATGCCGCCAGTGTCATCCATTCCGGCGCCGACGACCTGCCGCCCTGGGAGCGCACACAGCTCGGCCCCACCGAGGAAGAACCCGGACGGCTGCCCCGAGGACCGGTCGATCTCTACACCTGGCAGAGCCGTCGGGTCCGCCTCGTCGGCGATCGGGAACGCATCACCGGGGTGGTGCTCTGCCAGGGCGACAAGGTGACGCCACAGAACACCTGGCGCTGGGAACCGATGACCGCATGGCGGCACAGCAAACCCCAGAGCGCGAAACTGGGCCGCCCGACGTATATGCCCGCCCAGCATGATCCGTCCCGGGCGTTCTGGCGCGGCCTCGAGGCCCTGCTCACCCAGGCTGTTCCCCCAGCCGACAGCGGACCTCGCGGCGAGCCGGCCCCCCGGTTGGCGCCGGCGGTCATCTGTTGGACCCGGATCCTGCGCGAGGACGACGTGCTCCCACCGGACACCCTCATCCCGGTGCACGCGGTCGGTCTGGCGTATGGCACCCAGAACGCCATCGTCGAAGAGCTCGTGGACGACGTGATCCGGCTCCCCGCAGTCCTGTTCGACGACGGCCACCCTGAGCTGGCGCATACGGCGCTCGACGCGGTGAAGGCGGCGGACGACGTCGCCCAGGCCGCTGCAAACCTTCGCCAGAACCTGGCCCGAGCCGCCGGCATGGGGGGCGACGAGTCCGAACACCCCCGCGAAGCCGGCCGCGCCGAGCTCTACCACGCACTGGACCATGCCTTTCGCGACTGGGTGACCCGACTCGGCCAGGACGATGCCATCACCGCCACGAGCCGCTGGCAGGAGACGGTTCGCCGCATCGCCCGCGATCTCACCGATGACTGGCTGGACGCCTGCGGGCCGGCAGCGCTGATCGGCCGCTCCGTGAACGGCCGCCGCCTGGACGCCGGGCTGGCGCATCAATGGTTCCTGAGCAAGCTCGGCCAGGCCCTCCCCTATGCCCACCACACCACCATCCGGGTCGAGATCACCCTCGAGGAAGAGGAGCTGGCATGAGTGCCTCAACGGCCACCGAACGCCGCGCAGCAGTAGGGGTATTGGCGCAATTCGTCACCTCTCGGATCGACCCGCTGCAAGGGGAGTACCTCCGCGGCAGCCGCACCGGACGGGCCGATGCCCGCCTGGCCCGGCTGCGCCGGGCCGCCACGACGGCGCCCGGTGAGGATCCCGCCGTCTGGGAGCTGACGGTGGACGGCGTCCCGTTCGCCGGCCGCGGCGACGAGCCGTCGCCCTCCGAGCGAGCGGTCCACACGGCACTGACCCTTTACGCCATGCACCAGCAGTCGCAACGTGTTCGGGTCCACCAGCCGGGGTGGTCGCTCGGCCGCGCCGTGCGCGCGCTGGCCGCATCCCGCGACGCCCTGGGCGATGCCGAGCGTGAGGGCGCCGTCCGCCGTCGCTTCGACGCCCTGATCACGGCGACCTCCTACGACGAGATCACCTACCAGCTGAGGGGTTTGGTCCAGCAATTGCGCAGCGCCGATCCCCCCGTACCGCTCGACTACGGCCGGCTCGCCGAGGACCTCGTGGCCCTGCAGTCGCGCGAGCGGGCATCCGGCGTCCTGTTGCGCTGGGGCCGCGACTACCACCGGATACCCGTGCGCTCCGAGGGCGCCATGCCCGAAAGCCCACAGCCCGCCGACCAGACCACCCACGACACCGACTCGGAGGACCTCCCGTGACCCGCACCCTGATCGACGTACACGTCATCCAGACCCTGCCCCCCAGCAACGTGAACCGTGACGACACTGGCAGCCCCAAGTCGGCTGTCTACGGCGGCGTCCGGCGGGCGCGGGTCTCCAGCCAGGCGTGGAAGCGAGCCGCACGCAACGCTTTTGGTGAGCACCTTGATCGTTCGGAACTCGGCGTGCGCACCAAGCGTGTCGTCGAGGTGATCGCCGAGGCCGTCACGCAGCAGGACTCGAGCCTGGCGGATCAGGCCAACGAGCTGGCCAAGCAGGTGGTGACTGCTGCCGGGATCAAGGTGGCAGCACCTCGCAAGGCGGCCAACGCCGTCGAGGAATCGGGCTACCTGATCTTCCTCAGCGCCCGCCAAGTCCAGGCACTGGCCGCGCTCGCGATCGATGCGACCCGCAAGGGAACCACGCTCGACAAGAAGGCGGCCGGGGCCGTGTTCAAGGCCGACAACTCGATCGATGTCGCCCTGTTCGGCCGCATGGTCGCCGACGTGAGCGACCTGAATGTCGACGCCGCGGCGCAAGTGGCCCATGCCATCAGCACCCACGCGGTGAACACCGAGTTCGACTACTTCACCGCGGTCGACGACCGCAAGCGGGACAGTGCGGACGAGGACGCCGGTGCCGGCATGATCGGCACCGTCGAGTTCAACTCCTCCACGCTGTACCGCTACGCCACCATCGACCTGGAAGCTCTGACGAAGAATCTCGGGGACGGCGAGGCCACGGTGCGGGCCTCCGTCGCGTTCGTACGGGCCTTCCTGACCAGCATGCCGACGGGCAAGCAGAACACGTTCGCCAACAACACCCTGCCGGACGCCGTTCTGGTCACCCTTCGAACGGATCGTCCGATCTCCTTGGTCGGCGCCTTCGAGGAGCCCGTGACCGCTGTCGGGTCGGGTGGGCACGTGGTTGAGTCCATCGCCCGGCTGAGCGAGTACGCCAAGGAGGTCGCCGACACCTACGGCGCACCGGCAGCCGCGTGGGTGTGCGGTATCGGTGATCGTGTGCAGCCCCTCGAGGCGCTCGGGCAGCGCGTGAGGGTCGCGGACCTGGATGACGTGCTGGGTCGCGCGTTGCGCGAGCGGGTCAGCGGTTCCTGATGAGCACGTTGCTCCTGCGGCTCGCCGGGCCGATGCAGTCGTGGGGCGTCGCCAGCCGGTTCACCCACCGGGCGACGCTCGACCATCCGACCAAGAGCGGCGTGGTCGGGCTGCTCGCCGCCGCATTGGGCCGGCGGCGGACCGATCCGTTGGAAGACCTGCTGGGCCTCTCGTTCGGCGTGCGACTCGACCAACCCGGCGCACTGGTCCGTGACTTCCACACCGCGCACCGCCAGGACGGCTCGTCCATGCCGCTGTCGCACCGGTACTACCTGGCCGATGCCGTCTTCCTTGCCGCGGTCGAAGGGCCGCCTGAGGTGATCGAGTCACTGGGCGAGGCGGTGCGTCGTCCGGCATTCCCGCTGTGTCTCGGACGCCGGGCCTGTCCTCCGGCGCTGCCGCTCGACCTGGGGGTGCGCGAGAAGGCGCTGCGCCGTGCCCTCGAGCAGGAGCCGTGGAAGGCGGCGCCGCGGGTGCGTCGCTCCCGCGAGAGCCGGGTACCGGTCGACGTGGTCGTCGATGCGCATCCGGACGACGCTCATCGCCCGGACGTCACGCGATTCACCCTGCGCGACACCCCTCTTTCGTTCGACCCGACCCACCGCGACTACGCCACCCGAGCTGTCGTGCGCTACCGCGTCCTGGTGGACAACCCGGAGGGCGAGCGAGTGCCCAACCCGGCGCCAGCCGGCGTCGGTGGACACGACCCCATGGCTGCCCTGGAGGGCTGATGTTCCTGTCCCGATGTGAGATCAACCCGCGGCGGCGGGGTGCCCGACCGCTGCTCGCTTCGCCGCATGCACTGCACGCTGCCGTCCGGTTCGCCTTCCCCAGCACCACCACGGACGGCGCGGGCCGCGTCCTCTGGCGCCTCGACTCATCGGAGCAACGGCATGTGCTCTACACGGTCAGTCCCGCGGCACCGGACTTCACGCACCTCGTCGAGCAGGCCGGGTGGCCATCGACGACGGGCTGGGAGACCCGTGATTATGCACCGCTGCTGAACCGGCTCCGCCCAGGGCAGGCGTGGCGTTTCCGGCTGACGGCCAATCCGACGCGTTCGGGCCGGCGTCGACCGGAGGAGAAGACGCAACGCTTCGGGCATGTCACCGTCGCACAGCAGACCGAGTGGCTCGTGACTCGTTCAGCAGCATGGGGTTTTGCCATCCCCGGGGCCGATCAGAACGTGCCCGTCAGCCTGCTTCAGCAGCGCGCCGTCCGCACGTTTCGGCGCGACGGCGGCCGGGTCACCGTCGCCACCGCGACGTTCGAGGGCGCCCTCGAGGTCGTCGACCCGGAGTTGCTTCGCCGGGCGCTGCTGAACGGCATGGGACACGCCAAGGCCTACGGCTGCGGCTTGATGACGCTCGCCCCCATGACCGCGCCGTGAGCCGCCCGATCCCCGGCGCGCCGCCGGCCACACCACATGAACTGCTGCGTGCCGAGGACCGCATGTCGTTCGTCTACCTCGAACACGCGGTGATCCACCGGGATGCCAACGCCATCACCAGCACCGATGCCCGGGGCACAGTGCACATCCCCTCGGCGACGGTCGGCACGGTCTTGCTCGGACCCGGAACGAGCATCAGCCACCACGCGGTGATGCTCATGGCCGAGAGCGGCTCGACGGTGGTCTGGGTCGGTGAGCGGGGAGTGCGCTACTACGCCCACGGACGCCCGCTGGCGCGGTCGTCCCGCTTGCTGGACGCTCAGGCCAGCCTGGTCAGCAACCAGCGCAGCCGGCTCGGCGTGGCGCGCGAGATGTACGCGATGCGCTTCCCGGGTGAGGACACATCCGGGCTGACGATGCAGCAACTGCGCGGCCGCGAGGGTGCCCGGGTCAAGCGCACCTATCGCGAACACAGCGAGCGCACGAATGTGCCGTGGCGAAAGCGCGACTACGTTCCGGGCGACTTCGATCGGGCGGACGCCGTCAACAAGGCACTGTCGGCAGCAAACTCGGCGCTCTACGGAGCGGTGCATGCCGCCGTGGTGGCCATCGGATGCTCCCCCGGACTCGGGTTCGTCCACACCGGAAACGATCGCTCGTTCGTCTATGACATCGCCGATCTCTACAAGGCGGATCTGGTGATCCCCATGGCCTTCGAGGCAGCGGCCGCCGAGCCGGAGGACATCGGCGCACACACGCGGCGCGTGATGCGCGATGCCATCCACGCGTCGAAGCTGCTCGAACGCTGCGTCGCCGATGTGCGACATCTGCTGCTGCCCGGGCAGGATCAGGACGACTACGCCGAGGTGCTCCAACTGTGGGACGACCGCGCTGATCCGGTGGCCGCGGGCCAGAACTACGACCTCGATTGGTGACGCATGGTCGTCGTCATCCTCACAGCCGCCCCGGTCGGCCTGCGCGGGCAGCTGACTCGCTGGCTGCTCGAAGTGGCACCGGGCGTCTTCGTCGGTTACCTACCGGCACGCGTCAGGGATCTGCTCTGGGCGAGGATCACCGGCGAGCTCGAAGCCGGCAAGGCACTGATGATCTACTCCCGGCCGGGCGAACAGCGCCTGGCATTCCGGGCGTCCGGTCATGAGTGGATCCCCGAGGACCACGAGGGCATCTACTTGATGCGGCGGCCGCCTACGCCTGGCCATACCGTCCCCAAGCAACCGCCCGAGCATTGGAGCATTGCCGCCCGTCGCCGCCGCTTTCGTGGTGGCACCGTTCCCCGCCGTTCGCCTCGCCCAGACGACCAAGCTGAATAGACTCCGCCTGCCTGCCCTACATTTGCCCTGGTCAGCAAGTGTGCTCCCCGCGAACGCGGGGGTGATCCGTCCCAGGCGTACTTGCCGCTCGCCTTGAGGGTGTGCTCCCCGCGAACGCGGGGGTGATCCGTTCGCCGATGTCATCCGGGGCATGGAGGCCCGGTGCTCCCCGCGAACGCGGGGGTGATCCCTGAGCCGGCGCGATGACGCACAGGACGCTCTTGTGCTCCCCGCGAACGCGGGGGTGATCCCGGGGAGGCCGCCACCTACCTGCTGAACCCCACGTGCTCCCCGCGAACGCGGGGGTGATCCCCTGCGCCTCATGGTCGCCCGGATCGGCAACCGGTGCTCCCCGCGAACGCGGGGGTGATCCCCCGAGCGTGGCGTCGTGCGCGAGCTTGCCCATGTGCTCCCCGCGAACGCGGGGGTGATCCGGCGATGCTCGGCGCCAATCCGGTTGTGGTCTGGTGCTCCCCGCGAACGCGGGGGTGATCCCCCGGTCAGCGCGCCCGACGGCAACGTGGTCCCGTGCTCCCCGCGAACGCGGGGGTGATCCGGACGTCAGCATCGTGGATGCCCTGCGGGCGATGTGCTCCCCGCGAACGCGGGGGTGATCCGACGCAGAGCCCCTACGTGAACGCCGTCGCCGGGTGCTCCCCGCGAACGCGGGGGTGATCCTTCGCTCAAAGCGAAATGCTCCGAGATCATCCCGTGCTCCCCGCGAACGCGGGGGTGATCCGTACTCCGCTGACTTCCAGTTCCATTGGGCCGAGTGCTCCCCGCGAACGCGGGGGTGATCCCTGGTCCTCCAGTGTCGACGGCCACGGGAAACTGCCCGGAGACGGTCATGAAGCTGCCCGTTGGCGGACATGGAATCTGCCCGCTGATGGTCATGGGATCTGCCCGACACGACGTCGTCTGCCTTGCCGCGGTCCGCGGGTGAGGCCCCTTCCTCGGGTGCGATGAGCGGTGCTGAAGCGCCCTGTCGCTACCCGAGGAAGGGATGAGTTGAAGTCTGCCGAGGAGATCATGGAAATCTTGGATGCCTACGACCTGACCGGGTCGTTGCGTGATGCCGGGGAGTTGGCCGGCTGTTCCCACCACACGGTCAAGCACTACGTCGAGCGGCGTGCCGCCGCGGGTGAGCTGGAGCGGGTCGCGGTCCGCCCGCAGCTGATCGATGCCTACCTTGCGAAGGTTGAGGAGTGGGTCGAGCGCAGCAAGGGCAAGGTCCGCGCCGATGTGGCCCACGAGAAGCTGGCCGCGCTCGGGTACCTCGGATCGGAGCGCACTACCCGCCGGGCGGTCGCGAGGGTGAAGGCGGCGTATCGGGCCGGTCGGGTTCGGGTGCACCGGCCGTGGGTCACCGAGCCGGGGATGTGGCTGCAGTACGACTACGGAGACGGCCCGGTCGTCGAGGGAGTCAAGACGGTCCTGTTCGTTGCGTGGTTGGCCTGGTCACGGTTCCGGGTGGTGCTGGCGCTGCGGGACAAGACCATGCCGAGCGTGTTCGCCGCCCTGGACGTCACGTTCCGGCGCCTGGGTGGGGTGCCGACCTACGTGCTGACCGACAACGAGAAGACCGTCACGGTCGAGCACATCGCCGGGATTCCGGTCAGGAACCCGCAGCTGGCCGCGTTCGCGCAGTACTACTCGGTCGCTGTGCACACGTGCGTGCCCGCGGACCCGGCGTCCAAGGGCGGCACCGAGGCGTCGGTGAAGATCAGCAAGGCTGACCTGGTCCCGACCGAGACGAACCTGCGCGAGGCCTACGGCTCGTTCGCCGAGCTCGAGGCGGCGTGTGAGGCGTTCTGCGAGAAGGTCAACGCCCGCCCGCATCGGCTCACGAAGCGGCCGCCGGTCGAGATGCTCGCCGAGGAACGTGCCCGGCTGCACCCGGTCCCAGGCCAGGTGCACACGGTTGCGTTCGGGACCACGCGGGTGGTGCCGGCGAACACGCCGATGGTGATGTTCGAGTCCGGCCAGTACTCGGTCCCGCACACGTTGCTGGGTGCGACGGTGTGGGTTCGGTCCCAGGGCCTCGGCGAGGGTGAGCAGGTCGTGATCGTCCATGTCGGCGCGGACGGTCCGGTCGAGGTCGCCCGCCACCGTCGCGCCACCCCCGGGACGCCGAAGATCGACGACGAGCACTTCCCGCCCCAGCCGGCCGGGCCGCTGCAGCGTCAGCCACGCGCGAAGAACCCGGGCGAGGCCGCCTTCCTCGCCCTGGGCGAGGGCGCGCGGTTGTGGCTGGTCGAGGCCGCCGCCGCGGGCACGCCCCGGATGCGGGTCAAGATGGGCGAAGCGCTCGCCCTGGCCAGGCTGTTCGACCCCGTCGAAGTCGACTGGGCACTCGGGCACGCCGCGGTCCACGGCCGGTTCGCCGAGGCCGACCTGTCCTCGATCCTGGACCATCACGCCCGAGCACCGAAGGCGGGCGAACACCGCGCCAGTGAGCAGTCCTCCTTGACCCAGGGCACCGCCGCCTGGGCGCGACTCGGCCAGCAGATCGGCCAGCAGATCGGCCAGCACGGCCCGCAGGAGGTGACCCGATGAGGACACCCGCCACCACGCCCACGGCCGGGCCCACGGTGGGGGTGGGCGCCGCGGCGCCGTTGCCGGCCGAGGTGGAGGACCTGCTGCGTCGCCTTCGCCTACCGCACATCCGCCGCCACGCCCCCGAGGTCGTCGCGACCGCCAAGGCCCAACGCTGGGAACCCGCCGAGGTCCTCAAGGCCCTGTTCGCCGAGGAGGTCGCCGGCCGGGAACGCTCCGCGCTGGCCACCCGCCGCGCAGCGGCAGGGTTCCCGACCGGGAAGACGTTCGACGCCTGGCAACCCGAGGCGTCCTCGATCCCGGCGCCGACCCAGCAGGCGCTGCGCACCCTGGAATGGGTGCACCGCCGGGAGAACCTCGTCGTCTGCGGACCCTCCGGCACCGGCAAGACGTTCCTGCTCGAAGCCCTCGGACAACACGCCGTCGAGCAGGGCCTCAAGGTCGCCTGGTTCACCCTGGAAGACCTCGGCGTCCTGCTGCGCCGACACCGCGCCGACGACACCGTCACCAAGGCCATCACCCGGATCCTGCGAGCAGACCTCGTGGTGGTCGATGACATCGGCCTGCTCCCGGTCGCAGCCGACGCCGCCGAGGGCCTCTACCGGCTCGTCGACGCCGCCTACGAGAAACGCTCGGTCGCGATCAGCTCGAACCTGCACCCCGCCGGGTTCGACGAACTGATGCCCAAGACACTGGCCACCGCCACCGTCGACCGGCTCCTCCACCACGCCCACATCTGCCAGACCAGCGGCGAGAGCGTGCGGCTCACCCAAGCACTGACCGGGAAGGGGGTGAACCCGTTGAGCTGACCACCCCAACCGGAGGTGGCCAGCCCCCCTCGGGCAGATCCCATGGCCACCACCGGGCAGTTCCCGTGACCGTCAACGGGCAGGTCTCATGACCGCCCCCGGGCAGATCCCGCTGACCCTTGACACTCCAGGACGGGCATCTTCTCGGTGTGGTGCTCCCCGCGAACGCGGGGGTGATCCGAACCGTCTGATCGGCGGCGGCATCGTGTCAGCGTGCTCCCCGCGAACGCGGGGGTGATCCCAGGTCCTGCTCGACGATCGAGGCAGCCAGGTCGTGCTCCCCGCGAACGCGGGGGTGATCCCGCTCTTGCCGGTCGCGGCGAGCTGCTCACCCAGTGCTCCCCGCGAACGCGGGGGTGATCCCGCTCTTGCCGGTCGCGGCGAGCTGCTCACCCAGTGCTCCCCGCGAACGCGGGGGTGATCCCGGGACAACGAATGCCACTACACCCTCGACATGGTGCTCCCCGCGAACGCGGGGGTGATCCGCCGACCGACGGGGACCACGAGGCGTAACCCCCGTGCTCCCCGCGAACGCGGGGGTGATCCACACCCACCGGGAGAACGAGACATGGCCACCAAGTGCTCCCCGCGAACGCGGGGGTGATCCGAGCGGCGGTAACCAGTTCTACTCCTGCCATGGGTGCTCCCCGCGAACGCGGGGGTGATCCGTCCCCGGGTGCGACCTGGGCGCACATGAGGCCGTGCTCCCCGCGAACGCGGGGGTGATCCCGGGGACATCCCAGCGGGGCGTTGGCTACGGGTGTGCTCCCCGCGAACGCGGGGGTGATCCCTATGACCGGGTCGGGGTCGCGCTCGTTCCGTGGTGCTCCCCGCGAACGCGGGGGTGATCCCGCGCTGTCCAACACGCAGCCCGAATGCAGGACGTGCTCCCCGCGAACGCGGGGGTGATCCCTTCGGCCAGAACGCCGCGGGCATGAACGGGGTGTGCTCCCCGCGAACGCGGGGGTGATCCGGAGTTCCACCGCATGAAGGCGGTGGCGCTGGGTGCTCCCCGCGAACGCGGGGGTGATCCCTTCGGCGAGGGCTCTCCTGTCGGCGCCGGGTTGTGCTCCCCGCGAACGCGGGGGTGATCCCGAGCCAGCTCGGCGACCTGGGCGTCAGGCTCGGTGCTCCCCGCGAACGCGGGGGTGATCCCCTCGCGGCCGCGCCGACCAACGGTGTGGCGTCGTGCTCCCCGCGAACGCGGGGGTGATCCGGCGTGGCGCCTCGACCACGCCCGCGGCATCAAGTGCTCCCCGCGAACGCGGGGGTGATCCCTCGCGGAGTTCACCGAGGCAGACCTGTTGGCAGTGCTCCCCGCGAACGCGGGGGTGATCCCCTCTTGGCGGCAGCCAGGCCGAGGGCGTCCACGTGCTCCCCGCGAACGCGGGGGTGATCCGCTCCGCTTGGCCCTCATGTCGAATGGCAGATTGTGCTCCCCGCGAACGCGGGGGTGATCCCCGTCGGTACCCGTGAACGTCTCGCTCGCGAGCGTGCTCCCCGCGAACGCGGGGGTGATCCCACCTCGGAGAGCGCGGCAGTTCGGCAGGTGTAGTGCTCCCCGCGAACGCGGGGGTGATCCGCCCGGTGTCGGGATGGATTGCTCGGCGTTGGTGTGCTCCCCGCGAACGCGGGGGTGATCCCACATCCAGTCGCGCATCCTGCGCCTGCGTCGCGTGCTCCCCGCGAACGCGGGGGTGATCCGCCGCTCAAGGGTCTGGGCATCCCGATACTCTCGTGCTCCCCGCGAACGCGGGGGTGATCCCTGGCACCCCACCGCCAAAGCGATCGTCGACGGGTGCTCCCCGCGAACGCGGGGGTGATCCCAGGCGTGGCCCATCGACTGACCAGCGCTTGACGTGCTCCCCGCGAACGCGGGGGTGATCCGCGGTCCGACACGGGTGCCCTCGTTGCCCGTCAGTGCTCCCCGCGAACGCGGGGGTGATCCCCCCCAGCAGGTCGCGCAGAACCGCCGCATGGGGTGCTCCCCGCGAACGCGGGGGTGATCCCACCTTGCCGCGCGTGGTGTGGGTCTCGAACTTGTGCTCCCCGCGAACGCGGGGGTGATCCGCCGCCACCGTTCAGGCCTCCACCGTCGCAGTAGTGCTCCCCGCGAACGCGGGGGTGATCCGCAGTGCTGGGAGTCCTCGACGCCGCCGACGTTGTGCTCCCCGCGAACGCGGGGGTGATCCCCAGATGGCGTGGTGGACCTGCCCGGCGCCGGTGTGCTCCCCGCGAACGCGGAGGTGATCCCCTGGGGCAGATCGTCTCCGACTGGTGGAACCGGTGCTCCCCGCGAACGCGGGGTGATCCCCTCTCGCGGCTGATCAAGATGCTGGTGGATCGGTGCTCCCCGCGAACGCGGGGGTGATCCTGGTGATCTTCCGAGCGGTGCACCCCGAATAGGGTGCTCCCCGCGAACGCGGGGGTGATCCCTGGTAGCCGGTGTTGCCGGTCGAGAGCGCCTGGTGCTCCCCGCGAACGCGGGGGTGATCCTCGTGGTGGTCGACGCCCCGGACTGGCGCACCAGTGCTCCCCGCGAACGCGGGGGTGATCCCAGATCTACGTCGTCCACGGCCGCCCCGGCATGGTGCTCCCCGCGAACGCGGGGGTGATCCGGTGCCGACGGATTTCAGGCCGCGGAGGAGTTTGTGCTCCCCGCGAACGCGGGGGTGATCCCCGGAGCCAATGTCGCACCCATCCGTCCTGACCAGTGCTCCCCGCGAACGCGGGGGTGATCCCGGCTGCATCCGCGAGTGGCGGTCGTCTGCTGCGTGCTCCCCGCGAACGCGGGGGTGATCCCTCGATGTCCGTGGTGGCGGGGTCGATGACGACGTGCTCCCCGCGAACGCGGGGGTGATCCCGAGCTGTACGGGAAGGTGCCGGCGTGAGCGACGTGCTCCCCGCGAACGCGGGGGTGATCCCGCTGTCCTGTACGTGGACCGCCGCGGCATCAGGTGCTCCCCGCGAACGCGGGGGTGATCCCGGTGTCATCAGGCCCGCCATCTTCGGGCACGGGTGCTCCCCGCGAACGCGGGGGTGATCCCACCCTCGGCGCGGGCGCCTCCAACAGCATGTAGTGCTCCCCGCGAACGCGGGGGTGATCCCTGAGCGAGCTTGATCACGGCCTCGACGTCCCCGTGCTCCCCGCGAACGCGGGGGTGATCCGTCTTGGCCGGGATCACCGCGATAGGCACCAGGGTGCTCCCCGCGAACGCGGGGGTGATCCCGAGGCCACCGACGACGACACGGGATGGGAGGGGTGCTCCCCGCGAACGCGGGGGTGATCCAAGGCCTACGCACCGACGACCCCTCGCGGCGCCGTGCTCCCCGCGAACGCGGGGGTGATCCCCTCACCCGCGAGGACCCCCGCCAACTCACCCTGTGCTCCCCGCGAACGCGGGGGTGATCCCCGTCGCGGGGTGGCCTGGGCGCCCAGCGCGGAGTGCTCCCCGCGAACGCGGGGGTGATCCGTTCTACACCGAAGGTCAAGCCCAGATGGGGCAGTGCTCCCCGCGAACGCGGGGGTGATCCCTGGACCCCGACCCAGACCAGCCGTTCCGGCTGGTGCTCCCCGCGAACGCGGGGGTGATCCGCCCTTGGGGCACGAGCGTGACGGTGCCCTCCAGTGCTCCCCGCGAACGCGGGGGTGATCCCCACCGGGCTGGACCCGTTCTCAGACCTGCTGCGTGCTCCCCGCGAACGCGGGGGTGATCCCGCACGTTGGCGAGTCAAGCGCTGCGCAGCGACGTGCTCCCCGCGAACGCGGGGGTGATCCCTGCGGGGCTTACTGGAGGGAGAGACAGAGGGAGTGCTCCCCGCGAACGCGGGGGTGATCCCTCCTTGAAGGCATCGGCGATCGTGTCGGTATCGTGCTCCCCGCGAACGCGGGGGTGATCCGTACGGCCCCATGACCCGGGACGCCGTACGGCAGTGCTCCCCGCGAACGCGGGGGTGATCCGTCGGCCGGGATCCTGCAGCCTCTGGTCGTCGAGTGCTCCCCGCGAACGCGGAGGTGATCCCAGCGCCAGGGGCACGCCCATCAACCCGGGCTCGTGCTCCCCGTGAACGCAGGGGTGATCCCCCGGGCATGCGGCTGAACCTGGACCTGCACTCGTGCTCCCCGCGAACGCGGGGGTGATCCGTCATCGGGGGTGAGCTGCTGCCCCACGCGGACGTGCTCCCCGCGAACGCGGGGGTGATCCCCGGATCGACATCCCGTAACAGCCTCGTCAGGGGCCCCCGCGAACACGGAGTGTGAACCATCTCGGGACCGCTCACGATGGCGATACCAGGCATGCCTGCTCCCCCATCGACCCACCCTCCTACACTCCGGCCATGACAGACCTCGCCATCGGCCTGATCGGCACCAAGTTCATGGGCCGCGCCCATGCCAATGCCTGGACCCAGGTGACGCGGTTCTTCGACCCGCCGCTCACGCCGGTGCGGCACACCGTGGCCGGACGCGACGCCACCGCCACCGAGGCCTTCGCCACCCGCTGGGGCTGGCAGCACGCCACCACGGACGTCGCAGCGCTGGTCACCGACCCCGCCATCAGCCTGGTCGACGTCTGCACCCCCAACCATGCCCACGCCGAGGCCGCCATCGGCGCGCTCGAGGCCGGCAAACACGTGGCGTGCGAGAAGCCGCTCGCCGCAACCCTGGCCGACGCCCGCGCCATGACGGCGGCGGCCGCCGCGGCGTCCGGTCGGACCTTCGTCTGGTTCAGCTATCGCCGCGTGCCCGCGATCGCCTTCGCGCGGGCGCTGGTCCGTCAGGGACGGCTCGGCGCGATCCGTCACGTCCGGGCGATCTACTTGCAGCAGTGGGGCATCGGCGCGGACGACGTGTGGCGCTTCGACGCCGCCGTGGCCGGTTCGGGGGCACTCGGCGACATCGCCGCGCACATCGTGGACGCCGTCCAGTTCGTCACCGGCGAGCAGGTGGCGCGCATCGCCGGGTCGCTGATGCGCACCTACGTGCCCAGCCACTCCGTCGACGACGCGGTGATCTTTCTCGGCGAGCTGGACGGCGGAGCGACGGCTTCGTTCGAGGCGACCCGGTTCGCGACCGGTCACCACAACACCCATGGCTTCGAGATCCACGGCGAGCACGGTGCAGTGCGCTTCCGGTTCGACCAGATGGGACGGCTCGACGTCTACGACGCCACCGCCGAGCGCGCGGTCCGCGGCTGGACCACCGTCGAGGTGGGCGACGCCGAGGCCGGTCACCCGTGGGTCGGCGCCTGGTGGCCACCCGGCCACCCGATCGGCTACGAGCACACCTTCACCCACCAGGCAGCCGACATCCTCGAGGCCCTCGCCGGCCGCCCGGACGACGCGCTGGTGGCACCGATGCCCGACTTCGCCGAGGCGTTGCAGGTGCAGACCGTGCTCGAGGCCGCCGCCGCCTCTGCCGGCCGCCGCGCCGCCGTCGAGGTGGCCGAGATCGCGGCCACCTGAGCCGGCGACTGCGCGTCGGGGGTGTTCCGGCGCCTGCCAAGATGTGATCCATGCCGGTTGCCCACCCCCCTGCGCCTCGCCGATCCCTGCCACGTGTCGGCCGCGCCGTCGCCGTCCTCGTCGTGACCCTGAGCGCCCTGCTCGGCTGGGGAGCTGCCGGAGCGCAGGCCCACTCCGGCGTCCGCACCATCGAGCCGGCGGACGGGTCGGTACTCAGCGTCCCGCCGCCCGAGATCAAGCTGACGTTCACCGAGAACGTGCTGAAGGGCACGGCGCAGATGCGGCTGACCGGCCCCGCCGGGGCCACCACCCTGACGGTGACCACGGACGGCCCCGCGATCAGTTCGCCCATGCCGGACGGCGCGAGCAGCGGTGAGTACACCGTGCTGTGGCGGGTGACCAGCGCCGACGGCCACCCGATCTCGGGCAAGTTCGGCTTCACGGTCATCGGTCAGAACGTCGCTTCGACCCCCGCGTCGGCCCCCACCCCCGCCGCGTCGCCGGCGGCGACACCGGCCGCGACGCCGGCCGACACCGCGGCCCCGACGATGCCCCCGCCCGCCGAGCCGGGGAACAGCGACAACTCGACGAAGGTCATCATCGCGGTGGCCGCGGTGCTGGCGGCCCTGGCGGGCATCGGCGGGCTCTGGGCGCGCAGCCGCCGCTCCCTGCCCTGACCCACCCACCAGCTGGTCGAAGCCTTGACACAGCGATAACCGGGCCACGATCCAGAGCGCACTAGCGTGCAGCCGTGATCTCTGCTCCGCTGCGCACTCGACCCGCGCCCGGCCCGCCCACCCCCCGTCGCGCCACCGCCCGGGCCGGGGTGATCTGCCTGTCGACGATCACCCTCGGGCTCACCGCGGCCTGCGGTGCCTCGGGCGAGCCGGCCGCGACCCCACCGACCTCGCCCATCGCCGCGCCGGTCACCGTGGCCGCTGCCCACCAGGCGGCACCGGCCACTGCGGCGGCGTCCCCGGGCACGGCGGCGGGCAACTCCGGCACCACAGGCGCAGCACTCACCCGCGCCGCCGCAGTGAAGGCCCCGGTCTTCGTCCGCCGGATCGACCCGGGCCAGACCGGCTGGTTCTCCTCCCCTGCCCTGGTCGACCTGAACGGTGACAGAAAGCTCGAGATCGTCGCTCCGCTCTACTCGACCTACGTCTACTCCGCGGCCGGCAAGCGGCTGGCCACCGGCATCGCGACCCAGGGCCGGGTCTACGCGCCGTCCGTGGTGGCCGATCTCGACCGGGACGGCGTGCGCGAGATCGTGGTCGGCGGCAACGGCACCGTGGCCGCCTACGAATGGCGCGCCGGAAAGCTCGTCGTGAAGAAGGGCTGGCCCGCGTCGGTGGCCAGTGGTGGTCAGACCCCGGAGGTGCGCGGCCTGGCGGCGGCCGACCTGGACGGCAACGGCACCATCGAGGTGGTGGCCACCACGACCAATACCTCCAGCACCGGCGCTCAGGTGTTCGTGTTCAGCGCCAACGGCCGCAGCTACCAGCCCGCCGGTGGCCACAAGCCGGCCTGGCCGCGGTACAACACGTTGCGCGGCAGCGGAAACGACGTTGACTTCAACGGCTACGGCAACCACGGCTACGGCGCCTACGGCCTCAACGTCGGCATCGGCCAGCTGGACGACGACAAACAGCTCGAGATCGTCGTCACCTACGACAACCACCAGATCAACCTGTTCAACCACGACGGCACCTCGGTGCTGGCATCGAGCTGGTACACCAACCGGCAGAGCGGGTTTGCCGGCAAGCGGCTCGGCTGGGGACAGTTCATCCGCTGGCTCTCCCCCACCGTCGAGGACCGGCACCTGCACGCCCACACCGGCGACTGGCCGAACGTGCAGACCACCGGTTGGTTGCAGTGGACCGCCTCGCCACCCTCGGTGGGCGACCTGGACGGCGACGGCAAGGCCGAGGTGATCGGCATCCCCAACGTCGAGAAGAAGGAGCCCTACGAGACCCAGGCCCACGCCGTCATGGTGCTGGACGGCGCGCAGGGTAAGGGGGTGCGATCGGGCAGGCGGCACAAGGGGTTCGAGACGCTGCCGCTGACCGGCAAGCCGATCGTGCGCGCGGACGGCGACTGGTACCCGCCCAGCGGCATCCCGGCGCCGACCCTGGTCGACCTCACCGGTGACCGCAAACCCGAGATCGTCTTCCCCGGCGACGACGGCTACGTGTACGCCATCAGTTCGGCCGGAAAGCGCTTGTGGCGCTATGGATATGCCCCCGGCAAGGCCCGCACCTTCGCCTCCGAGGTAGTGGCCGCCGACCTCAACAGTGACGGCACCCCGGAGCTGGTGTTCGGCGTCTACGGCCTGGCGGCCAACAGCGGACGGCTGGTGGTGCTGTCACCGAAGGGTGCCAAGATCAGTGACCAACGGCTGCCGAAGCAGGCCGGCGACGGCAACGGCATCGGGGTGGCGGCTGCGCCGTCCATCGCCGACCTCGACGGCAACGGCACCCTCGAGATCGTGACCACCTCGATCGATCACGGCTTGGACGTATTCACCGTGCCGGGCTCGAAGGCCGTCGCTGCGGCGGGGGCACCCGCCTGGCCCACCGGCCGCGGCTCCCTGCTGCGCGCCGGGACCGCCCAGCGCTGACCCCAACGGCAAGGTGGAGGGTTTGCTACCGTCTGCGTGCCCAAAGTCTCCACCTTGTCCTGGAAGGGTGCCTCAGCGGGCGACCACGCCGCGCAGACCGCCGCCGACCAGCGTCGCGACGTCCAGCATCGTCGACGGCAACGCGTGCCCGCCGGGCGAGACGATGTAGCGAGCCTGCCACTGCGGGTGGAAGCGCTCCTTGAACTGGCGCAGCCCCTGGAAGTTGTAGAAGTGCTCACCGTGGCTGAACAGGAAGTGCCCGATCCGGTCCCAGTAGGTCAGCTCGGGGCGCAGGCCGGACAGCGGCGCCATGCCGATGCTGAACGAGGCGTAACCCTGCTCGTGCGCCCAGGTCAGCGCCGCGACGAACAGGTGGCTCATCACGCAGCGCGGCGCGTCGGGTAGCCGCCTCATCAGGTCGACCTTGATCTCGTGCCGGGCACCGCTGGCCCACAGCGAGGCGAAGGCGACCTCACGCCCGTCCTGACGGGCCACCACGATCGGGAACCGGGCCAGGTACTCCTCGTCGAAGGCCCCGAGCGAGAACGACTTCTCGCGAGCGTTGCGCTGCTGCAGCCAGGTGTCGGAGACCACGCGCAACTCCGCCAGGACCGAGGGCACCCGCTCGGGTTCGAGGATCTCGACGCTCACCCCGGCCCGCTCGCTGGATCGCACCTCCGAGCGCAGCTTCGCCCGATTCTTGCCCTGCATGGTGAAGGTCGACAGGTCGATGACCGCCTCCTCCCCCAGTTTCGAGACCGTCAGCCCGTGCCGGCGGTAGAGCCCGATCATGTCGTCGTGGACGCAGTAGAACACCGGCCGACCCAGATTGCGGTCACACAGGTCGAGGAACGACCAGAGCAACTCGTCGAACTCGTCCTCGTCCCCGACCGGGTCACCCATCACCACCCAGCTACGCCGTCGCACCTGGTACATCACCAGCGCACCGCCTCGGGGCGAGAAGTGCACCCGCTTGTCGCCGGTCCACAGCAGCGAGGCGTCGCTGGTGTGTGCCCGAGCCAGGATCGGTTCGGCGAGAGCGAGTTCGGCCGCCGTTGCCACGGTATGGCCCGGCTGCCCGGCGGATTGCAGCCGGGTTCCGGCGATCATCAGTCCCAGGACGCCGGCCGACAGCCCGAGCCGCACCGTGGTGGGGGTCCCGTCGCCGACCGACGCCTCGAGCCAGGTCCGGCCCCCGACCGGGCGCGCCCCGACCCACAGATCGTGCCACCAGACCAGCACCCCGCACACACCGGCCACGGTCAGCGACCAGGCCCAGCCGCGCGGGTCGGCCCACACCGACGTGGTGCGGTGGAAGGCGCCGCGCGCCATCACCAGCAAGCTGATCAGCACCAGCGCCACCACGGCAGGCGTGGGTGTGGCACTGACCAGGGCCGCGGTGAACACCACCGTCAGCACGCCGAGAGTGGCCACCAGCGCACCCCGCAGCCGCCGGTGCAGCCCGCGGGCGAGCAGCACCAGCCCCACCCCGGCCAGGCTGGCGGTGAACGCGGTCAGGTCCGAGGGGTTGGCGTATCCGGGCACCTGGCCGGTGATCACCAGCCCGGCGCCCAGAACCGCGACGGCCAGGCCGAACACGGACGGCGTGAGCACGCCGATGCGCGCCAGCACCCCGTCCGCGGTGGCCGGGTTGCGCCGTGACTCCAGGACGGCCAGGAGGCCGGCGGCCAGGGCCAGCGGCAGCAGGAAGTAGACGATCCGATAGGCCACCAGTGCGGTGACCAGCTCGGACGGCCCGACGGCACCGCCGAGGCCGATCAACAGCACCGCCTCGAACACTCCGAGCCCGCCCGGGACGTTGCTGACCAGCCCGGCCACGGTGGCGATCACGAACACAGTGGCGAAGGTGGGGAACCCCAGACCGCCGGCCGGCAGCAGGACGAACAGGACGGCGGCCATCGACAGCCATTCCACGGTCGAGAGCGCGAGCTGCCCCAGGGCCAGGCGACGCGAGGGCCGGTCGATCCGCCAGTCCCGCACGGTGATCGCGCTCTTGCCGGCGCCGCACCACAGCAGGTAGCCGACGATCGCCGCCGTCAGCCCGACGCTGAGGATCAGCAGGATCGGGCGCGGCAGGTGCACCGCGGGCCCGATCCGGTCGGGGGTGTGCGCCATGCCGATGGCGGCCAGCGCACCACAGCCCAGCGAGAGGCTGACGAGGTTGAACACCGCGATCCGGGTGATCGCGAAGGCAGGGACACCCCAGGCGGAGTAGACCCGGGCGCGCAGCGCGGCCCCGACGACGGCGGAGGCACCGAGAGTGTTGCCGAACGCCGTCGCCACGAAGGACGCGGCGGCGAACCGGCGATACGGCAGCCGGTGCTCGACGTAACGCAAAGCAAGGGCGTCGTAGCCCGTCATCGCCAGGTAGGAGCTCGTCGTGGCGAGGAGGGCCAGCAGGACCTTGCCGACCCCGATCTCGGTCACGGCCGGCCCGAGTCGCGTCCACGGATAGTTCCGCAGCTGGGCGTGCAGCACACCGACCGCCCAGGTCAGGATGCCGAGCACCAGCAGGGGCACCAGCCCGCGCAGGACCAGGTGCCGCCGCAGGGAACGCGCAGGATCGGCCTCGGGCGTCGTCGCGGAGCAGGCCTGCGATGGTGTGGTCATGACGACCCAGAGATCGGCCTGCCGGGTCGTCGGCTTGATCCGATGTCGCTGCAGGCGTCCCAGCTGGGACGTTTTATATCGCTGTTCGACATAGTCGCCGTACACTGAGGTCATGGCGATGCCCGCATCCCAGGCGGCGATCCTGGTCACCCTCGTCGGCGGCGAAGCCCACGGCTACGCGATCATGCAGGCGGTGCAGGCCGCGGGTGAGCGAATGGGTCCGGCCACCCTCTACACAGCCATCGGCCGGCTGCTCGACCTGCGACTGATCGAGGAGGTCGACGACCGGCCCGCCCCCGAGCTCGACGACAGCCGCCGGCGCTACTACCGGATCACCCCCCGCGGCCGGGCCGAACTGGTGGTCGAACTCGACCGGCTGCACGGCGTCCTCGAACGGGCGGCGAACGTCGGCATCGACCGGCGCGCCTGGCGCCCGAGCGGCCCCACCCTGGGGACGACGTGAGTCCCGGACGCCGGCCCCGCGGCTCGGGCTGGTATCGCGCCGCACTGAGGCTGGCCCCCCGCGCTCATCGCGACCGGTTCGGCGAGCAGACCGCCCAGTTGTACGACGACCTGGTGCGCACCGGCACCCCGCCCTGGCGCCTGTGGGCGGAGCTGCCCCGCGACCTGCTCCGCACCCATCGGACGACGCCACGACCGCACCGCGCAGCCCTGGCCTTGGCAGATGGACCGACGGTCGAGGGTACCCACGAGCACCCGGGCCGGATCGTGACCCAGCGGGCGCTCCTGACCATCTCGATGACGGCGAATGCGCTGTGGCTGTCCGCCCACGTGGTCGGTGGCTACTGCTGGGCTCGGGCGCTGCTGGCCGCGACGCAAGTGTTCGGTCGCCTACCCACGGACGACGACTGGTTGCACTACCCCTACCGCACCGGGCCGGACCCGGTGATCGAGCTGTGGTCGGGGCGAGCCGACGCCATGCTGCCCTGGCTGCTGGTGACGTTCCCGGCGACCGCCGTCCTGTGGCGTTGGCTCCCCCGCCGCAGTCCCTGGTCACGGGTATGGGTGATCGCCTGGGTCATCGCCTGGCCGGTGGGCATGTGGCTGTGGCGCGGTTACGGGGCGTTCGCAGCGTCCTGACCGCAGACTCCCACCCCAGCGGTCACCGGCGATCGAGCAGCCACTCCAGTACCGCGATCTCGCGGGGGATCCAGGGATTGGTGGCGACCAGCTCGTCCGGGATCACCCGGTTGGCGGCCAGGGCCACCTGCGGGCTCACCCACCGCGACACCAGGCCGAGGTCGTGCTCGTAGGCCTCGAGGCTCGCCCGGTGGCGGCCCTCGACGACGGTGCACGCCAGGTAATGGTGGGTGGCCTCGAAGATGTCTGCCTCCGCGGGGAAGATCGAGCGACGCCGCTGGACGACGGTGCCGAGGTGCTCACCCACGTCGAGCAGTTCGGCGCCCAGTTCCTCGCGCAGTTCCCGGCGCAGCGCGTCGGCCAGACTCTCGCCGTCCTCGACACCCCCACCGGGAAAGCCGTAGTCGCCGACCACGGTCGAGAACGCCATCAACAGCCGGGCGTCTCGCGCGATCACCGCCCGCACTGCCATGCGGGAGGCGACGCGCGGGTTCGGCAGGGCCTCGACGGAGTCCAGGTCGGTGCCCCGCAGCACGAGGTCGAGGCTCGTGGCCATCCCGCGATCACTCATGACTCCAGCCTAGTGATCACGCTGGCTGGGCTGGGCAGACGCGAGGGCCCCGGGCACAATCAGCGCATGCGTGGACGCGGCGTCAACGGCTGGTGGGGCATGGTCCTGGACGCCCCGGACCCTCGGGCCCTGGCCCGGTTCTACGCCGGGATCCTGGGCTGGCGGATCGCGACCGATCGCGAGGACTGGGCGACCATCCACCCCGGTCAGGGCGTCGCGTACCTGGGCTTTCACCTCAATCCCGACTACGTGCCGCCGACCTGGCCACCGGCGGCCGGGCACCAGCAGATGATGGCCCACCTCGACCTCGGCGTGGCCGACCTGCCCGCAGCCGTGGCCGATGCCCTCGAGGCGGGGGCGAGGCTGGCCGAGTACCAGCCCCAGGACGACGTGCGCGTGATGCTCGACCCGATCGGGCACCCGTTCTGCCTCTACACCGATCCCGACAGCGCCGCCGAGGACTGAACGGCTCGCGATCACCATCCGGGTTCGGCAGAACTCGCCCTCGCGGGCCTCGACGCGGCCTGGAGGGCTACTTCTGCCGAACTCGGAAGATGATCAACGAGTCTGGCCGGCGCGCACCATCTCGACCGCCTTGGCGATCCGGTCGGCGCGGGTCTGCTCGCGCTTGGCCTCGGTGACCCAGCGGACGTACTCCTTGCGGTGGGAGTAGGCCAGGTTCTCGAACGCTGCAGCGGCCACCGGGTCGGCGCCCAGGGCGGCCGCGAGGTCGTTCGGCAACTCGACGGTCCGGGGTGCGGCGTCTGCGGCGATCTCGACCTCGACCGTCTCGCCCACCTCGACCCCGGCCTCGGCCCGCACCGCCTTGTTCAGGCCGATCAGGTTCTCCCCGCCCATCCGGGCCAGCCGCAGCGACAGCACCCGACCGTTGACGGTGACCGTCACCGGGAACGTCTTGGCACCGTCCGCCAGGGCGGCCACCTGTTCGTCGGTCAGCACGAACGCCCCCGCCGGGCCACGCTTCTCCAGCGTCGAGGTCAGTCGCAGCGTCTCAGCCATGCCGGGCAGCATAAGGGCGCCGCAGGGACCCTCACGCGGCGTCGGGCCTCACGGCGTGCAGACGCCACCGTTCACCGGGCCGAGCGAGGCCAGCGTGGTGCTCCCGGCATAGTTGCGCACCTCGTAGGTGTGGGCACCGGCCGGCACCGTCTCGAGCCACCACCCCGGACGCGGCGCGTAGAACACGGCCACCTTGACCCCGTCCCGGTAGACGCTGAACGCCGTGTTGGTCGGCGAGGAACCGAATGCCCGCACCGACGTGGTGAAGGCCCCCGCACCGGAGTTCCACAGGCAGTAGGGATAGATGGACGCCGACACCGCCGCCTGCGCGGGAGCGGTCGCCAGCGCGACCACCGTCCCGACGGCGAGACCAGCGGCGGCGAGCACGGAGCGAACGGGACGACGGGCGGACATGAGCGTCTCCTCCAGGGTCGGACCAGCAATGCGATCCGAACCTAGACGCTACGTAATTGACTGATTACTCAGCGAGTCAACGGGGCGTAAAGCGTTGTCACCCCTCGGTCACCGCCGCGACGACCAAGGGGTCCAGGCCCTCACCCCCGGCGGCCACGTGTGCCGCGAGTTGGGCCCGCATCCGCGGGTCCCAGAAGTCGCGTAGGTGCGCCGCGATGCCGGCGATCGCCTTGTCGCGATCGAGGTAGGCGAACTGGGCGGCGATGTCGTTGGCCAGGCGCACCTGGGTGGATGCGGACAACTCACTCTCCCGCGACCGGGGTCGGCAGCGCGTCGCCGACCGGTTGACGTTGCGCCACCCCACGCTCGACTCGGGCTTCGGCCTCGAGTCGGGTGGCCGGCTCGACCTGCACCGCGGTCACCTTGTACTCCGGGCAGTTGGTCGCCCAGTCGGAGTGCTCGGTGGTGACCACGTTGGCACCGGTCACCGGGTGGTGGAACGTCGTGTATACCACCCCCACCGGCATCCGGTCGGCGATCCGGGCGTGCAGCACGGTCGCCCCGACCCGCGAGGCCAACTGCACCGCGTCGCCGTCCCGGATCCCCCGCACCTCGGCATCGTGCGGGTGGATCTCGAGGACGTCCTCGGCGTGCCAGCGCACGTTCTCGGTGCGTCGGGTCTGCGAGCCCACGTTGTACTGGCTCAGGATGCGCCCGGTGGTCAGGATCAGCGGGAACTTGCGGTTCGAGCGCTCCTGCGTGGGCACGTACGGCGTCGGGATCAGGTGCCCCTTGCCGCGCACGAACCGCTCCACGTGCATGATCGGCGTGCCGTCCGGTGCGGCGTCATTGCACGGCCACTGCACCGACCCGGTCGCGTCCAGCCGCGCGAAGCTCACCCCGGCGAAGGTCGGGGTGGTGATCGCGATCTCGTCCATGATCTGGCTCGGGTGCTCGTAGGTCATCGGGTAGCCCATCGCCTGGGCCACCTCGCACACGATCTGCCACTCGTGCTTGCCCACCCCGGACGCGTCGAGGTTCTTCGGCTCCATCACCGGGCGCACCCGGTTGATCCGCCGCTCGGCGTTGGTGAACGTGCCGTCCTTCTCGAGGAACGAGGTCCCCGGCAGGAACACGTGCGCCAGCTTGGCGGTCTCGTTCAGGAACAGATCCTGGACGACGACCAGCTCCATCGCGCCCAGCGCCGCCAGCACGTGCCGGGTGTTCGGGTCGGACTGCGCCAGGTCCTCGCCCTGGATGTAGATCGCCTTGAACGTGCCGTCGATCGCGGCGTCGAACATGTTCGGGATTCGCAGCCCCGGATCGGCGAGAAGCTCACGGCCCCAGAGGGTTTCGAACACCGAACGCACCGTGTCGTCCGACACGTGCCGGTAGCCGGGCAGCTCGTGCGGGAACGAGCCCATGTCGCACGAGCCCTGCACGTTGTTCTGCCCGCGAAGCGGGTTGACCCCGACGCCCTCACGCCCGATGTTTCCGGTGGCCATGGCCAGGTTGGCCATGCCCATCACCATGGTCGAGCCCTGCGAGTGCTCGGTGACGCCGAGCCCGTAGTAGATCGCCGCATTGGGAGCGCTCGCGTACAGCCGTGCCGCAGAACGGATCTCGGACGCCGGGACGCGAGTGATCTCCTCGATCGCCTCGGGCGAGTTTTCGGGGCGCGAGATGAACTCGACCCACTCGTCGGTGCCCTCACAGCGCTCGGCCACGAACGCGGCGTCCATCAAACCCTCGGTGACGATCACGTGCGCCATCGCGTTGACCACGGCCACGTTGGTGCCCGGCTGCAGTTGCAGGTGGTGGGTGGCCTCGATGTGCGGCGAGCGCACCAGGTCGATCCGGCGCGGGTCGACCACGATCAGCTTCGCACCCTGGCGCAGCCGGCGCTTCATCCGCGAGGCGAACACGGGGTGGCCATCGGTCGGATTGGCCCCGATCACCACGATCACGTCGGCCTTGGCCACGCTGGCGAAGTTCTGGGTGCCGGCCGAGGTGCCGAAGGTCTGCTTCAGCCCGTACCCGGTCGGGGAGTGGCAGACCCGGGCACAGGTGTCGACGTTGTTGTTGCCGAACGCCGCCCGCACCATCTTCTGGACGACGTACACCTCCTCGTTGGTGCACCGCGAGGACGTGATCGCCCCGATCGAGCCGGCGCCGTGCCGGGCCTGGATCTCCAGCAGCCGGCGCGCGGTGTGGCCGATCGCCTCGTCCCAGCTGACCTCGCGCCACGGCTGGTCCACCGACTCGCGGATCAGCGGCGCGGTGACCCGCTCCTTGTGGGTGGCATAGCCCCACGCGAAGCGGCCCTTGACGCACGAGTGACCCTCGTTGGCGCCGCCGTCCTTGTCCGGCACCATGCGCACCACGGTCTCGCCCGACATCTCGGCCCGGAACGAGCAGCCGACACCGCAGTAGGCGCAGGTGGTCTTCACCGACCGGGTCGGCATGCCGATCTGGATCAGGTTCTTCTCGCTCAGGGTCGCCGTCGGGCAGGCCTGCACGCAGGCGCCGCACGAGACGCACTCGGAGTCGAAGAACGAACCCCCTTCGCTGGCAGCGACCTTGGAGTCGAAGCCGCGCTCGGCGATGGTCAACGCGAACGTCCCCTGCACCTCGTCACAGGCTCGCACGCAGCGCGAGCAGACGATGCACTTGCTCGACTCGAAGCTGAAGTACGGGTTGGAGTCGTCGGTCGGCGCGTCGAGGTGGTTCTCGCCCGCATACCCGTACCGGACGTCGCGCAGCCCGACCTCGCCGGCCACGTCCTGCAGTTCGCAGTCGCCGTTGGCCGCGCAGGTGAGGCAGTCCAGCGGGTGATCAGAGATGTACAGCTCCATCACGTTGCGGCGCAATCGGCGCAACTTCTCGGTGTCGGTGTGCACCTGCATGCCGTCGCGGCAGGGCGTGGTGCAGGACGCCGGGGTGCCCTTGGCGCCATCCACCTCCACCAGGCACATCCGGCAGGACCCGAACGCCTCCAACGAATCGGTGGCGCACAGCTTGGGGATGTCGACCCCGGCCAGCGCCGCGGCCCGCAACACCGACGTGCCGGCGGGCACGCTGATCTCGTGGCCGTCGATGGTCACGGTCGTGGTCGGTTCGCCCTCGCGGGCAGGGGTTCCCAGATCGCGTTCGTCGGTCAGGCTCATCGAGCCACCTCCTGTGGCTCCTGGCCACTGGCCCGAAGCCATTGGTCCACAGCACTTCTGACCGGCATGGGGGTCAGGCCCCCCATGGCGCACAGCGAGCCATCGGTCATCAGCTCGCACAGCTCGTCCAGCAGCTGCAGATTCGCCTCACGGTCGATTCCGGCCGTGATCTTGTCGATCACCTCGACGCCGCGGGTCGACCCGATGCGGCACGGGGTGCACTTGCCACACGACTCGGCGGCACAGAACTCCATCGCGAACCGGGCCTGGGCGGCCCAGTCGATGGTGTCGTCGAAGACCACGATGCCGCCGTGGCCGACCATGGCCCCGGCCGCGGCGAGGGCCTCGTAATCCATCGGCAGGTCGAAGTTCGCCGGGGTCAGATACGAGCCCAGCGGCCCACCCACCTGCACCCCGCCGATCGGCCGGCCGGACGCCGTCCCGCCGCCCCAGCGCTCGACCAGCTCACCGAGGCTGACGCCGAAGGCCGTCTCGACGATGCCACCCCGAGCGATGTTGCCCGCCAGCTGGAACACCTGAGTGCCCCGCGAACGCCCCATGCCCAGCGCGGCGTAGGCAGCGGCGCCGTCCGCCAGGATCGCCGGCACGGTTGCCAGAGTGAGCAGGTTGTTCACCACCGTCGGCTTGCCGAACAGCCCCTCGAGGGCGGGCAACGGCGGCTTGGCGCGCACCTCACCGCGACGGCCCTCGAGACTCGACAGCATCGAGGTCTCCTCGCCGCAGATGTAGGCGCCCGCCCCCACCCGGACGCTGACGTCGAAGGAGAGCGACGACCCGAGCACCGAATGCCCCAACCAGCCTCGGGCGTAAGCGATCTCGATCGCCGAGCGCATGGTGGCGATGGCGTCGGGGTACTCCGAGCGGAGGTAGATGAAGCCCTGTGTGGCCCCGGTCGCCCAAGCGGCGATCGCCATGCCCTCGAGGGTCGAGAACGGGTCGCCCTCCATGAGCATCCGGTCGGCGAAGGTGCCACTGTCGCCCTCGTCGGCGTTGCAGGCGATGTACTTGGTCGCGCCCGGCGCGTCGAGCACGGTCTTCCACTTGATCCCCGCGGGGAACCCTGCCCCGCCCCGGCCACGCAACCCGGACGCCGTGACCTCCTCGACCACCTGCGCGGGCGACATCTCGAGCGCGCGACGCAGCCCGGCCAGGCCACCGTGGGCCAGGTAGTGCTCGGGGAACAGCGGGCCGATCACGCCCACCCGTGAGAACGTCACCCGCTGCTGCTCGCGCAGTGGGGGCAGCTGCTCGGTCGGCCCCAGCGCCAACGGGTGGACGACGGCCGCCGGGTCGGTGAGCATCCCGGCGTCCAGCAATGCGGGCAGGTCGGCGGGGGTGAGCGGTCCGAAGGCGTACCGCACCTGCGCGGCGTCCATCACCTCGACCAGCGGCTCCAACCAGAGCAGCCCCCACGATCCGTTGCGCACCAGGGTGAGTCCAGCCTGGGCGGCCGGGGTCGCCAGCGCCTCGGCGATCTCGTCGGCGCCGACCGAGCGCGCCGCGCTGTCACCGGGGACGAACAGGATCCGCAGATCCTGGGCCGGGTCCTGGCTCATGCCGTCACCTCCTGGTCGCGACCCGTCCGCTCGACGCGCTGCTCGATGAGCGCACACAACCGGTCGACGGTGAGTCGGCCGTACAGGCGCCCGTCGACCAGGGCCGACGGCCCGAGGGCACAGTTGCCCAGGCAGAACACCTCGTCGAGGGTCAGCGCGCCGTCCTCGCTCGTCGCGGCCACCTTCACGCCGAGCCGCTCGGCGGCGCCGTCCAGCACCGCGTTCGCCCCGAGGGACTGGCAGGCCTCGGCGCGGCAGACCTTGGCCACGACCCGACCCGGCGGTTCGGTGCGCAGGTCGTGGTAGAAGCTGATGACCCCGTGCACCTCCGCCCGGGAGAGGTTCAGCGCCTCGGCGATCGGCCGGATCGCGGCGTCCGGCACGTGGCCCAGCTCGGCCACCACGGCCTGGAGCACCACGAGCAGGGGTCCTGGTTCGTCACGATGGGCGGCAACGGCGGTTGCCACCACCTCCGCGACCGGGCGGTTGCCGGCCACCACTCACCTCGCTGATCTCGATCGACACCGATCTCGGATCGACACCGACCTCGGTTGTCGCTGCACTCGGTTGTCGCTGCACTCGGTCGTCGTGCTCGAGCTGCCGGCCGTCGAGCGTGACCGGCGACACACACGCCTTCCTGCCATGGTGGCTCGTCCGGAGCCGCTGCGCGAGCGTGTGGAGGACGTTTCTGACTATCGGTTGATAGTCGTCGCCTATCAACCGGGTGCCTCCGGGTACCGGCGCCGTAGTTCCTCGAGCCGGCCAGCCAGATCCTCGTGGGCCGCGACGTCCCGCAAGATCCGCACCAAGGGTGCCTCCGGGTCTCGATCGGCCAGCACCAACCCCACCTGGGGCGTGCGCTCGACGCCGATGATCGGCACCACCCGCATCCCCTCGGGCACGCCGAACGTGGCCAGCCAGACGTGGGCGATCACGGTCGACCACCGGCGCGAGGCGACATGGGCGTAGAGCGCCGCGACCGAGTCGGTCTCGACGGCGGGGCTGACCTCGACGCCGGCCTCGGCGAAGCAGCCGTCCAGGATCCGCCGGTGCTGCATGTCCCGGCTGAACAGGCACAGCGGCAACGAGGCGACCTCCGCCCAGGTGACGGCGTCCCGCGCACCCAGCGGGCCGTCGTCCGGGGTCAGCGCCAGGTAGTGCTCGCGATACAGCGGGACGACGCGGATCGCGTCCCCGAGGGATTCGTTGTCGGTGTAGGTCAGTCCCGCGTCGAGGTCGAGATCGACCAGCCGGCGGACGATGTCGCGGCTCGACCCGGAGTCCAGACGCACCCGAACCCCCGGGTGGGCATGGCACAACGCGCTGGTCAGCATCGAGGCGGTGACCACGGCAGTCGGGATGGCACAGACCCGCAGCAGCCCCCCGACGCCTCGGCGCAGCCCCGCCAGCTCCTGCGCCAGCCCGTCGCGATCGGCCAGGATGCGCCGCGCCCAGCTCACCACCTGCTCGCCCTCGGGGGTGAACCCGGCAAATCGCCTGCCGCGCACCACGATCGTGACCTGGAGCTCGGATTCCAGTTTCGCGATCCCGGCGGACAACGATGGCTGGCTCACGTGACACACGGCGGCGGCCCGCGCGAAATGACGTTCCCGCGCAAGCGCTGTCACGTACTCCAACTGGCGCAGCAGCATGCCCCCATCCCTACCACCCCCACCCCACAGGTCATGATGTGAGGCTGCACCGTCCCCCCACGCCACAACGGATCACTCGAGGGACGAGTAGGACCAATGACGCATTGGCCCCCAATGGTCACCATGGACAAACCAATCAGACCGGCTCGGACGACGACCTGCCACCGCCCACCAGACGATTGAGCTAACTCTGGTCAGGCGTCTTGGCCCTGGCCCAGGTCTCGCCCCATAACCCACGTCCCACGCACCTGCAGGTAGATGCGCGTGGTCGTCGACTCGGTGTAGCCGCTGGGGATGGGCGCGCTGTTGAAGCTGATCAGTTTCGCCCAGTCGTTCGTTCGGGTCCTCATGGCTGGGATGACGAGGGTCGAGGTCTGCGGATTGCCCGCCGAGATGCGACATGCCCTCACGTCGGTGCCCACCAACGTCTGCGCCTGGTCGAAGCTGAGTCGCGGCGCCCCACTGGTTGCCGCGGCAGTGCACGCCGGCTCACCCGGACTCGCGCCAGATGCCGACGACGCGGTCGAGCCGGATGCCGAGGAGGTCGGCGCGCCACAGGCCGTCAGGAGGGTCAGCAGGCATCCGGCCCACGCAAGCGCGGTGCCGGTTCTCATCAGCCGACGTAGGCGCCCGAGCTCCACGCGATCACTCCGCTCAGTGTGCAGTAGTAACTCAGACCACTGGTGAGGTACCAGTTGATCTGTCCCTTGACGATGGTGCCTACCACGCACCCGCCGGGATCGATATCGGACCATCGACGCAACAGTCCGCAAAAGCATCAATTACCTCACCGAAACGATGTTCTCGCGCAATCGTTGTCATTCAGCTCGGGACGATTTCTGCGCGATCCGGGTTTAGTCGGCCCCCGACCTGGGTATCTCGATGGAGCCGCTCGTTTGGGCAATTGACCAACCCCTCGACGACTGCGACCATCCAGACACGGGCTGTGATCAATCATGGCTCGCGTCGTGTTTCCACGGACGGAATGCCCGGCCCCGTCGCTGACGACGGATCCCCGATCAGCCCTGAGCCGACCCACCCCCGCGGAGGACCACATGACCCCTGTTCGTTACCAGTGCACCACCCCTGCCTGTCCGGCCGGTCGCGGCCGTGAGCACCACTTCGACGTCCGCTTCCCCCAGGGCACCGAACCCACCAGCACTCCCTGCCCGGCGTGCGGCAGCGACGCCGAACGCGTCGCCGCGGAGCTCGTCGGCTGACCCGGAGCTCCTCCACTGATCCGAGGTGACCGATCCGAGGTGACGCGCCGGGGCTCCCCGATCCCGCACCCGACGCCCCTGCGCGCCACCACCGAACCGAACGTACGATGCGCCGGTGTCCATGACCACGCGCCGTCCGGTGTTGCGGGTGCGTATCCCCACGCCGGATGGCGCCGGTGCCTCCGAGCGGGCCGACAGCCTCGCCGTCGAGGAACCGCTCGAGATCCGGCTGACGCATGCCGGCGCCCCGGACGGCGAGCCGTTCACCGTCACCATGCGCACCCCGGGCCACGACCTCGAGCTGGCCCTGGGGTTCCTGCTGGGTGAGGGGGTCGTCACCGCCCCAGGCGACGTCACGGCGGCGCGCCACTGCCCGGACGCCGCGCTGGATGCCGACGGCAATCCCACCTACAACGTGGTCGAGGTGGGCCTGGCCCGCCACGTCACCCCACCCAGCCGCGCCCTGATCCGCCGGGTGAGCAGCGCGTGCGGCATCTGCGGCACCGAGTCGATCGACGAGGTGCGGGCCCGCTGCACCACCGATGTGGCGGCGGACGACGTCCGGCTCGACCCCGCCGTCCTCGCCGCCCTGCCCGACCGGCTTCGCG
>JAXLRT010000005.1:0-227967 GCA_046330955.1 Kineosporiaceae bacterium | reverse complement strand
CTCGTCGGCGATGTAGAGGGCACCGTAGCGCTCGCACAGCGCCTTGACGGCACGCAGGTACCCGGGGTCCGGCAGCGGGAAGCCGTAGGTGGCCGGGATGGTCTCCATGATGACCGCCGCGATGTCCCGACCCGAGAGCACCTGCTCCATGGCGGCCAGGTCGTTGAACGGCACGTGGGGGAAGTCCTCCGGCGAATCCGCCAGGAAGAGCTGGGAGAACCGCTCGTCACCGGTCCCGACGGCCAGGCCGGTGTGACCGTGGTACGCCTTGACGATCGAGACGATCTTGCGCTTCTGGGTGGTGTGGCGGGCGGTCTTGAGCGCGATGTCGATCGCCTCACCGCCCCCCGAGCCGTAGATGACCTTGGTCAAACCCGCTGGGGCCGAGGCGATCAGAGCCTCGGCCAGCGCGGTGCGAGCCAGCGAGGGGAAGTGGTGATTGCCGATGTCGAAGTGCTGCATCGCCGTGGACACCGCGTGCACCACCTCGGGGTTGCGGTGCCCGAGGTTGTAGGTTCCGCCATTCAGGTGAACATCGATCAGGCGCTTGCCCGTCATGTCGTAGAGGAAGTACTCCTCTCGACGATCGATGACCAGGGGCACCCCCGAGTCGATCCAGAACTGGGTCTTGCCGGGGTTCCAGAACTCCTTGGACTTGCGCAGCATCTCGTCCTTGGACGCGAACGAGAACAGGCCGTAGTCGAACTCGGCGCCGCTGGAGGTGGTTCCCGTCACGACGCTGGACTGTACCAAAGTGCAGTCCAAAGACAAGGTCTGGTTTTTTCGAGGACGTTACAAGTTGAACCAAAGCCTTGTCGGCGGCATCCGGCGGGGTCATACTCCTCGCCAACCTGACCTGCTCTCCCCGGGTCCCCTCAGAGCTCTCGGCCAGAAAGGTGAGCCATGAGTACCAGCCACCTCGGTGACGGAGTCCACCCGTCCCCCGGCGACCACCAACCGATAGGCCATGACAGCGCCCGGCTCAAGGCCGGCGCCGTCGGCCTGATCGGTGTTCTGTTCATGGCGGTCGCCAACGCCGCCCCCATCACGGCGATGAGCTTCAACGTGCCGATCGCCGTCGGCTACGGCAACGGCATCGGTGTCTCCGGCGGGTACCTGTTCGCCACCATCGTGTTGACGATCTTCACCATCGGCTTCGTCGCCATGGCCCGGTACATCACCACGGCCGGCGCCTTCTACGGCTTCACCTCACACGGTCTGGGCCAGGTTCCGGCCATGGTGACCGGGCTGCTGGCCACCGTTGCCTACGTGATCTTCGAGGGATCGCTGATCGGTGGCTTCGCCTACTTCGCCTCGCAGTACGTGTTCGCCCCGCTCGGCTGGAAGGTCCACTGGATCATCATCGCCATCGTCGGCATCGCCGCGATCGCCCTGATGACCTACTACTCGATCACCCTGGCCGCAGGCATCCTGAGCGTGACCCTGGTGTGCGAGGTGCTGCTGCTGCTCGCCCTCGGCCTCTCGGTGCTGTTCAAGGGCGGCCCGGACGGCCTCATGTTCGGCGACACCGTCCTGCCGCAGAACGCGTTCAAGAGCCTGACCGGTGAGGCGTTCGGTACCGGTGTCGCTGCGGGCACCGCCGCCATCGGTATCTTCTTCGCCTTCTGGTCCTGGGTGGGCTACGAGACCACCGCGGTCTACGGCGAGGAGTCCAAGGACCCCAAGCGCAACGTCCCGCTGGCCACCATCATCGCGGTGGTCGGGTTGGGCCTGTTCTACACGTTCATGTCCTGGATGGTCGTGGTCGGCAACGGCAAGGCCGAATCGGTCAAGGTCTCTGCCGGCGCCAGCCCGGTCGACCTGTGGCTGAACCTGGCCAACGCCAACCTCGGTGGATTCCTGACGGACATCTACAAGCTGCTGGTCGTGATCGGCTCCTTCGCCTGTGCCATGGCCTTCCACAACGCCGCGGCGCGCTACCTGTACGCGATGGGCCGTGAGGGCGCCTGGTCGTGGATGCGCAACAGCCTCGGTGCGGTGAACGTCAAGCACGGTTCGCCGGCCGTGGCCTCGTTCGTGCAGTCGGGCATCACCCTGGTGCTCTGCGTGCTGTTCCTGCTGTTCACCGACGTCAAGGCCCCCGACGCGAGTGGCAACCTGGTCTCGACCCCCGACCTGATCCCGTACGTGAACGTCTACGGTGTGCTGGCGCTGATCGGAACGGCCATGGTGCTCATCGTGCAGACGATCACGTCGGTCGCGGTGATCTGGTACTTCTGGGTCAAGAAGGTGCACACCGGCAACGTGCTCACCACGCTGGTGGCCCCCGTCGTGGGCGCTGCGGGCATGCTCTACGCGCTCAGCCTGCTGTGGTCGAACCGCAAGTTCGCCGCCGGTCTGGCCGCCGACAGCAAGGTGTTCCAGTTCATGCCCTACTACGTGATCGGTCTGCTGATCCTGGGTGTCGGCTACGCGTTGTACGTGAAGTCGGCCAAACCCGAGGTCTACGAGCTGATCGGCAAGACCACCATGGAAGAGGCGCACGAGCGCGCCTGACACCAGACGCCGTGGCGGGCGACCACCTCCCCCCTCGAGGTGTCGCCCGTCACGGCCCCGGTGCGTCTGAGATCCTCCGGAGGTGCCCATGGAATCGATCCAGCCCGCCACCGTTCGCTGGGAGCCCGACCCAGACGCCGACCCGGCCGGCTACACCTACACGTTCGGCGGCGTCGCACCGGTCGCGCAGGTCGACCCGGGCACCCTGGTGTCCACCTGGACCATGGACTGTTTCGGCGGCCGGGTCCGTGCCACCACCGATCTGGCCAGCCAGGTCTGCGACCCCCGGATGCTCAACCCCCAGTCGGGCCCGTTCTACGTGACGGGCGCACGTCCCGGCGACACGCTCGCCGTCCATTTCGTCTCGATCACCCCGCGCGAGGGCTGGGGGGTGAGCAGCACGGTGCCGTTCTTCGGGTCGCTCACCGCCACCCCCACCACGGCCATGCTGCACTCGGCACTGACCGAACGGACCTGGATCTACGAGATCGACACCCACGAGCAGGTGGTGCGCTACCTGGCGGCGGACACGCCGTTCACCGCCACGCTGCCGCTGGACCCGATGCACGGCACGGTCGGTGTGGCACCGGCCCTGGGTGAGGTGCGCTCGTCCCTGGCCCCCGGCGACTGGGGCGGCAACATGGACACCCCCGAGATGCGCGCCGGGGTCACCTGCTACCTCGGCGTCAACGTCGAGGGCGCGATGTTCAGCCTGGGCGACGGCCATGCCCGTCAGGGCGAGGGCGAGACCTGTGGGGTGGCGGTCGAGTGCGCCATGGACTCCACGGTCCTGCTCGACCTGATTCCCGGCCGCCCAACTCCCTGGCCGCGGCTCGAGAGCGACGACTTCCTGATGACGACCGGCTCGGCGCGGCCCCTCGAGGACGCCTTCCGGATCGCCCACCAGCAGATGGTCACCTGGATCGCCGAGCTCACCGGGCAGAGCATCATCGACGCCTACCAGTTCGTCTCGCAGACGGCGCTGACCCCGGTGGCGAACGTGGTCGACACCAACTACACCGTGGTGTGCAAGGTCGCCAAGGCGTACCTGCCGGGGGTCGTGGCCATGAACGGGCTGCACGCGAGTTTGCGAGCTCGGGCGGCTGCGGCCACCGCGGGGCGCTGACGCATGCCCCGCCGTACCCGGTTCGAGCTGGATCTGTCACTGGCACAACGGATGTCGGCCGCCGCCCGGGCGGCGGCGGGGGCCGCGGGCGCGCTGGTGTCGGTGGCCGTGGTCGATGCCGGCGGCCACCTGATCTGCTTCGAGCGCATGGACGGCGCCGAGATCGCCGGACCGGTCCTGGCCCGAGACAAGGCCTACACCGCGGTGGCACACCGGATCGCCACCGCCGAGCTGAACCCGCTGGTCTCCCCCGGCGCCGACCTGACCGGGATGAACAGCGCGGACGGCGGCCGGTACATCGCCTTCGCCGGCGGGCTGCCGCTGTGGGACGGCGACCGGGTGATCGGTGGCATCGGAGTCAGTGGCGGCAGCGCCGCACAGGACGCCGACGCCGCCGCAGCCGGTGGCGCGGTCTTCGAGACGGAACTCACGGCAAGCGGGCCGGGTTTGCCCTCGTCTGCCGGGGCAAACCCGGCCCTCTTCGGCCGACAGGAGTCCTCGTGAGTGCACAGCCGATCGGGCGATTCCGGTTCATGGACGCCCAGAACGTCAACCTCGACGGCTTCGCCGTGCCGGACGCGGCTCTGGGGCTGATGGCCTTCGACTCCCCGGGAGACCCGGCGCCGTCCCTGGTGATCGAGGACGGCCGGGTGGTCGAGCTCGACGGTCGCGGCGAGGCCGACTTCGACGTGATCGACGCCTTCATCGCGGCCCACGGGCTCGATCTCGATGCCGCGGCCGAGGCGATGGCCACGGACGACGTGGCGTTCGCGCGCATGCTGGTCGACCCGAGCGTGCCGCGCACCCAGGTGGTGCGTCTGGCCGGCGGCATGACCCCGGCCAAACTCGCTCGCGCGTTGGCGGTTCTGCGCCCGGCCGAGCTGGTGATGGCGATGACCAAGTGCCGTGCGCGACGCACGCCGAGCAACCAGGCCCACGTCACGAACCGATCGGACGACCCGTTACTACTGGCCGCCGACGCCGCCACCGCCGCGGCTTTCGGCTTCCGCGAGATCGAGACCACCGTGCCGGTGCTGAGTGACGCGCCGTCCAATGCCGTGGCGGTGAGCATCGGTGCCGCGGTGGGCTCCCCCGGGGTGCTGGTGCAGTGCTCGGTCGAGGAGGCCCTCGAACTCGAGCTCGGCATGCGCGGGCTGGTCTCCTACGCCGAGACGGTCTCGCTCTACGGCACCGAGCAGATCTTCGTCGACGGCGACGACACCCCGTGGTCGAAGGCGTTCCTCACCTCGGCCTACGCCAGTCGCGGCGTGAAGATGCGGGTCACCTCGGGTGGCGGCGCCGAAGCCCTCATGGGCGGCGCGCAGGGCTGCTCGATGTTCTACCTCGAGGCCCGCTGTGTGGCCCTCGCCCGGGCGATCGGGGCGCAGGGGGTGCAGAACGGCGGCATCGACTCGGCGGCCGTGGCGGGTTCGGTGCCGGGCGGCGTCCGGTCGTTGATGGCCGAGAACCTGATGGTGATGCTGCGCGGGCTCGAGGCGTGCACCGGCAACGATGCGCTGATGAGCGAGTCCGACGTGCGCCGCACCTCACGCACCCACCCGATCTTCATCGCCGGGTCGGACTTCATCTGCAGCGGGTTCGGCTCGATCCAGCGTTACGACAACATGTTCGGGCCGAGCCAGTGGAACGCCGAGGACCTCGACGACTACCTGGCGATGCAGCGCGACTGGGGCGTGGACGGCGGGTTGCGCACCGCCGCCGAGCCGGACGTCGCGCGGTTGCGTGAGCGGGCGATCGACGCCGTCCGCTCGGTCTACCGACTGCTCGGGCTGGCCGACTTCGGGGACGACTGGGCCGCACAGGCGCTGGACGCCGCCGGGTCCAAGGACGTGCCGAGTGCCGACCTGATGACCCCGCTGGCCGCATCCCGGCTGATCCGCGACATGCCGATCACCATGCTGGACGTGATCGATGCGTTGGCCGAGACCGGCTTCGAGGTCGAGGCCGAGCGGATGCTGGCCATGTTGCGCGAGCGGGTGCGCGGTGACTACCTGCAGACCGCGGCCATCTTCGACGAGCAGATGCAGGTGCTGTCCGCGGTCACCGATCCAAACGACTACGCCGGCCCCGGCACCGGGTACTCCCCCGCCCCGGCGCGGCAGGCAGAGATCGACGACATTCGGCAGCAGCGCTCGGTGGGCGACATCCGGGTCGAGCAGCTGCGTTCTCGCAGTGAGGCGTTGCAGGTGTCGGCGCCGTCTGCCGAGATCGGGCACGATCCGCGCGAGGTGGTGATCGGGCTGTCTCCGGCCACCGGGCGGGCGATCTGGCGCACGTTGTGCGGCCTGACCGTGGTCGAGGCGCTGGACGAGCTGCTGGCGGGACTCGAGGAGGAGGGCTGCACCGCCCGACTGGTGCGAGTCAACGACAGCCTCGACCTGGGCCGGATCGGGCTGACCGCGGCCCGGCTGGCCGGCTCCGGGATCGGTATCGGGTTGCAGGCCAAGGGAACTGCCCTGATCCACCGGCGTGATCTGGCCCCGTTGGCCAACCTGGAGCTGTACAGCGTGGCTCCCACGTTGACCCGAGCGGCCTATCGCCGGCTCGGCATCAACGCCGGCCGGCACGCCAAGGGGGCGACCCCCGAGCCGGAGCGAAACCCGTACAGCGACGAGGCCATCGAGGCGCGCTACCACACCACGGTGGTGTCGCTGGTGGCGATCGAACGGTCGTGCGTGATCCCCGGGGCGCCGGTGGAAACCCTGACGGTGCAACGGGAGGCGTGATGGAGCAGGCAGGGCAGGTACCGACGCAGGTTCGTGCGCGGTCGGGCACTCCGGTCGAGCAGATCACCCTGGACGGCGTGCTGGCCGGCGAGGTAAGCCTCGACGACATCCGGATCCACCCGGACACCCTCATCGCCCAGGCCGAGGTGGCGACCGGGGCAGGTAATCCCCAACTGGGAGAGAACTTTCGCCGGGCGTCCGAACTGACGGCGCTGACCGACGAGCGCGTGCTGGCGATCTACGAGGCGTTGCGCCCACATCGGTCGAGCGCGGCGGACCTGGAACGGATCGCGACCGAACTCGACGGTCTCGGCGCCGTCCGCAACGCCGCCCTGATCCGTGAGGCGGCAACGGTCTACCAGGCGCGCGGCCTGTTGCGGTGAGCCGGTGATCGGGTGCTGATCGCCGGGGTCGACATCGGCAATGCCACCACCGAGATCGTCATCGCCGAGGCGGCGGTGGATCCCGCCGGGGGTGAGCCGCCGCGCCCGGTGGCGTGGGATCGCCGTCCGACGCGCGGGGTCAAGGGGTCGGTCGAGGCGGCCGAGGGGGCGGCTCGGCTGCTGGCCCGCATGGAGCGGCGTCTGGGCCGTAGCTGCGATCGGGTGCTGATCACCCCGCAGTCCCCGGCGCACACCCTGACCGTCACGCTCGACCGGGTCGCCGAACCGACCGGCCGCCTGGTGCTGCTCGCGGCCGGAGCGGTGACTCCTGCCGGGCAGGGCTACGTCGCTGGTCGCCCGCTCGATCTGGACGACGACCCCGAGGCATTCGCCGCCCGGTTCGCTGCGGCGTCCGGTTCGCTGGGGCCCGAGTCGGCGGTGGTTCTGGTGGCGCGCGATCCACTCGGCTTCCGTCGTACCGCGGCTCGGGTGCGCTCGTGGCTGGCGGCCGGGGTGTCGGTGACCGGCGTCCTGCTCGCCGGCGACGAGGCCCGACTGGTCGCCTCCCGGCTGCCGCATCCGCTGCCGATCGTGGACGGGGTCGACCCCGAGACCGCGCTGGCCTGCGCGCGGGTAGTGGTCGAGGTGGCCCCGCCCGGCGGTGTGGTGACCACGGCCGTCGAGGCGATCCGGCTGGCCCGCGATCTGCAGCTGGGCGACGCCGAACACGTCCACGCTGCGGCCCTGGCTCGGCGGCTGCGCGGCCAGGGCGCGATCGCGGTCGGTGTCGCGATCTCGTCGCATGGCGCGGCGTCCGGAGGGTCGAACCTCGTGGACGACGAGCCGACCCGGGCCGGCGGCCTCACCTTCGATGACGGCAGCACGGTGCCCTGGGACGGGGCGGTCGCCGCGTTGCAGGGGCGCCCGGTGGGCTCGCTGTGTGAGGTGCGGTTGCCGGGCGAGGAGCCCTCGGCGGCACGGGATCTCTGGCTGGTCGATCCGGCCACCGACCCCCTCGCCGGCGTGCTGGCGGGCCTGCGCGAGGACGCCGCGTCGGCGCAGCAGGTGAGCCTGTCGCTGCTGTCCGGTCCGGACGCCGCGCGCGCCTGGCCCGAGGTTTTCGAGGCGCCGGGACGCCGGGTCGAGGTGGTGGGCAGCGAGCCGGCAGCCGCCCGAGCCGGAGCGCTCACCACCCCGGGAGCACGCAGCGATGCCCTAGTGCTGGATCTGGGCGGCGGCACCATCGATCTGGTCGGTGCCGGGGATGGCGCGAGCCCGGTGACCGCCGCGGGGTCGGGCGAGTTGCTCACCGCAGCCGTCGCCCGGGCACTCGGTCTCTCATCCGGTGCTGCGGAATGGGTGAAACGCGGTGCGGCCGTGCGGGTCGAGTCGGCCCACGTCATCGCCGACGAGGCCGGCGGGCGGCACTTCCGGGATCAGGCGGCAGCCACCGGAACGGTTGGACGGCTGGTGGTCCCCGGGCCGGCGGGTGAGCTGCCGTTCGGTGGCGCGCTGACGCCGTCCCAGTGGCGCGCGATCCGGATTGCCCTGTTGCGAACGGTGTTCGGCGAGAACGTCCGCAGGGTGGTGGCCACGGTCGGTGGTCTCGGGGAGCTGTCCACGCCGGGTGACCTGCCTGATCTCTTCGGCGATCGGGACGTGCTGCTGGTGGGCGGGCCGGCCGGCAGTGACGAACTCCCCGCCGTGGTCGCCACGGCGCTGCGCGGCGCCACCTTGGGGCGGGCGGATCTCGCGGGCCGGTTGGGGCACCGCTGGGCCGTCGCCTACGGGTTGCTGCTGCTCGGGTGACTTGGCTCGGGGTGGATCGGCCGGATGAATCGGCTCGGAATGTGGTCGTCGTTGCGAGGTTCCGACGGGCCGATATTCCCGTTCCACGAGAGCGGCGCAAAGTGACCTGTTCCACAAAAGTCGTTCTGCTGCAATGGCTTTCATGGGGCTCTGAGGCGGCTTGGTTGTCGGTGGTCGCCCGTACTGTCCGCTTCATGGAACCGGAGCAGACACCCATCCCGGACGGCGACCCGTCCGGTGACGGTGCTGCCTCTGGTACCCCGGACGGCGCCGCCACCGACACCGTCAACCATGCGGCCTTCTCCCGTGACCACGGTGTTGGACACCGTGTCGGCGCAGATCGTGCAACTACAGACCACAGCCACCCTGACCCTGTCGGACAGCGAACTGCGCACCGCCCTGATCGCCGCGCACCGACTGACCAACCAGCTCGAGGCCGCCACCTTGCACCTGGTCCGCGCGTTGGATGATCGGCCGGAGGCGATGCCGACCTGCCCCGCGGGCAAGGTCGCCGCCACCTTCCTGGTCCACGCCCTGCGCCTCGACCCCGGCACCGCCGCCCGGGATGTCGCCGCCGCCCGACGGCTCGACCCGGACGGCGCCGGCGTGGGCGTGGACACCGGCGGCATCGACCCCGCCGGCGACGGGTCGGGCGCGCTGGGCCTGGACGCCACGGGGATGGGGTTGCCCGAGGTGGCCGCACTCGCTGCCGGGGACATCTCCGCCGCCACGTCGACCACGCCATCGGCTGCGTAGGCCGCATCGACGGGGACGTCCTGGCGCATGTCGATCCGGAGGGGATCGCCGGGATCCAACGGGTGGATGAGTTCCTGGCCGAGCAGGCCCGCAAGCACGCCCCGCACGTGTTCCGGCGCCTGTGCACCCAGTTGGAAGAAGCCCTCAACCCCGATAAGGGCTTCGACCCGAGGGCTCACCAGAAGCGGTACCTGCACCTGGGCACCGACAGCAACGGGATGCTGGTCGGACGGTTCGCGTTGTCCCCGGCGGACGGGTTGATCGTCCGCAACGCCTGCACGCGTTGAGCAAGCCCATCAAGCCCACCGCCTCCACCGCTGGCGGTGACGCTGAGGGTGGGGGCGGGCAGGTGCAGGGTGAGTTGCCGCTGCGCGATCCGCGGACCGCGGCTCAACGCCGGGCCGATGCCCTGGCCCACCTGGCCCGCCTCGCCCTACGCGGCAACCCTGCACCACCGACACCGACACCGACACCGACACCGACACCGACACCGACACCGACACCGACACCGACACCGACACCGACACCGACACCGACACCGACACCGACACCGACGAGGATCCCAGCACCGTCTGCGGGTCCAGCACCGGAGACTCCCTCAGCCCACAGCTGGCCACAACACCCCAACCATGGCGGACAGCGACCCTGCCTCCGCTCGGACAGCACCAGTGCCAGCCACTCCACCAGCGACCTCACCCCAGCGGCACCGGAGGAGCTACGCCGACGGCAGTGCCCAGGGCGGCAACGACGGCGCAGCATCCAGCACCGCGAAGACGGCGAAAGCGTCCACCCGACGAACTTCGACGCCGAAACCCTCGGGCGGCGTCCACATCTCCCCGATCGCCACCCTCGACCAACTCACCGCGGCTCTCCACCCCCAACCCACACCAGGCGCCGGATTGGGCAGTGACCTGGGACCCGGCGGCGGACCCCTACCCCGCCACGTCCTGGCCCAGATGCTCTGCACCTCCCTGATCTCCCCGACCATCCTGGACGGCGACGGCGCGGTCCTGGCCCAGGGCCGAGCCCAACGCCTGGCCACCCCCGCCCAACGCCGAGCGGTGTTCGCCCGAGACCGCGGCTGCATCATCCCCGAGTGCACCGCACCCGTGGACTGGTGCGACGTCCACCACGCCACCCCCTGGGCCGAGGGCGGGTTGACCGACGTCGATGCGATGGTCGCCGCGTGCGGCCGCGACCACACCGCCATCCACGCCGGGATCTGGACCATCACCATGATCAACGGCGTGCCGTGGGTGATCCCACCACCCTGGATCGACCCACTCCAACGACCCGTCCGCAACACCCTCCACGACGACGAGCACACCGCCCACCACCTCGCCGCACACCTCGGCGACCAACTCGCACTCGATCTCGACGGGGATCAACCGCCCGGCCGGCGTTCGTGGACCACAGATCTCGGACTTGGCCCTGCCGGACAGGACCCACCTTGATGCACCGCGGATTCGGACCATGGCGGACCGGAGAGCACATCAGGAGCGGGTCAGCGCACCGGACCGGCGACGATGTTGACCAGCGGACGTCCGGCGGCGAACCGCTCCAGTTGATCGCGCAGCAGCGCCCGCGCCCGCGGCGGGAAGGCCGTGGTGTCGCCACCGACATGGGGGCTGATCAACGTGTTGGGCTGCGCCACAACGGGTGCTCGGGCGGCAACGGCTCGATCGACGTCCAGCGCCGCGTACAGCCGCCCACCCGCCAGGGCCTCGACCAGGTCATCGGTCACCACGACCGGCCCCGGGCCACGTTCACCAGCAGCGCGCCGTCCGGCATGGCCGCCAGGAACGCGGCGTCCACCAACTCCTCGCGTCGCCTCGGTGAGCGGGCAGGCCAGGATCACCACCTCATGCTCCGGCAGCAACGCAGCCAGCTGCTGCACCCCGTGCACGCGACCGCGCGCGTCGTCCCGCGCCCGGCTGCCCACCCGCGTGATGCTCACCTCGAACGGCAACAGCCGATCCGCGATGGCCTCACCCACGTTGCCTACACCGATCAGCAGCACCCGCCGGTCGGCCAGCCGGGCGGTGCCACCGAGCCACCGTCCCTCGCTCTGCGCCCGCGCGAACTCGCCGATCCCCGCAGGGCCGACACCGTCAGCGCCAGGCCAGCTCCGCCGTCGAGGTGTCGTGCACCCCGGCAGCATTGGCCAACGTCACGCCCGGCGGCAGCAGGGGCAGTACCGCCTCGTATCCGGCGGACAGCAACTGCACCACCTGCGCCGAGGGCACGGCCTCGAGTCGGTGCATCACCGACGCCTTGCCCATATAGGCAGCACCACGACGGACGGCGGTTCCCGGTCTGCCGGGTAGGGTCGACCATGGTCCACTGCACCAGCTCGACCGGCGCCGACCCGCCGGCCACAACCCGAGCCACCGCTCGTCGGGCACGGTGACCACCGGCCTCGGGGTGGACGGCGCCCCGTCGGGAACCGCCCGGGAACGATCCAGATCAGCTGGCTGGTTCATGACACGACCATAGGCGCCCGTCAAGATCGAATGCTGGCCGGTCGATGCAGACGAGGTGATGACCTCCACCGCGCGTCGATGGTGCACCGCGGGCCACTCGAACCAGTCCGGTGCGGCCGAGGCGACGCGCGAGGCGGCCCGACCGCGCCCTGTCCGGTCGGACGCCCTCGGACGACGACCCGGCCCTGGTGATCGTGTTCGCCAGTGCCACCCACGATCTGGCCCGGGTGGCGGCGACCCTGCGCGAGCAGCTCCCGGCCGCCACCCTGCTGGCCGGCTGCACCACGGCCGGCGAGATCACGGCGCAGGGCAGCCACAGCGCCACCGCGGCCCTGATGATGCTCGGCGGCGACGGTTCGCGGGTCGACCTGGCCTACGCCCGAGGACTGCAACGGGACTCCGCCGGCACGGGCCAGGCCGTGGCCGAGCAGTTGTTCCCTCCCGCCGCAGCTGCCGGACACCGACAAGTCCACCGAGCGCGCCACGGACGGTCGCGATCACGAGATCGTGGTGTTGCTGTCGGACGGCCTGTCCGGCGACCAGCAGGCCATGGTCACCGGCGTCTATCGAGTGACCGGCGCCGCGATCCGGCTGGTCGGCGGCTGCGCCGGGGACGACCTGGCCATGCAGTCGACCACTCAGCTGATCACGACCCCGACGGCGACCTCGTGCTCACCGACAGCGTGGTCGGCGTCCGGCTGCGCAGCGATGCACCGCTGGGGTCGGGGTACGCCACGGCTGGACGCGTACCGGCGAGGCACTCGTCGTCACCGGCTCGAGCGGTCCCACTGTTCACACCCTGGACGACGAGCCGGCCCTGGACGCCTACCTGCGCGCGGTCGACGCCCTCGCCGAGGTCCGCGAGTCCCCCGCCGCCTTCACGCGCTTCGCCCTGCACCATCCGCTCGGCATCCCCGGGCGGGGCCACGACCTGGTGCGGTTCGTGACCGGAGCGGATTTCGAGACCCGATGTCTCAACCTGGTCGCCCCGGTTCCCCAGGGCGGCCTGACCTGGATCATGGACGGCGGCACCGAGGCGGTTCTGGAGGCCTCCGGCGAGGCGTGCCGGATCGCGGTCGAGCAGCTGGACGGTCAGCCGGCCAAGGGGGTGATCGCCTTCGACTGCATCGCCCGCCGTGCCGCCCTCGGCGAGGCCGTGACCGCCGAGGTCGACCAGATCGTGCGGCACACCGATGCGGCGCCGATGATCGGCTTCTACACCTACGGCGAGATCGCCCGAACCCACGGGCTCAACGGATTCCACAACCAGACCCTCGTCGTCCTGGCCTTCGCGTGACCGCCCCACTCACCCAGCCCCGCGTCCCCGGACCTCGCCGTCCGGACCAGCCGGCGACGCACCTGGCCCCCACCTCCTGGACCACCCAACACCTGGTGGCCTTCCTCGGCACGGTCTCGGCCTGCCGCGACGAGGCCACGGCGCTGCAGACCGCCGCCGAGGCCGCCGCGGCGGCGACCGACTCGGAGGTCGGCGCCGTCGTGGTCGCCGGCCGGGTGCGCAGTTGCATCGGCTTCGGCCGCCGGCCGATCCCCACGGCTCAGCTGCTGGCGGCGTGCACCGACCCCAACGCCCGGATCGACATCCCGGCTTCGGCCCGGGCGAGGTGTCCTGCGCCGAGATGGGCCGGATCGCCGACGCCCACCTGCTGGTGGCCCGGGGCAGCGGCTCGTTCGGTCCCGGTGAACGGGGCATGATCGCCGCCATGGCCAACGTGCTCGGCCTGACCTCGACGTGCTGTCGGCGCTGGGGGCCGAACGGACGGCGCGTGAGAGCAGCGAACTGACCACCCGCCAGGTCACCGAGCTGCTGGTACGGGTCCGGGAGCAGCGACAGCTCACCCTCGAACGCTTCTCCCGCATCCAGCGGGCGATCGCCGCCCGCAGCCATCTCACCCAGGTGCTCGACGCGATCACCACCACCGCCTGCGAACTGCTCGAGTGTGACGTCGCCCTGTTGCGGGTGCAGGCGGACGTCGACGCCCCGCCCCCCACATCCTCCGGGGGCATCGGTACCAGAGGGGATCACCGTGGCGGCCCGGCGCCGTCCCACGCCCCGGCCTCACTGCTGTCGGCCACCGGACTCACCCCCGCCGCCCGCGATCGGATCGCCGTCTCCCACGATCCCTTGGGCATCGGACGGCGCGCCGAGGGTGCCGGTGAGCCCGTGGTGGACAACGCCTTCGGGGATCGTCCCGAGGCCGCCCAGCTCGGCGACCCCAGGGTGTGTGCCGTCATCGCCGTCCCGGTGCGCCAGGGGGCCGTCACGATCGGCCACCTGGTCCTCGGATCGCGCACCCCCGGGCATCGCTTCACCGAGCTCGACTCCGCGCTGGCGGTCACCCTGGCCGAACACGCCGGCCTCGCCGTCCAGGACGCGCGCACCGTTCATCGGCTGCACGCCGCCCTGGCGCAGGCCCGGCACCAGGCCACCCACGACGCCCTCACCGGCCTGGCGAACCGGGCGGCCTTCCTGAACGCGCTCGACCACACCCTGGCCGTGGCCACCCTGCACGGCTACGACCACACCCCTGCGCACACCACGTCGGCCGGCTACGGCTGTCTGCTCTACGTCGACCTCGACCATTTCAAGTCGACGAACGACACCCACGGACACCTCGCCGGGGACGACCTCCTGGTCGCCACCGCGTCCCGGCTGCGCGAGGCCGCCGGCGGCGAGAGCCTGGTGGCCCGGCTGGGTGGCGACGAGTTCGTCGTCCTGGCCGTGCCATCGGACCACGACGGGATCGCCGACCTCGCCACGCGGGTGCTGGACGCGATCCGGCGCCCGATCCGCCTCTCGGGCACGTCGGTGACGCCTTCGGCGAGCGTCGGCGTGACCCGGATCCGGCCCGGGCAGAGCACGACCGAGGTGCTCACCCACGCCGATCTGGCGCTCTACGAGGCCAAGCGACTCGGGCGAGGACGGTTCGTGCTCCACCGACCAGACCTGGCGGCCCAGGCCTGATCGACCAGGCCTGACGATTCAGCTCGTCAGCCGCTCCACCAGCAGCTCGCGCACCCGGGCCGCATCGGCCTGACCGCGCATCTGCTTCATGACCGCGCCCACCAGCGCCCCCACGGCCGCCACCTTGCCGCCGCGCACCTTCTCGGCGACGTCGGCGTTGGCCGCGATGGCCGCCTCGACCGCGGCGATCAGCGCACCGTCGTCCGAGACCAGCTCGAGCCCCCGAGCGGCGACCACCTCGGCCGGCGACCCCTCGCCGGCCAGCACGCCGTCCAGCACCTGCCGGGCCAGGGCGTCGTTCAGGGTGCCGGCGTCCACCAGGCCCTGCAGCTCGCCGACCTGAGCCGGCGTGATCACCAATTCGCTCAGCTCGACGCCGCGGGCGTTCGCCTGCCGCGCCAGCTCACCCATCCACCACTTGCGGGCCGCCACCGGCGTCGCTCCCGCCGCCACCGTGGCCTCGATGGCCTCGGTCGCACCGGCATTGACCACGTCGCGCATCTCGAGATCGCTGAAGCCCCAATCGGCCTGCAGCCGGCGCCGGCGCTGGGCGGGCGGTTCGGGCAGCGTGGCGCGCAGCTGCTCGATCCACGCGGCGTCCGGCGCGATCGGCACCAGGTCGGGTTCGGGGAAGTAGCGGTAGTCCTCGGCGTCGGACTTCTCCCGGCCCGAGGTGGTCACCCCGGTGTCCTCGTGCCAGTGCCGGGTCTCCTGGACGACGCGCTCCCCCGCGGCCAGCCGCGCCGCCTGGCGGGTGATCTCGTACCGGACGGCGCGTTCGACGCTGCGCAACGAGTTGACGTTCTTGGTCTCGCTGCGGGTCCCGAACGGCACCGCGTTCTGCTCGGCGCTCGTGGGGTCGTCACCGACCCGCGGCCGCAGCGACACGTTGGCGTCACAGCGCAACGACCCCTGCTCCATCTTGACGTCGCTCACCCCGAGCGCCCGCAACAGATCGCGCAGCGCGGCGACATAGGCCCGGGCCACCTCGGGAGCCCGAGACCCCGCCCCCACCAACGGTTTGGTGACGATCTCGATCAGCGGGATACCGGCCCGGTTGTAGTCGACCAGGGAGTACTCGGCACCGTGGATCCGCCCGGTCGCCCCGCCGACGTGCGAGGACTTACCGGTGTCCTCCTCCATGTGGGCGCGCTCGATCTCGACCCGGAACGTGCTGCCGTCCTCCAGCTCGACGTCCAGATAGCCGTTGGACGCGATCGGCTCGTCGTACTGGGACGTCTGGAAGTTCTTCGGCATGTCCGGGTAGAAGTAGTTCTTGCGCGCGAACCGGCACCAGCTCGCGATCGAGCAGTTCAGCGCCAGCCCGATCCGGATCGCACTCTCCAGCCCCTGGGCGTTGAGCACCGGCAGCGCCCCGGGCAGGCCGAGGCACACCGGGCACACCTGGCTGTTCGGCTCGGCGCCGAAACCGGTCGGGCAGCCGCAGAACATCTTGGTCGCGGTGTTCAACTCGACATGCACCTCGAGCCCCATCACGGGGTCGTAGGCCGCCATCGCCTCGTCGAAACCCAGCACGGCCTCCGGCATCGCGTGGGTGGTGGTCGCACTCACCGCGGTCACACAGCCTCTCGGTCGAGGGACGGCGCGCGGTCGAGCAGCGACCCTCCCCAGCGGGCGGTCAGCGCGGCCTCGACGGCGGCACCGACCAGGTAGAGCCGGTCGTCGCAGGTGGCGGGCGCCAGGATCTGCAGCCCCACCGGCAACCCGTCCTCGGCGGCCAGCCCGGCCGGGATGGACATACCCGGCACCCCGGCCAGGTTCGCCGGGATGGTCGCGACATCCTGCAGGTACATCGACAGTGGGTCGTCGAGCTTGTCGCCCAACGGGAACGCCGTGGTCGGCGAGGTCGGCGACACCAGCACGTCGGCCACCTCGAACGCGGCGGCGAAATCGCGCTGGATCAGCGTGCGCACCTTCTGCGCACTGCCGTAGTAGGCGTCGTAGTACCCGGACGACAGGGCGTAGGTGCCCAGGATGATCCGGCGCTTGACCTCGGCGCCGAACCCGACCTCGCGAGTGGCGGCCATGACCTGCTCGGCCGTGGGGTCGTCGACCCCTTGGGGGTAGACCCGCAGGCCGTAGCGCATGGCGTCGAACTTGGCCAGGTTGCTGCTGGCCTCGCTCGGCAGGATCAGGTAGTACGCCCCGAGCGCCGCGGTGAAGCTCGGGCAACTCACCTCGACCACCTTGGCGCCGGCCGCGGTCAGCAGCTCGACCGCCTCGTCGAAGCGCTGCCGCACCCCGGCCTGGTAGCCGTCACCGCCCAATTCGCGGACGACGCCCACGGTCACCCCGCTCAGGTCGCCGAGCGCCCCGCGCCGGGCCGCGGCCACGACGTCCGGGTACTCACCGGTCAGGCTGGTGGAGTCCATCGGGTCGTGCCCGGCCATCACCTCGTGCAGCAGCGCGGCGTCCAGCACGGTACGGGCGCACGGCCCCGCCTGGTCGAGGCTGGAGGCCAGCGCCACCAGGCCGTAGCGGCTGACCGCGCCGTAGGTCGGCTTCACCCCGACGGTGCCGGTGACGGCGGCGGGCTGCCGGATCGACCCGCCGGTGTCGGTGCCGGTGGCCAGCGGCGCGGTGAACGCGGCCAGCGAGGCGGCCGACCCGCCACCGGACCCGCCTGGGATGCGGGACAGGTCCCACGGGTTGCGGGTCGGGCCGTACGCCGAGTGCTCGGTGCTCGACCCCATGGCGAACTCGTCCATGTTGGTCTTGCCCAGGATCGGCATCCGGGCGTCCTTGATCCGCCGGACCACGGTCGCGTCGTACGGCGGCACCCAGCCCTTCAGAATCGCGCTGCCGCAGGTCGTCGGCACTCCCTGGGTGGCCATCACGTCCTTGACCGCGATCGGTACCCCGGCCAGGGCCGGCAGCTGCTCACCGGCGGCCAGCGCGGCGTCCACCTCGCGGGCGGTGGCCAGCGCGGCGTTACCGGCGATGTGCAGGAAGGCGTGGACGTCGCCGTCCACCTCGGCGATCCGGTTCAGGTGCGCCCGGGTCACCTCGACCGCGCTGAACTGCTTGGCGCGCAGGCCCTCGGCGAGCTGGGCCGCCGTGTGGTGGGTGAGCTCGGTGACCATGGTCAGTCCTCCTCCAGGATCCGCGGCACCCGGAAGCGCTGCTGTTCCGCCTCCGGCGCGCCGGCCAGGGCCTGCTCGGGCGTCAGGCTCGGGCGCACCTCGTCGGGGCGGGTCACGTTGGTCAGCGGCATCGGGTGGCTGGTCGCCGGGACGTCCTCGCCGGCCACCTCGCGCACGGTGGCCACCGCGTCGAGGATGACGTCGAGCTGACCGGCCATGCGGTCCAGCTCGTCGGGGGTGAGGTCGATCCGGGCGAGCATCGCGAGGTGGGAGACCTCCTCGCGGGAGATCGCGGACATGCACCGACTCCTGAATGGTTGGTAACGGGTGGTTCGGGACGCCGTGATGCCCGAGCGATCCCAGGCACGCGCCGACCCTGTCCGGGAGTCTAGGCCGACCGGGTGACATGGGTGTTACCCGGTCGCGATCCGCCCCCGGGGTCGGGCCGGCCTCGTCGAGGTCAGCAGGCACGGGTGTGGCGATCGATCCGGTATCGACCTCGAGATCGGTTCGGTGGCTCCGTTACTCGCCCGAGTCGGCGGTGAGCACCACCGAACGGGTCAGGTGCCGAGGATGATCCGGGTCGAGCCCGCGAGCCCGGGCCAGGTCGAGGGCCAGCCGGTGGATCGAGACCAGATCGACCAGCGGGTCGGCTCCGGTCGAGATCGCGGTGGCACCGGTGACCTCGATCTGGTCGATCAACCCGGGCGGCGGCGTGCCCAGGATCCAGACCAGGCTGTCGGGCGAGGCGATGGCGATCGGGCCGTGCCGGTAGTCCAGCGCCGGGTAGGACTCCGACCACGCCTGCGCCGACTCCCGGATCTTCAGCGCTGCCTCGTCGGCCACTCCCACGGCCCAGCCCCGGCCGAGGAAGGCGAACTGCCGGTACCGGCTCGGATCGGCCACCACGGCTGCGCCGTCCAGCGCCGCGCCCGCGGCCGCGATCACCGGCGTCACGTCCTCGCCCAGGGCGGCTCGGGCCAGCAGCAGCGTCGTGGTCGGGAATCGGGTCTGCACCACCGATGCCTCATCGGCCACGTCGATCACCACGGTGTCGTCCACCAGCGGCTCGACCGGCGAGCCGGGGACGGCGCACACCGCCACCCGTGCGGTCGCGGACGGCACCGCGGCCAGGGCCTCGATCACCTCGGTGGTGGTGCCCGACCGGGTCAGTGCGACCACGCGGTCGTAGTGCCGTGCCCCGTCGCCGGCCAGCAGGGGCAGCTCCGAGGCGTAGGCCCAGTGGCTCTCGCCCATGCCGGCCTGCTCGCGCAGCACCGCCAGTGCCCGGGCGACGAACGCCGACGTGCCGCACCCGAGGAACAGCACGCGCTCGCCCGGTGCCACCAACAGCCGTCGGACGACGTCCCGGTGCGCCGCGAGGGCCTGGTGCCACACCTGGGGCTGGCTGCGGACCTCGGCCTCGGTCAGGGCACCGGGTGGGGCCACGGTCGGGGCCGTGGTCGCGGCGGCGGTCCGGGCGGCAAACTGGTCGCCGGGCAGTGCCCCGGACGGCTCGGGAATCACGGGCATGCAGGGAAGATCGCGCGAAACCTGCACACCTGACAAGGCGATCGCGCGAAACGCTCATCCGAGCTGCACAGATGCCCGACAGTCGCGCTGTGGCGGCCGGCGGTCGGCCACGATCGGGTCATGGCAGCTGACCCCTGGCAGCGGGTGCGCGACCTGCCGCTGCGTGCGTACCGTCCCCGGCCCCGCGTCGTCCTGCCCGAGCACGTGCCGCAGCGGGCGTGCGTGCCGGTCGTGGATGCCCACAACCACTTCGGCCGCTGGCTGACCCCCGACTGGATGACGCCGGACCTGCCGGCGCTGCTCGCCCTGTTGGACGACTGTGGGGTCGAGCACGCCGTCAACCTCGACGGCCTGTGGGGCGATGAGCTCGACGCCAACCTGGCCCGCTACGACCGCGCCCACCCGGGGCGGTTCTCCACGTTCTGCCACGTCGAGTGGGCTCGCCTGGGTCAGGGCGAGGCGAGCGAGTCCGTGCCGGCGCTGATCGCCCAGCTCGAGGACTCCGCCCGGCGGGGCGCCCGCGGGGTGAAGGTCTGGAAGGACCTGGGCCTGCACGTGCGCGACGAGCGCGGCCGGCTGGTGCTGCCGGACGACGAGCGCGTCGCCGCGGTGCTGCGGCGCGCCGGCGAACTCGGCCTGGTGGTGGTGATCCACACCGCCGATCCGGTGGCCTTCTTCGACCCGCTGGACGAGACCAACGAGCGGCTCGACGAACTCGCAGGGATGCCCGAGTGGTGGTTCGGCGACACCGAGCGGTTCCCGGGCTTCGAGACGCTGCTGGGGTCCCTCGACCGGCTGCTGGCCCAGATCCCGCAGACCACGGTGATCGGCGCCCACGTCGGCTGCTACGCCGAGAACCTGGCCGCGGTCTCGACGATGCTGCACCGGCACCCGCACTTCCACGTCGACCTCGGCGGCCGGTTCGCCGAGATTGGCCGCCAGCCGCGGGCCTTCGCCGACCTGGTGGCCGAGCACCCGACCCGGGTGCTGTTCGGCACCGATGCCTTCCCGGTGACGGCGGCGGCCTACCGCACCGCCTACCGGTTCCTCGAGACCACCGATGAACACTTCGCCTACTCCCCCGAGGACGACATCCCGCCCCAGGGCCGCTGGGCGATCAGCGGTGCCGGCCTGGCCCCGGACCTGCTCGAGGCCATCTACCGGGGCAACGCCGTCCGGCTGTTGAATCTCTGACCTCGGCCGCACCACCCCCGAGCTCGGCCGCAGCAGCCAGGCGTCCGGGGCCGGCTCGGCGATGTCAGCGGCCAGGTCGCGCAGCAGCTGCCGCGTGACACCACGCTGCCGGCACCCACGAAGCAGACCCTGGGCATGCGCGACATTCTGCGCACACGAACGCCGGGCATCAGGGAAGGCCTGCCAACCGCTCACTTCAGATGCGCGATCACGCGACAACTCGCGCAAGATGTGGGCACCATCAAGCGTGCACCCGAATTCCACCGCGCCGCGCACCTCCTCGCGCCGCACCGTGCGCCTGAGCGCGATCCTCGACCTGGTGTCCGAGGGCGGCCAGGTCAGCGTGGCGGGCCTGGCCGAGCGGTTGGACGTCTCGCAGGCCACCCTGCGGCGTGACCTGGCGCTGCTCGAGGCCCAGAACCTGCTCGCCCGCACCCACGGCGGCGCGCACCTGGCGGACTCCTCCCCCGAGCTCCCGGTGCAGCTGCGCGAGCTGCCGGTGCGCTTCCGCGACGCCCGGCACCGGCAGGCCAAGCGCCGCATCGCCCTCGCCGCCGCCGCCACGATCGCCCGCCGGCCCCAGGCGATCGCCCTCAGCGGAGGCACCACGACCACCGAGGTCGCCCGCTATCTGGCCGACCGATCCGAACTGACGATCATCACCAATGCGATCAACATCGCCATGGAGCTCACCATGCGACCCCGGCTGCGGGTGTTCGTCACGGGCGGCGTGATGCGCTCGGAGTCCTACGAGCTGGTCGGTGCCTGGAGCGAGCGGTTCCTGGAATCGCTCAATCTCGGGGTGGCCATCATGGGCGTCGACGGCATCTCGGCGCAGGGCGGACTGACCACCCACGACGCCATCGAGGCCCGCACCAACCAGCGCATGATCGAGCGGGCGCAGCGGGTGGTGGTGGTCGCCGACTCGAGCAAACTCGGTCAGGTGAACCTGGCCAAGATCGCCGACCTGCGCGACGTCCAGCTGTTGATCACCGACTCGGACGCCCCGCCCGACCAGGTGCAGGCGCTGCGAGCGGGTGGGCTCGAGGTCCAGCTGGTGCAGGTCACGGGTCAGGTGCTCTGAGATGACGCTCGATGTGCTGGTGCTGGGCGACCTGAACCCCGACCTGCTGCTCACCGGCGACGTGGTGCCACGGTTCGGGCAGGCCGAGCAACTGCTCACCCGGGCCGACGTGTTGATCGGCGGCTCGGGGGCCATCACCGCCCACGGCCTGGCCCGGCTCGGCGTGGCCGTGGGGTTGATCGCCGAGGTCGGTGAGGACGCCTTCGGGCACGAGATGCTCACCCGCATCGCGGCCGCGGGGGTCGATGTCAGCCGGGTGCGGCGCCGTCCGGATCGGGGCACCGGGTTGTCGGTGGTGCTGTCCGACGGGCCGGCGCGCAGCACGCTGACCTATCTGGGCACCATCGACGCCGACCCGCCCACCTGGACCCACCCGGACGACGTGCCCCCGGCACGCTGGCTGCACGTCAGCTCGGTCTACCTGCAACAGCGGGTGGCCCCGGAGCTGCCCCGGCTGCTCACCCTGGCCCGCGCCGCGGGGCTACGGGTGTCGATGGACACCAACCTCGACCCGGCGGGCCGCTTCGCGGGCCTGGCCGACCTGCTGCCGCTGGTCGACCTGGTGCTGCCCAACGCGAGCGAGGCCCTGGCCATGGCCGCCGCCCTGGGTGCCCTGACCGACGACCTGGCCCAGGCCGCGCTCGGCCTGGCGGCGCACGGCCCGGTCGTGGTGGTCAAGAACGGTGCGGACGGCGCGCTGCTGGCCCGCTCCGACGGTTCGGTGCTGGTGCGGGGCGGGCGGGCGATCCAACCGGTCGACACCACCGGCGCCGGCGACAGCTTCGACGCCGGCTACCTGGCCGCCGTCCTCGCCGGGCACCCGGAGGCCACCGCCCTGGCCTGGGCCGATGCGGCGGGCCGGCTCGCCACCCGCGCGCTCGGCGGGACGGCGGCCCAGGCCGGCCGCGACGAACTGCTCGCCGAGCTCGCCGACCACGCTGCCCGCGGCGGCTGACCGGGTTCACCTCCCAGCGCGATCACGGGTCGGCGCGCTGGCCCATCCCGCGACAGTCGGTCACCGCTGCGCGTCCGGGCGAGCCGCTGCCCCACTCGGCGCGATGCCGATGAGTTCGGTGGTGAACGCCCGCAGATCCGCGATGAGCTGGTCGGGCTGCTCCAGGGCGGCGAAGTGCCCACCGGTCTCGACGTCGGTCCACCGGACGATGGTGTTGGAGAACTCGGCGAAGTGACGGATCGACGGGTCCTCCGCGAAGGCGATCACCGCGGTCGGCACCCCCGAGTTCGCGAAGGCGTTCGGGTCGGCGAACATGTCGCCGTACTCGGCGTACACGTTGTTCGCGGCGGAGGTCGCCGTCCGGGTCAGCCAGTACAGCAACACGTTGCCCAGGTGCCGGTCGCGATAGTGCCGGTCGGTCAGCGCCGCCGGACCGTGGGTCCAGGCGTGCACCTTCTCGACGATCCAGGTCACCTGGGCGACGGGTGAGTCCTCGAGCCCGTATCCGATCGTCTGCGGCCGGGTCGCCTGGATGACGTTGTAGCCGTTGCCGTCGGTCATGAAGGCACCGATCGCGGCCAGCCGCCGCTGCTCCACCGCGGTCAGCTGCCCGATGGTCTGCTCGTCGAGCGGACCCATCGGGATGAACCCGATCGTCGCCGCGTTCACGTGGATGCCCCGGACGTGGTCGGGGTCGACCCGGCCGAGGTGCGGCGCCAGCACCGCCCCGTGGTCGCCGCCCTGCACCAGGTACCCGGTGTAGCCGAGTTCGGCCATCAGCGTGGCGTACGCCCGGGCGGTGCGATCGACGCCCCAGCCGGGCTGCGTGGTCGGCCCCGACAGGCCCACGCCGGGGTGCGACGGGATGACGACGTGAAACGCCGGGACGTCGTCCGCCTCGGGCGCGGTCAACGGTCCGATCAGGTCGAGCAGCTCCACCACGGTGCCGGGCCAGCCGTGCAGCACCAGCAGCGGGACGGCGTCCGACCGGGCCGAGCGGACGTGGATCACGTGGATCGACTCCCCGTCGATCCGGGCGAGGAACTGCGGGAACGCGTTCAGCTCGTCCTGCAGTGATCGCCAGTCCAGGTCGCTCAGCTCCTGCGCCCAGGCCTTGGCCGCCTCGACCGGAACCCCTCTCGACCAGTCGGACACCCCGGGCAAGGGGTCGGGCCAGCGGGTGCGAGCCAGGCGGTTCTGCAGATCCTGGATGTCGGCCTCGTCGATGGTGAACGTGTACGGCTCCATGGGGCTCCAATCGCGCGGTGTGGACCGTCGCGGCTCCCCTACCCAGGACGTCGCCGGCGCTAACCAGGTCGGTCTGACGACGGCTCGGTCGCGACGACGGCGACGGCGTCCGGGCCGTGTTCCAGCAGCGTGACGAAACCGGCCTCGTCCAGGATCGGTACCCCGAGCTTGGCCGCGGTGTCGGCCTTGCTGCCCGGGCTGGCCCCCACCACGACGAAGCTGGTCTTCTTCGAGACACTGCCCGAGGCCTTGCCGCCGCGGGTCAGGATCGCCTCCTTGGCGCCGTCCCGGGTGAAGCCGTCCAGGGAGCCGGTGACCACGATGGTCAACCCGGCCAGCGTCTTCGGCGTGGACTCGTCGACCTCGTCGGCCATCCGGACCCCGGCGGCGGCCCAGCGCTCGACGATGCCGACGTGCCAGTCGACGGCGAACCATTCCAGCACCGACTCGGCGATCACCGTGCCGACCCCGTCGACGGCGCTCAGTTCCTCGACCGAGGCCGCCCGGATCGCCTCGATCGAGCCCAGCGCCTGGGCCAGCGAACGCGCCGCCGTCGGGCCGACGTGCCGGATCGACAGCGCCACCAGCACGCGCCACAACGGCTGGGCCTTGACGCGGTCGAGGTTCTCGAGCAGGCGTTCACCGTTCGCCGAGAGCTGCCCGTCGAGCTTGGTGTAGAGCGGCACCCGGTTCAACTTGTCGGCGGTGAGTGCGAACAGATCGCCCTCGTCGACCAGCACCTCGGCCGGCGCATCGAGCAGGGCCTGCGCCCCCTCCCAGCCGAGGGCCTCGATGTCGAAGGCACCGCGACCGGCGACGTGGAACAGGCGCTCGCGCAACTGACTCGGGCAGGTTCGGGCGTTGGGGCACCGGATGTCGGCGTCGCCCTCCTTCTCGTAGGCCAGCTCGGTGCCGCACGACGGGCAGTGGGTGGGCATCACGAACTCGCGCTCGGTGCCGTCGCGCGCCTCGACCACCGGGCCGACGATCTCGGGGATCACGTCGCCCGCCTTGCGCAGCACCACGGTGTCGCCGATCAGCACGCCCTTGCGCCGGACCTCGAAGGCGTTGTGCAGCGTGGCCATCGCCACCGTCGAGCCCGAGACCAGCACCGGCTCCATCACCCCGAACGGGGTCACCCGACCGGTGCGTCCCACGTTGACCCGGATATCGAGCAGCTTCGTGTTGACCTCCTCGGGCGGGTACTTGTAGGCCACCGCCCAGCGTGGTGCTCGGCTGGTGGAACCGAGGCGCCGCTGCAGGCCCACGTCGTCCACCTTGACCACGACACCGTCGATCTCGTGCACTTGGTCGTGGCGGTGCTCCCCCGTGCTCACGATGAACTCGCGCACGGCCGCGACGTCATCCACCACGCGGTAGCTGTCGGGCACCGGCAGCCCCCAGGCCGCAAGCAGCTGGTAGGCCTGCGACTGGCTGGCGATGTCGAACCCGGTGCGGGCACCGATGCCGTGCACCAGCAACCGCAACGGGCGCGAGGCACTGACCCGGGGATCCTTCTGCCGTAACGACCCGGCGGCCGCGTTGCGCGGGTTGGCGAACGGCGCCTTGCCGGCCTCGACCAGGGAGGCGTTCAGCTCGGCGAAGCCGGCCACCGGGAAGAACACCTCACCGCGCACCTCGACCCGTTGCGGCACGGCGACGTCGTCCGTGGCGGTGAGCCGGTGCGGCACCCCGGCGATGGTGCGGACATTGAGCGTGACGTCCTCACCGGTGCGCCCGTCACCGCGGGTGGCGGCGCGGGTCAGCACCCCGTTCTCGTACAACAGGTTGACGGCCAGGCCATCGATCTTGAGCTCGCACAGGAAGCGGACGCCGTCGCCGGCGTCGCGCTGCACCCGCTCGACCCAGGCGGTCAGTTCGTCGGTGTCGAAGACGTTGTCGAGGCTGAGCATGCGCTCCAGGTGGTCGACCGGGGCGAAGTCGGTCGACCAGGTGCCGCCGACGACCTGGGTGGGCGAGTCCGGGGTGCGCAGTTCGGGGTGATCGTTCTCGAGCTGTTCGAGCTCGCGCATCAGCACGTCGAACTCGGCGTCCGAGATCGTCGGAGCGTCCTTGACGTAGTACGCGAACCGGTGGCCCCGGATCTGCTCGGCCAGGTCGGTCCAGCGATGGCGCAGGTCGACGGGGATCTCGGTGGCAGGCGGCTGCTCGGTCACGAATCCCATCCTGCCCCACGCCACCGACAGCGCCCGATCGTCGCCGACCCGGACGCCGACCCGCAGCGTCGTGATCGAATCGAGAGGGCGAGAACGCACCGTTTCACGGCCGCAAACGGTGGTTTGGTGACCTCTCGATTCTATCATGACCGACTCGACAACGAATATCGATATGCATATCGTTTCTCGTTGTAACGATAATCGATATCACGGAGGATCTCGTGAACAGCCCTCGCTCGACCTCGACGCCCAAGGATCGGCTCGCCTTCGACCGGTGGGACCGGCTCGGACTGACGGTGTCCCTGGCGGCGGTCGCCCTCGTCGCGCTCGCCTACACCGTGATCCGGCCGCTGCTCGCCTGGGGCCGAGGTGAGGCGCTCTCGATCCCCTACCTCAGCGCGATCACCGTTCCCCAGCTGGACGCCGTCGGCACCCCCTATGGCGAGGGACGCTACGACCTGCACCTGGCCGACCCCACCACAGGACAGCGACTGATCGATCTGGCGCCGGGCCTGCTGCTGCTCGCCCTGATCCTGACCGCCTGCTGGCTGGTGTTCCGCCTGATGCGCGACATCGGCCGCGGCGAACCCTTCGCACCACGCAACGTCACCCGGTTGCGGTTGCTGGCCGCCGTGCTGGCGTTCGGGGTGCCGGTGGAGTTCTTCGCCCGGCTCTCGTGTACCGGAGCGCTGCTGTCCGGGATCGACCTGGGCTCGCTGAGCCCGGCTGCCCAGCTGGACCTGCCGTGGCTGCCGGTGCTGGCGGGCGTGTGCGTCGCCCTGCTCGCCGAGGCGTTCAAGACCGGTGCCCGGTTGCGCGACGACGTCGACGGGCTGATCTGATGCCCGTCGAGGAGCCCCACCGCGTGCGCTGCCGCCTCGACCAGCTGCTCGACGAGCGCGGCATGACGCTCGCGGCGCTCGCCGAGGCGGTGGGGGTCAGCGTGGTCAACCTGTCGATCCTGAAGAACAACCGCGCCAAGGCGGTCCGGTTCAGCACCCTGACCGCCATCTGCGAGGCGCTCGACTGCCGGATCGGCGATCTGTTCGAGCTCGCCGACGCCCCCGTCGCCCCCTGAGCGCGGCAGGGACGGCGGGGACGGCGGCAGGTTCCCCGATCAGCGCGGGGTCGGACGCGGCTCGCCCCGGTAGGTGCCGAAGTACCAGTGGTTGCCCTCGGGATCGGCGAAGCCCACATCCCGTGAGCCGTAGTCGGTGTCGGTCACCTCGGCCACCACGACGGCGCCCGCGGCGGTCGCGCGCCGGTGCAGCCCATCGGGGTCGTCGCACACCACGTAGCAGCTGAACTCCCCCGGACCGGTGACGCGTGGGCCGTCGTCTCGCTCCGACCCCAGCATCACCCCACCACCCGGCGGCCAGGCGAGCTGGGCGTGATCGACTCGATCACCCTCCCCGTGGCTCGTCACCTCGAGGAAGCCGAACGCCTCCACCAGGAAGGCGATCATCGCCCGGGCGTCCCGGGCTCGGAAGGTCGGCCACACCGTGGGTGGCGGGACGAGGCTCGCCGGGGCGGACCCGGCGTCAACGGTCGACATGATCATCTCTCCAGATGTCGAGGACATGCCCCGATGCTGCGCCGTCCGAGCCGGCCGAGGATTGAAGGTTTCGGAACTCGGCCGCCCACCAGGCCCGTGGCGCCAGCCCGGCGAACTCCCGAAAGTCCCGGGTCAGGTGCGCCTGATCCGCATAGCCCGACGCACAGGCGAGCTCGGCGATGCCCCGTCGCCAGTGCGTGCGGCAGCCGCCGCCGGGCCGCGTCGAAGCGCACCACCCGCGCCGCGGTCTTCGGGGACAGCCCGAGCTCACGCCGGAACTGCTCGCCCAGATGGCGGCTGCTCCACCCGGCCGCTCGCGCCAGCTCGTCGACCCGCACCACCCCGCGGCGCGCGACCACCGCACTCCAGACCCCACGCACCTCCCGCCGGACCACCCCACCGGCCGCGGCCCCTGCCCCCGCACCGCGGGCGAGCCGTTCGCCCAGGAATCCCTCGACGATCGCGAACCGCTCGGGCCAGCCCGCCGCCGCCCCCAACTGCTCGCGCAACCGGTGCGCTGCCGGTCCGATCAGCTGCTCGAGGTGCAGGTCGCGCATCACCAATTCGCCCGCGGGCACCCCCAGGACGACACGAGCGGCCAGCGGGTTCAGCGCCACCTGAACGCCGGATTGCGCGCCGTCGTGCGTGACCAGAGCCGGCCGGACGTGCAGCCCGCCGACCAGCGCGGGGTAGCTGTCACCCGGTTGCCGTGGGTCGGGGTGGATCGCGACGGTGCACGGTTCATCCCACGTGATGATCAGGGTGAGGTACGGCGAGGGCAGTCCCCGGTGCACCCCCGGGGCGAGCCCGAGCTCGCGGTAGCCACTGATCAACGGAGCGACGCCCGCCAGCGCCCCCGACGGGCGATGGGCCGCGAACTCCTCGACCGGTGGCTGCACCCTTCGATGGTGACCCATCCCGACGCATCCGGCATCGCCCGGCCGACGGCCCGGGGCTGCGCTTCACCGTCGCCTCCCCCGGTCGACGGAGCCGTACCCTGCCGAGCAACGATCACACCCGCCGCGCGACGGAGGACAACCCGACGCGGCCCTCCTAGGGTGATCGAGTGGCCGAATCGGTGATGTCCGCGCGCGCGAGCAGCGCCCGGGGCCGCGCCACGTCCGGGCCTGGCCGGTTGTCCCGGTTCTTCGCCCTGGACGACGACTGGGTGCGGCCCGCCGTCCTGGGCCGCAGCGATGTGGTGGTCGGCCTGGTCACCCTGCTGTTCTGCGGCGCCACCCTCGAGCTGTACCGCAGCAGTGGCGGCCTGCAGGAGCTGGACGCCCCCATCTGGGTACAGTGGGTCGCGGTGACGGCGGGGGCACTGATCCTGATCGGACGACGGCGCTGGCCGCTGAGCGTGGCGAGTCTCGCCGCGGCCCACATGTTCGTGGTCGGGGTGACGATGCCGATCGTGATGTCCCTGGTCACCTCGCAGGTGGTCTACTTCGTGGCCATCTTCTCGGGCGTCGCCTGGGCGCGCAGCCGCCGCGAGATGGTGCTGGTGGTGGGGGGCCTCATCACGTTCATGTTCGCCTGGCTGGGCTGGCAGTTCGCCCTCGGCAACAGCCTGGATCAGCTCCGCGAGGGCCTGGGTGCCGACGCCGACGGCCACTTCGGTCTGGTCTCGCCGATCGTCGCCGCCGTCCTGGTCACCACCCTGATCAACGTGCTCTACTTCGGCGGCGCCGTCCTGGCGGGGCAGATCACCTGGCGCGGTGCCCGGCAGCAGGCCCGCCTGGCCGACCAGGCCGAGCTGCTCGCCGTCCAGGGCGCCGAACTGCGCCGCCGCGCGGTGGTGAGCGAGCGGCTGCGGATCGCCCGCGAGCTGCACGACGTGGTGGCCCATCACGTCTCGGTGATCGGGGTACAGGCAGGCGCCGCCCGCCGAGTGCTCGAGCGCAACCCTGACCGGCTGGACGACGCGCGCGCGGCGCTGAGCGAGATCGAGCAGTCCTCGCGTGAGGCCGTGGGCCAGATGCGGGGCCTGCTGGGCGCGCTGCGCACCGGGGCGGACGCGACGGCGGACGCAACATCGGAGGCGACACCGGACGCGACAGTGCCTCACGACCCGGCCCCACGGCGCGAGGCCGTTCCCGGCGGGTTCGCGGCCTACCCCGGTGAGGCCGACTCGCGCCTGTCCTCTCCGGGGGTGGAGGAGCTGGCTGCCCTGGTGGCCGGCTCGGCAACGGCGGCCCTGAACACCACCTACACCCTGGTCGAGAGTCCTTCCGCCGCCGTCGAACACCTGCCCACCGCGGTCTCGCGATCGCTGTACCGCGTGGCTCAGGAATCGCTGGCCAACGTGCGCCGCCACTCGACGGCCACCAAGGTCACCGTCGTGTTGCGGGTCGACGAGCGGGCCACCGGCGGCTACGCCGAACTCGAGGTGACCGACGACGGCCGGCCGCGCAGCGGCACCTCCGGCAGCGGTCTGGGCCAGCTCGGCATCCGCGAGCGGGTGGCCATGCACCACGGCGAGGCCGACATCGGCCCCCGGATCGGTGGCGGGTATCGGGTCCGGGTGCGGCTGCCGCTGACCGTGGCGGCGTCGTGACCAGCTCCTCGGGTTCTCGGGGCTCCGTGGCGCCGGTGCGGGTGCTGCTGGTCGACGACCAACGGCTGATGCGAGCCGGGTTCGCCCTGATGCTCTCGGCCGAGGACGATCTCGAGGTGGTCGGCCAGGCCGCCGATGGGGCCGACGCCGTCGACCAGGCTCGTCGCCTGTGCCCCGACGTGACCCTGATGGATGTGCAGATGCCGGTGATGGACGGCATCGAGGCCACCCGGCAGATCGTCGCCGAGAGCCTCGGCCGGGTCGTCATCCTGACCACCTTCGATCGGGACGACTATCTGTTCGACGCCCTGCGGGCCGGCGCCAGCGGCTTCCTGTTGAAGAACGCCGAGCCCGAGGACGTGATCGACGCCGTCCGGGCCGCAGCCCACGGCCAGGCGTTGCTCGCCCCGGAGGTGACGCTGCGGGTCATCGAGCGGATGACCCGTCAGCCCCACCCGCCGCCGCCACGCGCGGTCATTCCCCACCCGGAGATCGACCGGCTCACCGAGCGCGAGCACGAGGTCTTCCTGCTGCTGGGCCGGGGGCTGTCCAACGCCGAGATCGCCACGCGGCTCTTCCTGGGTGAGGCCACGGTCAAGACCCACGTCTCGAACGTGCTGGCCAAGCTCGGCGTGCGCGATCGGATCCGGGCGGTCGTCGTGGCGCACGAAGCCGGCCTCCTCCCCGCGGCGGAGTAGCCGGATCTCCGTCGCGCGGCCGATCCGCGGGTGCCCAACGCTTCCTACGGTGAATCCCATGTTGCAGACCATCGATCTGACCCGGCGTTTCGGTGACCTGACCGCGGTCGACCAGGTGAGCCTCGACGTCCCCGGGGGCATGCTCACGGGATTCGTCGGTGCCAACGGGGCCGGCAAGACCACCACCATGCGACTGATCACGGGCGTGCTCGGCAGCCACGGCGGCCAGGTGCTCTGGCAGGGGCGTCCGATCACCGCTGCGGACCGTCGCCGGTTCGGCTACATGCCCGAGGAGCGGGGCCTGTACCCCAAGCAGCCAGTGCTCGATCAGCTCATCTACCTCGGCCGGCTCACCGGGCTCACCGCCGCCGAGGCGCGCAGCCGCGCCACCACCCTGCTCGAGCGGTTCGGCCTGGCCGACCGCACCAAGGAGCGCGTCGAGAAGCTGTCCCTGGGCAACCAGCAGCGGGTGCAGATCGTGGCCGCGGTGATCTCCTCACCGATCGCCCTGATCCTGGACGAGCCGTTCTCGGGTCTCGACCCGGTGGCCGTCGAGCAGATGGCGGGCGTGGTACGCGAGCACGCCGCGAACGGGCTGCCGGTGCTGTTCTCCTCCCACCAGCTCGACCTGATGGAGCGGCTGTGCGACCGGGTGGCGATCATGTCGCGGGGCCGCCTGGTCACCCAGGGACGGGTCGACGACCTGCGCCGTACCACCACCCCGCGGTACCGGTTGGCGCTCGACGTCGATGCCGGCTGGGTGCGCGGCACCCCCGGGGTGAACGCCCTGGACGTCGACGGCAGCAGCGCCCTGATCGAACTGGACGACCCCGAGGCCGGCCGGCACCTGCTGCGAGAGGCCCTGAGCCGGGGCGCGATTCGCGAGTTCTCACCCGTCGTCCCGTCCCTGACCGAGCTCTACAAGGAGGTGGCGGCATGACCATCACGACCGCCGAACACGTCGAACCACGACACACCTGGCGCCTGGTCGCGATCCGCGAGGTCCTGGTCAAGCTGACGGACAAGACCTTCGTGATCAGCACCCTGGGCACCGTCGCCCTGATCACGGCCCTCAGCGTGGCGCAGGCCCTGCTGTCCGCGCGGACCGAGACCTTCACCGTCGTGGCGACCCCCGCGGCGACGTCCATGGCCGGCGCGGTACGCGACAGCGCCCAGCGCCTCGACGACAAGGTGATCGTCCGGCCGACGGCGGTACCGGACGACGCGGCCGCCCGCGCCGCGGTGATGTCCGGCGAGGCCGACGCCTGGCTGGGTCACACCGGTGACACCTGGGTGCTGACCACCAAGTCGGACACCAACGACTCGCTGGAATCCGTGGTGCGCCAAGTGATCCGGACCCAGGCGTTGCAGCAGAACGCGGCCCGCGCCGAGGTCTCGGTGGCCGACCTGGAACGTGGTTCCACCGTCACCACGACGCTGCTCGAGGGTGACGCCCAGCGTGCCGGGCTGGGCAAGCTGGTCGGGGGGGCGTTCGCGTTCCTGTTCTACATGGCGTCCCTGATCTTCGGCGTCACCCTGGCCTCCAGCGTCCTGGAGGAGAAGCAGTCTCGGATCGTCGAGATCATCGCCACGGCGATCCCGTTGCGCCAATTGCTCGCGGGCAAGGTGGTCGGCAACACCGCGATCGCCGCCGGGCAACTGGTGCTCTACCTCGTGGTCGGCCTGATCGGGCTGAGCTTCACCGACTACGGCTCCCTGGTGCCCTCGTTGACCGGCGCCACGCTCTGGTTCGTGGTGTTCTTCCTGGCCGGCTTCGTCATGCTCGCCTGTCTGTGGGCGGTCGCCGGCTCGCTGGCGAGCCGGCAGGAGGACCTGCAGGCGACGTCCGGCCCGGTCACCCTCACCGTCATGGCGGTGACCTTCGGCTCGCTCTTCTTCGAGGGGCGCTGGCAGGTGATCGCCTCGTTCGTGCCGCCGTTCTCGGCGGTGGTGATGCCGATCCGCCTCGTGCAGCACGCCGTGCCGTGGTGGCAGGTGGTGCTGGCGCTGGCGGGGCTGTTGCTCGCGGCCGCCGGCACCATCCGGCTCGGGGAGCGGATCTATCGCCGTTCCCTGCTGCAGACCGGCAGCCGGGTCGGGCTGCGCCAGGCGTGGCGCGCCGACACCTGAGCCGACACCTGACGGGTCTCCGGGACGGATCGAGCCGACCCCGGCCCGCCGTCGGGGTATAACAGCGCCATGACTGCACCGACGGCTGCCACCACCGTCTCACTCATCGGCGCCCCCACCGACGTCGGCGCCGGCGCCCGCGGCGCCTCGATGGGGCCGGAGGCAATGCGGGTCGCCGGCATCGTCGAGGCCCTCGAGCGTCACGGCCTGACCGTCGACGACCGGGGCAACCTCGCCGGGCCGGCCAATCCCTGGCTGCCCCCGGTCGACGGCTACCGCCACCTCGACGAGGTGGTCACCTGGAACGAGGCGGTGCACGAGGCGATCCACACCGCGCTGGTCGACGGCACCCTGCCGATCATGCTGGGCGGTGACCACTGCCTGGCGATCGGCTCGATCAGCGCGGTGGCCCGCCACTGTCGTGAGCAGGGCAAGCGGCTGCGGGTGCTCTGGCTGGACGCGCACGCCGACTTCAACACCTACGAGCTCACCCCGAGCGGCAACATCCACGGCATGCCGGTGGCCTGCCTGTGCGGCATCGGCCCGGACCGGCTGACCGGCATCGGCGGGAGGACCCCGGCCATCGACGCCGAGTGGGTGCGCCAGATCGGCATCCGCAGCGTCGACGACGGCGAGCGCAAGCTGGTGCACCAGGCCGGGCTGGACGTGTTCGACATGCGCTTCATCGACGAGCACACCATGCGCCGCACCATGGACATGGCGCTGCGCGGCCTGGACGAGGGCACCCACCTGCACGTCAGCTTCGACGTCGACTTCCTCGACCCCGAGATCGCCCCGGGCGTCGGGACGACGGTGCGCGGTGGGCCGACCTACCGCGAGGCCCAACTGTGCATGGAGATGATCGCCGACACCGGCCTGCTGGCCAGCCTGGACGTCACCGAGCTCAACCCGAGCTACGACGTCCACAACGCCACCGCGAAGGTGGCCGTCGACCTGATCGAGTCGCTGTTCGGCAAGTCGACCCTGATGCGCAAGAACGGCCGCTGACTCAGCCGGCTCAGCCGATCAGCCGGCGCGTTCCGCCAGCGCGCCGGCGGCCTCCCGCACCCGGGTGAGCCGGGCGCGGGCATCGGCCGGGGACGCCGCCCCCGCCAGCCCGCACGCCGGTGTCAGGACGACGCCCCGCAGCAGGGCGACGTCCAGGGCGAGGCCGCGCCAGCGGCGCCACACGGCGTCCACCGCCTCACCGGTGGCCGGCAGCGCACCCGTGGTCGGCACCACGCCGGCCCACAGCCCCAGGCCGTTCTCGATCGGCCCGGCGAGCGCCTCCCACCCGGTGCGCCCGATCGACTCGACGTCCACCGACAGCCCGGTCGCCCCGGCCTTGGCGAGCGCGGCGACCGGGACGGCGCCGTCGCAGCAGTGCACGATCCGCTCGGTCGCCCCCGCGCGCTGCGCGGCGTCCAGCACGGTCGAGACCCCCTCGATGACCACGGGTCCGGCGACCGCGCGGAGTCGGCCGAAACCGCTGGAGGTCGGCAACCGCCCGGCCGCGACCGCCGGCAGCGAGGGCTCGTCGAGCTGCAGTACCAGCTGCGCGTTCGGCACCAGGCGGCGCACCTCGGCGACGTGGCGGGCGACCCCTTCGGCGAGCGAGGCGATCAGGTCGCGACAGGCACCGGCATCGACCACGACGCGTTCGAGGCGCGGCAGCAGCAGCGATCCGGCCAGCGTCCAGGGGCCGCACACCTGCACCTTGAGCGGGCCGGCGTAGCCGTCGGCGAGTTCGGCCAGCAGGTCGAGGTCCTGGCGCAGGAACGACTGCGCCCGCGCCAGATCGCGGCCGGGGTGATCGACGAGTCGCCAGCCCGAGGGCTGCAGGTCGACCGGCAGATCCACCAGGAACACCGCGCCGCGGCCGATCAGGTCGGCTCCGGGGCCACGACCGGGCAGCTCCGGCAGGTAGGGCACGTGCGGGTCGCCCAGTTCACCGAACGTGATGCGCCCGGCGTCCGGCGCATCCTCGCCGGGCCAGCTACCGACGCCGCTGGCGCGGCCGGGCACGGTCAGCAGGTCTCGGCGGGTCACGCCCCCACCGTAGAGGGCCGAGGTGCGCGAGGTCGCTGCCACCGACAGCACCGGGGTGCCGAACGCGTCGCATGAGTCGCGTTCGGCACCCCGGAAGCCGGGGAGTCGGGTCAGAGCGTGCGAGCCGCCGCGACGTTGGAGTACGGCGAGGTGCCCGCGGCGTTAACCGACCGGATGCGGTAGGTGTAGGTGGTCTTGCCGCTCAGCCCGGTGTTGCTGTAGCTGAGCGTCGTCCCCGAGACGGTCGCCACCCGGGTGAACGAGGTGCACCCGACCCCCTTGCAGCGCTCGATCTGGATCGAGGTCTGGTTGGTGGTGGTGTTGGTCCAGTTCAACCGGATCGCCGACCTCGACGTGGCCGTCGCCGTCAGGTTGGACGGCGCGCTGGGCGTGGCACTCGCGACGTTCACCGACAGGGACCCCGCGGTGAAGGTGCCGTCCTCGTCGGTCAGGTCGACCGAGACGGTCTTGGCTCCTGCGGAGGTGTACGTGTGGGTGAAGGTACCGACCGCTGCCGCCTGGGTGGTTCCGTCGCCCCAGCGCAGGACGCCGCCGGTGCGGGTGTCGGGCCCAGGGTCGGTGATCGAGCCGAGGGTGACGGAGTAGGTCGCCCCGACGGTGGTCGTGGCGGCACCACTGATCGGCATCACCGGAGCCACGTTGTCGACCGTCACGATGTTGGTCACGATGGTCGTCGCCTCGCCATCGCTGACGGACAAGGTCAGGGTGTGCGGCGTCGAGTTCACGGGGCCGTCCGCGTCGTCGAGGTAGTAGTGCTGCACCAGCCCGGTGCCGATCGGGACGAACCACTGCACCTGCAGACCGTCGTTCCAGTTCAGGAAGTACGTCAGCTGGTCGGCGCCCGGATCCGTGGCGGTGATCTGCCCCACGTAGGGCGACCCCTCGTTGACGGCGGCGGGACCCGCCAGGTTCGCCGTGGGCGGCACGTTGGCCACGGTCACCGCCAGCGTGTCCATCGCGAAATCGATGCTGCCGTCGTAGACCGAGACCCGCACGGTGACGTTGGCGGTGCCGTTCGTGTAGACGTGGCTGAGCGAGACCACGGGGGTGTTGTTGTGGCCCGGCAGCGTCATGGTGCCGTCGCCCCAGTCGACCGAGTAGTCCCACCCCAGGCCGCCGTCGTCCACCTCGTCGATGATCGGGGCCGAGATCGACAACGTCGATCCCTCGTCGACCGTGACGGCGGGGCCGAGGTCGAACGACAGCGGGACGACGGCGGCGGCTGGCTGTGCAGGCAGCGCGACCGCGGCAGCGGTGGCGACCGCCGCACCGGCGGTGACCAGGAACCGGCGACCCCAGGAGGCCGGGGACGGGCGACGATCCATCATGGGGAGATCACTTTCTCTCGCGGGCCGGCGACGCAGCCGGTCTCCGCACCGTACGTGATCCCCTGACGTGTCACACACTCTCGGCGATGAGGATTTCTTCATGAGGCTGAGAGGCACGTCACAGCCCGGGACGTATCCAGCCGCCGCTGCGGAGCATGCCGACAGCTGCCCACTCCTGCCGACAGCGTGCAGCCGTCAGCTCCCCGCTGACGTGATCGTGGCCGAGCCGATCACCCGGGTGCCGTCGTACAGCACCAGCGCCTGCCCGGGGGCCACCCCGCGCAGCGTCGAGTCCAGGACGACGCGCACCCGGCCGGCGCCCTCCGGGGCAGCCGGCTCGACCAGGACCACCTCGGCGGCCACCTCCTCGCCGTGGGCGCGCACCTGCACCCCCACCCGGGCGCCGCTCTGCGGCGCGGGGCCACACCAGGTGGCCCGCTCCCCCACGATCTCGCCGACCTCCAGCGCCGCCGCCGGGCCGACCCGGACGGTGTTGCTCACCGGTTCGATCGCCAGCACGTAACGGCGCTGTCCACCCGGGGCCGGCTCCCCCAGGGCCAGGCCCCGCCGCTGGCCGACGGTGAAGGCGTAGGCCCCCTCGTGATGCCCCACCGTCGTCCCGTCGGCATCGACGATCGCCCCCGGACGCCGTCCCAGCCGGTCGGCCAGGAAGCCCGCGGTGTCGCCGTCCGGGATGAAGCAGATGTCGTGTGAGTCGGGCTTGTCGGCCACCCGCAACCCCCGGGCCGCCGCCTCGGCCCGGATCTCGGGCTTGGTCGAATCCCCCAGCGGGAACAGGGCATGCGCCAACTGCGCCGGGGTGAGCACGGCCAGCACATAGGACTGGTCCTTGGCCGCGTCCACCGCGCGGTGCAACTGCACCTGCCCGCCGGAGGTGACCAGCCGGGCGTAGTGACCGGTGGCCACGGCGTCGAAGCCGAGCGCGAGCGCCTTGTCGAGCAGGGCCGAGAACTTGATCTTCTCGTTGCACCGCAGGCAGGGGTTCGGGGTGCGTCCGGCCTGGTACTCGGCGACGAAGTCCTCGATCACGTCCTGCGCGAACCGCTCGGCCAGGTCCCAGACGTAGAACGGGATGTCGAGCCGGTCGGCCACCCGGCGGGCATCGCCGGCGTCCTCGATGGTGCAACACCCCCGGGCCGAGGTCCGCTCGGTGGCGGGCCGGTGCGACAGCGCCAGGTGGACGCCGACCACCTCGTGCCCGGCGTCGCGCACCCGCGCCGCCGCGACGGCCGAGTCCACCCCGCCGCTCATCGCCGCCAGCACCCTCATGACGAACTCGCCTCGTGCGCAGCCGATGCACCCGATGAGTCCGGCGTACCCGTCGCACCGTGAGAGCCGTTGCCCACCAACCCGGTCAGCCCGGCGCGTCGCGCCCGCGCCACCGCCGGACCGATGGCCTCGACCAGGGCGGCCACGTCGTCCGCGGTGGAACTCCAGCCCAGGGTGAACCGCAACGCCCCGCGACTCTGCACCGACGGCACGCCCATGGCCAGCAGCACGTGGCTCGGCTGAGGCACCCCCGCCTGGCAGGCCGACCCGGTCGAGCACTCCACGCCCCGGGCATCGAGCAGGTAGAGCAACGAGTCACCCTCACACCCCGGGAAGGTGAAGTGCGCGTTGCCCGGCAGCCGTCCGTAGCCGCCGTCGGCCGCGGCCTCGATCGGCGCTCCGCGCAGCACGGCGTCCGGCACCTCGGCCAGCACCGCCGTGACCAGCGCGTCGCGCAACCGGGCCAGCCGCTGCGCCTCGCCGTCCGCGAGGCTGTCCGCCGACAGCCGGGCCGCCGTCGCCATTCCCGTGATCGCCGCCGCATCCAGGGTGCCGGAACGGATCTGCCGCTCCTGCCCGCCGCCGTGCAGCACCGGGGTCAGCTGCAGTCCGCGCCGGGCGAGCAGGGCACCGACCCCGACCGGGCCGCCGAGCTTGTGGCCGCTCACGGTCATGGCATCGACCCCGGACGCCGCGAAGCTCACCGGCAGCGAGCCGACCGCCTGCACGGCATCGGTGTGCACCGGAACCCCGTACTCGCGGGCCACGGCGGCGATCTCGGTGATCGGCTGCACGGTGCCGACCTCGTTGTTGGCCCACATCACGCTGACCAGCGCGACGCCGTCCGCGCCGTGCTCGCCGTCCAGGATCGCGCCGCGCACCGCCTCGGGGTCGACCCGACCGGCCGCGTCGACCGGCAGCCAGACCACCTCCGCACCCTCGTGCTCGGCCAGCCACTCGACCGGGTCGAGCACCGCGTGATGCTCGACCGCCGAGGCGATCACCCGGCGGCGCCGGGGGTCGACGGCGCGCCGCGACCAGAACAGGCCCTTGACCGCCAGGTTGTCGGCCTCGGTACCACCGCCGGTGAAGATCACCTCACTGGGGCCCGCCCCGAGTACGGCAGCCAGTTGCTCCCGCGCCTCCTCGACGACCCGGCGCATCCGCCGACCCGAGGTGTGCAACGACGAGGCGTTGCCGACCTGGGCCAGCACCTCGCACATCGCCGCCACGGCCTGCGGCCGCACGGGCGTGGTCGCGGCGTGGTCGAGGTAGACACTCACCCGCGGAGTCTAAGCGGCGCCCCCGACACCCGGCGCGCCCGGGCTCACCCCTTGCGCTTGGTGACCTCGGCCGTCGCCTGCGGCAGGACGGCGAACAGGTCGCCCACCACGCCGAAGTCCGCCAGCTCGAAGATGGGCGCCTCGGGGTCTTTGTTGATGGCCACGATGGTCTTGGAGGTCTGCATCCCGGCCCGGTGCTGGATCGCGCCGGAGATGCCGCAGGCGACGTACAACTGCGGGCTGACCTGCTTGCCGGTCTGGCCGACCTGGTTCGAGTGCGGGTACCACCCGGCGTCCACCGCGGCGCGCGAGGCACCGACCGCGGCACCGACGGCGTCGGCGAACGCCTCGACCGGCGCGAAGTCGCCACCCGTGCCGCGCCCACCCGAGACCACGATGGCCGCCTCGGTCAGGTCGGGCCGGCCGGACTTGGCCTTGGGCTTGCGCTCGACGATCCGCGCCGCCTTGGCCAGGTCGGTCACGGTCACCGCCACCGGCACCACGGCCGGCGGTTCGGCGCCGGCGACCGGCGCGGGCTCGACGCTGTTCGGCTTGACGGTGATGATCGGGGTGCCATGGGTCACCCGGGCCGTCACCGAGAACCCGGCGGCGAACACCGACTGCGTGGTGACCGGGCCGCCGTCGCCCGGCTGGACGTCGACCGCGTCGGTGATCAGACCCGAGTCCAGGGTGACCGCCAACCGCGCGGCGACCTCCTTGCCCTCGGGGGTCGAGGAGATCAGGACGCCGCCGACCTCGCCGGCCGCGGCGACCGCGGCCGCCAGCGCCTCGGCCTTGGGCGCGACCAGGTAGTCGGTCAGCCCCGTGGCGGGCACGGTGTACACGGTGGCGGCGCCGAACTCGGTCAGGACGCCGAGCGCGGCGTCCGGGTTGTCGCCGATGAACACGGCGGACGGCGTGCCCAGCCGGGCCGCCAGCGTGAGCAACTCGGTGGTGGTCTTGCGCACGGTGCCGTCGACGTGGTCGACCAGGACGAGGATCTGTGCCATGGGGATGTGCCTCCTGCGGTGAACTCTGGTCGGTCGGTCAGACGAGCTTGGCGCCGGCGAGGTACTCGACCAGGCGGGTGCCGCCGTCCCCGTCGTCGGTGATCCGCTGGCCGGCGGCGCGCGGCGGCCGGGCGGCGACCGCCTCGACCACGGTCCAGGCGGCGCTCAGGCCGACGTCCTCCGGGCTCAGGCCCAGGTCGGCCAGGGACAGCGTGGTCACCGGCTTCTTCTTGGCCGCCATGATCCCCTTGAACGAGGGGTAGCGCGGGTCGTTGATCTGGTCGGTGACGCTGATCAGCGCCGGCATCGAGGCCTCGATCACCTCGGTGGCGGTGTCGCCGTCCCGCTCGATACGTACCGTGCTGCCGTCCACCTCGACCTTGCCGGCCAGGGTCACCTGGGGCAGGCCGAGCCGCTGCGCGAGCATCGCCGGCACCACGCCCATCAGGCCGTCGGTCGAGGACATGCCGGTCAGCACCAGGTCGTACTCCATGGTCGAGATGGCGGCGGCGAGCACCTTGGAGGTGGCCAGGGCGTCGGAACCGGCCAGGGCGTCGTCCATGATGTGCACCCCGGCGTCGGCGCCCATCTGCAGCGCCTTGCGGATCGCATCCGCTGCCCCTTCGGGACCCATGCAGACCACGGTGACCGTCGAGGCCGTGGCGCCCTCGATGGTCAGCGCCTCCTCGACCGCGTACTCGTCCAGCTCGGAGAGCAGCCCGTCGACCCCTTCGCGATCCACCGTGTGGTCATCGGTGAAATGACGGTCGCCGGTGGCGTCCGGAACGTGCTTCACGCACACGACGATCTTCATGCTGGGCGACCTCCTGCAGTCGACGCGGGTTGCTGGCGCCAGGGTGTCACACCCCGGCCCCGGGTGCCCGAGCGTCACAGCGGCCTTGCTCACATCGGGCACGGACCGGACCGCGGACCCCGGGCCGGCCCATGTTACCCATGGGTAGCTTCCGCCCGCACGACGACCCCGGTGTGACCCGGATTACCCACCCCGACCCAACCCGCTCATGCTCCGCAGGCGACCGACGATGCTCCTCTGGTGACGGACATTTCGCCCTTTGCGGACGTCGAATCCGTCACCTGCGGAGCATGAGCGGGTTGGGGCGGGCAGCCGAGGGCGGGTTGGGGCGGGCAGCCGAGGGCGGGTTGGTCAGCGGCCCTCGAACTGGGCCTTGCCCGGTCCGGACTCCACGAACGAGTTCATGCCGATGGACCGGTCGGCGGTGGCGAACAGGCCGCTGAAGGCCATCCGCTCGATCTCGAGCCCGGTGACCAGGTCGACCTCGCCGCCGCGGTCGATCGACTCCTTCGCCGCCCGCAGGGCATAGGACGCCGCGCCCACGTAGCGCGTCATCATCGCCACGGCCGCGGTGTAGACCTCCTCGTCCGGGACGACGGCGTCCACCAGTCCGATCGCGAGCGCCTCGGCGGCGTCCACGAACCGGCCGGAGAAGATCAGGTCCTTGGCCTTGGCCGGTCCGATCAGCCGGGGCAACCGCTGGGTGCCACCGGCGCCGGGAATGATGCCGAGCAGGATCTCGGGCTGACCGAGCTTGGCGCTCTCGCCCGCGATCCGGAAGTCGGTGCACAACGACAGCTCGCAGCCGCCACCCAGGGCGTAGCCGGTGATCGCCGAGACGGTCGGCTTGGGGATCGCCGCGACCGCCGAGAACGAGGACTGCAGCGCGCCGGAGCGATCGACCATCTCGGTGTAGCTCATGGCCGCCATCTCCTTGACGTCGGCCCCGGCGGCGAACACCTTCTCGCCGCCGTAGACGATCACCGCCGAGACGTCACGGCGCTCGGCCGCCTCCAGCGCCGCCGCGCGGATCTCCTCCTGCATCGCGGCGTCCAGGGCGTTCATCTTCGGCCGGTCCAGGCGGATGGTGCCGATCCCGCCGTCCACCTCGAGCCGCACGAACTGACCCATCACGACCTCCACGCTCGCACCCGGTTCCGAGCCGCACGAGCCCGGACGACGAGCGCGAGCCTAGGCGGTCGGCGTCCACGCCGTCAGCCACCGTCGCGAGGCGCAGGTCACCCCCGGCTCTGCCGGCGACTCCCCCGCGGCTCTCCCCGCGACCCGAGGAGCGACTCAGATGCCGGCCGCCTGCTCCTCGAGCAGCTGAACCAGCGTGCCGTGCCAGCTGGTCACCCCGTCGCGCACCGCCTCGAGCGTGGCGGTCAGCAAGGTGGCCAGATCCATCGCCGGGTGCACCGTGAGGTCGACGGCGACGACCAGCCGGTCGGTCATCAGGGTGACCTTGATCAGGTTGAGCACCGCGGTCATCGCGTTGGCCGCGCGCAGGCGCATCAGCTCATCACCCGGCACCGCGTCGTCCAGCATCCACTGCGACCACACCCGCATCATCGGCGGCGCCGTCTCGAAGCAGCGCAGGAACATCGGCTGACCCGAGACCCGGGCCACCACGTCGCCGTCCTCGTCGATCTCGGGTCGAAAACCCTCGCTGCTCAACGCCTCGACCACCAGATCGCGCAACGCGAAGCCGGCGCTGCCGGGGTGACCGGCGGGCTGAGGAGCCGGCTGCGGGCTCGGCGCGGGGCCGGTGGAGGGGATGAAGTTCGGCAGGGCGGTCGGATCCGTCACGCAGGTGAGCGTAACCGTCCGCCCGCTCGACAGGCCGTGCCCGCTGGCCTCTGTGCCACTGTCGGTGGCGTCAGGCAGACTGCCGCCGTGTCCACCCACAGATCGCGTCCGCACCCGCTCGGCGTCCGTCCCCGAGCCGACGGGGTCGATGTCGCGATCTTCGCCGCCCACGCCGAGCGGGTCGAGCTGTGCTTGTTCGACCCGGCCGGCAGCGGATGGTCCGAACGCCGGATCTCCCTTCCCTACCAGACGCACGGGGTCTGGCACGCTCACGTGCCCGAGGTGCCGGTGGGCCAGCGCTACGGATTTCGGGTGCACGGCCCGTGGGAGCCGAGCCGCATGCAGTGGCACAACCCGGCCAAGTTGTTGCTCGACCCGTATGCCCGCGCCATCGTGCTGCCCACGTCGGGGGTCTACCCGGGCGAGCGGCTCACCATGGTGCCCGAGCTGTTCGGCTACGCCGCGGACGACGGGCTGCGCGGCGACGTGACCGTGCCGGACTCGCGCGACTCGGCCCTGGTCGCCCCCCACGGGGTGGTCGAGGCCTCGACCTTCGACTGGGACGGCGACACCCCGCCGTTCGTGCCGTGGGCCGACACCGTGGTCTACGAGTTGCACGTCAAGGGGTTCACCCGACGGCTGCCCGGCGTTCCGGAGCACCTGCGCGGCACCTACGCCGGATTGGGCCACCCGGCGGCGATCGCCCACCTGAACCGGCTCGGGGTGACCACCGTCGAGCTGCTGCCGATTCACGCGATGGGCGATGAGGACCATCTGGCCCGGGGTAGCCGGGTCAACTACTGGGGCTACAGCACGCTGGGGTTCTTCGCCCCGCACCCCGGCTACGCCGCCAGCCACGACCCGATCGGGGTGGTGACCGAGTTCAAGGCGATGGTCAAGGCGCTGCACGCGGCCGGTATCGAGGTCGTGCTCGACGTGGTCTACAACCACACCTGTGAGGCGGGCATCGACGGGCCCACCCTGTCGTGGCGAGGCCTGGACGCCGCGAGCTACTACCGCTCCGATGCCCACGGCGGGTACGTCGACACCACCGGGTGCGGCAACAGCCTGGACTTCGCCGAGGCCCGCGTGGTGCAGCTGACCCTGGACTCGTTGCGCTACTGGGTCAGCGAGATGCACGTCGACGGGTTCCGCTTCGACCTGGCGACCACCCTGGCCCGCGGCCGCAACGGGTACGACGCCGATCACCCCTTCCTGGTGGCGGCGCGCACCGACCCGGTGCTGGCCGGGGTGAAGTTGATCGCCGAGCCCTGGGACGTCGCACCGCACGGCTGGCGCACCGGCCAGTTCCCGGTGCCCTTCGCCGAGTGGAACGACCACTTCCGCGACGGCGTCCGCGAGTTCTGGTTGCCCGGCGGGGCGCGGGCCGCGGCCGGCGAGCCGTCCGGTGGGGTGCGCGACCTGGCGACCCGATTGGCGGGGTCTGCCGACACCTTCAGCCCTGCCCGCGGTCCCCTGGCGTCGGTGAACTTCGTGACGGCGCACGACGGGTTCACCGTGGCCGACCTGACCGCCTACAACCACAAGCACAACGAGGCCAACGGCGAGAACAACCGCGACGGCACCGACAACAACCGGTCCTGGAATCACGGCGTCGAGGGTGCGACCGACGACCCGGCGATCCTGGCGGCCCGGCGACAGGCGATGCGCAACCTGCTGGGTTCACTGCTGCTGGCGACCGGGGTGCCGATGCTGGTGGCCGGCGACGAATTCGGTCGCAGCCAGGGCGGCAACAACAACCCCTACTGCCTGGACGACGAGACCTCCTGGCTGAGTTGGGATCTCGAACCCTGGCAGCACGACCTGCTGGCCACCACGCGCTACCTGTTGCGGTTGCGGCGCGAGCACCCGGTGTTGCGCCAGGACCGGTTCTTCGCCGGGCGCCCGGTGCACACCGACGGCACCAAGGACCTGGCCTGGTTCGGCCCCGACGGCACCGAGATGGACCACGATCGGTGGCACGACGGGGGCTTGCGGGTGCTGCAGATGTACCTGCACGCCGTCGTCCGGGGTCGCCATGATCACCATGTCGACGGCTCGCTGCTGCTCGTGGTGCAGGGCCACCCCGGCGAGGTCCAGGTGCGCCTGCCCGGCCGTCCCTGGGCGCAGACCTACGAACTGGCCTGGGACAGCGCCTTCGAGGCCCCACCCGGCCAGCCCAAGGGCCCCCACCTCGAGACCGTCCCGCCGCACACCGTGCTCACCGTCCCCGGCCCCTCGATGCGCGTCTACCGCGTCCCGCCCCGCACCTGACGAGCGCAACGTCACCTCGCGCTCGTCCCCCCCGACGAGCGCAATGTCACGTCGCGCTCATCCCCGGCGGGCACGATGTCACGTTGCGCTCGCTGGACGAGTGCAACGTGACATTGCGCTCGGGGGGGATGAGCGCGATGAGCGAGCTCGCTCGGGTCAGGCGTTGGTGACCAGGCCGAGCTCGGCCGGGGAGGCCAGGCCCAGACCGGCGGGCAGGACCCGGACGGTGTAGCCGAACGGGCCGGTGCGATGCAGCCGCACCGAGCCCTCGAAGCAGTGCCGGCCGGTCTCGTAGACCTCGACGTGGCGCAACGGCTCGCTCTGGGTGTCGATCAACGAGTCCTCGGGGGTGACCTTGCCGTACACCAGGTCGACGGTGACATCGGCCGGGGTCAGCTCCCCCAGGCTGATGAACGCCCGCACCGAGACCTCGTCGCCGACCTGCGGCGAGTCGCTGACCCCGGCGGATTCGACGTGCTCGACCCGGACCCCGTTCCAGGCGGCGCGCAACCGGGCCTTGGCCTGTGCCTGCACCGCAGCGACCTCCGGCGTGGTCGCCGCGGCCGCCGTGGCCGCCGGGATGTACAGGTGGCTGACGTAGTCGGCGACCATCCGCGACGCGATCACCTTCGGCCCGAGCGAGCTCAGGGTGTGGCGCACCATCTCGAGCCAGCGCACCGGCAGCCCCCGCTCGTCGCGGTCGTAGAACCGCTGCGCCACGGAGTTCTCGATCAGGTCGTACAGCGCGGACGCCTCGAGGTCGTCACGATGCTCGGGGTCCTCGATGCCGTCGGCCGTCGGGATCGCCCAGCCGTTCTCACCGTCGAACCACTCGTCCCACCACCCGTCCAGGATCGACAGGTTCAACCCGCCATTGAGCGCCGACTTCATGCCCGAGGTGCCGCACGCCTCGAACGGCCGCAACGGGTTGTTGAGCCACACGTCGCACCCGGGGTACAGCGTCGAGGCCATCGCGATGTCGTAGTTGGGCAGGAACACGATCCGGTGGCGCACCGTGGGGTCGTCGGCGAACTTGACCACCTGCTGGATCAACCGCTTGCCCTGGTCGTCGGCCGGGTGCGACTTGCCGGCGATCACCAGCTGCATCGGACGCGTCGGGTGCAGCAGCAACCGGGCCAGCCGATCCGGGTCACGCAGCATCAGGGTGAGCCGCTTGTAGGTCGGCACCCGGCGGGCGAAGCCGAGGGTCAGCACGTCCGGGTCGAGGACGCCGTCCACCCAGCCCAGTTCCGCCGGGCTGGCACCGCGCTTGAGCCAGGAGGCCCGCACCCGGCGGCGCGCGTCGTCCACCAGGCTGGCCCGCATCGCCCGGCGGGTCGACCAGATCTCCTCGTCGGGGATCTGGTCGACACCCTCGAACCCGCGGGCGTCGTGGGTGAGCGAGGCGCCGATGTGCTTCTCGGCCAGCTCCATCACGCGCCGGTCGACCCAGGTGGGGGCGTGCACCCCGTTGGTGATCGAGGTGATCGGCACCTCGGCGGCGTCGAAACCCGGCCACAGCCCGTCGAACATCTCCCGGCTGACCACTCCGTGCAGCTGCGAGACGCCGTTGGCGCGCTGCGCCAGCCGCAGCCCCATGACGGCCATGTTGAAGATCGCCGGGTCGCCGCCGGGGTAGTCCTCGGCGCCGAGGGCCATGATGCGCTCGACCGGCACCCCCGGGACGGCGTTGTCGCCACCGAAGAAGATGCCGATCTGCTCACGGCTGAACCGGTCGATGCCGGCCGGCACCGGGGTGTGCGTGGTGAACACCGTGCCGGCACGCACCCGCTCGAGCGCGGCGTCGAAGCTGAGCCCCTCACTGACCAGCTCGCGGATCCGCTCCAGGCCGAGGAAGCCGGCATGCCCCTCGTTGGTGTGGTAGACCTCCGGCGTCGGCGCGCCGGTCACCCGGGCAAAGGCCCGCAGGGCGCGGACGCCGCCGATGCCCAGCAGCATCTCCTGCTGCAGCCGGTGCTCACCGCCGCCGCCGTACAACCGGTCGGTGATCACGCGAGCGGCGTCGTCGTTGGCCTCGACGTTGGAGTCGAGCAGCAGCAACGGCACCCGGCCGACCTGGGCCTTCCAGATGTGTGCCGACAGCACCCGGCCGCCGGGCAGGCCGATCTCGATCAGGCACGGCGTCCCGTCGGCCTCGCGCACCAGGGCGATCGGCAGCTCGTTGGGATCGAGCACCGGGTAGGACTCCTGTTGCCAGCCCTCGCGCGAGAGCGACTGCTTGAAGTACCCGTGCTGGTAGAGCAGGCCGACCCCGATGATCGGTGCACCCAGGTCGCTGGCCGACTTGAGGTGGTCACCGGCCAGGATGCCCAGACCACCGGAGTACTGCGGCAGCACGGCCGCGATGCCGAACTCCGGGGAGAAGTAGGCGATCGCCCGCGGCACGGTGCCCACGGTGCCCTGGTTCCCTGCGGCCGCCTCGAGCTCCTGGTACCAGCGGGGCTCGGTCAGGTACGCCTGCAGATCCGCGGACGCCGCGCGCACCCGCTCGACGAGACCGGGATCACCGGCGAGGGCGTCGAGTTCCTCCGGTGAGAGCGATCCGAGCAGCGCCACCGGATCGTGCCGCGTCGACTCCCAGCGAGCGGGATCGAGTGAGGCGAACAGGTCCTGTGTCGGGGGGTGCCACGACCAGCGCAGGTTACTGGCGAGGTCGCCCAGAGCAGCGATCGGCTCCGGCAGAACGGTACGGACGGTGAAGCGACGAATGGCTCTCACGACTCGTGAGAGTACGACAAGTGACCGGCCGACACACCCCTGTAGCGGCAAGCGTTTGCAGTCCCCGGGAGGGCCTGGCGAGGTCCGCGGGAGAGCGAAGTGAAAAGGGTTACAGAACGCTCAATTCCCGGTAGGTTTCGGCCGATCGAGTGACTGCACGCACCACCGGGCGCACCAGACGGCCAACCGGGGAAAGACCCTCCCCTAACGGACGTCACTCTGGTCTGTTTGGGGTGATGCGTCCCCATCGGTTCGTGGTGAGGTGGAGTCATGACACAGTCCGAGCGACAGAGTTCCCGCGACACGGCGGTTGCTGACGGTGAGGTGCCCCCGATCGGCGTAACGCCCGCGGCCTCGGACGGTCACTCCTCGGGGCTTCCGGCCCCCCGACCCGCCGCTCCGGCGGACCCCCGACTCGGCCCGGACGCCCCGCGCGTCGGACGCATCCCGGTCCTGAACGTGGGCCCGGTCGTCGACGGCGGGCGCTGGCCCGCCAAGGCCGTGGTCGGCGAGCGGGTGCCGTTCACCGCGACGGTCTTCCGCGAGGGTCACGACGCGGTGGCCGCGACCGTCGTCCTGATCGACCCGGACGGCGCCGAGCACGCCCGCGCCCGGATGCACTCCCTCGGCCCCGGCCTCGACCGGTTCGGCGTCGAGCTGAGCCCCGACCGCGAGGGCGCCTGGAGCTTCCGCGTCGAGGGCTGGAGCGACGTCTACGGCACCTGGGATCACGACGCCACCATCAAGATCGAGGCCGGCGTCGACGTCGACCTGATGCTCGAAGAGGGCGCCCGGGTGCTCGAACGAGCCCAGGGCCACGCCGCGGCCACCGGCGCCCACCACCAGGACCTGCAGGTGCTCACCGACGCCATCCACGCCCTGCGCGACGGCTCGCGCCCGCCGGCAGCACGCCTGGCGGCCGGCACCAGCCCGGCGGTGCACGAGATGCTGTCGCGCCACCCGCTGCGCGACATGATCAGCCGCTCGGCCACCTACCCGCTCACGGTGCAGCGCAAGCGCGCCCTGTTCAGCGCCTGGTACGAGCTGTTCCCGCGGTCCGAGGGCGCCCACCAGGTGACCCAGGACGACGGGTCCCAGCGCTGGGTGTCCGGCACCTTCCGGCAGGCCGCCGAGCGGTTGCCCGCGATCGCCGACATGGGCTTCGACATCGTCTACCTGCCGCCGATCCACCCGGTGGGCCGGATCAACCGCAAGGGGCCGAACAACACCCTGACCCCCGGCCCGGACGACCCCGGCTCGCCGTGGGCGATCGGCGCCGACGAGGGCGGGCACGACACCGTGCACCCCGACCTGGGCACCCTCGACGACTTCGACCACTTCGTCGCCCGCGCCCGCGAGCTGGGCCTCGAGGTGGCCCTCGACCTCGCGCTGCAGTGCGCCCCCGACCACCCCTGGGCACGCGAGCACCCGCAGTGGTTCACCACGCGCGCCGACGGCACCATCGCCTACGCCGAGAACCCGCCCAAGAAGTACCAGGACATCTACCCGATGAACTTCGACAACGACCCGGCCGGGTTGTATGGCGAGGTGCTGCGGGTGTGCGAGCACTGGATCGCCCACGGCGTGACGGTGTTCCGGGTCGACAACCCGCACACCAAGCCGGTCGAGTTCTGGGAGTGGCTGATCGGGCGGGTCAACGCCGCCCACCCGGAGGTGCTCTTCCTGGCCGAGGCGTTCACCCGCCCGGCGATGATGCACACCCTGGGCAAGATCGGCTTCCACCAGTCGTACACCTACTTCACCTGGCGCACCGGCAAGGGCGAGATCACCGACTACCTGACCGAGCTGTCGGGTGAGGCCGCGAACTACATGCGGCCCAACTTCTGGCCCAACACCCCCGACATCCTGCACGAGTTCCTGCAGTACGGCGGGCCGGCAGCGTTCAAGCTGCGCGCCGTCCTGGCCGCCACGGCCTCGCCGTGCTGGGGCATGTACTCCGGGTACGAGCTGTGCGAGCACGTCGCCGTCCGGCACGGCAGCGAGGAGTACCTCGACAGCGAGAAGTACCAGTACCGCCCGCGGGACTGGGCCTCCTTCGGCCCCGGCGGCCTCCACGAGCACCGCTCGATCGCGCCGTACATCACGCGGCTGAACCACATCCGCAAGGCCCACCCGGCGCTGCACTCGTTGCGCAACATCGCCTTCCACCGCGTCGAGGACGACTCGATCATCTGCTATTCACGCCGCCTGGACGCCGCCCAGTCGCCCACGGGCACCGAGGACACACTGCTCGTGGTGATCAACCTCGACCCCCACGGCACCCGCGAGACGATGGTCCACCTCGACATGCCGGCCCTGGGAATGTCCTGGCACGACGAGTTCACGGTGCAGGATCTGCTGACCGATGACACATTCCGGTGGAGTGAGCACAACTATGTGAGGCTCGACCCCCACCACCAGCCCGCTCACATCCTGTACGTGCGGAGAGTGCCATGACGACCGGTTCCACCACCGGGAGGCTTACGTGAAGGGTCTCGACCTGGGCGGCCCAGGCCTCAGGAACGACCCGAACTGGTACCGCAAAGCGGTGTTCTACGAAGTGCTGGTCCGAGCCTTCGCCGACTCCAAGGGGTCGGGTTCGGGTGACTTCAACGGGCTGATGTCCAAGCTCGACTACATCCAGTGGCTCGGCGTGGACGTCATCTGGCTGCCCCCGTTCTACGCCTCGCCGCTGCGCGACGGCGGCTACGACATCAGCGACTACAACGCGGTGTTGCCCGAGTACGGCACGCTGCCGGACTTCGCCGAGTTCGTCACGCAGGCCCACGCCCGCGGGCTGCGGGTGATCACCGACCTGGCGTTCAACCACACCAGTGACGCCCACCCGTGGTTCCAGGCCAGCCGCGCCGACCCCGAAGGCCCTTACGGCGACTTCTACGTCTGGAGCGACGACGACACCAAGTACGCCGACGCGCGGATCATCTTCGTCGACACCGAGACCAGCAACTGGACCTTCGACCCGGTGCGCCGCCAGTACTTCTGGCACCGGTTCTTCAGCCACCAGCCCGACCTGAACTTCGAGAACCCGAAGGTTCAGGAGGCGATGATCGACGTCATCCGGTTCTGGCTCGACATGGGCATCGACGGCATCCGGCTGGACGCCATCCCCTACCTGTTCGAGGCCGAGGGCACCAACTGCGAGAACCTGCCGGCCACCCACGACTTCATCCGGCGGGTACGACGGATCGTCGATGCGGACTACCCGGGACGCATCCTGCTGGCCGAGGCCAACCAGTGGCCCAAGGAGGTCGTGCAGTACTTCGGCAGCGAGTCCGAGCCCGAGTGCCACATGGCGTTCCACTTCCCCGTGATGCCGCGGATCTACTACGCGCTGCGCGAGGAACGCGCCGCGCCCATCGCCGACATCATGCGCGACACCCCCGACATCCCCGCCGGCGCGCAGTGGGGCACCTTCCTGCGCAACCACGACGAGCTGACCCTCGAGATGGTCACCACCGAGGAACGCGCCGCGATGTACGGCTGGTACGCGCCGGACTCGCGGATGCGCGCCAACATCGGCATCCGGCGCCGGCTGGCGACCCTGCTGGACAACAACCGCGCCGAGATCGAGCTGATCAACGCGCTGTTGCTGTCGCTGCCGGGCAGCCCGTACCTGTACTACGGCGACGAGATCGGCATGGGCGACAACATCTGGCTGGCCGACCGGGACGCCGTGCGCACCCCGATGCAGTGGACGCCGGACCGCAACGCGGGCTTCTCGACCGCCGACCCCGGCAAGCTCTACCTGCCCGTGGTGCAGTCGTTGACCAACCACTACGCCGCGGTCAACGTCGAGGCACAGATGGCCACCTCGTCGTCCCTGCTGCACTGGACCCGGGCCATGCTCGCGGTGCGGCGCCGCCACCCGGTGTTCGGGCTCGGGCGGTTCGTGGCGCTGGACTGCGACAACCCGCACATCCTGGCGTTCCTGCGGGTGCTGACCGCGCAGGAGGCCCCGGGTGAGGAGTCCGAGACGGTGTTGTGCGTCAACAACCTGTCGTCGGTACCGCAGGCGGGCACCGTGGTGCTGCCCGAGCACGGCGGCCAGCAGCTGGCCGACCTGTTCGGCGGTGCCGGCTTCCCGCGGGTCCCCGACAGCGGCGATCTCGAGATCACCATCGGGTCGCGTGACTTCTTCTGGCTGCGACTGTCGGCCGCGGTACCGGCCACCACGGAGCCGGAGGAGGCGGAGCGTCCCAAGCTGGGTCTGACCCTGCGACGCCGCGGCTGAGATGGCCCAGACCGTTGCCCGCGACGCGGCGGGATCGGCCCGGACCGACCTGGCGGACCTGCTCGGCGCCTGGATGCCGCGCCAGCGCTGGTTCGCCGGCAAGGGCGCGACCTCGGACGGCGTGCACCCGCTCGCGGCCGTCGACCTGCCGCTGCCCCCGCCTGCCGCCGGCGACGGCATCGCCGACAAGGGCGTGCTCCTCCGGCTGCACCTGATCCGGTTGGCCGGCGCGCTCTACCAGGTGCCGCTGACCCATCGCCGCCGGCAGGCGCCCGAGCTCGCGCACGCCCTGATCGGCACGCTGGACGGGCAGTGGGTCTACGACGGCCCGCACGACCCGCTCTTCGTCCGCGCGCTGGCCCGCGCCATCGCCCTCGACGAGCAGCTCGGCGACCCGACCGCCCTGGTGGTGCACGGCGTCCGGCAGGACGACGGCTTCCCGATCACCGAGACCGCCCCCGCCGCCGTCCTGCGCGGCGAGCAGTCCAACACCTCGATCATCCTGGGTGCCGGCACCCCGTACGCCGTGATCATCAAGCTGTTCCGGGTGATCCACCCGGGCGAGAACCCCGACGTCGTGGTGCAGTCCGCCCTCGCCGGGGTGGGCTGCACCCGGGTGCCCCGGCCCGCCGGCCGGCTGGAGGTCGAGTGGCGCGAACCCGCGGCGAGCCAGCAGCCCGAGCACGACCCGAACCAGCCCCCGGATCAGGACGGCGCGACCCGCCACCGCGGCCACCTCGCCTTCGCCTCGGAGTTCGTCGACGGCGGGCGCGACGGCTGGCGACTGGCGCTGGACGCGCTGGCCGCCGGTGCCCCGTTCGACGAGCCCGCCCGCGCCCTCGGCCGCGCCACTGCCGAGGTCCACCGGCTGCTGGCCGCCACGCTGCCCACCCGCGCGGTCACCGGCGAGGAGCTGAACCGGCTGGCGGCCGACCTGCACCGGCGGGTGACCTGGGCGTGCACCCAGGTTCCGGCGCTGGCCGCGGCGGCCGAGCCCGCCCACGCGGCCGTCGAGCGCATGCTCGAGGCGACCTCGGCGGGCGAGCTGCAGCTGCAACGTGTGCACGGCGACTACCACCTGGGTCAGGTGCTGTACGCCCCCGGACGGGGCTGGGTGCTGCTGGACTTCGAGGGCGAGCCGTTGCGGCCGCTCGCCGAACGCCTCGAACCCGACCTGGCCCTGCGCGACGTCGCGGGCATGCTGCGCTCGTTCGACTACGCCGCCGGACATGCCCGACTCACCGCCGGCACGACCGGAGCTGCCGATCCCACCGGCGACGGCCTGCGCGCCTGGGCCGGCGCCGCGCGCACCGCGTTCCTCGCCGGGTACGCCGAGGGGCACGGGACTCCCCCCGAGGCGGCCGAGGCGCTGCGCGGCGTCCTCGAACTGGACAAGGCGCTGTACGAGGTGGTGTACGAGACCCGCAACCGTCCCGACTGGGTTCCGATCCCGATGGACGCCGTCCGGCACCTGCTCGACTGACACGCCGAGGTGTCGGCCAACCGCCCCCCTCGAGTCCGTACGGTCAGGGGATTGCTCCGCCGCGGTCGTGATCGTAGAGTCGGGGCGCGTCGGGATCATCGCTGAACACCTTGGGGTACAACGGCTTTCATCACCCCCCGAGGCCATGGGCGCGAGCTGCGGGCACGCACAGCCGTCAGCCGGGCCACCACAGCCATCCCAGCCGCAGGGAGACGTGTCATGCCCCGAGCCTCCGTGCAGCTCCCCCGGTCGGGACTCAGCGCCGTGCCGGCCCAGGGCGGTCCCCCGACGTCGACCCGGGGCGCCCACATCCTGATGGTGGCCATCGGGCCTCAGCTGGCCACCGGCGGCGTGGCCGCCCAGACCCTGGGGATCGCCGAGCACTTGGCCGGCCGGTCGGCCGCGGTCACCCTGCTCACCGGGGTCGGCCCCCGGCCGGACCAGCGACCCGGACGCCGCGGCGCCCGGTCCCCGCGCCTCGAACTGGCCGAGATCGGCACCGGATCGCTGACCCGGGTGCACGTCGACCAGCTGCTCGCCCGCCGCCCGTCGAGCGGCGTGGCCGGCGCCAGCCCGGTGAGCCGCACCGTGCTCGAGGCCAACCGCTTGATCGCGATCGCCACCGCGTACGCCGATCGTCACCCCGGCCCGCTGCCGGACCTGGTGATCGCGGTGACGCCGGGCCTGAGCGGCGCGGTGGCCGGCGCCCGGATCGCGCAGCGGTGCCGGGTGCCGTTGATCGTGGTGGCCCACGACCTGCTGGCGGCGGTCGGCCGGTCACTGAACCGCACCGGCGCAGACACCTCGCTCGGCGCCCCGATCGAGGCCCACCTGTTGCTCAACGCCGAGGCGGTGGCCCTGACCGACGAGCGGTTGCGCGACCCGGCGTTGGCCTATGGCGTGGCGGAGAACCGCCTGCGGCTGCTGCCGTCGTGGACCCGCGCGCAGCAGTCCCTGCTGGGCCGGCGCCAGGCCCGCAGCGCGCTGGGCTGGCCGGAGGATGCCCTCATCGTGGTCTGCTGCGACCTCGACGGTGACCTCAACGGTGACGTCGGCGGCGACTCGGTGGTGAACGCGGTGGTGACCTCGGTGGTGCACAGGACCTCGACACCGTGCTGCGTGCCGCCGAGCACCTGACCCCCGGACGTCGCGCCCTCGCCGGCGGCACGCTGGCACCCCGTCGCGACGTCCAGCTGGTGGTGATCGGGCGCCACCCGGGCGGCCGGCGCCCGATCTGGGGACGCCACGCGGGCGGCGTCCGGTTCGTCGGACCGCTCGACCCGATCCGGACCGCCGACGCGCTGGCGGCAGCCGACCTCCTGGTGATCAGCGAACCCCCGGGCGCCGCGCTCGCCGGGTGGGCGAGGCTGCTCGACCGTCACCTGGCCGCGGGACGACCGCTGATCGCCGCCGCGCACCGCGGCGGCGAGTTGGCCCGGCAGATCGCGCGCAGCTCCGGGGCCGGGGTGGTGGTGCCCGCCGGGGACGCCGCGCAGCTGGCAGCGACCATCGAGCGGCTCGGTGCCCATGCGGACCTGCGCACCGTGATGGGACGCCGCGCGGTGCAGTTCACCCGCAACAGCCTCGGTCACGCGGCGGCGATGGCCCTGATGGATGACCTGGTGAACGCGGCTCTTGCCCGCAACCGGTGACTTTCCGCGTTCGTATTGATTCGTAGCGTGATCGTCAGTAGGGTCACCAGCGTTCCAAAGTGTCACGCATTGCTTTTATTCGATGAACGCTCCGCTACCGTCTGGCCGGACGGTCGGGTGGCGGTGGGGGGTCTGGCCGGCACGGCCGTCGTGGCAGACGCTCCCCACCGCCGCTGCGGTGGAGTGTTCCCGGGCAGCAGGAGATGTCGGGTGCGCATACTCCACGTGGTCTCGCTCGTCGATGACCAGATGGGTAGCGGCGGTCCGCTCACGATCGCTCTGAACCAGTGCGCCGAGTTGCGCCGCCGGGGCCACGACGCCCGCCTGGTGGCCGGCTGGCGGGGCCGTGGCGAGCCACCCCAGGCGCTCGACGGCGTTCCCGCGCACCTGTTCCGGGTCGGCGGCCGGCCCGGGACCGCGCTGGGGCCGCGGCTGTCCGCTCGCCTGACCACCTGGCTGCGACGCGCCCTGCCCACCACCGATCTGGTGCACCTGCACCTCACCCGGGACGCCGTGCCGATGCTGACCGCCTCGCAGATCGAGCGCGCCGGGGTGCCCTACGTGATCCAGACCCACGGCCGGTTCAGCCCTGCCGAGAGCGGGTGGCAGCGCTTCACCGACCACGCCCTGCTGGTGCCCGCGCTGCGCGGCGCCGCCTACCGGCTGGCGGTCGACCCCGCCGAACGCGCGTCGGTGGCTCAGGTGGTCGGCAGCGACCTCGACATCGCCCTCATCGGGGACGGGGTCTGGCTGCACGCCCCACGGCGCCCCGAGCCCGCGACCTCGATCGACCTCACCGCGGCGAGCGCGCCGACCGCGCCCACCGAGCTGTCCGATCCGGGCGGCCACCGCCCGCTCGACGTGGTCGCCGTCGGCCGGCTGGCCCCGGGCAAGAAGATGCTCGACGTCGCCCGGGCCGCCGTCGGCGCCCTGGAGCTGGGCATCGACGCCACCGTCAGCCTGATCGGGCCGGACGACGGCGAGTTGCCCGCGCTGCAGCAGCTCATCGCCACCGAGGACCACCTCGACGGCCGGCTGCGCTACGAGGGCACGCTCACCCACCCCGACCTGCTCGAGCGGCTGGCCCGAGCCGACGTGTTCGTCCTGCCGGCCACCGACGGCACGCGCTCACTCGCGCTGCTCGAGGCGCTCAGCGCCGGGCTGGCCTGCATCTGCACCGACGAGACCCGCCACGCCCTGACGCTGCGGGCCCACCAGGCCGCGCTGGTCACCCGGTCCGGTGAGTTCGCCCTGGCCCAGGCCATCGTGCGCCTCGCCGACGATGCCGCGTTGCGCGCCGACCTGGGCCGCCGCGGCCGGGCCACCGTGAGCGACCTGTTCGACATCGCCGATGTGGTGGACGATCTCGAGGAGTGCTACCGCGAGGTGCTCCGCGGCCACCTGCCGATCGAGGACGGCGCGCCGCTCCCGTGGGACCTCGGCACCGGCCGAGTGGCCGGCACGACCGATGCCGCCGCGGTAACCGACGTGACCGATGCCCCCGACGTGTTCGATGAGTCGGCGCCGGGCGAGGTGATCGACCTGGCCGCGCAGCGTCGTCCGGCGCATCGCGGCGAGCCCACGGCGGCCACCCCACTCGCCGACCGGATGCTGTGGATCACCACGACCGCCACCCCGCACCGCCTGGCCCTGTGGCGCGAGATGGCCACCACCAGCGACCTGACCGTGGCCGTGCTGGCCGGCAATCAGGCCAACCGGCGGCTGGTGCTGGACGGCGCCGGCGAGCCGTTCCACGTCGTGCACCTGCGCTCGCGGGCCAGCCTGACCAGCCACGGGGTGCGCGTCTACGAGCCGACCCGGACGCTGCGCACGCTGATCCGGCGACGTCCGGATGCGGTGGTGCTGGACGGCTGGGAATCACCGGCGTTCCACGCCGCAGCCCGGTGGGCACGCAAGGAGGAGATCCCGGTGGTCGCCTCGTACCGGGTCAGCGGTGCGACCGGCACTGCCCAGCGCCGGTTGCTGCGGCGGGCCGACGCCGTGCTGGCCGCGGGTACCGGCTCGCTCGAGGCCGCGATCGAGTTGGGGGTGCCTCGCGAACGGATCGCGCTGGCACCCGATCCGTTTGCCCACAGCATCCCGTCGGGCACGCCATCGCACCCGGCCGCCGACCCGAGCCCCGGGATGGTCGACATCCGCGAGGGGCATCGGTTCGCGGTCGTGGGTCCGTTGATCTCGCGCACCAACGTGGCCGGCCTGGTCCGCGCCTTCCATCTGGCGCGACGGTTCGACGACGTGCTGACGATCGCCGGTGACGGCCCGATGTGGCAGTCCCTGGTGGTGCTGTGCGACGACCTCGGGCTGGGCGACAGCGTGGTCTTCGTGCCGGGCGAGGACGCCCGGCTGCGCGACCACGTGCTGGCCGATGCCCACACGGTGGTGGTGCCCAGCAGCGACGAGATCTGGACACCGATGATCGAGGAGGTCCTCGAGCGCGACCGTCACCTGGTGGTGAGCACGGCCTGCGCCCTGGCTGCCTCGGTGACCGAGCGGGCGGGGGTGTTCGTGGCCGACCCCGAGCCGACCGCCCTGGCCCGGGCGATGATGGCCAGCCGGGATCGCTGGAACCTGGTGCACGGTGATCGGCGGCCCAGCGCGCCGGTCCTGCTCACCGTGCCCGAGGCGCCTCGGCTCGCCCGTGCGGGCGCGCGACCGCCGTCCTGACCGCTGCGCGGGTCACCCCGCGGAACCGCCGATCGTCAGGACGCCGCCGGCGTGGGGTCCGCTGCCGCGGGACTGGCAGCGGCCGGCTCGCTGGACGGGCTGGGGGTGGTCGGCGGCGGTGAACTCGGCGCCGGGCTGGTCGTGCTGGGCACCGGACTGGTCGTCGTCGCGGTCGGGGACGGCGACCGCGTGGGGTGAGTGTGCCCCGGCTGGCTGGTCTGGGTGGACGAGGTCTGCGTCGGGGTGGGCTGCGAGGTCTGGGCCGGCGGCGAGCTCTCGGTGGGCTGCGAGGTTTGGGTCGGCTGCGAGGTCTGGGTGGGCTGAGAGGTGTTGCCCGGGCCGGTGCCCTGCGGGGTGCCCTGGCCGGTGACGGTGCCCGGGGCCGAGGTGCCGGGCGCAGGGCTGGTGGCCACGGACGACGGCCGGGCGGTACCGGGGCCGCCGTTCTCGCTCAACGACGGGCTGGTCGACACCGACCGCGGCGCCTGGGTGGTGGCGGCGCCGACCGAGGTCGCCACCGAGGGTGTGGCCGCGGCGGCGGGGGCGCCCTCATCCTCGGGCATCGTGTCGGGAGCCACGGCGGCAGCACCCAGCTGCAGGGTCTGTGCGGGGCGAGGGGTGCCGTCCAGCCAGAGGTTCACCGCGAGTTGCCAGCCGCCGATCAGCACAGCCGGGGTGACCACTGCCGCGGCGGCACCGATCATGGTGCGGCGGATCCGTGTCTCCTGACGTTGGCGCATGCGCACGGTCGTCCGCGCTCCGGCTCCCACGTTCAGGCCCATGTCGCCCCCTCCGCGTTGATCCCGTCGTGGACGCTACGCCACCCCTTCTGCACGATTCAACGCGACACGGCACACATTGGGTCACTCTGCGTCATGTGCGCAGCTGGAGAGGTGTGCCGCCTTACGGTCCGTACGGACATTTATCGAAAGCATGACGAAGCACGGCCGCAGCTCAGCGAGCCGCCCGAGTCCGGGTCATCGCAGGTCCCGAATCACCGAGGACGGCACCGCTTGGCAGCCGGCCCTGCGTCCGACGACCTTCAGGCCGGCCTTGTCGCCGTCGGCGTACCCGTTCGGCGCCGAGCTGGTGAGGGTGGGGTAGAGCAGCTGCCGGCGGTCCTTCACGTGATCGAGGCCGACGGTGTGGGCCAGCTCGTGCAGGATCACGTTGCCCTGGGTGGCGCCCTTGCCGAAGCCGGCCCGGGTCGCGAGCAGCCCGGGGGCATCCAGGACCACCCAGGCCCGGGCGATGGCGGCGCCGCCGATCTTGCGCCCGGTGGACGTGGTCGTCGTCCATTGCCAGTAGCGGTAGCCGCCGTAGCCCAGGACGCCGTTGCCGATGGCGAAGTCGGTGGCGCTGCGGGTGGTCACCGCGATGATGAGTTCGGCGGACTGTCCGGCGATCGACGACTTTCGCGGCACCGCGGTGGTGGTGCCCTCGTAGGAGTACGTCAATCCGCTGGCGGCACTGAGCCGGGTCACCGCGGCTCGGATCTGCGTGATCATGGCTGCGCGTTGCCGGCTGGGCACGGCGGACACGTTGATGCGATAGGTGATCACCTGGCAGGGGTTCCAGCGCAACACCACACGCCGGCCGTCGGACAGCCGCACCGTCGAGGTGGCATAGCCGGGATGCGTGACCGCGGCCGCCGCCGGGGCCAGCAGCCCCGAGGTCACGCTCACCGCCACGGTCGCCAGAGCCGCCTGGACGCGCCGGCCACGGCGGCTGCGCGTCAACGGTGGCCAACGCCGCAGGAACGTCACCCGCTCACTCTAGAGCCACCAGGGGCCACTCCCCGCACACGCCGCGACGAACCCCGAAGGGGTGCGGGGCACGTCATCCGGACCGTGCCCCGCAGCTGTGCCGGCAATGGCGTCCGGATCGCTCCGGAACGCCTCTCCCCCAGTCCCCTGTGACCGGCACAGCCCCCCATCGGGGGAACTGCCTGCGTCGGATTGCGTGGGCCGGGCACCGACGCGGGCAGCCCCGACGGTGATCGTCACCCTCCCTCCAGGGATCGGACCACCGCGCTTGCTCGGAGCTCGTCGACACCACGCGGTACTGCCTCGGACCTCCTGCCGCAGAGTCAATCAACGTGGCAGCGCGCGGTGCAGCCCACGACGGCGCATGGCGCCAACTGGCGGTGTTCAGTTCACCGCCCTCCCGGGTCCGAGAAGTTTCGGACGGGACTTAGGTCTCCTTGTCCAGTGGCCCCGACCCTGATCGCCCCGCTATGAGGTGGTCGGTCTGTTTGCGTCTTTTGCACAGCTTCATGGCAGCGATGGCCTGGGCTTCAGTCCATTGATCTGACTCTAAGTCAACTTGCGATTACTGTCAGCTCATTCATGCGTGGCATGTAGTTGAGTCTTCACCGATGCCCGAGGCTTGTCACCAGCGCGGCGGAAACCTGCCTCAGCCGTGCCCGCGCCGCCGGGCGACCTCGGCCAGCAACTCGGCGCGCCGCCGAGCCGCCGCCGTCGAGTACTCGTCCATCCACGCCGCGGTCTGCTCGGCGAAGGCTCCGCCACCCTCGGCGCGCAGCCCGGACACGATCCCGGCGACGTCCACCGGCGACTTGTTCTGGCTCATCTTGGCCTTGGCCTCGATCCGGGTGATGCGCAGTTCGAGGCCGACGATGGCGCGCAACTGCCGCGCCAGGTGCTCAGCCGGGACGTCGTCCACCCGGTACCCGCCCACCCCACCGGCTGCTCCCGGCGCCTCGTGGACGGCGGTCAGGCGGCGGACGACGTCCTCGGTCCAGCCGGGCTCGTCGTGGGCGACCAGTTCGCCGTACACGTGTGCCGTCAGGTAGTTCCAGGTCGGCACCACCTGCCGGGTCTCGGCGAAGGACGGCATCCAGCGCGGCGAGACGTAGTGGTCGCCACCGCGCACGATGACCATCGCCTCGCCGATCACCGGGTCGCTGCACTGGCGGTTGTTGCGGGCGACATGGGTCAGCAGCGCGCCGTGCTCGCCGGCGTCCGGGTCGAAGACGAACGGCAGCAGGGTGGCGACCACCCCGTGGTCGTGAGCGGTGACCAGGTCGGCCGCCCCCAGGTTCGTGAGCAGGTCGTGCACCTGGTCGGCGGGCAGCGCGAAGTGGTCGGCGACGTACATGCGGCCATTCTGACGCCGTCCCCCACGTCTCGCCCATTTGACAACTGGTGCTTTCAATAGCAGGCTCCTGCCGTGCACGACCTCCAGGTCCTCGACGAGCCGGCGGCAGCGATCGCCGTGCTCGACCCGGTGCGGGCGCGCATCCTGGCCCTGCTCGCCGAACCCGGCTCGGCCACGACGGTGGCGCGCGAACTCGGCCTGCCGCGACAGCGGGTCAACTACCACCTGCGCCAGCTGGAGGCCCATGGCCTGCTGCACCTGGTCGAGGAGCGGCCCCGCCGCGGGTTGACCGAGCGCCTCGTGGTGGCCTCGGCGTCCGGCTATGTCGTCTCCCCGACGGCGGTCGGTGGCACGGCCACGGACCCGAACCGCCTCGATCGGTTGTCGGCGCGTTACCTCATCGCGTTGGCGGCACGCCTGGTGCGCGAGGTGGCCGACCTGTCGCGGCGGGCCGAGCAGGCCCGAAAGACGTTGCCCACGTTGGCGATCGACACCGAGATTCGGTTCGCCTCACCGTCCGACCAGGCAGCGTTCACCCGAGACCTGGCCCACGCCGTGACCACGTTGGTCGCGCACTACCACGACGAGACCGCGGACGGCGGGCGCTGGCATCGCCTGATCGTCGCCGCCCATCCCCGACCGGCAGTTCCACCCCGACCCCGATCCCGAACTCGATCCCGAGAAGGACTGAACCCATGAGCAGGCAAGAGCGAGCAGCCCGAGGTCGACCTCCCCGACGCGGTCCTTCGAGCACCGAGGTCGAGGTCGTCGGCACCCCCGAGCAGGTGTGGCAGGCCATCGCGACCAGGCCGGGCATCCAGCTCCTGGTACGTGCCGCACGTCGTCCGAAAGAGCACCAGGGCGGCAACGCCACGGCATCCTTCGGCCCCGGCCCCGAGATGCAGATCTCCGGCCGGGTCGCGGCCCTGGGAACCGCCGCACCGGCTCATGTTCGACAAGGGCGAGGGTGCCCGGGCTGGCCTTCGAGTGGCTGGTCGAGGCTCGCGACAGCAGCTGCGTCGTCCGGCTGATCAACCCGGCTTCGGCACCGGCCAGCCGTGGGACGACATGTACGACCGAAGGACAACTGGCGGCTGTTCCTGCGCAACCTGCAGCTGCACCTGCAGTACTTCCCCGGGCAGCGGGCGGCCACGTTGCCGATGGCCCTCTGGCCGGGTGATGTACCCGAGGTGTGGCAGCAGCTGGTCAGCGATCTGCAGATCCCGGCCGAACCCGTTGTCGGGCAACGACTCTCGACCGCGAGGAGACGGCGCCCCCCACCCTGGCGGGTACCGTGCTCGACAGCGAGCCCGGCAAGCTGGTGCTGCTGCTCGATCAGCCGGCGCCCGGCACCGGGTTCCTGCTGGTGGGCGGGCACGGCCAGACCAGCGGGGTGTCGATCTGGTGCTATCTCTACGGCCCGGACGGCGCCGCCGCCGCCGAGCGCGACCAGCCGGCGTGGGCAGCCTGGTTGGCGGCCCGAGGGGTGCCGTCCGCCGGGTGATCGAGCCCGACACGTGCCTCGGCCCGGCGACCTGAGGTCGCCGGGCCGAGGGTAAGGAGCTGCCGGGTGGGGGCCGACCAGCGGGTCCGTCAGGAGAGCGACGGTGAGTGCTGGTCAGCGCCCGTCAGCGCCGTCCGATCACGGGGTGAACCGTGCGACCACCACATCGGTGTTGCCGAACTGTGCCGGGCACGCCGTGGGCGGGGCGGGCTTGACCGACGGGTCGGACAACGCGGGGTTGACGCCGGTCTGGCGCTGGCTCAACCGGTCGGCACCATCGCTGCGAATCACCAATCCATTCGCCACCAGGTACTTCTGGTAGGCATCGACGTCCGGGCAGCCGGCCCCGCGCCGGCTGTCGGTGAAGATCACCCAGGCGTTGTTCGGGCCGGAGACCACGGTGTTGTAGTCGCCCCAGAACTGGCGCTGCAGGTTGTTCTGGGCGCTGACCGCAGGGTCGGACGAGACGGCGGTCAGCTTGACCGGCGCCGCCCAGGCACCCCCGGCCACCTTGGTGGCCGCGTAGGTGTCGATGGCCGCGTTGCCCGTGCCGAAGGTGGTCGGGTCCACGGCGGTCAGCGACTGCCAGGCCAGGTCGACGCGCCCGTTGGGTGCGACGTCCAGACCCTGGAAGAACGCATACCCCTGGGCTCCGCTGACCGTGACCGGCGCGCTCCAGTGGGCGCCACGGTCGGTCGACGTGGCCACCACGATGCGACCGCCGGCGGCGGTGCGGGTGGCCCAGGCGGTGTACACCGTGGTGCTGCCCGCCCGCGGGTCGGCCGCGATCGTCGGGAAGCTCGCGGTACGGAAGTTGGCCCCCGGGATCGGGTCCTGGATGTCGACCACGCCACCGATGGTGATCGGACGGGTCCAGGAGGAGCCGCCGTCACGCGAGACCGTGACCACCTGCGACGGCCCCTGCTCGAAGGCGACGTACGCCGTGCCGTCCGGGCCGGTGGTGATCGAGGAGCCCTGGCGCCCGTTACCGGTGCCGTTGTTACCGGCCGGCGAGAGCTGGTTGGGGGCGCCGAAGCTGGCACCGCCGTCCAGCGACCGGGCGACCATCACCGGCTCGTTGCCGTTGCCGGTGCCGGTGTTGGAGCGGAACTCGGTCCAACTCACGTAGACCCGGCCGAAGTAGGGGCTGGACGCCGAGGTGTCGACGCCGATCCAGTTCTTGTCGTTGAAGTCGACCGAACTCGACTTGGTCGAGGCGACCACGGGCGCCGACCAGGTGGCACCGTTGTCGTCGGAGTAGCTGACGATGATGAACTCGAGACCCTTCTGCGCCGCGATGCTGGCCAGGCTCGAGTAGTAGGCGCGCACGCCGTTGGCGTAGCTGAAGCCGCCGGCACCCGGCTTGGGGCCGTAGGTGATGACCGGGTCGCCGTCCGAGATCACGCCGCGGCCGGCCCAGGAGGCCTGGCTGTCGATCAGGCCCCGGTTGGTCCAGCTGACGCCGCCGTCACTGGAGGTGTAGATGCCATCGGTGCCGACCCCCGGGAAGAACGAGCAGTCGGAGGCGATCGTGTTTCCGCGCACCGGGCCCGGGCCGCAGGCCGGCTGACCCTGCTCGTCGTTCGAGCCGGCGATCAGCAGGGCCGGGTTGACCGGGTTCACCGCGATCGACGGCTCGTTCTGCTTGTTGGTCGGGAACCTCGCCGTGGTGTCCGAGGTGGCGACCCCGGCGACCTGGGGGTTGTTCGCCTGAGCCTCGCCGAGCCCCGTCGTGGCCATGGCGCTCGGGGTGAGCGCCGCCAGCGACATCACGACTGCTGCCAGCAGCACGTTGCGCGTTCGGGACATACATCCTCCTCGGCCCGGCCCGCCGTCGTGCATCGCGCACCGTGCCTGTCAGTACCGTCCCCGAGATCGGGGCAATTGTGGCCCACGCGACGGCGAACGGCCACCGACGCTCACCCCCCGGGCACGGTTCAGGCAGCCAGCGCGGCGTAGCGGCCGTCTCGGGCGAGCAGGGCATCGTGGGTTCCGGTCTCGACGATCCGGCCGTGGTCGAGCACGATGATCTGGTCGGCGTCGCGCACGGTGGAGAGCCGGTGGGCGATCGAGATCGTGGTGCGCCCCCGGGCCAGGGCGTCGAAGGCCTGCTGGACGGCGCGCTCGGTGCGGGTGTCCAGGGCGCTGGTGGCCTCGTCGAGGATCAGCACCCGCGGGTCCCGCAGCAGCGTGCGGGCGATGGCGATGCGCTGCTTCTCGCCGCCGGAGAACCGGTGCCCCCGCGAACCGACCACGGTGTCGTAGCCGTCGGGCAGCGCCACGATCAGGTCGTGGATCTGGGCCGCGCGGGCGGCGTCCTCGATCTCGGCGTCGGTGGCGTCCGGCTTGGCGTAGCGCAGGTTGTCGCGCACGCTCGCGTGCAGCAGGTAGGTCTCCTGGCTGACGACGCCGACGACGTCGGCGAGGTCGGCCAGCCGCATGTCCCGCAGGTCGACGCCGTCCAGGGTGATCCGGCCCGCGGTGGGGTCGTACAGCCGGGCCATCAGCGCGCCCAGGGTGCTCTTGCCCGAACCGGTGTGGCCGACCACGGCCAGGGTGCCACCGGCAGGGACGTCCAGGGTCACGCCGTCCAGCGCGGGGGTCTGGCTGCCCGGGTAGCTGAACGTGACGTTCTCGAACCGCAGCCGGCCCCGCACCCGGGTGGGGTCGAGCTCGACCGGGTGGGCGGGGTCGTCGACCTCGACGGTCAGGTCGAGGTACTCGAAGATCCGGGCGAACAGGGCGAGCGAGGCGACGATCGAGACGCCGACGTTCAGCAGCCCCATCAGCGGACGGAACAGACCGTTCTGCAACGAGGTGAACGCGATCAGGGTGCCGATGGTCATGGTGCCGGCGGTCATCGGCAGGCCGGCGCCGAGGTAGATCACGGCGGGGATGGCGGCGAACATCACGCTCATCGAGGCCATGCGCCAGCGACCGGCCAGTTGCGAGCGCAGTTCGAGATCCACCAGGCGGGCCGAGGAGTCGGTGAACCGTTGCACCAGAGCGGGTCCGGCGCCCATCGCCTTGCTGAGCTGGACGCCGCTGATCGACAGGCTCTCGTCGATGGTGACGTTGAGGTCGGCCAGTTCGCGCTGCTGCTGCGCGGTGATGGCCCGGCGCATGCGGGCGACCCGACGGGTCAGGTAGATCGAGGGCGGCAGCACCACGAGCGAGATCAGGGCCAGTCGCCATGACAGCGCCACCATGGCGATCACGGTGGCCACGGCGGTGGTCAGGTTGGCGGCGATGGACGTCGCGGTGGAGGTCACGACGTTCTGCATGCCGCCGATGTCGTTGGTGATGCGCGACTGCACCTCGCCGGTGCGGGTGCGGGTGAAGAAGGTCAGCGACTGGCGCTGCAGGTGGGCGAAGACCGACGTGCGCAGGCCGTGCATCACCTGCTGACCGATGCGGGTGCTGATCCAGGTCTGGACGACGCCGAGCGCGGACGTGAGCGCCGCGACGCCGACCATGGCCACGGTGAGCCAGATCAGCAGCGGCAGGTTCTGGTCGGGCAGCGCGGTGTCGATGACGGCGCGCAACAGGAACGGCGAGGCCAACCCCACCACGGACGACGCGACGATCAGGGCGGTGACCAGGGCCAACGACCAGCGGTGGGCGGTGAACAGCCGGCCGATGCGGCGCAACGAGACCTCGCGGGCCTGGGCCTTCTCGGCGGCGGTGACGGTGGCCGAGCCGGCGCGGGCTCGGGGACGGTTCTGGGGGTGCTCGTCCATGGACGATCCTCTCGACGGTGGGCTGAGGGCCTCGCCGCAAGTGCTGAGGTTGCCTCACTATGAGGCTGCAACAGCATCGATTGCTACGGTATTCCGGTGTCCGAGAACCCGGTGCCCCAGAGCCCGCCGGAACAGAATCTGGCGGAGTCGTTCTGGATGGTTGCCCGACGGCTGCGCCACCTGTCCCGCGATGCGGTCGCCCCGTGGGACATCACCCCCTCGCACGCCCGCGCGCTGGCGGTGCTGGCACGTCATCGCGAGCTGCGCTCCGGAGAACTCGCCGACCACCTGCACGTGGTCGCCCGATCGGTGACCGACCTGGTCGATGATCTGGTCGAACGCGGGCTCGTCGAACGCCGGCCCGATCCGCACGACCGCCGCGCCGTCCTGGTGCGCCTGACCGACGAGGGCACCCGGGTCGCCGAGGCCATCGCCCAGGCGCGCGCTGCCCAGGCCGAGACCTTCTTCTCGGTGCTCTCGGCCACCGATCGCGCACACCTGGTCCGCATCCTGGGGCGGCTGCGCGACTGACAGCTACGGGGATGCTCGTGTCCGAGCGATTCGCCTGACCCGGGGTCGGCGAGTTCTCGAGAAGTCACTTCGCGCATCCGCAACCTGGCGGATGCGCGAATCCACACGACAGCCGTTCCCGATGGACGGCCCGATGCGGCATCCCCCAGGGAATCAGCGCGGACGCCGTCACCCTCGGCTGCCCTGAGCTGGTGACCCGTCCGGACATCGACCGGAATCCGACCAGCCGCGCCCAGATCTCGACCGGCTCGCGTCCCAGCCTCCTCGGTTGCCTGGAGTCATCCGCAACCGAGGGGAGGTGACCACGATGCTGACGCTGCTCCTGGCGATCGTCCCGCTGATCCAGACCTACCTCTGATCCATCCGCTGCAGTCCGGTTGCCGGGGGCGCCCCCGCTACCAAGGCCAGCACCTCACGCGTCTCCTCCAGGGTCCAGGTCGCCAGATGCACCCGCCAGGTCGGGTCGTGACACAGCTCGCGATACACCGCCGACCACACCCAGGACGCCGCCCGCGCCGCCGGGAGGGCGCCCTCACCGCCTCCGAACAGCGGGAACAGCATCGACTCCACCGGCTCGTCGAGCCGCTGACGCAGCTCCCGCCCGAGTTCGAAACACCGTGTCACCGCACGCGATACCGCCCCTCGCTCGACGAGGTAGCCGCCGACGTCCACCCGAGGCACGGCCACGGCGGCGTGCAGCAAGCTCAGCACGCCTCGCCGGGTCAGGTTGCCGGGCGAGGTCATCGCCACCACGCCGGGTTCCACCGGGCCTCCCGGCCGACCGGCCTCAATCAGCCAGGCCTGCAGCTGACTCGCCACGATGTCATCGACCAGGCTGCCGTCCGACGCCCGCAGCTGCGCCGCACGACGCAGCGATCCACTCAGACTGCCGCTGAACGGCCGGGCGGGCATGAGGTAGGTGTTCTCGGACGACACGATCACGTGCACGTCGCCCAGTTCCTCGACCGGGCCGAGGTCGACGATCACCGTCGCGTCCCGACCGCCACCGACGCCGATCCGATAGGGGCCGTAGCGACGGATCAACGAGCCGGTACCCGGCGGGCCGTCGACCGGGTCCTGTTCCCAGGCCAGCGCGGCCAGATCGGCTCGAATCCCCTCCGCCCCCACCGTTCCGGGGTCGGTAGTGCGCGGCATGGGAATCGTCTCGGCGGCGAGCAGCTGCTGCGCGACCCGGCGGATCAGCAACGGTTCGTGACGCTTGCGGAAGGTCTCCGGTGAGAGCCGGCCGTACTCACGCGCTGCGGCCTCCCGCAGATCGGTGGGACGTCGTCCGATGGTGCCCGGCACCAGACCGAACAGGTACTGGACGGCGCGGCCCGGCTCCTCCTCCCCCAGGCCGGCCACCGCCGCCCGGAGCAACCGCTCGACCCCGACGTTGTCGGCGTTCGGCGCCGGGGCCAGGCCGCGGAGCACGGCGAGCGCCGCCAGCGCCGGCAGGCTGGTGGTCGCGCAGCGCAGCAATCCCTTCTGGCGCAGGAGTTTCAGGTCGTCCACGACGTCCTCGATCGAGGGCGGCCGAGTCACCGGACGGCGTCCCCGAGCGGCTGCCCACCGCGCGGCCGCAGCGGGGAGATCTGCGCGAGCAGGCAACGCGTATAGGCCGCCGCGACCAGGGCGGCGTGGTGGCGCCACCGCCCGTCGGTGCCCGAGTCGCCGTAGTCGCTGATGCCCCGCACCGCCAGCCACCCCACGCCGTGGGCCAGGGCGGCGGTCGCGACGCCGAAGGCCTCCATCTCGAAGGCCAACAGGCTGTACCGGTCGGCCAACGCCTGGCGGCTGGCGGCGTTGCGCAGCGACCGATCCGCGGCACCGATCCGCCCCAGGTGGGCTGTCGACACCCCGCCCTCGTGATCACCCGCGGCCCGCGGCGGGTGTGGCACGGTCGTGCCGTCCTCGCGGCGGATCACGTCGGTCTCCTCCGGCGGCCGCGCGAACTGCGCTGCACGGTCGCCCCCGTCGCGGAGCAACCGCGCGACGGCGTCCTCGATCACCGGTTGCCACGGCCGGCGGCCCCGCGTCTGCTCGACCTCCAAGGTCTGAGCGGCCGCCACGAGCAGCGGGGACGGCGCATGCTGCGGGTCGCGCAGCCGGGCGCCCTCGGGCAGGTCGTCGACATGGTCGTAGGCGACCACGCCCCAGGTGGCGGCGACGATGTCACCGAGCCGGACGTGCCGCGCGGGGTCCTCGGGGCGGGGCACGCCGCACGCGATGCCGCACATCAGCACGTGGTTGACCGTGGGGTAGCTGCGCACCAGGTGGGTGGTCACGGCGGCCGCCACGCTGTTGCCGGCGTCGACCTGTCGCACCACCACCACGGGATGGGCACGGGCAGGGTCGGCACTGGGCAGGCGGCCCAGCAGGTACTGCAGGCCGTCCCCCGCGACGCGCCCCGGCCGGGCGTCCTCCAGCAGGGCCTGGACGGCGGCGAACTCTTCCGTCAGGGCGGTGACGATCGCGAGCGTGGGCCGCAATGCCAACTCCGCGCGCGACAGGTCGTCCTCAAAGGCCTCCTGGACCGCCTTGTTCTTGCGGATCGTGAGCAACACCGCCGTGACGACGGCTGCCAGAACGACCAGTCCCAGTATGCGAAGCAGCCAGCCCCATACCTGGGTACGAGCCAGCAGCGGAACCGGGTCGTCGTCCTGACCGAGCCACAACAGCCGCTCGACCAACCACATCAGCGCCGTGCCGTAGCTGGTCAATCCCCCCGGCGTCCCGGCGAGGCGCGCGGCGGCGGCCTCCTCGTTCGAGACGAGCTGGGCCAGCACCAGGAGGACGGTGACCACGGCGAACAGCAGCAGCCCGATGCCCTCTGCCCCGACCAGTTGCCGCGGCGGACGGGCGTCGAGGTCGGCGCTGCCGATCATCACGATCGGCGGGCGCCAGTGCGGGCGATGCATCAACGCCTCGGGGTGGGCCAGGACGATCGGCTCGGCAAGGTCGGTGGTGATCCCGTCCAGCAGGACGACCCGCCGCGAAGGGCGCAGGTCATCCCCGCGGGGCGGCAACGCCCCCCACAGCGCCTCGATCCGATCCAGCGATTCCTGCAGCAGCAGAGTGGCTTCGGCGTCGGTCGCGGCGTGGAACACCACCACGGTCCAGGAGGTGGCGACGGCGCTGGCCGAGGCGGCTGCCATGGGGTCGGCGCGCGAACTGCGTACCCCATCGACGAGTTCACGCGCCAGCCAGGCCAGCAGCCCGAACGCCACCCACGCCAGGGCACAGGTCGCCAAGAGCAACGCCGCCAGCCGATGCGTCGGATGGTGCGGGCGCAACCCCAGCACGATCACGGCACACCCCATCAGCACGACGGGCACGCCACCGAAGACGAGATGGTCCCAGGCCCGATCGAGGGCGGCGATCCATCGGGTCCGGCGATCCGACGAGAACGCCCGCCGCCGGTTCCAGGGGGCCTCGATCACGGCGAACGAGGGCGAGGTGCGGCGTGGGCGCACCAGCCGCCCCTGGGTTCCGGCCACCCACAGCTGCACCGCAACCGGGGCTCGGGCACGCCACAGCCCGCTCATCCCACGAGGCCGGAGCGATGCGCGCACCCGGGCAGCGCGCTCGGTGTGCCGCAGGGCCGCGGCGAGTTCGCGACACTGCTGCCAGGTCGGCGTGCCGGCCCGCACCAGGTCGTCTGCGGGCCCGGCGGTCACGATCCACTCACCGACCAGCGCAGGCCATAGCTGAGCCCGATGTCGAGTTGCTCGAACGAGGAGGTCAATTCCCCCGCGGCATCGATCTCGAGTACCTCGCGATCGGGGTTCAACTCGTCGGCGAACCGCGCGGGTTCCGCGACGATGCGCCACGCGCGGGTGGGCGCCGGCCCGGCGGCGAAGATCACCCTCACCTCGAAGAGCTCGGTCCGCCGGAACGGCGTCACGATGTAATAGGGCTCCATCCGCCCGGTCTGGGTGACGCGGGTGCAGAAGTCGTGGCTCTGCCCGGGGGCCAGCGGGGCGGGCAGGTGGACCTCGCCGACCCAGGTGCCATCCTTGATGCGCTCGGGGTCGGGCACCAGCTCGCCACCGTCGAGCAGTTCCACGCCGAAGGCGGCGTCGTACTCGGCGGTGCGCTCGGTGCTCCAGCCGACCGTGATCCGCTGCAGGTTCTCGGTGGCGGTGATGCGACGTTGCTCGGTGAGGCGCAACCGGTCGCCGTCGATCTCCAGGGTCGAGCGCAGGGCATCGAAGAACCAGCCGCCGGGCGCGAACCGCGAGCTCGGGCGGTGGGCGGTCGGCGTGGCATCGAGAAGTTCGGCGAGCAGGTGGAAGGCGTCGTCGACCCGGCGCAGGGCGGTGCGCGGGTCGCGATCGATGGCCGCGGCCAGCGCCGCCATGCGGCCCTTGATGAACCGCGACCGGAACTCGGGGTCGAGGTTGAGGGCCGCCCGGACGGCGCGCGCGTCGTCCGGGGTCAAGCGTCCGATGTGGGCCATGACGGTCTCGGACACCTTCGCCCGGACCACGGCATCTGCATCGGTGGGCAGCACCCCGCAGGCCTCGCGCAGCGCGGCGCCGACGCGCTCGCGCACGGCCGGCGTCTGAAGTCCGGCACCGGAGCGCAGCCGAATCAGGTCGGCGTGAAGTCGTTCGACGCTCATGGTCTTGCGCCTCGCCCCCTCGGATTCGTCCCCCCCGCTCAGGGTAGCTGCCAACGGTGTCACTGATCTGTCGTGAAGCTATCCCGCGCCGGTGGACCTTGGCGCTGCGGGGCCGGCCGAGAAAAGCGTGACAGTTCCTCGACAGATGGTTCGGCGCATTGCTGATAGGGCTCCTTGCGCTCATAAAATTCAGCCATTCAGCGGCTCGCGCCGACGATGAGGCCCGGGTATTCGACGAGGTGATGTCCAGCTCGATGACGCGATGGTGGGAACTGATCGTGTCGTCGTCCCCCGAGACGGATCAGAGGTGCTGTCTCGGAGGGGAAGGCAGCACCTGACATCGTCGAATGCGGCACCTCGCGCATCCCGCGCGCGAGTGCCCGCAGCCGTGGACACAGCGTCGCCCGAACGATCGGTCTGGAGGGACCCGATCGTTCGGGCGACGCGCTTGCGCGGTGAGTCCGGGGAAGCCACACGCTTCCCCCGGAACTCACTGAGTTCAAATCCTCGGATCGTCGGATGATTCCCCGAGGCGTTCGACCTTCGCGAGCAGAATCATTCCTCCTTGCGATCACTCAGTCGGGCACTCCGTTCCAGAGCCACGAGTCGCAGCGCTGTGGCGGCTCCCTCGGGACCCTCACCCGGCGGTTCCTGTTGACCGGTGAAGAGCTGGAACCAATAGATCGACCTCGTGGCTTGACTCGGGTCGAAGTCCGCCCCGTCGTAGGCACACACGAAGCTCAACGGCTTCTCGTTGCGCAACAGGTCGTACCAGGTGGCGAAGTCCTCCTTGCGCCCGTAGGCGTAGACGCTCAGACCGTTGTAGTTGGGCTGGTCGACGTTGGTCACCACCCCGGTGGATGCGGGTGCCTCGAAGAAGTAGACCGAGGCACGATTCCTGATGCCGTGGGACAGATCGGGGCTGATCATCGTGATCACCCGCCAGGAGCCGGACGAGGCGGTACCGGACTGGCTGGTCACCACGGTGTAGGTCTCGACGGTAAAGGTCATGGTCGGCATGTGGACTCCCCACGTGCGCTCAGGCTCGCCGGGTCGAGGTGAGCAAGGTCGAGGCCCCAGCCCGTGCCCCCATACCGTCTAGGACAGCACAATGCGCTGGTTGACCAGTATCACGTTGACTCTCGAAACCGTGGTGGTGAAGGGGTTGGTCGCGCGCACTCGCACCCCGTTTCTGACTGTCAGAACGGTGACGCGCACGGGAATGCCCACCGGCAGCCGCGCCTCCCGGCGGATGTCGACAACGGTCGGAGAGCGCTTGGCTCTGCGCGCCGCGGCCGCCGCATGGGCCGCGATGCTTCTTGCCGCCGCGCGCACGGTGGTCGGCAAGGCGAGTGCCTCTCTCGCTCTCGCGAGTTCAGCCCGAGTCACGAGCTGGTCGGCCCGGGGGACGACGAGGTGCTGTGGCCCGTATGAGATGGATTCCGACCAGAACTGGTCGTCGAAGGCGTTGTCAGCCAGTACGTGTTCGAGCCGTCCAGCGGGATCGACCCGGATGGCGTACCGGTAGGGCAGAGCGGCGTTGGGGCTCGTCTCGTAGAGGTCGTAGGTGCGCGAACCGTCCAGCTCGTCCTGACGCGTTGCCCTCACGAAGGAACCACCCGACGCGACCGAGAGGGTCACGGTGGAGGGGCGCTCGGTGTCTACCGCGAGCGCGGCATCTGCCGACGGATCGGGCGTGGCGATGAAGGAACTGGGCTGACGCCCGAGCAGCGCCAGCATGGCCGCGGTGACCGTGCGACCGTCGACGGCACCGGCCCAGTATCCGACTCCGGTCTTGGTCACGACCGGGGGCACCAGCCCTGGCGACTGAGCCGCCTTCAGCGACAGTTGGGGGCCCGGGTCGTACATCGCCGTCCAGACCTCGAGCAGACCGTTGACGCTCCGGCGCGACACACGGCTCCAGCCCCTTGGCTCGGCAGCGCGAGTGGCGGCCAGGACAGCTGCATATTCGGCGTCGAACGATTCGGCGTCGAGGGTGACCACCGCCCTGGCCGTGCCTGACGCCCATCGTACCGATGGGGCAAGCCCGCTCGAGACCACCAGCAGAACGGCACCCAGCGCGCCGATGCCCAATCGGCGAAGCCAAGGCCACGAACGGTCCGACGGCATCCGCTGGGTCATGGCTCGAGAGTTCGAACATACGACTGATTCATCGGAACCGCCCGTCCAACACTCTAATTAATCGACACTTACCTAGCGTCAGATCCGCCACCATACATCCGGGGCGACGGTGCGGCGATGTCCCTCCCGGCTGACGCCTCGACTGTGAGTTTCGAGCCAAGCCCCAACATCGCACCGAAGGCCGCGCGATCCGGATCAATTTGGCGTGATGTTTCCCGCATTGTCTGTACACCGACTCGGCAGGTGCTCTCCTTCGTAGTCGGCTGCCCGCGGCGCGACCGTCAGCAGCGCGCTGTCCGAGAAGACCTGTACGACTTTTTCGTAGCGTACGTCAAAGAGCACGTACGTCTTCTCGGTACGCCCGAGATAGATCAAACAATCGGGAAAGAACTCCTGATCCGGCACTGGCGCTTGTGGTGGCGCCGTCGGCTCTGGCTCGGCGGTAGCCCCTGGGGTGGCCGACGGCGCTGGGGCGGTCGCAGCGGTGGCTCCTTCGGAACCGGTGACCGGCGAGGTGGCCACAGCTGATGGCGCAGTGACCATGTGAATTGCTCCACCGTCGAGTGCGACCACCCGCGCCGGCAGCGCCTGGATGTCGATGAGCGGCATGTTCAAGCCGGTCGATGGGTCGTGCAGCACCAGCGACGGCAGCACGCGCCCGCGTTCGAACACCTCATTCCCCAGCCGATTCGCCTCCACGAGAACGAATCCGTAGCCATACGCCGTGCTGGCAAGCCAGATCATGGCCAACCCCAGGGCAGCCCCGGCTGCCGCCTCGCGCACGGCCGACGCACCGCGCAGCCCGTTACCGACGCCGCCGATGGCCGACATCACCGCGAGTGCCGCCAGCGCCAGCAGAACCTGCCGCAGATGGACGGCCATCTCCCCCAGGGGGAACACGAAGGGCCCGAGCAGCGACTCCTGCAACAGGCGCGTCCGATCCAAACCGACATCAGCCGGTCGGAGCCCGAAGAAGGAGTAGAACTGAAAATATGCGATATACAGCAGCGAATAGGATATCGCGGGGATTGTCACCACCAGGACCGCAATCAGCTCTTTGCTCACTGCGCGTATTCGGATATTGCGCCACAACTCACCGAGCAGCTTTGCCATGCGATCCGCTCTCACTCGCAAGAAGAATTGATCACGCACACTAGTTGCTTTTCTGAACCGATTTCGGCCGGTAGGGTTCAGCCGATCGTGCGATTCATGACTCGACACCGTTGATCCCGATGTACCGCACCGCTGCCCAGCGAGCCGATAATCAGGGAGGACGATCAGCATGGAGGACATTCCCTCACAGCCCGGGCGAAGGCGACCGGTGCCTATCGCCTTCGCCTTCGCCATCGCTCTCAGCGGTCTGACCGGCTGTGAGGTGCCAGCGGCAACCGCTCCAGATCCAGGCCGGAACGCTCCCGTAGCCCCTGGCCCCGCCCCCACTTCGGCACCGAACCGGGGTGCCTCCACCACGAAGCCGTCGCCCACGACCGCCCCCAGCGCCTCGTCGCCACCGAGGCGTGGATCCACGCCCGTCCCACGTCCCACCCGGTCGACAGGCAGCCCTCCGATCCCCCGCCCCTCAATCACACCCCCTCCGTCACGGGGGACGACGCCAACCCCCGCGCCCCCTGCGGGCTCGACCGAACCCCGCCCGAGCGAGGAACCCAGCAGCACTCCCCAACCCGTTCCGCCGCCACATCCTCCGGTAGGGATCCGCATCAGCCAGCTGAGCCCGGTGCTGGTCGGTACGGGCCCTGAGCTCGAGTTCAGCGCGACCGGTGTGTCCGCTGCCGATGCCGAAGACCACTTCCTGGTCTGCCGTCTCATGACCGTGCCGAACGATCACCCCGTGGCAGACGGCGAGTACTACGCCGTCGTGCAGTTCGTCGCCACCAGCACGACATCGATCGCGGCCAACGTCGGCAACTTCTTCGGAGGGCCGTTGGAGTCACGCACGATGGGTTGTTATGTCCTACGGGCCACGAGCGAGTCCGGTCGCAAGAACCTGAAGCGCTTGGCCATGAACACAGCGGCCGATGTGGGCGAGCACCTCGACGCCGACATCGCCCTCCCGTGGGGCACCGACGTCGTATCGCAGATCCACCTCGTTCCTCACGACGGCAATCTGGTCACCGACTCGGGCGAACGCGTCTCCGACCCCGTGAGGATGCATCACCTCCGCGGCCCGCGGGATGAGAGTTGGCTCCCGAAGGCCGCACCCACCCCCGACACCTTCGGCGGGGGAGCGATCCCCGAGGGCTGAGCCGGGAGTCACCTGCAGCAGCCGAGAGCCTCCACAGAACGGCGGAACGCGCCTCGGTCGTTCGGCCTATCTGGGTAGATTGCGCCCGCTTCGTCACTCTCGGCTTTATCTAGATCAACCCAAAGTTGCGATCTTAGGTCGCCATACGGTGGGGGGATGTCAGCACGGTGAAGCGGGCATTGATTACGGGGATCACGGGTCAGGATGGGTCGTACCTGGCGGAGTTGTTGCTGGAGAAGGGCTACGAGGTCCACGGGCTGATCCGGCGGGCCTCCGGTTTCAACACGGCCCGGATCGACCACCTCTACACCGACCCCCACGACGCCGACACCCGCCTGTTCCTGCACTACGCCGACCTGACCGACGCCAGCCGCCTGGTCACCCTGCTGGAGAAGATCGGACCCGACGAGGTCTACAACCTCGCCGCACAGTCCCACGTCCGGGTCTCCTTCGACGAACCCGAGTTCACCGGCCTGACCACCGGCATGGGCCTCGATCCTTCACGGCGGGTGTTCGGTTCATGATCGGCTGCGACGTGGCCTGGTGATCATGGATTCGGTGGTGGTGTAGCGGGTGGCCGATGTCGCTCGGTGGGGCGCCGGTTCCGCGGGCCGGTCGGGGTCCTTGGGGTCGTCGGGACGGGTGGGGTCGCGGTCAAGCCGGGTGCAGGGCGGCCAGGCGGGTCCAGGCGGGCGAGCTGCCCCGAGGCGCCGGCCACACGCTCGCGGGTGACCGGTGGCTCGCTGAACACCGGCCGCAGGCTCAGTCCAGCCCGATGAGCCGTCGGCTCGCGTGGGGCTTGCGCCACTACCCGGACGACGACACCGCGGCGTGGGGCACCCGGAACGTCCCGATACGAGAGTCAATACCAGAGAACGGAATTGACGATCCTCCAGCATCCGTCAGGCTCTTGGCGCGAACTGGCGACGACCACCGTGATACCCCGAAGGCGGTCCTCGAGCGAGATGGACGAAGCGCCGGATTCGAGGCAGTCAGCCAAGATCCCCCGAATGACGTCCGCCCCCCTGCGGGACCGGATGGTCAACGTGATGCCGGGGGAAGAGTCGTCCCCTTCCGGACCAGGTGCGGGCATGACGACGCTTACATCGTGGCAGTTGGCGCGCAGCAGCTTGCCCTCGAAGAGAGACAGATCCGCGCCGGTCAACCTGACGATGACCGTGGGTGAGCCATGCGACATGGGTTCGAGCACACGCGACAACGATTCCATGATGTGGATCATAGTCGGAGATGTCCCGATCCCCAGGGGCCAAGACAACCGCGCCCTGAACCATGCAGGACCGACCAGTGACGAACCGTCCGAGCCAACCGCCAGAACACCCCAGCTTGACCTCAGCCGTTCGGCCCACCCGCCCCATTTCCTCCCGATTGGTCACTCTGAGTTGTGTTTAGATCAACGTGAAGTAGCGATCACAGGCCAATCACACGGTGGGGGATGTCAGCACGGTGAAGCGCGCATTGATCACGGGGATCACGGGTCAGGATGGGTCGTACCTGGCGGAGTTGTTGCTGGAGAAGGGCTACGAGGTCCACGGGCTGATCCGGCGGGCCTCCGGTTTCAACACGGCCCGGATCGACCACCTCTACACCGACCCCCACGACGCCGACACCCGCCTGTTCCTGCACTACGCCGACCTGACCGACGCCAGCCGCCTGGTCACCCTGCTGGAGAAGATCGGACCCGACGAGGTCTACAACCTCGCCGCACAGTCCCACGTCCGGGTCTCCTTCGACGAACCCGAGTTCACCGGCCTGACCACCGGCATGGGCACCACCCGCCTGCTCGAAGCGATCCGCATGGTCGGCCTGACCTGCCGCTACTACCAGGCCTCCTCCTCGGAGATGTTCGGCGCCACCCCACCACCCCAGAACGAGACCACCCCGTTCTGGCCCCGCTCCCCCTACGGCGCCGCCAAGGTCTACGCCTACTGGATGACCCGCAACTACCGCGAGGCCTACAACCTGTACGCCGTCAACGGCATCCTGTTCAACCACGAATCCCCCCGCCGCGGCGAAACCTTCGTCACCCGCAAGATCACCATCGCCGCCGCCCGCATCGCCCGCGGCCTGCAAGACCACCTCTACCTGGGCAACCTCGACGCCGCCCGCGACTGGGGCTACGCCCCCGAATACGTCGAAGCCATGTGGCGCATGCTCCAAGCCGAGGTCCCCCGCGACTACGTCATCGCCACCGGCACCACCTACACCGTCCGCGACTTCCTGGCCTTCTCCTTCGACCACGTCGGCCTCGACTGGCAGCGCCACGTCCGCTTCGACGACCGCTACCTACGCCCCACCGAGGTCGACTCCCTCATCGGCGACCCCACCCTCGCCCACACCCACCTCGACTGGACCGCCACCACCCACACCCCCCACCTCGCCAAGATCATGGTCGACGCCGAACTCCAGCGACTCCAGCCCGGCGACCCCCAGATCCTCAGCCTGCGCGACAGCATCCAACCGGTGTGATTAAACACCTCGCAGATTCTTGGCGCCCTAGGGACTTAGCACACGAACCAGCGGCTGGCACCACTCTCAGTAATCCACCAATGACTGGGACTGCGCATGACGACCACCGGCGGAAATGACATACCCCCTACGCACGCCCCGGCATCAGGAAGACCGACCAGCCCACCAGGTGGCCAGTCCGGCGGACTGATGACCCCAGGGACAGTTGACCTGCGTCCCACCGATGCACAAGTGCCTGCTGACCACCCGACACGAGCACCCAGGATTTGGGACAGCATGGTGGCGGTTCTTACGTTTGTTCCAGGCATTCTTGCGGTCTTGCAGTGGGAAGCATTGAAGACGTTTCGAAGCAAAGCCTTCGGAGTCGTCTGCGTGTTCTCCATAGCGCTCGTCGTGTGGTGCGCGGCTCGAGTCCGTCGAGCACTCTCAGAGAGCTTCTCCTGGCTGGCGTTGGCAGCTATTGTCACTGTGGTCACCATTGCGACCGGCTCCGGAATAGCGGCCTTTGCGGCCCGTCAAGCCCCAACCAACATCGTTGCAAACGATCTACATATCACCTTCCCCAGTGAAGGCTCAGCCGTCAAGGGTTGCATTCCGGTAAAGGTCACCGGGCTGGTGCCGAACCAGGGCGGCGTCATAGCGGACTTGTGTCCGGTTCTGTCCGGGTGGTGAACCAGGCGATCGCGGTGCGGATGTCGAGGGTGGCTTCGCGTCGGGCGGCGGCGATGCTGGTGTGGCCGGCGAGGCGGATCGCGGCGGTGATGGTGTTGCGGATGGCGGCCAGCACGGTGGGCGCGTGACCGGTCCGGACACGGGAACTGTCTTCCCGGAAGGTCTGGTCGCGGACATGATGCAGTGCCTCGATGGACCAGTGGCCGCGGACCAGGGCAGCGAGGGTGGCGGGGCCGGCGAGATCGGTGGGCAGGCTGGTGATCACGTGCACGGTTTCCTTGGCGGTGCGTTGTCCCTCGGCGTCGCCGCGGTGGCGCACGATCCGGGCGACTTGGGCGGCGTCGGGGAAGGTGACGTCGTCGTGGACCTGTCCGATGACGTCCAGGGCGGCGGCGAGCAGGAGGCGTTCCTCGGTGCGGCCGTGGCCCTTTCCGCTGTGGGTGTGTCGGGTCAGGTCGTCTGCCGCGGTGCCACGCAGCCGGTCGATGATCGCGTTGGCCAGGTTCGGGGTATTGCCTTTGACGGTCATCACGTAGTGCGCGCCAGCCTCGCGGATGGCGGTCGCGGTCTCGCGGATCGTGTGCAGGGCATCGAGGGTGAGGACGACGGTGGAGTCGAGGAGCCCGTGGGTCTGGAGCTGGTCGAGAACGGTTGTCACGTAGTCGATCTCGCTGGTCTTGCCCGGGACCTCGACCTGGGCGAGCATCACCTGCTGGTCGTGGGTGGCTGCGCCGAGCAGGTGGCGCATCCGGTCGCTGCGGCCGGTGCCGTCGCGGGTGCCGCGCAGGGTCTTGCCGTCCACACCGAACGCCCTCGAGACCCTTTCAGTGGCGATCTCAGCACCGGTGGCTTCTCGCGCGCGAGTGGCGAGGCGGTCGGTGAGCCAGGTCGTGAACGCGGCCTGCAACGTGACCGGATCGATGCCGGTCACGATCCGGCGGATGGTGGGCTCGCTGGGGGCGGCCACCTGCCCGGTGAACGGATCAGGTCGTGCCCCGAGCAGCCGCAGCACCCACGGTGGCGCGGCTGCGGCCCAGGCGGCCGCCCCGGCCAAGTGCGCGAACGCGGGCGAGGTGAACGCGACCAGGACCACCGCCAGCACGTACCCGACCGGATGGACCCGGCCCGGGGTTCGACGCGGGTCGGGCACGCGCGCCAGCAACGCGAGCAGGTCCGCGGCCTCGGCCGCGTCGATCATCACCGGACGCGACGGGGTAGGGCAGGATGCAGTCACAGGGCACGGTCCCTTCGGCAGATCAACGGCTTCGACAACCGCGATCTTCGAAGGCCGTGCCCTCCCTCATGCGGACCCCGCCCGGATCAGGCCAGTCCCGGACACAAAGCACGACAAACGCGAATCACCCCAAGAGTCCGTTGTGACGGCGCCCTGGTGCCGAACGGGTATGACCTGTGGATCTTCGCCGGAATTGACAAGCCTTCGGAGAAGACGTTGCCGAGCCGCCAAACGACCCAGTATTGGGTGACTGAGAAGGCGACGAACCAGGGAAGACCCTCCTCATGGCGCGCCGACGGAGTGGGCATCGGTGGCACTCCGCGCGCGGGTCTCTCTGCCCAGCTCTTCGCCGTCCTGGTACCCAGCTCCTGGAGCACCTACTTCGAGGCCGGCAACGCGCGCGGAACACTCGCCGCGTCGGTGTTTCCTCCTGGAGCAATTCCAAGCAGCCCCGTGAATGTCACACGAGCGAGCGACCCAAACATGGCGAGTTGCTCTGGTCGGTAACGGCACAGTGCGCGACCTCGTTCGCGAGGGTCATGAACGATCGCTTCCGAGAGCTAGCTCGGTCGAGAGGGCGGACACATCGACCAAATGAGCGGCCGGCTCGAAGTCGCCGGGCCATCGGCCGCCCCGAAGCAGCACCTCGATCGCCACCACAGCTCGCTGCGCGGCGAGGCCGTCCCCAAACGGACTCACCATGTGCTCGCGCGCCCCAGGCGATGAGGTTCGCGCTAGTTCCTCCGAAACGGCAGGTTCGATGACGGCCGGGTCAGTACCGACCAAGCGGGCAACCCCCGCCTCCACCGCCTCAGCTCGCTCCGTGGTCTCGCGCAGCACAAGGACGGGAACCCCTACGGCCGGCGCCTCCTCCTGGACTCCACCCGAGTCGCTCAGTATCAGTGCACTCGCAGAGATCAGTCGACAGAAGTCCGCGTAGCTCAGGGGTTCCAGGCGATGGACATTGGGCAGCCTCGCCAGGCTTCGATCGGCCGGTGAATCGCCCCGGCGTGTCCGGAGACTCACTGTTGTGGGATCTCAGCGGCGGCTTGAGGCTGGTGTAGAGCGTAGTAGGCGGCCTCCAGTTCGGCGCCATGTCGCCGCACCTCGTAGAGCCTGCGGTGGTTAACCAGTCGACGTACTCGGCGGTGCCGTATTCGACGTCGTCGGCGGTCTTCCACGGCCCCGTGATCAGTTCGGTCTTGTACAGGCCGTTGATCGTCTCGGCGAGAGCGCGGCTCGAACGATCATCCCCGGTCCGACTGAGGCGAGCGATCCCGGCCGACGGCGAGCGTTCCCCGTACTTGATCGCCGTGTACTGGGAGCCCGTCCTATGACGCGGATGGATTCCAGCAAGCCGTCACCGTCAGCGCCAGCCCTCTGCCGGGTCCAGATCGCCTGCTCCAGGGCGTCCAGGACCAGCTGGGTGGTCATCGTCGTTCCACACCGCCAGCCCAGGATCCGCCGGGCGTGGCGTCGGTCACGAACGCCACGTACACCCACCGACCAGGTCGAGACGTAGGTGATGTCGCAGACCCACAGCCGGTCAGGGCGGTGGGCGCGAACCATCAACGAGACCAGGTCGGCGGCCCGTTGGTGGCCGGGGTCGGCGATCGTGGTCCTCTTCACCTTCGCCGGACTCCGACCAGGCCGAGGTCACGCATCAGCCGCTCGACGGTGCAGCGGGCCACGTACCCGATGGGCTGCATCGAGGGCCGGCCAGCGACCAGCTCGCCGGAGCTGCAACCAGACCTTGTGGCCACCGTAGGCGTCGAAGTTCTCTGCCCGGCGATCTCGACCCGGTAGCTCGTCGCGCTGCTCACGAGCGGTCACGGTCGGTTCAGGTGCCGTAGTACGTGGACGGGGGCGATCTTCAGCCCGTGCTCGGTCAGCACGGCGCAGATCGGCTCGACACCCCAGCGCCGCAGTCGCCGTCAGCCAGGGCGACGGCGGTCAAGTGTCGGGATGAACTCCACGAGCTGCTGGGACGGCCGGTCGAGCTCGGCCGCGACCAAATGACGCGGCCTTCAAGATCGCGTTCGCCCGCTGGGCATTCTCCGCCCGCCGCAGCCGCCTCGACCCACAGCCGACTCCTCACTGCGTGGTACCAGCCCGCGATCCGGCGTCGATCTCGCTCTGGCGCACGCCGAACTCGGACAGTCTCGCCCGACCCGATCCCGAGCAGCTCGGCGACCTTGTTCATCGCCGCCCACTCCGACTCATGATCCCGCGGATCTCGGTGACCATCCGCACCGCCTCCTCCCGCATCTCCTGCGGGTTCTCCTCGACGTGTTCCCTGCCATGACCCGATCCCGGCCCTTTCCCAAGGATCAGAGACTCCGGACACGCCGGGGCGATCTGACGCGTCCCTCACAGTGGGGTTCGGATGGAGCGGCACGATGAAGTCGCAGTCCATGTGGCGCATCGCCAACCTGCTCACGGCGGAGAACACTCGCTGCATCGGCTCACCCCAGGACTCGCGGCGGTGGGTGGTCACCGTGATCAGGCGATGGCCGCTTCCGGACGGTACCGACGCAAGGAGCGCCCTCAGCGACGCATCCCTGATTGGTGGCTGGTTCTCGAGGACCTGATACAGGGCGTCGATCACGGTGTTGCCTATGACGCGGATGGCTTCCTCGGGCACGCCCTCGCGCAGCAGGTTCTCCTTCGCCGATCGTGTAGGCGCCAGGTGAAGTTCAGCAAGCCGTCCGAGAATCGCGCGGTTGGCCTCCTCCGGGAACGGGTTACGCAGATCCCCTGTCCGCAGACCCGCCTCAAGGTGCACCACTGGAACGCCTTGGTAGAACGCAGCGAGACCGGCCATGCAGGCACTCGTGGTGTCTCCCTGCACGACCAGGACGTCTGGCCTGACCTGCTCGATGACAGAGCTCGATCCAAGGATCACCCTCGAGGACATCGTCGCCAGGTCGAGACCCGGCTCGAAGGAGTCGACTATGTGGTCGGCCGTGATGCCAAACATTTGATGCACCTGGCTTGTCAGGCGCCGCTGGGGATGCCGACGAGCTGGTGTGGTTCCGTCGTTGAGGGTGCCGACGGCGGGTCGGGGCATGAGGTTGGTTTGACCTTCTTCGTCGGCGCCGTCACCGTGACGACGTCCGGGATGGTCCGGGATGAGCGACGGCCCTCCCGTGTGAACACTTGGCGGTGTCGGGAGGGCCGTGCAGAGGTGCACGGAGGCACCGTTGGTCACGGTAGAGGTCGACGCGGCGGACGTCGAGAGGCGCCTGGGTGAGGGTGGGTTGGCGTGCCCGGGGTGCGGGGCGAGGCTGAGCCGTTGGGGTCATGCTCGGGCCCGGACGGTGCGCGGGTTTGGGACGGCGCTGCGGATCCGCCCGCGGCGGGCCCGGTGCTCGGGCTGCGGCATCACCCATGTGTTGTTGCCGGTGTCGTGCCTGCTGCGGCGGGCGGATGCTGTCGAGGTGATCGGGGCGGCGCTGGCCGCTCGCGCCGCAGGCGCGGGTCATCGCTCGATCGCAGATCGGCTGGAGCGGGCGCGGGAGACGGTGCGCGGCTGGCTGCGCCGGTTCGCTGGCCGGTTGGAGACGGTCCGCTCGTTCTTCACCGCGCTCATGGTCCGTGTGGACGTCGACCCTGTGGTCCCGCCGGTCGGCGAATCGGGGTGGGTGGACGCGTTGACCGCGATCACCGGCGCATGGAAGGCGACGGCCTGGCGGCTGGGTGCCGGTCCGAACGTCGAGGGCGTCGGCGTCGTGACGGCGTGGCGAGGTGTCTGCGCGGCGACCTCGGGGGCGTTGCTGTCGCCGTCGTGGCCGGCCTCGCTCACCGGTTGGTGATCAACACGAACTGACCCTGACGCCAGGACGGTGGTGGCGTGGATGCTCTGCAGTCGTTGCATGTCAGCGACTTTCGAGCCTGCGCGTCAGTTGCGGGGGCTCGGTCACGAGCAGTCAGGAGCTACGAGCCGTGTTGGATCAGGAGCGTGTTGGGTGAGTGCCGCCGAGAACGAGGAGAACGTCCGGCGGGAGCAGGCCCGGGCAGTGGGGATGTTCCGCTACGGGTTGATCCGGGATGCCGCCGACCCTGCCCTGTCGCCGCGGGAGCGGGGCCGGATGGTGCGGGCGCTGGCCGAGAAGGAGCACATCGATCCCTCCGGCCGGGTAGTGCGGTATTCGCGTGATCATCTGGACCGGTGGATCCGCCGGTGGCGGCGTGGCGGCTTCGACGCGCTGGTCCCGGCCGGGCGGGCGCCGTATGCCCGGACCGACCCGGCCGTGCTGGAACTGGCGATCGCGTTGAAGCGCGAACGTCCGGCCCGCACGGTCGCGCAGATCACCCGGATCCTGCGGGCCCAGTCCGGGTGGTCGCCGTCGGAGACCACGCTGCTTCGCCACTTCCACCGCGCCGGCCTGCAGATCCCCGGCGCCCTGAACGACACGGACGTCACGACGGTGTTCGGGCGGTTCGAGGCGGAACGGCCGAACGAGTTGTGGACCGGGGATGCCCTGCATGGGCCGAGGATCGGCGGCCGGAAAACCTACTTGTTCGCGTTCATCGACGACCATTCACGGGTCGTGGTCGGCCACCGGTGGGGGTTCGCCGAGGACACCGTCCGGTTGGCGGCCGCGCTGCGCCCGGCTCTGGCCGCCCGCGGCGTCCCGGCGAGCGTGTATGTCGACAACGGCAGCGCGTTCGTCGATGCCTGGCTACTGCGGGCCTGCGCCAAGCTCGGGATCCGGCTGACCCACTCCACCCCCGGCCGGCCGCAGGGCAGAGGCAAGATCGAACGATTCTTCCGGACCGTGAACGACCAGTTCCTCGTCGAGATCGGCCAGTCAGCCGACGCCATCGCGACACCAGCTGACCCCTGCGAGGGCCAGAACCCTGATCCAGCAGTTGATCCGGTGAAAGGGCTACTGGAGCTGAACCGGTTGTTCGGCGCCTGGCTCGAGCAGGTCTATCACCGGGCCCGGCACTCCGAGACTGGCCAGCCCCCGCTGGGCCGCTGGGCCGCTGGCTGGGGCGACCAGCTCCCAGCCTTGCCGACTCCGGCGGACCTGAGCGAGGCGTTCCTCTGGGAGACCACCCGCACGGTCCGCAAGAACGCCACCGTGTCGTTGCACTCCAACACCTACCAGGTCGAGGACATCCTGGTCGGACGCCGGGTCGAGCTCGTGTTCGACCCCTTCGACCTGACCCGCATCCAGGTCCGCCACCAAGGCCGGGCGATGGGCGTCGCCGTCCCGTATCGGATCGCCCGCCACGCTCATCCCCGAGCCCGGCCCGAGAGCGATCTGGCCGGCAGCGAGCCCGCCGCGCCGGTCGCGACGGGCATCAACTACCTCGACCTGATCGTCACAGCCCACGAGGAGCACCTGGCGACCAGCGTCAACTACGCCGCCCTGAGCCAGCCCACCGCGGCCGACCCGAGCGGACCAGGCCCGACACAGGCACCGGAACAGATCCCCGGCCAGCTCGACCTGACCGACCTCCTCACCACCGCCCAGACCGACAGCCAGCCGACCGGCCCCGCAGATCGCCAGGAGCAAGCATGAGCATCGAGAGACTGCAAGCCCACTACGGTTTCACCCGCATGCCGTTCGGCCGGGACCTCGCCCCCGGCATGCTGCACCGGCACTCCTCCTACGGTGAGGCCGTGGCCCGGATCAGCTGGTGCATCACCCAACGAGCCCTCGGGGTGATCACCGGCGAGGTCGGCGCCGGAAAGACCGTCGCCGTCCGCTCCGCCCTCGCGTCGTTGGACCCGGCCCGTCACACGATCATCTACCTCGGCAACCCCACCGTCGGGGTCCGCGGCATCCACACCCACATCGTCACCACCCTCGGCGGCGAACCCCGCTTCCACGCCGCCGCGCTCATACCGCAAGCCGGCAACGCCCTGGCCGCCGAGGCCGCCGAACGCGGCCGGACCCCGGTCCTGATCATCGACGAAGCCCACCTCCTGGAACACAACCAGCTGGAATCGATCCGGATGCTCACCAACCACGACATGGACTCCACAAGCCCGTTCGCCGCCCTGCTCGTCGGGCAACCAACGCTGCGGCGGCGGATGAAACTCGGGGTCCTGGCCGCCCTCGACCAGCGCATCTCGCTGCGCTACTCCATGCCCCCGATGAGCGCGTCCGAGACCAGCGCCTACCTCGCCCACCACCTCGCCCTGGCCGGCCGCAACGACACCCTGTTCTCCGACGACGCCGCAGCCCTGATCCACCAGACCAGCCGCGGCTACCCCCGCGCCGTCAACAACCTCGCCGTCCACGCCCTGACCGCGACCTACGCCACCGGCAAGGCCATCGTCGACGAGAACGCCACCCGGGCCGCCATCACCGAGATCACCACCGACTGACCGCCCTCCAGATCGGCACCATCACCAAGCCGACCCAGCCGCCACGCAGCCGACCGAAAGCCCCGCCGCGCAACACGGCGGGGCTTTCTCACACCCAAACCATCGGCACCCTGAACGACGCCGACATCGGCACGCTGAACGACGGCGAACACTGGCTGACGAGCTCCCGATGCTGTCCCGTCTGCACGACTACGGGCGTGAGAGTGCCCGAGATCTTCATGGCCGTGATGAGGGGTGCCATCTTGATGGCCTCTGGGCGTGTCCCGTACATCAACATGACGGTCGCGGCTTCAGCGTGGCGTTCGCTCAAGATTGTCATGAGACGCCCGCCCACAGCATGACGACACCCACGGCCCACCCGCCTGCGCTCAATCCGCCGAGAGCCAGGGCACTCCATGGCAATCCCTGCGGGATCGACCTGGCTGACAACGCCGCCGCACCAACCACATACCGGAGAATCAATCCAGCGCTCACGCCTATCCCCGCCGCGGCAATCCCCAGTGCATCAGCGAAGGTGACCACCACGACGAATGTAGCCAGTGCTCCGGCAGCTGTTGCGGTCGAAAGAATTCCCAACCGGTCAGCTTTCATAGCCCTGGTTGACTGCGCGTCAGCGAGAGCCTGAAATACCGCCGCCGGGAGCATCAGAGCGACTGCGGTCGCGACATCATCGATCGGATACCCCGGTGGCAGCCACGAATCCAGACCGAGGCGCATCACACCCAGCGTGCAGAGAGCCAAAGCGAAGGCAGAGCCAACCAGTTTGGCCCCATAGCTGCGGCATACTTGATCGAAACTCTCCCCTATCGGCTGTCGAAGCGCCTCCACTGACCAGTAGCCATTGAGGGTGATCACTCCGGTAATGGGAAGTCCTCCCAGCAACAACGCGAATTGAGCATGCGCTGCTGCCTCGAACCCCTGCGTGACCGCCACGGCGAGGCGAACGCCCTGGATTGTCGCCACAGTCAGCACCAGGTGGGGAACCAGCGGCATCGCCGACCGGATTGCGCGGCGGAGAGCAACCAAGCCGGCCGGCGCCAGTCCGAGACAGCCCAAGCGGTGTGCGCCGAGGATCGACGTCAACGCCGTCGATACACCGATGGCAGCGAATCCCGGAAACGCTCGGTGGGTCGCGATGGCCGCCACGGCGCCGATGACGAGAGCCAGCGTTTGTGCCGCGATCGCCTGCACCATGAACACACCGGGCCTAGCCAGTCCGCGGGCCATGGAAATCACGATCAATGAGAGCCCACCGGACACACTGCAGAACGCCAATACGCCGGCATCTGGACTCAGCGCCAGGCCCAAGGCGAATAGAGCTAGCGCGAGCGGCACGCCCACCCACATCGCAGCGCCCACTGCCGAGCGAGCCTCTCGGCGATGGTGAAGATCGGGCTCTGCCGAATCCCGCATGACCAAAATGTGGATGCCGACGGTCGTGAGCGGAGCAGCCATGCCGATCGTGGCGAGACCAGCCGAGATCTCTCCAGTGAGGGCAGGAGAAGCGAGCCTGCCGATGAGTGGCCAGACGAAGAGCGCGTTAGCCAGCAGACTCAGAGCACCTACCCCGTATGGTGCTGCGCGCCGCAGCCCGGCGACCAGCGATGAGGCCTTGCGCCCGCTCACCCGCAGCGCATCAGACCGCATGAGCGTGGAGTCGGCGTTGCCCCTCACGGCCCCGCCGCCGGCAGACTGACGGGTGCAACTCGAACGCGACTTCGGCCCACTCCTGTGACCAAGCGCCGCCACGGAACGAGCGGGAGTGTGTAGAGCGTAAGAATGAACCCGAAGGTGAAGGACAGGTTGATGGCGACGTAGGCACCTGCACCGTTCAGCAGGAACAGGCGCAAGGCCAATATGCCGGTGGCCGCAGCAAGACAACGAACTGGATGGCCTGCGGTGATGAGCTGCCTCTCACTTCGCCCCCAGAGAACACCAATGATTCCCACAACAACGAGTACAAGCGATGGGGGGACCGACAAGGCGAGATAGGCCGGAGCCCCGGTGGTTACCGGAACCAGGAAGTAGTCCCCAGCCCTAGGTGTCCCGGTGATGAAGGAGGACACCAACTGATCCCACGCAAAATCTGGACCAGTCGTAATATGGAAGTAGCGGTCGGCGAAATATCGCAAGTCATAAGTCAGAATCGACTCACCTGCTGTCGTCATGCGGCCCAGCTCCAGTCCGAGCCACCCAGGCTCCGCCGCCATGATCGACATCCGATCAGCCATATACCTCAGCGACATGCCACCAGTTCTGACGATGGTGGAGTAGTGGCTGCCGATCCAAACGCCGTAGCCGACCGAGCCTGCCGCGACGAGGGCTCCAGCTCGGGTCAACCGAGCCTTCGACATCGTCGGCTGCAACAAGAGAGCTGTCAGGTAGATCACGCCAGCGTCTACCATGCCGCCCTTGAAACCCATGGCAAGGCGGCTGGCCACCAGAAGGCCCCATGCAATTTGTCCGAGATGAGGTGGCAACCGGCTGCCCAGCGCCGAGAATGCGAGGCAGAGAACCGGCAAGCCGTACAACACGCTCCGACTAGGCATGCCCAAGAGCCCTGACGAACCAAGGTCGAAGCGAGAGACCTCGGCTGTACCGCTCAGGGCAGGAACACCACCCCGCACGAAGTGGACGATCGTGAGCAGGCCTACGGTGGCCAACGCCACGACACAGCCGTGGACCGCGGCAGAAGGGAGGGCTGCGGGTTGGTTCGCTTGATGGTCACCCGACTCTTGATCAGCTCCGGCCCTCACCCCCCATGCTCGAGTGCCCCAAGCGACTCCCAGTACGAAGACGGGCATCGCGGCGTACACCATCCAGGCGTGAGGGGGCGCCCCTCTCTCGCCGCACAGAATCGCAAATCCCACGAGAATGGGCGCCCATGACAAGATCAACAGAGTGGCTGGCGTTACCTTGCGTCGGACGAGAAGGGTTCCGAGCAGCGAGACCACGCTGAGGCCCACAGCGGCAATCATCGGTGTCTCCACCCCGTGCTCAGCCCGGCGCCGAGACCACGAGTTCCAGCCCAGACAAGCCGTGGCGATCGCCATCCTTGAGCCAAGGTTCGTACGCATCGCGCAAGCAGCCACGAAAGTCCAATCGCCCAGCCTGCTTCGAAACCAGCTAGGACCGAAGAGCGAGCGGCGTGGTAGACCTCGAGGCTGCTTCGCTGACCCGAGGCACGGGTTGTGCTGTGCCTGTCGTGGCTCCCGACCACGTCAGGGATCGTCGACATTGCGTAGCCGAATCGGCGCAACCTCGTGACGACGACGAACTCGTCGTAGAACAGGAACTGCGATGCGGGGAAGCCGCCTATGGCATCGAGGGCATTTCGGTCGAACAACGCGCAGGCGCCCGCGTAAATGCGGCGTCCGACGGACACACGAGGGTGCCACAGCCTTCCGCGTGTCCGGCTCATGTCGAGCACGGTCCGACCAGTCAGAAGCGAGACACGTGGATCGGCCACATCAAGGGTCACCAGTTCGTTCGGGTTCAAAGTGCTTCGTCTCAGGGCGCCCGATACCACGGCGATCGGCGGCACCAGTTGCGAGTACAACGAGACGGCTGCGTGGCGATCGAGCACACAATCGGGGTTCAGACTGAGGTAGCGCTCAGAGTGGCACCACCTCAGCGCAAGGTTGTTCCCGTCACAGAACCCTCCATTTCGGCTGCTCCACACAAGCACGGTGCGAACGCGACACGCCCCCGTAGTCTCGAAGGTCTCGCGAGCGCCGGGGGACGCTTCGACTTCCTGCAGCGCGTCGCCCGAGATCTGCTCCAGGGCGTTCTTCCAGGCGGACCACGCGGCGGGATTTTGTGAGTTCTCGACGACAACAACGGTTGTGGGCGGAAAAGATTGTTCCCATACTGACCTCAAGGCGAGAATAGCAATATCGCAAGAACCGAAGGAGACTATGCCCACATCATATTTGGTCACGACGAAAACACTTCCGCCAGTGCAAGATCGATTTCGAGTGCTCTCGCGGCCCAGGTGCGCGAAAGGATGTACTCCTGCCGCTCTTGATGCGAGGCGCGGACCAACGCCGGACTGGTCGTGATCTCCACTGCGTGAGCGGGCGAGCGATACATCGCCAGAAAGCGATCTGCTGGTCGGAGTACCTCGAGTTCAGGGGCAAGAATGGGATGCCCCAGGCCGACGTATTCGTGCAACTTCACTGGGTCTACCGTCTCGGAGAACTCATCCTTCCTGAACGGCAAAACCAGCCAATCTGCCCATCGCTCGGCGAATTGGAGCAGTTGGGTGTGACCCATCGGCTCATGGCAGCACGCCGCGAGAGACTCGGGCAGCGAGGTGCGCACAGGACCGACCAGCCGAAGTTCAACACCAGGTGCCTCGGCCAGTGCGAGGAGGACCTCGATATCCAGCCAGCCACCGATCGTCCCGTAGAAAAGCGCCTGCGTAGGACGTTGATCCGCCGGACGGTCGGCACCATCGTGGGAGCGAACACCGGTGCCATCATTGCGCATGACTGGCCAGGGGTAGTCCCCGCGACAGCCATTCCCCACGACCAACCGACAAGTTCCTTGCCTGGCTCGGCTTCCAGCTTTGGCATCGAGCTTCGGTGATGAAGAGATCACGACTCGAGACGACTTGAACAACTGCTGGTCGACGACACTTACATAGTTCTTGCCACGTGGCTCCAACGCTTCCGCGTCGTCCATGCAGTCGTAGATGATCGGCGGTAGTCCCGCAATCTGCCTCAGCCCAGCGAAGACTCGTGGATGAGTGACCCAGATGGCGTCATGGTCCTTGGTGATCATTGGCCGTAGTTGCCACTCGAGCAAGCGAGCGTCGATCGCCCTGACCACGGGCGTGGCCCATCGGGGCAATCCGTAGAGCTTCTTGGGGGAGGCCGGCAGCGCAAGCGCTGGATCGACCACCACGTTGCCAGACGAGCGCCACCCGGCGATGTAAGCGACATCAAGCTGATGCCCTAGATCGATCATCTGCCTTGCCAGGAAGTGCGGCCTCTGCGGAATCCATTTCCAGTCAACATGTTGAACGTAAAGCAACTTCACGACAGCACCTTCAGGTAAGTCTGTTCGATGTCGTCGGCGATGGTTCGCCACGAGAAATTCTCGGCAGTCTCCTTTGCCAGCAGGGCGGCGGACTCGCCGTCCCACTGCCTGATCGCGAGCCGATCCACCAGGGCACTCATCAGCGCTGCGCTGTTAGCCGGAGGTACGAGCGTCATGGCCTCAGCAGGCATCAACTCCGCCAAGTCGACGAGTCCGCCGACACTCGTAGCCACCACAGGTACCCCGCACCCCATGGATTCGATCGCACTCAAGCTGGTGGCTTCACGCAACGAAGGAATCACGGTTAGGTCAGCCGCCTTCACCAACTCAGGCATGCGGTCACCAGTGATCTCGCCCAGAACGCGCACAGGTACTCGAGATTCTTTCAGTAAAGTGGCCACATCTTCTTGATAGGTGCGGTAGCGCGATGATCCGCCGCCGGCAAAGACCACGAGTGGATCTGGCCCCGCGTCCTCGGGCCACTGGGCCAGCGCCTCGGCGAGATAGCGAATGCCCTTGTTTGGTGCCCAGCGCCGAGGCACCAGCACAACGGGCGTGGTGTCGTCCGGCAATTCGAGCTTGCGCCGCAGGAAGGCACGCATGGACGGATCAGGCGCAGTGAAACGGCGGGGGTCGTATCCGTTCGGCTTGAACCGTACCGGCGGCGCGATGCCGCTCTGCAACGCAAGCTCCTTGGAAGGAGCGAGCGCTGCAGCGTAGGGCCGAGTCAGCACCCGTGACACGAGGCGCCCCGGACGCGACCCAGCCAACACCAGAAACTCGCCCAAGTGATTCGTCCAGACCAGCTTCGCATTTGACCGCAGTCGAGCGGTGGCAGCTAGGGGGAACGCCTCAGAAAGATCATGGAAGTGCCAGATGTCCGGAGCGAGCCGTTCAATCGTCGAGAAGTGCCTCGCGGCTCGTACCCCGTTGATCAGTCGCCGCAAGGTCTCGGACGAGGGCGTCCAGCGCCCGCCCGAAGTCACAACTTCGAGAGGAACATCGTCAGGCGGACATCGCAACGAGAGCCCGCCGCTGATGCGCACGACGACAACCTCGTGCCCTCTCGCGCGCAGCGCGCGAGATACCTCATAGACGTAGGTCTCGACACCGCCGATGTTGATGTCGAGATAGCCGGACGTGAGCATGAGGACCTTCACGAGGCCCCCTTGCCGATGTCCAGCACTCGACTTGCCGTGAACGACACCTGATCTTCGCGAACCGTTGCAGGCATGTCTGGCCCCTCCCCCACTGCCCCCGACTCGTCGTGCAGGCCACGCTCCGTCCTTGGTGTCAGCCTCACTAGATCACTACTGTGGGTACATCTAACCACAACACACCGTAACCGGATGGCGGCATGCCAGACATGGGCCCATCTCGGAGTCCAGTGATTAAAATTACCTAGAGCACTCGGCCGACTACTCCGCGCTGCTAGCATGCGTGCGACCGGCGCCAAGGGGGGACCAGGCTTGACGATCACCGAGCAGCTTCGCCACATTCGACAGAATTGGCTGATCCTCTTGTCGTGCACGGCTTTTGCCGGCTTGGTCGGCGGCGCCTACACCGCAACACGCACACCTACCTATCAGGCACGCGCACAACTGTTCGTCTCCATCAGTCGGAGCGCCGGGGTCAGTGACCTGACCCAAGGCGGACTCTTCACTCAGCAGCGCGTCAAGTCGTATGCAGACCTGGTCTCCACCCCGTACGTAATGCAGCCAGTGATCGACACTCTTCACTTGCCCTACACCGCTGATGAGCTCGCCGATCGGGTGCATGCCTCGAGCCATCTCGACACCGTCATGCTCGAAGTCCTGGTGGACGACGCCGACGCGGCTCGCTCCCGGGACATCGCCAACACGATCATCTCGCTGCTTCCAACCGTGATCGGTGAACTGGAGACGCCCCACGGTGAGGCCTCGTCGCCGGTCAAGATCAAGGCGGTGCGAAGCGCGACCCTCCCCCGATCACCGGTCTCACCCAGATGGGCCTTCAACCTCCCTATCGCGATGCTGGTCGGCCTTTCGGGCGCCCTGACCCTCACCCTGATCCGCGACGCCCTCGATCGCTCGGTCAACACCAAGGAGCAGGCCCAGGCCACGGCCAAGGCACCCACCCTCACCGCGGTGGCCGACGATGCCGAGGCAGCCAAGCACCAGCTCATCACCCACGACGCGTTCTCCCCACGGGCCGAGGCGTTTCGGCAGTTGCGCACCAACATCCGGTTCCTGTCGGTCGATCACCGGGTGAGCAGCATGGTGGTCACCAGCGCGGTGCCCCACGAGGGCAAGAGCACCACCTCGGCGAACCTCGCCATCGCGCTGGCCCAGGCCGGCGAGCAGGTTATCCTGATCGATGCCGACCTGCGGCGTCCGACCGTGGCCGACGTCTTCGCCCTGTCCGGCGGGGTGGGCCTGACCTCGGTGCTACTGGGCGATCTCGACATCGACGATGCGGTGCAGGTCTGGCGCGAGGATCTGCCGCTGCGCATCCTCACCGCAGGTCCGTTGCCGCCGAACCCGAGTGAGCTGATCGGCTCGGCGCGCATGGCCGCCCTCATCGCCGACCTGGTCGAACGCGGGGTCACCGTGGTGCTGGACTCTCCCCCGCTGCTGCCCGTCACGGACGCCGCGCTGTTGGCCCGCGCCACGGACGGCGCCCTGGTCGTCACCCGCGCCGGCAGGACCCACACCGAGCAACTCGCCGCCGCTTGCGAGGCGCTGCGCATCACCGGGGCCATCGTGCTCGGCGTGGTGCTCAACCGGGTCTCGCGCAAGAAGTCCAGCTCGGGTTACTACGGCAGTTACGAGGGCTACCACAGCGATCCGAACAAGAAGGCCGACCGCGCGGCAGCCGCGCCGTCCCCGCCCTCGACCCTGCCGTGGCCTGTGGAGACCGCCGGCGGCGCCCTCCCGGTCGAGCAACCCGTGCCGGCCACGGAGCCGACGTCGGTTCACCCTCCGACGCCCAGTGTCATCCAGTTCGCGACTCCAGCCCCCGAGACGGTGACCACGCACAGCCAGGTGCACGGCACCCCCGTCCCGGCGACGGGCGATCCCTTGCCGCCCGCGGTCCGCGAGATCATCGCGCCGGGCGCGACTGCTTCGCCCACGATGCACCGCCCACGCGGATCGGCCCGCCGGGCGGCGCGGGCCGCGGAGTCGCCGTTGCCCGACATGGTCATCGACGCCGACAACGTCACCATCAGCCCGGTGGGCGTGAACCCGATGAATTGGCCGAGCGAATGGGGCGATCTACCCGCTCTGATCAACAGTCCGCGGGTGAACGGCGAGGTCAACGGCAACGGACGCCACCGCAACTGATCTCGGACGACGTGCCGGCGTCACCCGCCGATGGGCTTGATCGTGCGCGGCGTACAGCGATTGGCCAAGGCGTCCTCGGTGAGCCCCGGGAATTGCCGACCGCACCAAGCCTGCACCTCCTCGGCCGAGGCGAAGTCACCCACGGCGAAGGTGACCCACAGGGGTTGCCCAGCCACCGTGGATTGCTTCCCGTAGTCGGTACTCAGCAGCAGCACGACTCGGGTCCCGACACCGATGGACCCACGGAGGGCTTCGTGTTCGGCGAGGATGTCAGCGGCGAAGAAGGTGTGCGACCCGGTCGCGGTCACCTGGTAGGGATCGACCACCCCGACGTATTTCGACGCCAGCATCGCAGCCCAACGACCGTCGATCGACAGCTGTCGAAGATCCTCTTCCCGCAGTTCGGTGAGACGCCGCACAGCGGTTTCCTCGGGGTCTGAGCTGGGCTCGGACGTCGCGGACTCCAGGCTCGATTCCATCGCAGACGGCTCGGACGGCGGTGACGCGGATGGGTAGGTCAAGCTTCCGGTGGCCTGGGACACTCCGGCTTCGACCGTGCCGTCGGCACCACGACGCGCCACGATCACCCCCAGTGCACCGAGCAGGATCAATGCGACGAGAACTCCCGCGACGATCGGCCAGTTGGCCCGAGCCGGGCGGGAGGAGACCTCGGCGTGGGGCCAGGGCGTCGGAGGTGGTGACCCGTAATCCGTCGATGGCAGCACAGGATTCGCCCGTGGAGTCGGCGGTGGAGCGGGCTGCGGTGGAGCAGGACGTGGTGGGGATGGCTGCGGCTCAGCTTCCTCCTGGGCAGGGGCGGGGGGCGCGACGTCGTCCTCGTGATAGCCCCACAGTCCACCGAGGTCGCCGGGTTCGTTCATGCCACGTCAATCCCCCCGAAGGCCGTCAGCTGAACCAGGCGCGCACGGCCTCACCCAGGGCTACCACCGTGCTCACGATTCCCAGCGACTTACCCATCACCTCGAGCCGCTTCAAGCGCGACTCGATGGCTGCCTGTTCGGCCTTTCCCGGCTGAATCTCGGCCTCCAGCAGCTCCAGCTCCTGAAGTAGCTCGGCCCTCACCTGGCTGGTCTCGGGGTGCGTTTGTGCCTGCGCCCGCACCGTGCCGATCAACTGGCTCACGCGTTGATCCGTCGCGAGACCGATCTCGTGGTTGACGACCGTGTTGCCACGTCCCCCGATGGCGCTGCCCTGTACCGGGCCGGTGATGTTGAAGGTGTCACCGCTCACGACCGTTCACTCCCCTTCACTCCATCGGTGACATCGAGTCGAAGGCCCGACGCACTGACGTTTCCGTTGACTGTCACGTTCCCCTGTCCGCCGATGCTCGAGCCCGAGACGCCGCCTCTCACGTTGTACACGTCGGACCAATAGTTCGTCACCGACGATTGGCCCGCCTGACGCATGAAGTCGACCACCGAGACCTCGCACGATTCGAGGTAGGCGCCGATGGCTCGAATGATGCGCGTCTGCAGAATCTGCAGGTAGCGATTGACGTCCGACACCTGGGAGTAGTCCTCGAAATCCGGTGCGGCAGCCATCTCGCGCAATGATCCACGGGTGCCGTACTGCTCGACGTCCACGCTGTCCGAATAGTCGTCCCGCAGTCGTCGCACCGCGCCGGCGAGTCGCGGCAGGATCGTCAAGGGAAGCACCGTCCAACTCCCGAGAGCATCCGCCCCCGCCGGCCACGGCGATGTCTGTGACACCGAGTCCGCGGCGCGGTAGCGGGAGTTGACCGGGCGCAGCACACACGGAATGCACTCGACGTAGAGGTTTCCCTGGTCGAGGCCGTAGTGCATGAAGATCGAGACGGTCACCTCGCGGTCCCAGGACTCCACGACGTAGGTGGCGTAGAACCTCATCCATTCCTGAGGGTCCTGCACGACGTACTGCATCGCAGCAGCCGACAGATTCGGTCGCGGTCGTTGCCGCTCGTCGGGCCACAGTTCACGCAGCAGCGGCTGCTCGTTCGCCATCGACAACGCCCTGGCCGGCACCAGCACCCGGCCCTCGGCGCGAACGCCGCGCAAGCGTTGGCTGGGTGACAAGGCGCTCGGGACAGCCAACGATCTGACCTCACGCGTCACGGCCTCGTGCAGCGCGGTGATCGACAGCTCAGCGCCTGGGCGGCGACGGCCCTGATGAGAGTCCGCCTCCAGTGCGACAGCCACGGACCAGGGGCGATGGGGCTGGCCGCTACCCACGAACGGCCGCGGCCCTCGGTAGACGACGCAGTCGACGTGCTCGGCAGTCATCGACCGCAAGTTCTGCTCGAACGGGCCGGCGTCGCGCAACGGCGAGCTGGTCGCCGTCAACCGCCCGCGGCGCAGCCGCTGGGTCAGTGATGTCCACACGGTGTACCGGTCGAACCAGATGACGGCGAGCATCGCCAGTGACACGAAGGCTGCCAGGACGTTTCGGGCCGTGAAGATCAGGCCGGACAGGCCGCCGCGATCGTAGGACAGCCCGAACATGATGGCGCCCAGATACGGGAGCATCTGCTGCACGACGAAGAGGGCGAGCCCGGCGAGGACCGCTGCGAACACCAGCTTCGAAACCAGACCCCCATGGCGTCGATCATCGCCGTCCAGGCGCCGATGACCCGGGCCGATCATCCGCCAGCCCATGGCCACACCCACCCAGACGATCAGCCACGGCAAGGACACGATGGCGAAGATGACCATGAGAACGCCCAGGATGCCGTCGCGCACGCGCCGACGTTGATGTGCGGCGAGACACTCGCGCAGGACCACTCGAGCATCCACACCTGTGGCAGGCGGCAGAGCGCGAGCCGGATGGGCCAGGAATTCGCGGATGGCAGATCGGGCAAACTCGCGGTCCAGTTGAGCAGCAACGCACAACAATCGAGTGGACTCGTCCAGACCGACAGAAATCTCGCTGTCCAGCCTCGTGGTCATCGTTCCTCCTGGCTGATCACCAGAAATCAGCAATACCTGCCGACAATGAGATTGGCCCTCGGCTCGAATCTCCCCGCCGACACTCGGTGGATCACGTCCGTGAATCCACGATCGAGAGCCTAGCGGCGAACCGTGTCGGGTTGAGCAACACCTGCAGAGAAAACTCCGACCGACTCGGCAACACTTGGCCGGTGGTGACGCGCGCCGTCCGGATTCGATCCTCGACGAGGAATTGCGGGCAGCGGCGATCGATGGATGTGACGACTCGTGAATCCACACACGAACTCCCGATGCCGCTGCCGATCGCCTTCAGAATGCCGCGCGCTGCGGACCGGACGTCGGAGCAGCACTCATCGGCCGGGCGACCTGGCCCACACCCCGACGAATCACCCACTCCCCGACCGCGAGGTTGATCCCCCAGGCGGCACCCATCAGCAGTGCCGTCGCCAGCTCACCATGGCCGAACAGACTGCCGCCGAAGCCCAGGGTGAACACCTGGGTGCCGGCCACCAGCCCGATGGCATAGGACCGGATCATCCAGGCCCGATGACGCCTGAACTGCCGCCGCCGCGCCGCGTCGAACCCGAGGCCGAGGGTGGCCAGCAGCGCCAGCCCGAAGACCACCCGCAGCGGGTACAGCACCTCCCGGGCGGCACCGACCCGGGGGTAGAACTGGTTCAGCCACAACGCCGACAGCGCCACCCCGACCCCGGCGACCACCACGAGGCGCCCGGCGCGGCGGTGCCAGCCGGAGCGCCGGCGGCGCAGGGCGGGCGAGAACTGCAGCGCGCCCAGCATCGCGAACACCGCTGCGCAGCAGATGTGCAGCACCACCGGCAGGGGCGATGCGGTGTACCGGGCATCGGCGGGCATGGTGGCCGGCCCACCGGACAGCTCCACCAGCCGCAGCGAGCCGGCGACGACCGGGACGGTGCCGAGCGCCACCAGGGCGATCGGCACCCGCCACGACGAGACTCGGGTCGACATCAGACGGCCGCCTGCTCGCGACGAGCCTCGGCGACCCGACCGGTCCGCTCGCCGTCCTGGCCCGCAACCCGCCACAATGAGTAGCCCAGGCCGATCATGGCAACGCCGTTCGGGAAGGCGAGCAACCGGTAGAACGCGTCGGGCATCATCGACAGCGCTGCGCTCACCAGACCACCGATGGCGAGCAGCACGGTGGCCCAGCGGGCCAGCACCCGCGCCCGGAACAGGGCGATGCCGAACACCGTGCCGCCGACCAGGTACAGGTAGCCCTGCGCCTGCCACAACACCCCCAACGCCCCGAGGTCACCGGTGACGGGCTTGCTGGTGGCCACGGCGATGACGTCTCGGGTGAAGGACGGATCGCTGCCGGCGACGTGGGGCACGACGTAGGCGGCCGCAAAAGCGGTGCTCATGATGAGCAGGTAGCCGGCGGCCAGCGCCACGTAGCCGATCAGGCCGAGCAGGCCGTTGCGGCGAATCCGGCTCAGGTACATGCCGGTGATCCCGGCCACGGCCAACGCCGCCATCACCACCTTCAACGAGCCGCGAATCAGCATCTCGGTGGTGGTGATCGAGGTGATGTCCAGGTGAGGGTGCTTGATCTGGACGCCGATGAAGATCGCGCCGGCGGCGACCGAGGCAGCGGCGGCGGCGCGGGTGACGAGGGTGGGGGTGACAGTCATGGCGAGACTCCCGGGGACGGTGCCGGGCGGGGTGCCCGGCGATGCCCTGACGGTAGGAATCGCCCTGGTGAGGCCACATCACCACGTGATGTGATCGGCCGGGTGATTCACCACGGCCGCGCTCAGAGCAGGCGCAGCTCCCCGGCTCGGCGCACGGCGGCCCGCCGGGTGTTCACCTCGAGCTTGTCGAAGATGTGCTTGGTGTGGGTGCGCAAGGTGTTCACCGAGACGAAGAGCTGCCGCGCGATCTGCGGCCCGCTGAGGTCGCTGGCCAGCAGGCGCAGCACGTCGAGTTCCCGCTCGCTGAGTCCTCGATCGCCCACCGGTGCGGTGGGGCAGGGCTCCGGTGGCCGTTGCGCCACGGCCAGCAGGCGTTCGGCCGATCTCCGGACGTCGGGCGCCGCCGTCCGCGCGACCCGCCCGAGCAGCTCCACCACCGGTGGTCCCTCGTCGAGGACGAGGCGGCAGTAGCCGACCGGCACCCCGACCCCGAGCGCGGCCGCGAGTTCCGTCGTGGCCGCAGCCACCTCGCCCCTGCCCCGCAGGGCGAGCGCCCGCACCAGCCCCACCTCGATCAGGCCACCGCCGCGCCCCGCCGCCTGCGCGGCGTCCCGCACGCGGTCGAGCAGGTCCAGCGCCCCGCCGGCATCGCCCTCGGCGACGAGCAGCCGAGCCAGGGTGAGCTGGTCGTACTCGGCCAGGTAGGTCGGTGGATCCGTCGGCGTCACGCGGCGTTCGCGCGCCCACTGTCGCGCCTCGGTGAGCCGGCCCTGCCGGATCCACACCCGAGCCCGGATCGCGGCGATGGGGCACACCTCGGGAAAGTACCCGGGCCGGAACAGCGGCTCGGCCTGGTCGAGCATGGCGATCGCCCCGTCGAGGTCGCCCCGGGCCTGCAGCAACCCGGCCATCGCGGTGTACCAGCGGTGCCGGTTCTCCATCAGCGAGGCCAGGTCACCGAGCGCGCGGGCGGCGTCCAAGTGCTCCGCCGCCGCGTCGAGCTCGCCCTGCTCGCGCAGCACATCGGCGAGGCCGACGTGCAGGTCACCCGTCGTGGCCAGCCCCGGGCCGGGCCGGTTCTCGGCCACGGCGAGCGCCCGTTCGAGCAATCGACGCGCCTCGATCGGGCGGCCGCGTGCCACCCACATGTTGGCCAGCACGACGGTGGCGCCCAACTCGTCCGCGACCATGCCGGCCCCGCGCAGACTGGCGACCGCCTCGGTGAAGGTGTCCACCGCGGTGCCGAGGTCGCCGTCGGCCCACGCCGCTAGGCCGAGGAAGCCGGCCGCGGCCCCCCGCGGGAAGTGGTCGTGAGGACCCGCCAGCTCCAGCGCCCGGCGGGCGTGCGTGACGGTGCCCGGGACGTCGCCGCGCGCCTGGGCGACCGAGGCCCGGTAGACCGCGATCATGGCTGGCAGGCAACGGGTCTCGTCGTCCCGATCTCGGGCGGCCTCGGCCAGGCACCCCGCGGTGGGGATGGTCGAGGGCAGCCGCGGGATGTCGAGCGCGGCCTCGGCGGCGACGAGCCAGGCCTCCACCCCCTCGACGTCGCCGGCCGAGAGCCGGCCCCACCCCGCCAGGGTGGCCAGCAACGGGCGGCCGCGGACGACGGCGGCCGGCAACGCGGCCAGCCATTCGCGCAGCGTCTGGTCCTGGCGGCGCCGTCGCAGGTCGGCCAGGGTGAGCTCGATCAGATCGGCGGTGTGCTCGGGGTCGCCGCTGGCGGCCGATTGCCGGACCGCCTCGGCGAGCAGGCCGTTCGCGGCGAACCACCTGCTCGCCGCGGCGTGCAGGTCGCCGATGCGGTCGGGGTGATCGGCGCGCAGGCAGGCGCGCAGGGCATCGGCGAACAGGTGGTGGTAGCGGTACCAGCGCCGGGCGTCGTCCAGCGGGACGACGAACAGGTTCTCGCGCTCGAGCCGCTCGAGCATCCGTTGCCCGTCGGAGCGACCGGTCAGGGCGTCGCACAGGCCACCGGTCAGCCGATCGAGCACGCAGGTGTCGAGCAGGAACGCGCTGACGTCGTCCGGCTGCCGGTCCACCACCTCCTCGATCAGGTAGTCGAGCACGAAGCGATGACTGCCCGAGAAATCCTCGACGAAGGCGGCGATGTCGCCCGCGCCCGCGCCATCGCCGACGTGGGTCCGGGCCGACAGCGCGGCCAGCTGCAACCCCGCCGCCCAGCCCTCGGTGCGCGCCTCGAGGGCGGCCACGAGCGCAGACTCCAACACGAGCCCCATCACCTCGTCGAAGAACACCTCCGCCTCGCCCGCGGTGAACCGCAGGTCCGCGGCCCGCAGCTCCACCAGCTCACCCCGCGCCCGAAGCCGCGGCAGCGGCAGTGGCGGGTCGGCCCGCGTGGTCATCGCCAGCGTGACCTGGGGCGGCAGGTTGTCGAGCAGGAAGGTCACGGCGTCGTGGACGGCGGCCCGATCGATGACGTGATAGTCGTCGAGCGCCACCACCGTCGGCCCGGCGAGCAGGTCGAGATCGTTGATCAGGCTGACCAGGACGGCGTCCGTCGGCGTGGGCGCACCGGCTTGCAGCACGGCGAGGGCGTCGCGGCCAACCTCGGGCTGGGTGGTCTGGATGGCGGCCACGAGGTGGGCCAGGAATCGGCGCAGGTCGGCGTCGTCCGGGTCCAGGGCCAGCCACGCGACCCGGCACGCCGAGAGTTCGGCCGAGGCGAGCCACTGCGTGAGCAGGGTGGTCTTGCCGAACCCGGCTGGTGCCGCGACCAGGATGAGCCGCGTCGCCGCACCCGCCTCGGTGCGCAAACGGTCGATGAGGCGGTCACGCTGCACCAGTCGTCGACGAGCCGAGGGCAGGCGCAACTTGGTGCCCAGCACCGGCATGTGATCAGGGTAGGTCGATGTTCGCCGAGCGGCGGGTCGAGGTGCGTCCAGACCACAACGCCGAGATCGGCAGCCCGACGATGCTGGGCTGTAGCGAATCGGGCGGGGACCGGTGTGGAACACGACGCCGGCAGCGACCGGTCGCCGAGGGCTTCGTGCAGCCACACCAGATGTCGCGCCGCATGACGGCTGGGCGCCCGAGTCGGCCTTGATCTCGATACCGATGACCCGGCCGCCGGCCAACTCGACGATGAGATCCACCTCGCGACGACCGTTGGCATCTCGCATGTGGTGCAGGCGGGGGTCGAGATCGCTCACAGCACATTCGGCCCGCAGCTGGGACACCACGAAGGTGTCGATCACCCGGCACAGTAGGTCTCCATCACGCAACACGGCACGCTCGTCGATGCCGAGCAGCGGACCCATGAACACCGGGTCGATCAGGTACCGCTTCGGCAGTCGCATCAACGGTTCAGCCGGTTGGTGGAGTAGGCGGGCACCTGGTCGAGGACGAAGACCTGCTCCAGCAGAGTGTCGAATCGGACGCCGGTCCCCCGGTCGATCCCAGCCGCGTCGAAGAACGTCTCGTGGACGACGACACCCGCCGTGTTCGCTGCGACGGCCTGCAGATACCGCCGGAGCCGAGCGGGGTCACGCACCTGACCGAGCTGTGCGGCATCGCGGGCTTCAGTGGGGACCGGCAGATCCGCCCCCTCCCCCGCCGCCAGGCGGTCGATGATCGAGCCGCCGGGGACGCCACCGACCAGTTCCCGTTCGACCAATCCCATCAGCGGAAGTCGGATCACTCGGCCGGTGGACTGCCACACCGAGGCCGTGAGATCGGCCTGTGACGAGCCCGTGATCACGAATCGGCCCGGCCGGGGATCGTCGTCGACGGAACGCTTGATGGCGCCAAGGATCTCGGGGACGACCTGCCACTCGTCGAGCGCCACGGGGCCGGCGCCAAGGGTCGCCATGACGGCGTCCGGATCGGCCCGGACGGCGGCCGCCTCGGCCGGGCGATCCAGCCGAAGGACCGTCGAGGGCGTAGCGCCGCGCCATGGTGGTCTTGCCACTGACCCGAGGCCCGACGATCAGCACAGCAGGGTGGTCACGCCGCGGGCCAGCCGGCGGGTCTACCTGGCCGGTCGATCAGAACGAGGGCTACCCGACTACTCTCGCGACGAGCCCTCGACCCCTACCGGTTACCCGGTCCGCCGCCGGCTCACGCTGCGACGTCTGCGTGACGTGACACCTGTGCGCGAAGTCGCAGCAGTTCGTCGGAGAGCCTGCCCATGATGACTCCCCGATCGCTCTGACGAGGGATCAGCAGGGTGTCTCGGGCCACGACGTGATGCCGGTCATCGGTGAGTCGGTAGCCCGTCAGCTTGGCGAGCTCACCCATCAGGTGAGCCCGGTAGACAGCGGTCTCGACCGGCGCCTTGCACCACCACGGCACATCAACACCGGCGGACAGCGCCCGGTGCAGGCCGAGCGCAGCCTGGCTCAGCTCTCGTTTCCTCTGCTCGCCGGCACGCATCGCCTCGATCTCGCAGCGCAGGTTGTCGATGGCATACACGGCGGCGGCCATCACCTTCCGGCGACGCCGAACCGTGGCCGCCACCGAGGCGAGAGCCGCTGTGCCGATGGTGGCCGTGATCGACACTGGCACGCTGGTTCCTCGAGCCTGGGCGATCCTCGCGGCCAGATTCAGCATCAGCAGGGCGCACGTGACGGTCGAGGCGATATGGAGGGCTATCGCCAGGCGCACTCGATACTGCCGCAGGGTCCCGCGTCCGAGGTTCTGCTCGGCCAGGATGCTCCTGGCGGTGGTCAGGACGACCACCATGAGGAGCTCGAAGGCGAGCCAGGCCTCAGGATGGGTGCGGACGCCGACTGCCCAGGAGCCTCCGAGAAGAACGGATGCCAGGAGCACGGTGAACCATGGCGGCCCGTAGGTGAGGATGACGATCGCCCCGTTCGCGAGCCGAGGCGACCGGGCGCGTAGGCGATGGACACTGGCCAGCAGGCCCACCAGCGCCACGATGAGCCATCCCATCCCCCACGGTGCGCGGGACGCACCAACCCACACGTAGGCGACCATCGATGCCAGCCCCACCGCGAGGAACAGAGTCCTCGAGAGGAGGCTGTCGGCGAGGGCAGGCAGCCGAGGATTCGCCTGATCACTCATGAAGTAGGTGCCCGACTCGGCTTCCCGGGATTCCACCTCACTGATGAAACTCTGCGCGACTGCCGGCATTTCGATGCCTTTCGTGTACCCGGTACCCAGCCGTGACCCGAGCAGTCACCTGGGCACCGGCCAGCTGAGCCGATCGATGATGAAGAAGCCGTGCTCCTCGCCCTCCGGCCTGGTGCTCCAGGTCGGTGCCGACGGGGTGGTCTCGCGGCTCTCGTCGTTCAAGCCCCAGGCCTCGAACGTCAGCGCCGGCCCGTGCTCGCCGACCTCGTGCGTGAGCAGCAGGACGTTCTTGGCGAAGGGTGCGTCGGGAACCTCGGCCATGGCGTCGACCTTCGGCACTCCGGCGACCATCATGGACGCGAACAGTGCCAGCGACGGGTCCACCGAGCCGTACCCGTCGCGCGCGCGCAGGGCTGCCCGCACGTCGTCGAGCCGTGCTCGCCGGCGGCCCGCGGCCGCCAGCGTCAGTCCCACCACGATGAGCGCGGCGAGCGCGCCCGCGAACGCGACGCCGACGACCACGACAGGCAACGGCAGCCGGTGCCCGAGGACGGCGGCCACCCCCAACCCTGCGCCGACGGCTGCGAGCACGACGGCGGCGCGTGCCAGGTGCGGCATGGCGCGCCAGGCGCGATCCCGCCACATCGAGGGCAGGACCAAGCCGCCACCGGCACCGACCAACAACAGCAGGCAGGTACCCAGCGCCAGGCACCGGCCCGCCTCGCCGAGGAAGGCCGCGCGAGACCCACCCCGCAGGATGAGCACGGTCTTCTCGGGTTCGATGACGGTCGCCAGGAGGACCAGGCCCAACGTGCCCAGGAAGGGAACCCATCGCAGCATCCCCCGAAGCAGCCAGGTGGAGACCTCGCGAGGCCGGCGCAGTCGGCGCGCGGTCAGCTCTCGCATCGTCGCGCGGTAGGCCGTGGTGAGTGTCATGAACACGACGGTGGCGGCGGCCACCGACGAGAGCGTCAGGGCAACGGACTGCTGGTAGCTGGTGAAGTAGACGAACAGCACCACGACGAGCAGCACCTTGGGAATCCAACTCCGGCGCAGATCGGGGAAACTCTCGACCAGGGGTGGCAGCACCTGGAACCCGACGAACAGCACGCAGAACACCGAACTCGCGATCACGATCCGCAGGTCGCGTTCGAGCCACGCCAGGCCGGCCCCGCCGCTGCGCAGCCTCGAGGCGGCGCTCACGTCCCCGACGAGCCACCAGACGAGCGCCGAGATCCCGGCCAACAGGACGGCGAGCCACGCCAAGCGCGGCAGGGACGACGCCCGACCAGCCGGTTCCGTCGGCGGCGGTGGGTCTCGCCGCCGGCTCCGCCGAACGACCACAGCCAGTCCGCCGAGAGCGGCCAGTCCGAACGGGACGAGAACCGTCATGCTGCGAGAGACCTCGGCCAAGCCGAGAGACTGCTCCTGCGGGGACAGCGACCGGTTGAGGAAGCTGTCGACCGCCACGATCCACCACCACAGCGCACCCGCGCCCACGGCCGCCAGTCCACAGACCAGCCCCGCATAGTCGCGGCGCTGCCGCGCGAAGTGCAGCGCCGACACCTCCCGCGAAGGGAACCGGGTGTGGTCGCTCCGGGGTACCTCCAATGCCTGCGAACGGGTCGCCACCTCTCTCACCGACACCTCGAGGCCGTCGGTCTCGGTCAGCCTCACCGAGTGCGCCTGCGAGAGGTAGGCCCCTGCCCCGCCGGAGACGATGTTCACCGGGATCGGCCAGGCGCCCTCGGGCGTCTGCCCGAAGATCATGCGCTGGTAGTTGTGGGTGTCCCCGGCGATGCTGGCCACGACGCGGTGTTCCGGGCCGATGAGCTCTGCGAGATGGGTCGGCCGCTCCGCGGGCACCAGCCGGGGCGTCACCTTCGGCCCGGCGTCCACCCCGGTGGCCGGGGGGACCCGCAGCCGGGAGACGGCGTTGTCCACGGCCACGGGGACTCCGGTGACCAGGATCTTCGGCATGTCGCCCGACAGGGCCGTGGTTTGTAGCCAGTCGGCCTGTTCTCGATCCACCGTGCCGGTGATCCCGGTGTCGACGACGATCAGCCGGAACAGCACCTCGTCCCCCGGCGCGAAGTTGACCATGTAGTACGGCCCGGGCAACGCGGGGATGCCCTCACCGACCGGGTGAGCGGGAATGCGTTCGGCCTCGCTGGGCCGTGATCCGGTCAGCTCCGCGCGCAGGATCTGGATGCTCTCGCGACGAGGCGGTGACGGATTGCGCCACCACCGGCGGGCGAGGCGCTGTCGCCAGGTGAAGCCGCTGTCGTCATAGCTGACCTCGGGTAGCGGTTCACTGCCGCAGGCGTGGTACATGAACCCGTTCAGGCCGTCATACCAGTCGTGATTCCCCGGCATCGCCAGGACATTCCAGCCCAGTAACGGAGGTTCGAGGTGGGATCCTCTCGGCCAGTCCTCCACCGCGCGGTCCCAGGCTGCCCTCGGCAGACCCAGATACGGCAGGTAGACAGCATCGGGCCATTGGTTGACACTGCCGGCCGGGTAGACCACGTCACTCATCAACAGTGCGGTGTTGATTCCCCGCTCACGGAATGTCTCCCGTTGCGCGGAAAGGTCACGAATCAGAACGTATTGCGAGGCATCCATCTCGCCGGGATCGCCCAACAAGAGCAGTCCCCGATCGCGTACTGTGATCGACAGATCATCGCCGATCCCTTTGGCCCGCTGGGCTTCCCGCCAGCGCATGCGTCGCCGGTCGACGATCGAACCGCCATTGGCGCCGGGTTCTTCGATGTGTTTGACGACCTGGTCGTTGATGCTCAACAACAAGGTCTTGGGCGAGAACCAGGCGAAGTTTCCCCAACTTGCCTCGGCTCGCTGCAGAATCAGCCGACGCCAGAACTCACCCGCATCCGCGGGCCCCATTGCCATACTGGAGTATGGCCTGATCGGGCCGATGGGAGAAACTCGTCCACGATGCCGTTGCCCACCTGTTACACCGCACCCGGTTCCGTTCGTCGCCGGCCTATCGAACAGTCCCCAGGTTCGTCCGGATCGCCTCCAAGGCGCTCTCGCCGAAGGCGGCAACCATGGCCAGATGCAGGGCATTTCCCCGATCTGCCAGCGAATTCGCCAACTCGTCGGCCACCTTGGTGCCCAGTTTCTCCGGCAGGGTGAGGTAGTCGTAGGTCAGCACCGCCAGGATCGCGCCGGTGACGATCCATCCGATCCCCGGGACGGCCGCGCCACCGCCTGCCGCGGCAGCCTTCGCGAGCAGCACCTGCGCCATGACCGCGACGCCCACCTTCTTGACCGCGATCGCCAGAGCCTTCTGAAAGGCGATGTTGTGCGCGGCGACCAAGATGGCCTTCACCAGGGCGGCCTTCACCGAGGGCAACATCAGAGCCTTCATGGCAACTCCGGCAACAGCCTGCCCACCGGCCGTGTGCAGGGCACTGCTCATGGCATGTGTGGCAGCGTCCGTGGCCCGACCGACGATCGCCGCCTTCGTTCCCGGGCCGCCGAGGGCCTTCGCTTCACCGGCGAGCCACAGGCCCTCCTTGGCGAACTCACGCGTGAGGGCCGCCCGCAGCGCGGGGTTGACGTCGATCTGGCGCACGACCTCGGCGCCGAGGGCGGCGATCGTCTCGTCGGTGGTGTAGAAGTCCTCGATCGCCGTCCGCGCCGCGTCCAGCGCGATCCGCTCCACCGCCGCTGACCGGACGTCTCCGGTACCTCGCAGGTAACTCACCAATCGACCGGCGAAGGTCGGCGTCAGGCTCGGGGTGAGGACGGATCCGTCCGCGAGCGTCAGGGTGAGCAAGGTCCCCGAGGACGACGACGAGACCGCCGTGTGGACGGACGAGCGGACACGGGACCGCAACGTACCCAACCGCGACGCGACGCTCTCGACGAGCGCCTCGTGGTCCAGTTCACCGTCGGAGGTCATGAGCAGGCTCCTCGAGATCGATGGGGGTGGCCGTCTCGCCCGGACGGCGGCGGCGCCTGCGTACGGCGAGGTCGAGAATCGGGCTGATGATCAGCAATACGAGAATCGCCACGAGTGGCCGGCTCTGGAGTCCGGGCATCGCCGAGAGCACGGTGAGCACCAGCACGGCGATCGACGACACCAGCGGCCAGATGCGGCGGCGTCGCGGCGCACCCGACCGTTGCATCGCCGAGTTCACCGACCGGCCTGGCTCTGCAGCGCCGCGATGATCTGCTCGCGGCTGTGTTGTCTCAGCCAGACGGGGTCGACGTAGGTCGCCGGGCACCCTGAGCGGTGGCCCGCGGCGGCGCGCCGGATTCGGCCGGCGGCGCTGACGGCGAACACCGACCAGGTGATGGCGAACTCGCACACGGGGCACTGGCATTCGGTGCTCTGGCCACCGAAGGTGACGGCCATTGGTTCCTCCCGGGACGTCGGGTTGGGCGGGTTCTGGGTAGGCGGACCCTGGGTGGGCGGATCCGCGGACGCGCCTCGGCCAGCCGGCGGCCCAGGGACAGCAGGCGCAGCAACTGGCCTTGCCACCCGCTGTGTGCCGCCGCCCAGACGAGCTCGGCGGAGGCGCCGAGGGCCATCACCAGCGCGGCGATCCAGCGGATTCGGGGGGACGCCGCCTCGGTCGGTGGCGCCAGGCAGAGCGCCATCGCGCCGCCGAGCAGCGCCACCCCGACGTTGTAGGTGAGCACTGCCCGCGCGATCCGCACCTGCCAGCGGGCGAAGTCCTGCCGCTGCCGGTTCTGCAGATCCTCCGCGAGTCGAGCAGCATCGACGCTGCCCCACCACTGGTCGACGTCTGCCGCCGAGTAGAGCAGGGCTCGAGCGTGGAACCCGTACTGGATGCTGCCGACCAGGCACATGGCGGCGCAGGCCAGCAGCAGCATGGCCCATGCCGGCCAGCGGAACTTCTCGCCGTCGGCGCCGACGACGCCGATCATCGCGAGGCAACCGGAGGCGAGCAGCGGAGCGGCCACGAAGTGCGCCGCGTCGGCCGACGCCGCGTAGCCCAGCGGGGCGGGCTTGGCCCACCGAGGCTCGTCGACAACGGCCATGCCCACCCCCCTGGAGCTCTCCGGCGACACGTGGCCTCAGTTGTAGTCGAGTGATCACTCTGCGCCCACCCCCGATTTCCGGGGCTGCGGTCACGCTGCCACCGCCGCCGAGGGGTCAGGAGACCCCGGCCGGGCGATCGTCCTCCCCCACACCGCACAGCCGGGCGAGCGCTTCCGCAGCGGCCATCGGTTTGACGTGGACGTCGTCCGGACGCAGCCGCAGGTAGTACGCGCGGATCCTGGCGAGGTGCTCGCCCAAAGTGTCGTCGGTAATGGCGAGTCGAGCAGCAATCTCCGTGCGACTCAGGTGTTCTCCGGCGACCAGCTGCAGGATCTCTCGAGCCCGGGGGGTGAGCCGGCCCACGGCACGCCGCCGCCGCGCGGCGTCCAGGATGCGCTCTTGCGCCGCGACCAGGGCGGACGGCGCGAGCCGTAGCTCGGTCACGAGGTCCTCCGGCGTGTCACCACGAGCCAGGGCTCGCAGAACCCGCCAGTCGGAGCTGGCGAGGTCCCGCCGTGGGAGGGGACGGCGGCGCGCGTCGGCGACCAGCACCACCGCGAGCTCGCGGCCGACGAAGACCCCGCTGCGGGCCACCGAGACCAGAGCCGAGACGTGTTCGGGCGCAGTCGTTCCTTCGACAGATACCCCACGGCGCCGGCGGCGATCGCGTCCAGCACCTCCTCCTCGCGCGCCAGGGCCGAGGTCAGCAGCACTCGGTGGCCGGCCGCGACCAGCAGGGCGACGGCGCGCTCGCCGCTGCTGCCACCGCGACGGACCAGGCGGACATCGCACAGCACGACATCGACCGGCTCGGGTGGCAGGTCCTCGACACGTTCGACTCGGTGGACGACGTGATGCCCTGCCGCCGTGAGCTGTTCGGCGATCAACCGGGGGTAGAAGTGGGGTTGGTCGTCGACGATGGCGACCGAGATGCCGCCCGGCTCGGCCCGATCGGTGGACGTCGCACCGTGCTCGGTCACGGCGAACCGCCGGGGTCCTCGCGGTGGGCCGACCAGGCGAGGGTGACCCGGGAGCCGCCCGTGGGTACCGGATCGATGTCCAGGGTGCCCCCGATCCGGCGGAAGGCGGCGGTGCTCCGCTCCAGACCTCCTGCCCTGGGCAGGGTGTCGGGTTGCATGCCGACCCCTCGATCGGTGACCACGATCTGCAGGTCGTCGTCGGTGGCCTCGACGTAGAGGCGCGCCTGCGGGCAACCGGCGTGCTTGCGCACGTTGTTCAGCACCTCACGTGTGGCCGACATCGCCGCGGCCGTGACCGCGGGTGGTGGTTCGGCGATCACCGCGATCGACGGGTCCACCTCGAGCCCGTGGGCGGCGGCCTCGCCCACCAGGGTGTCGATCCGGCGCGACAGAGAGTCCGTGGGGTGCTCGTCGCGCGCGTGCCGCTGGTCGAGCAGCATGCGCGCGGTGCGGGCGACGTCGCCGGCCTCGCGGCGTCCGGCGTGGGTGAGGTGGCCGCCGTCGCGCAGGAACTCGAGGATCGGTAGCACCTGATCGTGCAGCACGGCCTGGAGCTCCTCGCGATACTGCACGGCCAGTTGACGTTTCTCGTCGTGGGCGGCCTGCCGGAGCACCGCCAGGCGCTGCGCCTGGGCCACCTCGGTCTGCTGTGCCTGACGCCGCAGCTCGGTGGCGATCCGGACGGCGATGAGGTACCACAACCCGAAGCCGAGCAGATCGGATCCCACCTTGAGGGAGACCACGGGCAGGGCGGCGAGCAGCCAGGACGCTGCCAGACCGGTCGTGATCAGCACGCCGACGAGCCGGGCGCCCAGGGTGAACCCGACGACCGCGGGACAGGCCAGACAGAAGGGCACCAACTCCGTCATGACCTGGGTGCGAACGGGTCCTGAGGCGGCCCGCGAGCCGAGCCACATGACGGCCAGCGTGACCAGGACGTCGGCCAGCACCAGTCGCGAGCCACGGATCTGTTCGCCGAACCACCACGACCGGGCGAGCACCACCGCGAAGGCCAGGGCGATCACCGCACTCGCCACCGCCAGTGCCACATGGTCGAGCCGTGCGGCGATGGTGAACGGAAGCAACGCGAACACCGCGGTACCCACCCGGCTGAGCACCAGCATCCGCCCGAGGCGGCGCTCGATCGCCGCCACGGCACCGGCGGGAGCGGCCTCGGCTTCCCGGCCGGCCAGCACGCGACGGACCGACCGCCGGATCAGGGACACGGTGACCACGACCCTGCCGGGCGGGGAACAAGCGTCGACGACTGCCGCCGACCGTCAGCCTCCCTCATCAGCACCGTCCACCAGCAACGCGCCCTCTGTCGACCGCTGACGCAGAGAGCGGCGCGACGGCGACGAGGCGAAGCTGGCCTCGACATCGGCCAACAATCCGGCCAGGTGCCGAGTGCTCGCGCGCAGCACTGTGACCGTGCCGTGTGCAATCCCGTTCAAAGGCTGGGCTCCGTCAGCCATGCGCTGCAGGGAGATCGCGGCGGCGAGCCCTTGGGGTGCGCGACGGCAGAGCCGAGGCTCAAGCTTGGCGAAGTCCAGGAACCTGGCCTCCAGCAAGACGTCGGCCTCACGCGGGAACTGTGGCCACAGGGTGTGCTGCAACCCCCCGAGCCGACGCAAGAGAATCCCCAGTTCGAGGCGGAGCTCCGGTGAGGTGTTCAACGTCCGGTAGAGCGGCACCGTCGACCAGAGCCGGACGAGGTCGTCGGCGACGTCCCCCAGCATCCCCGAGGCCGGCCCGAGATCCGATGAGCCGGACGACGAGGCAGCCATCGACCGTCCCAGAGCCTCCAGTCGATCGATGACCGCTGGGATGATGGTGACCAAGCCCTGGATCAGATAGTGCGTATGCGTCAGACCCCACCGCACGTAGGAACGGTTCCACGGCACCGAGCTGCCGAGAACCCCGAGGGAGCACGCCTCGCGGAACAAGACTGTCGGCGGATTCCCATGATCCGCGCTCGCGGCCCGATCCGGCAGTTCGATGGCCTGATGGAACCGCCGGGATCGCATGGCCCGAAACGCGGGCGAGCGCCAATCGGGCAAGATCGTCACCTGGAATCGCTGAGCTGCCCACCGTCGGAATCGCGGGTGGCGGCGCAGCAGGTCGAGGTCGGGGTCCTCATCCAAGATCCAGTCTGCGACACCCCGCGATCGGCCGGTGCGCGGGGATCGAGCACGCAGCGAGACCGCCTCGTCCAGATGGTGAATCGCCATCTTCGCGACCGCGTCATACCGCCGACACCACTTGTGGTACGAGTTGTCGACCGTGAGGTTGGGTTCCTGATCACCGCCACCTCGCATCGGACTCGCCTCACCGTCGATGCTGCCCGGATAGTCGGGAATCGTGACGGCGTAAGCGCAGGCGGCGTAGTACGCCTGGCTCCATGGTTCGTCGTCCCGGCCCAGCATGGGCCGGCGCCAACGCAGGCTCGACAGCACTTCGAGTACCCACATCGTGAGGCGGTGACGACGCCCGCCGTCCAGGATGTGCTCGATCCGTTCATGAGTGGCGAGCATGAGCTCGTCGGCGCGTTTCAGGAACGCCGCACCATTTCCAATCTCGTGCGTGTTGGTGAACCCGTTGGCGCGTTCCAGGTAGAGGAGCCGGGCGCAGAACCGATGCTGCGCCATGGTCCAGAGCAACTGGGTTCTCCGCACATCCGCCAAGGGCGGGGTTTCGGCCTCTCCTGCCAACAAATCCTCGAGGTCCCGCATGGCGCAGACCGACAACACGAGTTGCAGATCGACGGACGCCGCCACCCGCCCGAACAGCTCCGAATAGGCGTGCAGCGCGTCGTCCAGGGATCGCGGCAGATCGCTCGGAACAGTGTCCACCACCCCGGGGACCCGGGGGTATGTCTCGGTGACGTAGCGATGGACGGCGCTGAGTTGGGCTATCAGGCGGGTCACACATGCGATCACCAGGGGACGGTTCAACCGCCAGGGTTTCCATTCCTCGACGTCGTCGGACAACATCGCCCGCAGTGCTCGGTGTTCCGCGAACAGCCGGCGGCGATCGTCAGCACGCAGGGTGTGAGGTGGCTCTACGCCGGCAACGGATGTCGTGGCCGGCGCAATGACGTAGCCGAGGGCCGCGGTGAAGCAGCGACGCCCCCCGTCATACAGCGCTCGGACCCCGGCGTCATCGGCCTCGACCTGCCGCGGACCATGCCAGGCGAGGTAGTGCAGCCTGATGAGCGCCTCGATCGCCTGACGCAGGTCACCAACTTGCTCGTCGATCCTCATGATCGTCAGCCGCGTGCCATTGGGCCGGCCGGTCGGCGGGGGCAGGTCGCGCCCCTGACGTACCCGACCGTGCAGGCTGCGCTCTAACAGGTTTGCCGCCACGTGATCGGCCCTCCGCTGGTGAGCCGAGTAGGCGGGGAACGGCTGCTCGCGGGGCTTGCGCTCCTGGAACCATGCCTCGTTCAGCAGCGGGAACTGGTCCTCGAGCAAGGCGTTGTAGCGCTTGGCCAGAAACCCTCTCACCAGGCCCGAACGTTCGCGGGCCTCGGAGACCGACCATTCAAGGTCGACCTGCGAGCCGGGCATGGCCGGCCATCCCGCCAACCGGCGTTCGGTGAACCAGGGGTGATTCCCGGCCGATGAGGTGGGGTTGCGGTATACGTCGTCCACCCGAGCGGTTTCGGCCACCAAGAGGTCGGCCCAGCGCTCGGCCATGCCCAGATTGGCGACATACCGCCAGAGCAGGGTCGCACTGTCTGCGTCCCGGTGCTCGGGACGACGGCGCTTGCGGCCATCGGCCCACGCGCTCGCCTCGACAGCGGCCAGGGCAGGGTTCTCTGCCGTCGCCTCGGAGGCTCGGTTGCGCCACCCGTTGCGCCTGTCGTCCAGACCGATCAGGCCCGAGGCGTAGACGATCATCGCGTCCAGGCCGAGACCGAGACGCTCATACGTCTCCCCCAAGTGCAGACGAAGAGCCACGTTGCCGGGGTCGACCCGCAAGCCCTCGCGCGCGAAGTGCACTGCTCCGTCATAGCGACGATGCCAGCCCTCGATCAGCGCTGCGTACTGATGGCGCATGCTGCTCGCGTTGGGCGTGGCACCGGGGCGACGATGCCGACCCCACCGCCGCATCGACTCCTCGCGCCACGCGACCAGCCGGAAGCCCACCTTGCGGGCGCCCTCTTCGAGGTCCGAGGACCAACAGGTCTCGACGAGTTCGATGGCGCCCGTGGCCACCCGCTGGATGCTGAACGTGAGCCCGACCTGATACGGGCGCTGGGCAGGTGTCTGGGTGACCGTGACCGTGAAGCCCTGATTCACGACACTCGACTGGGCCAGTGCTGCCAGGTATCGGGTGAGCAGCCCACCGGGCGCAGGGTAGACCGGTGTGCCCTGCAAGTCGGTGGATCGGGCGTCGATGCCCGAGTAACTCGGGATCACCCCGTGCGCCCGCACGTCCCGAACCCGCAGACACTCCATGATCAAGGCGGTGATGCTGGTGGCACCGGCAGGGTCGAACAAGATGATGTCGGTGAGGCGCATCGGGCCGTGGCGCAACTGACGCAGCCGCCATCGCGAGAAGATCAGGACTGCCGTGGCAATGACAATGCCGCTCGCAACCTGATGCGGCAGGACGAGTTTGCCCGCGATGCGAATCTCGGGGCGCAACCATGTGCACGGCACATCGAGCGGGCAGGTACCGGAAGTTGGCAACGGGCCGGAGACCATCACGGCATCTCCGCTGAACCACGTCCATGCCAGCCAGAGGACGGCAATGGTGATGGCCACCCGACCCACCGAAGTGGCCGCCCGTCGTCCCATACTCGCCCCCATGCACAGCCGACGCCCCCGCCACCTCGTGCGCGGCCCCTGACGCGGCAACAAAGTCACGCTACTCCTGGGGATGTCCCTCGAGCCCGCAGGCGGAGATGCCGCGAATCACGCCTCACGGGGCTGCGAGGTGCAGCGCACACCGTTCGAGCCACTCATCAGCTGAGGAGTGCCCTCGTCTCAGGTGACGCCGTGGGCGTGGACGGCAGACCGCAGCTCTGGACCTGGTCGATCCCCGGCATGACCCTGCGCGCCAGGCGACCGCTGGCCCTGGCCGCCGAGACCCACGGTCCGATCACCTCGTTCGCCGTCGGCGCCGGCACGGGCCTGTTGGTGCTGCACGGCGAGGCAGCGCAGCCGCCGCTGAAATGGCATCCGGCCGTGTACCACCCTGCGGCCAAGCATCAACCCGGTCCAACGCTGGACGTCGCGCACGTTGTGGGCGTGGCCGCCGCGGGGCCGCACCTCGCCCTGCGGCTGGCGACGGCGCAGGGGCAGGCCATTCACGTTGTTGCGGCCGACTCACCCGCGTCGCCTCCGGTCGTGCGCATCAAGGTGCCCGTGCCGATGACCTCCGGCTGCGCCATCAGGGTCGGTGATCACGGTGTACGACGCTGCGGGGCGCGTAGTCGCCGCCGAGTTGGGCACTCGCCGGCTTGTCGCCAATCTGACGATCCGAGGCTGAGGCGCCCTTCCTTGCCCCCGGTGCGCCGTCATAGCGGATGTGCGTCCAATTGTGTCCTGCGGCTGAACCAGGCGATTGCGGTGCGGGTGTCGAGGGTGGCATGGCGTCGGGCGGCAGCGATGTTGGTGTGACCAGCGAGGCGGACCGCGGCGGTAATGGTGTTGCGGATCACGGCGAGAACGGTTGGTGGGTGACCGGTTCGGGCGCGGTGGGCGTCTTCGCCCAAGGTGACGTCGTGGATGCGGTGCAGGGATCTGATCGACCAGTGTCCGCGGGGCAGGGGCGGCGAGAGTGGCGGGGTCGGCCAGGTCGGCGGGCAGGCTGGTGATCACGTGCACGATCTCCTCGGTGGTGTGTTGGCCGGTCAGGTCGCTTCGGTGGCGCACGATCCGGGCGACCCGGGCAGCGTCGAGGAAGGTCACCGCGGCCCAGGGCTCCGGAATCTCCCGGCCGTTGCCAGACCAATCAGCGCCAAGCTATCGGGATCAACTCAGCCGGTTTCGGATTGTTTCCGCTTACCCGACCATCGTCGGGCACTGCCCGCACATGTTATCGCCGTGACCGGCCTGGCGCCGATGATCACTCAACTTTGGCGAGGATTCGATCGAGGAACAACCAGAGACGGCCTTCGACAGGAGAATGACATGGCGCGCAAGAGAGCGACCCGGGACAACCGAGGAAACACACTCCCTCCGCGTGAAGAGAGTTTCGCTCTCGTCTGCACAAATGCCGAGCTGAACCTCCAGGATTCGCTGGATCTCATCGCGGTTCACGCTGAGCAACCAGTCAATGGAAGGCAACCACGAGCTGCGCTGAATTCGGCCATCGCCGTGACCGCCATCGCTTCCTGGGAGCGCTTCATCGCCGACCTCGTGGGCGCTGTCACCCCGATGGACTCGCGCCTCGAGAGCAATGGCGCCGAAGCGTGCCGTGACAGGGGCTGGCCACCTGGAACGTTCGAGGGCGACTCCTGCTTCCATCCACGGGATGTTGGTGGACGGCTGCGCAATCTCGGCTACCTCGACGACCCGAGACTGGTTGAGCGTTGGGTGGTCGACGTGCCGACGTCGTGGCGGGGTACGCGGCCTGGAAGCTGGAAGCGATTGGGGCTGGGAACCGAGACGACGTGGGGCGTGGATGAGTACCTCGCCTCGGCGATCCTTGTCCGCAATGCTGGGGCACACCGTGCGACGGAGGCGCTCGCCGAGGCGGCACGGCGCAGGAATCTGCCCTTCCTCGACAGTGACGCCCAGCGGACAACGATTCAGAATGGACATTCGCGAGGCATCGTGGCCTTGGTTCTTCAGATACTGGACTCGACGATTGCGGCGGTTTGTCATGATCGCCAATGGTCCACCGGTCACCGATTGCCGCAGCGCTGGTTCGATGGCGGAACTCAGCGCGGCGGAAGGCATGACGGCATCAATTTCTGGCACCGCACTCTTCCGCGGGTGCCATGCTCTTGACCCGAGCATCCGAGAACCAAGAGTAGAGAACCAGCACGACATCACGCGCGGAACCGTGCCCAGAAATACTGCTGAGAATTTCACGGCCTGGCGGCGAACCTCACCGCACCAGTCCGCCGCAACACGTGTTCTTGTGCAATACGGGGCTGCGCACGGTCCTGGACCGCATCGCGGGCGAGCGATCGACTGACGACATGGTCATGGCGCGGTAGCGGATAGTACGACAGCGCCAGTTGTGTTGATCATGATCTGACTCCTGTGTTGATCATGCGGTGAGGACGGCTGCGGTTCGGCGGTGGTGGCTGGCCTGGGCACTGGTTTGGTGGTCGCGCCGCCAGATCGACCAGGCCAGGATGTGTTCGGGTGGGTGCAGGCTGCGGGTGAGGTCGACCAGGAGTCGGCGGATCTCGTGGCGGGTGAGGCGGATCAGTCCGGCCGGGGGTGGGTCCTGGGTGGCGGCCAGGACGGCGAGGACGGCGTGGGCGAGCATGGCGAGCAGGGACCAGCGGTGCCAGGAGGTCCAGGTGCGGACCTGGTGGTGGTCCAGGGCGGCGAGTTCCTTGGCGCCGGCGAAGCTGTCCTCGATCCGCCATCTCGTTCCGGCAGTGGTGACAAGGGTTTTCAACGTGACGGGGTCGGGGGCGTGGGCGCGGTAGAAGGCCAGCTCCCCGGTCGCCGGGTGGCGGCGGATCAGTAGCCAGTCGTGTCCGGTGGTCGCGGTCGCCGCGGCCTGCTCGTCGGCATCGGTGTCGGTCGGGGCGGGGTCGGTGGTCTGGATCCAGGCCCACTCGTAGGTGCGGGGGCCGCGCACGCCCGGCCCGGCGCTGTGGCGGTGCCAGCGCAGGTCGGGCCGCACGGCGTAGTCGATGGCGTGTCGGGTGCCGATGCCGGTGGTGATGGGGTGGGTCTTGGCGATCGCGAGCACGTAGCCCAGGTGGCGTGCGGCGAGGGCGTGGCGCAGGGTGGCGGTGTTGCCGTAGACCTCATCGCCGCTGACCCAGGCTGCCTGGACTCCGGCGTCGAGTGCCCGGGTGATCATCTGTGCGGCGAGGGCGGGCTTCGTCGCGAACTCGATGTCGCCGGGCACGCCCGCGGCGCTCATCCGGTCCGGGTCGGCGGTCCACGCCCGCGGCAGGTAGAGCGCGTGGTCGATCAAGGTGTACCCGCGGGTGGTGGCGTAGCCGAGGTAGACCGCGACCTGGCAATTCTCCACCCGTCCCGCGGTTCCCGAGTATTGCCGTTGCACGCCAACAGTTTTCGTGCCCTTCTTGACGTCGCCGGTCTCGTCGACCACGAGCACTGCACCCAAGCCGGGTCGCCTCGGACGCAGATTCTGCACCACGTAGTCGCGCAGGTCGTCCCGGACGGCGTCGGTGTCCCAGACCGCCTCGGCGAGCAGCCGCTGCATCCCGTGGGGGTCGACCTCGCCGGCGTGCTCGGCGATCGACCAGCAGTTCGTCCGCGGCAACCCCGCGAGCAGTCCCCGCACGAACGCGGCCACCCGCCAGCGCGGCTCCGAGCGCGCGAACCGCGGCCCGATCCGGGCCATCACCGCGTCCAGTTCAGCTTGCCAGCCCTCGACGTCTACGCTGAGGCCAGCAGCCACCGCCAGCCGATCCTGTGTTCTCACAAACCATGATCTTTTGGTGGTGGCTGCCCCGTGTCACGCACCGACACATCACAAATCAGCAGGTCACCGCATGATCAACAACCAACTGGCGCTGTCGTAATAGGCATCGAGGCCAGCGCGTGCAAGACCACGGCGCCGCTGGCCGGGGCATTGCCATGGGCCGTGGCATCGACGAGGAGGGAAGGCCGCCCGGCGCTGCACCGCAGACCCGGTCCGGCCGCAGACCGGGCGTCCACCACCGCGTTGCGCCACGAGTGCAGACGCGCAAGACCGACACGCGGAACACCGACCCGTCGGAATACCCGAGGCCATGATCGGCCGTTCACCCGACAGTCACCGAGTCCGACCGGATCGCAACTGTGCGCTTTGGTTGTATCTACCTTGAGTAGTCGAACAACCTCGGGAAGAAGGTACGCACAGCGTGGATCGGGCGACGATCACCAAGGATTCCCGCGAGTTGTGGTTTCGAACCGATGGTGAAGCCACAGCAGAGATAGCGCTTCGGCAACGTCAACCGGAAATCACGCTGCGCGACACTGCTGCAGCGCCCACAACGCAGCCCAAGGCGAGTTTCCCCACCCTCACCGGACGACACATCCTGGTCGTCGGCATCAACTACTCCCCCGAACCCACGGGCATCGCGCCGTACACTACTGGTGTCGCCGAGGAATTGGCGCGTCACGCGGACGAGGTGACCGTGCTGACTGGGGTCCCTCACTACCCCTCGTGGTCGGTGGCCAGAGAGCACCGCACATTCCGTCACGAAGAGCCGCACGAACCCGGCACGCCGCGGGTGATCAGGCTCCGGCACTACGTGCCGTCACGGCAGAGCGCCATTCGGCGTGCGTTGTACGAGTGGACCTTCCTGCTGCACGTGCTCTGGGCGGCCCGGCGCCTGCCCCACCGCCCCGATCTGATCGTCTCGGCGACACCCGCCCTCGGCGGTGCTGTGGCAGCGGCCCGTATCGCCCGCCGGTTCGACATTCCGTTGATCACGATCGCGCAAGACCTGATGGCCAAGGCCGCCGGCCAGGTGGCATGCGAGGGCCGGCCTCGTCCACTGGGCGACCGCAGCTCTCGAAGGTTTCGCGCTGCGTCACGCCACCCGGGTTGCCGTGGTCGCCGAGGCGTTCCGCCCCGCCGTCGAGGCGTACGGGGTGGCTCGTGAGCGCATCGACCAGCTGCCCAACTGGACCCACGTCCGGCCCAGCACTCTCGACCGCCACGAGGCCCGGCGTCGGCTCGGCTGGTCCCCATGCCTTCATCGCCGCCCACACCGGCAACATCGGCCTCAAGCAAGACCTGGGCAACCTCGTCGAAGCCGCGCGCCTGTTCGACGCGGACAGTGGCGCACAGATCCTCGTCATCGGCGACGGCAACCAGCGTGCGGCCATCGCTCAGCAGGCAACCGATGTCGCGGCGCTGCACGTGCTCGACCCGCTGGACGACGAGTCCTACCCGCTGGCCCTGGCGGCCGCCGACGTACTGTTGATCAACGAGCGGCCCAGCGTCGGGGACATGTCCCTGCCCAGCAAGTTGACCTCCTACCTGGCCGCCGGTCGCCCCGTACTCGCGGCCGTCGCCGACGACGGCGCCACCGCTGCCGAACTGCACCGGACGAAGGGCGCCGGACACGTGGTGCCACCCGGCGATCCGAAGCGCTGCACGGCGCTGCGGGAGCTGCGCGTCGATGTCGGCCGGCGCGCCGCCATGTCGACGGCTGCGCTGCGGTACGCCGACGAGACCCTGGGGACGGCGCGGTCGATGTCCCGGCTCGCGGACTCGGTACTGGCCGCCGTGCCTCGCAAGCCGCGCGAACTTCGCCGCTTCACCCCGGACGGCTACGACAAGGGACGCAACAAGCTCTGGCAGATCGCGTGGTTCGCCAGCATGAACCTGGTCTTCATGGCCTGGTGGTTCCCCGCGCGGTTCCGCCCGACCCTGCTGCGCCTCTTCGGCGCCCAGGTGGGCCGGCGCGTGTTGATCCGTCACCGGGTTCGCGTGCTGTGGCCGTGGAAGCTAAGCATCGGCAACGACTGCTGGATCGGCGAGGATGCCTGGCTGCTCAACCTCGAGCCGATCACCATCGAGGATGACGTGTGCCTGAGCCAGGGGGCCTTTCTGTGCACAGGCAGCCACAACTATCGAAAGACCACATTCGGATATGATAACGGCCCAATTCATATCGGCTCCGGGGCCTGGATCGCTGCGCGCGCAACAGTCCTCAGAGGGAGCCGAATCGATGCCGGACGAGTGGTTCCCTCAGGCGTTGTCTGTTCAGAAAGGGGCGATCATTCCAGAACCAGCCCTAAATACGGACTCTGCCTTCCTTAGTCCTGTCCGCGCCTTCTGTGCGCATCCCGAATACAATAGAACTTTGAATCAGCGGACAAGCGCATCGGCACTGCGATCACCGATCGCTGGCATTAAGCGAATTTCAGCATGACGTATGTGTCGCTACCAACGATAAACCATGTCGCAGCCCCAAGCACACAGACCCGTGTCTCGGCTGGCGCACCGACTCAACAGTGGCGAGATCCCAAATCCACTCCGACGTGAGAATCAACGCTGCGAATCCGCACTGAAGCGAGGAAGTACCAAAAAAGACACCAATTAGCCAGTCTGAGAAAAGCCAACCTACTGCAACCCTACGCTAGCAGAGGATTCCCATTGATCAACTCAAATGCGCACGACACGCCGGAACACCAATCAGTACAGCTCATGCAAGACAAATCGCCACGGCTACCAGTCTCAGTGGTTATCATGACCAAGAACGAGGAGAAAGCTATCGCGCGAGCAGTCAGCAGCGTGGGAGATTGCGACCAAATAGTCGTGTTGGACAGTGGCAGTCATGACCGAACGTGTGGCATAGCACGTGCATGCGGCGCATCTGTGGTCCAATTTAAATGGGATGGGCGCTACCCTAAGAAGAAGGAATGGGCGCTTCTGAACCTAAATCTCCGAAACGATTGGGTACTATATCTCGACGCCGATGAATTCGCCACTCCCGAGCTCATTTCCGAGATAGGAATGGTCATAGAGTCGAGGCCAAACATTGCCGCCTTTGACATCGAACTCGAATACACCTTTCTTGGCAAGAAGCTCAAGCATGGGCATCGAGTAACCAAGCGAGCACTGGTCAGAAAGAGTCGCACAACATGGCCACGTGTCGACGATTTGAAGGTCACCTCCATGTGGGAGGTTGAGGGTCACTATCAGCCCACAGTCTCGGGCACCATAGACCGACTCAAATCACCATTGGTCCACGACGACCCAGACCCCCTCTATGACTATTTCGCACGTCACAACAAATACAGCGATTGGGAGGCCCACGTTCAGATATCGAACTCCTTGAACCAGGCGGTGAACCAATCGCGATCAGCGCGTGGAAGACGCTATGCGGTTCTGCCTCTCAAACCGGTTGCCTTCTTCCTCTATTCATACGTGCTCCGATTGGGAGTACTCGATGGAAAGGCCGGGTTTCACTACGCCATAGCACATGCCTTCTATTACTGGCAGATATCCCTCAAGAGTCAAGAGATTAGAGAGAGACAATGCCCATCCCCCTCAAGCGGCAACACTCTCAAGCAGGACCCGACATCAGCAACTCAAGAGACGATCACGGCCAACCAGTCTACGTGATCTATACGGCAGTGATGGGAGCCTATCGTAAGGAATGCGTCGAGATTCTCCAGCAGAGATTGGGGCCCGCTCTGGCCGTCTATACGGGCGAAGCGCATCTCGATCCCACCGTAAAGACCGGGATTCCCAAGGAACTTTACAGGCCAGTCAGAAACCGTCGTTTAAACTCACGACTGCTATTCCAATTCGGCGGATGGTCGACAACATTGAAGTCTGAGGCGGCCATCATTGACCTGAACCCTCGCAGCGTTACGTCATGGGTCCTCCTGCTATCGAGGAGGGCGAAGGGTCGCCGTACGGTTGTCTGGGGGCATCTCCACCCGCAGAGAGGCAAGAGCTCGCCGAGTGCATGGCTCCGGCGACTTATGCGCCATCTTAGTTCGGGGACCTTGGTTTACACTTACGAGAGTGCGGAAAGCGCCTCCGCAGAACTTCGTGGAAGCGATGTTTGGGTCGCTCCGAACGCAATTTACCGAGCTGTTCAAATACACCCGTCGATCGGAAAGACTCGAAACGCAATCGTATACTCTGGCCGCATGGAGCCGTCCAAGAAGGTCGGGCTTCTTGTGCATGCCTTTTCATTGTCACGCCTTTCCTCAGAGGGCTTCGTCCTGATGCTTGTGGGCGGCGGCTCACTTCTTCAGGAACTAAAAGGCCTCGTGCGACAGTTGGGAATAGCGGATTCGGTGCATTTCAAAGGGACGACTTACGACGTCTGCGAACTCCGCGAAATATACGCTCAAGCCGTCTGCAGCGTTTCTCCAGGATATGTTGGTCTGAGCTTGACACAAAGCGTCGGATTTGGTGTACCCATGGTCGTGGCCAGGGACGAGCCTCATTCACCGGAGATAGAACTCGAAAGACTCGGAACCGTAGAGTATTTCGATAGCGATTCCGTGGAACACCTAGCCGGCGCCTTGCGGACTATGAGCCATCGACAGCTGGATGATAGGCGAGTTGCATGGTCGAGCTATGTTCGCAACTTCTACTCCGCTGAGGCCATGGCGCAAGGCGTGATGTCAGCATTGCTCGGCAACCCTGACTCAAACTTCAAGAACCATCGGATTAGCTCATGTCAGGCAAACATTGAGACGTCAGAGCACCCCGTAGCATTGCTGGACACTTAGAACGGGAAAGTAGCGCCGCACAACGTCGTGACTCGTGGGACGCGCTCTCTTGCCCACTCAAGATTTGGCCTCTCTCGGCCAACTGACACTGGACGCAATTGTCTTCTATGGCTACAGCAAAGCGATCGGGCATGGCGCTTGAACTGTTCTCTGGACACATGAGGTCGGTAGTTTGGTCGATCTATGCGGCTACACCTTCCGCGCCGCATGTTGCCATGCTTGCATATACCGAGAGGGATCTCGGCATCGTCGCAGATTGCTATGATCGTCAACCTCAACAGTCTGTAGAGTCGAGATGCGTCTCTTCACGGATCGGCCGGGTGCTCGTCACAAACACAACGTACGGTTCCGATGAACGGCAATCAAGGGGCGCAAAGGTGCGAAACGAGCAACGGGGGAAAGACCCTATGACTGAGGCTGCCAGGGGCGGAGTGGCGACCCCGAAAGTACTGACGCCACGGCAACGGAGCGGTGTTCCTGGCCCCCTTCGCCGTCTAACTCGGGCCACGTTGAGGGCCATTTCGTTGCACGAGAACGTCCAAGCGGGCGATGACCTGCGCATCGGCCGCGGCGTGGTTGTGAGTTCCCCTCATGGACTCGTAATTGGTGATCACGTCTCAATAGGACCCCGAACTCTCATTCAAGTTGACGGATCAATTGGCGACTTCTGCCTCATCGGCATGGGCGTGCAGATCTGCGGCCGCCATGACCATGCATTGGACCAGATCGGGATTCCCATAGCTCTTTCTACATGGGTCGGAGACCGCGATCAACGAGCAAGTGACACCGTCACCATCGGTACCGATGTCTGGATTGGCGGCGGGTCGACAATCTTGAGCGGAGTTACCATAGGCTCAGGCGCTGTCATCGGAGCCGGAAGCGTTGTTACGCATGACGTTGAGTCGTTTGCGATCGTAGCCGGGTCACCCGCTCGCCAGATATCGATCCGATTCCGCAGCGACAAAGAGCGCGATCTGCACCTTCGACGCCTTCGTGACCTGGCACAAGGATCTCTGTGTGAGCGAAGCAGGATAGAACTTGGTGACTCGATGGAAGTCCCACACCGGTGAGAACCGCCGTTCTCTGGACTTTGGAGACAGACTATTTCTGGGCCGCTATTCGAGCTCTTGAGGCGCAAGGCAATGAGACTCTGGTTGTAACCCGCGGACGGGACGAAGATTCGCCCCATACACTGAACGACGGCGGGTCTGATGTTCGATATCTCGCAAGCCCCGAGGATGCCGAACTGGGCGCATCGCTAGAGGCCTTCCAACCAGAACTTCTAGTCGTAGCTGGATGGCACGTTCCACAATTCGTCCAGGTATCTCGAAAATTCCGTCAGCGAGCCTGTCGAGTCTTGGTACTGGATAATCAATGGACGGGAACGATAAAGCAGCGTGCCGGCCAGTTGCTCTTTCGCACAAAGTTGCGAAACGTATATGATGCTGCTCTTGTGCCCGGGCCGCGTCAGGCGGCCTTTGCGCAGAGAATGGGTTTTGACTGGTCGAACATCAGCCTTGGAGGTATTCCCTGCAATAGTGATCTCTTCCAAGCCCCACCAACCTTGGGAGGGCGCAACTTCTTGACCGCCGCGAGGCTGGTTCCAGTCAAGGGAATCGCCATACTTCTCGAGGCCTACTCACGGTATCGGTCAATGGTCTCCGATCCTTGGGATTTGATCATATGCGGAGTTGGTCCTTGGCCAAGGCAACAGATTGACGGCGTTCGCTGGCTAGGATTCGCAGAGCCTCGTGAACTCGCTGAGCATTTGAAAAGTTCGGGTGCCTTTGTGTTGGCAAGCATCTTTGAACCGTGGGGTGTTGTCCTTCATGAGGCAGCGGCTGCAGCCCGGCCCATAATCGCGACTGATGCTTGCGGAGCCGTAGGCACTTTTGTATTTGACAAGGGCAACGGGCGGGTCGTGCCGGCAAGAGACGCAGAGGCGATGGCGGTGGCGATGACGGAGGTTTCCCTCGCGACCGCGGACCGCCGGTTGGCGTGGGGAGCCCGCAGCGGCAGTCTGGCACAGCGCTCGTCGCCTGAAATCTGGGTAGATATCGTCAGCGGCTTGTATAGCACATGGAGAGCACGCACTCATCCTTCACCTGGGTACGGCATTGATCAACAGCGCCTTTCGAGCAACGACCCGTCACCCTTGGCATGAGTCGGTACATGGGCGAGGGCGCTGCGTTGTCGCCTGGAGAGCCTTCTAGCGCATCTCTTCTCCGTGTCCTCGTACCGGCTGCCTCCGTACTCGTAGCCGTGCTCGCCATGGCCGGTTGGAAGACTACGTCAGCGACACCGATGCTGAACGTGACATCCATAGGTTTAGTAGGCAAACCATCGACCATAATTGGTGATAGGGCAGCCCCAAGATCTCCTGTCATTCGTCTAGAGACCGTCGGTGGCCGTTGTGATGGGCGATTCGACAACTTCCAGCCATTGCAACGAGCGCTTGCGCAGGCATCTCGGTCGGGCGGAACCGTGAACATCCCTCCGGGACGATGCCTAGTGGTGCTGCAGCCTGGTAAAACTCTTATGCTCAGCGCCCACACTGATTTGGTCGGACGCTCAACTACAAGTGAGCTGAGTCTGAACTGTCACTCCCCCGCTCAATACCACGAACTCCTTCGTGTCAGCGGGGCGGGCGTCCGCATCCGCGATCTTAGACTGGTCCGAAGCACAGCCTGCCAAGGCGTCATGATCAAGGTACTGCCGACCGCCTCGAACCTACTGTTGTCTGGTCTTCTGATTCACGGCGGCGCGAGAGCCTTTGGTGGTGGAATGCACGGCATTGAGCTCGCTCCGGGACACGGTTCTTTGTCCGCGATGACGCTTTCTCAAAGCTCAGTTGTGAATCTGGATTTCGGCTTGTTCCAAGCGTCGACAACACAAGCCACTACGCGGAGTCTTACTGTAAGCCGATGCCTATTCACGGGCAACCTTCTCGACGACCTTGAATTCAATGCTCCCAATGCATCTATGCAGCACGTTGTCGTGCGAAACTCTGTCTTTAGCGGCTCCGGCCAGTTCGCCATTGGTTTAGCAAATGTGCAGCATGCTACCCTATCGAAAAATTACTTTTCGGGATTCAGAAATGAGCCCATTCACATAGAAGATCGTAGCGCTTGGATCAACGTAACAAGGAATGTATTCGGCAAGGGAAAGGCTGCGAGCGTTTCCTGGTCAACAATGATTCTGGTCATTGGCGGCTCTCATTCAATACAGATTCAGAACAATAATTTTGACCTTACCTCATCAGCGCCACCACGCCACGGAATCTTCCTTGGACCCGGCGGGTTAAACAGACCGCGGCCGCACGATATTCTTATTGACAGAAACCGTTTCACACTGGCCTCCGATACCATGGCTTGGGCCAATTACGGTGCGGACGCGGTAACGGTCGCAGGGAATCAGGTAGTGAAGGTCTTGAAATGACCACGAAAAGGGTTCATTGCGTAAGCGCTCATGCAGTTTATAGACCTTTGGCTAGACTGGATCGATCCATGGTATCGCTAGTTGCCTCACTGTTCGTGGTTGCTGCCCCTCTCGTAATGATATACACCCCAACCGGCGATAGCGACAACTCCTATCCCTCCACCCGTTTACCGTCGGCCGAGTACTCCTCCAAGATTCCAGCTGCTCTTTGGGTGGGTGACTCTTTCACGGCCGGCTTCGGCAGCGATCGACGCAATCCTTCCTATCCGATAGTTGTGTCACAACGCTTGGGTTGGGTTGCATGCCTGGACGCGCAAGGGGGAACCGGCTACCTCAATCCCGGCAAGAAGAATAGCCCCAACTTCACCCCGTTCAAGGGTCGCTTGGCCTCAGACATAAGAACTTTCCGACCAGATCTTGTCGTAATTGACGGGGGAAGAAATGATCGTTGGGCCAAGCGAGATGATCTCTTCGCCGCGGCTCGTGCATACATCAATTCAGCGCGCCGGGCTTGGCCACAAGCCCGAATTATTGTCGTTCTGCCCACATTTCTATCGCGCGGACTCAACGTGGACGCTAAGGACGCGCGAGATGCGATCCGTTCGGCTGCCCTTGCCGAACATGTGCAGAGCATCGACCCATTGGCATGGGGCTTGTCCGGCCGAACGGATGAGCCGGGCTTGGTATCCCCCGATGGGGTTCATCCTTCTAATAGAGGTCAAGTTCTGTATTCTGACGTTCTTACGGACGCCCTCAGAGAGTTCTCCTGATACTCAATAGACATCGGCTTGCTATTTGGAGGAGGCTGGCCGATCGTGTCTCCATCACTGTTGGTCGAGAGCACGGCGCATCCAACAAGCATAACTAGATACAATCCGGCCATGTTCAAGAGCGGCTGCGACGTTAATCCGGTGATAACTACAACGGTGGAAATGACAACGGTTTGCCGATATCCGGGGCCTCGCATCCTACTCATCGCAAGGAACGTGCCAGCAATCAGAATCAGCCCTGGCACTCCGAAACTTGTCATCATACCGATTAGGTTGATGCCGAGGTCGCCTGTGCTATGCCCCAAGCCGCGACCGAATGGTGCGTGGAGAACGGAGTTGAAGCCATTCAATATCGCGTCGTGCCGGGCTGCAACCGAACCGCTCTGCTCTGCTTTGTCGGCCACTCCGACGCTCGGGATGTAGATCACTGCCCATATCCCGGCAACAGAGATCAAGAGCGCTCCCAACAGCCTGGAGTATCGTCTGAACGGACTACTTGTGTTTCCTGAAACTAGGAGCTGAGCTACGACAGCGGCGACAAGTGATACAAGAGCTGCAGTGCTCCCTGACACGAAGACGCTTGCAACGAGTCCGCCGGTCAACCAACGACGACACTTTAGCCTTCGCGCAGTCACCAACAAGATGATTGATACTAGTTGACAAAGACCTGGTTCACGCATCGCCCCTGTACAGCGAGGCAATACCACATCCATGAGGCGTATGTTTCCCGCTTCAACGGAAATCGGGAATAGAATAGAGGTCGCTGAATCAGGAGACCAGCTCTCGTATAGGGTGATATGCATGAGGGAGAGACGGGAAACTGGAACTCCTATGAGTATGAGCAACCAGGTGATTAGTCCAGAGTAGCCAAGGACGGAAACTATTAGCACCAGAGTTCGGGCCGCAGCACGCGCTGTCGCTGCGTCGCTCAATAGCTGCGCACCGGCCACTGCCGATATCAGGCATAGCAGACTCGAGTAGGCTGAGATGTTCGCAATTGGACTCGGGAACAGGATCAGCAGGAGCATCAGCCACACTTCGAAAGCAGTTAGCCATGCCAAGAAGCGGCGCATGCTATAGATCACTCGTAGACCACGTCGGCGTCTGTCTAAGGTGCTTAAGAGGCCAGCGGTAGCAATTGTTGCAGCACCAACAGGGGCAAACCCCTGTTGGCTCATCAAGCCGGGTGGGAGCAGCAAGCAGCCGGCGGAAACAGCGATTGCCCATGGCCAAGGGTTGCTCGGCGATGGAACACCACATGCTTCCATTCGCTGCCTGTTCCCAAACGACGCTGGACTCGCCACTTGCGGGCTAGGTAGGGCCGACGAGTCAGCTGTTGTGTGCGGGTACACCAATTGCCCTCGCTCCCGGCGGAACATCCATCAGTACGACTGAGTTCGCCCCAACCAACGCCTTCCGTCCGATGTTCACAGCACCAAGGATTACAGCCCCTGCGCCAATCATCGCATCGTCACCGATCACTGGGCTATGCCCTTTCGCCGTACCGGCATATCTTTGCCCAAGTGTCACATTCTGGTGAACTGTCACGCCCGAGCCGACGTGGACCTCGCTCCCAAATACGACGCCCTGCGGGTGCGGCATATATAGGCCTGGCCCGGCTGTACAGCCTGGGACAAAGTCGGCCCCGGTCAATACGACGCCCAGGGTACGGATCAACTTCGCCCCGCTAAACAGCTTTCGACGAACCAGATATTCTTGACACCGCAGTAGCGCAGTCGCCAACAACCCCGGCCGTGTCATTATGTTCCAGATTAGTGCCCCGAGAGAGGGTGCTGTGCCGGGGCTGTGACGCCCCAAATCGGCCATTAGATTCTTGCGCAATGATTTCCCCTCTCCCTAATTCTGTCTTGAGAACTTGCGGGCTCTTAGGTACACAAGGACTGAGGCAAAAGCGTTCGACGACGCCATCGCTGCGGCCACACCAATTGCCCCAAAACGCGGCGTAAGAACCACGACAAGGCCTACTTGCATTGCCAATGTTGCCATGAACGAGCGCGCGACCTGTCTCGCCTGCCCCCGCGTTTGGAGAAAATTGACGAGCAACTGCCCCAGGGCACCAAATGCTACACCAGCCAAGAGTAGTCTTAGCGGAAGAACTGAATCTCTGTAGCCTTGCCCTAATACTGTTGAAACAATGGAAGGGGCAAGGACGATCCCCGTTGCCGCGGCCACTAGCGTTGGAGAAATCAATATGCTTCCCTGGCGAACTATTCGCCAGGCGTCCCGATTCGACTCGGCAGCTACCATACGGGGCGCCTCTATCTGTCCGACAGAGACAGGCAGGAGCAACAGGGGAGCAATCCATCTGCTCACTGCTCCATACGTCCCGGCTACATTCTGACCGCCGAGCAGCCCAGCTGCCACGACGTCAAAGGACTGAATTCCAGTCACGAACGCTGTCACAGCAAAGGATCTGCCTCCGCGATATGGGCATAGAGGCACGGAAAGTACGACGCAGCGCCCCAGAAGTTTCAGCGCGAGGAGGATAGCTGCGATCTCGCCTGTGAGCAGGCATACCCAGAGTCCAATGGGATTCAGGCCAACCCAAGCCCACCAACAGATTGCTATCGCTGCGATCACCTTGCTGGTCGCCACGAGCCAGACAGATGCCCACAATCGATTGTGCGCACGTAATATGCCCTGCTGGGACTGAGAATGTTGAAGAGCTGCTCCATATAGCACAGCGAGGACCCCACTCGCCCAGGGCGACTCCATAAACCATGCCGTCGCCCCGCATGCTACTGCTGCGACCACCGAAGTTGTGACCGTTTTGCCAACAGCCCACTGCTGAGCTTGCGCAGTGGGCATATGCCCACCGACAATTTGGCGCACAACACGGGCGTTTACGCCGAGATCGAGTAGGGCAGTAGTTGTTATTGCCGTGCCCAGGAGTACCGCCTCGCGGCCGAACGCGTCGACTCCCATGCTGCGTGCAGCTACGGCAAATATAAGCGCCGACGCCATCTGAGCGCTTCCGTTCATCGCAACAATTCCGTAGGCGGAGAGCGCGTCGCGTACCGAAAGTGGTTTGCTGCGCTCAACCCTCAGTCCAGCGGTCACGCTTCAGCCTGTATCGCGTGCGACGTCGACCCGGCGAGGGCGAGAAGTGGTGCGGCGAACAGATCGGCTTCTTGACCATTGTGCTTGGAAGCAGGGCGAGACTTGGCCAATGCTGCCTCGACAGCAATATCTATTGATGCAGTGGACCTATCTGCACACAGTACGAGGATGCCAGCCTCGCTAGCTTGTGCAATCAGTTGGCGACTGCCCCACGCAATAACTGGAACACCGACCAGCCGGGCGAAGGTGACGGCACCCGAAGGTCCTTCGTTCTCGTAAAGACACATCACGGCAGCAGCTCGACTATAAAGATGAAGCAGTTCTGCATCTGTCATGAACCTGTCAATCACGACGACGCTCGAAGATCGTGGCGGGGTCAATCGGGAGTCAATATTGGCACGGACCTTGTCCGTTGTGCGCCCTGCCAACACCAGTGACACGTCGTCAAGACCAGTATTGATCACCCAATCGATCAGGTGAGCCACCGACTTGCGATCATCAATGCGGCCGGCCACAAGGGCATAGCGTCCGGGCAGCAGTGGAAGATTCGATGTTTCATCTGCGCTGAAGGGCTCCGCACGCACAGGGTCCGGGTCGACCACGAAAGGTAGCCACCGCAATAGTCGTGAGCAGTCCGTCCCTTGCGTGCTACTGGACAAGCGCACAACCCGTGCCGCACTAAAGAGGATTAGGAAGGCTGCGATCACAGCCTTCAGTAGACAGCCAATGACACCGCGTGCCCCTTTCATACGTGCCCGCATCAACAGTATTACGGTTCCACTCGGAGGTCTTTGGCGTATCAGGGCTCGTAGATAGCGGTCGCCATCCAGGAGTATCGGACGACCGTGCGCGGTCTGGTTCAGGTAATCGCTGATGGGCCGGCAATCCGGCAGGACTCGAAGCTTGAAGATGTGCTGCACGGGCGCTAGGAACTCATCGAACTCTGGTGACCGCCGGCCGGACGCGCTGAGGACGACCATGATCGACACTCCGCGTGCCGCGGCAGCTTCCGCGAGCCGCGCAACGTACATGAGGCGGTGGCCGTCACCGTCTGGCTCAACGATGGTCAGCGGCGCAGTCGACGACCAGCACTCAGCCGCGACGCCCAGGGCGGCGATGTGATCCTGCTGTGCCAAGCCAGTCTCCTCAGTCCGATCGCCGACGTACGTCCCATCTGCCCTCCCCCATCAGTGCCGACCAGACGTCGATCGCTCGGTTCGGAGGACCCCGGGCCCCTTCATCGCTTACAGTACCTGCAATACTACGTAGCGTTGCTCAGATCGGTCGTCCCGAGACGGCAAGCAGCGCAGATGGGGGCGGGTCGACGTGACGAGCGGTCACTACCTTCGGTTGGCTCGCGACCGCTGGCTGACCTTGGTGTTCACGACATTGTTCTTCTGCACCGCAGCGCTGACGTACTCGTTGTTGGCTCAGCCTGTCTACGAGTCGCGGACCCAGCTCTTCGTCTCGGCCATGACCCAGGGGCAAGACACCGCCCAGTTGAGTCAAGGCGAGAACTTCATGCAGCAAAGAGTCAAGTCCTACGCCAAGCTCGTAACCAGCCCTCGCGTACTCCAGCCGGTGATCGACCGTCTCGCCCTGCGCACGACTGCCACCGAACTCGCTCAGCGAATAGCAGCAACAACGACCACCGACACTGTTCTGATCGACGTAATCGTGCATGATGTGGACCCCGAACGTGCGAGCGACGTCAGCAACGCCATTGCTTCGCAATTCCCACAGCTGGTGAACCAGCTTGAGACCCCTATAGGTCAGAATACCTCACCAGTGCGGGTGTCGATTACTCTTGCGGCAACCCCTGCTACTGCGCCCATCTGGCCACACCTTCAACTGAACATAGCATTGGGGATGTTCATCGGTCTTCTCTGTGGTCTCGGAATAGCGCTCATACAAGATACTTTGGACAAGACCGTCAAAGACCGAGATGAGATTCAACGTTCAACCACCGCGCCCGTATTGACTGCAGTTCACGATGATCCGGAATGCGTCAACAATCGGCTCATTACCCATGACCCCTTCTCGCCACGCGCCGAGGAGTTTCGCCAGCTGCGCACTAACATTCGATTCCTATCCGTGGACCACCCCGTGAAAAGCCTAGTGGTTACGAGCGCCGTCCCACGTGAGGGAAAAAGTACGACTGCTGCGAATCTAGCAATAGCGCTAGCGCAGTCTGGTGAGGACGTTGTTCTGATTGACGCCGACTTGCGTCGTCCTTCCCTGGCAGACGTTCTTGCGCTCACTTCCGGCGTGGGTCTCACGTCCGTGCTGCTGGGTGACCTGACTCTTGCGGAAGCCATGCAGCCTTGGGGTGACCTGCCCCTTAGGGTGCTCACATCAGGCCCCCTTCCACCAAACCCCGCGGAACTGATCGGGTCCTCTCGAATGGCCACCCTGATCGACGATCTGATTGGCAGCGGATCGACCGTCATCCTGGATGCGCCTCCTCTGCTGCCGGTGACTGACTCTGCGCTACTCGCACGGGCTACTGATGGCGCCTTGATCGTCGTTCATGCAGGGAAGACCCACTCCGAACAGCTCGCTAGTGCGTGCGAGTCCTTGCGGATCGCTGGTGCAGCGGTCCTCGGAGTCGTGCTGAACCGGTCACCACGCAGGAAGTCAGCCGGCTCCTACGGTACCTACGAGGGTTACAACAGTAACGGGGGAAGAGTCACCCAAAATACAGATCGAGAATTGCCGCGGATTGACCGGGTGGGTAGCCTCGCGAGCATCGCACAAAGTTCGGTCCATGCGCTTGGCGAGACCGACCAAGACGTCACCCTGGGAGTGCACTCGCCTCTGTCCACATTGGGGAAGATTCTCTCGCCCTCATCCGAGTTCCTCCACCATACAACTTCTCCTCAACAGCAATCAGTTGCTCCGCCAACTGACCTTCTGCCGTCGAACCACGTCTTCTCGCCCACGCCGCCACCCCTTGCCGTCAGGCAAGTCATACCAGCCGTGGATGTCGATGAATCCCAGATCAACTTTCCTGGTGCGGAGGAGCGTGCGGTTCACCAGGGAGCCGAAACCCGCCGACGTTCACGACGCGATTCTCGTTCTGCTTCCAACAGAAACACATCACACCAGCGTGAACTGGATTTGGTCGTTGACGCTGACGCGGCGACAGCAACCTTTGAGGATCCCGGCACGTGGCACCGCGAGTGGGGTGATTTGCCGGTGCTGGTCGGTTCCCCGCGCGCAAATGTTGATATCAATGGACATGTCCGCGGGAGCAGCGGTCGTCACCGAAACTGATCTATGACTGAAAGCGATGACAGCTGATCTTGCACCCCGTCCCCGCGTGAACCCCCGGCAAGCCTGGGCTAACCAATTCGTATGAGTGGTTCACCGGGCGCGTTGCATGCGCCGTGGCAGAGCACCAGCATAACTGGCTCTTCATACCTGGGGTGGGGGCTGCGTAGTTGATCTTCTTGGTGTGACACGCCGGTAGGTGTTGGCCTGGGTGGGGTGTCGAGGTCTCCAGGATCAGAAGCGACCAAACTCGCTGAATACCTGGAGACCTCGACATGTCCGAGGCTACGGGGTGTTGTCGTGCCGAGCGGCACGGCCCGCCCGGTCTGTTGCGTCCGTATTGTTGCCGCTGCGATGTGCTGGTCGGTCTGCCCGGCCTGCACGTGATCGACGTCCAACGCGTCGATGAGGGTGAGCGGCGCCCTGGCCTGGTGGTGACGGTGGAGTCGGCGCCGGCCGTGATGGGGTGCCCGGGCTGCGGTGTGATCGCGGCCAGTCGTGGGCGGCGCACGGTGGAGTTGGTGGACATCCCGGCGTTCGGGCGGCCGGTACGGATCCGGTGGCGTAAGCGGACCTGGCGGTGCACCGAAGGGCGGTGCACGACCGGGTCGTTCACCGAGCAGGACGAGCAGATCGCCAAGCCGCGGGCGTTGCTGACCCGTCGCGGGTGTTGGTGGGCGATCGGCCAACTGCGCCGCGAACACGCCTCCGTGCTCGGGTTGGCCCGTCAACTGGGCACGACCTGGCGCACGGTGTGGCGCTCGATCGAGCCGCTGCTGACGACCATGGCGGCCGATGAGTCCCGCTTCGAGGGTGTCACCACCCTCGGGGTCGACGAGCACGTCTGGCACCACGTCTCACCGGTCAAGCGGGGTCCGAAGGAGTTGACCGGGATGGTCGACCTGTCCCGCGACGGGAAAGGCCGGGTCGGGGCACGGCTGCTGGATCCGGTCTGGACGGTCCGGGCCGTCTACGGCGACTGGCTCACCGCCCGTGGGTCGGGGTTCTGCGCCCGGGTCGAGGTAACGACCCTGGACGCGTTCGGGGGTTACAAGAACGCCATCGACGACCACCTCGCCGACGCGGTCGCGGTGCTGGATGCGTTCCATGTGGTCAAGTTGGGAACCGAAGACCGTCGATGAAGGTCCGCCGCCGCGTCCAGCAGGCCATCCACGGTCACCGGGGCCGCAAGAACGACCCGCTGTACGGGATCCGGACCATCCTGCGTTGCGCCGCCAGAACGCCTGACCGACAAGCAGCACCACCGTCTCGCGCCCGCGGCGTCTTCTCGATGAACGCCACGACGAGGTCCACATCGCCAGGCCGCCCAACAGCTCGCTCGGTCTACCACGCCGACACCCCCGCCGCAGGCCGCAAGGTCGCCGAACAGATCATCGCGACGTTCCCGTCGTGCCCGATCCCCGAGATCGCCCGCCTCGGACGGACCCTGAAGCGCTGGAAGACCGCGTTCCCTGGCCTACTTCACCACCGACGGCGCCAGCAACGGCGGCGCCGAAACGTCAACGGCCTCATCGAACTCCACCCACCGCCGCATCGCCCGCGGCTTCCGCAACCGCGACAACTACCGCGCCTACGCATGCTCCTCATCGGCGGCGGCCTCGACCGACCCATGATCGGCTACGCAGCACCACCCAGGTATGAAGAGCCGCATAACTCTTGGCAACGAGAGGTTTGATCTACAGCATCCCCGCTGATGTTCGGCGTCCACACTGCAGAGTTCACCCCATCGAGGGGTAGCCGGTGATCTCCGTATCCGTACCACCTGCTCGACGCAATTGCGGATCGTCACGGCATCGGCAACCAAGCCGCTGACATCCAGTCAGGCGAAGGCGATCCAGCCTCGTCAAATGCCTGGCCTGTCGTTGCCGGCGCGCTGCCCCCATCGCCGTCACCAGCGATGTCCTTGCCGTCGGCCGCGGCTGCCGTCGGGCGCTCCACTCGGCTCTGCTTCCAGCGCGGCGTCTCCCAGCGCGGCAGGCCTGCGCCAGGCACCGGGAAGCGAGGATTAACACCCGCGACGCCTGGCCACGACCATGGGCGGCACCGCCAGGTCTGGACGGCGGCGCCTGCGCTCAACGGCGTCTTCGGGCACGGCGAGATGGCCAGTACGCTCGATCGAACATCGACGAACAAGGACGAGGATGCCGAAGGTGCCACTCGCCTGGGATGTCCGCCGGCTGTGCCGACCCGGCAACCGTTCGGCAACGCCGAGTTGGTCACCCGCGCCGCCGATCGATGCTCTTGGTCGCCAGCGTCGCCGGCAACTGACCTGACATCGGCGAACGTGGGCTGCGGCTACCGATCGCCATGCGTCTGCTGGCCCTGGCCGGCCGACGTCCCGCGCGCAACTCGGTCGGTGATCACCTCGCGACGCCACATGCACGCAGTATGTCCTGATCACTACCCACCTTCGCGATCAACCTCGGACGACCGCACGAGGCGCGGCACAATGCGTGGCGTCACGACCCAACGGAGGGAACATGCCAACCCCGATCGGCGAACGGGCACTGCACGACGCCGCCGCCGGCATCATCGACCTGCGTCGCGGCGCCCGCCGCCACGACCCGCTCGCCGATGGTGCGAGCTGGGGGGCGCGGCGGCGGATCCGCGCCGGCGATGCTGCGCGAGGTCGTGCTGGCACCCACCGGCAATGGGCCGGTGCACCCGGTGCACGTGATCGGCGCGCGCATCGTGGGAGCGCTGGACCTGAGCGGGCAACAGGTTCGCCGTCCGCTCCTGCTCGAGCAGTGCTTCTTCGACGAGGACGTCCGACTCGAACGCACCACGCTGGACTCGATGCTCGCTGCGGGGATCTCCGGCACCACGCCGAAGCTGCACGCCGTCCAAGTGCGTCGTCGGCAACCTGTTGCTCGACGAGGGAGTTCGCGCCGCCGCCATCAACCTGGAGGGTGCACAGGTCGACGGCCATCTCTCACTGGCCAGAGCACGCCTCACCAACCCAACCGGATTTGCCCTCGAAGGGTGGGCACTGCGGGTGGATCACGGGATCCGGGCGAGCGGGCTGCGGGCGAACGGTGGAATACGACTGATTGGCGCGATCATCGAGCACGGCGTCACGCTGACCGGCGCTGAACTGGTCAACGAGCACGGTTGGGCGCTCAACGCTCAGGGCATGACCGTGGGCTACGGACTCTTTCTCGGCAACTCGCTGCGCGACCCCGACGGGCTCACCGTGACCGGCGGCCTGCGGCTGATCGGGGTGCAGGTGAATGGGTTCGTCAGCCTGCGCGGCGCGCAGCTCCGCCCGCACGGGCGGTGGGCCATCGCGGCGCGCGGGCTCAGTGTCGAGTCAGATCTGTTGATGGGTGAGGGCTTTCGTTCCGAGGGCGAACTCAACCTGGTCGACCTGCGGGTGGGCAACGAGTGGACCCTCGCCGGGTCGCTGTCCAAGGGCACGGCCGAGGCGACCGTGGTGGCCGAGCGGGCTGTGGTCGGCGGCGCGGTGCTGTGCGACGGGCTGGTCAGTGACGGCGTCGTCCACCTGCGCCAGGCCCAGCTGGGACGCCTGGCGCTGCCCGCCGATGCGCCCATCAGCCGGCTCGACCTGCGGCACGCGCGGATCCAGGTACTCGAACACCGACCCCAGGCCGGATCGCCGCCGATGCGGGTGAGGGATCTCGGCTACGACTCCATCGCGGCCGATCCCCCGGCCACCGTCAGGGACCATCTGGACTGGTTGGCCCGTGACCCCGACGGGTACGCGCCGCAACCGTACGAGCAGCTCGCGTCGTCCTATCGCCGGATCGGCGACGAGAGCGCCGCCCGCACCGTGGCGGTCGCGGCGCTGACCCGGCAACGCCGAACCCTGCCACCCGCCGGCCGCCTGTGGAGCCGGCTGCTGCAGATCACCGTGGGCTACGGCTACCGCACCTGGCAGGCCGGGCTCTGGCTGCTCGCCCTGATCGCCCCCGGGGCACTGGCGTTCTGGCGGTTCTACCCGGCGCAGTTCGCGCCGGCCACCGACCACCCGGCGGCGTTCCAGCCCGTGGTCTACACGATCGACGTGCTGGTGCCCGTGGTCGACCTGGGTCAGCAGTCCGACTGGAACGCCACCGGAGCGGCCGCCTGGTTGGCGTGGTCGTTCATCGCGCTGGGGTGGGTGTTGACCACCTCGGTTGCCGCGGGGTTGGCGCGGGTGTTGCGGCGAGCGTGACGACGGCTCGGCGGTTCGTGCCCCCAATGCACCTCGCAGCAGGGCTCACCAAGCCGGAGGTGAGACTCGGCCTCGGCCAAGAGACGGTCCGCGTTCTCAGATGACGGAACAACCTTCTCGAGGTCACCCGCAGCGAAGCGAGCATGGCCTCGATCTCGGTCGGCCCGGTCTCCCAACGGGTCATGTGGCGTCACCCTCGATGAGGGCGACCATCGGCCTGGCAGTTACCGTTGCCTTGAACGGATCCTGCGTCGCGTCGTCCCATGCTGCGGGTCTTCAGGACGACGTCGCCGTCCCCGCCGTGGCTGTTGCCGAATACCTGACCGGAGTCGAACTGGACGACGACCCCGCCCGTCGAGCCGCTCAGGCGGCGTTCCTCGACGAGCTGCTGGGCGCCGTCCCGATCATCGACTACACCACCGACGTGGCACGTCACCATGCCGCGCTCTTGGCCCACGTGCGCCGCACCGGACGACCCCGCGGCGCGCACGCCCTGATCATCGCCGCGTCGGCCCGGGCCACCGGACGCATTCTGCTCACCACGGACGCGAAGGCCGATTTCGGCGAGCTTCCCGAGGTCGAGCATCGCCTGCTGACCCCCTGACCAGGGGTCACGGCGATCACTCACGCAGGTCTGAAGGCGCCTGCCAACAGGCGATGCCCGTCGCCGATGGCCGTCTCGTCGAGCACCCCAGCACGCCGCACCTGGTCGCGAATCTTCTTCGGCCAGAGGATGTGGATGTCATCGATCACCAGCGGACTGCTGCCCGGTGGCCACTCGGCGTCCACGAAACAGAGCATGCCCACGACCGGCACCGCGTTACCGCCGTGCGCTGCCAGGAATTCTCGGACCAGCTGCACCTGCCAGTGAATGCCCTCGACCAGCTTCGTCTGGTCGCGCCCACCGACAACGAGTTTCTGCAGGCGCGGACGGCCCCACCCACCCTGGGTCCGCAGCTCGATCCGTCGACCGCGGTAGTACTTGCTGTCGATGACGAAGACTCCGGCAGGGCCGATGACGAGATGGTCGATGTTGGCCCGCGTCCGGGGAATGCGTCGGTCGTGCAGCACGCGGACGCCGTGCGAGGTCAGCTGATCGAGCCACTGCGCGACCACCTGCTCACCACGCGCTCCCGCAGCCCAGGCTTTGGTGCTCTGCGGCTCGTCCGACAAGGCCAGGATGAGCCTGCCCATGATCGGATGTTCGGCCCGGATCCTGGCCTTGCGCTTGGCCGATCGGCGGTCGTACTCCCTCTGAGCCGAGCCGCCCGCCGTCCCGGCTGCGATGCGTTGCCTCGGGATGTCGGCCACCGGATCGGACGCCGCGGGCTCTGCGCAGGGCCGGCAGGTGACCGTCTTGGTCGTTCGGTCGAAATAGGCGCTGCTCTTGGCCGGCACGGCCGCACCGCAGGTGACACAGACCCCTGGGTACCGCAACGTCATCAGGTTCGTCGAGCCTGCCATGGTGACCTCCGTACGGAGGCCCCCGCAGCCCCTCGACTGCCCCGTCGGCAGGCGAGGGGAATTGTTCAGGTGTCTCGCGCAGCAGGTCTTGAACGATCCGAACGCCCACGCCCGCAGCCCGCGCCCTTGGTGCTGACCGCTCGGCCTCGGGCCGTGAGCTAGGACCCGTCGACGGGATCAGTCGAGTCGATGGCGGGGTCCAGCCCCGGCGCGCTCTGGGCCAGGGCAGACTTGATGCGACGCGGATCGCCGCTGGCCATGGCGATCGAGGCCTCGGGGTCCGTTGGCCGCAACGCCACGCGAGCCGCCGAGTGCCGCAACATCTCGGCCTTGTTGTGATTGGTGAGCCACTTGGAGCCCACCAGTCCGACGCCGAACGCCGAGCCGAGATCCTGCAGACGCAAACCTGCTGTGCCCGAAAGACTCCCCAACACGTCGAGCGAGGAATGGCCCGACTGCATGACCCAGCTACTGGCGGCCGCGACCGCGCCGATGAGCGCGGCCACGATGATGCTGGTCTCCGACGGCCCCTCGGGTAACGACACCCGCCGTCGCAACCCAGCCGAGGACAGGTATGCCCCCATGCCTCCGACCCCACCGCCGGCCGCCACGAATCCGATGGCTTCGACAACTCTCACGCGTTCCACCCCTCGATGTCGGAAGCACTGCAATCGCCCGATCACAGTGGCCGTCAGGAACTTCCGCCAGATCATAGGGGCGAGCATGCCCACGATGCTGCCGCCCGCCGCGGAGGCATCACCCGCCATGCGGCGACCCCCGCAGCCGGCCTCAGCGTCGTCCGAGCAACCCCACCTCGCCGGCCCGCCGCACTGCCGCGCGTCGGTTGGTGACGCCGAGCTTGGCGTAGATGTTCTTGGTGTGGGTGCGCACCGTGTTCAGCGAAACCACCAGGTGGCGGGCGATATCGGGGCCGTCGAGGTCCGAGGCGAGCAGGCGCAGCACGTCGAGTTCCCGCGCGCTCAACGGCACCACGAGGCCGCCGTCCCGGGCTGCGGCAACACTGCCCGTTGCGGCCGAGGAGTCCACTACCCCGGACGGCGCGTCGCCGCCGCGACATGCCGCGCGGACCTCGCGCGCGAAGGACCACGATCCCCGTTGCGCGATCACGTGGTCGAGCAGCTCGCCCATCGGGACGCCGTGTCGCGCGAACGCCCTCACCTGATGCTCGGGCTCGGCCAGAGTCAGCGCCGACTGCAGCCGAACCAAGGCGCCATCCAGGTCGCCACGGGCCTGGGACGCCACCGCGTGCAACACCATCGCGTCCAGGACGGCGCCCCCACGACCACCCTCCTGCGCCGCCGCCAGCAGCAGGTCGAGCAACGTCTCGACACGCCTCGAGGCCGACCGGTCGCCGTCCCGACGGGCCTGGACGAGACGCACCTCGGCCAGGGTGAGCAGCTCGAATTCCCTCAGGTACGAGGGGGTTTCGTCGTCCGCTCCGGCACGTTCCGCGGCCCACACGGCGGCAGCCTCGACATCTCCGAGGGCGAGCTGCACCCGCGCCAACACCGCCGGCAGCGGCCGCACCTCGGGCGAGAAGTCGCCAACGTAGACCTGCTGTGCCTCGATCAGCAGGTCACGGGCCGCCGGCAGGTCGCCGTCCGCCTGGGCGAGCGACGCTGCGACGGCGCGCCACCGATACGGGAACTGCGGCAGGCCGAGCGCCTCACCGAGGCTGCGGGCGATCGCCATCTGATCGCGCGCCGCCGCGAGGTCGCCGCGCTCGACGGCGAGCTGGGCCAGGCCCAGGTGCATGTCGGCCAGGCCGCGCGGCGCCTCATCGGCTCGCGGACCCGCCTGCGGCTGCTCGGCCAACCGCACCGCCGCCTCGTAGGTGGCCTGGGCCTCACGCCACCGCCCCTGGGCGATCCGCAGGTCAGCCAGGGTGATGCTGCACCCCAGCACGTCCGGCAGATGGCCGGCGCGGCGCAGTCCGTCGGCGCAGGCGGTGTAACTGGCGTGAGCCGCGTCGAGGTCGCCGATCGTCCAGTGCGCCAGCCCGGCCAAACCGGCTGCCGCCGAAGGGATCACGTCATCCCCCGGAACCGAGGTCGTGATGGCCTGCTGCGCGCGGGTGATCGTGGTGGCCAGGTCGCCGTGCACCAACGCCAGTGCCGCCCGGTACAACTCCACCGCAGCGGGGACGCGAGCCAGCTCGGCGTCGTCCAGCATCACCAGCTCGTCGTCGTGGCCCGCTTCGCCGATGTCCCCCGCCGAACCTGAACCCAGGCGCGACCTGATGGCGGGCAGCAGCTGCTCGACGTCGTCCAGCCGCCCGGCCACGGTCTCGAACTCGTTCATGGACATCAACGCGCCCACGAACCCGATGGCCAGTACCGGACGGCGGCGCACCACCTCGTCCGGCAGATCGCCGATCCACGACCGGATCGTGGCCTCCTGCCGGTCGCGTTGCAGCCGCGGGATCGCCGCCTCGCTCAGGTCGGCGGCGCGCTCGACGTCCCCCGCGGCCAGGGCGTGCCGGACGGCGAGCACCGGCTCGCCCGCGGCGTCGAACCAATCCGCCGCGCGCCGGTGCAACCCGGGCACGAGCTCACCCTGTTCGTCGCGCAGGTGGGCCCGCAGCACGTCGGCGAACAGGTGGTGGTAGCGGTACCAGTGGCGCTGGTCGTCCAGCGGGATCAGGAACAGGTTCGCCCGCTCGATGCGGTGCAGCATCGCCCGGCTACCGGTGGTCTCGAGGACGGCGTCGCACACCTGCGCGCCGAGCCGATCGAGGACGCAGGTGCGCAGCAGGAAGTCGCGCACCGCCTCGGGCAGACCCGCCAGCACCTCGTCGACCAGGTAGTCGACGACGAACCGATCAGTGCCGGCGAAGGAGGCGATGAAATCGTCGAGGTCGCCGCGATCCTGCATCGACAGCGCGGCCAGCTGCAGCGCTGCGGCCCACCCCTCGGTGCGAGCCTCGAGCACGGACACGTCTGCGGGGCTCACGCTGAGGCCGTTGACGTCGGTCAGGTAGGCGGCGGTCTCGGCCACGGTGAAACGCAGGTCGCGGCTGCGGATCTCGACGAGTTCACCCCGAGCCCGCCACCGAGCGAGCGGCAGGTCGGGGTCGGCACGCGTGCTGAGCGCCACGTGCAGCGTCGGCGGCAGGTGATCGAGCAGGAAGGTCAGGTCGGCGGCGAGCTCGGGGCCGTCCACCAGGTGGTAGTCGTCGAGCACCAGGTCGACCTCGACCGGCTGAGCAGCGAGGTCGTTGAGGATCGCGGTCAGCACGGTGCGAATCGGCGGCACCCGTCCCGAGCGCAGCAGCGGCAGCACGCCGGCGCCCACCCCCGGGACGGCGCCGTGCAGCGCGGCGACCACGTAGGTCCAGAACGTCGCCGGCTGCGCGTCGTCCGGCTCGAGGGAGACCCAGGCGACGCCTCGCCGGGCTGGGTCGTGCGCGGCGGCGTGCCCGGTGGTCCGTTCGGCGGCACGATCGCGGGCCAGCCAGGCGGCCAGGGCCGTGGTCTTGCCGAACCCGGCAGGCGCCGAGACGAGCGTCAGCCGCGCCGCGGCGCCGTCCTCGAGCCGCGCGGTCAGCCGGGGACGATCCACCAGCGTGCTGCGCAGCCGCGGCACGAAGAGCTTGGTCGCGACCAAGGGGCCGGTCATCGCCACCCTCCTGCCCGCATCTGCCGCCGATGTCAGCCCGACGGTAGGTCACGGCCTCGCCGATCGCGAGGTTGGCACGGCGGGTTGGCCCCCGACCACCGAAATCATCCCCGCAGATCACCACCTGTGGTGATCCGGGCTCACCACATCACTGCCTACGGTGCCGTCAACCCGAGAGCGAGGTGAGGCACCCATGAGTGAGACATCGGCATCCCAACCGGGGACGCCGCCGCGATACGAGATCCGCGTGCGGGGCCACCTCGGCTCGCGTTGGGCGACCTGGTTCGACGGAATGCACCTGACCACCACGAGCGACGGCCTCACGGTGCTCGCCGGCCCGATCGTCGATCAGGCCGCCCTGCACGGAGTGCTCGCCAAGTTGCGCGACATCGGCCTGCCGCTGATCTCGCTGACCCTGATCGACCCGCAGGCCACACCCCGAGGAGACTGACATGGCCACCACCACCGCGACCGCCACGGTGCCCCGCACCCCGGTCGACTGGACCCGCAAGTACGCCTTCGCGACGGGCTTGTTCTACCTGATCACCTTCGCCGCCTCGATCCCTCCGGTGATCTACTTCCTCGCACCGCTACTCGATGACCCGAACTACATCGTCAGCGCCGGGGCCGACACCCGCGTGGTCATCGGCTGCCTGCTCGACGTCGTCAACGCCCTGGCCTGTGTCGGCAGTGCGGTCGCCTTCTACCCGGTGGCGCGCCGGCTGCACGAGTCGCTGGCGCTGGGCTTCGTGACCACCCGGCTGATCGAGGCGACCACGATCATGATCGGAGTGATCAGCCTGCTCGCCGTGGTGACCCTGCGCGATCCGAGTGCGGCCGGGGCGGACCGCGCGGCGCTGTTGACCACCGGACACGCGCTGGCCGCCGTCCGCGATTACACCTTCCAGTTCGGACCCAACATGTGCGCAGCCCTGAACGCGGTGATGATCGGCACGATCCTGTTCCGCTCGCGGCTGGTGCCCCGCCTGCTGCCGACGCTGGGGCTGCTCGCCGTCGTGCCGCTGCTCGCGGCCACCGTCGCCACGATCTTCGTGGACGCCCAGCAGAACACGGCGTGGTTCGCCGTGGGCGGCGCACTGGTGTTCGTCTGGGAGCTATCGCTGGGGATCTACCTGGTGGTCAAGGGCTTCAAGCCCTCGGCGCTGCTCGCGGTGCCGCCCGCCGCGTGAGCGCTGAGCATGCGAGAAGCGACCCACCGGAAGGGCGGTGGGTCGCTTCGGTGTGAACGGGATCGGTCAGGACAGCAGTCGCTCGATGGGCGGCACTTGCTCGGTGGTTGGTACCTGCACGGCGGGCGGGGTCTGCTCACCGACGAGCTGTTCGTAACGGTGCAGCAACAGTCCGGCCCGTTCGAGTTCGGCCATGGCGACACTGCCGTCCAGGGCGTGGACGGCGATGACGGCCAGGTTGGCCACGGCGCTCAGCGCGGCGAACAACGCCCCGAGGCTGCCGGCCCAGGGCGCCACCGCGCTGTCGGTCGACAGCACCTCGAGGCGGACCCGTAGGTACATCAGCGTTGTCAGCGCCCCGATCAACACGACCGAGACGGCCACCATGAACCAGGTGGAGGTTCCGACGCCCCGCCAGGCGATCTCACCGAGCACGGTGCGGTAGGACTTCAACCGGATTCCGGTCATCGCGAGCCAGGTGTAGCCGACGCCGCTGCCGAGTAGCGCCAGCATGAACGCGGCCAGCGCCAGCAGCGGGGCCTGCAGCGGCTGCAGCAGCGAGACGTTGAAGATGTCGCCGCAGAAGGTGAACAGCACCACCCAGTCGAGAACGGCCACCACCCAGGGCAGCTGGCGGATCGCGGTGGGCAGGCGGCGGTGCACGGGGGCGCCGTCCAGGATGTGACGCCGGACGCCGGCACCCAGCTCGAGGTGCAGCTGTTGCAGTTCGGGCAGCGTCGGGTGGCCGAAGTGGGCGTCCCGGATGCGTCCGGCCCAGTGCCGGCGCGGGAGCCGGTTCAGGTGCTCGGTGAGTACGGACATGGAATCGGGTACGGCTGGGTTGGCCGGGTGGGCCGGCTGGTCGATGGTCATGGCGAACTCCTCGGGCTCAACGGGTTTCGGCGGGCGTGGGGACGACAGCCGGGGCGGGGCTGTCGCTGATCGGCAGGAACGTGATGGTGACGCAACGGTGGGCGCTGATCAGTCCCGGATCGTGCTGTTCGTCCTCTCGCGAGAAGCCGGCCGACCCGGCGCCGATGGTCTGCAGGTGGTCCTCGGGGACGCCGAGGGCGACCAGGCGTGCGGCGACGGCGTGGGCGCGGTCGAGCGAGAGTCGGTTGTTGCCGTCGACCGTTCCGGTGCTGGCGTCGGTGTGGCCGACCACGGACAGGTAGTCGCGCCGTCCGCGCAGGGCCACGTCGGCCAGGATCGAATCGGCGGACGGCGTGAGGGTGGCGCTGCCGAGGGCGAACAGCAGGGAGTCCGGGATGGTCAGCTGCTGCGGCGTGACCCTCGGGGCGGGCAGGGCGACCACGGGCACGCGGTTGGTGCTCAGCGGCGGGGCGGCCGCGGTGCGGCGGGTCTGCAGCTGGCAGTCGCGCGCGTGCGAGGCCCGGCAGATCGCCGTCCACAGTGCCGTGACGCGTTCGTGGAGTGGCGGAGTGAGCCGAGGCTGGCTGCCCGCCGCATCGCCCAGGCCGATGCCGACCACCCGCCAGCCGGACAGGTTCGGCAACCAGCGCTCGGCGGCCACGAACGCGGTGATGGTGCCCGGGTCGGCGCCCCACCCCCAGGAGCGCAGGTCGATCGGGGCCTCGGTCTGGATGCCACTGGTGAACAGGTAGACGGTGCTCGGGGCATAGCGGGCGGCGACCTCGTGCAGCAACCCGAGGGTGTCGAGACCCGGATGGACCGACTGTGCCTGCGCCAGGGCGGCGGCGATGGCCCGGATGTTGGCCTGCAGGGCGGCGGCGCGGTGCGAGCCGCGTTCGACCTGGCCGTTGGCGCGGCGTGGGGTGATGGGCATCGTGGTGATGGTGACGTTGTCGCGGCTGCCCACGATCAGGACGGCGCACGCGTCGTCCCGGGCGCCCAGGGCGGTCAGTTCGGCGACGACCCCGGCCGGCACCGTGGGGCGGGGCTCGGCGCTGGTTGCCGTGGCCGCCAGGACGACGATGCCGGAAGTCGTTGCGCTGTCGGCGTTCCCGGACGGCGCGCGCCGCGGCGTCTCGGCCTGATCGCCGCCGAAGCAGACCGGCCGGACGGTGCCGACGGCTGGTGGGGTGACGGCGCAGCCGCTGAGAAACAGTGTCAATACAGCCAGTAGCGAAATCAGCAGATTCGCGACGATTGATGGCTGACGGTGTGCTCGAATGAGCGTAGGGTCAGGCATAGCAGCCTCCGCTTTGATGGTGTCTTCTGAGGGACCCGTTATGAGTTGTCGTTGAGGCGACTCGCGGAGGCTGTGGGCGGGGTCCCGGCGGCAACCGTGGACCCCGCCCTCCCCTCCGTCATGTGAGGCAGAGCTACGTCACGACCTGGCCTGGCGGACGGTCGCCGATGTGGGATGAGCACTCGCCTGGATGCGACGAGTCCACCGGCTAGGCCCCCCTGGGTGGACGTCTGGGAGTGGCGTTGATTCCAAGATACGGTCCCAATCGCGCCGTGTCACTAGCCAAGCTCGCATGCCAATCGCAGTTGCCCGACGTCAATTGCCATCCGCAAAACCCTGCGCGCAAACTTGCGGCGTAGGTACAATCCCGAAACTGGATGACAAACTGTCAACCGAACGTAATCGAATTGTTACTCAGAGCTACTTGCATTACTCCCTGACTTGGAGGCTAGAGTACGGCCGACCGCACTTGGCAACCAAGCGTGGCCCTACTCCGATGGCAATTGACTGGAGGGCTCAATGGTCAAGCAGCCCTCCAACAACCCAAGCCCTACCGTCCTGCGCTGGGAATTGGCTGGACGTCTACGTGCCCTGCGGACGGCCGCTGGCAAGACCGTCGACGAAGCAGCAAGAGAGCTCATGTGTTCCGCGGCAAAGATCTCGCGCCTGGAGACGGGTGGGCGAGGCATCCAAGCCCGCGACGTCAGAGACCTCTGCCGCTACTATGCCGTACCCGACAGCGAGCGAGACCGGCTCATCCAGATGGCGCAAGATGCCCGGCGGCCCGGCTGGTGGCAGGACTACCGTTCCCTCGATGAACAAACGGCAACCTTCATTGGCCCAGAGACCGCAGCCTCCGTAGCCATCATGGCGTTGGAATCCCGCGTTTTTCCTGGCCCGTTACAGACCCCCGCCTACGCTGAAGTCTTGCCCAAGCCCTCGTCCCCATCGAACAGGTGGAGGACATGGTCGAGACGAGGAAGCGCAGGTTCGATCGCGTTCGAAATCGGGAAGTAAAGCTCGCCGCCCTCTTGGACGAGGCCATATTCGACCGCACGTTAGGCCGCCCCGACATCATGGGCGACCAGCTCGAATTTATCATCGACTGCGCCTCGTGGGACAACATTACGATTCAGATGATCCCGCTGACCGCAGAACCGAACCCAGGAATCCACGGCTCGTTCATGCACTTGACATTCGGTGGACGCGAACTCCCGGACGTCATCTTCTTCGAGTCCATCTTGGGAAACACTTTTGTCGAACGGCCCAACGAGGTCGAGCAGTACGTGCGCGCCTACGAAGCGAGCGAGAAACAAGCGCTGTCCCCTGAGAAGACCCTCGAATGGCTCCAGCGTAAAGCCGGCAATTCCGTTCATCGACGACCAACAACCAGGAAATCGCCCCCTTCGCCTACATGAACCCCAGAGCCTTCAGAGCCTGGCGTTCAGCCCAGTCTATTGGGCTCCGGCGAGGCAAGCGAGGTTACAAGGTGCATACGCGGAGCTTCCAGAAGGAGCAGAACACTCCGATGTCCGAGTCCGTGCATCAGTATCACCCCATCGAGCCTTGGCGTACTTCGCGTTCTTGCGCCGCCTCGAATTGCGTCCAGGTGGCAAGCCTGACCACCGGCGAAGTTGGCTTCAGGGACTCCAAGCAACGCGACAGTCCAATCCTCCCGTTCAGTCGCTCAGAGTTCGCCGCCTTTGTCCAGGGCGTAAAGGCTGGGGATTTCGACGACCTCTGCTGAGAGACAACGCTCAGCGTGTTACACGTGTGTTTCGCCACGTTGAACGGCAGGTATCTTGCCGTGCCGGAATAGTCCGACTTACCCTGCGGACTACAACTGAGCGCGAGTGGCGACCCCGTGTCATCGAGGCCATGGTGGTCCCACCTCTCTAGTCAGGCGCGATCCGCTTGGCCCGAAAGGCGAGACACCATGACCAGTTCCGAGTCGCCGGACACCGATGCCCTCATCTGGACACGCCCCACGATGTGTGCCAGCGCCAACTGCATTGAGGTCGCGCTTACCAGCGACAACGTCTACGTGCGCGACGGCAAGGACCCGGAAGGCCCTCTACTCCGATTCGATCATGAGGAGTGGAGGGCCTTCCGCGCGTCCATGATCGACGGGCAGTTCTCCACCGACTGACCGCTCCAGGCGCCCGCTCAGGGCGGACGTGCGCGGGGTCCCTGATCACCCAGACGTAGCCTGCACGCCCCGCGTGGCGTTGGTGACTCTGAGGGATCATTCGATAGCTTTCCGTAGTACTGCCAGGGCTCCCTCGCCCTGGCCTGACCTACGAAGAGGTGTCGTGACCTTGGCCCGGCTCATGCGCGGCGTCCGCCGTCGCTGGGCACTGGTCGTTGCCCTGACGCTGCTGGGCACCGTCGCCGGGGTCGGGTACGCGATGGTCGCACCGGTCGAGTACGACGCGCTCGCGCAGCTGTTCGTCACCACTTCACGCACCGCGGACGGGCAGATCCCGCCCGATGCCATGGCCTCGGCCGAGACCCGCGTCCGCAGCTACGCCCGGCTGGCCACCTCCGAGCAGGTGCTCGACGCGGTCGCCAAGGACCTCAAGCTTCCGATCGCCCGCGCCGACCTGGCCGCCCGCATCCGCGCCAGCGCCGATCCCGGCACGGTGCTCATCGACGTCCATGCCCGCGATGCCGACCCGAACACCGCCCGCGACCTGGCCAACGCCGTCGCGGCCCAGCTGCCGGCCGTCGTCCATCGCCTGGCCAACCTCGACCCGACGGGCGTCTCCTCTGACGTCCCGGTCACCGTGAAGGTCACCACCAAGGCCGCCACCCCGACCGAGGCCCTGCGCCCGGACCCGCTGCGCCTGGGCGGCGTCGGCCTGCTCGGCGGTGCACTGGCCGGGCTCCTGATCGCCGCGGCCCTGGCCTCCACCGACCGCCGTGTCCGCCGCCGTATCGACATCACGGACGGCCTGGGTCTGCCCGTGCTGGCCGAGATCCCGTACCACCCGGGTCGCACGCTGGCCGGGTTCACCGGCGCCGAGGCCACCACCGGCTACGCCGAATCCTTCCGTCGGCTGCGCTCGCACCTGCCGATGGCGTCGTCCGGCAACGGCTTCGGCGCGCTGCTGGTCACCAGCGCCGGCCCCGGCGAGGGACGCACCACCACCGCGGTCAACCTCGCGCTCGCCCTGGCCCACACCGGGGTCGACGTCGTGCTGGTGGACGCCGACCTGCACCGTCCGGGCGTCGCCGCCGCCCTGTCCCTGCCCCCCGATCACCCCGGACTCACCTCGCTGCTCACCGGCACCACCGACCTGGACGCCGCCCTGCAGCCATGGAGCTCCGGGCTCGACCTGCATGTGATCACCGCCGGCCCCCCGGTGCCCAACCCGGGTGACCTGTTGGCCGGCCGCCGGATGTCCCGCGTGGTGCGCACCTTGCTGGACGACGGCCGCACCGTCGTCGTGGACACTCCCGCTCTCGAATCGGTGGCGGACGCCGCCGCGCTGAGCCGGCTGTGCGAGGGCACGATCCTGGTCGCTCGCTCGGGCAAGACGGCGGCCGACCGACTGCACCGCATCGTGGGCGAACTCATGACCCTCGGCGCTCCGCTGCTCGGGATCGCCCTGGTCGGGGTGCCGGCCGGCGGCGGCGCCACCCCACGGACGATGAGCGGGCGCCGGCCCGAGCCCAAACGGGCGACGCCTCGCGAACACGGTGCACCACAGCGGGAGTCGTGGCGGACTCGGCTCCGCGGTGCTTCCACACCGTCGGCCGATCCCCCCTACGGCGCCACCGGGCCACTGCCCGCCGCACCCGTGATGCCCTCGGCCACGCCGTACGGCAATGAGGCTGCGCCACCGGACACGTTGGCCGGCGCCGTCTCCGCGATGACCGGGCCGGGCCTGATGCCCGGTACTTCGATCACCCCGAACGTCGTCTCCTCGCCCGAGCCGATCTTCCAGACCATGTCGGGGCAGCTGCCGAACCCCCTCGTGGTGCCCCCGATGTCCGCTGCCCCGCCGACCGTGCCGGCTGCGCCGCCGACGATGCCTTCGGCTCCGCCGCCGATGGCGCCTCGGCCGCCCGCCACCATGCCCCCCGAACCGGCCGCGCCCTACGGTTCGCCATCGCCATACGGTTCGCCATCGCCATATGGCTCGGCGTCGCCGTTCGGTTCGGCCGCCGACTTCGGCTCACCACCACCGCCACCGCCATCGGCGCCGCCTCCGCCATCTGCGCCGTCGCCGTTCGACCGGATGCCCACGGCGCCAGCCCCGTTGGCGGCTGCCGCACCACCCTCACCACAGGGGCAGGACGCGGTAGAGCCGGCTCCATGGTCCGCCCCGATGCCGATGTCGGCCGACACGCCATCGCCGCAGCCTGCCCACCAGCCCTTCGACGACACGTTCGAGCGGTGGGTTGCGACGACGCAGCCGCCCATGCCCGAAGAGGCCGAGGACGGCGCGACCGGCGACCACGGCCCCGGGCACGCCCAGTGGGACGGCCCACCGTCATGGGACACCCCGCCGCCGTGGGACAGCTCGCCGTCGTCCGGACGCCGGGTCGCCGAGCCACTGGCCGAGCCGGTGGCGGTAGCCGATGCGGCCCGATTCACCGACGAGGACGACGAGCCGGCGCGGTTCCCCCTCGACGAGCCCACCGAGGTCGGCGAGACACAGCCCTACCTGCCGCAGTTCCCCCCGCCCTCGACCGGGGACCGCATCGCCTTGTCACCGCCGATGGCGATCGGTGCGCCCCTCGCCGAACCGATCACGGTGCCGCCACCGGCTCCGTTGGGCGACATCGCGTACGAGGACGACGACCCCACGTTCGACGGTGAGATCGCCCCCGCGGGTGAGCCTGCCTTCGAGGCCGACACGACCTACGAGGATGACACCGCGTCCGACGACGAGGCTGCCTTCGAGGCCGACCTGGTCACGATGGACCTCACTCCGCCCATGGGCCTGCCCGCTGCCCACGTCAACACCGACGATTGGGCCGCCGCCGACTACTCCCCCGACCACACCCCCGGCGATCCGTACGCCCAGCCGTCGTTCGGCCCGGACACCTACACGATCCCCGAGCCACGCAGCGCCGAACCGCGCTTCCCGCAGCTCGCCGACACCGATGCGGCCCGCGCCGACGACCAGGGTTCAGATCACCCGGAGGACCCCCACCACGTCGCGGACACCAGCCCGTGGGGCCTGCCGACGACTCCCGCGGTGTCCGGCAATCCGCTCTTCACACCCAGCGCGTCATTCCCGCAGCGCCCGGACGACGCCCCCGAGCCGCACGCGACCGACCTGCACATACGGCGCCACAGCGTGCCTCCGGCAACCCAGCCGACGCCCGCTCCCGAGCAGCACCGCGCGCCCGAGCACGACCGTGCGCCAGAACACCACCGCGCGCCCGAGCACCCGCGCGAGGTGCCCGAGCCTCCCGGGGGGCCGCCGTTCACCTATCGGTACGAACCCGAGGTCCTGCCCGGCGCCCCCCTGGTGCCGCCCTCCCCCGCGCTGCCGGTATCGCGGTCGGCCGGCGCGCCAGCGGACGAAGCGCCCGAACCGCCGGCATGGCAGTCCGCGCCTCCGCCACAGGGACCGCCGCCCCACGGCATCGACCAGACTCCTCCGCTACCCCGGCAGGCGCCGCAGACCGGCGATCAGGCTGCACCGTGGGCGTCGTCCTGGGGCCAGACCGCTTACCCCGGACCGGAATTCGGACCTCCGGAGCAGACACCACCCGAGCCCGGGTACAGCACCGATCCGTCGGGGTACGGCCAGCAGTTCACCGAGGGGCAGGTCGACCCGGCACCTCGGGCGTGGAATCAGCCACCGCGCCACTCGGCACCCTTCGTGGACGACGCCGAGCCGATCTACCCGCAGTTGGACGCCGTCCGCGCCATGCAGATCACCCCGGGCAAACGTCGACGCTGATCAGACTCGGCGCGCCCTGGACGCGATCGAGATCGCCTGCCGAGCGTGCATGGATGACCTATTCACCGGGGGTCAGCTGGCCCAGGGAATGGGACCGCGAGCCGAGGGCTGCGAGGGTGTGCGCTGTCGGACTGCGTGGTCTCAGCGCTGGTTCGCCAGATACCACTCGTAGGTCGAGGCGATGCCCTCACGCAGCGGGGTACGCGCCGTCCAGCCGAGGTGGTTCAACCGGCTGACGTCGAGCAGTTTGCGCGGCGTGCCATCGGGTTTGGAGGTGTCCTGACCGATCTCGCCGTGCCAGCCCACGACGTCCGCCACCAGCTCGGCCAGCTCACGGATGGTGAGGTCGACCCCGGTGCCCACGTTGATGGTCTCGGGGCTGTCGTAGTTCTCGAGCAGGAACAGCAGCGCCTCGGCCAGATCGTCGACGTGCAGGAACTCGCGGCGCGGCGTCCCGCTGCCCCACAACGTGACCGACGGCGCGCCGGCGGTCTTCGCCTCGTGGAAGCGGCGGATCATCGCCGGCAACACGTGCGAGGAGGTCGGGTCGAAGTTGTCGTGCGGGCCGTAGAGGTTCGTGGGCATCGCCGAGATGTAGTGGACCCCGAACTGGCGTCGCAGCGCCTGCACCTGCAGGATGCCGGCGATCTTCGCGATGGCGTAACCGTCGTTGGTCTCCTCCAACGCCCCGGTGAGCAACGAGGTCTCACTGATCGGCTGCGGCGCGAACTTCGGGTAGATGCAGCTCGACCCGAGGAACAGCAACCGCTCGACCCCGATTCGCTGGGCGGCCTGCATGACGTTCAGCTGGATGCGCAGGTTGTCGGCCAGGAAGTCCGCCGGGGCCGTGGAGTTGGCCAGGATGCCGCCGACCCGGGCCGCCGCCAGCACGACCACCTGGGGCTCGGCCTCTTTCAGGAAGGCGTCGACCGCGCCCTGGTCGCGCAGATCGACCTCGGACGACGTCGCGCCCACCAGATCGGTGAAACCCTGGGCCTCGAGATGGCGCCACACGGCCGAACCCACCATGCCCCGGTGACCCGCCACGTAGACCCGGGCCGAGCGATCGAGGCGCATCAGTGCGCCCCGCTACCGCGCAGCACGGCGAACAGCGTCTTCCAGAGGATCTCGGCATCCATCGCGACCGACCAGTTCTCGACGTAGTACAGGTCCAGCCGCACCGATTCCTCCCAGGACAGATCCGAGCGGCCGCTGACCTGCCACAACCCGGTCAGGCCCGGCGTGACCAGCAACCGCCGGTGCACGTGCTGCTCGTACTGGGCCACCTCGCTCGGCAGCGGCGGACGCGGACCGACCAGCGACATCTGCCCGCGCAGCACGTTCACCAGCTGCGGCAGCTCGTCGATCGAGAACCGGCGCATCCAACGGCCGACCCGGGTCACCCGAGGATCCTCGCGCATCTTGAACAGGACGCCATCGGATTCGTTGTGCGCCAACAACTCCTGGCGCCGCTGCTCGGCGTCCACGCACATGCTGCGGAACTTGTAGAGCCTGAACGGCCGGCCGTCACGACCGATGCGCTGCTGGGTGAACAGTGCCGGCCCGCGACTGGTGGTGACGACCAGCACCGCCACCAGCAGCAGACCGGGGGCGATCAGGGTCAGCAGGATCAGCGTCGCCGCGATGTCGATCGCCCGCTTGACCACCTTGCCGGCGCCGGTGAACTGCGGCGAGGCGATCTGCAGCAGCGGCAGACCCGAGACCGGCCGCACGTGGATGCGCGGGCCGGCGACGTCGGTGAACGCCGGGGCCACCAGCAGGTCGACGCCGGTGTCCTCGAGCGCCCAGGCCATGCGACGCAACGATTCCGGGGTCACCCCGGGCGAGTGGGCCACCGCCACCGTGTCGGCGCCCACGAGTTCGATCGCCTCACGCACGTGGGCCAGACTGCCGTCCTCGGCCCGCCCCACCGGGGCGCACCGGCCGACCACGCGCAACCCGGCATGCGGGCTGGCCAGCAACCGCTGCTGCAGCGCCTTGGCCGAACCGCTCTCGCCGACCAGCAGCACCCGGTGGCAGGCCGCGCCGCCGCCGCGCAACCGGTGCAGTACCTGGCGCGCGACATAGCGCTGCAGCAGGGTCAACACCGCACACAGCGGCAGCGCGAGGGCGACCATGCCGCGCGCCACATCGACCTTCAACAGGTAGGCCGCCACCGCGATCAGCATGGTCAGGCGCACCACCGCGTTGCCGACCCGGCGGAACTCCTCGCTGCCCAGGCCGAGGTAGCGGTGCTCGTAGGCCCGGGAGGCGGCCATGATGCCGACCCACGGCACCGTGGCGGCCAGGACGAACAGCATGTAGGTCGTGCCCTTGAGCGGCTGATCGACGGTGCCGAAGCGCAGCTGCATCGCGATCAGGCCGGCCACCACCACCGCGACGGCGTCCAGGCAGACCAGCGCCACGACATACCACCGCATCCAGGACGCCGGCCGACCGGTCACCGCGTCCTGCACCAGTTCGAGCTCCTGCTCGGTCTCGAACCGCGGCGTGGGGATCGCCGCCGGCCGTGGCTGCCGGCCGGGCTGCAGGTCGAGATCGAGCGGGACGGTGTCGTGCACGTCCGCGCGGCGCAGGTCGACGTAGTCGAGCAGCGGCACTCCCGCGGTATCCAGGGTTCGCTGCCAGGCGGCCTTCACGACCCCACCCCGCAGGCGCTGACATCGGCCGAGGCGATCGGCGTCTTGACCATCGTCTGCAGCGGCAGCAGCGGCGATCCGGTGACGCCGGCCGGCTCCTGCAGGTGCACCACGAGGGTGCGTCGAGCACCCGGGCGAATCTCGACGTCCATTCCGTACGAGGGCCTTCCAGCCGTGAGCGTCTCGGTGAGGAATCCGCTGTCCTGCCCCTTGCCCACGACACCACCGGTCGGCAGGGAGGCCGGCAGGTCGTCCAGCGGCGGCGCGAGTTCGACCGGGACGCCGTCGAGTTGCGCCGACTCGACGTGTGCCCCCCGGGTGACCAGCACCTGCAGGGCGATCCGGTTCTGACCGGGCACGGTCGCGTACACCGGCTTGTCACTGCGGATGGTCACATAGGCGGGCAGCCCACGGCGGGGTGCCCCGTTGGTCAGGTTGACGGTGATCGCCACCTGACGCCCGGCCGGGGCGCAGTGCTCGACCTGATAGCTGAGCGACTGGGTGAGCCAGCTGTCCAGCTTGCTGCCGGCGGCGTTGACCACCACGGCCTGGGCGAAGGGACCCGCGGTGTCGGCGACGGCACCATCCAGGTGAGACCGATTGAGCACGGCCGCTTCCGCCGGGTGCGAGCTGTACAGCAGGACGTGGCCGGTGCGGGCGGCGCGGGCCAGGGCCGGCATCAGCGTCTGGGGTTGAGCCTTGCCCGACAGCACGGCGTCCATCGCCGCGACCCCGACACCCAGCATGAGCTTCTTGCGCTCGGCGGACAGATCCGCGCGCTCGTACTGCTCCAGCAGCACCAACTTCTGGATCCGTTCCGGGCCAACGGTTCCCACCGTGGGCGCGGTGACCGGGCCGGTCGCCCGCAACACCTCGGCCAGCGCCGCCGGGTCGAGCACCACGGCGCCATCGATCTTCTGGCGGGTGGCGGACTGCCACATCGCCCGCCAGGCCGCACCCACCTCGGGGAAGTGCGGGCTGAGGTTGGCGTTCACCCACAGGCTGGTGGCCCCCTGCGACCCGTACCGATCCAGGAAGGCGGGGTCCAGGCCGGTGATGGTCTCGGGCAGTGCCGGCAGCTGGGTGTTGGCGCCGGTCCGTTCAACGATCACCCGTCCCCGTTCGGCCCGAACGATCGCGAACGCGTCGAGCAACCCGCCGGTGCCCCGGGTCTCGGCCGGGTTCTGGAAGGCCACGAAGTAGCGGCGTGGCCCGTCCTTGCCCAACATGCCCGGCGCGATCTGAGCGGCCGTGTGCGCCGAGGCGGTCAGCGCCGAGAGCCTGGTCAGCTGGTCGAGCATCTCGCCGCGGGCGGTGGCCACCACGCCCAGCCAGCTCGGCGGCAGCGCGCCGACGGCATCCCGCTGCGACCGCAACGCGGCATCGGCCGTGGCCAGCGGAGCCGCGGCCGCCGCGAGCCCGTTGACATCGAGCGCGCCGGCATCCAGCAACCGGGCCGGGTGCACCTCGGTGGCCGCCGTGGCAAGCACGGGAAGGCTCTGGGCCGCCACCGAATCCACCGCACGCGTCAGGCCGCGCACGGTGACGACCGGGCGACCCAACAGCGGCACGTGCGAGGCCGCCGTCCAGATCGGGTCGCTGGTGATGTCTCTCGCGGCAGTCGCATGGTGTTGCAGACGCGTGATCCGTTGGGCCACACCGGCATCACCGGTGAGCACCTCGGCCTGCAACGGGCCGAGCTCGGTGCGAGCCGCCATGAGCTCGGCTCGGGCCTCGCGGGCTGTCCAGGCAATCCAAGCCCCGGACCGCCCCCCGACCACACCGATCGCTGCCGCGCCCCACAGCAGCAGGCGCGCAGGCTTCTTCATTACCGGAAGGCCCCCTCGATCCGCCGGTCGGTTGGTTCTGTGACGGTTCAGCGGTGACGCGTCGAGACGATGCCCGAGGCCGCAGGGTCGTGGCCCTTGTCCGGCGCCACGACGGTCTGGTAATAGTGCCGGCCCTTGTTCGACACGTTGAAGGCGAAGCTGCCGTCCTTGCCGACCTTGGTCTTACCGACCAGGACCCAGCCGGTGGACCCGTCGCGCGAGGTGTACAGGCCGACCTTGGCGTCGGGGACGCCGCATCCGTTGTGCGTGACCTTGCCGGTCAGGGTGAAGCCGTGGCCGTGCCCCCGGGACGGACCGTGCAGCACGACCTGGTGCGAGCGGCTCGGCGGGTAGTGGCAACCATGGCCGCCGTCGCCGTCGTGGTCGCCGCCACCGTGGTTGCCGCCGCCGTCACCGTGGTGGTCGCCACCGCCGTGGTGATCACCGTGGTTGTCGTGGCGGTTGTCGGACTTCCTGCCCTTCGAGCCGTGCGACTCGTGGTCGTCGTGCGATGACCCACCGCTGTGCTCGCCACCGTGCCCGTCGCCGCCGCGACCCTTCGGCTCGTGAACCGAGATCATCCGGTGAGCCAGTGTCGCCGAGGCCGCGGCGCCGGTGACCGGGGCCGCCTGCGCGCTCGACAGGCCCCATGCGGTCAGCGACAGCGCCGTCAGAACGCCGGCCCCGACAGCGGCGTTCATACGCGTCCGTAGCTTCATGGTGCGATCTCCCCCTCGGAGCTGAATTCCCCATTGGTTACTCAGATGACCTAGATGGTCACTGACTGCGCACGATCCTGCCACACGCTGAGTATTCAGTTCGTGATTCTCCGTGTAATAGCGAACTCGACGCCCGGAATGGCCCGAACGGCCGAGGTGTCAGTTGGCGTGACCTGCGAGGACGCCCACCAGCAGCGCGACACACCGCTGGATCTGCTGGGTGGCGACCGGGAGATATTCGGGCGGGCAATCCACCGGGTCGAGGACATCGAAGGATGAACCGGGCGGCACCGACAATCGTCCGCGAACCCGCCCGAGCAGGGACGGCAGCTCGGTCAACCGTTGCTCCGGCGCCAGAGGGTCCAGGTCCCCGAGCAGACCTGCCGACCCGAGCCCGCCGATCAACCAGGCCAGCTCGAGCCAGGTGAAGGTCCGGCGCACCGCGAAGGGAGCCTGGGCGATCACCTCGTCGCGTAGTCCGCGGGTCGCCGCCAGCACGAGGTCGGCCTCACGCACCAGCGGCACGCTCAATCCGCGCGAGCGAAACGATGACGGGTCCCAGCCCCAGCGCAATGCCTCCTGGGCCGCAGGCGGCCACATCGGCTCACCACCTGGCGTCCAGGTGCCGGCGCCACCGACCGGCAGCACGCCGTCCAGCCCGTGACGGACCAGCAATTCGCGGGTGGCCAGCTCGGCCAACGCCGACCGCGCCCGGTTGGCTCGACAGACATGCAGAATCCCCGCCACGACCCCCGATCCTGCCATCGGTGAGGAAAGCGGTTGCACATCTCGTCCCAGGTGGTGGCGAAGGGCCATGGGGAGCGACAGACTGACGCCATGTCGAGCGAGGCGCCCAAGACCATCCGAACCGCCACCGAGACCATCACGACGGCCCCGGCGACGCCGCCACCGAGCAGCACCGCCGCGACGCCGTCCAGCGCCCCGCAGCTGCCGGTCGATTCCTCCACGCTGGCCCAGATCGCTGCCGGCGCGCACTGGAACCCGCACTCGGTGCTGGGGGCTCACGTGCACGAGGGCGCGCTGACCATCCGGACGGTGCGCCCGCTGGCCACCTCGGTGGTCGTGGTGACGGGCGACGGCCGCGGCTACCCCATGAGTCACGAGCAGGACGGCATCTGGGTCGTCGTCCTGCCCTCGGCCGAGGTGATGGACTACCGGCTCGACGTGACCTATGACGGCGTGCCCACCAACCGGGTCGACGAGCCCTACCGGCACCTTCCCACCATCGGTGAGATCGACCTCCACCTGATCAGCGAGGGGCGCCACGAGCAGTTGTGGGACGCCCTGGGCGCCCATGTGCGCAGCTTCGACGGCCCGATGGGCACGTCGACGGGCGTCTCGTTCGCCGTCTGGGCACCCAATGCGCAGGCGGTGCGGGTGATCGGCGACTTCAACCACTGGAACGGCCGCGGCCACACCATGCGCAGCCTGGGCGGCTCGGGCGTGTGGGAGCTCTTCGTGCCCGGGGTCGCCGCCGGCGCCCGCTACAAGTTCGAGATCCTGGGCAAGGACGGCGGGTGGCGCCAGAAGGCCGACCCGATGGCGTTCGGCACCGAGGTGCCGCCGTCCACCGCCAGCGTGGTGATCGACTCCTCCTACACCTGGGGGGACGACGCGTGGATGACCGAGCGGGCGACCCGCGACGTCCACAACTCCCCCATGAGCACCTACGAGGTGCACCTCGGCTCGTGGCGCCAGGGCCTGAGCTACCGCGAACTGGCCGACCAGCTCGTCGGCTACGTCAAGGACCTCGGCTTCACCCACGTCGAGCTCATGCCGGTCGCGGAACACCCCTTCGGGGGGTCGTGGGGCTATCAGGTCACCTCGTACTACGCCCCCACCTCACGCTTCGGCTCGCCCGACGAGTTCCGCCACCTGGTCGACGCGCTGCACCAGGCGGGCATCGGCGTGATCCTCGACTGGGTGCCGGCGCACTTCCCCAAGGACGAGTGGGCACTGGCCCGCTTCGACGGCCAGGCACTCTACGAGTACGCCGACCCGCGCAAGGGTGACCACCCCGAGTGGGGCACCCACGTGTTCGACTTCGGCCGCACCGAGGTGCGCAACTTCCTGGTGGCCAACGCGATCTACTGGCTGGAGGAGTTCCACATCGACGGCCTGCGGGTCGACGCCGTCGCCTCGATGCTCTACCTCGACTACTCGCGCAAGGACGGCGAGTGGGTACCGAACATGTACGGCGGCCGGGAACACCTCGAGGCGGTCTCGTTCCTGCAGGAGGCCAATGCCACCGCCTACAAGCGCTGCCCGGGCATCGTCACCATCGCCGAGGAGTCGACCGCGTGGCCGGGGGTCACCCGGCCCACCCACGTCGGCGGCCTGGGCTTCGGGCTGAAGTGGAACATGGGCTGGATGCACGACTCCCTGAACTACATCGCCAAGGAGCCGATCCACCGCCAGTACCACCACCACCAGATGACGTTCTCGCTGATGTACGCCTTCAGTGAGAACTTCTGCCTGCCCGTCAGCCACGACGAGGTGGTGCACGGCAAGGGATCGCTGCTGCGCAAGATGCCCGGCGACCGCTGGCAGCAGCTGGCCAACGTGCGGGCCTACCTGGCGTTCATGTGGGCCCACCCCGGCAAGCAGCTGATCTTCATGGGGGTCGAGCTGGGCCAGGAGGCCGAATGGGCCGAGTCGCGCAGCCTGGACTGGTGGCTGGAGGAGACCCCCTGGCACGCCGGGTTGCAGCAGCTGGTGCGAGACCTGAACCGGGTCTACAAGGCCACCCCGGCACTGTGGGAGGTCGACTTCGCGCCCGACGGTTTCGAGTGGATCGACGCCAACGACTCGGCGCACAACACCTTCTCGTTCATCCGGTGGAACAAGGCTCGCAGCCAACCGCTGGTGGCCATCACCAACTTCAGCGGGGTACCGGACGAGAACTACCGGGTCGGCCTGCCCTATGCCGGACGGTGGCGTGAGGTGCTGAACAGCGACGCCGGGTACTACTCGGGCTCGGGCGTGGGCAATCTCGGGGTGGTGCAGGCCGAGGACATCCCCTGGCACGGTCGGCCGGCGTCCGCCCAGTTGCGGGTGCCGCCCCTGGGCGCGGTGTGGCTGGTGCCCGAGGTCGAGCCGGCGGTCGAGGCCGCGGCGGAGCCCTCGGACTGAAACTGGACTGAAGCCGGCCTGACGCGGCCCTGACACCGGCCTGACGTGGGCCTAGGTCAGCACCCGGCCGGTGGTGCGGTGGACGGTCCGCCGCACCACCCGCCAGGCCGGTTGCGTCAGGCGCTCGACCACCGGCAACACCCCGCCCTCACCGGCCCGCAGCAGGTGCAGCACGTCGGCCCCCGAGTGGTCCGCCGTCACCTGCAATCGGGGCAGCCGGAGCGGGTCGTCGGACCGCTTGGCCACGCGTCGTCCCACGACGCAGGCGGTGGTGTACCCGGCCGCGGCCACGGCACGGCGCACCCGCGGCGAGACGTAGCCGTGCGGGTAGCAGAACGAGACCACGGGGCGGACCAGGAGCTGCTCGAGGTCGTCTCGGCTGCCCTGCACCTGCTCGGTGAGAGCCTGGGGATCGAGCAGGTCCAACGGCACGTGCCGGCGGCCCTTGCTGCCGATCTCGACCAGGGCCGGCGGGAGTTCGTCGACCTGCGACCGGGTCAGGAACCCGGGGCGGTCGAGCTCGTCCACCGACAGGTACAGGCTGGCCGAGGCCTCCAGCTCGCACAGCACCGGCAGTACCCCGAGGAAGTCGTCGTAGCCATCGTCGAACGTCAGGGCCACCAGGCGAGCGGTGGGGTCCCGGCGCAGCGCCTGCCAGGCCGCGGTCTGCCCGAGGACGGTCCAACCGGCGTCCCGGACGGCGAGCAGCTGCTCGCGCACCCGCGCGAGGGGCACCGCGAGATCCGTTCCCGGACCCTGCGGCGGGACGGAGTGGTACATCAGGATCGGCAACGTCGGCGCGGACGGCTCCGTCACGTGCAGCTCCAGAGCGTCGACGAGCGCTCGACGAAGGTGTCGTGCGCGGTCCATGGAATCAACGAACCCGAGGGTCGACAACGGTTTTCGGCGAAGTTCACCCGTTCTGTCCTGTCGACCCGACGGGCCACCGGGTCGGATCGACTACAGCGGCCGATCGGCGGCATGCCCGCCGGCTGCCCGCACCGCACGGCGCGCGCGGTGGTAGCCCAGCGCTCCCCGTGCCGTGAGCCTCAGCTCGGTCGATCGCTGCCGGGTGTCCACCCCGGCGCCGGCCGCCGTCGAGCGCAGCGTCGCGAAGTGGCGCAGGCCCGCGGGCAGCCGGCGCGCCATCTGGGCCAGGGCAGCCGGCTCGGTGGCGAGCTTGGCGAGGTAGGCGCCGAGCCCCACGCCCGAGTCGAGCCGCTGCTTGTCGAAATCGCCCGGCTCGCGCCGGTGGTGGTGCCAGACGAAGGCGTTGGGGCTGTAGCGGATCACCCCACCGCGGCGGACGGCGCGGATCATGAAGTCACAGTCCTCACCGCCCCGCATCGGTGATCCCGCCCCGAGCGTCTCGTCGAAGCCCCCGATCGCCCGGGCGACGTCGACCCGGACGGCGAAGTTGAGCCCGCCGCCGAGCGTGCCCGGGCTGAACGGGAAGATCGGCAGGTCGGCGGGTGGGTCGGCCAGGCTGAAGGTGCGCGGTTGCGAGCCCTTGCCCCAGGCGACCGTCATCTCCGAGAGCAGCTCGTCACGCACGTCCAGCCGCGCGGCGAACGCCTGCCCGGTCGAGACCGTCACGCTGGGGTCGGCGAAGGCCGCCGCGTGCACCCGGATCCAGTTCTCGTCGACCTCGACGTCGTCGTCGGTGTACAGCAGGACGTCGGTACCCGCCTCGCGCAGGGCGCGATTGCGGGCGACCGAGAGCCCGGGACGCGGCTCGAGGACATAGCGGATCCGGCCGTCCCGGGCGGCCAACTGCTCGACGACGAGCCGGGTGGCGTCGTCCGAGGGGGCGTTGTCGACCACCAGGATCGTCACCGGCGCCTCGACCCGGGCCAGGCTCTCGAGCATCCGGCGCAGCTGCTCCGGCCGATTGCGGGTGCCGACGGTCACCGCCAGGCTCAGCCCCTCGGGGAGCTGCGGAGCACTGCGCAGCGCGGCGTCCGGCTGCCAGGCGCCGCAGGCCGCGACGACGTCCGCGGCCAGTACCCGGCCGTCGCGCACCGGCACGATGACCGGCTGGCCGACCGCGAAACCCTTGCGCGGCAGGATCCGCGCCCACACCTGGCCGTCCTCGACCGTCAGGTCGGCCGGGCCGGTCTCGAGGTCCAGCTGCCCGACCCAGATCGGCGGATCGAGGTGGGCCAGCGCGGCCCGGGCAGACTCGGCATCGGCCGCCGGCGGCAGCGCCGGGGCCGTGGTCTCGATCCCGGTGGTCAAGGCGGCCGCAGTGGTCACGACGGCCGCAGCGGCCGATCCGCCGGCGCGCGAGCCGGCACGATCCCGGAACGAGGCCAGCCGTCCGGCCGCCGCACCGACCCCCGCGGCAGCGACGCCGACCAGGATCGCCCCGGCCCGAGCCAGCCCGGCCGCGTCACCGCGCACGGCGTCGACCACGCCGTCGCGCACCCCCGCGGGCAGCGTGCGGGTCAGATAGCTGCGCTCGTCGGCGAGCACGTCGTCCTCGCCCGCCAGATCGTCGAGCTCCACCTTGCCGCGGCCCTCGTGGTAGGAGCGGTCGACGAAGTAGCCGAATCGGGTTCGCGCGGCCGGAACCTGGTGACCGACCTCGGCCTCCGGCACGTACATCCAGTGGCCACCCGGGACGACCGCCGACATCCGGATGCACAGGTCGGTGTCCTCCGGCCGGGCGCGATCGCCCACCTTGCCGAACGTCGTCCGGAAACCACCGACCGCCTCGAAGGCCTCGCGCCGGGCGATCATGTTGCCGCCCCACACGTTGCGGATCGGTGAGGTGCTCTCGGGCAGCCCCTTGAAGCTGGTGCCGATCACCCAGCCGAACTCCTCGGGGAACCAACGCGGTGCGCCGTCCTGCCACATCGGCACGACCCGTCCGCCGGCGCCGACGACGGTCGGGTCGGCCATGATCGCGAGCAGCCGATCGAGCCAGTGCGGCCAGGCGACGACATCGTCGTCGAGGAAGGCGATGAAGCGGGTGGTCACCCATTCGGCCGCGCAGTTGCGGGTACCCGAGGCTCCCCGCTGATGCCGGTTGGGCACGATCCGCACGTGCGGCCAACGCTCGCGGATGCGCTCCTCGAGCTGCGGGTTGTGGTCGACCCCGATGATCAGCGAGCTCGCACCCTGGGCGACCACGCTGGTGACCGCCGCCTCGAGGAACGGCCAGCGGGCGAGGTCGTGACAGATGATCACGACCGTCACCTCGGACAGCTGCGGCCGGCCGTCGGCGGACGGCGCGCTGCCCGGCGCGGAGGCCGCATCGGTTGCGAGGGAAGGGATCTGGGCCATCGTGGATTCTCCGTGGTCGGTGGTCACGAGCTGGTCTCCTGCCACACCCGCACGCTGTCGACGAGCAGCTCGGCCGGCAGCGGGGTGGTGTCGTCGGGTAGGCCGGGCTGGGAACCCCCGACCGCGAGGTTCAGCATCAGGTGCAGCGGTTTGTCGACCGACCAGGTGCGGCCCGCGCCCAGGTCGGACCGGTCGACGTCGAGCAGGGCGGCGCCGTCGACCGCCACCCGCACCCGGCCCGGCTCCCAGGTGAGGGTGTAGGTGTGGAACCCGCGGGTCAGATCGATCAGGTCCGAGGTGGCCGCGGTCTGCGACCAGCCGCGCGGCTCGTCCGAGAACCCGTGCACCGTGGCATGCCGGCGAGGGTCGGTGCCGAACACCTCCAGGACGTCGATCTCGCCCGCGGTGCGCCAGTCGGCCTGCTCGGCGATGTCCCCGAGCAACCAGAACGCCGGCCACAGGCCCGGCCCGTGCGGGGTGGCGATCCGCGCCTCGACCCGACCGTAGGTGAAGCTGAAGCGCGTCTCGGTGCTGAGCCGTGCCGAGGTGTAGGCACGTCGGATGCCGTCGGTGCCGGTGAAGTCCTCACGGCGGGCGGTGATCCGCAGGTGTCCCTGGCCATCGAGCGAGACGTTCTCGGGCCGGTCGGTGTAGGTCTGCAGCTCGTCGTTGCCCCACCCGCCGCCGCCGAGTTGCGCGATCCACGGCGCTGGTGGCGGTGCACCCGCGGGCCCGTCGAAGGTCGAGTCCAGCACGAGGTTCTCGTGCCGAACGGGTCCGCACGCGGCGAGCGCCAGCACCGTCGAGGCGAGCAGCCCGGTCCCGACCGCGGCGCGCCGCAACGGCAGGCGCCGGCGGCCTGCCGCCGCGTCCGTTCCACAGGTGGCCGGTGCGCAGGTGTCCGTTCGGATCACTTCTTCGCGCCCACGCGCTTGGCGATCATGCCGTCGCCCTGACGGTAGACCACGGTGAACTTCGGCGACCTGGCCACCAGGGCGCGGAACCGGTCGTACTCGCTGCCGGGCAGCAACCCCCACATCTGGGCGTAATTGCGCTCCGACGGGGTGAACACCAGGTACCCCGGACGCCAGTCGAAGATGCCGAACAGTTCGTCGGTGGCCTGGATGGCGTACTCGGCCCGCCCGGTCTGCTTCATCCAGGAGGTCACGGCGGGGGCGAAGGCGCCGTCCTGGATGATGTGCCCCGGGTAGAGACCGGTGGCCCGGGTCGGGTACGACGGCGCCACGAGCATGGCGTAGGCGTCGTCCTCGGTGTGGGTGTCGAACCAGGTCGCCACCGCCAGGTCGGTATCGGTGACGATGTTCGACCGCTCGCTGAAGAAGTTGGCGGTCAAGGTGATCGGCACGATGAGCAGCCCCGCGGCGAGCTGTCGCAGCACCGGGGTGCGGACGAACGACGACGCGACAACGGTCGAGCGGTGCCGCGCGGGCACGTTCGACCGCCGGCGGCGGCCGGTGCCGATCAGGAACCGCGCCGCCAGGTAGGACAGCCAGGGCAAGGCGTACAGGTACACCCGGAACAGCGCCTCGGACCCGTAGGAGTTCAGTCCCAGGATGAGCACCGGCCCACCCGCCAGGGCGATCGCCGGGAGGTCGACCCAGCCCTGCACCCACCGGGTGATCACCCCGGCGAGCGCGAGCAGGCCGACGGTCGCCATCATCGCCGGGCCGGACCACTTGGCCAGCTCCATGCCCGGCAGCGAGGCAACCAGGTTCGAGCCCGGGACGGCGACGTTCTCGGCGAGGTTGACGTTGAGCAGCGTGAGGTGCTGACTCGTATAGGGCCAGGCGACCAGGCCGACCCAGGCGACCTCCATGACGACGGGGACGACGAGGATCCAGCGGGGCCGGAATCGCACCGTCGCCGCCAGCACCCCGAGCTGCAGCAGCGCCGCCGGTGGGGTGAGCTGGTGGGTCATCGTCAGCAGCGCGAAGGCACCGAGCGCGATGGCCGTGTCGACCACCGGGCGCGAACCGGTCACCGGCCGGAACGGCAACGCCCCGAGGCGGTCGAGCACCCATCGGACGCCGCGGCGCGGCGCCACTCGGTGATGCCCGAGCAGGCGCAGCAGTGCGCCGAAGAACACCATCGACGCAGCCGTGGCCAACGCCTGGGGGGCGTAGTAGCCCTGCCCGATCCAGTTGACCAGGGTGTAGACGGCCACCGCCGTCCACCGCACCCGTCGGTCGGTGGTCAGCCCACCCATCGCGTAGTGGAGCGCCAGGCCGATGAGCAGGCCGAAGAACACCTCGGCCCACCGGGCCGCCGTCAGCGGTGAGATCCCGGTGGCCTCACTGACGCCTGCGGCCAGCACGAAGAACCCCGGCCAGTTGTGATAGACGTCCACGCTGCGATCGACGGCGTGATGGCGCAGCAGGTACTCGACCATGCCGATGTGCTTGTACATCCAGGTGTACCGCGGCTCGGGGTAGAGCACCGAGGTCGTGCCGTAGAGCACGAGGACGACGACGGTGTGCAGCGCCCCGAGCCCGTATCGGGACGCCCGGCCGCTCGCCGCGATCACGAGGTAGCCGACGAAGCTCACCGTCGCCGCGAGGAACCAGGTGAGCGGGGCGGCGTTCAGCAGCCCGAACCCGGACATCGCCGTCAGGTCGAACTGCCGGAGGGAGACCAGCCAGAGCAGCAGGCACGAGCCGGAGATCGCCCACACCGCCCACGCGGGGAAGCTGCCGCGGGCGCGTTGCCACCAGTTGAGTTCGCCGTGTGCCGGCGAACCCGGTGCCGGGACGGCCTGTCGCGCCCTCGGCTCGTACACCGCCGTCACCGACGCCCACCGGTCCCGTTCAGGCCGGCCAGGTGCTCACGGGCCAGTTCGATCGGGCCGCGCATCATGCCGCGCCGCTCGAGCCGGGTGAACTCCGGCGGCAGGCCGTGGCCGTCGACGGCCGTCTTCATCGCCCGTCGCAGCAGCCACGCGCCCCGGGGCACGCGCCGGGCGAACGAGCCCGCCCAGCGCGGCGAGAGCGCCAACTTGGTGGCGAAGGCGCCGTAGCCGATGCCGTAGCCGAGCACCTGGTCGCGGTAGGCCGCCTCGTCGGGCCGGTGGATGTGCCACACCATGGCCGAGGGTTCGTACCGGATGCCGATCCCGGCCCAGATGAGCCGGAAGAAGTAGTCGAGGTCCTCGCCACCCTTGGTCCGCCGTCCGGCGCCGAGGCGCTCGTCGAACGGCCCGACCCGACGGTAGGCGGACCGGGTGATCGCGAAGTTCGCGCCGGTGCCGAAGATGCCCGGGCTGAACGGGTAGAGCGGCCCCCGGTGGGTGTCCTGACGCCGGAACAGCTGCGGCTCGAGCTGGCCCGACCAGTCGACGCGGCGCTCGAAGAAGTGCTGCACCGCCGACTCGAGCTGGCCCGTGGGTACCGAGCCGGTCAGGCAACCGGCGTCCCCGTGGCGGGCGGCGGCGGACAGGCCGACCAGCCAGTCCGGGTCGGCGACGACGTCGTCGTCGGTGAAGGCGACCAGTTCGTGCGAGGCGTGGGCCATGCCCACGTTGCGGGCGACCGACAGCCCGGGCCGCGGTTCGAGGACGTAGCGGATCCGGGCGTCGTCCAGGGCCTCGACGACGTCGCGGGTCGCCGAGGTGCGCGGCGCGTTGTCGACCACCACGAGCTCGGTCCGCCCGCTCGCCTGGTCGAGGATGCTGGTCAGGCTGCGACGCAACAGCTCGGCGCGGTCGCGGGTGCAGACCACGACGGTCATCGGGTCGGGCTCGGCCAGCACCGTGGGTGCCGGGCCGGCGGCCGGGCCGACGAGCGCCTCGACCTGCTCGGCGAGCGCGATCGGGTCCCAGGTACCAGCTGCAGCGGCGATCTCGACGAAGCCCAGCGGACGGCGACCGCGCCGGACCATGACCCGCAGCCGTTGGTGACGGGCCGCGATCGGCGTCACCGGGAAACGGACGGCGGTGGGGGCCTCGACGTCCAGCACCCCCACCGCGGTCGGCGGGGCGTCCGACACGTGCGCCGGCCGCAGGGCGGAACTGAGCTCAGACATGCTTCTCCACGACGAGCTGGCGGCGCCACAACCGCACCACCAGCGGCGTCATCGTCAGGGCGGCCACGGCGTGCACACCCACCCAGCACCAGGCGACCGCGGCGGCACCGCCACGCTGGCCCGCGTACCAGCCGAGCGCCATCATCGGCACCCCGACCAGCAACTGGAAGAACAGGATCAGGTCGGTGCGCCCCCAGATCCGGCACAACGCCTCGTACATGGCCAGTACCGAACGGAACAGGGAGCCGATCACGAGGACGCGCAGGATGCCGATGCTGGCCGCGCCGCCGCCGACGCCGAACGGCAACAGCAGCACCGGGGCAGCGACGAGGCACACCGCGGCGGCACCCCCGACGATCAGGGAGACCTGGCGGGCGGCGGTGCGGGTGAGCGCGACGAGGTGGGCCTCGTGCCGTGAGGCCCCCGCGGTCAGCGCGAACACCCCGGACAGGGCCAGGGTGTCGATCGCCATGGTGGCGCTGAACGGCACCACGAACGACGCCGATCCGGCGACGCCGGCGGTGATCAGGACCAGCATCGGCACGAACTGCGCGTAGGCCTGACCCACGACCGAGGCCAGGTAGTCCTGCCCGAGCATCGAGGCCAGCCGAGCGCGTCCCTTGCCGGCCAGGAAGATGCTGGGGGCGTCGGCAGGGGCGGCCCGCCGGACGACGCCGACGGCGATCGCGCCGAACGGGACGACGATGGCGGCGGTGCCGACGAGCCAGGAGGCGAAGATGCCCCAGCCGCCGACGGCGCCCACGAGCAGGTAGGCCAACACGATCTTGACGACGCTGAAGCCGACGTTCTTCAGCGGGACCCACCGCGACCGCTGCAGCGCGACGAAGATCGAGTCCAGTGCAACCGAGACGCTCCACAGGGCCGCGCCGAGGGTGAACGCCAGTTCGACCAGGCCGTTGCGACCGGCAGCCTCCAGCCCGGACACGTGGTCACGGAACAGGGCCAGCGCCAGCCCGGCGATCACGAGACTGGCCACCACGGTGGCCGTCATGGCCACGGCGAGCACCCGTCCCCGCCGTCGGGTGACCGCGGGCAGCAGCCGCAACAGGGCCAGCGGCAGATTGAGCTGGCCCAACGCCGACACCCCGAGCATGGCGGTGATGACGGCACCGTCCCGGCCGAACTGCTCCTGGGTGTACCGGTTACCGGCGACCACCCAATAGAGCATTCCGAGCACCGCGCTGGTGCCGCTGCTGAGCATGAGCCAGAGCGCATCGCGGCGCAGCCGACGACCGTGCACCGTGGTGGCCGGCGCAGGTCCGCCCACATCGGGCTCCCCCGTGACGAGCGGTACCGGATCGGCGGTCAGCACCAATCCGGTCTCAGCCAACGACTCGGTCCCCCGCGGCGACCTCGAACGACGCCAAGGACATGGTCCGGGCCCGACGACGAGCGATCATCCGCTCGTGGAGGATCGTCTTGAGCACGCGGATGCCGTCACTGACCGCGTTGAGGTTGCTCACCCCGTGGATGCGCTCGAGTTCGACACTGCCCACCTCGGCGATCTGCGCTCCGGCCGAGGCGACCCGGACGTTGATCAGCGTCTCGATCTCGAAACCATCGCCCCAGATCATGTCGGTGTCCCCGAGACCGGCCTGCTCGACCGGCGGCAAGTGCAGTGTCGGCAGCAGCGAGGACCAGAAGGCGTTGTAGCCGTAGCACAGGTCGGTGTAGCGGGTACCGAACAGCACGTTCACCAGAGAATTGAGACCGAAGTTTCCCCACTTGCGCAGCCGCGTGATGTCATGACTCGACCCGCCCTTGGCGAAGCGCGTGCCCTTGGCGAAGTCGGCCCCGGCGACCAGCGCAGCCACGTAGTCCGGAATCTCGGCCGGATCGGCCGACCCATCGGCGTCGAGCATCACGACGACATCACCGGTGACCGCCTCGAACCCACACGCCAGGGCATTTCCCTTGCCCTTGCGGGTCTGGCGGACGACCTTGATGCCGGGCAGGCACTGCTGCGCCACGGCAATCGTGTCGTCGTCCGAGTGGCCGTCGACGAGGATGACCTCGTGAACGTCGGCAGGAATCAACGGCAGAACATGAGGCAGGTTCTTGGCCTCGTTTCTCGCCGGGACCACGACAGAGATTCGGGGCGTTTTCCCGGGTAGGTTTCGGGACGCCGGGGAAAGAGTTTCCCCGGACGACTCGGCGCGGCCGAGAGCGACACTCACCTGCAATGTTTCTCCTTGAACGGGCGCCTGAGAGTGCCCAACACTGGGCGAGATGAATGCGCCGTGAACGACCCCGAGTCCCCAAAATTCAAGCACGGCGTTCGAGACGGTCGGCGCCGATCAGCGCAAGAGATCCGCCGGCGAGGGAAACGTTGTCAGATCACGATGCAAGTGTGGTCACGTTCCGCAGAACCGGATCACGCAGAGTGCTTCGTTACCTAACGGGCCGTCAAACATCGATCCGGTTGCGTTAAGTCTTCCTCAAGTAGATCAGCATTGTGACGCTTGCAACATCAACCACTCGACGCAGCGCCCACACCGCATCGACAGAGCGTCGCCAGCGCGGACGACGATCGCGGATCGAGCCGAGTCGACGATCACCACACGTCACGACTCACGACGCGTCGGGCCGGCACACGTTTGCGTTCGGTGATGTCGTCGTCGAGGCAGGCGACATGGCACAGTGAGCAGATGGCCACGGGTGTCGAGCATGAACGCTGACCAGCACGATCAGGCCTCGCCGCCGTGTGTCTGCGGGCATCCCGCCAGCGCGCACGAGCACTTCCGGGCGGGTACCGAGTGCTCGCTCTGCCCGGGTACGCACTGCCCCCGGTTCCGCCCGGCGAGACGTGACGGTGCCCTGGCTCGCCTGATCGCCGGAGTGCTGCGCCGCCGGACGTAGAGCCGGACGCCGACGACGCGGGAAGCCGTGCAGTAGGCTCGGCCCGCGATGGAGATCCCTCGACGAGTGCCGGACGGCCACCGACCCAGCCCCGAAGCGACGCCCACCGCCTCTGGACGTCGGCGCGCGCCACGCGATGCCGGACTGTGGGTCCGACCACCGGCACGACGAGCCGCGGCGGCCGTCGTCCTGATCTCGGCACTCATCGCCGTGGGTCTGGCGATGCAGCAGCGCTCGACCGGTGAGGGCGACGGAGTGCGCACTCTGCTGGCCCCGCCGAGCGCGAGCTCCTCGGCTGCCGCCTCGTCCGGCACCGTCCCCCCGGCCAGCGCCTCGGCCACGCCCTCGACCAGCGGCAGCCCGAGCAGCGGTGCCACACCGTCGGGCACGGGCGGCTCGTCGTCCTCGCCGCGGGGAACCACGGCCACCTCGAGCCGCACCACCCCGGCAGGTCGTGCCGGCGGCGTGGCCGCTCGCCCCGCCTCGGGGCGCGTCAACGTCGGCATCGCCTTCACCGACCTCCTGCCCAACATGTCCCCGGCCGCCCGCGCGTCGGACCTGCGGGACGTCGCCGCGCTGCACGCCGGCTGGATCCGGATGGACCTCGCGTGGCGCGGGGTGCAGCCCACCGCCGGCGGCCCCTTCACCTGGGAACGCTACGACCCCACGGTGCAGGCAGCCCGCGCCCAGGGTTTGAACGTGCTGATGATCCTCGGGCAGGCACCGGAGTGGGCACGCGATCCCTCGTGCGCCGATCAGTTGTTCTGCCCCCCCGCCTCGAACGAGGCCTACGCGGCCTTCGCCCGAGCAGCCACGGCGCACTACGCCGGTCTGGGCGTCACGACGTTCGAGATCTGGAACGAACCCAACATGACCTACTTCTGGGTCAATCCGGACGCCACCCGGTACGGTCGCCTGCTGCTCGCGGCCGCCGATGCGGTCCACGCCGCCAACCCCCGGGCCAAGGTGCTGGTCGGCGGGTTGGCCGCGGCCGCCGGCGGGCTCCCCATCCTGGACCAGGTCGCGTTCCTGTCCGACATCTGCGCCACGGGGGCCTGTGACCGGATCGACGGCGTGGGGTACCACCCTTATACGTATCCCCTGACCGCGAGCGCCCGTCCCTCGTGGGCGACACCGTGGACGCGGATGAGCCTGACGCAGCCCAGCCTGCGCAGCGTCCTGGTGGCCGCAGGTCGGGGCGAGGTTCCGTTCTGGCTCACCGAGTTCGGAGCGCCCACCAACGGCCCCGGCCAGGTCAGCAACGGCGGACCCGACGCCGAGGGGCAGCACACTGATCACGTCACCGAGGCCCTGCAGGCTCATCTGGCCACCGATGTACTGGCCACAGCCGCCGCGGACAGCAGGATTGCCGCGATCTTCTGGCACCAGCACCAGGACAACCCCGATGCCGGGGGCGCCATCGAATCCAGTTACGGGCTCCGGCGCGCCGACGGTTCCGCCAAGCCGGCGTGGGCGGCCTTCGCCGACGCCGCAGCAACGGTGAGCGCCGGGTGAGCGCAGGGTGAGTCGGAGGATGGGGCGGTGAACCCCGCGCCGCTGCACGTGGCGCAGATCGTGCCGTACTACCCGCCCCACGAGGGCGGGATGGAGACCAACACCAAGCAGCTGGTGTCGCACCTGCCCGCCGCCGGTGTCAGCACCGAGGTGATCACCTCGCGCATCCCGTCCGGGCCGAACGAACCAGGGGTACGTCGCCTTCCGGCCCTCGACATCGCGCACACACCGGTCATGTGGGGGTTGATCCCGGCGCTGGCCTCGCTGCCGTCGCACTGCGTCGTCCACGTGCACGTCGCCCAGGCCTTCGTGCCGGACATCGCCGCGTTCGTGGCTCGCCGGCGGCACCAGCCCGTCGTGGCGCACTACCACCTGGACGTCGACCCCTCCGGCCCGCTGGGCCTGCTGCTGCGGCCCTATCAGCGCACCCTGTTGCGCCACACCCTGCGCAGGGCAGATGCCGTCGTCGTGCCCACGCCCGACTACGCCGACATCGTCGTGGACACCTATGGTGTGGCGCGGTCGCGGGTCCACGTCATTCCCGGCGCGACCACCCTCCCGGTGCGAGAACGCCCCCGCGAGGCACCGGACGGCACGGTGCGCCTGCTCAGCGTCGGCCGGCTGTCCGAGCAGAAGAATTACTTCCTGCTACTGGAGGCCATGCATCACCTGGGTGCGCCTGCCGACCCCACGACGACGGCCGACGAAACCATCGCCTGGAGCCTGGACATCGTCGGCGAGGGTGAGCAGCGTGCAGCCCTGCAACGTCGCATCACCGAACTCGGTCTGGACGACCGGGTCACCTTGCGCGGCGGCGGCTTCGACGGCGACCGGTTGCGCCGGTGGTACGACGACGCCGACATCTTCGTGCTGGCCACGCGCAAGGAGTCGTTCGGGTTGGTGTTCGTCGAGGCGATGACGCGGGCGCTGCCCATCGTCTCGACCGAGGCGCCCGGCGTCCGCAACGTCGTCGTCCACGGCCGCAACGGACTGCTCACGCGGCACGAGCCGGCGGCACTGGCCGCGGCTCTGCGCACCGTCGCCGCGGATCGTGCGCTCTACCGGACTCTCTCCGAGAACAACCGCACCGACGCGGCCACCTACTCCTGGACCGTGGTCGCCGAACAGTTCGCCCGGCTCTACCGCTCGGTGTCCCCCACCTGATCGACGGTGGCGGCAGAGCCCGCCCAGTACTGCTCGTGCGACACCGGAACGTGCCCGCCCGGGAACAGCACGTGAATCTGACTGGCATACCCCTGCAGGGCGGCCACGGCCTCGGCTCGTCCCTCGACCAGGGTTCTCGGCGTCAGCGAGTGAGCCTGCACGAACGCGCGATCGGGTTCGGCGCGCTGCCCGTAGGGGTAGTCGGTGTAGTAGATCGGTGAGGACGGCGCCCGGCCCTCCCGCGCCAAGGCGGCCACCACATCCCGCACGATCACGTGGTCGACGTGCCCGCCGACCCCCAACGGCGCCAGCACCACCGCGGCCCCCAGCCGGCGCAGCGCCTCGGCCACCCGCTCGCGCACCTGCTCGATCACCGCGGCATCCCACCGGGACACCCTGCCGGTCAGCGCATCGAAGCGGAAGGTCGGATACGTTGCCGACGGACCGATCCGACGGCCGCTGCGTCGAAACGGCGCCTCGACGAAGCCGAGCAGTTCGCCGCGTGCCCCCAGTTCGCCGAGCACGGTGTCGTCCTCCTGCCGTCGCACGGCCATCAGCTCGACCGGGTCCGGGTACCCGGTGGCGGCACAGATCCGTCGTCCCATGATGGGGTGCGGCGGTGGGCCGCAGTCGGTGAAGACATTGAGCACGATCACGGGAACTCGTTGCGCCACAGTGCGGATCAACCCACCACAGGACAACGCGGCGTCGTCCAGATGGGGCGAGAGCACGACCACGGAGGTGTTCGAACCGGCGGTCGCAGCCAGCACGTCGTCGAGGATCACGCGCGTGCTCCGTCCGGCGAGGGCAGGTTGGCCCGGAAGAGATCCAGGGTCCGGGACATGCCATCCGACCAGGCGAACCGGGTACGAGCGGCGTGCAGGCCCTGCCTCGCGAGCTCGGCCGCCAGCGACGGGGTGCCCAGAACCCGTTGGCACGCCTCGGCCAGCGCCTCGACGTCGCCCGGTGGCACGAGCAGACCGTTGACGCCGTCCTCGATGACATAGGGAATGCCCCCGACCCGCGACCCGATCACCGGAGTGCCGCAGGCCATGGCCTCGACCAGCACCATGCCGAAGGATTCGGCCGAGGTCAGCGACGGCAGCACCACGAGATCGGCCTCCTGATAGGCAGCGACCAGGTCGTCACCGATCAGCCCGCCGGGCAGCTCCACGGCCTCCGCCACACCGCATCGCCGTGCCAGCGCGGCGATGTCGCCCCGGGCATCGCCCTCGCCCACCAGGCGGAGCCGTGCCCCGGGGAACTGCCGGCGCACCCGGGCGAACGCCTCGACCAGGACGTCGTAACCCTTCCATGCCGAGGACCTCTCGAGCCGACCGACGTACAGCAGGGTCGGCGCATGTGGTTCGCCCGGCGAGCCCTCCGTGGCGGCCTTCGGCCGGAAGCGCTCGGTGTCCACCCCGGGCGGCACCATCGTCGCTCCCTCGCGCCAGGCCAGGGACTGCGGGGAGACCGCGACGAGCGCGGCCGCTCGGCCGAACACCCGCGGCAGGACCACCGATTCGTACGCCTTCAGCAGCCAGTCGAGTCGCGGACGCCCCTTGGACATCGACCCGGCGTGGTAGGTGGCGACCACCGGACGGCGTCCGGCGACGAAGGTGGCGATGTCCGCCAGGACGGGCACCGGCGCGTGCGTGGCCACCAGGGCAGCTCGTTGTCGCCGTAGCTGCCACCACAGCTGCGCCGGCCACAGCGGGCTGACCGGAGTGTTCGAGATCCGCAGCCAGGTGCCGAGCCGGACGACGTGGACACCGTCGAGGCACTCGTGGCGCGTCCCCACCCCCGGCCTGGAGGTGATCACCACGGGCTGCAGGTCCGGCGACTGCTGCAGGGAGCCCGCCACCTGACGGGCGTAACTCTCCATGCCACCCAACTGCGGGGCGTAGTGCGGCGCCACCACCGCGACGGTGGGCCTCGCGGCACGACCGGACCGTCGGCGCACCATGGCTCGTCGATACACCTCGGCGGTGCGGGCCGCTTGCTGCGGCCAGCCGTTCTCCTGCTCCACCAGGGCCCGCGCCGCGTGGCCCATCTGTGCCGCCCGAGCCGGCGAGTCCAGCACCTCCAGCATCGCCTCGGCCAACCGCCGGGGATCCGACGGCGGAACCAGCAGCCCGGTCTCGCCGTCCTGCACCACCTCGGGCACGCCTCCCAGGGTGCAGGACACCACCGGCCGAGCGCAGGCCATGGCCTCGATCACCACGGTGGGGCAGCTGTCGTACCGCGTGGGGTGAACCAACAGGTCCGCGGCGTGGTAGGCCGCGACCACCTCGTGGCCGTCGAGCCGCCCGAGGAAGCGCACGTCGTCGGCCACACCCTGCCGTTCGGCCAGGTCGCGGTAGCCGGGCAGGCCATCTCCGTCGCCCATCACGTCGACGGCGATCGGGTGCCCGAGACGGCGCGCGATCGCCGCGGCCTCGATCAGGGTGTCGACACCCTTGTACCGGGCGAAACCGTTCAGCGTGCCGACGAACAACGCACGGCGCCGTCCGGGCAACGCAGCGGGGGCGAACATGTCCAGGTCGACACCGGGCCGCACCACCACCGGGTTGCCCGGGAAGGAGGCGAGCATGGCGTCGCGCACATAGGCGGACGTGCAGATGATCTCATCGGCCCGGGACGCCGTGGCCGACAGGCCGAACCGCTCGTAGCCGCGCAGCGCCACGTCGATCAGGAGGCGCTGCTTGCGCATCGGTCCGGCGTGATAGGTCAGGACGAAGGGCAGGCGTCCGATCGCCAACGCCCCCACGTCGGCCAGACCCGGCACCGGAGCGTGGGCGTTGATCACGTCAGGACGCTCCTGCGCGATGATCTGGCGCAGTCGCCGGTGCCAGGTGAGGCCGATCGGGGTTCGCGAGAGGGTGACCGACGTCCGCAGCCGGTGCACGGTCACGCCGTCCTGACGGGTGGTCCCCACCTGTCCCTGCGGTCCTTCGCTGGTGACGACCACGACCCGGTCGGTGTGCCCACCCTCGAGCAGGTACCTCGACAGTCGAGAGACGTACAACTCGGCGCCGCCGACATACGGCGCGAAATAGGGCGCCAGCATCATCACGGTGTGCGGGCTCATCGCGTCCTACTCCCCACGAACAGCACGGCGACCAGCCCGGCGGCGAGGTTGCCGGCCGCCCAGGCGATCGACGCCCAGACCGCGCCCCGAGGCGCCCACAACACCACCAGCCCGATGATGGTCACGGCGTACACCAGATTGACCGTCACGATCCCGACCAGCTGACCGGTGATGCGCAGCAGCGAGTTCCCCCAGCTGTACAACGCCACCGGCAGGGCACTGATGGCCAACACCCGCAGGGCCGGGCCGGCGATGGCCCCGTACCCGGGGCCGAACACCGACAGCAGCAGGTTGCCGCCCACCAGAACCAGGGTGACGGCCGGCACCAGCAAAGCGGTCATGATCTTCAGGGAGTGCAGCGCGTGGCGCCGGAGCCGGGTTCGATCGAACGACGTCTCGGCGAACAAGGCCTCGCTCGCCGCATACGAGACCGAGTTCAGGATGGTGGCGATCTGGAAGGCGATGAAGAACCCGGCGGTGACGGCCGCACCGGCCCGTTCCAGCAGGGCCAGGGGCATGACCAACACCGGTAACAGGTTCAGGGCGTTGGCGACGTAGTTGGCCACCGCATACGTACCGGTTCCGGTCAGGTGTGCCGATCGCCAGGGTGCCCGCAGCCGCAGCCCGAGCCGCCGGTGACACACCATCAGGCTGATCACGGCGGTGACGGTGGCGGACAGCCCGGCGGCCAGGAAGATGCCGAACATCCCGGCACCGGCCAACACGAAGGGCAACACGATCTTCAGCCCGCCCAGCAGGACGCCGTCCAGCGCGAGGTTCCAGCCGGCGGCGCGCCGGGCCACGAACACCGAATCGGTGAAGAGGTTCACCGAGGAGCCCACGGTCAACAGCGCGAAGGCGAGGGCCGCCGCGGGGTGCCACATCGTGCGGGTCAGGGACGGCGCGATCAGGGGCAGCAGCGCCAGGTACCCCAGCCCGAGCACGGTGGCGGCCAGGGCCACGGCGCCGATCGCGCCGCTGACCAGCCCGCCGGGATCGTCGGCATCGTTCAGGTGCCGGACGACCGTCGAGTTCATGCCCGCCAGGGCGAGGTGCGACAGCATCGCCACCGCAGTCACCAGTGCCGTGGCCCGGCCCACCTGCTCCGGGCTGAACAGGTGGGTGTTGACCACCCAGAACACGAACCCGGCCACGGCCATCGTGCCGGTGGTCACCATCAGGTAGAACGAGTTGCGGATCAGGGAGTCGGCCCGGATGCCGATCAGCAGCGCCCGCGCCCTGGCCGTGATCGTTCGCGAGGGCGCAGCGGGTTCCTCCACGCCGTCTGCCTCAGCGGAAGACGGACGCATAGCCATTGCTGTACACCAGGTTCTGAGTCGACAGGACGGACATCGGGTAGCGATACGTGATCACGTCTCCGTGGTAGGGGACGCTCGCCCGGTCACGCTCGAGCGTCGCCGAGGTGACGAGGGTGTACGCCGTACTCCGCAGCATCACGGGGAAGATGTCGCTTCCCGTGTCCACCCGAGGGAAGGGCTGCAACCGCGCGTAGGAGAAGCGGTCGGTCTGGATGTTGTTCTCATCGCTCAGTCCCTCGGCGTGGACCCGTGCGAGCGCCCACTCGGCCGCCGTCACCTCCGGCTCTCGGGTGTAGTAGATGTCGAAGTACTGGCCGGCGTTGTTCAGGTTGAGCTGCGCGGGAAGCCGCCGGTCACCTGGGGCAGGGCACCGGTCAAGGACAGCAGCATCACCAGCCCCAGAGCGGCGGCCGCCGGGGCGGCCGCCCGACGCAGGAAGGTCAACGACGCGATCATCCCGATCGCCAGAAACGGCGCCATGAGGATCAGCGATTGCTGAAAGGCGCGGAGCACTCCGTATTCGGCCGAGAGCTGCGGCAGCACCACCTGGATCAGCACCACCCCGAAACTCGCCCCGGCCAGGATGGTCAGCTCGGGGCTGGCATTGATCCAGCGGCGCCGGTAACCGAACAGGACGGCGAGCATCCCGACCACGACGAAGACCTGCAGCAGGCGAGCCAGAACCGCTCGGAGCAGCGTGTTCGTGGTGGCGACGTCGATCCCCAGCCGCCCCAGCAACGACCCGAGAGCCGTCGGCGGACGAGACTCGGGGGGCAGCGCCGGGATGGGCGCGGACACGACGCCGGCCAGCGGACGGAAGGTGCCCAGCTCGCGCTCATGCGCCGTCTGGGCCACCACCTCGTCCCGATAGGCGGCCAATCGTTCGTCCGGCGTGAGGGTGCTGCCCCCGAACAGCGAGTAGCGGGTGTCGGCCGATCGAGCGTCCGTGCCGCCGGGGTGGACGATCCCCGATACCGCGGAGGACAGCGTGTCGATCAGGTGCGCATTGGTGCCGGTGAGTTGTTGTGCCCACAGGAAGGTGGTGAGGACGAGCGCGGCGAGATTGATGATCCCCAGCACGAATTTCACGTCTCGCTGGCGACCGGCCCCTCCTCCCGGGCGGTGGCGGCGCAGCCACAACAGCCGTTGCGGCAATCGCCGCTCGATGATCTTGAGACCCGAGTGGATGACCAACCCGAGCATCAGGATGGCCACCAGCACGTAGTTGGTGGAGTAGTGGCTGAACAGGACTCCGAGAGCGAAGGCGCCGAAGACCAGGCGCCGTCGTCCGACACTGAACCGCAGATTGGTCGCCGCGAGGAAGGCCGCTCCCACGAACGTGAAGGCGTATTCCTGGCGGGTCAGGAAGGGCATGTCCGAGTAGAAGGTGGGGAAGGCGACGAACACCAGCACCCCGAGCAGCGCCGGGCCGCGGGTCACGAACCGCTGGGCGATGAGGTACACCGCGACCGGGCAGACCGCGAAGACCAGCGACGGCACGACCTTCACCACGTACACCGGGTCGAGCCCGGTCAGGTTGCACAGCATCGTGGGCAGCAGCGTCACACTCAGGCAGGCGTTGTAGGCGTCGCGATAGGTGGCGATGTCCCAGTGGCCGTTCGCCAGCGCGGTGTGGAACAGGCGGTACTCCCGTTGCACGTCGTGTCCGGCGATGTACCAACTGCGCAGCGCGGTGCCCAAGAGCAACGCCAGCCCACAGAAGAACACCGCCAGGTGAACCGGGCCGGGCCGCAGCCGGTAGCGATCGCGCAACATCACGAACCAGACGCCGGCGTTCACCAGGATCGCCGACAGCGCCACCGCGCCGTCCGCGCCGTTGTTCAACCGCGTGGCCCCGGCACACGCCAGGACCACGGCGAGGGTGGCCCCGCCGACCAGACCCACCTCGCGAGGGCTGTACGGAACCCAGGTCGTGATCACTCTGGCGGGCGGCGGCACCCGGTCCCAGCGCCAGAGCAGCAACCAGGCCAGGCCCACGTCGAAGAGCATCAGGACGGGAACCGGGTCCAACGGCCGTGCGACGCCCACCCAGGGCAGCACGGTATTGATCACCAATCCGCCGACCAGCAGGCCGAGCAGGACGGTGGCGAACGAGTAGATGAGTTGTTCCGCACGGCTCGTCGTCTGCCAGCCGATCTTCCAGCTGACCAGTCGCAACGCCGGGACGAAGACAGCCAGGAGCGCGACCAGCGAGACCCACCACGGCGGCGTGATGCCGAACACCACTCGGGCCGACACCACGGTGTTCACCAGGATCGCGGCAGCCGTGGCGGTCCGCCCGAGAACCGGACTCCGCTCGCGCAGCCGCCCCAACCCGGGCGCCGGGAACAGCTCACGGCCGACCGTGACGTTGCGAGTCCTGCCGTGTGCAGCCGTCATCACCGCGCCACGCCCTCGCAGCCGACGGTCAGCTGATGGCGCCCGTCGGCGCCACGCACCAGGATCTGATACGCGCCGTCCGGGGCCTGATAGCGCACCGGAGTCCGCACGGAACGGCCGGCGTCCAATCGGATCGCCAACGCGCCGAGCGGGCGAGCGACACGCGCCGGGCCGACCAGTTGCGCGGTCCACGCCACCTGTTGCCCGACGTCCGAGGGGTTGGCCGAGGTCACGGTCAGGCGTCCCTCGGAGCCCGGCGTCGGGCATGTCACGGTCGGGTTCTCGAGGTACAGCTCCCAGTAGCCCACCGGCACCCTGGTCGCCGACAGCCGGACCTGCTCGCGCCCCCACGAGGTGCCCGCGAGCAGGCCGACCAGGGCGGCCAGGACGGCGAGCACGGCGGCTGCCGACCGGACGGTGAGCCGGAAACCCGTCGGCGCCTGGGTCTCCCGCGGCGCCGGCGCTGCCTCAACGTCCCCGGGCCGTCGTCCGTCGACGATCCTGCGGTGCCTCACGGCCGATCGCCGCCCGCGTCGGTCAGCGTCCACGGTTCGACGGAGAGCAGCACCGACCGCACCGTCGCGGTGTAGTCGTCGAAGGCCTCACGCCGAGGATTGTGTCCTGCGTCCAGCCGCACGCAGGTGTACCCCGCGGGACAGGCTCGCCGATGCCGGCGAACGGTCCACGGGCGGATCGTCGATCCTCGCCGCAGCCGACCCAGGACGGCGGTCACGGGCACCTGGACGTGCGGCAACACGTCCCGTAACCGCGGTCCCCAGATCAACCCGTCATCGAAGACGGCCAGGTTGAACTCGCGTTTGGAGTGCAGCCACGCCAGGTTGTCCTCCTCGGACCACCCCCAGGACGCGAGCACGCTGCAGGCCTGCTCGTCGAAGGCCTGGATCCGCTGGGTCCAGATGCGTTCCTTGGCATTGGCCACCCTCGGCCGCCAGGGCCGCCGGGGCGGCTCCTCGACGATCACGTGGCGAACCAGCGCCGGTCTCGCCGCGGCGACCAGGGCCGCGGCCAGGGCGCCGGTCGAGTGCCCCAGGAGCAGCACCGGGCGGGACGGATACTGCGACGCCACCCAATCGAGCACCTCGGCCATGGCCTCGGCGCACAGCGCCGCCCCGTAGCGTTCGCCGGACGGCCACGAGGAGTTCCCGTGGCCGGGCGCATCCGGGGCGATCACGGTCCAGGCGCCCAGGGCCTCCCAGAGCCGACCGAAGACCTCGCCGGAGTCGGCCAGGCCGTGCAGGCACACCAGCAGAGCTCGCCGGCTCTCATCCGGCGGCCCGTCCCAGATCCGCACGTTGATGTGACCGTGTCGCGTGGGCACCCGGACCGATCGCTCGGCAGACCGGTGGGCACCGTTCGGGACGGCGCCACCCTCAGCCATCGCCGCGGGTCCTGCTGAACCGAGAACGCTCCCGCACCAGGGTCTCGGCCATGCCGATGTTGCTGTAGGTCTCCTGCGCCAGTTCGACGTAGGGATAGAGCAGCAGCTCCGGATCACGGCCCCGCAGCGCCGCCCGCAACCACCGGGAGAACAGCATCACCGGCAGTGCCGCCGCCACGACCGAGGTACCGGGACTGCGCCGGACGGCGGCCCGCACCGCCAGGCCCGCCACCAGGAACGGCAGCGGATAGATCACCGGATTCTGCTCGGAGCTGTGAGCCATGAACATCCTGGCCTTCTCGCGGCCGGAGCGACGGCTGCGCCGCAAGGACTCCCTCAGGTCGGGTCGATCATCGTGGTCGACCAGCGCCACGGGACTGAACCACAGGACGCTCGGCTCGGCCGGCTCGTCCCGCTCGGCGGCCGCCTCCACCTGGAGCCGACGGCACAGGTCCTCCTCGGCGCCCTCGTCGAACCGTTCGTCGAACCCCCCGACGGCCAGCAGGGCATCGACCCGATAAGCCATGTTGGCCGACACCAGGGAGGCCACCGGACGCGACCCGGAGACATGATCGACACCGGCGCACCGCCGCAGGTAGAGCCACAGCCGATCGACCAGCCGGGCGCTGTCGAGCAGGTTCCGCTCCAAGGGGGCATCCGGGCTGTTGCGTTGCAGGAATCGCAGGGCAAACGAGTCCATGCCGTTCAGCACCACGGCACCGCCGACCCCCGCGGCCCGAGGATGCTCGGCAAAGGTCGTCACCAGCCGCGCGAGCCAGTCGGGCCGTGGCCGGCACACCTCGTGCGTGAAGGCCACCAGCGGGCTGCGGGCCTCACGCCACCCGCTGTTCCACCAGGCCGCCAAGCTGCTGCCGGTGGCCGCGACCACGCGGGCGTCATGGGCGGCCGCCACCTCGCGCAACGGGCCGAGGTCGCCGTCACCCACCAAGATCACTTCGGTGAGCTTGCGCAGGGTCTGACCGTCGAGGGCCGCCAAGATCCGGCCCACCTGGTCGGCACCGTGGGTACAGGCGATCACGACACTGATCCGCCGCTCGGTCACGAGGTCCCGCCCCGTGCCCCGAGCCGCTCTCGGTGCAGGCGGCGGACGGCGCCGGCCACCTGAGCCGCCAGGTGATCCCAGTCGTGATCGGCAACCGCCTCGCGAGCCTTCGGCGACATCTCGTCGTGTCGGTCCATGACCTCGGCCAGGGCCTCGGCGAGGCTGCTCGACGTCGCCGGGCAGGTGCGGCCGGTCACTCCGTCGGTCACGAGCCGGCGGGCGTAGTTGTCCTCGTGGTCGGAGGTCACCACGGGAAGGCCGCAGGCCAGCGCTTCGAGTGCGACCATGCCGAACCCCTCGCGCACCGAGGGGAAGGCCAGCACCCGGGCACCGGCCATCAGGGCCAGCAGATCGGCGCGATCGGCGACGTGCTCCCGGAAGTCGACCGCCCCCTGGAGCCCCCTCTCGGCAACGAGGCTGGTCAGCCGGGGCAACTCCGGGCCTCGGCCCACAACGGTCAACCGCACCGGCCGTCCCCGCTCGTGCAGCACGGCCAAGGCCTCGATGACCAGGTGCACGTTCTTGTTGGGCAGCAGCCGGCCGACAGAGAGGATCTCGCCGACCTCCGGGTCGGGACGGACGGCATCCACCTCGGCCCGCGACAGGCCCGGCGGGACGACGATCACCGCGTCCTCGCTGCCCGGAGGGCGCAGCGCCCGGACGCGGTCACCGGTGTCCTGGGAGGTGGCGATGATCAGATCCGGCAGTCGGGCGGCCCGTCCCTCGAGCCAGGCCGCCACCCTGCCCAGAGGACCCAGGTACTCGACCCAGTAGTCCCGACCCCACACCTCGTGCCAGGTGACCAGGAACGGCCGGCGCCGCAGTCGCGCCATCGCCGCCAGGGGGAAGAGTTGCACGAACGGGATGGCGTCCGCCTCGACGACGTCGAATCGGCGGAAGAGCAGCCGCAGCGACGCCAGGGCGAACACCACCGCCTGCCGGATGGAACGCCGGGATCCGGAGTACAGCGGCAGCGCCGGGCACAGCGCGTGCATCGCCAGGCCCTCGTGTTGATGAACGCGTCGCCGGTCGTGCCACCAGTTCATGGTGTACACATCGACATCGATGTCGTGCGCCAACAGCCTCGGCAGGATCGCGGCGTAGCGCGCTTCCTTGCCGCCGGTGTTGAAGGGCTCCACGGCATCACTGATGACCGCCAACCGAGTGCGCGGCCCCGCGCCCCTGGGTCCGCCGTCCTGGCTCTGCTGCCGAATCACGAACCGCGACCGCGCCCAGTTCTCACCGCTGGTACGCGGCCGGACGTCCCACCAGCCGCAGTCAACCGCTGACGCGCGTCGGTCAGGTCGATCACCGTCGGCGATCCGGCCACCGCGTTGCCGTTGGCCAGCAACCGACGAGGCGCCTCCGCCCTGGGCACCGGGGCAAACCTCACCCGGGTCAGCACGGACAGGCACTCGACACCATCGGTCCAGCTGATCTTCTTGCCGTGGGCGTGGCTGCGCGCGTGATACGCGACCGGAACCTCGAACGGCCGGTGCCCCATGCGCAGCAGCTTGGCCGTGATCTCCGAATCCAATCCGAATCCATCCTCGGACAGATCCATCTGCCGCATCAGCGACATCGGCACCAGCTTCAGGCAGGTGTGAATGTCAGCCATCGAACTGTCGAAGAGGACATTCGCGGCGAGCGTGGTCAATCGATTACCGATTCGATATCTCAAGGACTGGAAAACGGTATTCATCCCGAGGATACGCGAGCCGTACACCACCTCCGCCCGGCCGTCGCGGATCGGCGCCAGCAGCGCCGGGATGTCATGCGCCGAGTACTCCAGGTCGGCGTCGAACGGCAGGAAGTGAGTTCCCGTGGCCAGGGCCACACCGGTGACGAGCGCCGCCCCCTTACCCCGATTCCTGGCGTGCTGGTGCACCAACAGGCGCGGCGCGGTCGAGGCCGCCGCCGATGAGGAGCATGCGTAGGCGGTAGTTGTCGCGGTTGCGGAAGCCGCGGGCGATGCGACGGTGGAGTTCGATGAGGCCGTTGACGGCTTCGCGCCGCCGTTGCTGGCGCCGTGGGTGGTGAAGTAGGCCAGGAACGCCTGTTTCCACCGTTTCAGGGTCCGTCCGAGGCGGGCGATCTCGGGGATCGGGCACGACGGGAACGTCGCGATGATCTGTTCGGCGACCTTGCGGCCGGCGGCGGGGGTGTCGGCGTGGTAGACCGAGCGGAGCTGTTGGGCAGCTTGCCAGGCGATGTGGACCTCGTCGTGGCGTTCGTCGGCCGCGATCGCCTGCGCGAGACGGTGGTGTTGCTTGTCGGTCAGGCGTTCGGTGGCGCAGCGCAGGATGGTCCGGATCCCGTAGAGCGGGTCGTTCTTGCGGCCCCGGTGGCCGTGGATGGCCTGCTGGACGCGGCGGCGGACCTCATCGACGGCCTCGGTGCCCAGCTTGACCACGTGGAACGCATCGAGCACCGCGACGGCGTCGGTGAGGTGGTCGTCGATGGCGTTCTTGTAACCCCCGAACGCGTCCAGGGTCGCCACCTCGACCCGGGCGCAGAACCCCGACCCACGGGCGGTGAGCCAGTCGCCGTAGACGGCCCCGGACCGTCCTGGGACCAGATCCAACAGGCGTGCCCTGACCCGGCCTTTCCCGTCGCGGGTCAGGTCGACCATCCCGGTCAACTCCTTCGGACCCCGCTTGACCGGCGAGACGTGGTGCCAGACGTGCTCATCGACACCCAGGGTGGTGACACCCTCGAAGCGGGACTCATCGGCCGCCATGGTCGTCAGCAGCGGCTCGATCGAACGCCACACCGTCCGCCATGACGTGCCCAGTTGACGGGCCAGGCCGAGCACGGATGCGTGTTCGCGGCGCAGTTGGCCGATCGCCCACCAACACCCCCGACGGGTCAGCAACGCCCGCGGCGCCGCGACCTGCTCGTCCTGCTCGGTGAACGCCTTTGTCGCACAGCGCCCTTCGGTGCACCGCCAGGTCCGTTTGCGCCACCGGATCCGTACCGGCCGCCCGAACGCCGGGATGTCCACCAACTCGACCGTGCGCCGCCCACGACTGGCCGCGATCACACCGCAGCCCGGGCACCCCATCACGGCAGCAGGCGACTCCACCGTCACCACCAGGCCAGGACGCCGGTCACCCTCATCGACGCGTTGGACGTCGATCACGTGCAGGCCGGGTAGACCGACCAGCAGATCGCAGCGGCAACAATACGGACGCAACAGACCGGGCGGGCCGTGCTGCTCGGCACGACAACACCCCGTAGCCTCGGACATGTCGAGGTCTCCAGGTATTCAGCGAGTTTGGTCGCTTCTGATCCTGGAGACCTCGACCCTCTACCCACGCCAACACCCCACCGGCGTGTCACACCAAGAAGATCAACTACGCGGCCCCCACCACAGGTATGAAGAGCCCCTTACCCCGATTCCTGGCGTGCTGGTGCACCAACAGGCGCGGGTCGTCCAGACCGACCAACTCCGCCACGGTGCCGTCGCGGCTGCCGTCGTCCACCACGATGAGTTCGACATCGATTCCGTAATCGACCGCGAGCACGTGCTCCACCGCCGACCGGATGGTGTCCGCCTCGTTGTAGGCAGGCATCACGATCGTGAGTCGCACAGCTGCATCTCCCCCCACGCGGCGCGTAGCCACAGGAACCCTCGGTGGTGATTCCGACATCTTCGGGTCCCAGTAAAGCCGATCCGTTCACGATGCGGCGCGACATCCCGAGAATGAGAGACTCATCTGCCCATTCAGCTACTCTCAGTAGCAGTGATCGACAGAACGTGGACACGCATCCGGGCGCGACGGCACGGCTGCCGCCGGCACCGGCACGGCCGTCGGCAGCCCTCAGAACAGCGCGTTCGCCAGGGCCAAACGGGCGGAACCGACCCGCGGGTCGTCGACCCCGACCACCTCGAACAACTCGATCAAGCGGACCCGAACGCGTTCGCGCTCCGTCCCCGCGGTCAACCGCACGGTGTCCACGAGCCGTGAGAAGGCGTCCTCGATGTGCCCCCCGAGCACGTCCAGGTCGGCCACGAGCATCTGGGCGTCGGCATCGGCCGGAGCCGCCGCGGCAGCCGCCCGCGCGGTGGCCAGATCGGCGCCGTTGGTGCGCTGCAGCAACTTGACCTGCGCGAGCCCGAGCCGCGCCATCTCGTCGGCGGGGTTCTCGCTCAGGGCGGCCTCGTAGGCCGTCACGGCGCCGTCCAGGTCACCGGCCTCGATCGCGTCGTAGGCGGCCTGGTGGTGCGGCGGCAGCGCCTCCTCGACCGGCTCGACGTCCTCGGGGGCCTCGTCCGCCGCCGGGCCGAGGCGTCCGGTCACCCCGTTGGCCGCCGCGACCCGCAGCAGCTCGGTGATCACCTCACGGACCTGCACCTCGGGTTGCGCCCCCTGGAACAACGGGATCGGCTGCCCCTTGATCACCGCGTACACCGACGGGATCGACTGCACCCGGAAGGCTTGCGCGAGTTGGGGATTGGCGTCGACATCGACGGTCGCCAGCAGGAAGGCGCCGTCGAACTCGGCGGCCAGCTTCTCCAGGACGGGCGAGAGCTGCTTACAGGGACCGCACCACGTCGCCCAGAAGTCGAGCACCACGGGAACGGTCTGGGACTGCTCGACCACGTCGGTCGTGAAACTGGTGTCGGTGACCGCGATCACCGAGGGCCCGGTGGCCGCCGTGGCCTCCGAGCCGGCCCCACCGCCGGCCGCGGGAGCCGACCGGGCGGCCAGGGCGGACAGGTCGACGGCGCCACGAAGATCGAGTGCCGGGCGCGGTGCCCGGCCGGACTGAGTGCTCATCGGTCGTGCGTACCTTCCGTGGTGGATCGCGGGTACCAAGGGCCGGATGAGGCAAGACTAACGAGTGCTCACCGCTGCGGCCGACCAGGACGCCGACCGATGGTCCCGGGACCGCACCGCCGATGCCGATCGATCTCCCGCAGGAATCACGACCCGGTGGCGCTCACATCGCCCTTGACCGCGGCGATCAGCCGCACGGTGGCGTTCGCCCCGCCCGCCCGGGGCACGGTGAACGCCAGCACCTCCACGGCCTCGCGGCGCAGCGTCCGGGTGAACTGCGATCGACCGGCCAGCGCCGCCAGCTCGGCGTCCGGGCGCACCACGCCACCACCGGCCTCCACGGTCACCAGGTAGCTGTGGTGGAGCTCGGCGACGACCAGCGCGCCGCCGTCCGCCGTGCGCACGGCCCGGGTCGAGGTCGTCACCGGCGCATGGGTGGAGGTGATCGTGGCCACCGCGCTGGAGACGATCTGCTTGCGGTCGCCCGCCAGCCGCTCACCCAGCTGGGTCCGGAAGGCATCGGGCGCGAACGCCGCCGCGAACGCGCTGGCCGATCCGCGGTTGAGCAGGTCGGCATAGCGCAGCGCCACGTTCGCCGGGGTCATCACCAGTCCCGAGGCGTCGGCGGTGAGCACCTCGGCGCCGCGCTCCCCCGCGATGGTCTGCGGCAGCGTCGCGCCGGGCAACAGCGCCAGTTCGGCCCAGACCCCGTACGGCTCGCGCGCCGTGGGGCTGACCAGCACCCGCAGCACCGGGGTCGGGCGGGCGGGCGCGTTGCCGGCGGTGATGAACCACCGCGGCCACGGTCCGGCCTCGGGCACCACCACCCGGGACGCCGCCAGCCGGGTGGGCGTGGGCGCCGCGCTCTTGCGCCCGGCCGCGATCACCAGGTCCGCCGCCAGCAGGGATCGCGCCGGACCCACCAGCCGGCCGCCCACGGCGGTGGCGTCGGACTTCTGGACGGCGGCCGCCAGCGCGGCGTCCGCGATCACGTCGATCCGCACCACCTGCGCCTCGAGCAGCGCCGGGTGGCCCCAGCCCCCGCCCGGCACGGAGGTGGTGACCGACGCGGAACCGGTGCCGGAGCTGGTCCCGGGACCAGCCGCGGAACTGGTTGCGGAGCCAGCCGCGGAGCCGGTCACGGGGCCGGTCGCGGTCGGCGTGCGGGCGGACGGGGTGGCGGCGGGTTGCTCCCCGGAACAGCCCGCCAGGCCGGCGACCACCACGACGCCCAGGGCCGCGGCGGCCGTGACGAGGGCCGAACGTCCCCGACCGGACGCGCTCACGACCCGCTCCGGCGGAAGGGCCGCACCGGCGGCTCGTCCTCGTCGTCGTCGGCCTCGTCGTCGTCGGCCTCGTCGGCCTCGTCGGCCGCATCGTGGATCTCCAGGTCCGCGCCGGCGTCGGCACCGGGCACGGCCGCCGCGGGCGGACCCGACGGAACGGGGACGTACGGCGGCGCCTGGCCCACGCCGTCCGGCAACCCGCGCAGCGGGATCATCATCGTGCGGTCCGGATCGCCCTGCGCAGCCGGGATGGACGCCGCGGGCTCCCGCGGGGACGACGCCGCCGGAGCGGACGTTCCGGCTCGGGCCCGCACCCGCGCCGACGTCGGCGTCACGCTCGGGGCGACCCCGGAGCGGCCGAGCCCGCGCAGCACGGCCAGGCCGATCAGGCCGAGACCGCCCAGCACCAGGCCACTGATCCACCAGGCACCGCCGCGAGGGGCCGCGGTGCCGGACCACGACAGGGTGACGTCCAGCGGCGTGGGCGCCGCACCGGGGGGCGCCACCGTGGTGGCCACGATCCGCCACGACCCGGGGGTCGAGGGCCAGGCGAGGGAGGCCTCGCCCGGCTGGGCGGCGAAGCTCACCCAGACGTCCGACAGCCGCGGGTCGCTCAGCGGCGCGGAGCCCGGGTGCGCGGTCCTGGCGCCGTCGTCCGGCCCGGTCTGTTCCTGCCAGGCGGAGGAGTCCAGATAGGCGCGCGCGTCGTCGTCCCGGGCCACCCCGACGAACACCGTGCTCGCGCCGGTCGTGTGCGCCTGCACCGCCACCGCGGCAACCCGGCTCAGCCGGTCCGGCCGGGCCGAGACCACGCTGGTCGCGTCCAGCCGGACCGTACGGGTCGCCCCGTCCGAACCCGACCAGCGCAAGCCCAGACCGACCATGACCAGGACGACGCCCACCAGCACCGCGGCCAGCGCCAGCTGCGTCGGTCCGAGCAGTCTCAGCAGCGCGAGCGATGCCCGGATGGCAGCCTGCACCCGCCCACGGGCGCCCGTGCGGGACGGCGCGGCGGCAGCTCGCCGTCCACTCATCGCCGCGTCATCGCTGCTCGAACCCAGCCACCAGCACGGCCTGGACCTTACCCGGCACGGCTGGACGCAGCCCTCGAGGCGCTCGGCGCCGTACCCTCGACCGTGAGGGATGGCGCCGGTCACAGTGGCCCTCGACGGCTGGAGTGAACACAGGTGAACGCAGCGGGGACGTTCGGCGGTGGGCAGTGGCTCGCCTGGCCGGCCGGCACCGACCCCGACCTGCTGGCGCGCGCGCACGCCCTGGCCCGCGAGGGGTTCCTGTCCTCCGGTGACCTGTCCGGCACGCTGCGTTCGATGGTCGCCGAGTCGTGGGCGCGCTGCCTGCACCTGGACCCCGACGGCCCACCACCCCCGGTCGAGCTGACCGACGCCGATCTGGCCGGGTACCGCGCGGATCACCCCCTGGACGCCGTGATGCCGGCGATCCGCAAGCTGCTGGTCGAGGACGCCGCCCAGGCCGGGTTGCTGGTGGCGGTCTCGGACGTGCACGGCCGGTTGCTGTGGGTGGAGGGCTCGGCCGACCTGCGCCGGCGCGCCGAGAGCATGCACTTCGTCGAGGGCGCGCTGTGGAGCGAGGCGGCGGCCGGCACCAACGCCCCGGGCACCTCGCTGGTGCTCGACCAGCCGGTGCAGATCTATGGCGCCGAGCACCTGATGTCGCCGGTGACCGGGTGGAGCTGCACCGCGGCTCCGCTGCACGGCCCGGACGGCGCCCTGATCGGCTCGCTGGACATCACCGGCACGCAGGAGGCCGCCGCGCCGCACACCCTGCGGCTGGTCAAGGTGGCCGCTGCCGCGGTCGAGGCCGAGCTGCGCCTGCTGCAGCACACCCTGCCCCGGGTCGAGGCCGGCCCGACGCTGCGGGTGCTGGGCGTCAGCCACGCCGAGCTGCGCCTGCCCGGCCGGTCACCGCAGCTGGTGCGCCCGCGCCACGGCGAGCTGCTGTTGCTGCTGTCCGAGAGCCCGGGCGGCCTGACCGGTGGCCAACTCGAGCTGGGCCTGCACGACGACGCCGCGGCCCAGGTGACGGTTCGGGCCGAATTGTCACGGTTGCGGGCGATGCTCGCCGGATTGGGCGGGCCGGAGGTGCCGACGATCCACGCCAAGCCCTACCGGCTCTCGCCTGCGCTGGTGACCGACGCCGCCCAGGTCCGCGACGCGTTGGCGCGCCGCGACGTCCGGGGCGCCCTGGCCCGCTATGCCGGGCCGATCCTGCCGCTGTCGCAATCCCCCGCGGTGGCGCACCTGCGCGACCAGCTGGACGCCGACGTCCGGCAGGCCGTGCTCACCTCGGGCGACGCGAACCTGGTGTGGGAGTACACGGTGCGCCCCGAGCAAGCCTACGACCTGGACGCCTGGCAGGCCTGCCGCGCCCTGACCGCACCCGGCACGCCCCGGCACGCCGCGGCGTCCGACAAGGTGCGCCGGCTGGACGCCGAACTCGGTTCCTGAGGTCTCGACGGCATCGCCTCGACCGGCTCCTCTGCCCCGCCTCGTGACCCGGGCAACGTTGCGGCAACGTCGCGATTCCTAGTGTCGGGCGTCACACGACCACTCAGGGCGCAGCCCTTCACAACGAGGTGACCGATGACCGTCTACGCCGCCCCGGGCCAGCCCGGAAGCCCCGCAACCTTCGCCTCCCGCTACGACAACTGGATCGGCGGACAGTGGGAGGCCCCCGTCAAGGGCCAGTACTTCGAGAACATCTCGCCGGTCAACGGCAAGGTCTTCTGCGAGGTCGCCCGCTCCACCGCCGAGGACATCGAGCTGGCGCTGGACGCCGCCCACGCCGCCGCCCCCACGTGGGGCCGGACCTCGGTCGCCGAGCGCTCGAACATCCTGCTGGCCATCGCCGACCGGATGCAGGCCAACATCGAGGCCCTCGCCGTCGCCGAGACCTGGGACAACGGCAAGCCGGTGCGCGAGACGCTGGCCGCCGACCTGCCGCTGGCGATCGACCACTTCCGCTACTTCGCCGGCGCGCTGCGCTCGCAGGAGGGCTCGATCAGCCAGATCGACGACGACACCGTCGCCTACCACTTCCACGAGCCGCTGGGCGTGGTCGGCCAGATCATCCCGTGGAACTTCCCGATCCTGATGGCGGTCTGGAAGCTCGCCCCGGCGCTGGCCGCCGGCAACGCCGTGGTGCTCAAGCCGGCCGAGCAGACCCCGGCCTCGATCCTGTTCCTGATGGACCTGATCGGCGACCTGCTGCCGGACGGCGTGCTCAACGTGGTCAACGGCTTCGGGGTCGAGGCGGGCAAGCCGCTGGCGTCGTCCCCGCGGATCCGCAAGATCGCCTTCACCGGCGAGACCACGACCGGCCGCCTGATCATGCAGTACGCCTCGCAGAACCTGATCCCGGTCACCCTCGAGCTCGGCGGCAAGAGCCCGAACATCTTCTTCGCCGACGTCGCCGCCGCCCAGGACGACTTCTACGACAAGGCGCTCGAGGGCTTCACGATGTTCGCCCTCAACCAGGGCGAGGTCTGCACCTGCCCCAGCCGGTCGCTGATCCAGTCCTCGATCTACGACAGCTTCCTCGCCGACGCGCTGGTGCGGGTCAAGGCGGTCAAGCAGGGCAACCCGCTCGACACCGACACCATGATCGGCGCGCAGGCCAGCAACGACCAGCTCGAGAAGATCCTGTCCTACATCGACATCGGCCAGGCCGAGGGCGCCAGGCTGCTGACCGGTGGCGAGCGCAGCGACCTGGGCGGGGACCTGTCCGACGGGTTCTACGTCCAGCCCACGGTGTTCGAGGGTCACAACGGCATGCGGCTGTTCCAGGAGGAGATCTTCGGTCCGGTGCTGGCCGTGACCTCGTTCGACGACTACGCCGACGCCCTGAAGATCGCCAACGACACCCTCTACGGCCTCGGCGCCGGCGTGTGGTCGCGCGACGTCAACACCCTCTACCGCGCCGGGCGCGAGATCCAGGCCGGCCGGGTCTGGTCGAACTGTTACCACGCCTACCCCGCGCACGCGGCGTTCGGCGGCTACAAGCAGTCCGGCATCGGGCGCGAGACCCACCAGATGATGCTCGAGCACTACCAGCAGACCAAGAACCTGCTGGTGAGCTACTCGCCCAGCAAGCTCGGCTTCTTCTGATCGATCCACCCGACCAGCAGGGCCGCCGCGCGAGCCGAGGAGAGACACCGGTGCCAGACCCGACCATCGACCCGAGCCGGCCTCGCCGGGTCGAGCTCACCGACGCCGCGGCGGCCCTGCTGCGCACGTTGTCCGCCGAACACGGCCCGCTGATGTTCCACCAGTCGGGCGGCTGCTGCGACGGCAGCTCCCCGATGTGTTACCCGGTGGGCGAGTTCCTGATCGCCGAGGCCGATGTGCACCTGGGTGACCTGGCCGTCGGGGACGGCGTGCCCGACGTCCCGGTCTACATGTCCCGCAGCCAGTTCGAACTCTGGTCGCACACCGGGATCACCATCGACGTGGTGCCCGGCCGGGGCGGCGGGTTCTCGCTCGAGGCGCCCACCGGCAACCGCTTCCTGATCCGCTCCCACCTGCTGGACGGCGCCCAGGTGCCGCTGCGGGACGGCTGACCGACTGCTCATGAACGCACGACCCCCACCGACAGGTAGAGGCGAGAAACGGCTCAACCACGGAAGGTCGTGCCATGTCCCTGCTGGACGTCCTGCGCCCCTCAGGGATCACGGGCAGCGGTGGCTTCCTCTTACCTCGCCCCCGAGACGGGCGCGGCCGGCACCCCCGGGACGAGGCCACCGGGCTGCCGGGACGGGCCGCCTTCACCGCCCAGCTGGCCCGGGCCACCGAGCAGTGCCCGCCGGGCCAGCTCTGCCTGGGTCTGCTCGCCCTCGGCGACCTCGACCGGGCCACCGCCACCGCCGGACGCCGCTGGGTCGAGGGCCAGCTGCTGCGGGCCGCCGAGGTGCTGCGCCGGCTCGCGGAGTGCGATCACCACCTCGACGGTTACCGCATCGGCGCGCACACCTTCGCCCTGGTGCTCACCGCCACCACGCTCGACGAGGCGTTCACCATCGCCGACGCCGTCCAGCAGCGCATCGAGCGTGACGCCGACCCGCTCAGCTGCGCGATCGGCTTGGCCCTGCTGGACGGCGAGCGGTCCGCCGACCCCGAGAGCCTCGAGATCGCCGCCGACGCCGCGCTCGACCAGGCCCAGCTGCTCGGCCGGGGGCGGCCCGACGCGGAGGACCCGACCCAGACCCCGCTGCCGATCGGGCGCCCGGGTGGTCAGGTGGTGGCCGCCGCCGATCAGACCAGCGGGTTGCGCTGGATCGCCTCCAGGCCCTCGAGCACCAGGTCCGACGCGCTGTAGGGGTCCCGCCGCCCCTCGGCCACCTCGGTGGCCAACGCCTGCACCAGCACGCCGTCCCGCAGGTCGCCGATCTGGCGGCGCAGCTCGTTCAACGCGATCGCCTCGATCTCGCCGGCTGCGCGCTGGCGCCGGCGGGAGGCCAGGTGGCCGGTCGAGTCGGCCCAGGCATGGTGGGCATCGAGCGCCTCGACCAGCTCGTCGATGCCCTCGCCCGCCGAGGCGACGGTCTTGACCACCGGCGGGCGCCAGTCGCCGGCCTGCCGCCGCTCCCCCAACGTGATCATGTGGCGCAGGTCGCGCACCGTGTTGTCGGCGCCGTCCCGGTCGGCCTTGTTGACCACGAACACGTCCCCGATCTCGAGGATGCCGGCCTTGGCCGCCTGGATGCCGTCGCCCATGCCCGGGGCCAGCAGCACCACGGTGGTGTCGGCCATGCCGGCCACCTCGACCTCGCTCTGCCCCACCCCGACGGTCTCGACCAGGACGACGTCACACCCCGCCGCGTCCAGCACCCGAAGGGCTTGCGGCGTGGCCCAACTCAGGCCGCCCAGGTGCCCCCGGCTGGCCATCGACCGGATGAACACCCCCGCGTCGGTGGCGTGCTCCTGCATCCTGATCCGGTCCCCCAGCAGCGCGCCCCCCGAGAACGGGGACGACGGGTCGACGGCCAGCACCCCGACGCGTAAGTCCTTGCGCCGCAACGCGGTCACCAGCGCCGACGTCGAGGTCGACTTGCCCACCCCGGGCGATCCGGTGAGCCCGATGATCCGGGCGTGACCGGTGTGCGGGGCCAGCGCGGCCATCACCTGCCGCAGCAGCGGGTGGGCGTCCTCGACCAGGGAGATCAACCGCGCCACGGCCCGCGGACTGCCCTCGCGGGCCGAGTGCACCAGCGCGTCGACATCGACCGACCGCCCGACCACGCCGTTGCCACTCATCGTCCCGTCCCCCTCGCCCGCAACACGATGGCATCACCCTGCCCGCCGCCACCGCACAGCGCGGCCGCGCCGAACACCTCGCCGTTCGAGCCGCCGCCGGCGGCGGCCCGCCGGGCCAGCGCATGTGCCAGGTGCAGCGTGATCCGCGCGCCGGAGGCCCCGATCGGGTGCCCGAGCGCGATCGCGCCGCCGTCGACGTTGACCCGATCGGCGGCCAACCCCAACAGGTTGGCCGCCGCCACCGACACCGCCGCGAACGCCTCGTTGATCTCGACCAGGTCGAGGTCGGACGGCGCCAGACCCGCTCGGGCACAAGCGGTTCGGATCGCGTTCGCGGGCTGGACCTGCAACGTCGAGTCCGGCCCCGCCACGCTGGCGTAGCTGACGATCTCGGCCAACCACGGCCATCCCTCACGCTCGGCCCGGCGCCGGCTGGTGATCACCAGGGCTGCCGCGCCGTCCGAGATCTGCGACGCCGTACCCGCTGTGATCGTGCCGCCCTCGACGAACGCCGGGCGCAACCGGGCGAGAGCCTCGACCGTGGTGTCGGCCCGGATCCCCTCGTCCTGCGCCACGAGCACCGGCTCGCCGCGGCGTTGCGGCACCGGGACGGGCACCACCTCGTCCGCCATCACCCCGTCGGTCCACGCGCGGGCGGCGCGCTGGTGCGAGGCCGCGGCGGCGGCGTCCTGCGCGGCTCGGCTGACGGCCGCCTCACCGACGTTGCCGGATTCGGCGAGCGGCCCCATGCCCAGGTCGGTGAAGGAGTCCCACAGACCGTCGCGCTCCATGTGATCGGTCAGGGTCCAGTCACCGAAGGTCTGCCCGCGCCGCGAGGCAGGCACCAGATGGGGTGCCCGGGACATCGACTCCATGCCTCCGGCCACCACGATCTCGGCCTCACCGAGCCGGATCCACTGATCGGCCAGCGCGATGGCGGCGGTACCGGACAGGCAGACCTTGTTCACGGTGGTCGAGGGCACGCTCAGCGGGATGCCGGCCGCGGCGGCCGCCTGGCGGGCGGGGATCTGCCCGGCGCCGGCGGTGAGCACCTGACCCATCACCACGGCGTCCACCTGATCGCCGGACACGCCGGCACGGTCGAGCGCGGCGCGGATCGCCACCCCTCCCAGGGCCGTCGCGGGCAGCGAACTCAGCCCGCCGAGGAAGCGTCCGATCGGGGTGCGCACCCCGGCCAGGATCACGGTCCGGTCGGCCGGATCCGACGAGCGAGCAGCATTCCCAAGGGTCATGGGCTCATTCTCCCGCGCGAATCGTCCGGGTCACGCCCCGACTCGTGGTGGTCCTCACATCGTGAACCCCCTCGAGCCGACGACACCGGCCTAGCCTGGGCTGATGGCCGACCAGACGTCACCCACACCCGCCCCGGCTGACCTGACCGGGTTGTTCACCGCGATCGACCACGTCGGGGTCGCGGTCGCCGATTTCGATGCCGCCGTCGCGTTCTACCGCGATGTGATGGGCATGCGGCTGGCCCACGAGGAGACCAACGAGGAGCAGGGCGTCCACGAGGCCATGATGGCCGTGGGCGATTCGGGCACCCACGTCCAGATCCTGGCGCCGCTCACGCCGTCCTCGACGATCGCCAAGTACCTCGACCGCCGAGGGCCGGGGATCCAGCAGATGGCCTACCGCGTGCAGGACCTCGACGCCGTCTGCGCCACGCTGCGCGAGCGCGGGGTCCGGCTGCTCTACGACGTCCCCAAGCGCGGCACGGCCAACAGCCGGGTCAACTTCCTGCACCCCAAGGACGCCGGCGGCGTGCTGGTCGAGCTCGTCGAGCCGTCGTCCGACGCGGCTCACTGAGCCCGTCGTCGCACTGACCCCCAGACCCCGCTGGCGAGAGGACGAGAGATGGCCAAGGAGATCTACGAACTCGGTGAGCAGCCCCCGCTGGGCGAGGTTCCGCAGAAGATGCACGCCTGGCTGATCCGCCCCGAACGCTTCGGCCCCCCGACGCAGGCGTTCCAGAAGGAGATCGTCGACGTGCCGCAGATCGCGGACGACGAGGTCCTGGTGTACGTCATGGCGGCCGGGGTGAACTACAACAACGTCTGGGCGGGCCTGGGCATCCCGGTCAACGTCATCGGCGCCCGCAACAAGGCCGGCGAACCGGAGACCTTCCACATCGGCGGCAGCGACGCCTCGGGGATCGTGTACCAGGTCGGCAAGGACGTCACCAACGTCAAGGTCGGCGACGAGGTCGTCGTCCACTGTGGTCGCTGGGACCGTGACTGCCCGACGGTCACCGCGGGCGGCGACCCGATGTACTCACCGACCTTCCGGATCTGGGGCTACGAGACCAACTTCGGCAGCTTCGCCCAGTTCACCAAGGTGCAGGGCCAGCAGTGCATGCCCAAGCCCAAACACATGACCTGGGAGGGGTCGGCGGCCTACACCCTGGTCGCGGCGACGGCCTGGCGCATGTTGCACGGCTGGGGGACGAACTCGGTCAAGGCCGGCGACGTCGTCCTGATCTGGGGCGGTGCCGGTGGCCTGGGATCGATGGCCATCCAGATCGTCAAGGCGGCCGGGGCCACCCCGATCGCCATCGTCTCCGACCAGGACAAGTTCGAGTACTGCACGAATCTGGGCGCCAAGGGCTGCATCAACCGCAACGACTTCGATCACTGGGGCATGCTGCCGCACTGGAAGGACAGCGCCGGGTACGCGAAGTGGCTCAAGGGGGTCCGGGCGTTCGGCTCGGCGATCTGGGACGTGCTGGGCGAGAAGCGGGCGCCGAACATCGTGTTCGAGCACCCGGGCGAGACCACCATCCCGAGTTCGATCTTCGTCTGTGACACCGGTGGCATGGTCGTGGTCTGCGCCGGCACGACCGGGTTCAACGCCACGGTCGACCTGCGCTACCTGTGGATGCGCCAGAAGCGGCTGCAGGGCTCGCACTTCGCCAACGACGTGCAGTCCAACCAGATGAACGAGCTGGCGTTGCAGGGGCTGCTGGATCCCTGCATGTCACGAGCCTTCACCTACGACGAGATCCCGCTGGCCCACCAGCTGATGTACGAGAACAAGCACCCGCACGGCAACATGGCGGTGCTGGTCGGGGCGACCGACTTCGGACTCGGCGTCAGCGGCGAACCGCCGGTTCAGCTGCCCCGGGCGTCCCTGCCCGAGGACGACGTGCACGTCACGCCGCACCCCTACCCGCTGTCCGTCCCGCTGCCCGGGATCGCCGCGGCGGAGGAGATCACGATCGTCGACGACGGCAGCACGGTGCAGGATCTGATGCACCAGGGCATCATCGGGTGCTCCCCGGACGACACCGTGGCCCACGCGGCCGAGATCATGATCGATCAGGACATCCATGCCGTGGTGGTGATGGACGGCGGCCGGGCGGTCGGCGTGATGTCGCAGACCGATCTGGTGCTGGCCAGCCAGGACCGCACCCGGGACGAGGCCAGGGCACTGCCGGTGCGCGAGGTCATGACCGCGGGCTGCCTGACCTGCGAGACCGGCACCCTGCTCAGCGAGGCGGTCAGCCTGATGACCAGCCGGCGGATGCACCGCCTGGTGGTCACCGCCGACGGCGAGCCGGTCGGGGTGCTCTCGATGACCGACGTGGTCCGCAAACTGCTGACCTGAGCCGGAAGCCCTGACTACACAGAGACACGAGTCGCTGACAATCTGATAGCGCCTCGTCTGATCCATTCCACGCCCTCGCGGGTCTGCACCACGAGCCTTGCTCCACACGCGCCTTTTGACGTGCATCGCAGCCTCGATCGGTCCTCGGTCGGGGTAGTCTGCCTAGCGCCGGAACCGGATCTGGGAGTTCGCGATATCGCTCTCCGTGACCGGCGCATCGATGCAATCATGAGATTCCGTGACGTGTAGTAGGCCCCGCGCGGGGCCTGAGGAGGTCTCGACACAGTGGCCGGCGATCAGCACCACCAGCCGTTCCAGATCGTCATGCGGGGTTACGACAAGGCCCAGGTGGACGAGCGCATCGGGGCCCTGGAGGCCCAGTTGCGCGACGCCCGCGCGCGGGTCGAGGAAGTCGACGCCCGCGCGATGAAGCTCTCCGGCGAGGTGGCCGAGGCCCATCGCCAGCTCCGGGAGGTCGAACGGCCGTCGTACAGCGGTCTCGGCGCCCGGATCGAGCAGCTGCTCCGCCTGGCGGAGGAGCAGGCCAGCGACGTCATCGCCGCAGCCACCAAGGACGCCGACGAGGCTCTGGCCCAGGCTCGGGTCGAGGCGGCTCAGGTCCGCGCAGCGGCTCAGAACGAGTCCGCCGAGCTGACCGCCGGGGCGCAGCGCGAGAGCGCCGAACTGCGGCAGAGCGCGACCACCGAGGCGGAGGAGATCGTCGCCACGGCCACCCGCAAGGCCGAGGAGATGCTGGCCGTCGCCGAGCGCGAGGCCGCCAAGCTCAAGAGCGTCACCGAACACGAGACCAGCGAGAAGCGCACCACGGTCGACCGCGAGCTGGCCCGGCTGCGCGCCACGGCCGAGCGCGAGGTCACCGAGCTGCGGGCCGCGGCCAAGCGGGACGTCGACGAGCACCGCGGTGCGGCGAAGAAGGAGGCCGACGAGCTGCGCGCCGCGGCCGCCGCCATGCACGAGGAGACCCGCGCCAAGGTCGAGCAGATGACCACGGACCTCGAGGTCATGCTGGCCGCCCGGCGCGAGGAGGCCGAGCGCATCGACGCCGAGCGTCACGAGCAGGCCGTCGCCCAGGCGACCCAGCTGGTGGCCGAGGCCGAGCAGCGCGCCGCAGCCGCCGAGCAGCGGGCCGCCAAGGCCGTCGAGCAGGCCGAGCACGTGCGCCGCGACGCCGACGACCACGCCAAGCAGCTCATCGGCAACGCTCGCCGCAACGCCGACTCGGTCATCGCCGAGGCGCGGGGCCACTCCGACAAGGTGCTGTCCGAGGCCAAGGCCGAGGCCGAGCGTCACCGTCGGGCCGCTCAGCGTCAGGTCGACGAGCTCACCCGTCAGCGCGACCTCATCTCCGGTCACCTCGACCAGCTGCGGTCGCTGCTCGGCACCACGATGCCGGGGCCGGTCAACCTCGACAAGCTCACCGCCGCGCGCGGCGGCGGCGACAACCTGGCGGACGGCGTCCCCACCGCCGGCGAGATCGCGGGCGAGGCCGACAAGACCATCGTGTTGCCGGCGACCGAGGAGCCGGCCCGGTGCTGATCCTCGGATCACGTCGGATCACGCCACGCGCCTCACGGCATCTCACGGCATCACCAGCGGGCCGGTCGTCTGACGACCGGCCCGCTGGGCCGTTGCGGGCAGCTGTTCGATGAGTCTTTTGTGGCAGGCTGAGCGGTGATCGTGCGGCACGGACCGATCCCCGGTCGCCCGAGCAGTCGATGGAGCAGACACCCGCGTCGGGCCGGTTTCGACGGGTCTCGACGTTTCTTCGCGCGATGAGGTGCCGGTGAGTCCCTGGAAAGCACGCATCCCCCGCTCGACGAGCCTGCGCGCCGTCCGCCAGACCGTCGCCGCACGTCGCGCCGCCGTCCAGGCCGAACGGACGCGGCGCGTCGGCGACCCCTGGGAGGCCGACCGCCTCGCCGCCGAGCAGCTCGGCCTGGGCGCCCCGGCACAGTCCGACCGAGTGTCCGGTCCCGACGGGGACGAGGCGGTGGCCGCCGCGGGGGACGGATCGCTCGCCGACGCCCTGCCGCCCCTGGACGCCCTGCCTGCCGACCCGACACCACGGGGCGGCGTGACGGACCCCTCGATGCGTTTCGGCGTCCCCGGGCTGCCGGTGAGCCGGGCGCACCCGTTCTACATCGGCTTCATGGGCGCCACCGGCGTCCTGGTCGCCTCCTTCCTGCTGGGACTGCTCGGCCGGTTGACGTCCGTGCTCACCCTGGTCGTGATCGCCCTGTTCCTCGCGCTGGCCCTCGACCCGCTGGTGCGCCGGCTGCAGGGGCACGGGCTGAGCCGCGGCTCGGCGGTGGCGCTGGTCTTTCTCGGGGTGGTGCTGCTGTTCGTCGGGTTCGGGTTCGCCATCGTGCCCCCGCTGGCCGCCGAGGCCGCCGACATCACCACGGCGCTGCCCGGCTGGGTCGACGACTTCCAGAAGACCCAGTGGGTGATCGACCTCGACAAGCAGTTCGGCATCATCAACACCGTCACCGAGCAGCTCAAGACCCGGCTGGCCAACGGCGAGACCGTGGTGCAGCTGTTCGGCGGGGTGCTGGGCGCCGGGCAGGCCGTGATCTCCGGCGCCTTCAGCGCGTTCACGGTGCTGGTGCTGACGCTGTACTTCACGGCGTCCCTGAACACCCTGACCGAGGCGGCGTACGCGCTGGTGCCGGCCTCGCGCCGAGGGCGGGTGCGCCTGATCGGCGACGAGATCATCCGCCGGATCGGTGGCTACACCTCGGGCCAGGTGGCCGTGGCGACCATCAACGCCGCGTTCACCTACATCGGTCTGCTGGTGCTGGGCCTGCCCTATGCCCTGGTGCTGGCGATCACGGTGGGGATCCTCGGGTTGATCCCGATGGTGGGCGCCACCATCGGCGCCCTGGTGATCGTCGTGGCGGCGCTGTTCCAGAGCTGGCAGGCGGCGGTGATCGTGATGATCTACTACCTGATCTACCAGCAGGTGGAGAACTACGTCATCGCGCCGCGGATCATGTCCCGCACCGTGAACCTGCCCGGGTTCCTCGCGGTGATCGCCGCCCTGGCCGGTGGGGCGCTGCTCGGCATCCTCGGCGCCCTGATCGCGATCCCGATCGCGGCCAGCATCCTGCTGATCGTGCAGGAAGTGATCATCCCCCGCCAGCAACGCCAGTGATCACGGCGGCAGTGATCCCCGAGCCCGTCAACCCCAACCCCAACCCGCTCATGCTCCGCAGGTGACACTCGACCCCGTGCATATGTCCCATTTGCGCGTCACCTGCGGAGCATGAGCGGTTCCCTGCGGAGCATGAGCGGGTTGGTGGGTGGGGGGTGTGTCAGGTGGGGGTGGCGGGCAGGGGTGGGGTCTGGTCTAGGGAGGGATCTCGGGTACTGGTGGGGCCGAGGTTCGAGGCGACCAGCTGGTCGTAGCCCTGGCTGAGCAGGGCGGCTCCCAGGGTGGTGGCCCGGGTGGTCGCCTCCGCCGGGGTCGCGAAGGCCGTCGTCGGGACGATCAGCTGGAAGCCCGAGGTCGCCCGGCCCGAGCGGACGGCGCCCAGCACCATCACCGACCCCGGCACCGCGGTGGTCGAGGTGGCCAGCACCGAGCCCTCCCCCACGCTGTCGCGCGCCACCACGCGCAGCCCCGGCCAGGCACCGGCGCAGCCGTCGAGATGATCGCGCAGCCAGGCGATCTGATCGCTCGCCCCGCGTCCGGCGAACACCCGGACGGCGTTCGAGAGGGTCCAGTCGGGGCCGGCGGTGTGCGACCACTGCCGGCTGCGCCCGCCCACGGCGTACTGCAGGCCCAGCGGTTCGGCACGGCAGGCACTGGTCGAGGTGGTGGGCACCTTGACGTACTGACCGCTGTCGAAGTCGTCGGTCAGCGCCGTGCCGGGCAGCTCGCCGGTGAGCAGCGCGGCGTCCGGCACGATCACCAGCCCGTCGGCGGTACGCGGCAGCCGGGTGGTCAGGCCCGCGGTCTCCTGGCTCGGGGCCGGGGACAGCGAGAGCCGAGTGGGCGCCGGCTCGCCGGCTCGCGACGCCGAGGAGCCCGTCGGCGCTGACGACGTCATCGGCCTCGACGAGGCGGAGGGCACCTCCGATCGGCGCGTCGGAACCGTTCCCCCCGAGGGGTCCGTGCCCTCGGCCACCGCGCCCGACGAGCTCGGACCATCGGCCACCACGACCTCGACCGGCGACGGCGCGAGCAGGCGCGCCGCCGTGCCGGTGGCCAGCCCGCCGACCACGGTCACCGCGAGCACGCCCATCGCCACCCGGCGGCGGTGACGGCGTACCCCCGCCCGCCGGTTGCTGCCTGCGATCAGGGACTCGACGTCGACCGGCGCCTGCCTCGACTCCTGCAGCGCACGGGCCAGCCGGCGAGAGACCTCGTCCAGGTCGTCGGGCTCAGCCATGATCCTCAGCGCTCCCCCCGCGGTCCGATGGACCCGACGGTTCCGACAGCAGCTCTCGCAATCGGGCGAGCCCCCGATGCGCGTTGGTGCGCACGGTCACCTCGCGACTGCCGAGCAGCTCGGCGATCTCGGCGTCCGGCAGACCTTCGTAGTGCCGCAGTACCAGGACGGCGCGTTGCCGGGCCGGCAGCCGGCGCAGAGCGGTCATCAGGCGATCCCGGTCGTCGATGGTGGTGAAACCGTCCGCGGCGGCACCGGCCTGATCGATCCGGCGGGTGAGCGCCTCGGGATCGTTCGCCCGCTCACGCCGGACGGCGCGGCGGAAGTAGGAGGTGCAGGCGTTGACCACCATGCGACGAACGTAGGCCGGTACGTCATCGGCCGCTCCCACCCGCGACCAGCGCAGCAGTGCGGTGGCGAGCACGTCCTGGACGACGTCCTCGGCGGCCGAGGGGTCACGCAACAGGCCGCGGGCCAGGCGCACCAGGCGCCCACCCTCGGCGGCCACGAACGCGACGAATTCCGCCTGCGCCGACTCCGACGCCGCCCTCGCCGGCCAGGCGGCCTCGGTGGCGTCCGGCGGTCTCGTCATGGGCAGGCTCACCACGCTCACAGGTCACAGACGCCGACGGATGCGCCCATGTTGCACGCAATACCCCGCCGGTGTGACGCCCATGGGTGACGCCCTGCGATCAGCCGTATATCCGGAACCCCCGGCCGGTCTTGCGACCCAGGTACCCGGCCCGCACCATCTGCTCCAGCAGCGGGGTCGGTGCCCAGCTGCGCTCGCGGAACTCGAGGTACAGGGTGCGCTGGATCGCCAGCGAGACGTCCAGCCCCACCACGTCGAGCAGCTCGAACGGCCCCATCGGGTAGCCGCAGCCGTTCTTCATGGCGACGTCGATCTCGTCGGCCGTGGCGTAGTGCTCGGACAGCATCCGGATGGCGTCGTTCAGGTACGGGAAGAGCAGCGCGTTGACGATGAACCCCGCCCGGTCGCCACACACCACCGGGTGCTTGCCGATCCGGTCGCAGAGCCCGATCACGGTCTCGACCACGTCGGGCGCCGTGGCCACGGTGTGCACCACCTCGACCAGCTTCATCACCGGTGCCGGGTTGAAGAAGTGCATGCCCACCACGTCGTGCGGCCGCGAGGTGGCCACGGCGCACTCGATGACCGGCAGCGAGGAGGTGGTGGTCGCCAGGATCGCGCCGGGCTTGCAGATGCCGTCGAGCTCGGCGAACAGCGCCCGCTTGACCTCGAGGTCCTCGACGATCGCCTCCACCACCAGGTCGACCTCGCCCAGAGCGGTGACGGACGTCGCGCCGGTGATCCGGCCGAGGGCGCCGTCGCGGGCGGCCTGGTCGAGCCGGCCACGGCTCACGGCCCGATCGAGGCTCTTGGTGATCTTGGCGATCACGCCGTCCACCTTCGCCTGGCCGCGGGCCACGAAGATGACGTCGAGGCCGGCCTTGGCCAGCACCTCGACGATGCCCGAGGCCATGGTGCCCGAGCCGATCACCCCGACCGAGGCGACCGGCCGCACATTCTGGGCGCTGGCCCGCGCGGCCGGGGTGCCGGCGTCCGGCACGACGGTGGAGGACCCGGCCTTGGCGTAGGTGTAGAAGCCGCGCCCGCTCTTACGCCCCAGCAGGCCCGCGGTCATCATCTGCTTCAGGATCGGGGCCGGGGCGTGCAGCCGGTCACGGTCCTGGTGGTACATCGTGTCGAGCACCTCGTAGACCGTGTCCAACCCGATCAGGTCGATCACGGCCAGTGGCCCCATCGGCAGGCCACAGCCGTAGACCATCGACGCATCGATGTCCTCGCGGGTGGCGTAGCGCGACTCGAGCATGCTCACGGCATGGTTCAGGTAGCCCATCAGCAGCGTGTTGGCGATGAAGCCCGCCCGGTCTCCGACCACGACGGGGGTCTTGCCCATCAGCTCGGTCAGCGCGACCGCGTCGTCCACCACGCCCTGATCGGTGACCACGGTGCGGATCACCTCGACCAGCTTCTGCACCGGCGCCGGGTTGAAGAAGTGCAACCCGATCACGCGGCGGGGGTGTTCGGTCGCCACCGAGATGTCGGTCACCGACAGGCTGGAGGTGTTCGTGGCCAGGATCGCGTCGTCGGCGCAGATGGTGTCCAGCTCGGCGAAGATCTGCTTCTTCAGCTCCAGCCGCTCGGGCACCGCCTCGATCACCAGCCCGGCAGGGGCGACGTCCCCGAGCTTGGTGGAGTAGCTGATCCGGGCGAGCAGCTGCTCGCCGTCCTCGGCGGTCATCTTGCCGCGGGTGACCGCGCGCTCGACCGAGGCCGCGACCCGGGCCCGGCCGCGCTCGACCGCCTTGTCGTCCACCTCGACGGCCACCACCTGCATCCCCTGGCGCGAGAGCACTTCGGCCAGGCCGGCCCCCATGGTTCCGAGACCGATCACGGCGGCATTGGTGATCTCGCGCGACATGGTGTCCTCCTCGACGAGCACGGCGTGAGCGCAGTCTCGCACCGGCGACGGGCCGCCGGGTGTGGGGAAATTGCGGCGCTGGACACACTTCGCCGCGCCGCGGCCGCGCAGCACCGGCCCTTCGCCGGTCACGTCACCGACGGGTTGCCGGTAGGTTGCCCTTCGTGCGCTTGGTGATCGCCCGCTGTTCAGTCGACTATGCCGGTCGGCTGACCGCCCACCTCCCGCTGGCCACGCGGCTGTTGATGGTCAAGGCCGACGGAAGCCTGCTGGTGCACTCCGACGGCGGCTCGTACAAGCCGTTGAACTGGATGAGCCCACCGTGCCGGCTCACCACGAGCGAGCCGACGGCCGAGCAACAGGGCGCCGGTGTGAGCGAGGTCTGGACGGTTCAGCACGACAAGACCGACGACCGGCTGATCGTGCAGTTGCACGAGGTGCTCCACGACAGCAGTCACGACCTGGGCGTCGACCCCGGCCTGGTCAAGGACGGCGTCGAGGCCCACCTGCAGGAGTTGCTCGCCGAGCACGTTCACACCCTGGGTACCGGTTACACCCTGATCCGCCGCGAGTACCCCACCGCGATCGGGCCGGTCGACCTGCTCACCCGCGATGCGGACGGCGCCCACGTGGCCGTCGAGATCAAACGTCGCGGTGAGATCGACGGCGTCGAGCAACTGACCCGCTACCTCGAACTGCTCAACCGCGACCCGTTGCTCGCCCCGGTCTCGGGCGTCTTCGCCGCGCAGGAGATCAAGCCTCAGGCCCGCGTGCTGGCCGCCGATCGCGGAATTCGCTGCCTGACCCTCGACTATGACGCGCTGCGCGGCCACGATTCCAGCGAGCACAGATTGTTCTGACAGGCCGGTGACGCGCCGATACCTCCATCGAGGATCATCCTCGTCGCCACCGGCCGGGAGGGGAGGCGCCGTGTCCCGACGCGTCATCGTGGTGGGCGCCGGCGTGGTGGGCCTGACCTGCGCCGTCCAGCTCGCCGAGACCACCGACGTGATGGTCGACGTGCTCGCCCGCGACCTGCCGGGCGAGAACGCCTCGGCCCTGGGACCCGTGCCCTGGCTACCGCCGCCGGCTCGGCTGGGCGCCGAGTCGGCCGCGTGGGCTCGCCGCACGCGTGAGCGGCTCTGCGCCCTGACCGGCGGGGACGTCGACAGCGCACCGGGAGCGAGCAGCGGCGGGCTCGGCGGCGCGCTCAGTGGGGTGACGATGCGTCCGGGACGGCTGTTCTCGGATGGCTCCGACGCGGCGCCCCAGTCGGTGAGCGCCCCGGTGGTCGACCCCGCGGTCTATCTGCGCCACCTGGCGCAGCGGTTGTTCAGCGCCGGCGGCACCCTCACCCGGATGTCCCTGCCCGCCCTGCCACAGCGTGGCCTGGTGATCAACTGCTCGGGACTGGCGGCCCGCGGCCTGGCCGGCGACGATCAGGTCGCGCCCTGGCGCTGGCAATACCTGCGGGTGAGCGACCCGGGCCTGCGCGAGTGGCTCGCCGACGACCACCTGTACGTGGTGCCGGACGGCGGCACGGTGGCCCTGGCGGGTGACGACGAACCCGGGGACGACGAGGCGCACCCGGACGGTTCGGGCCTGCTGCGCCGCGCGGCGCGACTCGAACCCCGGCTGGCCGGCGCCCGGGTGCTGACCCACCGCAGCGCACTGCGGGCGCTGCGGCCCGGAGTGCAGCTGTCGGTGCGTCACGAGCCGGACCGCACGGTGCTGCACTGCTACGGCCACGGCAGTGCCGGGATCAGCCTGTCGTGGGGCTGCGCCGAGGAGGTGGCCCGGCGGGTCACCGCCGTGCTGGCCGAAGCCGCGGCCCCGGAGCAACACGGATTGTGGTGAGCCGGCCACAACCCGGGTGCTCAAGGCGCCAACCGGACCCTGACCAGCGGCAACGGACGAACGAGCACACCTTTGGGATCTGCTTTGCGGGCGCTTGACGCTTGATCGCCTGGCTTCTTGATTAGGTGATGATGTGCTCGAAGACGTCACCCGAGATCGCCGCGATCACCCGGCCACCGAGGCGCCGTTCGCCGGCCCGGTGTTCCCGGCGGCAGCACCGGCGGACGGCCACCCCGCACCCGAACGCGAGGCGAAGCGCCGCACCGAGCGGATCGCGCGCAAGCGCGCCCTGGGCCGCACCCGCGGGCACGCGGCGGGCCTGCGCGTGGCCGCCGGGGCCCGCGAGGCCGCGAAGGTCTTCCGGCCACTCACCCTGTCCCGGCGCCAGGCGCTCGCCGCAGCCGGTGCCGCAGCAGCCGTGGGCAGCCTGTCCGCCGTTGCCCTGAAGGGACGCTCCGAACTCGCCGCCGCCTCGAATGCCCTGGGCGGCAAGGCCTCCGGCGGCGCCGCTGCGGGCGTCGGGTCGCCCACGGTGCGCCTCGGCACGACCGCTGCGCCGGCCCGGCTGGTCCCGGTTCCGGTGGCGCGCAACCTGTCCGCCGAGCACCTGATGCGCCGGGTCACCTACGGCGCCACCCCGGCCATGCGGGCGCAGGTCGCCTCGCTCGGGTTGTCCAACTGGCTGGCGCTGCAACTCGCCCCGGCGCGCATCGCAGATCCCTTGGGCAACAAGGTGAATGCCCTCTACCCCCGGCTGAGCTACTCGATGTCGCGGGCCTACTCGATGCAGAAGCAGGGCAACGACTACTACAAGTTCCTCTACGAGGTGGGCCTGCTGCACCTCGGCCGGGCCATCTGGAGCGAACGCCAGCTGCACGAGGTGATGGTGGACTTCTGGTCCAACCATCTCAACGTGCCCGCCCCCGCCGACAAGGGCTCCTTCGCCCGTCACCGGTACGACGCCGACGTGATCCGCAAGCACGCCTTCGGCCGCTTCGAGGACATGCTGCTCGCCAGCTCGACCCACCCGGCGATGCTCGCCTACCTCGACAACGCGCTGTCGACCAAGCAACAGCCCAACGAGAACTACGCCCGCGAGATCATGGAGCTGCACACCCTCGGGGTGGACGGCGGCTACACCGAGCGCGACATCAAGCAGGCCGCGCTGCTGCTGACCGGGTGGGAGATCACCGATCAGGGCGTCACGCACTACGTGCCGGCACGCCACTACAGCCGACCGGTCACCATCCTGGGCACCCGGTACGCCAACGGCACCGGCCAGGCCGGACGCCTTGCGCAGCAACGGTTCGTGCGCAACCTCGCCTCGCATCCCTCGACCGCCCGGTACATCTGCCGCAAGCTGGCGATCCACTTCGTCTCCGACACGCCGTCCACCGAACTGGTCGGCGCGCTCACCCGCACCTACCTGCGCAACAAGACGGCGATCGCCCCGGTGTTGCGCCAACTGTTCGGCTCGGCGGAGTTCGCGGCCGCCGAGGGCGCGAAGATGCGCCGTCCGCTGGAGCGCACCATCGCCGTGATCCGCACCCTGGGGCCGAAGTTCACCGGCAACAAGGACGCCCTGCAGCAGGTCTACTGGATGACCGGCAGCTCGGGGCAGACCCCGATGGCCTGGCCCACCCCGGACGGCTACCCCGACCTGGCCCGCAAGTGGCAGAGCCCGGCGGACGCCCTGGAGCTGATCAACCAGACCACCGGCCTGGTCTACGGCTGGTCGCCGGACAAGCTCGGCCTGCCGGGGTCGGCCAAGCTGCTGCCCAAACCGCCCGGCAACCGCAGCGCCATGATCGACGTAGCCGCCAAGCGGGTCCTGGGACGCCTGCCCACCGCGCAGGAGCGCACCGCGGCCGCCCAGCTGCTGGCGGGCACCAAGATGCCCACCCGTTTCGGGGCCGATTCCTGGGCTCGCGAGTCCACCGCGGCACTGACGGCGATCGCGATGATGAGCTCCCCCGCCTTCCTGAGCCGCTGAGAGGCGACCCGATGACCTCCACGATCAACGAGCCCCCGACCACCGAGCCGCCGACCGAGCCGTGCGGCTGCGCCGAGCACGAATCGGCCACCGTCACCCGGCGCCGGCTGTTCGAGTTGACGGCCATCACCGGGTTGGTCACGGCCAGCACGCTGCACGGCGCGCAGGTGGCCTTCGCCGCCACGCCCACGCCGACGGGGACCCCCACCCCCAGCGGGACGCCGTCCCCCAGCGCGACCCCGTCGCGATCGGCCACTCCCACGCTCACCCCGACCCGCTCGGCGACGCCGTCGCGGTCGGCCTCCCCCTCACGATCGGCCAGTGTGAGCGTGCCGCCGGTCGCCACCACGGGGACGGCCGACGTCCTGGTCGTGATCAGCCTGCGGGGCGGGTTCGACAGCCTGTCGGCCGTGGTTCCGGCCGGGGATGCGAACTACCTGCGGGCCCGGCCGTCGATCGGGGTCCCCGCGGCGACCCTGAAGAAGGTCGACACCACCTTCGGTCTGGCGCCGGGGCTGAAGGCGCTCTACCCGCTGTGGGACGCCGGCCAGGTGGCCGCGATCCACGCGTGCGGCCAGCCCGACCCGACCCGGTCGCACTTCGAGGCGATGGCCGCCATGGAGCGCGCCGCCCCGAGCGGCGGCACGTTCTCGGGCTGGATGAACCGGTGCCTGGACGCCGCCCAGGGCGTCGGGACGCTCGCCGGCGCCCAGGTGGGCAGCACCACCATGCCCGCCTCGCTCTACGGCGATCACAGCAAGTTCGCGGTGTCCTCGCTGAACAACATCCGGATCGGCGTCGACGAGAACACGCTGACCTACGCCGCCTGGCAGCGGGCGATGACCACGTTGCACAAGGGCGCCCGGCCCGACATCGCCCGGCCGACGCTCGAGGCCATCGAGGCCGTCGGCAAGCTGCGCTCGCTGCCCCAGGACGTCGACGCGGCCGCCGCCGGATACCCGGGCGGGGGCCTGAGCAGCGCGCTGCACGACGTCGCCCGGCTGATCAAGGCCAATGTCGGCCTGCGTTTCGCCACGGTCGACTTCGGCAACTGGGACATGCACCAGAACCTGGGTGGCCCCGACGGTGGCTGGATGTTCAACCAGCTCACCGAGCTGTCGGGGGCGATGGCGGCCTTCGCCAAGGAGCTCGGCCCGCTGATGGGCGGGGTCACCGTGGTGACCCTGAGCGAGTTCGGCCGCCGCGTCGAGCAGAACGGGTCCAACGGGCTCGACCACGGTCACGGCCAGGCCATGCTGGTGATGGGTGGGGGCATCAAGGGCGGCAAGGTCTACGGTGCCTGGCCCACCCTGGCGCCGGCCGCGCTGGACAACGGTGACCTGGCGGCGCGTACCGACTACCGCTCGGTGCTGTCGGAGGTGCTGACCCGCCGGTGCGCCGTCCCCTCGGTCACCAACGTCTTCCCCGGCTTCACCCCGGCGACGCTGGGATTCGTCACCCCACGCTCCGCCTGACCCACCCGAGCCGCAGGCGAGGTCAACCTGACACACTCCCGGCATGGCCTGGCACCTGGATGACACCGACCTGCCCGACTGGGAGCTGGATGACGCCGAGCTGCGCGATGCCCGCTCGGTGAAGTGGACCCTGCCCGGCCCGGACGTGCTGCCCGCCTGGGTGGCCGAGATGGACGTCCGGCCGGCACGCGTCGTCCGGATGGCCCTGGACGACGCGCTGGAGCGCGGCATCCTCGGCTACCCCGCCGAGGACCGGCTCAACGGCCTGCCCGAGGCGACCGCGGGTTTCGTCGAGCGGCGTTTCGGGTTGACCGTCGACCCGGCCCGGGTGATCGGCTGCGGTGACGTGATGGCCGGGGTGCGGCTGGCGCTGGAGGTGCTCTGCGACCCGGCGCCCGTGGTGGTCCCGACGCCGGCCTACCCGCCGTTCCTGCAGATCCCGGCGGTGACCGGACGCGAGCTGATCACGGTGCCCTGCCGGGGCAGCGAGCTGGACGTCGAGGCGGTCGGGGCGGCGCTGGCCGCCGGTGGGCGCACGGTGCTGCTGTCCTCGCCGCACAACCCGCTGGGACGGGTGTTCACCGCAGCCGAGCTGGCCGCGCTGCGCGACGTCGTCCTGGCCCACGGCGCCCGGGTGATCAGCGACGAGATCCACGCTCCGCTGGTGCTGGACGGCGCCCGGCACCTGCCGTACGCGGCGGTCGAGGGCACGGCGGACCACGTCACGACGGTGCTCGCGGCGTCCAAGGCCTTCAACGTTCCCGGACTGAAGTGCGCGCAGATCATCGCCGGCAACGATGCCGACCTGAAGGCGTTGCGGGCGGCACCGCTGGTGTCCAACCACGGCACCTCGCCGTTGGGCATCGTGGCCAGCGTGGCCGCTTACACCGACGGCGACGGCTGGCTGGACGGGTTGCTGGCCGATCTGGCCGCGCGCCGTGATCAGTTCAGATCCCTTGTGGCCCAGCACCTTCCGCAGCTGACCTGGACCCCGATGGAGGGCACCTACCTGGCCTGGCTGGACGCTCGGCCCACCGGCCTGGCCGACCCGAGCGCCACCGCCCTGGTCGAGGCCCGGGTGATGGTGCACCCCGGACGGCTGTTCGGTGACGGCTTCGAGGGCTTCGCCCGGGTCAACCTCGCCACTTCGCCGCAGCGGTTGGAGCGGATCGTGCTCGCCCTGGCCCGGGCCTGGAACCCGGCCTGATTCCCACCACCATGATCACTGTTGGATCACAGTCTGCACCGGCTCATCCGGCGCGAACTGCGATCTGACGGTGATCTTCGGTGAGGCTGGGTCATCCCAACGGGGGAATCTGACCGGGGAGGCTTTAGCCCGACCGGGGGGTGTTCCGAGGAATGGCTCATGTCGACGACCCCCTCCGCGCACGGCCACTCCCGCCCGACCAGAGCAGCTCGGGCCACCGCCGTCCGATCCGGCCACGGACACCTCCGGCGTGCCAGCGTCGGGCTGATCCAGACCGCCGCCCCCACCCCGTCCGCCCCGGCCGCCCCCACGGTGACCACCCGCGGCGAGTCGGGGCACAGCGTGCACGATTACGCCCGGCGGATGGCCTTCCTCACCGAACTCGACAGCGCCACCTGGATGGCCCGCTACAACGCCGCCGAGCGCCTCGGCGATCCCGACGCGGTGGCCTCGGTCGCCGGCTACGCCGCATGGCTGCGGCGCACGACCACCGCGTGGGCCGCGGTGCCGATGCCGACCTCCGCGCAGGCCGCCGGGGTCTGGCCGTTCAGCTCCCTGGCCCTGACCGCCCTGGACAGCCTCGCGCAGCTGGAGGCCGACGTCCGCGAGATGGCCCTGTCCGGCGGCGGACCGCGCAGCCGGGCGCGGGCCGCGAGTCGTCCGATGCACGACCAGCCCGAGATCACCGAGGACATCGACGCCGCCTACGTCGCCGGCGCCGCCTACGTGGCGGTCGCCGTCGGCCAGGAGGTCGCGGTGCTCTCGGCCGACGTCGACCACCTCTCGGCCACCCAGAGCCGGACGCCGCTGCCGCGCCACTACGTGCAGCACAGCCTGCAGATCGCGACCGTGCGCAACCCGCTGCGCCGCGAACTCGCCGACTGGGCGGACGCCGCCGGACCTCGCGCCGCCGAGCGCGTCGTCCTGACCGCCCGCATGCTGCTCGAACACCTCGCCTCCGCGCTGGTCATCGGAGGCCGCCCCGGCTGGTGACCCACCCGCGCACAGCCGGTGCACCACCCACTCACAGCACGGCACCAAACCCGCTCATGCTCCGCAGCAGACCGCTCATGCTCCGCAGGTGACGGACATCTGGGGTATTTCGCCCAGGTGTTTCGACACCTGCGGAGCATGAGCGGGTTTGGTGCCCGGCTGTGAGCGGGCGAGCTGAGCGGGCGGGGTGGGTCAGGCGGGGGTGGGGGTCAGGGAGCGGGCGTCGCGAATCAGGTCGACGATCTTGCCCATGATCTCGGTGAGGCCGTAGTCCTTGGGGGTGAAGACCGCGGCGACGCCCTGAGCCACCAGGGCCTTGCCGTCGGCCTCGGGGATGATGCCGCCGACGACCAGCGGGACGTCGTCCAGGCCGGCCGCGCGCATGCCCGCCAGCACCTCGGGCACCAGCTCCATGTGCGAGCCGGACAGCACCGACAGCCCGACGCAGTGCACGTCCTCGGCCACCGCGGCCGCCACGATCTGGGCCGGCGTCAACCGGATGCCCTGGTAGACCACCTCGAACCCGGCGTCCCGGGCGCGCACCGCGACCTGCTCGGCCCCGTTGGAGTGCCCGTCCAGACCCGGTTTGCCGACCAGCATCCGCAGCCGCCCGCCGAGTTCCTCGCCGGTGCGGGCCACCGATTCGCGGACGGCGACCAGGTCGGCGTCCGGCACCGCCACACCGACGGTGCCACTGACCCCGGTCGGCGCCCGATACTCACCGAACACCTCGCGTAGCGCGCCGGCCCACTCCCCCGTGGTCACCCCCGCCCGGGCACACTCCAGGCTGGCGGCCATCAGGTTGACCCCGGACGCCGCGTCCGCCTTCAGCCGCTCCAGCGAGGCGGCCCACGCGGCGCGGCCCTCGGGGGTCGCGTCCCGCTCGGCGCGCCAGCGCTGAATCGCTTGCACCGCAGCCGATTCCACCGCGGGATCGACGGTCTGGATCGCAGTGTCCAGGTCGGCGGTGAGCGGGTTGACCTCGGTGGTGGTGAACGAGTTGACGCCCACCACGGTGTCCAGGCCGGCCTCGATCCGGTGCCGCCGAGTGGCGTGCGAGGCGACCAGCGCCGACTTCATGTAGCCGTTCTCGACCGCCGCGATCGCCCCGCCCAGCTCCTCGATCCGGGCCAGCTCCGCCTTGGCCCCGGCGATGATCTCGGCCACCTTGGCTTCGACCACGGCCGAGCCGTCGAACAGGTCCTCGTACTCCAGCAGGTCGGATTCGAGTGCCAGCACCTGCTGGATCCGCAACGACCACTGCTGGTCCCACGGCCGCGGCAGGCCCAGTGCCTCGTTCCAGGCGGGCAGCTGGACGGCGCGTGCCCGAGCCTTCTTGCTCAGCGTCACCGCGAGCATCTCGAGCACGATGCGCTGCACGTTGTTCTCGGGCTGGGCCTCGGTCAGGCCGAGGGAGTTGACCTGGACGCCGTAGCGGAACCGGCGCTGCTTGGCATCGGTGATGCCGTAGCGCTCGCGGGTGATCTCGTCCCACAACTCGACGAAGGCGCGCATCTTGCACATCTCCTCGACGAACCGCACGCCCGCGTTGACGAAGAACGAGATCCGCTGCACCACCTCGCCGAACCTCTCGGCCGGCACCTGCCCGCCGTCGCGCACGGCGTCCAGGACGGCGATCGCCGTCGACAGCGCGAAGGCGACCTCCTGCACCGGGGTGGCCCCGGCCTCCTGCAGGTGGTAGCTGCAGATGTTGGTCGGGTTCCAGCCCGGCATCGCGGTGACCGTGTAGGCGATGGTGTCGGTGGTCAGCCGCAGGCTCGGCCCGGGCGGGAACACGTACGTCCCGCGGGACAGGTACTCCTTGATGATGTCGTTCTGCGTGGTGCCCGCCAGCGCGGCCAGCACGTCGGCGGCCGGCCGGTCGGGGTTCGCGGCCTGCTCCTGGTCGAGCGCCACCACCTGGTAGAGCGCCAGCAGCCACATCGCGGTGGCGTTGATGGTCATCGAGGTGTTCATCTGGGCCAGCGGGATGCCGTCGAACAACGCCCGCAGGTCACCGACGTGCCCGATGGGCACCCCCACCTTGCCCACCTCGCCGCGAGCGAGCTCGTGGTCGGAGTCGTAGCCGGTCTGGGTCGGCAGGTCGAAGGCCACCGACAGGCCGGTCTGGCCCTTGGCCAGGTTGCGCCGGTACAGCGCGTTGGACTCCGCGGGGCTGGAGTGCCCGGCGTAGGTCCGCATCACCCAGGGACGTTCCCGCTTGCGTTCGGCCACCATGACCGGAGGCTAGCCCGGACGCCGTCCCCCGCCCACCGGCTGCTTGGTGAGACGTCTCACCACCGCAGGCTGCGACGTCCTCCGGCGGATCGCGTGGCCGACCCCGCCGGGGGTCGATCAGGGCGCGGCGCAGGGGCGGCTGACCGTGCCGTGGCCCCTGGTCGACTCGATCAGCCAGAGCCCGTTGTGCGGGGCCATGGTGTAGTCCAGCGACCAGTCGGTGCAGGTCTCCTTCGGCCGGGCCGCCGGACCGTGCCCGGCCTGCTGCCGACTGGTGAAGGTCAGCCAGACCACGACCTTGCCGTTGCTGCGCTTGACGCTCTCGACGGCGAAGTTGTCGTCCTGGCTCGACTCGACCCCGGCCGAGAACGCCTTCAGCGGAATGGGTTTCACGAACTGTGCCAGCGCGGTGGAGTAGTCGCCCTGGTTGATCGAGGCGAAGTAGAGCCGCAGGGTGCCGAACGCCTGGGCCGCATCGCTGCCGGGCGCGACACTCGGCGGCAGCGGCTTGCCGTCCGGCCCGAGCGCCTCCGGACACCGGGTGGTCGGCACCGGGCTGGTGCGGTCGAGCCACGGCGTGATGATCTTCTGCGCCGTGGCCGAGGTGACCGCGAGCCGGCGTCCCTGGGCCGCCTGCGGCCCGGCGTCGACCAGGCCGACCACGGTGCCGTCCGGACGGATCACCGGCCCGCCACTGCTGCCCGGGTGGGTGGCGGCGTCGAACTCGAGCAGCCCGAACCGGGCGACGCCGTCGATCACGGCCTTGCGACCGACCCCGTTGACCGTGCCGGGGGTGAACGTCAGCAGCGAGGCCTCCGGGAACCCGAGCGCGGCGACCTGGTCACCCACCCGGGCCGGCTCGGTACTGAAGGCGAACTCGTGCCCCTCGATCGGGGTCACCATGCGCAACAGGGCGACGTCCGCGGCCACGTCGATGCCGAGCACGCTCGCCGACCGGGACGTCGTCCCGCTGATCGCCCGCACCAGCCGCCCGCCGTCCACCACGTGGGCGGCGGTGACCACCAACTGCGGTCCGATCGCGAACCCGGTGCCCATGCCGTCTTCCTCGCAGCCGGCGACCTCGAGGCGCACCACACCGGAGCTGACCAGCTCGAAGGCATCCTGCAGCGAGGTGGGCGCGGACGGGCTCGGCGAGGCCGAGGGCGATGACGCCGACGCCGCGCTCGAGGCCACAGCACTGCCGGACGACGCGGTGCTGGGCAGCGCGACCGGAGTCGGATCCGCGCGGCCGAGCAGGCTGCACCCGGTCAGGGCGGTCAGGATCATGCCGCCGACGATCATTCCCTCGACCGAGCGGGTGGTCCCCCGCCCCCCTGAGCGCGCCATGGCCGCACCCTAGCCGACCGATTGCCACCGTTCTGACCCGTCAGGTCGACCGGTCCGAACTGTCAGCCGACCGCCCTCCCGATCAGCCCAGGACGCGGTCGAGGTAGCACCACCGCCACGACTCGGCCAGCTCGAAGCTGCGGATCACCGGATGCCCGGTCTCGGTGTGGTGGGCATCGGCATGCCGCAGCGGGGAGGAATTGCAGCACCCGACGTGGCCGCAGGTCAGGCACAGCCGCAGCGCGACCCAGTCCGAGCGCTCCAGCTCGAGACACTCCTGGCAGCCGTCGGGGGTGAGCGGCACCGGGACGCCGGAGGTGATCAGGTGCTCGCAGGCCGCCTCGATCGGGGTGGGGTCCACCGCGGTGGTGGAGGGTTCGGCGTCCTCGATGCTCAGCCCCTCGAGCATCGCCTCCTCCTGGTCGAGCCGGGCGAGAACCTCGTCGAGCACCTCGGCCGCCACCGCGCCCGAGCGGTGCACCCGGACGACGACCTCGCGCTCGGCGTCCAGCATCTCCAGGCGCAGCCGGCGGAACGCCCGCGCGGGTGGCTCGGTCAGGGACTCGTTGGTACGCAACCGTTCCCAGACCGACTGGGCGAACCGGTCGGTCCAGCTCCGCAGCGTGTCGACCACCTCCTGCGGGGCATCACCCGCGCGCTCGGCGAGGCGCTCCTGCCCGGCGTCCACCGCCCGCTGCAGCACCATCGCCTGCTGCAACGCGTCCTGGGCGGCATCCGGCCCGGCCACCCCGAGCCGGCGCACCAGCGCGGGCAGGGTGCCTCCCTGGATCAGCAGCGAGGCCGCCACCACGGCGAAGGCCGCCAGCTGCAGCACGCCCGCCTGCTCACCGGTGAGGGTGAAGGCCGCGGCCAGCGTGACCACGCCCCGCATCCCCGCCCAGCCGAGCACCGCCACCCCGCGCCACGAGGGGGCCGGTTCACGGCGCCGGACGCCGGGCAGCAACCGCGGCGCGTAGGCCGCCGGGAACATCCACCCGATCCGGACGACGATCACCGTGGCGACCACGGCGACGCAGATCCAGGCAATCCGTCCCGCGGAGATGCCCTCGGCGGTGGCGCCGTCCAGCAGGTCACGCAGTTGCAGGCCGATCAGCAGGAAGACCACCGACTCGAGCAGGAACTGCACGGTGGTGAACAGGGTGCGCTCGGTGACCCGGGAGGCGGCGGACTGGATTCGGGGCGAGCGATGGCCGAGCATCAGCCCGGCGACCACCACGGCGAGCACGCCGGACCCCCCGATGACCTCGGCGGCGATCATGGCGACGTAGGGCACCAGCAGCGAGCCCGTGGTGTCGAGAACCGGATCGCGCACCCGGCGCCGGATCGGGGTGGCCACGGTGGCGACCAGCCAGCCCACGGCCACCCCGAACACCACCGCCCGGCCGAAGGACACGGCCACGTCGCCGACGGTGAGCGTGGTGGCCAGCGCGGCCAGGGCCATGCGCAGGGTGACCAGGGCGGTGGCGTCGTTGAGCAGGCTCTCGCCCTCGAGCAGGATCAGCAGCCGTCGGGGCAGGCCGACCCGGCGGGCCACGGCGGTGGCGGCGACGGCGTCGGGTGGGGCCACGACCGCCCCCAGGGCGAGGGCCGCCGCGAACGGCAGGCCCGGCACCACCGCCGTCGCGACGACGGCGACGGCGACGGCGGTGACCAGCACCAGGGCGACCGAGAGCAGGATGATCGGCCGGCGGTTGCGACGCAGATCGACGAAGGGGGTGCGAATCGCGGTGGTGTAGAGCAGTGGGGGCAGGATGCCCACGAGCACCACGTCGGGATCGAGTTCGTAGTGCGGCAGTGCCGGGACGAAGGACGCCACGATGCCGACCGCGGTCAGCACGAGCGGGGCCGAGACCCCCCATCGGGACGACAGGCCGGCCACGGCTGCGGCGACCGCCACCAGGACGAGGAGCTGCAGTGCCAGCTGGGATGATCCGTGCACGCGGGGAACCTACCCCGCCGGGTCAGCGGCGTCGCGATGGTCAGGCCACGGCCAGCGGCTGAACGGTCAGCACCCGGCCGACCCGGCTCGCCTTGAGCAGGCGAACCTGGCGCGGTGAGGCATCCACCAGCACCACCCGGCGATCGGCACGCCGGGCCTTGCCGTGGGCGGCCACCAGCACGCTCATCCCCACGGCGTCCCAGATCTCCAGACCGCTGATCCGTACCAGCAGGTCCCCCTCGCCCTGCTCCAGGGCGCTGTGCAACACGGCTCGCGCGATCGGCGCCGACCGGCTGTCGAGGCGTCCGCTCAGCGTCAGATGGGCGCCGTGCGCGAGCACGTCGATCTGCAGACTGTGCACGTCCGCCTCTTCCCCCCACCTCGGAACCCTGCCGAGGAACCAGTCGTCGATCACGTTCTGACAACGCACCCCACGCATCGTCACGCGAAGTAGCTTTGCAGTATCCCAGGGTAGACCAGCGGTCGCGACCTGCCCAGGAAGCGTGGCCGACGGACAGCGGATATCGATCTCTGCCGCTTGGCCAACCCCCGGCGGACCACCGACACTGGGAGGTATGCCGTCGTGGGGCAGCGCCTCGTTCATGTTCGGACCGTTGGTGTCCATGATCTGCCTCGGCGTGCTGATCCTCCTGATGCGCTGGGCTTTCGGTAGCCGGGGACGCTCACTCGTGCAGCGTCGTCCACGGGTCGGTTCCCCCGAGGAGTACGGGCTCCTGGTGCGCATCGCGGCGCCCCCGACCTTCATCGAGGCCGAGATGATCCGGCTGCGGCTGACGGACGGCGGGCTGCGGGCCACGGTGGCGCCCACCAGCGAAGGTCCGGCCGTCATGGTCTTCACCGAGGACGTCACGGCGGCTCGCCGGCTGCTGGAGGCCGGCACGTAACGCGGTCCACAGGCCGGCACCTCCACGGCCCCCTAGGGTGGCTGTCATGGTGAACCTCACCCGCATCTACACCCGAACCGGCGACGACGGCACCACCTCCCTGGGGGACATGTCGCGCACGAGTAAGAACGACCCGCGACTGATCGCCTATGCCGACGTCGACGAGACCAACAGCGCCATCGGGGTGGCCCTGGCTCACGGTGGGCTCTCGGACGAGATCACCACCACGCTCACCCGGGTGCAGAACGACCTGTTCGACGTGGGCGCCGATCTGTGCACCCCGTTGGCACCGGCGCCGGAGCATCCGCCGCTGCGGATCACCGCCGAGTACGTCGAGGACCTCGAGGCGGCCTGCGACCGGTTCAATGCCGATCTCGCCGCGCTGCGCTCGTTCATCCTGCCCGGCGGCTCGGTCGCGGCCGCGCAGCTGCACGTGGCCCGCACGGTGTGCCGACGGGCCGAACGCGCCGTGTGGGCGGCCCTCGACACCTACGGCACCGACCCGGACGGCGGGGTCAACCCTCTGACGGCCACCTACCTGAACCGCCTCAGCGACCTGCTGTTCATCCTCTGCCGCCAGGCCAATGTCGGCGCCGGCGGCGACGTCCTCTGGGCCCCCGGCGGCGGCCGCACCCCCACCCCCTAGACAAACCTGCTCATGCTCCGCTGGTGACGGCTCATGCTCCGCAGCTGACGCGTTGGGACGACGCCGAGGGAGCATGGCGCCGCGCCTGCGGAGCATGAGCGGGTTGGGTCAGGCGATGTTGGCGTGTTCGCCGGGTGGGGCGGACTCCAGCCAGGTGGCGAGGCCGTTGTAGGCCATCTCGCTCATGCCCAGTTCGAGGGTGGTGCTGTCGTAGGCGCAGCGCACCAGCACCCAGTCGCTGTCGAGCATGCCCTCATCGGAGCCCTCGGGATCACGCCGCTCGAGGATCGTCAGGTTCGAGCGCGTCAGGGTGCGGCTGGGCCGGAACGAGAGCGCGAACAAGCGGAACCAATCGAGGCGGTCGTGCTCGTAGCGGGCGAGCCCGAACATCCAGCCGTCGGTCTGCGGTCGATAGCGCAGGGAGCAGTCGAAGGCCCCCACCCCGCGGCCGATGATGGTCCGACGCATCAGCAGGCCGCCGAGCAGGACCACCACACCGAGGATGAGCGCGGCAATGACGGCGGCGGGAACGATGAGATCGCTCATGCCGCCACCAGCTCAGCTGCCGACCGTCGGCGCGGCGCCCAGATCGGCGCGATCCGAAACGATCATGACGCGGTCGTGCTCGACCGACAGGAACCCGCCGTCACAATGGGCCACGACGTCGGTGCCGTCCGTCGCCTTGATCGTGATGGCCGAGGCGGCGAGGACGGCGAGCACGGGCGTGTGGCCGGGCAGCACCCCGAGGTCGCCGTCCAGGGTCCTCGCGACCACCATGGACGCCTCGCCGCTCCAGACCTTGTGGTCCGCGGCAACCAGTTCCACCTCGAGTGGCACCGTTCCTCCTGCTGCTCGGCCTGAGGGAGCCGACGCCGTGGGCGCCGGCTCCCTGTGGTCAGGATATGTCCTGTTGTGCGATCGGGTCAGCCGGCGAGCGACTTGGCGATCTCGGCCGCCTTGCGCTCGACGTCGTCCAGGCCACCGCACATGAAGAACGCCTGCTCGGGCACGTTGTCGTACTCGCCGTCGGCGATCTTCGTGAACGCCTCGATGGTGTCGCTCAGCGGCACGAACGAGCCCTCGAGACCGGTGAAGGTCTTGGCCACGAAGGTGTTCTGCGACAGGAAGCGCTCGATGCGGCGGGCCCGGTTGACGATCGTCCGGTCCTCCTCCGAGAGCTCCTCGACACCGAGGATGGCGATGATGTCCTGCAGTTCCTTGTTGCGCTGCAGGATCTGCTTCACGCGCACCGCGGTGTTGTAGTGGTCGGCCGTGATGTAGCGCGGGTCGAGGATCCGGCTGGTCGAGGTCAGCGGGTCCACCGCCGGGTAGATACCCAGCGAGGCGACCGTCCGGCTGAGCTCGGTGGTGGCGTCCAGGTGGGCGAAGGTCGTCGCCGGGGCCGGGTCGGTGTAGTCGTCGGCCGGCACGTAGACCGCCTGCATCGAGGTGATCGAGTGACCACGGGTCGAGGTGATCCGCTCCTGCAGCACGCCCATCTCGTCGGCCAGGGTCGGCTGGTAGCCCACGGCGCTCGGCATGCGGCCGAGCAGGGTGGACACCTCGGAACCGGCCTGGGTGAACCGGAAGATGTTGTCGATGAACAGCAGCACGTCCTGCTTCTGGACGTCGCGGAAGTACTCGGCCATGGTCAGCGCCGACAGCGCCACGCGCAGACGCGTACCCGGCGGCTCGTCCATCTGGCCGAAGACCAGTGCGGTCTTCTCGATGACGCCGGTCTCGGTCATCTCGGCGATCAGGTCGTTGCCCTCACGGGTGCGCTCGCCGACCCCGGCGAACACCGACACCCCACCGAAGTTCTCGGCGACGCGGTAGATCATCTCCTGGATGAGCACCGTCTTGCCCACACCGGCGCCGCCGAACAGGCCGATCTTGCCGCCCAGCACGTACGGCGTGAGCAGGTCGATGACCTTGATGCCGGTCTCGAACATCTCGGTCTTGCTCTCGAGCTGGTCGAAGGCCGGCGCCTTGGCGTGGATGCCCCGGCGCTCGGTGATCTCGAGCTTCTCTCCCGGCTTCAGGTTGAGGCACTCGCCGATGGTGTTGAACACGTGGCCCTTGGTCACGTCACCGACGGGCACCATGATCGGGTCACCGGTGTCGGTGACCGAGGATCCACGCACCATGCCGTCGGTGGGCTGCATGGAGATGGCGCGCACCATGTTGTCGCCGATGTGCTGGGCGACCTCGAGGGTCAGGGTGCGGGTCGCGCCGCCGATCGTGACGTCGACCTTCAGGGCGTTGTAGATCTCCGGCATGGCGTCGGCCGGGAACTCGATGTCGACGACCGGCCCGATGACCCGGGACACCCGGCCGACACCGGCGGCGCCGCTGGCGGCGGACGACTCAACAGCAGTGGCAGTCATGTCTCTCTCACTCTCAACAACCGGGTGGTTTTCGGGTCGGGACTAGTGCGCGGCGCCGGCGTCGGCCAATGCCCCGGCGCCACCGACGATCTCGCTGATCTCTTGCGTGATCTCTGCCTGCCGGGCGGTGTTCGCCAGGCGGGTGTACTTGCGGATGAGCTGTTCGGCGTTGTCGGTCGCCGACTTCATCGCCCGCTGCCGGGCGGCCAGCTCACTGGCCGCCGAGGTGAGCAGGGCGTTGAAGATCCGCGCTTCGACGTACTTGGGCAGCAGGGCATCCAGCACCGCACCGGTCGACGGCTCGAACTCGTACAACGGCAGGACGTCGTCCTCGTCGGGAACGTCCTCGCCCTCGACCACCTCGAGCGGCAACATCCGGATGACGGTCGGCTCCTGCGTGACCATGTTGACGAAGCGGGTGTAGACGATGTGGATCTCGTCGACACCACCCTTCTCGGTCGGGTGCAGGAACGCGTTGATCAGGGTGCTCGCGATCTCCTGGGCCATCTCGTAGGTCGGAGCATCGGAGTGCCCCGACCACTGTCCGGCGATGGGACGGTGCCGGAAGGTGTAGAACGCGATCCCCTTGCGGCCCGCGATGTAGGTGTCGACCTCCTTGCCCTCCGAGCGGAGGAGCTCGTGCAGGCGGTCGCCTTCCTTGATCACGTTGCCCGAGTAGGCGCCGGCGAGGCCTCGGTCGGAGGTCACCAGCAGCACCGCCGCCCGGTCCGCACCCGGCTTCTCGCTGGTCAGCGGGTGCTCCTCGTTGGAGTACGTCGCCACCGCCGAGACCGCGCGGGTGATCGCCTGGGTGTACGGCGCGGACGCCGCGGTGCGCTGCTGGGCCTTGACCATCCGCGACGTGGCGATCAGCTCGAACGCGCGAGTGATCTTCTTCATCGCGGTGACCGACCTGATCCGCTGTCGGTAGACGCGAAGCTGGGCGCCCATCGTCAGCCGCGCTTCTGCTTGACGATCTGCACCTGGTCGATGTCCTGCTCGTCCAGTGCCTTCTCGATCGTCTCGGCACCCGCCGCCCCGAGCGCGTGGCCCGTGCCGGTGGTGAACGAGGCCTTGAACGAGGCGACCGCCGACTTCAGCGAGGCCTCGGTGTCGTCGTCCACGTTCTTGGTCTCACGGATGGTGTCGAGGATCTTGGTGTTGCGGCGCAGGTGGTCGAGCAGCTCGGACTCGAACCGGCCCACGTCCTCGGCCGGGATGTTGTCCAGCTGACCCGAGGTACCGGTCCAGATGGCGACCGCCTGCTCCTCCATCGCGTACGGCGAGTACTGCGGCTGCTTGAGCAGCTCGACCAGGCGCGAACCGCGGGCCAGCTGCGCCCGGGACGCGGCGTCCAGGTCGGAGGCGAACATCGCGAACGCCTCCAGCGCGCGGTACTGGGCCAGGTCGACACGCAGCGAACCGGAGACCTTCTTCATGGCCTTGGTCTGTGCGGCACCACCCACGCGGCTGACCGAGATACCGACGTTCACCGCGGGACGCACGTTGGCGTTGAACAGGTCGGACTCGAGGAAGATCTGGCCGTCGGTGATCGAGATGACGTTGGTCGGGATGTAGGCCGACACGTCGTTGGCCTTGGTCTCGATGATCGGCAGCCCGGTCATCGACCCGGCGCCCATCTCGTCGCTCAGCTTGGCGCAGCGCTCGAGCAACCGGCTGTGCAGGTAGAAGACGTCACCGGGGTAGGCCTCGCGACCCGGCGGACGGCGCAGCAGCAGCGACACGGCGCGGTAGGCCTCGGCCTGCTTGGTCAGGTCGTCGAAGATGATCACGACGTGCTTACCGGCGTACATCCAGTGCTGGCCGATGGCCGAGCCGGTGTACGGGGCGAGGTACTTGAAGCCCGCGGCGTCCGAGGCGGGGGCGGCGACGATGGTGGTGTACTCCAGCGCCCCGGCCTCCTCCAGCGCGCGGCGCACGCCGGCGATGGTCGAGCCCTTCTGGCCGATGGCCACGTACACGCAGCGCACCTGCTGCTTCGGGTCACCCGAGGCCCAGTTGGCCTTCTGGTTGATGATCGTGTCGATCGCCACCGCGGTCTTGCCGGTCTGGCGGTCGCCGATGATCAGCTGGCGCTGACCGCGCCCGATCGGGGTCATCGAGTCGATGGCCTTGATGCCGGTCATCAGCGGCTCGTTCACGCTCTGGCGCTGCACCACGGTCGGCGCCTGCAGCTCCAGCGGACGGCGCGCCTCGGCGACGATGTCGCCCAGGCCGTCGATCGGGGTGCCCAGCGGGTCGACCACGCGGCCCAGGAAGGCGTCACCGACGGGCACCGAGAGGATCTCGCCGGTGCGGCGGACCTCCTGGCCCTCCTCGATGCCGCTGAACTCGCCGAGCACCACGACGCCGATCTCACGGACGTCGAGGTTCAGCGCGATGCCCAGCGTGCCGTCCTCGAACTTCAGCAGTTCGTTGGCCATGACGCTCGGCAGGCCCTCGACGTGCGCGATGCCGTCGCCGGCGTCGGCCACCCGGCCGACCTCTTCGCGCGAGGCGGCGCCGGGTTCGTAGGACTGGACGAAGGCGTCCAGGGCTCCCCGGATCTCCTCCGGACGGATGGTCAGCTCCGCCATGGTGTCGGTCCCTGCTCTCTTTGCTCTCGTCTGCCCGTGTCGGCAAGTGTTCTGATCGTCTGTGTGGTGCTGCTGGAAAGCGTTGCTGCAGAAGGAGTTGCGTCAGCCGGCCAAGCGACGTTGGGCATCCGCCAGGCGTCCGGCGACGGTGCCGTCCAGCACCTCACCGGCGATCTGCACCCGAATGCCGCCGACGACACTCGGGTCGATGTCGACATTCAGCCGGACGGCGCGGCCGTAGATCTGCTGCAGCGCTGCGGCGAGCCGGTCGCGCTGGGTCTCGGTCATCGGGATGGCCACCACGACCTCGGCCACCAGCTGACGTCGACGCTCGGCAGCGGCGTCCACGTACGCCTCGAGCGCCCGCTCGGTGCGCAGCCCCCGCGGGTGCGAGGCCGCCTGGACGGCCAACCGCACCGTCTCGGGAGCGGCCTTGCCGCCGAGTAGTGCCCGCACCAGGTCACCCTTGCGTGCGCTGCCCTCGGTGCGTGCCGAGAACGCGTCGCGCAGGCCCTGGTCGCCACCGACCGTGCGGCCGAACCGGAACAGCTCGTCCTCGACCGCCTCGAGCCGTCCGGCGCGCTCGGCACCGGCCAGCACGGCCGAGACCGCGAGGGCCTCGACGGTGTCGGTGAGGTCGCCGCCGGCCGACCAGCGCCCGCGAACCAGTCCGGAGACCAGGTCGATCGCGCTGCCCGAGATCTTGCCGCCGAACAGCTGCGCGACCAGACCTGCCTTGGCCTCACCGTCCCGCGAGGGATCGGTCAGTGCCCGACGCAGGCCGGCACTGGACGCCAGGGCGCCGGTGACACCGAACAGGTCCTCGGCGAGCGCGGCAGGGTCGACGCTGCCGGTGCGGAGCAGGGCTTCGACCTGCTCCTGCCCGGCGATCTGCGATGCCTTGCTCACGCCACGCATGTCAGACCTGCCCGCGGGTGCCGGCGCCGTTGGCGGAGGCCTCCAGCTCGGCGAGGAAGCGGTCGATCACGCCGCTGGCGCGGGCGTGGTCCTCGAGCGACTCCCCGACGATCTTGGAGGCCAGCGTCGTGGCCATCGCCCCGACCTCGCCGCGCAGCTGGACGACCGCCTGCTGGCGCTCGGCCTGGATCTGCTGCTGGGCGGCCGTGGTGATGCGGTTGGCCTCGACCTGTGCCCGCTCGCGCATCTCGGCCAGGATCGCCGCGCCCTCGGCGCGGGCATCCTCACGGATCTTCTGCGCCTCCCCACGGGCGTCGGCGAGCTGTGCCCGGTACTCCGCCAGGGCAGCAGCGGCCTCGGCCTGGGCCTGCTCGGCCTTGGCGATGCCACCCTCGATGGCCGCCGTGCGTTCGGCGTACACCTTCTCCAGGCGGGGCACGACCTTCGTCGCGACGATGTAGTACAGGATCGCGAAGACGACGAGCCCGAAGATCAGCTCACCCATGTGCGGCAGGATCGGTGGTGTCTCACCGTTCACTTCCGCGAGGGCCGAGGCAAGGTGTTGCACGCTCACTCCTCAGGTCTGATGTGGATCGGCTGCGGAGCGCCGTACTAGTCGGCGAAGACGAACGCCAGGGCGATACCGAAGATGGCCAGCGCCTCGGCCAGGGCGAAGCCCAGGATCGCGATGGGCTGGAGGAGGTTACGGGCCTCCGGCTGACGTGCCACACCGCTGACGTACGCGGCGAAGATCAGGCCGACACCGATGCCGGGGCCGATGGCCGACAGACCGTACCCGACGATGGCGAGGGAACCTCTCATGATCTCTCTCTCTTCTCCGTTGTGGCACCAGGGGGTCCCGGTGTCTCGAGTGGGTCGGTGCGCGGCGCCATCCGGCACCGGCCCGGGGTGGGGCAGTGAAGCAGGTGGATCAGTGGAACTGGTGGAGCATCAGTGGTCTTGCGCCAGCGAGCCGGCGATGTACAGCGCCGACAGCAGGGTGAACACGTAGGCCTGCAGGAATTCGACGAAGCCCTCGAAGAGCGTCATGACGAACCCGCCGGCGTACACGGCCACGCCGGTCACCTTCATGCCCGGGCCGGTGT